>CAWJZR010000015.1:0-28738 GCA_963847435.1 uncultured Alphaproteobacteria bacterium | reverse complement strand
CGCTCGCCGAGTGCGAGCGCCGCGACCCGAAAGGCCTGTACGCCAAGGCCCGCGCCGGCGAGATCCGCGGCTTCACCGGCATCGACGACCCCTACGAGCCGCCGCTGGACCGCGGAGCTGGTGCTCACCCCGGCCGACGGCCCACCTCGACGAGCAGGCCGCCTTGGTCGTCGCCGCCTTGCCCTGAGGCGCTCGGTCAAGCCCGTCCGCTCAACCCGGAATACCTGGGCGGTGTTGTTGCGTATGCACCCGCACTACGACCCAGAACTTCTGGGCGGGAGAAACGACGCTGGGGTTTCGCCGCTCAGCCGGCGGGACGGCAGGGCCATGTGGACTGCTCGGCGGACGAGATCGCGCAACGCGTCTTCGTCGACACCGGAGTCAACGAGCGTCTGGATCTGCGCTTCGAGCGCTTCGGCCTCGGCTTCGTCGACCGGTGGCTCAGTTCTCGTCATCACATCGGGTGGGAGCCGGCGGCGTGGTCGCCGCGGTCACCGCGAGGAGAGCGAGCACGGCGGTGGGTGTCCGCACCGCTCGCCGTTCAACTCAACGGGCAAACAACCCAACAAGTCCAATCTAACCCATAGAGTTCGTGTGAAGCGCCTTTTGTCACAGCGTTGCAGGCGGAAAAAGTGCGTCACGCTGAAATCTGTGGAGAATCTTTCACTGAAGAAAAAGGGCGGTCGACGCTCAGGACTTTTGCTCACTGCATGATCGATCCGTGCCGGTGGGCGGGCCTGGCGATAGTGATGGGGCATCGGGCGTGCGGCGACGTCTCGATGCCCTTCTTCTTTCAGGACCTGCTTAATTCGACCCCACCGCCGTTTAAAGACGGAACGCAAAGTCCGAACCAACTCACTCGCCCTGCATGGTTTCGGAATAAACTGAGCGGCCCTTAGGTCGTCGGGCACCTCTGCTGGATTACAACTTGATGCGAAGACAAAAGGGATTCCCGCAGAGTACAGTCTTCGCGCCAACTCATAGCTCGTTTCGTGCCCGAAACTCACGTCCAGGAACGCAAAATCGACGCCCGAGGCAAGTGAACGTTCAGCCTCTGGAATGGATCGCGCGACGGCCACGGGCTCACCAACGACGTTCTCAATGATCTCACGCAAGTGCAGTGCGATGATCGGGGGTATTCAGCCGCTCCGTTTCTTTGCGGCGAAACGCACATACCTCTTGGCCGTTCCAACGCTCTGGTTTTTCTGCGCGCAGGCCGATCGAAATCCGCCCAACACTGGCTTGACGTTGCTCAAAGCGGCTGGATGCACCCTACCGATCAGGCGCGAACGGCGGCTAAGATCAAGGTCAAGACAAAGGCTTGGCGGGCTGTTGGGCAGGAGCGGCAGAGGCGCTTCGACATGCGTCGGCGAGTATCCAATCAGAGTGCGAACTCCGTCGCCGTAGAGTGCAAAAACGTCCGTTTCTGCACCGCGCCGACTGTCGACCGACAGATTGCCGGGACCCTCACAAAAATGTTGCAAAACTAAGGTGCAAAAGGCTATGGTGCAAAACACTCCAGCCGATAGGATTTTGTACCATGTTACTGGGCTACGCGCGCGTTAGCAGCGATGAGCAAGAAACCCACTTGCAGATCGATGCGCTCAAGGCAACCGGTTGCGAGCGCATCTACCAGGAGAAGGCGTCGGGGGCGAAGACCGACCGGCCCGAACTGATGCGGTTGCTGGACCACGCGCGGAAAGGCGATGTTGTTGTCGTGTGGCGGCTTGATCGGCTCGGGCGCCCGCTCTTACACCTCATTGAGACCGTCAATCTCCTGCACGAACGCGGCGTCCAACTGCGGTCCCTGACCGAGAACTTGATCGACACGACCACGCCCAAGCGGCAAGCTCGTGTTCGGAATTTTCGCTCTGATGGCAGAGTTCGAGCGGGATCAGTTGCGGCAGCGCACGATGGCTGGGCTGATCGCTGCGAGGAAGCGCGGGCGGGTTGGGGGAAGACCAAAGAGCCTGGCCCGGACGAGATCAAGAAAGCGAAGGCGCTGCTGGCGTCAGGAGAATACACGAAGGCTGAGGTCGCAGCAGAGTTGGGCGCGTCCCGGCATACGCTCTGGCGCGCCTTGGCCTCGGGCGATAAATAGCTTCAGGGCAATACCTCCCAAACGACCAGAGACACGCGCGTTCAATTTTGGCCGAGACGCCACTCCTCGTTGGCAGGACTGCCGACGAACATGTCGAGAGGCTAATGCCGTTCGGTCTTGGGCAGCTGTCAACAGATTTGCAGTAACGAGCACAAGCCCCTGTTTTATTGCGTTCGCTTTCCGTTTGACTGCGGCAACTAGGCAAGTCTTGATTGCGACCAGCAGAATGCGATGGGGCTCACCGATGCCCGAGCCCCGCCGCAGGATGAGCCCAGGAGAGCCCCTGAAGCTCGCAGGACCCCTCACCAGCTTCAGGGGCTTTCGCCCACGCTTTTGGTTGAAGACATTCCCAGTTCGAAAGAACAGTGGCGTCCACATTCACAAACAATTCACAAACTGTTTTTACACCCACAACCTGTTGATGTGATTGACTTATTTGAACCTCCAGTTCTCGAAGCGAAGCGCTAAGCGGTACCCTGGCAAATTCGCCACACTGTGTCAGCCCGCCGCTCGGCGGGCTGAACTGTTTTCCGGCCCAAGACCTTGCCGCTGAGACCCTACCCGCACTAATTACGCAGCACGGCCACATCCGGCGATGCTGAACTGTCCCGTCGGGGGCACCGAAGCGGCGGACCTACCGGCCTGACGGGTCGCCCGGTCTCAAACTCGGGTCGTCCCTCCCGTGATCATTGCCAAGGAGAGACGGCATCGCATGCTTGCTAATTTGTTGAACGAGCTTGCCCAAGTCGTCTCACCGGCTTGGTGGCATCAGAACTTCGACGAACTGCTCAAAGTCTTCCTCATCGACATCACACTGGCGGGCGACAATGCCATCGTCGTCGGAATCGCAGCGTCGCAGGTCCGCCGCGACATCAGGGCGAAAGTCATTTTCTGGGGCATTGCCGGCGCCGTTATCCTGCGCGTACTGTTTGCCGGAATCACGCAGCAGCTATTGTCGATCATCGGTCTGACTCTCGCCGGCGGCCTTCTGCTGCTTTGGGTGTGCTGGAAGATGTTCCGTCAGATCTCCAGCGACGACAACCACGATATCGACGAGATAAACCGCAAGGGCGAGCTTGAGGTCGACGCAGCGAAGGCAGTCGGCTTCGGCACGGCAGTCGGCCAGATCATGCTCGCCGATCTATCGATGTCGCTCGACAACGTGCTGGCGGTCGCAGGCGCGGCGGGAAAGAGCCAACTCGTTCTGTTCATCGGCCTTGGGCTCGCCATCCTGCTGATGGCAATCGCCTCACACTTCATCGCCCGCCTGCTGGGCCGCTATCCGTGGATTGCCTGGCTCGGCCTCGCCGTCATCGTCTGGGTCGCCATTGACATGATTTACCGCGGTTCCCACGAGGTGACCTGCGAAGCGTATAGCGTTGGTTGTTCGGAAACTCTAATGGAAGGCATCAAGCACCGGCTCGGCTTGGGCAAGGGAGCCCCGTGACAAACCAAATTCCAAAGGTCTTTATTGACGGCGAGGCCGGTACGACCGGCCTCGAAATTCGCGAACGGCTGGCCGGCATGGACGGCCTCGAAGTCCGCTCGATCGCGTCCAATCGCCGGAAAGATCCGTCGGCGCGGCGCGAGATGATGGCGTCCGTCGATCTCGTGGTGCTGTGCCTGCCGGATGACGCCGCCAAGGAAGCCGTGGCCCTGGCCACGGAACTCGGTGAGAAAGCGCCGCGCATCGTCGATGCCTCCAGCGCGCACCGGGTCACGACGGGATGGGTCTACGGCTTTGCCGAACTCGCCAGGGACCAGCCTCGCGCCATTCGAGAAGCCCGCCTCGTCACCAATCCGGGCTGCTATCCGACCGGAGGAATTGCGCTTCTGCGGCCTCTGGTCGACGCGGGCCTCATTCCGCGCGACTACGCGATCACGGTCAATGCTGTCTCCGGCTATTCGGGCGGCGGCAAGTCGATGATCGAAGCCTATGAGACCGGCAAGGCGCCGCCGTTCGAGGTCTATGGTCTTGGCCTGGAGCACAAGCACGTGCCGGAGTTGCAGGCCTACTCGCGACTGAAGCGGCGACCGTTGTTCGTGCCGTCGGTCGGGAATTTCCGCCAGGGTATGCTGGTGTCGATCCCGCTACATCTCGACACCTTGCCCAGCAAGCCGTCGATGGCCGACCTCGAGGGCGCCTTGGCTGCCCATTACGAGGGTAACGCGCTCGTTAGTGTCATCCGCGAGCCGACGAAGAAGCTCGGTGGCCGCATCGATGCCTTGGCGCTGAATGGCAGCGACAAGCTAGAGCTGTATGTGTTCGGGAAGCCGGAGCTGGGCCAAGCCGTTCTGCTGGCTCGGCTCGACAACCTCGGAAAGGGCGCGTCGGGCGCCGCCGTTCAGAACATCAAGCTGATGCTCGGCCTCGACTAAGATCCATTTTTTGCATTCGCAGACGTCAACTGGCGGCGCATGGCAACTACCGTCGCCCCCCGCGAGCATTTGTCCGCCCTCACACGCGCGGCGCGAATTCTTTGTTCACCTAACGGTAACCTTAACCCGGCTTTAACCGAGGTTAGCGCACTCTGAACTCAGTTGGCCGCCGGTAGCCAAGCGCCCCCGGCGAGACAAGCAACAGGCCAACACGGTCGTAAATGAGTATCATGAGGTCGTTCGATGTCTGATCTTGTTCTGCGTGCCTTAGGTCAAGCCGTCTGCCTCTCCACAGTCGGCATCTTTGCTCTGGTGATGAGCCTGGTCACGCTCAGCTCCAGCTCTGCCCGTAGTGACCAACACTGCTCGCCCGCCCGATGCTTCCCGGTCAGCACCTACTACACGCCTTCGGTCGGCGGGTTGCCGTCGGGACTGAACAACCCCGAGCACGTCAAAGCATTGGCGATGCATCTGTGGGGGACAAAATAACGGCGGCGAGCCTGCAGTCTTTTTGGACTTTTTTGCTCTCCAATCCACTCCGTCCGACAGCCCCTACCTGCGTCGCCTGGCGATTGCCACGCCAGCGACGGCAAAAAAACTCCGTCAAGCGCACGATTACATATGGCGGCCAGCCAACCGGCCGCCCACCGCTCCAAGAACCAAAAAAGCCAGCCAAAATTGGAAGCGCGGTCAATCCGGCCGCGCTTTTTACGTTTGCGCTTTCACGACGCGATCGATCGCCATCAGACTCCGCATCAGGGCCTCGAAGTCCTTGAGCGGCACCATGTTGGGACCGTCGGACGGCGCTTTGTCCGGGTCCGGGTGCGTCTCGATGAAGAGGCCCGCGACGCCCACTGCCACCGCCGCGCGCGCGAGCACTGGCACGAAGCGACGGTCACCGCCCGAACTCGTCCCCTGCCCACCCGGCTGCTGCACCGAATGCGTGGCGTCGAAGATCACCGGGCAGCCGGTCTCCGCCATGATCGGCAACGAGCGCATGTCGGCAACCAGCGTGTTGTAGCCGAACGAGGCGCCGCGCTCGGTCAGCAGCACGTTCGGGTTGCCCGAGCCGACCACCTTGGCGACAACGTTGCGCATGTCCCAGGGCGCGAGGAACTGCCCCTTCTTGATCTTCACGACCTTGCCCGTGCGTGCGGCCGCAATGAGCAAGTCCGTCTGACGGCACAGAAAGGCGGGGATCTGTAGAACGTCGACCACCTCGGCGACGGGCGCACATTGACCGATTTCGTGCACATCCGTGACGATTGGGAGGCCGAGCTTTTCGCGGATCTCCGCGAACACCGCCAACGCACCTTCAAGCCCAATGCCGCGCTTGCCGGAAAGCGAGGTGCGGTTGGCCTTGTCGAAGGACGACTTGTAGACGAGACCCAGCCCCAGACGCCCGGCGATCTCCTTCAGCGCCGCGGCCGTTTCTAGCGCGTGCGCACGGCTTTCCATCTGACACGGACCTGCGAACACCGCGATCGGCGCATCGTTGGAGAAAGTGACGGACCCGACGGTCACGCGCGAATTGGGCTTCAGCGGCTCGGTTTTGCTCATGCCCGGCTTATAGCAAGGCACGAGCACGAGGGCGAGCAGAGCTACCGCCGCGGACCCGCTCATGAACAGGATTGGCAGAATTTTCAGACATGACCTGCATGGTGCAGTTCCGACAGTCACGTTCGACAGTCAGGCACCCTTTGCGAGTTTGCCAGTGACCCTGCGTAAGAACACGATCATCGACCGGGTGCCTAAGCACTCCGGGACTGAATCCACCGCCGATGCCCCTCGTTTGGGTGGCGCGAGTTCTGGCATGCACCCCCGCCTCCTCGCCCTGACGGCCCCCGCGCGTGCCGAGATGATCGTGGCCTCGCGTGCCGCTCTGACGGCTTCTCAAGCCCCTGAGACCGCCCAGAACGAAGCGACCGAGGCATCCGAGCTCCGACGCGCCAAACGGCGCTCGTGCCGCTCACCCGCAACGATCACCGGCGGCGGTCTCAAGACGGCACTGAACTGTTTCGTCTGCGACTCCTCCGCGACGGGCGCATTGCTCGAGTTCGGGCGCTCGGCCGGCTCGCTGGGCAGCGACTCTGAGAGCCTGCCGGAGCGCTTCACGCTCAACTTGACGATGGACCGCGTCTCCATCGAGTGCCGGCTCGTCTGGCGCAGCGGCAAGGCCGCGGGGGTTCAGTATGCCGGTCCCGCGCGTCTCCAGGCGAAGCCCGCGCCCCGCAAGGCTCCGGTGCTGCCGCCCAAGTCGGGCTCGCTGCTGACGCGGCTGTTGAACGTCTAGCCTGCCAAATTCGCGCTTTTGGTGCGTTGGGCGAACGGGCTAAGAGAGGGACCCATCGCCCGCGCCGACGGCTGCCGCGGTCACGATCGAACCCGCGAACAGCCAAGGACGCCCGGCACTCATGCAACGCGCAAGCCCGAGTGAAGACCATTCCGCCGTGCGCGGCCGGCTGCGGGCGATCGGATTGATGTGCGTCGCGCTCGTTCTGTTCTCCGCACTTGATGCAACCGCCAAGTATCTCATCAGCCGCGACCACATTCCGGTCGGCGAGGTCGTGTGGCTGAGGTTTCTCGGCCAGACCGTCTACATGGTCGCGATCTTCCACGCGTTCGCCTTGCCGGCTTTGCTGAAGACCGTGCAGCTCAAGGCGCAGCTGTTCCGCTCCTGCTTGATGCTAGGCACCACTGCCTTCAACTTCCTGGCGGTCAAATACCTGCGGCTCGATCAGACGATCACCATCGTATTCCTTACGCCGCTCGTCGTGGCGTTGCTCGCAGGACCGGTCCTTGGCGAATGGGTGGGCTGGCGGCGGATGGTGGCCATTCTGGTCGGCTTCTGCGGCATCCTTATCGCGGTCCGGCCCGGCGTTGCGAGCATCCACCCGGCAATCGGCTACTCGGTGCTCTCGATGCTGGCCTACGCCGGCTTCATGCTGGTGACACGGCGCATCGCTGCTTTCGATCCGCCGTTTGTGACGTTGTTCTATTCGATGCTGGCGGGCACGGCCGGGATGGCGCCGCTCGCGGTCGTCGAGTGGGTGACGCCAGATAGCGTTGTCGTCTGGCTGCGGCTGGCGGCGCTCGGTGCGCTCGGTGGCACCGGCCACTTCCTGTTCATCCTGGCCTACCGCCTCGCGCCCGCCTCCACCGTGGCGCCGTTTCTCTACTTCCAGCTCATCGCCATGGTGACCCTCGGCTACGTCGTCTTCGAAGACGTACCCAACCTCTGGCAACTCGCCGGTGCGCTGATCGTCGTCGGCTCCGGCGTCTACCTGTTTCATCGCGAGCGAACGACGCGCGTTGCTTCGGACTAAGGCGCGCGAAGCGTCGTCCCACGCAGCAGATGCCGTGCTGACCAGACTTGTCGTGGGTGGCCGCCGTCGCGGCCATGACGTCGGTTAGCAATCAACGGCAGCCAGGCGAAATCGACAGATCCGTCGAAGGAAGACTCACCCCTTCACGCCGATCCGCGCCTTCGCCTCGGCGGCCCAGGACTTGAACCTTCCCTCCGCGATTGCCGAGCGCATGGCTGCCATCAGCTCCTGGTAGAAGCACGTGTTGTTCCACGACAGCAGCATCGAGCCCAGCAATTCGCCCGAGCGCACGAGGTGGTGCAGATAGGCTCGCGAGTAATCGCGGGCGGCGGGGCACGAGCTTTGCGGATCGAGCGGAGCCAAGTCCTCGGCGTGCTTGGCATTGCGCAGGTTGACGCGTCCACCCCAGGTGAAGGCGAGGCCGTGGCGGCCATTTCGGGTCGGCATCACGCAGTCGAACATATCGATGCCTCGCCTGACACTCTCGATCAGGTCCTCCGGCGTGCCGACGCCCATGAGGTAGCGCGGTTTGTCTTGCGGCAAGAACGGGAGCACCCCTTCGAGCGTCTGCAGCATCACCTCGTGGCCCTCGCCCACCGCCAAGCCGCCCACCGCGTAGCCGGGGAAATCCATGGCCACCAGAGCCTCGGCCGATTGCCGCCGCAGTTCGGCATCCGTGCCGCCCTGCACGATGGCGAACAGGGCCTGCCCCGCCTTCGCAAGCCCCTCCTCGCGGTGCTTCGCGAACGCGCGCTTTGACCGCTCCGCCCAGCGCAGCGAGAGTTGCATCGCCCGTTCGATTTCCTTGCGCTCGGCCGGCAGCTCGATGCATTCGTCGAACTGCATCTGGATATCCGCACCCAGGAGGCACTGGATCTCGATAGAGCGCTCGGGAGAAAGCATGTGGCGCGAGCCGTCGAGGTGGCTCTGGAACTGCACGCCCTCTTCCGTGATCTTGCGGATCTTCGACAGGCTCATGACCTGGAAGCCGCCGCTATCGGTAAGGATCGGCTTTTCCCAGCGCATGAACGAATGCAGCCCGCCGAGTTTGGCTACGCGTTCCGCGCCCGGCCGCAGCATGAGGTGATACGTGTTGCCGAGCAGGATATCGGCGCCTGAAGCTGCCACCTGCTCAGGATAAAGCGCTTTGACGGTCGCCACGGTTCCGACCGGCATGAATGCCGGCGTGCGGATGACGCCACGCGGCGTCGAAATCTCGCCGAGGCGCGCGTGCGCCGTCCTGAGCCTTGAGATGATAGGCGAATGTGTCGGCTGGTTTCTGCATGGCCCGCGTCATGCCAGATGCGGGGGTCACTGTCACCCGCCGTCACCGCAACCCGTCATCCCGATCGATCGCGTGCGGCTTCGCCCATTTGTTGCGCTGAATTCCCGCCAGATAACGATCTGGAACCTTACGAGCGAAACAGCAGGCTTGCATCACCGTAAGAATAGAATCTGTAGCCGTTGGCGATAGCGTGCGCGTAGGCCGTCTTCATCGTCTCGGTCCCGGCGAACGCCGACACCAGCATGAACAACGTCGAGCGCGGCAGGTGGAAGTTGGTCATCAGCACGTCGACGGCCTTGAAGCGATAGCCGGGCGTTATGAAAATCGCGGTGTCGCCCACGAACGGCCGGATCTCGCCGCTTTCATGCGCCGCCGATTCCAAGAGCCGCAGCGACGTGGTGCCGACCGCCACGATGCGTCCACCACGCGCCTTGACCGCATTGAGTTGCATCGCGGTCTCAGCCGACACACTGCCCCACTCGGAATGCATCTTGTGCTCGGACGTGTCCTCCGCCTTCACCGGCAGGAATGTGCCGGCCCCGACGTGCAGCGTCACGAAATGCCGCGAGATTCCGCGCGCCTCGAGTGCGGCCACCAGTTCGGGCGTGAAATGCAGCCCCGCCGTGGGCGCAGCCACTGCTCCTTCCTCGCGGGCGAACATCGTCTGGTAAGTGGCGCGATCGCTTTCGTTTGGTGCGCGTTTGCCCGCGATGTATGGCGGTAGCGGCATATCGCCGAGGTCCGCGATGGCGGCGTCGAGGTAGGCGCCGTGCAGCGAGAACTCGAACTCGACCTCGCCCGCCTCGCCTTTCACGACAACTGTGGCGTCGAGGACGCCCTGGAGGCAGACCTTGCCCTCCGCGCCGAAGCGCACGCGGTCACCGATTTTCAAGCGCTTGGCCGGCCGCGCAAATGCCCGCCAGCGGCTATCATCGAGCCGCTTCGTCAGCAGGGCATCAATGTGGGCCGTTACTCCATCGCGTGTGCGCCGGCCTGTCAGCGCCGCTGGGATGACGCGGGTATCGTTGAAGACGAGAGCATCGCCGGGTCTGAGCAGCGATGGCAGGTCCCGGACGGCTCCATCCTGAAAACCCTGAGGGGGTCGAACAACGAGCATCCGCGCAGAATCCCGCGGGCTCGCCGGATGGAGGGCAATCCGGTCCTCGGGCAGGTCGAAATCGAATAGATCAGTGCGCATAGCCGCATGGGTCGCGCGTGCGCAAGGCCACGTCAAGCCTCACTGCAAGGTGTCACTGGGTTGCAGGTTGAGGTCCAGTCGGCCGTTCGCAGCCGGCGACGACGGGGGTGCATTCGCGCTGGCAACGTTCGTGCGGGGGCGGCCCGCATTCGGCGACCAGATTCTTGTAGCCGACGCACTGCATGGTCCGCAGGCTGCGATAACCGGGGCCACCCTTGCAGCCGCAGCCTTCGCACTTCACTTGGCAATCCTGACCCTTGCGGGCTTCCGCGAGCTTCTTGGCGAATTCGGGCGAGGCCTGCACGCACGAGCCGAGATCCTGCGCCCACGCCGCCGTTGGCATGAGCATCAGACAAATGGACAGAGTTTGCCACCTCACGGAACTGCATACCGCACGGCTGAATTACACGACTATGACAAACCCAAGCCTTTTGATGACGGCCGTCAAGCCCGATCCGCAGCCACCGGTCCTGCCACCGGAACCGCCCTCGCCCGATCCCACTAAGCCCGGTCCGATGCCCGACCCGCCAACGGATCCGCACCGGCCGGATCCGACACGCGATCCCAATCCGCCGCCGGATACGCCGCCGCTGCCGGTGATCGATCCGCCGTCTCAGCCGGGGCCCAACCCGCCGCAACACGTTTGAAGAGATTAGAGAAACCGCACCATAAGCGCGCCGGCGACGACCATGACGGCGCCGAGCAGGCGGCCAGGTGAGAGTTCGCGCATCGCCATGCCGAGAAAGCCGTAGCGGTCGAGGATCAGGCTCGCGATTACCTGCCCAGCAATGGCAAGCGCGACAACGGCGGCAACGCCGATGCGCGGCGTCAGCAGGATGTTCGACGTAACGAACGTTGCACCGAGCAGGCCGCCGCCAAAAATCAGCAGTGGGCTCATGGTCATTAGCGCGGACGGGTTGGCGGAACCTCGCGCCAGAACCAACGACAGCAGAAGCAGCGCCACAGTGCCGACGATGAACGACCACGTCGCACCCGCGATCGGATTGCCGATCCGCATCGCCATCGCGGCGTTGATCGGCGACTGCAGCGCGATGACGCCTCCGGCAACGACCGCGCACAGGGTCAGGATGAACGTCTCGACACTCATGCGCGGTCTCATCCTGGGTCTCGCTTCACGATCGAGGCACGCCCTCGCACTCCACTGGAGGGGCAACCTCCAGACGGGCCGTTGTCTGCGACTTTAGCTGAAAGGTCCAGAGGTAAGCGCTGGCTCAGGCAGCAATGGAACGGGAAGCACGCGGGGAACGCGTAACAACTCACTCGGCGACAAAGATCTCTCGCGCGGCGGCGAACGCGCCAACGGCCCATCCCAGCATGACCGTGCTGCCGCCCACCGGCGCAAAGTGGGCGAGCAAGCGGCTGTCGGCGAGGATCGGCAACGCCACGGCGAGCGCAAAAAGGAGGCTGCCAGACACCACGAGCGCCGCGGCCGCCACCCAGACACGCGATGCGGAGGAGCGGTGCGCGGTGGCGAGCATCGCGAGGCCCGCTGCGCCATGGACCATCAGCATTTGCGCGGCGGAACCGAGCGCCGGGGTCTGCACCTTGTGCGCCGCCACGGCTGCGAGCGCGACCCCGGCGCCACCGGCCAGGGCCGCGATCATTGCGAGAGCGGCCGCAATCCGTTTCAAGCTCATTTCACGTCGGCGGCGACCTTGCACCGACGTCATCTTGTCGGGGTTCGCGCACGGGCTCGCCGCGCTTGATCTTGTCGACGTTCTCCATGCCTTCGATCACCTTGCCCCAGACGGTGTACTGCTTGTCGAGGAAGCGGGCGTCGTCGAAGCAGATGAAGAACTGGCTGTTGGCGCTGTTGGGGTTCTGCGAGCGCGCCATCGAGCAGACGCCGCGCACGTGCGGCTCGGCGTTGAACTCGGCCGGGCAGGTTCGGATAGCTTCGAGCCGCCGGTGCCGGTGCCCTTGGGGCAGCCGGTCTGCGCCATGAAGCCGTCGATGACGCGGTGGAACACGATGCCGTCGTAGAAGCCTTCGCGCGCCAGCTTCTTGATGCGCTCGACGTGCTTGGGCGCGAGGTCGGGGCGCAGCTCGATCACGACGCGGCCCTTGGTGGTCTCCATGATCAGCGTGTTCTCGGGGTCTTTGATCGTTGCCATGTGGTGGTTGGCTCCAGTGCATGAGGGCAAAAGGGACTAGGGAATAGAGAGTCGGGAGCGGCAGGTGCGGACATCCTACTCCCTCACTCCCTACTCCCGAACTCCCTCACTTCTTCGCGGCAGCGCCGGGTCCGTCCGCCTGAATATACACCTTCAGCATCTTGTCGGGGTTGCGCGGGCGGCTCGCCGCGCGCGATCTTGTCGACGTTGCTCCATGCCTTCGATCACCTCGCCCCACAGCGTGTATTGGCCCGTTGAGGTTGCGGCAGCCGTAGGCGAAGCAGATGAAGAACTGGCTGTTGGCGCTGTCTGGGATCGCCGATGCGGGCGGCGCCGACGCTGCCGCGCTTGAATGGCGCTCGGGCGTGAACTCGGCCGGGCAGGTTGGGTAGCTTCGAGCCGCCCATGCCGGTGCCGGTCGGATCGCCGGTCTGCGCCATGAAGCCGTCGATGACGCGGTGGAAGATGATGCCGTTATAGAAGCCTTCCTTGGCCAGCGTCTTGACGCGCTCGACATGCTTGGGGGCGAGGTCGGGCCGGAGCTTGATCACGACCTTACCGGTCGTCAGCTCGATAACGAGCGTATTGGCGGGATCTACCGGCGGAGCAGCGTGCGACGGGGCGGCGAGCGCGAGCGTCGCGAGCACCAGGGTCAACAGGAAGCGCATGGGTGTTTATGCCCTTTAATGTGAGACGAGGGTCGAAGCCCGCGGGCGTTGATCAAGAGTCGAGACCGCGGCGGGCTGGGCGTGCGCCGCCGTTATGGCGATTTGGCGGCGCCGGCGCAACAGCGAGACGCGAGCCGGTTGCAGAGGGGATTACCAGCGGAAGCGTTCGCGGGGCGGCAGACGGCCACCGCCGGGTAACTGCTCCGCGAGTCGAAGCGTCTCGTTCCAGCGGGCGGCGTTTCCGCCCCCCAACAGACCACCAGCCTGCATAAGTTCGATTCCTTCGGCGACAGCCAAGTGCGCGAGCCATCCGTCGCCGGCGTCTCCCTCGCCGCCGGCAAGGATGACGTTCCAGCCACTGGCTCGGGCCACGGAGAGTGCCGCGCGCGCCTGCGTCAGCGTCCCCGCATGCGCGAGGGACAAGGATAACGTGTTGCAGGCGCTCGCCTCTGCGGCGGCGGCGATGCGCTGCGGGGAACTGATCAGCAAATCTCCACCCGCGATCTTCACCCCCTGCCCGGCCGCTCGCGTAAGCACCGGCCAGGCGGCTCCGTCGTCGGCGGCGTGCGGGTCTATGAAGGCGACGATGGGGTAGCGACTTAGCCACTCGAGTTGCCGAGCCATCAAGGCAGCGGCATCGCAGCGCCGACCCTCGCGGGCGATCACGTAGGTGCCCCGCGAGCCGAACGTGCCGGCGGCAAACTCCAACGCGAGCGCAAAATCCTCTCCGGCCGTGAAACCCGCGCGTTCAATTGATCGGACCGCGAACTCCAGCGCGTCCTCGGCCTGGTCGAAGGGATTGCGATAGCCGCCAAGCCCGGTTTCAGGCGCGTCGCGCCCGCCATTCCGGAGCTGCTGCCCGGCTACCCGGACCACCTCGGCCGACCAGTCGAGGGCGGCCACCATGTCGTCGGCCCCAAACGGCACGAGGTGTACGGCCGCGAGCGCCAAACCGTCATTGGTGTTGCGATCGCTGACGCCGAGCAGTTCGACCAGCGGCATGGGCAGTGTGGGGCGCGGCTCGCGTGCAAGATGTCGCCAGAGCGGAAGCTGGTTTGCCGCCGCCGCGCCCAGGGCAGCGGCGATCGAGGTAGCAAGCACGCTGTTGACACCGCATCTCCCGATGTCGGGCGTGCCATCGAGCACCAGGAGACGCCGGTCGATGGTCTCCTGATCGCGCACATCGAGGCCGCGAAGCGCACCGTGGATGCGCTCGCTGACGATACCCGCCGCGAGCGACACGCCACGGCCGCCAAACGCCGCCCCACCATCGTGCAATTCGATCGGCGTCCCGGGCAACGCGCGAAGAGGCGGTGGCGCGCTTGCAAAAGATGACGCTCCGCTGTCGAGCGTGATTTCGACCTCCAGGGCGGGACGGCCACGGGTGTCCCAAATCCGTCGGCCCCGAATGCGCTCGATCCGGCTCATGGGCTGGCTCGGCCTCAGCTCCGTTTCGCTGCAATTTTGGCTTTCAGCGCTTCGGCCACCGCCGAGGAGACGAAGCCGGTGACGTCGCCGCCCATGGCCGCGATCTGGCGCACGAGGTTTGCCGCGATGTGGCGGACACCCGGCGAAGCGGCGACGAACACGGTTTGCACATCCGGCGCCATGGAGTCGTTCATGCCGGCCATCTGCATTTCGTAGTCGAAGTCCGTGCCGTCGCGAAGACCACGAAAAATGACGTTGGCCCCGTTCTCGCGCGCCGCCTGACCACGAGATTAGAGAAGGTGACGATCTCGATCTCGATCCCGGCCTTGTCGGCGATCGGCTCGCATTCGGCCTTGAGAAGCGCAACGCGCTCATCGTCGCTGAACATCGGCGCCTTGGCCGGATGCACGCCGATGCCGATGACGAGACGGTCGACGAGTTCCGCAGCGCGAGCGATCACGTCGGTGTGCCCGAGCGTCACCGGATCGAATGAGCCCGAGTAGAAGCCCGTGCGGGGCGCGGAATGTGCCATGGCTCACTTCTATCCGCAGCCGCGCCGCCAGAGCAAGGTGCCCGCGCGCGCTGTGGAGGCGTAAGTGCGACGTTGGCAGCGGTTCGCCATCCCGGCATAGTAGGACGCGTCAAAAAACGCTTCTCGTTATGAGGGAGAACTGACCTTGAGATCATCGATTTTGCGTCGCGCCGCTGCCGCTGGCGTGCTCCTCGCAGCCGGACTAGCGGGACCGTCCGCATATGCGGCTCCCAAATGCATCGCTAAAGCAGGAACCGCGTCCGGACCCACCCGCGGCTTCGCCGAATATGAAGCGCTGCTGATCATCAAGCAGGTGACTGGCAATTGGCCGATCGAATCCGATCGCATCACCGACGTGAAATACAACTGCAAGCAGAATGGGGTGTGGACCTGCGTCGCCAACGCAAAGGTTTGCAGGAGCTGACGAACCGCGCGGCAGCCGTGTCTCGCGGACCTTCGATCGATCTCCAAAACGAAAAGAGCCCGGTCGAAGCCGGGCTCTTTCCGTATCTGGTATTGATCGATGTCTTACTTCAGCGGAGCCGGCTCGGCGCGGCGGCTGAAGAGGTCGCCGAGGTTGAAGCGATAACCGACGTTAGCAGTGACGATCAGCGGATCGATAGTGTGCTTGGCTTCGATCACTGTGCCGAGACCTGCCACGTTCTCCCAAGTGACCTTGACGTCATTGCCCCAGACCTTCTTGACATCAACGCCCAGCGAGAAGCCGTTGCCGAGGTCGAAGTCCACGCCGCCCTGCAGCACGAAGCCGACGAAGTCACCGACCTTGACGCTGTCGGCGCCGAGGCCGTTGCTGCCCTTACCACCCCAAGTGTGAATCCACTCCACGCCGACGCCCGCGTAGGGACGGAGCGGACCGATCGGGTCAAGGTGATACTGCAGGGTCAGCGCCGGCGGGAAGGTGTAGAAGTGCGCGATCTCACCAGCACCAGCCAGACCATCCTTGCCGGCAATGCTAAAGCCGCCGGCGCAGCAGAACAGCTCAACGGCCACGTTCTTGTTGACATAGTAGGTGAGCGTGGTCGTCGGCAGCCACGTGTTTTCAACGGCTGCGGAATTGCCGGTCAGGATATCGCCGGCAACGTTGACGTCAGCGAGTTGGTCTTGTTGTCGAAGTCGACGAAGGTGCCGCCGAGCTTGATCTGGAAGTTGCCGTTGCTGTCGCCAGCGGCGGCAGGCGCCACAACGGCGACTGCGAGTGCTGCGCCAATCGAGGCCGACAGCAGAAGGCTCTTGATATTCAACATTTTGTATTCCCCTGTCCCCACCGAGTAATCCCGCCCCATCGCGGAACGATCTCTCAGAACTCGGCAATGTCACGAGGGGCACTGTTGAATTGCCTGCGCATCATTTCCAGGCGAAGTTCGCACAGGACACTGACATGGGTCAGCGGAGATTGGGGGCAACTGCCGTTGTGGCCTTGACGACACGGAACTTCTTGATCTGCATCAAATACCTGATTGTTTGAATCGGCAATAATCGATCCAATACCAACGCCTTTGGTCGCAGCCCCCCTTCATCTTGATCGGTATCAAAGCCCTGTCCCGTTTACGGATCGAGGGTCCGCGAAGGGACCTGCTCGACGAGCGCCGGTCTCAATTCGAGGCTGCAATGAATACGACAGATACGAAGGTGCGTCAGAACTCGGCAGAAAAGACGTCCGCGTCGCGGCGCAGCGTCGCTGATCGCGTCACCATGGAGCCGGCTCTGAAGCGTCTCGATGAATCCTGCATCACCGTGCGTGCCCGCAGGCGCCAGCGGCTCGCGATCTCTATTGACCAAGCAGAAACGCTTTATCTCGTTCGTTCGGGGCAATTGCTCGTCACGGCCAGCATTCCTGGCCGTCGCCATCTCGTCATCGGCGTTCTCTTTCCCGGCGACGTTTTCCGTACCTCGTTTGCGCCACCGCTGCCGGAAATCGCGCTGACTTCAGCCAACTTAGCCGAGGTTGGGCGGATGCGCTGGAGCGCCGCCGAGGCTCTTCTGCGCACCGATAGTGATCTAGACAGCGCCATCCATCGGCGGTGCGCCGTGCAGCAGGCGCGCCTCGCCATGCACATGGCGACCGTCGGCTCTTTGACGGGCGAGGAACGCGCGGCCTCGTTCCTAGTCGATCTCGCGCTTCGCGTCGGATACCCAGTCGCGGGTGGCATCGCCGTCGATCTTGCGCTGTCCCGCTCTGACATCGCCGAGCATCTCTCCCTCAACGCCGACACCTTGAGCCGGATCATGTCGCGGCTCAAATCGCGCAACCTGTTCGCGCTTGCCGGACGCGGCCGGGCCATTATCAAGGATTTCAGCGCGTTGTGTGCCTTGACGCCGCTCGCTTCGGCGCTGCACGAAATGACGCCGAACGCCGCGATTGCTCCTGCCGTCCGCTCCGGAGAGTGAGTTACGTTGCCCTGCTGCCTCCCCCGAAGGAGCTGCAGACCGTATCCAGATTTACCGCCATCGATGAATCTTCTCGAACGAGCCTTGAAACCCCACGGCGCTTGATCGAACGCAAGGCGTTAACTGTAAGTTGATGGCGCAATTCGCACGCGCCTCAATGGCGCTTTTGCCGACTCTGGTCGGTAAACGGACGACGATCGGGGAATAGGTGTGCGAACAGTTCAGGCCCGAGCCTACGAGGACGAAAGTCATCCCGAGGGTGGCAGGGTCGTAATTCTACTCAGCGATCTCACAGTGGCTCCGCTTAAATGCGGCTTCCGGATCAAACAGGTCGACGGCACTGCCAATCCAGGCGGGGCGCTCAGTTGGGCCGGCGGCGGTGATTTGCAGCCGCTGGAATCGCGAGCAACGGAGAACGGCGTCGAAATTGTTCTCGGCCCGGATGTCACGCGAAGCGACGCCTTGACGCCCGGAGCAGCCGTCGAGATCGAATTGCCCGAGACCGGAGTGCGCGCCGAATTTCTTTGGCCCGCGATCGAAGTGGGTCAGCGCCGCCGCCGCAACGTCGTCATCGCTCGCCCGCGCCGTAAAGCGATGTCGGAGCACAAAGCCGACAACGATCACGCGGATTTATCGACCGTCGCGGCGTCGGCAACTTCCGCCACAGACCGGGACGCGCGCAGCGCCGGCATCCACCCGCTGCCCATCAAAAACCTCGCGCCAATACGTGACGCCGTCACCCCGCTATCAGACAATGGAACGACTACCATGTCCCAGTCGAACTCGATCCTCAGCCAACTCGACGCTCTCGATGCGTTGGCCGACCTGGGCGCGGCATCCGTCGCCCAATCGGACCCCGTCCCAGCTGCAAGATCTGCATCGGCCGCTCCGCCCGCTTACATGCAGCCCGCAAACGATACCGTCTTCGCGCTGTTCACCGAGTTGAAGCACGACATCGAGCTTTTGAAACGTGAGCAGCGCATGAGCGCGCTTCCGCCCCAAGAACAGCAACTGTACGCCGCACTCTCGGATCTGCGGCACGAGATCGAAGCCCTCAAGCGGGAGCAGGCTGCCCATCATCTGCCTCCGCATGAGCAGCAGCTCTATGGTGTTCTAGCGGAATTACGCCGGGATATTGCTTCCCTGAAGCACGAGCAGTCGCACCAAGCGATACCGGCTGGCGAGCAACAGCTTTACGGCCTGCTTGCTGAGTTGCGCCGCGATATTGAACGGCTGCGTCATGACGAGGGCGCGCCCGCAATTCCCCCGCACGAGCGCGAACTCTATGGGATGCTGGCAGACCTTCGTCGCGAGATCCACGACATCCATGAATTGAAGGCACATTCCTACCGTCCGAATGAAAGCCGCGAGGCGATTGCCGCCGCCTACGGCGCGCGCGCCGCCGAGTACCAGCCGCGGTCCGCATCCCCCGCGCTAGCCGTATGGTGGTCGAATGGCGGCCTTCTGCGCAATATCGTCGTCTCCTATCTGCCTGTGGCGTTGATCGCCATCGCGGCCGTCTATGCGCTGACGAAGCCGCAACCGCACGCAATCGAACCCGGTATCGTCACAGCAGCCCCGTCCACGGCCCCAGCCGCCGCCCGAGCGACGCTGAAGGACGACGCAACCCCGGTCTATGAAGCTCTGGCTTCCGGCTCAGTGTCGCCCAAAGGCGTTCCTGTCGCGGGCGTTGATTTCACAGCAAGCGCTCGCCCGAGCTCAGGCTTTGTTATCGGTCACCGGAGCCGCTCGCGACACCGAAGAGGGCGGCTTCTGGTTGAAGCGCTATCTGGCCCTGGCGCAGGGCGACAAGCGGCTGCCGCGGGCACTGACCCAGCTCGGCAGCGTTTATGCGGAGCCCGCCGCCAATGGCACAGCTGACTACGCCGGAGCACGCCGCATGTGGGAGATCGCCGGCGCGCTTGGGGATCCGATCGCAATGTGCTTCCTCGGTCGCCTATTCGAGGGCGGGTTGTCGGTGCAGGCAAGCAAGGCCATGGCGTTGCAATGGTATGAGCGGGCCAAGGACGCTGGTGGATGCGCCGGTCTCGATGATTTGATCGCGCGTGTCAGGTAGCGGCGAGGTAGGCGGCAGCCGTCTTCCGCCAAAGGCTCGCCCGACGGTGGTGCCTTTCGGATGGCCTATGGGCGATAGGCCATTCACGCTTCATTTCTTCGCCAGCATCCTCCGCTCGATGTCGTCGAGCTTGCCTTCTACAAGCACCATGCAGCGGTTGATGCTGGCTTTCCACTCCTCGACCGTCTCGGGCGGCCGATGCAGCAAAGTGTTAGCACCATCGATATCGTCATCCTTTACGAATTTGCAGATCGGGTAGCGGGGCGCGTTCGGATCGCTCTTGTCGGCCATGATGTTGGCACCTTGCGGGGGGTTGAGGCGACAGGTGTCCTAGGCGGTCCCCAGCGCTTTGATGAGGAAGCTGGAATACTTTTTGTCTGAGCCCAGGATGTGGGTGCGCAGCCAATCAACTAGAAATTTGAGCAGCTCCGGCCCGATCTCGGTCTGGCCGAGATCCCACCGCTGCTTGAAATCAACGACCTTGCCGAGCAGCGACCGGTGGGCAGCCTTGTGCTCGGCCGTTTCGGGGTATCCGAAGCGGTCGAACAGCTCCTCCTCATAAGCGAAGTGCGTGTCGGTGTAATCGACCAGGGTCTCCATGATCTCCGTCAGCAAATCCTTGCTGCTGTTGCGCTGGACCGCCATCGCCAACAGATTGATGGTTCGAATCAAAATCATATGCTGCTTGTCGATCAGCTTGATGCCGACGCTGAACTCGTCGGTCCATTCGAGTAGTGCCACGATTTTCCCTCCCTACGAGCCCTGATAGCCGCGTCTCTTGCAGCCGTCCCGTAGCTCCGTTCCACCTGAGCCGGACTGCTTGTCTGCAGCGGCAGGCCCGTGGCTTGAATTGAAATATCACACTAGCCATGGGGGATTAAAGCACTGTCATCGGCCTAAGGATCGGTTTCGTAGCTCGAAGGCGCGGACCTTCCGCCGCGGCTTCTCAAGCCTGACCGATCCCGCCAATGATCCCGGCTCCGCGCAATTACGAACTCTTGTCGAATTGAAAAAGTCCAACTATATCTTTGGCCATCGACTTTGGCCGGACAACCGGGCCTCAACGCCCAGTTCATGAGGGGCGCACCCATGAAGGGCGCACGTTCTGACTGACCCCCAAAATTCGATAAGCAGAGCCGGTGCATGCGTCGAAGCGTGTGTCCCGGCTCGTCAGTTACGATTGATCTCAGAAGGACCACTCCATGAATAAGGGCACTGTGAAGTTCTACAACGAGCAGAAGGGCTACGGCTTCATCGCTCCCGACAACGGCGGCAAGGACGTGTTCGTGCATGCCACCGCCCTTGAGCGCGCCGGCATCCGGAGCCTGCACGAAGGCCAGAAGGTGTCGTTCGACACCGCCGAGGATCGCCGCTCCGGCAAGATCGCCGTCAACAACATCCAGGCGGCCTGATCGCAGTTGTAGAATTCCGGGGACCTCGCGAGAGGCCCCGTTACAGGTCATCTTCGGAGCCGCTTTTCCGTTGGGAAGAGCGGCTCCGTTGCATTTACTACCGCGTTAAGCCCGGCACGGGACATCGGCATCGAGACGAGGATCAGGAACGTGACCGCCGCGCCTGCTTCGGTTGCAATTTCGCCTTGCCAGGCCTGCGGGGCCTGTTGCGACTACTCTCCGGAATGGCCGCGCTTCTCGACCGAGGACGATGCCGCGCTCGACCGCATCCCAGCGAAGTATGTTGATGATGGCCTCGGCCGCATGAAGTGCGACGGCAACCGTTGTTGCGCCCTGACGGGCAAAGTCGGGACGGCGACAGCCTGCGCCATCTACGACGTGCGTCCGGATGTGTGCCGCGCCTGCGAGCCTGGCGACGACGCCTGCAATATGGCCCGAGCTCATCATGGACTGACCGAGATCGCGGCCGCAGCCCCTTGACGGCTGGCGGAGCCGGGGATTGAGTGCCGCTTTCGCGATCTCACCCAACTCACAGGTCCGCCTTTCATGTCGCAAACGAAGCCCATTCACATCATCGGCGGCGGTCTTGCGGGATCCGAAGCCGCTTGGCAGATCGCTGAGCGAGGGGTGCCGGTGGTGCTGCACGAGATGCGGCCCGTGCGCATGACCGAAGCACACAAGACAGATGGTCTTGCCGAGCTCGTTTGCTCGAACTCGTTCCGCTCCGACGACTGGGAGAATAACGCCGTCGGGCTCCTGCACGAGGAGATGCGCCGCGGCGGCTCGCTCGATCATGCGCGCCGGCGACGCGCACAAGCTGCCCGCCGGCGGCGCGCTCGCCGTCGACCGCGACGCTTTCTCGGCCGCCGTTACCAAGCGCCCTCGTCGAGCACCCGCTCGTCACCATCGATCGCGGCGAGGTCGGCGGACTGCCGCCGCCGGAGTGGGACAGCGTCATCGTCGCCACCGGCCCGCTCACCTCGCCCGCGCTTGCGGAAGCCATCCTGCAGCTCACCGGCGAAGACTCGCTCGCCTTCTTCGACGCGATCGCGCCCGTCGTGCATCGCGACTCGATCGACATGTCCGTCGCCTGGTTGCAATCGCGCTACGACAAGGCCGGGCCGGCCGGCACCGGCGCCGACTACCTCAATTGCCCCATGGATCGCACCGAGTACGAGGCCTTCATCGACGCGCTGCTCGCCGGCGACAAGACCGAGCTTCAAGGAGTGGGAAGCATCCACGCCCTACTTCGACGGCTGCCTGCCGATCGAGGTGATGGCCGAGCGCGGCCGCGAGACGCTGCGCTTCGGACCGATGAAGCCGGTCGGCCTCGCCGATCCCGCACACGGCGGCGCGCGGCCCTACGCCGTCGTGCAGCTGCGCCAGGACAATGCGCTCGGCACGCTGTGGAACATGGTCGGCTTCCAGACCAAGCTGAAGCACGCCGAGCAGGTCCGCATCTTCCGCATGATCCCGGGGCTCGAGAACGCCGAGTTCGCGCGCCTCGGCGGCCTGCATCGCAACACCTTCCTCAATTCGCCGAAGCTTCTCGACGCGCGCTGCGGCTGAAGGCCGAGCCGCGCCTGCGCTTTGCCGGACAGATCACCGGCGTCGAGGGCTATGTCGAAAGCGCCGCCATCGGCCTGCTGGCCGGCCGCTTCGCCGCGGCCGAGCGGCTCGGCGAGCCGCTGCGCTGCCGCCGCCGCCCACGACGGCGCTCGGCGCGCTGCTCGGTCACATCACCGGCGGGCATCTCCTCGCCGACGAGGAGCCGGCCGAGCCGCGCGCTCGTTCCAGCCGATGAACATCAACTACGGTCTGCTGCCGCCGCGAGCGCGCCCACCGCACGACGCCGACGGCAAGCGCATCAAAGGCAAGGACAAAGGCTTCGCCCGCAAACGCGCCGCCTCCCACCGCGCAATTACCGATCTGATGCGGTGGGTGGGAGGCGCTGCGGACCCGAAATCTTTGATCCGGTGAAGGCGGCACAAAGGCTCGCACTCAGTATCTGGGCGCACCAAATAGAAGCGATAGGCGTCTACTTCGTCGCCGTGGCGTAGAAATCGAGGCCAATCCGGCGGGGAAACGACGTCTTCAACAGCTCGGCGCGCGGGCGCGCAAACGTGAACGGTTTGCCGTTGTCGATGTTCTCGATCGTCGACGAGAACGCCCCGAAATTTCGACACAGATGCCGCAGGGACCGCTTGGAGATCCAATCGGTATGGGGCGCTCCTTCTCCGCTCTCGCTGGCATCATAGGCGGCTCGATCGCTGTCTTTTGTCGTGGCCACCACGCCGCGGTGACCTATCAACTCTTTCGCGATCTGGCTCAGCGTGGGGCGTGGTGCCTGAACGAAGCGCCTATATGAGTAAGCGTAGTACACCATGAAGATGAGCTGCCCTCCGGGACGCAGCACGCGGTGGCACTCTTCGATAGCTCGTTGCAAGTTCCCCGTGTGATGTAGGCAACCGATCGCGATGACTTTATCTAAACTGGCCTTGGCGAAGGGCGCTTCGAGGATTGAGCCTGTTCAGCTCGCCCTGGCAGGTTGTTCTATTGCGCCAACCATGCCGACGGGCCCTGCAGCAATATCCAGCCCCCGATAGCGCGCGCCCAACTCCGCGATGCGCTGAGCGACGGTGCCATAGCCTAACCCAACCTCCAGTACGTCCTGATCTTCGAGCGACGAAAACTGTATATGATCTTCCAAATAAGGATAGAAATCGAAATACCAGTCGTCGAATTTTTTCGACGACTCAATGAGATCATCTGTAACGCCAATCGTTTTGGCGAGGTGGCTGCCGCAAAGTTCATTCCAGAAAGCAGCGTTCTTTCTGTTGACGTCAATAAATTTAGGCCTTGCTTCGCTCGAGTTCGTGTTCATGCATGCACCCCTGCGTCGCCTGAAGGGCACGACAAACCCTTTGTTGCCGTCCATCGAATTAGCAATTCAACCATAAGCGCGCACACTCCGGACGAAGTGAGCGTGCTGCAGTATGCAGCGCAGGATCGTGGCCTTGTTCGCTTGCGTCCATTCTACAGTGCGGCGAATGCCGTCCGCGTGCTCGACCTCAGCAACGAAGCCGAGTTTTTCGCGCGCTTTCTCGGTCGAGGCGAAACGCTGCCCCGAACGGTCCCAGTCGCGCGCCGGCGCCAGGGCGATCGGCGTCGGGTTGCCAGTCCGCGTTGATCAGCTTGGCGAGCTCGAGGATCGTGGTCTCGACTCCGGAGGCGAGGTTGTAGGCCTCGCCCGGCTCGCCGCGCACGGCGCAGGCAATCAGGCCGCGCGCGATGTCCTCGACGAAGATGAAATCGCGGCCGGCGATGCCGCCGTTCTCGACCGGCAGCGCCTCGCGGTGAGCGCTTTCCAGACGAAGGTCGGGGTGACGTTGCGCCACACCGTATGCGGCGTGCCGCGCCATCGCCCGGCGCCGAGGATCTCGCCCGGGCCATACACGTTCTGGAAGCGCGCCCGACGAACGGCAGCTGGTGCCGCGTGAAGTAGTAGTTGCCGTACATCTCGCCGATCAGCTTCGAGATCGAGTACGGGCTGTCGTGGAACAGCGACACCGGCGCGTCCTCGGTCGTCGCACGTCGCCTCCGTCGAACGTCTTTTCCGCCACCGCGCAGCCGGCCGCCGAGTACACGACCTTCTTCAGCGACATGAAATCCTTCAGCCGCTCGAACAGTTTCAGCGAGGTCAGCGTGTTGTTCTCGTGATCGGCGAGCGGATCGTGAATCGACGATTGGTTGCCGTGATAGCAAGCGAGGTGAAAGACGTAGTCGAGATCGTCGCGGCAGCCCCGCGAGTACCCGGTCGTCGGCGATCGAGCCAAGCACGAACTCGACCGCCGGATGCTCCGGCACATTGCCGCTATCGGCGGACAGCAAATTGTCGACGATAGTCACCTGGCGCGGCGCGGCCGTAAGCAGTCGGCGCACCAGCGCGCTGCCGACAAACCCGGCGCCGCCGACGACCAGGATGGAAGTATCGGAAAAAACCCCTTCGGCCACTCGAGCCACCTCATGAATCGTCATGCAAGGAGTTGATCCGGCATCTGACCGCCATTGGCCCACAGATGGCCGGGTCAATCCCGGCCATGACGCATTCTGAACGCTATCGCGCGTCAGCGCCTTCGCCGCAGGCGCTTGCAGGTGGCTGTAGATCGCCGACACGCCGTGCGCGTCGTACCAGCGCAGCATGCGTTCGATCGTCTCGGCGAAGCCGATCTTGGCGCGCCAGCCGAGCAGCTGCATCGGTGCGCACCGGATCGAGCACCACGGCCGGCACGTCGTCGGGACCCGGCGGCACCACCGGCACCGGCTCGGTCAAGGTGATGCCGAGATAGGCGACGACCGCGTCGAACACTTCCTTGATCGTGTGCCCTTCGCCGGTCGACACGTTGAAAATGCCGGTCGGCGCGTCGTCGCGCAGCACCAGATCCATGATGTCGAGGAAATCCTCCATGTCGAGGAAGTCGCGGACCGGCGTCGGTGCAGAAGCAGCCCTGCCCGGCCTTGAGCCGCTTGTAGAAGGTCGGGATCGGCCCGATCGCCAGGCGCGGGCCGCTGACATTGGCGAGCCGCAGCGACACCCACGGCAGGTCGCTCATCGCCAGATAGGCTCTCGCCGGCGGTCTTCGAGATGCCGTAGCTGGTGAACGGGCGGGTCGGGTGATCGACCGGGATCGGCACGGCTGTCCGGGCGGCCGTAGCACAGCGCGGTCTGGAAATTGACGAAGCGCTTGACCCCGGCGCGGCGCGCCGCCTCGACGACGTTGATCGTGCCGGTCGACGTTGCGTCGCGGCGTCCTCGCGCCAGTCCTGCGGGATCCTTGTAGGCGGCAGCGCTGTGGATGACGTGGGTCGGCGCGAAGCCGGCGAAGGCGCTGTCGACCAGAGCTGCGGTCGGCGACGCTGCCCTCGACCAGCGCTCAGGCCGGGGCCACTTGCGGCAGCGACCTCGCGCTGGCCGGTCGCGAAATTGTCGATGACCAGGATCTCGTGGCCCTGCGGCAGTAGTGCTCGATCAGGTTCGAGCCGAGGCAGCCGGCCCCGCCGGTGATCAGATCGCATGCCGCATCTCAGCTGGTCTGTGTCGCCGCGCTTTGAGGTGCGTGTAGCCGCCCTGCACGCCGTATTCCTGCTAGTAGGTCGACCGTGCGAGTCGACGATGTCGTCGAGCGGCGTGAACGACACCTCGCCGAAATCGCGGAAGGTGCGCGCCGGGTCGAGCAGGATGGTCGGCGCGTCGTCGGGCCCGAGCGGCCGGATCTCCGGCTCCGGATAGTCGTTCAGCTTCATCGCCCGCACGACCGCGTCGTACAGCTCCTTGATCGCGACGTCCTTGCCGGACGAGAAGTGGTAGGTGCCGCTGCCGGTGCCGTCGGCCGCCTGCAGACCACGGTTGCGCCAGATCGCCTGCACGAACAGAAATCGCGCCGCGCCTCGGTGACGAAGCAGCGTCTTCCCTCGCGACAGCCGGTCGAAGAAGATCGGCAGCGGCCCGCTGACGTTGCGCGGCCCGACTACGTTGGCCAGGCGGAAAGTGACCCAGTCGACGCCGGAGAACTGGATGTAGTGCTCGCCGGCGGTCTTCGAGATCGCGTAGCTGCTATTGACCGGATCGATCGGGTGGTCGAGGCGGATCGGCTGCTGCAGCGGCTTGGTGCCGTAGCACAGCGCGGTCTGGAAATAGATCAGCCGGCCGACCTTGTAGGTCTTGCAGGCCTTGGCGATGTTGGCGCTGCCGACGGCAATTGGCCAGCGCGTCGGCCTCCCAATCGTCCGGGTCCTTATAGGAGGCGGCGGTGTGGACCACGACATCGGGCCGGAAGTCGCCGATCAGCCGGTCGATCGAGCGTCGCCGTCGACGATCGTGTCCTCGACCAGGCGAAGTTTCGGATGCGGCGTGCAAATTGTCGCGCCGGCCGGTGGCGAAATTGTCGATCGCCAGCGACCTCGTCGCCGCGCGCCAGCAACATGTCAGTGACGGTCGAGCCGACCTGGCCCGAACCGCCGGTGACGAATACTTTCATCGATCTATCCCTTCAGAATGTGTCGCGATAGACAGTTGGACGTTCATTGCGCGGCGATCGACCCGCGCCGGTTCGGCATGTCGACCATGCGGCGGTATTCGGCGGCCCGATCGTGGAACATCTGGTGCCACATTTCGAGGCTCAGCAGGCCCCAGATCTTGCGCGAGAAGCGGCTCGGCCTTGTCGAAATTGGCCAGCACCGCCTCGGCGTTGAAGAACGGCCGCTGCCGGGTCCTCTGGCTGCAGAACATGTCCGCGACCAAATCGCTGCAGCTCGCCCGAGAACCATTCCTTGAGCGGCACCGGGAAACCCATCTTGTCGCGGCGCTGCATGATCTCCTTCGGCAAGTTCGTCGCCGTAGGCCAACTTGAGAAGATGCTTCATCTGCCCGCCCTTGAACTTGATGTCGGCCGGGATGGTGGCGGCGAACTCGACCAGCGGATGATCGAGCAGCGGCACGCGGCTCTCCAGCCCATGCGCCATGCTCATGCGGTCCTCGACCTGCAGCAGCGCCGGCAGCAGGCACTTGAAGTCGAAATGCGTCATCTAGTCGAAATAGGCTTCCTTCTGCACGTTGCGCTCGGTGTTGAAGATCGCGCGGAAGCGCTCGAACACGCCGCTGCGGTCGAGCTGCGGCCAGTCGACCTCGTCCGCCATGTCGGTGGAGCGGTCGATCAGCCGGAAATAGCGCTCGTCGAGCGGCCGAACAGCCCCTTGCGAGAACACTGCCGGATCAGCGGCTTGTATTCCTGCAGCACGTCGAGGTGGGGAACGATCGATTTCGGCGTGACGACGAAATTGCCGTTCCTGTAGGTGCCGTCGATCGCCGCCTTGATGCACTGCTCGAAATAGGCGATCAGGTAGCGCGCATAGCCGCCGAAAATCTCGTCGCCGCCCTGGCCGCCGAGCACCACCTTACGTGCCGCGCCGCCAGCTCCGACACCATGTATTGCGGGAACGAGCCCGGCCCGGCGACCGGCAGTATCGAGGTGGTAGATCACCTTGCCGATGTGGTCGCGGAAATCCTGCGGCGGTGATGTCGATCTGGTGCAGCTCGATGCCGCGCCGTCGCGGCATGCGGCCTCGGCATATGGCGCTCTCGTCGTAGCCGGGAAATTCGGTGAACCTGCCGTGGAAGCCGATCGCGCCCGGACGCCTCCTCGCGACCGGCCAGAGATGCCGATCAGGCTCGAATCGATGCCGCCCGACACATAGGCGCCGACCGGCACGTCGGAGCGCAGATGCACGCCGATCGAATTCGTCGAGCAGCTCGCGCATGCGCTCGTGCCGAACTAGCGGGCGTGTGATCCGAAGTCGATCTCGTAGTGGACGTCCCAGTAGCGGACGACCTTCGACCTCGCCGTTCTCGACGCGTCAGCGCGTGGCCGGGCAGCAGCTGTGGACGTGCTTGAAACAGCGTCTGCTCGCCGATCGTGTACTGGAATGTCATGTATTCGGCGAGCGCGTCCGGATCGGTCGCGATCTCCGGCAGGAACGGCAGCAGCGCCTTGATCTCGGAGGCGAAGTAGAACGACGCCGTCGACGACCGCGTAATAGAACGGCTTGATGCCGAAGCGGTCGCGCGCGCGAACAACCGTCGCCGTCCCAGATCGCAAAGGCGAACATGCCGCGCAGGTGCGCGAGGCAATCGCGGCCCCACTTCGCATAGGCGGCCAGGATCATCTCGGTGTCCGACGTCGAGCGGAACGTCCAGCCCCGGCCAGTTCCCGCGCAGTTCGAGATAGTTAT
>CAWJZR010000014.1:0-387773 GCA_963847435.1 uncultured Alphaproteobacteria bacterium | reverse complement strand
TGGTCGATAGGCCGATAACCTCGCCCCTTGACCCTGCGCTTGCACGCCGTTTTCCACTCGGCCTTGCTCTCGTCGTTGTGGATCGCATGGTCGGGTTGGCGAAGCCAGGAAGCTCGCCTAATGATCGCCGTGACTGCCAAGCTCTGAGGCTATGGCTGAAAAGAACGCGTCCGCGGCCGCGCTTAACTGCTTGTCGGTCGCGCCCTTCGGCGTTCGGCCGCGGAGCATCTTTTTCACGGTCTCACCGAAGGCGAGGATATCCTGCGGACCCTTTGCCTGATTGAACATGCTGTCCCGCACCATCATGCCGACAACGAGTTCGAGAACAGTAAGGCGCGCAAGGAGTTGCGTCTCTTCATGAGGTGACGCATTAGGCATTTGGCATCTCCCGCACAACCAGAACTGCAAAAAAACACAACGGGCAAGCGCCTGTTCCGGATCCGATTTGGATGATATGGCCTCAGGAACCCTGCGAACGGCCTGCCGCTTCGCTGGTGGGATCGTCTAGACGAACGACCGACCCTCGCCCCTGGCAGCTTTGACGGGAAAATTTAGGAAACAGCCGCTGGTTCGCCCTTCGCACGCGCGCGATGCGTCAAATCATCCACAGCCCCATGGAAGATCGATCAATGAGCGTCCAACAGGACGGTAAATCCCCGGTCGTCGAGCGCGACGCCGGAGATGATAGTCCCGACATCACCCGCCAAGCACTCGATCAGCGCATCCGGCAACAGGAAGTCCTGGCCGAACTCGGGGTCATCGCTTTGCAGGGTGGTGACGTCAACACGCTGCTGACGGAAACTGTACGGTTGGTGGCTGAGGGCTTGCCGTCAGAGTTCTGCAAGGTTCTCGAATTTGTGCCTGCAGACAACTGCTTCACGGTTCGCGCCGGTGTGGGTTGGGGACCCGATGTGGTCGGCGTCGCCCAGGTGGGGGCCGATCTTGCCTCCCCTGCAGGTTTTGCCCTCAAGACAGGCAAGCCCGTCATTTCCAATCATCTCGGCAACGAACAACGGTTTCGCACGCCCGAATTGTTCGCACGTTACAACATTTCACGGGCCATGAACGTCATTTTACGAGGCGATGGTACGCCCTTTGGCGTCCTTGAAGTCGACAGCCGGTCGGAGGGCGATTTCCACGAGAAGGATATTCCTTTCCTCCAGGGGGCCGCCAACATTCTGGGAATGGCCATTGAGCGGGAGCGAAACCAGCGGCTCCTCAAAGCCGCCCTGGAGCGGCACCAGGTTCTCCTCAAAGAAATGAACCACCGCATCAAGAACAGTTTGTCGATCGTCAGCAGCATGCTCCGATTGCAGTCCAAGGACAGTGGTCCTGCAACAGCGACGGAGCAGCTCGAAGCTGCTGCCCATCGTGTGCACGCTGTGGCTCGGGCCCACGAGCGCCTCTACCAGACCGAGGATGTCGAGCACCTTGATGTCGGGCGCTATATCGAGCAGGTCTGCACCGATGTCGATGAGAGCGTCGCGCACTGCGAAATTCTAGTCGAAGCGCAGCATGACGTCATGATCGCGACAGACCGCGCCATCCCGTTGGCGTTGATGGTCAATGAATTCATCACGAACGCTGCCAAACACGCTTACGCAGGTCAATCGGGCTGCAAGATCTGGGTCGGCATGGCGCGCGAGGCGGGAACGCTTCGAGTCTCGGTACGCGACGAGGGTATCGGGTTACCTCCCGAGTTTGATCTGACAAAAACCGGAGGCCTCGGAATGCGGCTCGTGAGAGCCTTCCTGCAACAGCTTTATGCCACGATTGCGATCAACTCGACATCGAAAGGCACTGAATTCACCATTGTCATTCCGCTCGAATCCAAGCCCTAACGCTCGCGCTCGATGCGAAGACAAAATGCTCTGACCATCACCCGGCGCTGCGTCCACGTCAACTCGCAGATTGGATGAACTCGGCCAAACGTGCTTGCTCGACCTCGCCTCGCTCGACGGCAGATCGAACAGCGCAACCCGGCTCGGTCTTGTGTTGACAATTACTGAACCGACACTGCAATGCCAGGCGTTCGATGTCATTGAAGCCTTCCACGTCGGCGTCGGTGGTGTTCCAGAGTTCCAGCCCCCGCAGCCCGGGGGTATCGACAATAGCCCCACCCTGCGATCGGACGAGCAGCTGCCGATGCGTTGTCGTATGTCGGCCGCGCCCATCGTAGCCGCGAACTTCTTGAGTTGCTTGCGCGTCGCGACCGAGAAGCTTGTTCGTCAATGTCGATTTGCCGACCCCCGATGAGCCGATGAGGGCGACGGTGCGGTTGCCCGTGAAATATTGTTCGAGAATTTGAATGCTTTCGCGGGCTCGCGGGCGCTGATTGCATGAACCGGAACGTCAGTAGCAATCCCGTCGATCCGCCCGATCGATCCGACGACATCATTCTTCAGATCCGATTTGTTGACCACGATCACCGGAGCAGCGCCACTTTGCTCCACCAAAGCAAGATAGCGCTTCATGCGTGGCAGATTGAAATCGCCGCCGAGCGCGGTCACGATGAAGACGACATCGACATTCGCTGCCAGCAGCTGCGGATCGGGCGTCCCCGACGCTTTGCGGATCAATGCGCTCGTGCGTGGCAAGACCACCTCAATCGTCGACGGGCTGTCCCCGTCGGTCAGGTGCAGAGCCACGAAGTCTCCGACGCCCGGCAAATCCGATCGCTGTGCAACCGTGTTGCGCATGCGCCCTGTTGTGCCCGCAGAAAGCTCGGTTGCCTCGGTTGCCACCCGATAGTGGCTTCTGTGCTCACCGACCACGCGTGCGGGTGCGAGACCCGTGCCAGCACGGGCCTCGAACTTCTGTTGCCATTGACCATTCCAGCCTAAAGCTTCGAGAGACATCCATCCGTTTCCACAAACGACAACACTGGCTGCTCGGCATGACGGTGCTCAATGGCTCGCAGTGCGTGTCGGGGAACCCGAAGTAAGGGCTCTCAGCTCCAGACCGACCCTGCCGGCGTGAGGCGCGTTATAGCCTCTCCAGTTCCACAACGGTATCGCCTCGCTCCGCATTTTCGAGAGCGGCGCAAAACCCCATTGGGAGGCAACGGTGGGAACTGGCGCAGAGTCAGATCGCTGTCGCCGACACTTTAGGCGAACAGTTCGTCATCAGGAACCTCATCGATGAGGCAGCGTTTCATCGCAGCATACCGACAAGTCACCGTCCACGCCATTGTTCCCAGTCGGGAGAAGTTCGGCGTAAGCGCGAGTGGGGACCCCGGGCTGTTCCCGATTGTAACGTGAAGGCCGGCGCTATCTAAGTCAGTTGAAAGGCCTCAATGACAATAGATGTTCTGATAATTGGCGGCGGTCCTGCAGGGCTTAGCGCCGCCCTTGTCCTCGGACGGTGTCACCGGCGGACGCTCATTTGCGATGACGGCAAGCCGCGCAACAAATTCTCGCATGCTGTCCACGGCCTCCTCGGTCACGAGGGCCAAAAGCCTTCTCACCTCCTCGGCATTGCCCGTGACGAACTCCTGAAATATCCGACAGTCTCGCATCGCACTACCCGCGTATTAGACATTCGGCCCGTCCCTGACGGGTTCGAATACAGTTGCGAGGACGGCACTTCGGGCACGGGCTCAAAAATCCTCTTGGCCAGCGGCATTTGTGACGAGCTGCCTGATCTTTACGGGATAGAGATGCTGTACGGCATTTCGGTGCATCATTGCCTTTACTGCGATGGGTTCGAATATTTGGGAAAACCGGTTGCAGCCTACGGCAAAGGCGATAAGGTCGTCGACCTTTCCATTATGATGAAGCACTGGATGGCGGATGTCGTCGCTTGCAGCGATGGCAGCGAAGTAAGCCGCGACGGTGCAAAGAGGCTTGCTGAACGGGGAATTCCTTTGCGGCAGGAATTCATTACCGCCTTGGAAGGTAGCGACGGCCGGTTGGCCAATATCAAGTTCGAGCGGGGACCTCCTTTAGCCCGTGAAGGTTTGTTTTTTGCTACAGGAAGCCATCAGGCCTCCAATCTCTCAAAACAACTCGGCTGTAAGCGCGATGAAAAGGGCGGTGTAATCACCGACCCCGCCACAGAAGAGGCCAGCATACCAAACGTGTACGTGGCGGGAGACGTTTCGCGGGATGTACTCATGGTCTCAGTAGCAGTTGCCGAAGGTGCCAAGGCGGCGGTTGCGATCAACAAATCCTTCCTGCGTCGCGACGGCTTTTGTGACTAACAGGCCGCTGCAGTCCCGGCCGGGATCGATGAACGTGACACGACGCTGCTCAGGTGTCCTACGATCCGACGCGCGAGCTTTATCAGGAATTCAACACCGCCTACGTCAAGCATTGGAAGGCCAGCGGCGGCGAGACCGTCACGATTTTCACCATCGACCAGGTGTTCAGCGGCTGGGCCAAGGCGACCGATGTCCACTTCAACGGCTCCGGTTGAGTTATTGAAGCAACTCTTGGACATGAAGAAGGAGCGTCGGGCAGGTGGTAGCGCGGTTTTCGCAGTTGCGGGAGCAGGCCGAGGAACGCGACGTGGAAGAAAGAGATTAGACAAAAATCGATCGCGCTCGCCGCCAGCGCCCAAGACATGGAGCCGTGGCTGCTACGCAATTTTGTTGGGCGTAAATGAGGGTCGCATGGTGGATGCGACCGACGATAACGAGAGCGACCAGCCATGATGCCGGCCGGCCGTTATCGACGCCCTATGGTAACAAGCCGCGCTGGTTAATCACGACCCATCAATATCACCATGCCTTCGTGCGGGCGCAGGTCAATCCTTCCCTGGCAAACTTCATCGGTCCGGTCGCAATAGCTGGAGACCAGGGCTCTCCCTCCGCATTGCTCCACATCGAACGATCCCGGACGGGGTCCCAGATTGAGCGCCACCAGGATCGACATCGACCCCTGCGTCCGCCTGTAGACAAGGATGTCACCTGTCGCGAGCAGAGCGTGATAGGTTCCTGTCGCGGCGCGTAACCCGTCGTCAAGGCCGGGTATTGCTTCCTTAAGGCCAGGAGCTTTCGGTGCAGGGTCAGCATCGAGGCGGGGTCATTTTCGAGAAGCGACACGTTGGTCGTCTTCCAATCCTCGATCAAGGGGCACCACGGTTCCGACCGGCTAAATCCTGCATAAGCGGCTTCGCTCCACGGCATCGGCGACCGTGCTCCGTCGCGGCCCAGCCCAAGCCCCGGCACGTTCATCTCGAAAGGATCAAGGACGCGGTCGGGCGGTATATGAGCCATCGGCATGCCGAGCTCGTCACCGTTGTAAAGCGTGGGCGTCCCGCGGAGGGTGAGCAGCAAAATAGCGGCGACGCGGGCCTGCGCGGGACCCACCCGTGATGCTATGCGCGGCCGGTCGTGGTTGCCGAGCACCCAGTTAGGCCAGCTGCCGGGCGGCAGCGCACCTTCATACTCGTCAATGAGGGTTGCAAGCGTGCGCGCGTCCCAGCGGGTCTCGAGCAGGGAAAAATTGAATGGCAGGTGCACGCCTTCGAGGTCCTTGCCGTAGTAGGCGACCAGCTTTGCGGGAGGAAGGTAAATCTCGCCGATCAACAGCCGGTCGTCGTACGCATCCGCCACCCGCCGCAGGTCGGCGATGACCTCGTGCACCTCGGGGAGATCGGCGGTGTAGAGCGGAAGCAACCGATGATTTGGAGGCTGGTCCTCGCGGTAATCGGGATTTGGCGGATTGTCTCGGAAGCGTTCGTCCTTGAGGACGTACCACAGCGCATCCAAGCGGAAGCCGTCGACGCCCTTGGCGAACCAGAAGCGCATCACATCCTTGATGGCCTCCCGGACCTTGAGGTTGCGCCAGTTCAGGTCCGGCTGGCAGGACAGGAACGTGTGATAGTAGTATTGCTGGGTCGTCGGATCGAACTCCCAGCCGCTGCCGCCGAACGCCGAGAGCCAGTTGTTCGGCGGGCCGCCATCCGGGGCGGGATCGCGCCAGATGTACCAATCCCGCAAATCGGACGTCCTAGAGACGCGACTGGAGAGAAACCAGGGGTGCTCCGACGATGTGTGGTTCGGAACGAGGTCAAGGATGACTTTCAAGCCGAGACGATGGGCTTCGCCGAGCACGGCATCGAAATCATCCATCGTTCCAAACAGCGGGTCGATCGCCCGGTAGTCGGAAATGTCATAGCCGAAATCGACCATCGGCGACTTGAAAACCGGAGAAAGCCATATGGCGTCGATGCCCAGCCGGTTGAGATAGGAAAATTTCTCGAGAATGCCCCGAAGGTCGCCGACGCCGTCTCCATCGCCGTCGTAAAAGGAACGGGGGTAGATCTGATAGATAACGGCCTTTTTCCACCAGGCTTCGTTTCTCATGCCTTCGTCCATGGCCGCCTTTATCCGCGTTCGACGAGGGTAGCGAATTCCCCGTGGGGGGCGTTCAGGGTCATGGGCTTTCCGTGGACCCAAATCCGCTCCACCTCGATCGTTTTCCATCCATCGGGCAGGACGGCTTTGCGCACGCTCCAATCTTTTACGGTTGCGGCACTCGGCTGAATGCCGGTGAAACCGAATAAGAGGCCCATCAGAAACCCGCCCATGTTGGCAAAGAACGGTCCTGCAACGGGTTGCTCAGGAAATTTGTCACGTCGGTACTCAAGTGTTTGGAGGAAGCGCCCGCTGGTGAACTGTCCGTACCCCTCATCAAGCAGTTTGAGCGCAAGTTGCCGGTTTCCGCTGCGCGCCGCCCAGACCCCATACAGGGCGGAGAGCATCGGGCTCCCGACATAATTTTCGGCCTGCTCGAGATAAAACTTCAGCGTGGCCTGTTCCTCGGTCTCGTCCAGGGGAAAGCCAAATGGCCAAAGCCCCATCAAAGGATCGGGGGTCGCGCCCTTTTCTTCGTCCCGGCGATAGTCGTCGTGCGAGACGATTGCCTTGCCACGACGCGGGACCACCATCGCGTCCGCGATCTTGGCCCAGGCCGGATCAGCGTCGCGGCCGAGTCGGCCTGCCGCGGCGATGGCATCGCGCAGCACCACCACGCTGGCCATGTTGGTGAAGGCCGCATTCTTGACGGTCTGCTTCCGCTCCGCGATTCCCATGGACGCACGCACTTCATAACCGCGGCGTGTCTTCGCGGCCCGCGTGGTAATCCACTCGGCGACGCCCGATAGGACCGGCCACGCTTTCTTCCGGAGGAATTCTGCTTCTCCGCTCACGTCCGCATGAAAAGCAAAAGCGCGCGCGACATCGAGAGACACGTGGTCCTCGTGCCAAGCCGCGGTACCGGGAAGCGGCGCCGCCTCGTCACCCGTGGAGGGCGCGCTCTCCCACGCGAACTGAACGCCGGCGCGTCCCATGAGGCGGGCATTGTTGTGCGCCGCCTCTAAGGTGCGAAACCTGTAGTCGAGGATGCTGCCTGCTGCCTTTGGCTGCAGGATGCTGAGCACAGGCACGGCGAAGGCCTCGATGTCCCACATTACGTGGCCGTAGTAGTAGTGGTAGTCGTGCCATGTGGCCAAACCGAAGATAGACGTAGAGGCTGGCGACGACGCGTGCACTGAGCTATTGAGATAGAAAAATGCCGCGTCGGCTAGGGCTTGCCAGCTGCGTTCAGCGCCGACAAGGACGATGCGGCCCTTCCAGAGTTCGGCCCAGATGGTCCTGTTTTCCGCGCGAATGGCATCAAAGCCATCGAAGCGCGCTTTCGCCGCCATCCTGGCTGCGTGCTGGTCCGGCTGATGGTGCATAGCGCCGCAGACCACGCTGGTGATTTGCCGGAGCCGGTAGCGCTGACCCGCGCGGGCACGGAATGCATAGGTGGTTGTAAGGCGGTTGTCTTCGAGCGGCGGGCACTTGGGCTCGGCTTCAGCCGCGGCTCCACCGAGCATTTCGCTGACGTGGGCGAGGCCTACTTTGCCCAGTCCGCCGGCGCTTTCCCACAGCAGCGTGCCATCGCAAGCGGGTTTGTCCTGGCCCGGCGTAGTTCTCATCTGGCGAAGCGCCCGGCCGGGCACATTAGTCGCATCCAGCATTGATTTCACTTTGACGTCGCAGGCGCTTTCAAAGGTGAACACGACCTCCTGGCAGACCAGTGTCGGATCCTCACGGCTTGCGAACGTCAGGACCGCGCAGCGCAGGGACGTGTTCGTTGCGGTAAAGCTGAAACCGCTCGTGAGTTCGCCATTTGAAAAGTCGTAGGACTGCTCGAGGTCGCTGACCTGATGGGGTGCGTCCGAAAGCCATACGCCGTTGATCGCAACGTCGCCCGCCAGGGGGTAAGGCGCAGTCGCCGCGGCTTCGATGCGCCGCTCCGGGTGTTCTCCCGCAAACCCGCTAACTAGGGCCATACCGGCCGTGAGAGGCACATCCCGGACCCGGAGTCCGACCAGGCCATTGCTGACATAGGCGGGCAAGTCCCTTTCACCCCGGCTGCGCACGGGATCCGGGCTCATTGGGTCTGACACCTTAACCTCTGCTGTGGAATGACGTGTTAGATTTGACCTAGCCCTTTCCAAACAGTAAACGCACGAGCAAGTTCCGCCGGCGAGGCCCATTTTGAGGTCGCGGTCTGCAGTGAAGCAGCTGGCGGATCGGAGTGGGGTTTCTGGTTGATGCACGCAGGATGGACGTAGGAACATCGACGCTTTTCTCGGCTTAGGCCCCGAGCCAGTTGTGGATCGCAGCGGCAACATCGACCTTGTGCCGATAAGGCGGCCTAGAGTAGGCTCACGTGCCGCGTCAGGGAGATCGCTCCAGTCGGCGAGCCGTCCGGGACCGCGGGCTTGATTGGAGTTTTTGAGGTCTACAGGTAGATCACACAAGGTCATCATGGTCACAGCTTCCTCGTCTTGGGGATTGAAGCTATCTAGTCTTGGAGAACTGGGTTTGAAGGCTCCGTCGCAAATGGCGATCACATGGCGGCTTGCGGGACAGTTGCTAGCGGCCGAACATGATCAACATCAGAAACCGATTACGTGAATCGGATCATGCCCGAATGGTACCAACAAAATCCATTGGCGACTAAGGGTGGACCGATTGCCGCTTCTAGCCCTCACTGCGTTCGGGCATCTCGCTTCGCTCGATGGGGGCCAATCATGATCGTCAGGAAAAAGCGTTCATGGCCAGACCGAGGCTTAGGGGCTGGTCAAGTTACTGGCGGCTGAAGCATAACATTAGAAACTTGATCACGCGAAGCGGGATCAATTGCCCGAAGGGCAATTCATAGAAACCATTAGTAGCTAGAGGGCCTGGATTGGGGGATCTTGGGCCAATAGTCAACGAGTCATTGGACGCTTCGGGCAATTTCTCGCTGCGCTCGAAGCGGCCAATCAAGATCTTCAGGATAATACATCACTCACCAGGTGTTTGAGGTCACACTTCGGCTATCCGCTAACCGAAGTGCTTCCGGGGGTTCTCACCATAATGTCCCAGACCACACCCTGACTTTGAACAACTCCTCGCGGAGAAAGGGGCGGTTGCGCGGTCTCCCTTTCAAGTTCAGTTCATCAGCGCCAGCACAACGGAACCAGTCAGACGATCTCCCGTTGGCTCGAGGGGCGCAAGTGCAAGCGTTGCCCTCATCGTGCTTCGAGCTTTGGCCAGCTCTCCGCTTTGATCTTGATTACCCCCGCTTCCGTCCGGAGAACTTGTATCTTCGCACCATCCACATGCGCGATAGACAGGCTTTCAAAGTGCCGCCTGCAAGCTTGTCGGAAGTGTCCCAGTCATGTCTGGGTCCAATTCTATTTATATCGCGGCATCGCTCAAAAACGAGCTTTTGAGCAAAAAAGTGGGTCAAATCCAATTTTTTTTGGTCTAGTCAATAGCCGCAGACTGAATACCATAAATGACAGTAACGTTTGCCAATGCTCAGCTCTTTGTCAAAGGCAATTCGACCACAATGCACTACTGCTTTGGGGAGTGGCGGTTGCAAAACTCCAAACGAGCCAACGCCCGTTTTGGTATTGGGATTTGGCACAGGAGACGTCGGAATGCGCCCAATAAAACGCTGAGATGATCTTTTTCCATAGCCGCGAAGTTATGCCGAACGAGGGCGAGGCTTTTTCTGGTTGGATTCTGGATGGACGATTAGTTTTGGGCTTCCTTTCTGGGGGCTGCCAAGATCGGGGGAGGTCTCGGATTTCTGCCGGGGACCTCCTCCGAGGCGCGGACATTGGCTTCTGGCTCCGGTAACTTCTAACCGGAGCTAACTTAGTCAACCTCCTAGCGTCAGTTTGGACGGTTCCTGCAGATCACTTATGTCTTAAGGACGTTTCCCAGTCGGCGCCGCATACCCAGGCCAGGGCAGACTGTCGTCCCCTCAAAACGCCCCACTCAAAATCGCTCGGAAAAATAAGATTCTCTTGCGCCGTATTTTTTTTCTATCTCCAAGCGACCAGAATAATCCCGGTCTTTATCGCTGCCCTCAACAATGTTTTCCTTCCAGATATGACACATGCTCCTTTATACCAAACCTTATCCAAAAACTCATCGTACGCTTCAAGGATGGCGTCATCATCTCGGCTCGACGATGTAGCAGAGACATCGACGACAGAGCGGTCCCACGGCTCGCCCAAGACCCAATTAAGGGCTGATAACCGACCAACGATCAATCCACGCTCAAACTCATGCGCGCGTTTTGTCCAATTCAGACTCCGAACTCTTCCATTGCCTCGACAATAGCCTTATTACCTCGACGGATGATCGACGGATAATCGCTTTCTTGATTACGAAAACGCCCTGGCAAATATTCCACTTTGTCGCCGTCTTCCGTGTATCCAACTCTGTATCCACGGGGACCAACTTCTTCGGTCATGTCTTTCATTTGTAAACTCCTTTAAGGGAAATCAATTGCGATTAATTCGCGCTCCGAACTCGCTCAAACTGCATGGGATATGGACGAAAAGCTCTTTGCAATATAGGAGCCGGAAAGGCGGCGTGGTTTTCAGTTCAATCTTTTCTGTCGCCCCGGTGATAGAATATGGTTCATTCAAGCATGGTGGTTTCTCCTTCTCAAAAATTGGCTTTATGAATCGTCTGGGTGAGTGCAGGCAGCGGTAAATTGGCTGCGTCGCTCCGACTTTGGTATTGTAAATGAATATGGTTGCCAACCCAAATGGAAAACAGGCCACTTGTCACTTTTTTCCTTCTCTACTTTTATCATAGATAACCCCGATTTGGCACCATCCGCTCCTGCGCCGCGCCATTTCTTGCCGCCAATTCATTAAACCAGTTCCCGCCTCAGGTTATGCTGGGCCCGATCTATCCGGCGGGCCAAGTCCCTTTTGCGTCTGCCTTATTTATATCGGATGGATGCCAAAAAACAGTGTTCAAGAAAATAATTTGTCGAAACGCTATCTTTTTTTCGCATTGAGCGGCCGTTTTTCGGGAAAAACCGCCTCCCCAGCGCTAAATATACCAGATTGAGCCCGAAACATTTGGCGGGTTCGGTTCTGAACTTCAAAAATGGAGACTTATGCATGGAAAAACAGCAAACAACAACACGACTAGCTAACGCAATGGCCCCTCCCTCAGATTTTTTCGAATGGCGTCTACCCTTTGACGATGAGCGATCTGGCGGCTATCGTTCTATGGCAAGGAACTTTCAATTGCGAAGAACCACCTTGAGCTTCTGTCCGACGATCTGAGACCAGGGGCGGCCCCTACAATTCGTAACGCTACACGGCTTCTGAAAAGCTCGGCGGAAAGAATGAGAGATTTTGGTTTCGTCTTCCTTGGAGCCGAAATGGACGACGTGGCAAAGGAAACTGAAGGTTTAATTGCTTTGCTTGAAAAGGATGTCGAACATGCTTGCCAATAATAAACGGATTTTGGTTGCCGTCCCCGAAAAGCTGCTGGGGCTGGCCGATGAAGCTGCCGGCGCACTACAGATGTCCCGGGTCTCCTTTATCCGACAAGCAATTGCGATGAGGGTGGCCTCTTTTCATCGATCTGAGAGACCGGCGATGGGCGATCTCTTCGAAGAAAAGCGTTATTGCGGAGTGGGTGAGGGCAGCAGCAGTGGCAGCAAGGGCCATCAGACCGCTCCTCGCCTAGGTCGAAGACAGCCGAAAAATTGAGTTCGATAGAAAGATCGCCCGGGAAATTAAGTTCCATCGCCGTTGTTGTTCATTTTGAGCATTCCTCTTTTTGAGACATTTATCGTCGATTTGAGTGAAATCAATTGGCGGCAAATGTTCCGAACTCGCGCTACTGCATGAAATATCGGCGCCAAAAGGCCGCTTTGGCAATATGCGGGATTTATTGACGGGCTGTGGCGGGATTTCCTACTTCCGCATTGCCAGCAAAAAGTGGATTATCATCGTGTGTAACGGGTCCGCCTGTTGCTGTTCAGTTGAAGACTTTGTGCAGCCACGTTGGTGGGTCACTAACAGCTCAATTCTCTGCTGTTCGAGAAGACCTTCGCCAGTTTAAAAAACCACCCACCCCCGGAACGCCGAACCAAAAAATGGGCACAAGCTTCCGCCAGCAGCGGCTGTCTCACCTTGTCTCACCTTTGGCCGGCCCACTGACCGCGGTGTGATCGTGCGCGCGCCGATGTAACGGCCGTTAATTAGCGCGCGGTCAGGTCCAACGATTAGGATTCGATGGGCCAAAGGTGAGACAAGGTGAGACCAGCCCAGCCTTTAGGCGGTCTGAACCCCATCATCGGCCGTCGCGGACGCACGCTCCTCTTCGGTTATGACGCCGGCCTCCCACGCGTGTTGGATCGCCTGTCGGCGCGAAGGCAAAATGCGTACGGTTCCGAGTTGAGGCCGCTTCCCAGTGTGCGGGTCCAGCCGTCCTTTGGGGCGGAATTGCTCCGTTTCACCGATATACCGGTGGAGCGTTTCAATAATCGTGGCGAGGGTTGCGTCGCGCCGCGCCAGGCCCAGGTAAGACGCGACCAGCTGCTGCAGCTCCTGTGACGCAATATGAAGTGGTTGATCGAGGTCCCAAATTCGCGGCGCCGTGGTGTCGAGGCCGCCGGCGACACGGGCCTTGCCGGCTCCGAAATCTCCTCGCAATACGAAGGAGGCTATGCATGCCTCTAGCGGCGAGCGGAGAGCGCTATCTGACGTACCGCGGCGGCAGTTTTGAGGTTGGTGTTGATGACCAGCCTTGCACTACCCTCCAGTCGCCGGAAGGAATGGTTCAGGGCATCGTAGACAAATCGCGCTGCCCCGCCGTGGTCCCACTCGTAGACGAGCTGCTCGAATTTGGCGGTCTGGCCGCGCCACGCTGCCGACAACTCGAGAACCGTGTAACGCCGGTCCCCCGGCTGAATGTGCAGGAAGTGGGGATGGTTGGAGATGAGGACGAGCCGCGAGAAATTTTCGATGTCGATGGGTGCCTTGAATTTCGCATTGATGACGGTCTGGTCTGCCGTAATCAAATCCTTCAGCCGGTCGAAGGATCTTGTGTCTCTCGCGAATGCCGCCTCCTCCAGCACCGTGACGAGCTTGCCCATCGAAGCCTCGTTGAAATTCCCGGTGATCAAGTACGGCCAAGAGAAGAACCTGACCACGTCGCCATCGCGCGCATGAATCTCGTGCTCCACGGCATCGAGGATTTCCAGATCGCGCGCGAAGATACGCTGCGCAATCCAGCTTTCACGGACTCGAGCACCGGCGGTCTTGCGACGTTCGATTGCGTGATCGCCAACCCGCCGTTCTCGCTCAAGGAATGGGGCCGCGAGCTGTGGGAGGCCGACCCGTGGTCGCGGGCCAAGTATGGCATCCCGCCCGAGAGCTACGGCGACTACGCCTTCGTCCAGCACATGATCGCCTCGATGGCTGCCACTGGTAATAAGCGGCGTGAGGTATGAGTTCACTGCTTGCCGCTTGCCAGACCAGGGTGTTTAGTGCAAGCTGAACAAATGGATAAGACGAAGAAGCATAGTCCTGATCGTACCGAACGAACGACCTGCAGGCAGGCCGTCCTTTATGCTCGCGTCTCCTCCAAGGAGCAGGAGAAGGAAGGCTTCTCGATCCCGGCGCAATTGAAGCTGCTGAAGGAATACGCGGCGGCGCAGCGGCTTCGCGGTCGGCGCAGGAATATGTCGACGTTGAGACCGCCAAGCAGACCGGCCGCGCCGCCTTCGGCGAGATGGTCGCCTATCTCAAGGCGCATCCGTCGGTCCGCGTCCTGCTGGTCGAGAAGACCGACCGGCTCTACCGCAACCTCAAGGACTGGGTGACGGTCGACGAACTGGACGCTGGAGATCCACTTCGTCAAGGAAGGCGTGGTGCTCTCGCGCGACTCGCGCTCCTCGGAGAAGTTCATGCACGGCATCAAGGTGCTGATGGCGAAGAACTACATCGACAACCTGTCCGAGGAAGCCCGCAAGGGCATGCTGGAGAAGGCCGAGCAGGGCATCTGGCCGACCAAGTCGCCGCTCGGCTATCGCAACGTCACCGGGCCGGACGGCAAGAAGATCATCGCCGCCGATCCGGCACGTCGCGCCGATCGTCATCGCAGCTTGTTCGAATGGTATGCGACCGGCGACATTTCGCTGAAGGAAGCGGCGCAGCAAGGCGCGCGACGCGGGCCTCATCTACCGCAAGAACCGGCGCCAAGGTGCCGGTCAGCACCGTTCACACGATCCTGCGCAACCGGCTCTATACGGGCGAGTTCGAATGGAACGGCAAGCTCTATCCAGGGCAGGCACGAGCCGCTGGTCCCGGCGAGCTATGGGAGCGCGTGCAGGGCGTGCTCGACGGCCGCTTCGCCAAGAAGGCCAAGCGCGGCACAGCACGACTTCGCCTTTTCCGGGTCTGATCGCCTGCGGCCACTGCGGCTGCGCGGTGGTCGGGCGAGATCAAGAAGGAGCGCTACGTCTACTACCATTGCACCGGCTACGCCGATAAGTGCCAGGGCAACCCGGCCTCGTGCCGCCGCAATACGTGCGCGAGGAAGTGCTGGAAGCGCAGTTCACCGAGCTGCTCGGTCGGCTGAAGTTCGACGACGAGGTTCTGGAATGGGTGCGCGATGCGCTGCACGCCAGCCACGCCGACGAGCGGCGCGAGCACGAGGAGGCGATCAGCGCGCCATCAGGCCGAATACAAGCGGCTGCAGGACCGCATCCACGCCATGTATGTCGACAAGCTCGACGGTCGCGTCGACGCCGCCTTCTTCGAGCGAATGTCGAACCAGTGGCGCGAGGAGCAGAACCGCTGCCTGCGCGAGATCGAGCGGCACCAGCCGCCGACCAATCCTACATGGACGAGGGCGTGCGGCTTCTCGAACTCGCGCGCAACGCCCAACGGCTGTTCGAACGGCAGGAACCGCGCGAAAAACGCCGCCTGCTCAACTTCGTGCTATCGAACTGCACCTGGGAGGATGGCGAAGTGGTCGCCACCTTCCGCCAACCGTTTGATATGTTGGCGGAAACATCGCCTCTGCGCCGCGCTGGCGGCCGCTGGCGACGCCGAAGCGGCCAAAACTGAGATTTGGCTGGGGGACTAGGATTCGAACCTAGACAGGCAGAGTCAGAGTCTGCAGTCCTACCATTAGACGATCCCCCAAATCCTGGATCGGCGGGCAAGCCCGCTGGTGACGGCGCGTATAACAGCACTTGGCGGCGCGGTCAATTGCGTGCCCCTCGTCAATTTTGGCCTTTGGTTCTGGCAGGTGGGAAGCCAAGCATTCCACAGTCGCGGTGCCAGGTACCCAATATCACCGATAGCGCCGGAAAAGGCGGCAAGTGTGCTGGCGATCGGTACACGATGATTGTCAGCGCTGCTCGTCGCACATCCGACGCGCGGAAGCACTCTACGCCATCACCGGCGACGCTGGAGTTGACCGGTGCGATCATAACTGGCCGCTCGGCTACGCGTCACACCCTGCCCGAGTTCGATGACGACCAATGGTTCTCGTTCTGACGAGATCCACCGGGCCTGCGAGCTGATATGGCTCATACCCGCTTCGACGGCATCAATCGCGGCGTCGAACTCATCGAGTGGGTTTTCCAAGCGAATTGCAATTGTTGAGATCAGGAGGCATTTCCACAACGTCGGCAGCCAAGCTGTTTTTCTGCAGGTCACCAAGAAGAAAACCGCGGGGGCATTGCAGCTGCCGCACGCACCGGCTCATACGCAACCAAAGCTGCTTGTCACAATTCGCTACAATATTGGCATATTGACGTGGATCAAGTCGGGCTTGATCGGCGCTCTGCTCTTTTCTGGAGTTGCCGAACGTGGACTTCCATTGCTTTCTATGCCGAGTTCCGTGCAAGTTGCCGATCACACAAAACACCGCGGTATGTCCAATGGGACGGCACTGGGCGAATGTTGGCCCCCGCGAACCCAGCAATTCCTGCGGCGGTGACAGCGACCCTACGTCGCCCGACCTCGTGCAGCGCGGCAATTCGCAAAACCCAAGTAGTTCAAAATAATTTCACCCAACCGCATAGGGTCAAATACAATTTTGCCGTGCCCGCCACATGATGCGAGCGGGCACTCATTAGCACCACAATCTCAGACAGCGTTGGTGCTCACAGACGCTTCGGCTGTCCTGTCGAACCATGCAAATCAGTTTGCCCACACCCAATTAGGCATTGTTTTGCAACCTCTTTATTCAGCTTCACACAACCATCATCTGGCACCTTGCAGCCCGAGGTTTAATTTGGATTTTATCCGCGATGGGCACGCTTCTGGGAATCGACAGCAAAACCGCCGCCGGACTTGTTCTATTGTTAGCAGTGGCGCTCGCAAGTTGGCGGGTAAGGCGCACAGCCATCAACAACAAGCGCCGGAAGCAGCAACAGACCGAACTCTACAATGAACTCCGAAGCAGGATGTGACAATGGAGCGCCGTCAGTTCGGGAGGCGAACCGTCTTCAAACCCGCCATCATCATGCAAGACCACCAAGAGCGAATTGATTGTACGGTTATCGATATCTCACAGGGTGGAGCACGAATTCAGTATCATAAAGTCGGCGAGCTTCCCGATGAGTTCACGCTCATCATCGAGGAAGACGACATGGTCGTCGAATGCCGTGTTGCTCATCGACAAGCTTCATCAATCGGCGTGCAATTCATGCGACTGCCACGAAAGCTATCGTGGCTGCAAAGCAAGCGCAGTCGCGGCACCCCTTGAAAACTTCATTATGTGACTACGCCGAAGTCGGCGGCACAATTCACAGCGCCACTCGTGCGCGGCGCAGACCATATTGCGCGGCGCTGGCAGGGGTAGCGCGCGGTCAAACGCCGGCGTGGCGCAGCATGAGTGCTGCTACGCCCACACCGAGGTTCTAGCAGCGACCGCGGAAACGCTGGAAGATGAAACAAGCTGTCCCTCTAACTCGCGCGTCCGGCCTTCAGGCGCCGCCCGCGAGCGTGGTGACGTCGATGCTTCTGCGCTCGCAGAGGGCGGCAAGAGCCTCCTCAATTCTGGTTGCGCACATCTGCTCGTTGAGTGCGCGGGCTTCATCGACTGCATAGACCAGCAGTCTGGCGAGGCTGCGAGCGTCGGCTGCAGATTGATCCGCAACTATTGTTTCGTGCCGGCCCATCTTGAAATCCTCCCCAGCGAGGAGCCAGCGAACCGCTCAAGCGGCGTGGCTCCCCTATTTTCATTCGTCCCAGCCATTCCTGCGCGAACTCGCCCCGTTCCCATGTGGCGCGCTCGACTGCAAGGTGACGAGCGAACATGACGGACGACCTGTCACAAGCATTTGCCTGAGTTTGACGGTTTGTGACAAACAGCTCTTGAGAAGTCGCTCGCATTATCACGCGCTTTTCAAAACATGCGCTAGCGGGCTTGGAAACGCCCTGTTTTTTGCGCTGCATCTGACGGGACTCATTGCGACGCCTTGACACGAACCCACCCGGAACAACTTGTGGATAACTCCTTGGTCCCGGGGTGCCCCGAGGACGCAAAATTTCACATCGCGCACTGCCGAGTGATTCGCAGCCAGGATTACTATCCTCTAGATCAGCGCTCCGTCCCTCAACTGACATTTAACCACTGAAATGCAATCTGTGGTTGTGCGTCCGACGGGACTTCCCGTTGGAGAGTTTGGCGGCCGAGTTATTACCGCGTCTCGGCCGGTCACAACTTGGGGCGTCCGGCTATTCAAGCCGTGGCGCCCTCCTTTTCAATTTGCACGGCTTAGAAAGCGTCAACCACCGGCTAAAGGAATTTCGAGGTGAGCGTCATCGTAGAGCGCCGCCAGTTCGGGCGACGGAATACACACTTGCAGGGATGGATCACCATTCCGGGGCGGCCGAAGGTGCCATGCCTCGTGACGAATCTCTCCCAGGCCGGTGCTTTCCTGGAACTGACCGCTCATTCCTGGCTTCCGTTCGATTTTGAACTCTACATCGAGCCCTTGCATCGCCGTTATCGCTGCGAGACGCGGCACAAAGGACCCACCGGGGTCGGCGTCAGCTTCATCCTCGATGTGAAGCCTTCGCCCGATAAGCAGTTCCGCCGCGTCACGGAGCCGGATCAATGGACCGGCGGCTCGTCTTCGAGCACCCCGCGACCCTCACGCCCTCGATGACCTGACGCGAGCTCCAGATCACCACTCTGGCTGCTCCTGTCGTCGGCTTGGCTTGGATGGTCACTCGGCCACCAGCGCCACACAAGGCTGCCCGTGCACGGTCGATACCGGAAGCGCCTCTCCAGTCCTTTGTGCGGCGTGAAATGCCACAAGGGGAGAACCAGCTGTGCTGAATGAGAGGCTGCTACGCTTAGTCCTGGCCGCGACTGGAACGCTGGGATGCATTACGGGCACATTAGCGGCCGAAGTGGCGGATAACTGCTGCGCCGATCTTGGAGACCGCGTGGCACAGATCGAGGCGACCGCTGCCCGCACCGGTGGCAGCAAGGTTTCGTTGACAGTATCAGGCTTCGTCAACCAATCGCTACTTTATTGGGACGATGGTCGCGAGCGAAACCTTTATCAGGTCGATGGCGCATCACCCACTCGCTTCCGCTTCGTCGGCAAAGCCAAAATCAGCACTGAGGTATCTGCAGGGTTTCTCCTGGAAATCGGCGCCTACGCGGTCCGCCCCGATCAAGTCAGTCGAGATAGCGATGAAAACTCCGCAGCTACGATTGCTTCCGGCGGAGCACCCATTCAGCTGCGCCATAGCGCGTGGTGGATCGAGCACCAAGCACTCGGCAAACTGTGGCTTGGTCAGACTTCTCACTTCGACAGATTTCATAACGGAAATCAACCTATCGAATACGGGGCACTTCGCCGGCCCATCCACGAGCTCGCTTGGTATTGTGGGCTTCACGCCTCTCATCGCGGCCTCCGGGGCTAAGAATACATTCGGAACAGCGCTGAACTTTTTTGGCGGCGATGCTCTTCAGAATGTCGGCGAAGGGCAGCGCTTCAATGTCATCAAATACAACTCTCCCACCATCGCCGGGTTCACGGCTTCGGCATCCGTCGGCGAAGACGACCTGTGGGCTGTTGCTGTGCGCTACGCAGGGGAATTTAACGGTATCAAGGTCGCAGGTGGCGTCGGATATCGCGCAAATACCGATGCAAATGGTGTTACGGCGCCCACCCTGATATCGGGGTGCTTCGCTGGCGTGACGGCGCCGGGGGCTTCTGGCGATACGAACTGCCGACAACTTGGCCTTTCAGCCTCAATCATGCACGTTGCGACCGGATTTTACGTTTCGGGCGCCTATGGCCTGCGCAAGGATGGCAATCGCAAGAATTTTGCAGGAGCCGATGCGAAAGACACCGATGAGATGTGGTGGCTGCAGGGCGGGATCGAACGGAAGTATTCCGATCTTGGAAAGACGACAGTTTTCGGTGAATACCTCGTCGATGACATGGGACATCAAACTAACCTCGCAGCCAAGGGCTTCGCGGAAGCCTCCGGCAAAATGTGGGGACTTGGCATAAACCAGTCTCTCGAGGCTGCGGTCATGGATCTCTATTTTGCCTATAGGGTCTATAGCTTTGATGCATATGCCAGTTCCGCCACAGGATCGAAGGCAGGGAAGGCTGCGGAAATGCACGACATCAGCACCTTACTGGCTGGTGCGATTATAAGATTTCTGATCGCCGCCCTGCCCATCTGATTTGCCTTTGAGGAAAAATCAACCACGTCTGCCGCATCGAGGCGACCGCAGCCCGAGTGTTAACTCGGTTACGGTAGACCTGGAGCATGAGAGGTTGGCCGGCTTTCGGCTAAAGGCATGATGCCGCCCTCTCGTGCCGGTCGAGCCGGTCTGCTGATGAGACATCCGCGTTTCCGGCAGAAGAAATGACACTCAACAAGCTTCGCTCCATTATAGCACCTGTATTTCAGGGCGTTGCGCTCCTGGCTATGGTCATGCTTCTTGTCCTATGGACAGGAATCCAGCACGTGCTTCAGGTCCGCCGCACCTACGCCGAAGAGGCGGCGGTACAGAACGTGCGCAATCTAGCCCTCGTATTCGAAGAGCACGTCACGCGTTCGATCAAGGAGATCGACCAAATCCTTATCTTTATCCGCGCCGCTTATGTCTCCGATCCTGTGGATTTCAATCTCGCCAAAATGACAAGCTCGCCGGAATTCAAAAGCGAGTTGACCGTTCAATTCGCGTTGATCGGTTCCGACGGCCACATGATTGCATCGAATGTTGGTCAGCCGAATTCCAAGGTGTATCTCGGAGATCGGGAGCATTTCAAAGTGCACCTTGGCTCCGACAAGGATGACCTCTTTATCAGCAAACCCGTACTCGGCCGCGCATCCGGAAAGTGGTCGATTCAGCTCACGCGAGCGGTACGTAATCCGGATGGGTCATTCGCCGCGGTGCTTGTCGCTTCAATCGACCCCTATCATTTCTCGAGGTTCTACGAATCTGTCGACATCGGCAAGGATGGCGCCATCACGCTCGCGGGTTTTGACGGAGTAATCCGCGCTCGCGGCGGCCTGACCCCAATTCGATCGGCCGTTCAATGCACGGATCTGAGGCATTTACCCTAGTCAAGTCGCAGCCGGCCGGCGTCTTTGCCGGCGCAGGGGCGGTCGACGGAGTGCGCCGGCGCATTGCTTACCGCGCTGTCGGTGCCTATCCGCTCATCGTCATGGTCGGCATGGCCGAGAACGAGATCTTCTCGGAGTTCGAAAGCACGAAACGGCAATATTATTTACTCGGAGTGGGGCTGTCGTTGCTTTTGGGCGTCGTTCTGGCCGTTGGCGTGCATCAACGCTTGAAACTCAACTCATCGAACCGCGCGTTGGCCCTAGAACGCGATCGCGCGGAGAGCGCCAGTCGTGCAAAATCGTCCTTTCTAGCCGTCATGAGCCACGAGATAAGGACGCCAATGAATGCCGTCCTCGGCCTTTGCAGCAGTCTTCTGGAACGCCCCTTGCCCGAGGAGGACCTCAAAGTCGTCCAGGCCATTCACGAATCCGGCGACGGCTTGCTCGAAATTCTGAACGACATCTTGGACTATTCCAAACTGGAATCTGGGCGACTGGATTTCGAAAGCCTCTCCTTCCCCATAAGAGACGTCGTCGAAACCACGTTGAGCATTGCAGCTCCTCGGGCGATTGGGAAGGGCTTGGCGATAGAAGCAACATACGGCCCCGGCTTGCCAGCGGCAATCGTAGGTGATGCCGGAAAAATCCGTCAGGTGTTGCTCAATCTCATTTCGAATGCCGTTAAATTCACCGGCGCCGGAAAGGTCTCTGTGACGATCCGGTCAGCTCCCGATGCTGATGGGAAAGTGAAAGTCGAGTGGTCTGTATCCGATACCGGCATAGGCATCGCTCCGGACAAGATCGACTTGCTGTTTAACGACTATGTGCAAGCCGATAACACGATCAACCGACGCTTCGGCGGCAGCGGCCTGGGGCTCTCAATCTGCAAGCGTATCATAGACCAGATGGGAGGATCGATCTCGGTCAACTCCACTCTGGGAGAAGGCACCACGGTCAGGTTCAACGTGCCGTTTGCGATCGCGAGCCCAGCCCACTCCAATGATGAAGCGCGCAATGACACAGTCGATGAATTCAAAGACTACCTTTCCACTCTGGGGCGGCCTTTGCGCGTTCTTATCGTGGATGACAACTCGACTAACCGCTTGGTTGCCGCAAAGATGCTGCAAGAGTTCGCTCCTCAAGTCAGCATGGCCGGAGACGGGGTCGAGGCGGTTACCGCAGCGGGCAGATTCTCTTACGACATAATTCTGATGGACATGCGTATGCCTGAGATGGACGGATTGGAGGCAGCCCAAGCGATTCGCGCCAAGGCTAGTCCATACGGAACTATCCCGATTATCGCCCTAACGGCCAATGCCTACCCTGAGGACATCAGAGCTTGCCTCGATTCCGGCATGAACGATTTTGTGGCGAAGCCGGTGCGCAAGCATATGCTGATCGCTGCCTTGATGAGGGCGCTGGGTTCTGGCACGGCGGCAAAAACCGCTTCCACTGCACTGGCCGTGGCGCCAGAACAAGCGGAACTGTGTGAACAGTTTCTATTCGCTAGCCCCGCATTCGTCAGCGAAATCTATAATGCCCTGGCTTCGGAATTGGGCTGCGAAGCCATGGATGAAGCTTACGACGCTTTCATCGCGGAGACCGCGGAGCGCTTGCAGGTCCTAACGCTCGCAGCGATCGAAGCAGACCGTATTACCATATCGCGCGAGGCCCACACGCTGAAGGGGACCGCGGCCACATTCGGATTCGGCCGGATGTCTGAGGTAGCAAAATTCCTCGAAAAGAACGCCGGTTCGATCCCGGTTGCCGAGTACCATCGCACTCGCGAATTGTTAGCCAGTTCATTTGAGTTGGGGCGCAGTCAGCGCTCTACCGCACTAGCCATGGCCGCCTAGACGGAACAATTGGAACGGAGCTTGAAAAATGTCCATCGTGGTCGTTGACGACAGTATGACCAACCTCGTAGTTCTCAAACACATGGCCAAGGGAAATTCGTCACTTCCGGTTCAGACTTTTACGAAGCCGGAGATGGCGGTCGACTATCTGTCCAAGAATGAAGCGGACTTGATCATCGTTGATTGCGAGATGCCGGGGATGAATGGCATCGATTTTATCTCTACGATGCGCAAACTGGCTCATCACATCGATACGCCCATTGTCATGGTAACGAACCACTCGGAGAGCGAGATACGCCGACAGGCTCTTGAAGCTGGCGCGACTGACTTTCTCAGCAAGCCATTCGACGCCAGCGAATTCAAGGTCCGCATGCGAAACCTTCTTCGACTGAAGAGCCGAGATAATGTTGCTTGAGCGCGGAATTTCGGTGATAGCGCGCAGCCGATTGGGTTGCGCGCTAACCCGGGGATTAGGCCGACTGCAACGTTCAGGGCGCACCTGCTTATCAGAAAGCACTCGGGCGCCTTCCGAGTCAAACAGCGATATGGGTCGGGGGCTCGGCTCGAGTGTTGACGCTCAATCTCACGTCATGAGGTGATGTTGAACCTGAAGGCGGAAGCGCGATAGTTCAGTGACCACGTCCCGGCGCGCCAACCGCCTACCGATGCTGGTGCTGGTGCTGGGCGCGTCATGCCACTGAATTACCGCTTTGTGTGTCGCACACCCGGGTCATTAATTGAATTGATCGAAATCGCCAGGGCTACTTGAGAAGGTGTCAGCAGTTACAGTCTTCCTTTCAGCCAACCGACCCGCGACCTCCGACAGCGTGACGCAATGCACAGCGCTCTCGACATCCACCAACCAGGCTGAGCTGCTGCCGGATGCTACAGCTGCGACAAAGTCCGAAACCGCGAGACATGTGCTGGCGAATGAGGTCAAGTCGCTGCAATTCCTCAATGCGATCGACAATAGGAGCCTGCTCCCCTTGCAACACTGCGCCGACGGCATCTTCCAAACCGCCCACTAGATCAGCGATACTCACAAGCTCTTTACTAACACGACAAAGCGTTTCGGTTATCGGCTCTTTCAGACTTTTTCCGTCATTGAGCATCGGCCACTCCTCCCAATGATCGCCCTAGTTCCCGCGGGGCAAGAAAAGTTCTGCATCACCACTGTCGATTACTGGAAGCTTAACTGCGCTCTCCGCAATGGTCGGCGCGCCGGCTACATAACTGCGCCGCGCCCTTCCGGAAACAGGCCAGTACTGCAAACGCCTCCCTCGCTCGCCGCCTAGATCGTCCCCCACGATCGGGATACCCTCATGCTGCAGGAAGCTCCGCGCAAATTCCGCGTTTTTCTGGCCGATGTCTGACAGCCCTCGCAGCATCCTGGCGCCCCCAAAGAGTTTTGCCTCGAGCCTGTCGCGTTGCGCACCGCTTCTCATAAGTCCGTTTACGAGCAACTCCATGAGATGCACGCCATAACGGTCGACATTCGCACGGTCTTCGCCCTTCTCGGTGCCCGGCACCAGAAAATGGTTCATCCCCCCACTCGCGCGACTGGGTCCCTGATACAGGCAGCGATACACGAACCAAGCAGAGTGGTAAAGACTACCGCTGGGTCTTTTGTGACGCGATACTCGCCTTGGATTACGTTGACACGCTTATCGTATCCTAGATTTGTCGTCATGATAATCGCCCTACTACCGCCTCGATAGCCGTTTTCATCGAGACAGTGGTAAACGGCTTGGCAATATAGTTATTCAAGCCTAGTTCTCGACCACGAGCAAAGAGCGTCTTGTCCGGGCTGCCCGTCACCATAATAAAGCCGATCTTGCTCGTTGGCTTGTATGCTCGCAGCGCTTTCAATAAACCCAGGCCATCGAGCCCTGGCATATTCTGATCAGATATCACGAGATGTACGGGCCTAGCCATTAGCGTGCTAAGAGCCTGCTTTCCATCTTTGGCAATCGAGATCTTTTGTATTCCCATTTGGTCGAGCGCGTCAGTGATGAGGAGGCGACTGACTGAAGTATCGTCCACGACCATGACCTCGATGATCTTTGCGAGTGACATTCAGCTTGCCTTTCCTTGTGACGCCGACGTTAGCGACAAGATCTCTGTCCCGAGCCGCGAAAGCGGTACCTGTTTTTCGACCGCGCCGCACTGAAACGCCATTTTCGGCATTCCATATACGACACATGATTGCTCATCCTGCCCTAACGTCCTGGCGCCGGTTCGCCGCATTGCAAGCAAACCGTCAGCACCATCGCGGCCCATGCCGGTCAGTATCACGCCTACCGCGCCAGCACGGGCTGAAGTCGCCGCGGACATGAAAAGAGCGTCAACCGATGGGCGATGGCCGTTAACGGGATCACCAGAGCGCAATCGGCATTGCAAGCTTGACTGGCCGGAAACTTCCAGATGGCTGTTTCCTCCCAGGAGCGATATAGACCTTACCAATCTCAATAGGAGCACCGTGGGTCGCCTCGACTACTGAAGCCGCGCAATCACGATTAACCCGTTGCGCAAATGTCTTAGTGAATTGGGCCGGCATGTGCAGCGTTACGACGGTGGGCCAGTTCGCAGGGTATTGCGAAAATATCGTGAGGAGCGCCTCCACACCGCCGGTCGATGCTCCGAATCGCAACGACTTTCCATCAGGGAACATGGCCGACTGGAACTCGGCGCTACCCGTGCGCTCACATTCACGCCCGTTCTTTTCAGCCGCGCCTGAGCGGCTGATTTGACCTTCAGCGTCAAATCTCGAATGCGTCGGTTCATAGGCAGAAAGGCTTGCCCACCACGATGCTACAGCACCCATTTCGACGGCCTTGATCGCTGTGGCGGCGCCACTTGCCGTATCGAAGATACCATGACGACTGGCAAAGGCCGCAGTCGCATAATTCTTTCTAGAAACTCCAACCCATTCATATGCGGCATCTCGACATCGAGTGTAACGACGTCGGGATTGAGCGCTTTGATGGCTTCACGAGCCTCATAGGGATTTGCAGCTTCGCCGACGACCGAAATCGCTGGATCTCTTGCGAGCGTAGCGCTGATGATGCCACGCATGGTTGCAGAGTCATCGACAACAAGGACACGAACCTGCTTCATTGCTCAGCACCGCGCTTCGGCTGATAAGATGTAATTCCATCGCTACGCAATTCTGACGCCGCAGGTCCGCTCACCCGCTCGGAGTGGCCTATGTAAAGCCAGCCGCCGGGCCTTAGTTTCGGCAAGAAACGAGACCAGATACGCTGCTGCGTCGGCTCGGCGTCGAAATAGATTACGACATTACGGCAGAAGATACCGTCGAATTGCTTTTTAAGCGGCCGATCGCGGGTCAGATTGAGTTCTCGGAACGCAACAAGTTTCTTCACCTCAGGACTGATATTCCAAACGGATTCCGACCCGGAAGCGCGCGAGAAGTACTTCCGTCTCGCCTCGACCGGAACATTCTCCAACGCGTCCGAGTTGTATTGCCCTTCTCGTGCTTTCGCAACGATATGTGGATCGATGTCTGTGGCGAGATCTTGACATCGTAGGAGCCCGCGTCGGGCATTAGGGGCAGAATTGTAAGCGCAATCGAATACGGCTCTTGACCGCTCGAGCAAGCGGCTGACCAGAACCTGACCGATCCGCCTTTGCGCGCCTCGTCTAGCAACTTTGGGAGGACACACTGCTTCAGATGTTCGAAATGATGGCCTTCGCGGAAGAAACTGGTGACGTTGGTCGTGAGCGCCGCAAGCATCTCGTAGCGCTCGTCGCGGCCTTGGGGGCTTGCGACCAGCTCACAGTATTCTCCGAAAATTCGAGCCTAAGTGTTCGCAACCGTTTGGCAAGGCGGGCGTAGACGAGCGTGGCCTTGGACTCGGAAAGGAAAATTTCCGCGTCATCATAAATCATGCTCGCGATGCGCCTGAAGTCGCCTGCCCGCAGAGCGAACTCTCCCGGGACGATCAAATCCGAAGCACCGCTTATGACCGCCGGCCTCAGCGCGCTCATGCGGCCTCTCCGACGGGCGTAATCGTCACGTTCTCTAAAGCCAACATGCTGATCATCCGGCCATCAGCGGCGAGAATTCCCTTTACGAATTGCTTGGCTACATCCGACGCGACGTCAGGCGTCGGCTGAACGGTACCGATAGTCTCGGTTATGATGTCCGAAACAGCGTCTACCAAAAGACCGACGATTTGCGCGCCAATATGTACGACGATAATCACGTGCCGCGCACTCGGCTCAGCTGGCGGGAAGCCGAGCCGCTCCGCGAGATCGATGATCGGCAGGACCGCGCCTCTCAGATTGATCACTCCCCGTACGAAGCCAGGCGCGTGCGGCAGCGGCGTAGCAGGAGTCCAACCGCGGATTTCCCGAACTGCCATAATATCGATACAGAACTCCTGCGACCCGATACGGAATGTAATGTACTCGCGCGGGCTATTTTGCTCTGCTGGATGCGGGTTGGTCATCTGATCTAGCCTGCTGCAAATAGTTTAGTGTCGGACGCCGCGCCATTGCGGCTGGAACCGGCAACGATCGCATCGATATCCAGAAATCAGAGCAATTTGCCCGTCTCCCAGTATCGTTGCGGCCGCAATGCCCCGAACCTGACCATAGTTGGCTTCGAGGCTCTTTATGACAACCTGCCGCTGATCATGGATTGCATCGACTATAAGTGCACTGCGGGCTCCACTTTCCGCTTCAACGAGTATTGCGACAGCAGAAACCGTATTCCGACGCGCCTCGCGCGATAGCCCAGCTCCGTTCCAACGTCGATAATCGGAATGAAACCGCCGCGGTTGGCTAGAACACTGGCTTCGGTACCAATTGCATGCACGTCTGTCGGCTTAGGCTTCATCGTCTCGACGATTGCGGTCAGCGGCAGCACGAGCGTCTGCTCGCCGACTTTTACGACCATTCCATCCAGTACCGCTAGCGTGAGCGGGAGGCTCATTGAAAATGTCGAACCTAGTCCCGGTCGTGATGCAATAGTGATTTGCCCGCCAACTGCCTGAATTGACCGCTTGACGACGTCCATGCCGACACCGCGGCCAGAAATCGCAGACACCGATTGCGACGTAGAAAATCCGGGAAGGAATAGAAGGTTATCTATATCGAATGTCGGAGAGCTGGGCGTCTGGCTCGATTAGTCCCTTCTTTATCGCGATTTCCTTGACGCGTGGGCGGTTGATGCCCGCACCGTCATCAGCAACCTCTATGATGATACGCCCCGATCTGTGGGCGCCGATAGCCTTACCTCGCCCTGTTCGGATTTCCCAGCGCGCGCCTCTTTTCGGTTGTTTCGGCCGTGATCTACCGCGTTACGGATCATGTGCGTGAGCGGATCCGCCAATTGCTCGATAACAGTACGGTCGACCTCAGTCGTATCGCCTTCTGAGGGGCGGGGTGGGGGGGTGAGGGGCTTCCCGCCTCGAGCATGCGCTGCGAGAGCATGGCCTGGTTGATCACCAACTCGCCGACCAGATTGATGAGGCGATCTACGCGCTCCAAATCGACCCTTATCGTTGCTTGCTGAGAGCTAGAGGCCTTCGCTGGATCCGCTTTCGCGGGCTCCGCCTTGGGCAACGGAGACAACGAGGCCTCTTCAGCAATTTCGTCTGGGTGAGTCACCTCAATAGGGTGATCGCGTTCCGCAGAAGCTAACTCCGGCTTAATCGCGTCGTGGACTTCCACGCCTATTTCTCGGATTGTCAGCTCACAATCGCCATCAACAAAATCGAGGACTTCTTGCAGAGCAGAAAGATCATGGGTGGTGGCGATATCTACGTGCCACTCCGTGTAGCTGCCCAAAGGATCCAACTCGGTCAGCAATGGAATTGCGGCTGTTTCACAGCGAACGACGATCTCGCCTAGGCGCCCAAGATCGCGCAGCAATCGGGCGGTCTCGTTGCCCTTGAGGTAGCTTAGGAGCCGGCTTCAACGTTATAGCGAACGAGGCTGAGAGCGCCGGAACAGGTTCGCTCAAAGAAATGGGCATCGGTTGAAAGCCGAAGTCATCTTCGGCTTTGGCTTCCTCCTGGGTTTGACGATGCGTTCGCCCACGCGTGCAAGTCTTCGGAGAGAGAGTTCGCCGCACTCTCGTCTATGCTCTCCCCGTTCCTGGCAGCGTGGACCAGATCCGCCAAGACATCCGCCGACCTCAGCATAGTCTTCAGCACAGCCGGAGTAGGCGCGAGTTGCCCGTTACGAATACGATCCAGCACCGTTTCGAATATATGAGAAAAGCGGACAAGAGCATCTAAACGGAATGCACCCGCTCCACCTTTGATCGAGTGGACAGCGCGGAACACGGCATTGATCGTCTCCGGATCGGTGTCGCCGTTTTCTATTGCTATCAGGCCGGTTTTGAGTTCTCCCAGCTGCTCATCGCATTCCTGGAAGAACGTCTCCCTGATCGCTGCCATCGGGTCCATGCGCAACACCTCAGCTCAATTCAATCAGTAACACGACGGATGGCATTAACGAGCTTGATTGGATCAAACGGCTTCACGATCCACCCCGTTGCTCCGGCATTGCGCGCGCGGTTCTTCTTTTCCGCATCACTTTCCGTGGTGAGCACGAGTATCGGGGTTGCGCGAAAGCGGTCGCTGCGACGGACGCCCTCAATGGATCCGAACCCATCGAGTTTTGGCATATTGATGTCCGTAATGATGACCTGGGGCGATTCTTGCTCGAGTACATTGAGGCCGTGCAGTCCATCCACGGCCTGAACAACGCGATAGCCTGCATCGACCAGCGCCAACTTCAGCATGTCACGCATTGTGCGCAAATCATCCACGGTAAGAATAGTCATGCTCATTGAGCTCGTTCTCCAGCAAAGAGGCTTTCCAGCTCTGCTCCAAGAAGTCGAAGTTGCTCGTCAAAGAGCGGCGACCTCTCATTCAGCGTCATCCGCCACCCATCCGCCTTCCATGTTCTAGAAGCCGAAATCAAAACCTGAAGGCACTGGGCCCCGAAGACCTCAACTGAAGACGCATCAACAATCAAATCCGCCCCTCGCTTCTCAAGGAATAGCTTTGCAAGCACTGCCGCAGCGGAATGATCCAGTTGTCAGGCAGCTGAAATACCTCTACTTGAGCAGGCATGACTGGCTCTGCGACCGAACCAGCGTCGACACTCGATCGCTTCAATTCCGTAGCCCGCTGGGCTTTCGTCCGTCTTGGCATAACAATCCTCCGCCAGCGCCAGCAGAAGCGCTGGCCTGACCTGGAATAACTTTATTGTCGGCGTGCAAGTCGGCAAGGAGCCGATAAGACCAGAAAGCTTCATGCTTCTCGCCCTCGGTCGAATCGAGGGCGGAGTTGGTCATCTACATCAACTAACACCGAATGGTTTCCCGGACCTTGCAGCGCGCTCGAAATCACGAAGCTGAAAATCAGGAGGAGGCGGTATGGTTCGCCTGTCAACGAGGTTATGACGACCCAAGGGGGCATCGCGCGGCGCCAGCGCATAACTCACACCACCGAAACAGTCTTTTGAGTGTCCGAGGGACTGCCGAAACGTCAAGCTCCACGCAACCCTGTGATGCATAAGCTCCAGAACTAGTAAAAGGGGCAAAAAATGAGCCATGATTTGCAAAAGTCGTGTGTACCGACGCCTTCGGCAACGCGACCCACGGAGATTGCGCGGTTGTGCACCGAGATGGACTTGGTGCACAGCCAGTTGCAAGCCTTAGCTGAACAGACCTCGAGCCATGAGCACAGCGACGCAAGCCTAGGCGTCGAGCGGGCTTTCGACGCAGCTGTTGATGACCTATGGGATAAGCACCTAAGTCGAGTTTGGAAGATCGTGGAAAGTCGCGCGCTCACGATCTCCGACATTCATCGCAAGGCCGAGGCCCTCGTGCGAAACATGGAAGAAGACGCTACTGACCCCTCTACATGCTGGTCAAATCGATACTGATCGACCTCGAAGCCCTTCTCGCGTCCGACCACTCGCGAAACTATCGCCTGCAGAAACTCGATGCATATCAGCGCGCCGCTCGAGCAATGTTGCGATCGCCACATCAGCCAGTCCTCAGCCTTCCTCGACCGTTACTTTTTGGCGGCGCAGGGGCACCGGACTTGGCTCAAGAGTAACGAAGGTCTCGCACCCGATTCCGCTTACTGGGCCGTTACGCCGAAAGACAAAATATCGTCTCCAGGCGAGCGATCTGGGCCTTTCAGGCCGCGAAGTTCGGTGCCCGTAATACCGAGATCCTCTTCGTCTCCGGCGTGCCAAGAACGAACTGCGTCATCAAATCCGAGAGCCGGTCGGCCTCTAGGCGGAGTGAATGCACGGCGGCAGTGGCCTGCTCAGCCATCGCGGCATTCTGCGGCGTAATCTGGTCCATCTGGTTCGCTGCAGTATTCAATTCCTGCAACGCAGTGGCTTGCTCCTTGGCGCCCGCGGCCATATCGCCGATAATTCCACTGATCTCGCTAACCTGCTTAATGATCGCGGCGAGGGAGTCGCCCGTCGACGTCACAAGCTTGACGCCATTCGTTACCTGCGTCGCCGAAGTCGAGATCACGGTCTTGATTTCTTTGGCCGCCGTTGCCGAACGTTGTGCCAATGCTCGAACTTCCGACGCCACGACGGCAAATCCGCGCCCGGCCTCGCCAGCTCGGGCCGCTTCGACACCAGCGTTCAACGCAAGCAGGTTCGTTTGGAACGCAATGTCATCGATTACTCCGATAATTCGGCCAATTTGCTTTGATGAGCTTTCAATCGCGATCATGGCGTCCACAGCAGAGCGGACAACGATATCGCTCTTCTCAGCGCCTTCCCGCGCCGCATTGACAACGCTTCTCGTGTGCGTAGCGCCTTCCGAAGACTTCCGAAGACTTCCGAACGGATACACTGGTTTCCTCTAGGGCCGCGACAGTCTGCTCGAGATTGGCGGCCTGCTGCTCGGTCCTGCGCGAAAGGTCATCCGAAGCGGCTGAAATTTCTTGCAAGCCGGTGTTTATCGAGGACACGGCCGTGGAGACGCCCTTCAGGACTGTTTCCAGCCTCTCGACCGAGGAATTGAAGTGCTCCTTGAGGCTATCGAACTCGGTGGCCAACACCTGATCCAATCGGACGGTCAAGTCTCCCTTGGACAGGCGCTCGAGCGAGTTCGACAATGCCGCCAATGCAATTCTCTGGCTGTTTTGGTCTTTCTCACGCGCTTTTTCGGCAACGTGACGCCGTTGATCGAGCGCATCAAGGTACGTCGAAATGGCCAGATCCATGTCAAGCATGGCGGCCTTCACGATCGCAGATAGTGAGGTGGCGAGACCGTCGGATCTTACCGACCTCGTCAGCCAGCCCGCAGAATGCTCCCTTACAACAGCGTGGATCAATTGCTCGAGAACGAGTGCATATCCGCCAATATACCATCGCGGCTCCAGCCCAAGCCGCGCATGGGTTTCACCGATCGCAAGTACGCGCGCCCCGTAGTCGTCGCCGTACTCTGCTGCAGCTATTGTTCTCCAATGGTCGGCTTGGCGGCTCTTCGCCTTGTCAATGTGCTGCCGATCAGAGAAGAACTTTGCCGTTTCCGGCACCGCCGTGACGCGATCATAAAAGATTGCCAGTGCCCGGAAATGTTCTGCGTGATAAGCGGCTTCAGGGCCTTCAGTGCTTGCTTCGTTGGATCATCTAAGCCGATGAAGCTTAGGCGTCGATCCAGGTCTACAGCGTCACTCCCATTAATTATTTTCAAGATCCTGAAATTTTTTTCAAAATACTGCAGCAAGCAAGAGTTGCGGAACAAGCTTGCGCCGGACTGACGGACTTGTCTGACGAAGTAAATGCATAAGACACTGGAAGTGTTACCGCGCCATTGTGTCAGTGTGTGACTTATCTTTGCCAAAATGCGTCAAGTCGACAACGTGCGTTCCCTGCGCAGTTGCGCTTTCTCACCTTTCCATTTTGCTGCGATTCCCCGTCACCCAGTGCTTCCTCGCACGAGATCTTCTGGCCCAAAACGCCGGCTCCGCCACTCAAACTGAGACCCAACTATTCACGTGTTAGCAATGAGTTGTGCCTATATTGTGAACGGCAGTTGGAGCTCGTGCAGCTCAAAGGCATGATGCCGCGCTGCTTTGGCCGATCCAGAATTGGCTTGTCCCACATAAACCGACCATTCCACCGACCGCGCCCGCGCACGCGTTCAGTCGGTTCATAAGCCCTATTCCTGCGCGATGAAGCGGATAAGAACCCATGCGCACGTTGAACACTCTCTCTGTCAGACTAAAAGTCATCGGTGCAATAGGGGTGCTCATCCTCTCGATGCTCGGTCTCGGCGCTTATGCTATCCGAGAGGCTGGACTGATAAATGCCTCGGCAGCTGAGATTCGCACAAACTGGCTTCCGTCAGTGCATCTGGTAGGCGAACTCGCTTACGCTTCACGCAACGTCGCCGCCAAGCAATGGAGATATACGACCGCTCTCTCTTTTGACCCCGATAACGCCAAGCCTGCCGAACAGGAATTGCTCTCGAGCATCGCGAAGCTTGATGCCGCTTATACAGCGTACAAGCCGCAGATCACGTCGGACACCATTGATGTCAAGTTGATGGCTGAATTCGAGGCCATTTGGACAAAAGCCAAGGCTCTCAATGCCAAGGCAATGGAGCTTGCCCACACGGGACACCCTGATCTGGCAATTCTTCTCTACAAGAATGAGATGAATAAGCTGATGCTAGAAGGCGACGATGTGCTCCTTCGTGATGTGGCCTTCAACGAAGCCGAGGGCGAGAAAACGGCCAATAAGGGTAAGGAAGCTTACGACGTTGCGTTCGTAACGATCATTGCAGCATTGGGCCTCACTTCAAGCTTTGCGCTCTTTGTTGGATACATGCTTGTGACGGGTGTTGTTTCGCCGCTCGGACGATCAACCGCTGTAGTGTCGAGACTTGCTGCTGGTGACCTTCAGGTCGAGGTCGAAGGCACCGAGCGCGGCGACGAACTCGGCATCCTGGCGCGGGCGCTGGAAGTATTCAAGGCGGCACTTATCGACCGCAAGCGCGTCGAACGTGAGGCTGAACAAGAGCGCATTCGCAGCGCTGAAGCGCGCGAGAAGTCAGAGGCGCAAGCCATCTCGGCGAGCGCGAGCTTGTTGCGAAGGTCATCGGTAACGGCGTGGCCAAGCTTGCCGCCAAGGAACTTGCATTCCGCCTCACGGAAGAGTTGCCGGATGCTTATCGTCAGCTCCGAGCCGACTTCAATAACGCCATCGAGCAACTCGAAACCGCGATGCAGATGGTCGGGGGAAATGCAGCTACCATCAACGCCTCGACCCAGGAAATCGCCGCGGCCTCCGACAATCTTTCGCGTAGAACCGAACAGCAGGCGTCGACCCTCGAGGAAACTGCGGCAGCGCTAGACCAGATCACGGCTACGGTTCGCAAGACGGCTGAAGGCGCCAAGCATGCCAGGGAGGTTGTAACCGTTGCTCGAACCGACGCAGACCAAAGCGCCGAGATCGTTCGCCGCGCTGTCGAAGCGATGGGAAAGATTGATAAATCGTCGCGCGAAATTAGCCAAATCATTGGCGTCATCGATGAAATCGCCTTTCAAACCAACCTGCTTGCGCTGAACGCTGGCGTTGAAGCAGCTCGGGCTGGTGATGCCGGCCGCGGATTTGCCGTTGTCGCATCGGAAGTTCGAGCTCTTGCACAGCGGTCCGCAGATGCCGCGAAGGAGATCAAAGGTCTAATCTCGAATTCGTCAAACGATGTCGGTCTGGGCGTAAAGCTGGTAGCCGAAACGGGAGAAGCATTGGTGCGGATTGCCGGCAAGGTGTCCGACATCAATTCCGTCGTCGCCGACATCGCCAACAGCGCCCAGGAACAAGCCACCAGCTTGCAGCAGGTCAATACAGCCGTCAACCAGATGGACCAAGTGACTCAGCAAAATGCAGCAATGGCAGAACAAGCGACTGCGGCCAGCCGCTCGCTGGCACAAGAAAGTGAGCAGCTAGATCGGCTCATCGGGCAATTCCATGTCAGAGATAACTCTTCTGATCCGCTGCGATCAGAACTCAAGAAAGTGGCTCCGCATGTGTTTAAAGAGGATGCGCGGCCAAAACCATTCGGAACGCATCGAAAAGTAGCGCCCAGAACCGTAGCCACGCCCAAGAGACTAGCTGCCGGAGCCAATCTGAAGGTGGACGCCAGTAGGGATGACTGGGCTGAATTCTGAAACGGCAAAAAACGTCTGACCCGCTCGGCGCTCGCGCTCCGAGCGGGGTCAGATCACTACCGGATGGGTCCGCACAAATAGAGCTGCTGACGGCCCAAGCTGACACCTACAGACTTTGGAATCTTCGGAGATTAACATGAGCCGCCCCCCCTTCTCGAGCACCGAACTTATCGACCGTTTAGAGTTCATGCAGTTGAATGGGGACGGTCTCAACAAGATCCGCGCATCAAAACCATTGGTCGATCGAGAGATTCCAGCAGCACTCAACAAGTTGTATGAGCGGATCCGCGCAACCCCGAAAGCGGCCCGCTTCTTCGCTACCAATGAGCATATGGATAAGGCGCGCAATGCTCAGGTTAGTCATTGGCAAGCCATCAGCTCCGCCCGGTTCGACGAAGGGTTCGCCGGCAACACCCGCAGAATTGGAATGGCTCATGCTCGGATTGGACTCGATCCTCGCTGGTACATCGGAGGCTATGCCGTCGTCATTGAGCATCTGATGACCTCGATCGTCAAAGAAATGTGCCCTTCGCAAAAGGCTGCCACCAACCTCGCGGATACGCTTTCGGCCATCATGAAAGCAATTCTCCTCGACATGGAACTGGCGATATCAGTTTACATCGAGGCTGCGGAGGAAGCGCGCGTTACGGCTGAAGCGGAAACGCAAAGAAAAGAGCGTGCTCTGGTCTCCGATTCGATTGGACACGCCCTTTCGAAACTTGCAGAAAAGGATCTCTCCTATCGCATGAACTTTGATCTCCCGGAATCGTACCACGATCTCCAGGAGAACTATAACGAGGCCATTTCGACCCTAAATGAAGCGCTGCAGAATGTGAGCACGGCAGCCGTGACGATCACAGGCGGAACGCGGGAGATCGCGGACGCCTCCGAAAATCTGGCCAAGCGTACAGAAGTGCAGGCGGCAAACATCGAGGAAACGTCCGCGGCTATCAAGGAACTCTCGAGCACAATAAGCAGGACCGCAGAGTCGACCATCCAGACGAAAGATACGATCTCAGAAGCGAGGAAGAACGCCACTGAGAACAGCGAGATCGTTCGGCAGGTGGTTGAGACCATGGATCGAATTAGAAACTCATCGCACCAGGTCAATCAAATCATAGGAGTCATCGACGAGATCGCGCTGCAAACAAACCTTCTTGCATTGAACGCAGGCGTAGAGGCCGCGCGCGCAGGAGACGCCGGCAGGGGCTTTGCTGTTGTTGCGACCGAGGTGCGGGGGTTAGCACGCCGTTCCGCAGGCGCTGCTAAGGAGATTCGTGAGCTCATTTCCCGATCGTCCACTGAAATTGATGCAGGCGTGAAGCTGGCAGGCGAGACCTCCAGCGCCCTCGATCGGATTATGGGCCAAATCGCCACTATGGAAGCTTCGATTGCGGAAGTCGCCACGGCGGCTCTTGACCGGGCCACGACGTTGAAGCAGGTCAACGCAGCGCTTGGGAATATCGACCAGGGCACGCAGCAGAACGCAGCCATGGCGGAAGAGGCGACGGCGGCCTGCCATTCGCTCGCAGAAGAGGCAGAAGTTTTATCTGAGCTCGTTCGGCAGTTCAAAGTCGACGGCCAGGAAAGCAATCTTTACGCGCGACGACCTGCAGCCTAGCGAGCTTGTGCATCCGAGCGGCACTCAGGTCAGTGCAGTGGCAGGCAGATTGGAAACTCCTTTCGACGCAGTTTTGCCCGTTTCGAGATGTTTCCGAGAGAGGCCGGTCACGCGGCGGCTCGAGCCCAAACCGAAACTGCGCCTAAGTCGTCAGCGCTCAACCGTTAGTTGTATTTTAGCCCATTTAGATCAGATTTCTAGGGTGTTTTGGGTTCAGCACTCCGTGGAGCCGTCGTGTATCCAGTGCCAGCTTTCATGAAATTAGGAACCCAGCTTCGCCGATGGCAGCCCATAAACGGGGCGGTGCGGGCTTCCAATCTGAATGCACTAAAAAAGTCCTTGGCGGTGATGGGCAATCCCATCATGGGTTTTGCCTTGGCCCTGATCGCAATCATTTGGTTTGCTGCGATGTGGCAGCGCTTAGCGGAACGGGCCGCCGACCTCAACGATGTCGGCGACGACGCTTCGAACATGGGGCGAATCATTGAGCAGAATGTCGAGCGAACGGCCAATAATCTCGACGCGACATTGAAATTCATCCGGAGCAGCTACGAACGCGCCGGCTATTCTGCAAACTGGCCATCGCTCATCTCGGACGCACACTCGAACAGCGGCGTCACCGCTCAAATCGCGGTGATAGACGCGCGCGGCATGATGATTTCCAGCAGCGCTATGCCTCATCCCAAGGAGCCAGTCGATCTCAGCGACCGCGAGCACTTCAAGGCGTTACAGAACGGGAGTGACACGCTGTTTGTGAGCCGTCCTGTTATCGGCCGCGCCTCTGGTACACGCACCGTGCAGTTCGCGCGCAGGCTGCAGGATTCTCGCGGCGGTTTTGCCGGGGTGCTCGTCGCTTCCCTCACCACCGAGTACCTTACCACGGCATTTGGATCAGTTTCACTTGGCGAAGGCAGTGGCATCGCTTTGTACGGGATGGATGGAGTAATCCGCGCTGGCGCGGGCATCTATGCCGGCTCCGTTGGCGACGTGATTTCCGATATTGCCATCGCGGACCTTCCCGACCTGAAGCGCGATCTGTCTCCTGGCGTCTCCATCTCGACCCGCCGGCTCAAGGCTGCGGCTACGGCCCCGGTGGCGGGGTTTCCGCTTTTTGTGCGAGTGGTTCAGCATGACGAGCAAGGGGAGAATCGAGAGCAGACGCGTTCCATCCTGTATCTTATCGGAGCCGTGGTCGCGACCGTCTTTATCTTGTATTTTGCGGCCACCTCAATTCTAAACCGGGCGAAGTATGAAGCGAGAATTATTCAATTAGCACATTTTGACGCTTTAACTGGCGTTCCAAACAGAGCTCACTTCAAGAACGCATTGGACCACGCTTGCGCGTCACTAAATGCGTCTGACCGTTTCGCCCTCATCCTCCTTGACCTTGATGGCTTCAAGAACATCAACGACGCTCACGGCCATCCCATAGGAGACAAGGTTCTTCAGGTGGTCGCAGAAAGGGTCAAGAACACCATCCGCAGCTATGATACCTTCGCACGGCTCGGCGGCGACGAATTCGCAATCATACTGGGCGCGATCAAGAGTGACGAGGATGCCGCGGCATTTGCGAAGCGCATCTGCGGCCTTCTCGCGGCCCCTTTCCACATCGAGAATTACGTGCTCGCCATTGGGGCAAGCATCGGGATTGCATTGCATGGGGACGGTAAGGATGGTCCGGATCTTCTCAAGGCGGCCGATCTGGCGCTCTACGAGGCAAAAGCCGCGGGACGAGGAACGTATCGCTATTTCGACAAATCTATAGAGGCGGCTTTCGAAGGGCGCCGTGCAATCGAGCGTGATTTGAAGTCAGGCCTAACGGACGAGCAGTTCGAGCTTTACTATCAGCCGATCCTCGACATCCCGTCAGGACGGATTGCGGGCTATGAAGCCCTCGTCCGCTGGCACCATCCAACCAAGGGCTTCGTGCCACCTAACGATTTCATCCCTGTTGCGGAGGAGACTGGGCTCATCCTACCGTTGGGTGAGTGGATCATGCAAAAAGCCTGCAGCGATATTGCTCAATGCGACCCAAGTCTTTCCATTGCCGTCAATTGTTCTCCTCTTCAACTCAAGAGCGTGAATTTCGCCCTCAAGGTGACGTCAATTCTCGAGCAGACGGGATTGCATCCCGGACGCCTCAAACTCGAGATCACCGAGTCCATCTTCATGACGAAAGACAGCGCGACAATGGCGTGCCTGGATGCGCTGACCGCACTGGGGGTTGGGCTTTCGCTCGATGACTTCGGAACCGGCTATTCGTCCCTCAGCTACGTGATGTCCTATCCCTTCACAACTCTCAAGATCGATCGCTCGTTCACATCGCGACTGTGCCAGGATGACCGTGGGGCCTCCGTCGTCAAAGCCATCTGCGCCTTGGCGAGTAGCCTAGACATGGAGACTGTCGCCGAAGGCGTCGAGACAAAGTCGCAGCTCGAGATGCTTCGGTCACTGGGCTGCTCGAGCGCGCAAGGATATCTATTCAGTAAGCCAAAACCGGCCAAGGAGATCCTGGATTTCGTCACTTCGGGGAACGGTGAAAAAAAAGTATCTCTGGTCGCTTAGACGGTCGTGAATCACAGGATTGCCAGTTTTAGGCCGCTCAGTCCGATAACGACAAGGATAAGCCGGCGCAACGTCGACGCCTGCATCCGTGTCTGAAGCTTGCACCCAATCGCGGCACCGATGAGCGCTGGGGCTATTGCAAGCAGCGATCCTGCCATGACGGCCGGCTCGATCGTGTGTGTCGCAAGCATCGCGAGGCCGATCGCAACGGAAAACGTCAAGACACCGAGGTTGATTGCTTGCATCGTCTGCTTCTCGTTCATCTCCAGCGCCAGGATGTAGGGAACCAGCGGCACGACTTGGGATCCCGTCAAACCGGCAAGGACGCCGCCGAGGAACCCGATGGGGATTCTTAGCCGTTGCCCTGCCGGCTCCGAAATAACGAAACGCAGGTTGAAGAGAGAAAACAAAGCATAAATCGCCATCATCGCCCCGAGACACGATACTGCAACCGCGGGGTCCACGCACATCATGGCCATGAGCCCGATGCCGACGCCCGGGACTGCTGCAACATATAAGGGTGCGAATGCGCGCAAAGTCGTCCGAATAGAGCCGCTGGAAAACGTAGCCGCGACGTTCGCGGCCAAGGTGGGCGCAATCGACAGCGCGATCGCCGGTTTCAAGCCGATGAACTGCGCAAGCATGGGTATGGCACAGGTGGCGTAACCGATTCCGGTGGCTCCTTTCACGATACCGGCAAGCACGAGCACCGCAGTTACAGCGAAGACGTCGGCGAAGTCTGTCACAGCAAAGCTCCCTTGCCGAGGTTTCGATGCCCTTCTGCCATCCACTGCGCCGCATCAAAGACATCGCCAGCAATATTGCTTTCAAGAAGCGCGTCCAACGACACCTCGGCATCAACGGATCTGATCTGTGTCTTGATATTTGCCAGCTTGTGCGCGAACTCTCGCGCGACTGTTTGAGCCTCGAGAACGGACACAGCCTCGAAGTGGATCGGCCCTCCGACGGGGGTTTGCGCAAATCGACCGAGGTCCGCGCTGATGATAGTTGCGACCTTTGGGTAGCCGCCGACGGTTCCCCGGTCGCAAAGAATGACGATCGGCTGGCCGCTGCCTGCTATTTGGATGTTTCCGGTCACCGTGCCATCGGAAATACGGTTGGGCCGGCTCCGTGGTTCGACGCGCCCGCCCTCGAGCAGATACGCCATACGGTTGGCCGCGTTGGACACGACCCATTTGGTCGCGAGAAAGCCATTTACGGCTACCGAGGTGAACTGGTCCAAGTTCGGGCCAAGCACGACGCGAATGGGCACCACTGACCGGCTGTGAGTTCGGAGGCGGGCTTCGGCTTGCCCAGCTATTGCAGTCATGGCATCAATCTCGTCGCCCGCCTCGAGGACCCAGGAACGACCGGGTTGCGAGCGGTGTGCCTGCAGACTGCGGAAACCACGGATCCCGCCCTGCGCTGCAAGATAGGTAAAGCGTCCGTCGCGCGCGCCGCGAACGGTGAGAATGTCACCGTCCTGGACAACGAATGTCACACCGATCCCAACCTGCCGGTCGTTCACGAGCATGTCGCGATCGGCACCGCTCATGGCGAGGCGGATGCGGCCGCCGGTAACCTTCAACCGAATGGGCAACGGACCGATCTCGATTGCGACTGCTCCGGCCGGCTGCCCTGCAAGAGCATTCGCTTCGGCCAGCGCGAGGCGATCCATGGCCCCGCCGGGCGAAATGCCGTATCGCTGGCCTCCATAGTTTCCAAGGCCCTGCACCGTGGCAGAGCCTCCTTCGATAACGGTCAGCAGAGGCATGGGCGTTCATCCTCGATAATTGATTCTCCGCCGATTGCTGCCGCATTCAGTTCACGCCATAGGGAGGCGGTGACTGGAACGAAGCGGACCATGTCGCCGGCCCGAAAGGTGAACTCGGGCGGTTCTCCGGCCCGATAGGTATGCGCCGGCGTCCGCCCGATCCAATGCCACCCGCTCGGGCCGTCGATGGCGTGGACCGCACATTGCGAAGCGGCAATTGAAATCGTGCCGGCTGGCGCGCCGTGGCGGATATGGGTCCGACGCGGAAGGCAAAGTCTTTCATCGAGGCCGCCGAGGTAGGCAAAGCCGGGCTGGAAACCCAGCATATACACGCGATAAGTCGGGGCTGAGTGTCGCTCTATGAACTCGTCAACGGCAAATCTCAGTTCTGCCGTCACCGCCGGGAGGTCAATGCCAAACTCACCTTCATAACAGATCGGCACCCTACGCAGGCGGCCGGGCGACGCCTGTCGCGCACCCCGGGCGAGGGCCAGCGCGGTAGCGCTGACCCCCTCGAAACTTGTGGTCACGGGATCGTAATGAATGAGCAGCGACGCATACGCTGGTACTGCCTCGATTACACCCGGTGGCCTTTCGGCCAGTAGAGCTTCGTCAAGGCCGAGAACTCGAGCGTTGATATCGCCGTTGATCTCCTCGCCGAACTCAATGATGACGGCGCTATCACCGCAAGCCGTCGCACGCGGATACACCGTGCCCATGCTCACCCCGCACTCGAAATGCACGAAAGTTAAATCGCCGGCTCTTGCAACGGCGTGCAAGATGTCTTTGCAGGCTGAGCATCACAGGGTTCGAACCACGGCTTATTGCTATTACCCTTGCGCATCGAGTACATGTAGAAAACCGGAAGCGAAGGCGGGAACATTTCGCGATATTCGCGACCATTGAATGTCACGAAAATCGACGTCGGGAACATCAATTCGACGGCCCGCTTCTCGCTCATATTCATTTTATAATAGATCGCTGCCCCGGAGGTGACGCTTCCATCGCCGCGATACCACTTCTGTGCGCAGCGCTCCAAACTGGCAAGGATTTCGGGGCCTGGTTCCCGCGTGCCCGATTGCGGATGCACTTTATCCGCGATACCAACGAGTTCGCTGAGCAAGCAAGTCGAGAAGCCGTATTCGCTTGCTGCATTGGCCACGCCGTCGAAATAGCCGAGTACACTCGCCTTCGGATGGCCATTATGTGCTGCGTGGGTATCCGTCATAATCAGGGTGAACGCCGCACCAGGCGAATAGACAGCCTCAATTCGGCGGCTCATCTACTCAGGTAGTCGAGGCAGGCCAATTCCGGCTCGCCAATCGCCTGACGAAGACCTTTTCCCCAATAGAGGACGAAGTTGATCGAGTCATGCCGGGCCACAGCCGACGCAACCGAATGGAACAACAGGTCGGGTTCCGACGGCTGTTCCCGTTTGTAAGCCCATGTATTGAAGGACTGCAACACGCGGGCAGCCGTAATCAACTCCGCCCGTGGACGAATTCTCATCTGAAACCTCACGCAGTACTGAAACGATAACGTGCGGTGAATTTGCCGAACGTTAGGGTTAATCACTACTTCAGATTGTTTAACAAATGGTTAATTTCTACCTGTGGTTGTGCGCGGTCGATAGGTTAGGCCCCGCCCATGTGTTGCCCTTCACAGCTCCACTCAAACTCCTTCGACCACATGTCATTGAAGGGCGCTTTGGAGGCCGTTGCCCGCAATGGAGCCCAAACTCGTCGCAGTCCCGCACCACTGTGAAAGCCCGTGCCGGATAGTGTTTCGCGTAATCGACGTCCTGAACTGCTCCCTGATTTGATAAAATGCGGCGGAAATTGCGCTTTGATCACTTACGTGAGGTTCATGCCGAAACTGTAGGATTTGGCATACGACGGATCAGCCGGCTCTACCGGCTTCCTAGACATGATGTCATTTCGTCGTACCGGTCTGACCCGGCATGTTCGCGTTTTGCGCGACCCCTTTTCCCGTTCTGCAAACCCGCATGACCATCCGGCAACGACCCGTGTGGCATGCCTCATTGAGAGTTGCGCCATGAGACCCTTATCGCGCCCGCACGAGCGGCGTGCAGCAGTTCGCACAGCTGTTGCCAGCAAAGGCTGGATTCAGGTCGCCGGTCAGAAGTTCAACTGTTCGATTGTGAATATATCTGCCATGGGCGGTCTGATCGTTTTCGAAAAACCTACTTTTGTCCCGAGCACTTTTCGGATTTTTGTTCCCGAGTATTGGTTTGAAGCCGACTGTGAGATACGGCATCGCGGTCCAGACCGAGTCGGTGTTCTTTTCACATCCAGCCGCCAAGAGGCTATTTCGCGCTTCGGCTAAAGCCGAGATTGAACAGCCTCAGATCTGCTCGAGTTCGCGGAAATTAGTCATGCATGTGATCAATCCATCGAGAGACGCGCTGAAGGGAAAATCGGCCCACGCTGGATCGCGGGAACGGCGGTTCAGCCAGGAGGGCGCGCTCATTTCATTCGTGCTTCCGGAACTTGAAGCATCGGCCGCCTATGTATCGATCGCGGCGTCGTTGGCGAACGCCATGGGCGAGGACGAAGAATCTGAGCCGGGCGTACCTTGAAGCCCTGCTCGTGCACGTCCCGCCCGATCTCGTGCAATTTTCACACGTCGCGCTGGACCTTCTTACTTTCGAAGCCGGCGCTCACTTATTGGCGCTCACACAGGTTTTCAATGCTCGAACTCACTTTTGCAAAACGATTGACTTCTCAAGCCTGTGCGGAGCGAACCCCGGCGCGACGTCACCCAGGATCACGACTGCAAAAATCAGCGACGCATGGCAAGTCACTGCCGAGGCGCTCCTCGCCGCGCTCCACGCAGCTCAGGACGGGCTTACAAAATGTGGCGGATCACAAGATCCCACGTCCTACCGCCTGAACACGCTCCTTCGCGACGTCAGAAACGGGGGCAGCCCGTGTCTCGATGAGGACGGGAGGCTGCATTTCCCCGGCTGGGCCGATCGGCGGAAATCCCATCGTCAGCGGTCGCGGGGACCCTGCCGCGTGCGGTTCCATGAAACTCAGCTCGACGTATTTCTCTTCGATCTTTCCCGAGGTGGTGCTGGGTTTAGCGGAATACTTCGGGATTTGTATGGGGCCGAGGTCACGATCGAACTCGACGGTGGTCGCGAGATCGACGGAAACGTTGCGTGGATCAGCGGCGAGCGGTGGGGAATGAGCTTCAGAGACGCGGCTTTCCGCCAACGATCCCCTATTTGCCGATGACCTGGTCTAAACGCGCCTCTGACGACACGGCGAGACCTGAAATTCGTTTCTGTCGTCGCAAATCGCCACGCATCAGCCGCTAATCCCCGCTATTGAATTTTACCTCGCGCATCCAGGACAGCCAGTCCGGTAGGAGTGATCTGCCAAACATCGCCGGCGTTGAGTTGCAGCAACCGGCGTGTCCACAGCTTGCCGACGCTAGTCAACGCATGGGCTTGAAACGTTCTATGATGACGAGCGCCGCTTGAGAGCAGCGCCAGAATTGCCAGTTCGTGGGCAGAAAGCTGGGTTGGAGGCACTGCAGTTCCCCAATCGCGGCGTGTCATTTATCATTTAAATCATTTACCTTGCGCGCGACTTGCCTCATGGCACTGACGGGTTTGTCCAAGGCTCTTGATGCACGTCAAGATTGCCCCCACGGCAGCATGCAACACATCGGTCGCGGCGGGACGAGGGGCTTCATTGGAGGGCCGGTGGAGCCCCTCACACTGCTCTCTTCGTCAGTCTTATGACGCTGCAGATCGCAAAGCTGCTATTTTCAAGCCAATGAGCAGATGCATCGCTTGCGTCACAAGTTTTGTGCAATTCTTGCGGCGGCGGGAAGTAGTCCAACAAAGCTTTTAGGCTATCCATAACGTCGACAGTCGGGTTCACCCGAAAACATGATGTTGCCTGTCGTCTTCGGCGCCATGCCGACCTGAGCACTGATCGCCTTCCCTGGCGGCGACAACTGCATCCAGCGCCCATCCCAAGACGAACGCTCTGGTGCGACTGCCTCCGCCTTTTGTATCGGCTTTTCGCCCAGATCAGCCATGGCCGCCCGACCAGCTCGCAACCAGATACGTCCAAGCCAACTGTTGGACCTCCTGCCACCTGATATTCGTGGAACTCTCCGCTAGTTATTGACGGGATAGGACACATGCACACAAACGACAGCCAATCTAATGCTAGCCCGATCAACCCCCTCGTTGGAAAGCGGATCGCAGTAATTGATGACAGCATAACCCACCGGACCCAACTGAAGCATCTGTTGAGCAACATCGACAACTGCCACGTCGTAACGTTCGAAAGGACCGATCCGGCACTCGTCGATTTAATCGAGGACGAGATTGATCTCGTTGTCGTTGACAACGTTTTGGATCCGATCCCCGGCTTGGATTTCGTCAGGCAACTCCGCTTGAAACCGGGCCTTGAAAAATTGCCGGTCGTGTTGCTGTCGGGAGAAAGTAGCCCTGAAACCCGTTGGCAAGCGCAGCTTGCTGGGGCGACCCAATATCATACCAAACCAATTAATCCGACTGATTTCCGCCTTCGGATCGCCGCGCTGCTGGCGTCACACTCTGGCCGCGGCGAAGCAAGCCGCGAACGGCTTTTGGCCTAAGCTTTCACGATATGACGGACACAAACCGACGGCTGCAAAGAACACCGGCTTGCAGCCGTCCGAGATCACTTTCTCTTTTTGAACCTTTAGGCTGCGGCCTTGCTCTCCCCCGATCGACCATTGCCTCCAGGAATTGCAAAAGCAGCGAGGACATCTCTGGCTGAATGTCGAATTGCAGCCGTGTTGCATTTGTCGTGCTGCCGACGATTGCTGCATTCAGCCCCCCCGCTAAGCCGGGTACAACAAGTTTCACCTGATCGCCCGTCGCGCCATGCCGTGCGGCCAGCATTGCCCCCCTGTCGATAGATTGAGCAGCCGAACGGATATCGTTTTTCTGCCGATTTCCAGTGTGGCCGCGCAATCCATGTCAACGCGTGCAGACGAACGCCGATCGACATGCTCGGATGAGGTTCGTACGATCTTGACCAGGAGTTGCTGCAGTTGGTTCACTTGGGCGGAAACGTCCTGACTGGCGGTATCCACGTCGGCAGCCTGATGACCGGAGGCGGACGCATCAGCTGCGACTTTTTAAATCTTAGCCGTCACCCCTGCCGTGGAGCGTTCCGTTTCTGTGACGTTGGCGGCGATGCTCCTGGTCGCCGCGACTTGCTGGTCGACGGCTTTCGCCATTTCCCCGGACGTCTTTTCCACGGCCTCGATTGACCGGACGATATCGTTAACGGCGGACAGAGCCAAAGCTGTCGTGCCTTTCACGCGGCCAATGACATCGTTGATGCTTTCCGTCGCCTTCGATGTCTGGTCGGAGAGGTCTTTGACTTCTCGAGCGATAATCGCAAATCCCAGACCATGCTCGCCGGATCGGGCGGCCTCAACTCCAGCGTTGAGCGCCAGCAGTTTCGTCTTGAGCGCGATTTCGGTGATCACTCCCGCAAAACCACCTATCGCATCGACCAACTCGGCCACGTGGTGGATCGCTTCATTCGCGCCTTTGGAAGCCGAGACGGAGGATAGCGTTGCGGTTCGCGTGCTTTGCACCTGACCAGCGACTTGTTCGATGGAGGCAGCCAACTCCGCTGTTGTCTTCGATGTTTGCCGCATGGCGTTCAACGTTTGGTCGGCGGCCTCGGCGACAAATTCGCTATCGACGCTGAGGCGTCCCGCAGTTTCGGACATTTCTCGGGAAACTCCGGTCATGTCCTGCATCAAGGCGACAATGCCCCCCACAGCGGTCTTGGTTTCGCGCTCGACGGTTTCGACCATGGCCCGCAGCGCGAGCACCTGTCGAGAGCTGGCGTCGGTCTTCTCCTGCTCCCGCAAAGACCGTTCATCGTCGAGTTTGCGCCGGTTCTCCTCCTCTTCGCGTTCCATGCGCGCCTTCACGGTCATGGCGTCGCGGAACACGACCAGAGAACTTGCCATCGCTCCGATTTCGTTTGAGCGCTCCTGGAATGGAATATCAACTTTGAGCTCACCCTTGATAAGGCTTGTCATGCGGTGCGCCACGGTGGCCAAAGGGTTTGTGACCACGTACCGGGTCGCCACGGTCAAGCCCACGAAGACAGCGAGAATGAGCCCACTGAGCGTAAGGCTGATCGTGCGAAGCTCCCTCTCCGCCTGCCGCGCATCGGTTTCGGCAGTTGCGAGATAGCCGTTTGCCTCGCCTACAAGGGCAAGGATCTGCTTGCGGTGAGATTCAAAATGCTCAGCCAATCGTCCCATGGAATCGGCCGCCTCGGCGCGTTTCCCTTGCGCAATCGACGGTGTGAAAACTTCTTTGAGTTCTTGCCAGAACCGCTCCACTTCGCGATGCAACTCGACCAGCAGCGTCGACTTCATGGAAGGTGGCAAATCCACTTGCGACCAGCGCTGCCGTTCGGCGTCATACTCGCTTTTGAGCCGGCTCAGCGCGGAACTGCGGACAGGCAGTTGGTCGGGATGCGCCACCAGTATATTCGCTTCCAGAAAGGCTTCAACGATATACATCGGGGGCGGCAGGATATCGGCCACCAGATCCTTGGCGTCGACGATCCTGCTGTAGCGTGGTCCGCCGATCTTCAACTCGTTCACCTCGTGCCAATTGAGCGAAGCTATGGCGAGAAAGGCGACAACCAGAAGCATCCCCACCGCGTCAGTGATGCGTGAAATGGGAAAGCGGTGCATAAGCAAGAGAATGTTTTTCATCGCGACCTACCGAATGGCACATAATTCAAGGAGCTGGCTGCACTGCCTTGCGCGGACTTAAAATTCAGCCCACTCGTCGTTCACGGCGCCGGCGCGAGAATGTGCCCCGCCACCACCCACCCGTTTTCCTCTTGCCTTCGCGGGGCGTGGCGCTTTGTCCGAAGTTTTCCCGAACGCATGCGGCATCACGTTGACCGGCTCGGCACGTCGCGAATAAACCTTTGCACGCGCGCCAAATTGGAATTGCGCAACCTGCTCGGCGAGGCGGTCGCTTTCCTGCGCCAGCGACTTGCTGGCGGCGGTCGCCTCCTCCGCCATGGCTGCATTCTGCTGCGTGACCTGGTCCATTTGGGTCACCGCACTGTTGACTTGCTGCAAGCCTATCGCTTGCTCCTGAGCGGTGCTTGCGATCGTTGCAACCACACCGTTGATGTTGCCAACTTTCGCGACAATTCCCCTCAGCAAGTTCGCCGGTCTGCGCCACGAGTTTCACGCCCTGGCTGACTTCGGTATTGGAATTGGAAATGAGATCCTTAATTTGCTTCGCCGCTTCGGCCGAGCGCTGCGCCAGTGTGCGCACCTCGGATGCAACGACTGCGAAACCGCGACCCGCGTCTCCGGCCCGCGCTGCTTCTACGCCGGCATTGAGCGCCAGCAAATTCGTCTGAAAGGCGATTTCGTCGATAACGCCGATGATTTGAGTAACCTCCAGCGACGACTTCTCGATCTTGCCCATGGCTTCGATGGCCCGTTCCACCACCACGCCGCCCTGTTCCGCATCGGTTCTCGCCATTGCCACGACGTCACGGGCCTCTCGCGCGCCCTCGGCAGTTTTCCGCACCGTCTCCGTGATCTCGTTGAGCGCCGCAGCCGTCTCCTCCAGGCTGGAAGCTTGCTGCTCGGTACGCCGAGACAGGTCGTCGGAAGCCGCTGAAAGCTCCTGCGTGCCGGCGTTGATCGTTTCCGTGCTGGCGCTCAGATTCCGCAGAGCGGCTTCAATCTGCTCCAGCGCGTTGTTGAAATCGTTTTGCAGGCTACGGTAAGCCTCAGGCAAGGCATCGGTCAGCCGGAAAGTAACTTCCTTGGCCGCCAATTTGGCCAAGCCTGCGCCAATCGAATTGGAGACAAGTTCCCGTTCGCCAGCGATGGCTTCCTCCTGGGCGCGACGCTGCGCCACTTCATTTCGCTCGCGCTCCACAATCGCTTCCTGCTCGAGCCGGAGCTTTTCGATCGCGGCCTTCTGGAACACCACCACGGCTTTTGCCATTCCGCCGATTTCGTCCTTGTTATAGAGCGCAGGCACTTCGATGCGCACGTCACCGCCCGCAAGCTTCGTCATGGCCTCGGTCATGCCTTGGATCGGACGCAGGATTGCACGAGCGACAAAAAAGGCCAGAATGCCGCCCAACGCCAAAGAAAGCCCGGCGATGATTTCCTGAAGCATGGTCGTAGAGGCGACCATTTCGTCCGAGCGTTCCTTGACGGCCGCGAAATCCTGCTTCAGCGCCAATTCGGCCTTCGCCAATGCGGCCGTGTTGCGTGAGGAGATCGCCCTGAGTTCCTTGGACCAGATTTCGTCGCTGCGAAGAACACTCGAGGATGTCGTGTCGAAAGCAGTGCCAAACTCAAGCAATCGGCCATTTATGGAATCGAGGGCCGTCGAGATCGGCTCCGACAGAACGAATTTCTGTAGCTTTTCGGCCTGCAGCCGCGCCTGGTCCAGGCTGCTCTTGAACCGGGCAATACCGGCTGCATCGCGGGTCGCAAGGAAGCGCCAATTTTCAACCTGCACCTTCAGCAGGCTTGTCTCAAAATCTTCTGCAGCTTGCAGGATGATCGGGTCGCGGCTGCTGATGCGATAGGTTTCGACCAACTTGGCGGCTTCAGCAGCAAGCCTATCACCCTCGGTGAGCAGCAGGGCTTTGCCGGTCGTCAATTTTTTTACAATTACGCCAAGTTCGTCGCGTCCAGCGCGCAAATGGCCGACGTTGGCCTCGACTTCGCTATAGACTTTCCGACGCTCTTCTATGACGGTGGTTTTTGCCGCTTCCACGAGCAGTCGGGTGGCACTCGTCTCTCGTTCACCTGCCTCGATGTAGGACGCCTCGTCCGCGTCATATATGTACCTGAGGTTGGCGCGGCGCAGCGCTTGGAGGTCCGCCGAAATTTGAAGGACGCGGGCGGTATTCTCGCCGATGAGGCCTAATTTTGTCACCTGTCCCTGAATTGCCGATTGCTGATAGGTCGCGAAACCCGCGATGCCAGCGCACGCAAACACGAGCGCACCAAAACCCGAATAGAGCCGGGCCTTAATTCCAATATCTGAAAGTGACATCGACTTGGTTCCTATTGCGCTTTGGGCCGCGGGAGAAAAGGTGGACGTTTCGTACTACCGCTTCGCTTCCGCAAGCTGCAGAGCATGCAGCTCATGATTGAAGCGGAGATGCACGTGCATTGGCGGCGCGACGGGGGAACCGCGACGGTCTGTTTCCACTATGTGGATCTGAAAGCTGGGCTATCACCGATACGAAAGCTGGGCCTCATGCCTGCGAATACATAAAATTCGCGCTTTCGCTGCAACGACTTAACAACAGAAGCGGTAACCACATACTTAACACGGGAGGCAATGATCACCAGCTTAGGCGTTGATTTAGCTGGGATTCATATGATTTAGAGGACTAGACACCGCCGCCATGCACAGTGATCGCACGGTCCTATAGATGACCGAAGCAATGTTTCATCCGTTGCTACGAGCCGTCTTCCTAGCGCTTTGTAAATTTGATGCCCACCCGCACATGGGCGAATTGATCTGGATCGCATGCAGGGTTCGCGGTTGGTGCTATCGAGGGAGTTGCCGCACCCTCTCGATGCCGAAGCCGCTGAAACAACGTCAGTCGTGTGCTTAAGCGTACAGCGTGAGTGAATTTACATGCCTTATGCTTCGAATGACGCGTTGCCACCCCGGATCAGGGAACATCTACCCCCGCACGCGCAAGACATATTCCGCAAGGCGTTCAACAACGCTTGGGTCACATATGGCGATGGCGACCCTGCACGACAGGAAGAGATCGCTCACCGCGTCGCTTGGGCCGCCGTGAAGAAGCGCTACCGTAAAGTCGGGTCCGAATGGCTCCCAGAGGCGGGCGAGCCTGAATGAGCGTAGCGCCAGTGATGCGGGTAGGATTATGCTGAAGGACTTACCGCTTTCGGATGTCTATTGCCTGATCGAGCCCGGTCCGGTGGTCATGCTCAGTACCTCGCGCAACGGACGACCGAACCTGATGACGATGTCATGGCACATGATGGTGGAATTCGAACCACCCATGATCGCCTGTGTCGTCAGCTCCGGAAACGACAGCTTTGAAGCGTTGCGAATAGCAAAAGAGTGCGTGATTGCAATTCCCGACGTCAAACTGGCCGAGAAAGTTGTCGCGGTCGGCAATTGTCACGGCCGTGACTTGGATAAATTCGCGGCGGTTGGATTGTCAACGATACCTGGAGAACGCGTCTTAGCCCCGCTGATTAGCGAATGCTTCGCCAATCTCGAATGCAAGGTGGTCGACACACGACTGGTGAACAAATTCAACCTGTTTGTCGTCGAAGTGCTCAAGGCGTGGATTGACCCCGCACAGAAGAGCCCGAGAACAATTCATCATCGCGGCTATGGCACGTTCATCGTGGACGGCGAAACAATCGAATTGAAATCGAAAATGCGATGAGGCTGAGGTCTAATTCTCGTCGATGGCTCCGGTATCGGCCCGAATAAAGCCCCGAGTAAGGGGTGCCTGATGCTATCAGCTGGGGTCGGCTCAAGCTCAGATGATACGGTGCCCAGTTGCAGCTGCGAGCCCGTAGAGTTGCAGCTGCGCCAACCGCCTCATACGCGGCGTTTAGTGGATCGTAATCGCGAACCCATTGTGGTCGCTGAGAAGCGCGGCACCCATCCGGGTGATTTTCCAGATGTCACCTACGTCCAATCGCACCGCCCGCTGCATCCACAGCCGGCCAATAGCTCGCCGGCAACGCCGGTCGAGAGCCAAGTGGTGCCGGGGGCCAGCGGCGAGCGCCTTCAACGCCGCAAATTCGTCCGAAACAAGCACGAGGACACTCCTCAACATCATGCCATAGGCAAATCACTGCATTTCAAGCTTGCGCCAAACTTGATTTAATTGCGCATGCAGGGACCCGGATCGGGTACGACCTGATCCGTTTGTGAGTTGTATCGAGGACGAGAACCCTGGTGCGAGCCTTCCGGCATCGCGATGGCTACGACACTAGCCGCGTTTGCGAGCAAGGGAGCGGCGACTGCAGACCTCCCCCCGGAGCAATCAGCAGTCGCCGCGAGGCCGCGTCAATGCCACTGCCACCTTGCGGTACCAGCAGGCGCAGCCGAGGCATACCGTACACAAGCTGCCCATTACGTCAATCGGAGCGGGGTCATCGACTGAGGGCACCTCAGCCCCGCGTGAAAGGCAGCTCAACTTGCGGGACTGAGCGTCTCTTGCCCCGTTCGCGTCCGCAGGAGATTCGCCTTCGGGGCGGTCAGCTCCCACTTGAAGCCGCTCGCGGCGTATTCGAGATGGACCTTGCCGTCAAAAGTACCCTTTGCCATCCGCTCGACGATTTGATTGCCGAAACCTTTGCGCGTGGGGACCGTCACTGTTGGCCCGCCGCTTTCACGCCAGCTGATATGAATGTCGTCCGACGTCGCGCTCCATCTCACCTCGACACGCCCTTCAGCGCCGCTCAGCGCACCGTACTTGGAGGCATTCGTTGCAAGCTCGTGGAAGATGAGGCCAAGATCCTGGGCGGCCTTTGGAGACAACACCAATTCGGCGCCTTCAACATCGAGGCGCTTGTCCGCATTGTCCAAAAAGGGAGACAGTTGTCGTTTGACAAGGTCCTCGATGGTCACGCCGTCCCATTGCGCATTGACCAGGAGATCCTGGGACGCCGCGAGGGCCTGGACCCGCTGCGTAAAACGTTTGTCGAAGTCTTCCAGATCGACACTGCCGCGAGCGGTCTGCCAAGCCACGGCTTCGACAAGCGCCAGGATATTCTTCGTTCGATGTGACAACTCGTGCATCATGAAGCGAACGTGCTCTTCAGCCCGCCGTCGCGCGGTGATATCGCGAAGCACTCCAGTAAAATAGCGTTTGCTGCCTGCATGCCACTGGGTGACCGCAAGGTCTGCCGGGAACGTCGATCCATCCTTGCGGCGGCCCTCAACCTCGCGACCGATGCCGATGATCTTGGGCGGTCCGCCGTCGCGGTAGCGAGCGATATAATCGTCGTGTAGCGATCGGTGTGGCTCGGGCATCAGCATCGACACGTTGCGGCCAACGACTTCGCCGGGTGTGAAGCCGAACATCTGCTCGCCGGCTGGGTTGATGGACTGGATGAGCCCCCCCTCGTCGATCACGATAATTGCGTCAGCAGCCGTGTCGACGATTGCCCGCAGCCTCCTCTCGCTCTCCCTCGCTTCCAATTCGGCAGCTTGGCGAGCAGCGGCGGTCCCTCTCAGGGCCTCCCGCAATCCATCAATTTCCGAGATCCTCGACCTTTCGGCCGCAGGCAGTTCGCCCCGTCCGAGCGCCTCAACGGCTGTGGACAACCGCTGCAACGGCCGTCCGATGAGCAGCGCTGCAACAGAGGCGAACAGCAACCCGAGTAGCATGACAATTGCAGCACCCAACGATATGCCGCGAACCTCGGCATAAGTGATGCGCGCGATGTCCTCCTCGTTGATCGAGGCTCGCGCCGTCCAGCCGAACGGTAGCCGCTGCCAACCAACATAGACAGACTTCCCCTCGACGTTGACCGATTTCGACCAACCGATCTCGGCGTTGCGCGACATGGCGGAGGTCAACGCCGAAGCGGGCTGCCCGATCGATTTCTCCCAATCGCGGCTGCGTGCCAGGAAGAGACCCTTGCGGTCCGCGACCGCATAGGTCCAACTCGGCGTAAGGATGAGCCGCAACTGCTCGTTGACCCATCTGCTCGTCATGGAGATCCGAAGGACGAGATCAGTTCCCGGAACGGGCACGTGGATGGCCACGACCGGTATCCGGGTGAACGGGGAGAAGTACAGGTCGGATATCTGCGGACTGCCGGTAGCGAAAGCCTGCTCCGCGGTTTCAGGATCTACCAACGTCGGCAGAGGCGAGCCGAAAGGCACCACGGTGCTAAGAAGCATCCGCTTGGAACGATCGATTACAAGGATGGCGCCCTGGGATGGATCGACCGCCTCCTTCGCCCCCTTGTAGAATTCAGCGAAATCCCGTGAATGCAGCGAACGCGACGTTGCCAGCCCCTTCAAAAGGGCGATTCGCTCCACGATAAGCCGCTCGACCAGGGATCTGACCTTGGTGGTCTGGGCCAGGCCCTCACGCTCGAGCGCCGCGAGCCGATCCAAATGCGCCCAGCGGGCCTGCGAGGTAGCAAGTACGAATGCCGGCAGCAGCGCGCCCACCACCAGGGTCGCTAGGACAAACTTCAACGAGACATTACGCATTTATCTCCAGACATCCGACAACAAGTCTCAATCGTCCGCGAGTAAAAGACCTCATTCGGACGTTTGGAGAAGAAGACCACAGCAACGATGACTAGTGAGATAATCCCGCGCGCGAAAACTACGATGACAAGGTAGCGACAGCCCTGGCCTGGGAAACCAATACTTCCGTCGGACTTTTACTCACGTGTTTCAAGGGCAGTCAACGCCTCCCAATGACAAGCGCTCCGCTTCGGGAAAGCGTCGCTGCGCTCAAGTCGCCGGAAGAGCGCGCCATTTCTCCAGGGCGCCTCGGCGAACCCAATGCCGCGGAGCGCGGTTGGCGACGACTTGAGGGGCACCACGGCCTGCAGGGGACCCTGGCCTGCGGGGGCCTTGGCCGCTTACTTGAACAATGACGACAGCGAGAATGTGGAGCCGGCGATCACGGGCGGCTTCTCGGCGATCTGGGGATAGGGCTCATCGATATAGACGTTGAGGCCGGAAGCGCGCCCGTCCTTGATCAGACCGGCCACGTAGGACCAGCCCTTTGGTTCCAGGCCGATGCAGGCCTCCGACATCTCGCCCTTCAATCGCATGTGGATCGCGATGTTGCCGCGCGCCAGGATCGCCGCCGTGTGCCTGGGGCTGAAGCGCTCGCGGTTCCACAGCTTCGACAAGTAGATGGCGGCGACGTGCCGCTTGGTTTTCGGACCCCAGGTGACCCGCTGCGGCTTATCGCCGGCGAACGTGTACTCGCCGGGCGGGAGGGGACCGACGGCGCGCGTCGCGAAGCAATCGGGGTCGGGGTTGTTGCGACAGACGTCGCGGCCCGAGAGCCCCCACGTGATGGTCTTGCCGTTGACCATGGGGATCTCGGAGACGACGAAAAGGCGGCCGGTGCGAATTGTGTAGCCGAGCCGGAAGCTGCGCAGAACGTCCGGGACCTCGTGCACGACATCCTCGAACGGATTGCAGATCTCGCCACCGGTCAGCTTCCGCTCGTAGCCGTTGTGGTGGATGGTGACGTAGTCGACGCCCGCCGCGCAATCCCACAGCGGAAGGGTTTTCTTGCCGGTGAGGGAGATCGGCGTCGATGGCGGTTGCTCCGGCGGGACCGGCAGCCTGACCGTGACCTCGGGCTTCGGGGTCTCCCTCTTGGGCAGGGCCAGCTTCGCATCCCAGCCGGGAATGGTCGCACCCGGTGTGCGGCGGATCTGCTCACATTTCTCGGAGAGCTTCGGAGGGTGGATCTGCTTTACCGCGAGCTGACGTGCGGCCTGGTCGGTCGCTCCCTGCGCGATGTAGGCCGTGATCAGCGCCTGCTGGACCTGGATCTGCTCGGCGGAAAGCTCGAAGATGCACTCCTCGAAAATCTGGTCGCCGACGGTGCTGAAGAAGTCTGCGATCTGGCCGGCTGCTGGAGCGGCGTTGCCGGAGCTCGGCTTTTGCGCCCCGCACTCATCGGGTTGCAACAGCAGCGCGGCCGTGAGAACTGCGGCCGCCGCTCTCTCACTCCAGACGCTGCGCGCTGTCCGCGACATTCGCATCCCCCAATTGCCGTGCAAGTCCGCGCAAGTTTTTCCGCGCGCGTCGCAACCCACAGCCTCCGCGATTTGTAAAATGACCGCGTCGAGTTTCCTCATTCCAACGACGACCTCGCCTACTCTCCTGAAGGAGAGTTGGGGCAGGATCATGGCTTGGCAATGATCAGGCCAATGCGCCGAGATTTGAAGCCACGACCGACTTTCGTTTGCTTCGCAAACTGGCTCGTACCCGTGCCCGGCCGGGCTCCCTCCGGACGCCCCGCTGTTGCGACATGAAAAGCGGCGGGGGTCTGGCGGGCGTCCCGGTCGTGCCGCTTTCACCCGCTTCAAGTCGCGACGGAGGACGTCCACAGAATAGCAGCCCGACCAATGGTGCGGAGCCGGGGTCAATTCTTTCCCCTGCCGACCATTAGATACCGTCCCAACGTCGTACAATTTATCGCCGCCCTACGGTTCCTTACGACGTCGCCACCCTTTCCCCGATGACGCCAAGCCTAAGAGCACGGAACCAAATTTCGCCCATGCAGCTTTCGGGTTATCCAGTTGCAACCGGAGTAATGTCATGGCCGGGATCGTCACGCCTGAGACGTTCACACCCGTGGATCATCTCTCCCGCGAAGTCCAGATCGATCGCGCGGAGTTCCTTCGCCAGTTACCCGCGGCTGTCGGTGACCGTCCCTTTAGCGTCGAGGGGAACGTCATCACCGTGCAGGATGGCGCGGGCCGCGCGCGCATTCGCATGACGGAACTCGGCGTCAAGCAGCTGGGGCAGCTTGACCTCCCCATGATGCGTATCGACTTTGATTTCACCGGACTTTCCGACGAGAAGGTGCAGGCGTTCATGGTCGACTATGATCAGCGCACTCTCCGCGGCGCCGGAGGAATGTGAGCCTTTCGCCATCGCCGAGCACCACGAGACACAAGGCGTTCTGGCGGAGCGAGGATCACAAAAGCGGGAGGAGGTCGAACGGGCATCGCGGGAGCGACAAAGCGCGTCTGGGGTCGGCGTCGGCGGCAAGACGCTCGACACGGATCCAGACCGTCGTCGAGGCGGCCCACGCCGAATCGGAGAACCACGGCGACCCAGCGCATGGACCGCAGGCTTTCGGGGCTATATCAGAACATCCGTTGCACCGAACTCGAAGCCGAAAACGTGCTGCTTGGAATTGACGCACGCGAGTCCCTTTTGCTCGGATCGGCAAGTAAAGCCCTTCATCTGCGATGCCCATAGGCAAGCGCGGGGTGGTTCGGATCGTAGGTCGTATCGCCAACGCACCGGCCTCGCCCTGGAGTCCCTCGGCAGCAAAACGCATGCCGTAATCGCCGGCTGAGGAGGACGGAGTCTTATGGCTCCTTCTGCGCATCTCATCGAAGACGCGCCGCTCTTCTAGCCGCACCCGCTGGGCCCAGCCGTGGCTCCTTGACGACGGCCTCCCGGCCGGCAGCGAGATCTTGCTCAATTCTCAAACGGCGCCCGCGTTACGGAATAGCTACGCGATCACGAGATCGATTTGACTGACGAGTCAGTCAGGATTAGGGTGGGGTTTCTTGGAGGCATGCCCATGTCGAGGCAAAGCGCAGGCCAAGGCCGGTCAACACGCCGCAAGGCGGCATCCGATGTGCGGCGGCAATTGATCCTCGATGCGGGGCTCGAAGTCTTCGCCGCAAAAGGCTTCGCGGCCGCTCGGCTCGACGACGTCGCCGAGAAAGCCGGGGTCGCCAAGGGCACCATTTACTTGTCGTTCAAGGACAAGGAGGATCTGTTCGAGCAGATCGTGCTCGGCGCGGTCTCGCCGCTGCTCGGCCGGCTGTCGAGTTTCGCTGACACCGACGACCTCCCCTTCGAGGCCATGATCGCCGGTCTCTATGCTATGTTCCGAAGGGAGATCCTGGGCACGCGCCGCAAGGAAATCCTGCGCCTCGTCATCAGCGAGGGCGTCCGCTTTCCCCGCATTGCAGATTTCTATCATCGCGAGGTCATCTCCAAAGGCGCGGCCCTGCTACGCCGCATCGCCGATCGCAGCCGTGCACGCGGCGAACCCGTTCCCGAGGACATCTCGCGTTTCCCGCAACTCGTCTTCGCACCGCTGCTCTTGGCGGTGCTCTGGGACGGCCTTTTTTCCCGGATCGAGCCGCTCGACATCGAAGGCCTGCTGGCAGCCCAACGCGGGCTGCTGCTCGGTCGGCCCCGCATGGGAGAAACCCAATGACGACCTTAGCATTCGATCGGCGCAAGCTCGTGCCGCTCGTTCTGCTGATCCTCGCCGCCGCCGCATCCGGCGGCTGGTGGTGGACGCACCGCAAACCCGCCAACGGTCCGCTCGTGTTGCAGGGCAACGTCGAGGTGCGCCAGGTCAACCTTGCATTCAAGGTCGCTGGCCGCATCAAGAAGCTGCTCGTCGACGAGGGTGACACCGTCACCGAGGGCCAGCCGCTCGCAACGCTGGACAGGGTCTATTTCGAGGAAGCGTTGGCGCAGATCCGCGCGCAGCGTGATCAGTCCGCTGCGACGGCCGCCAAGATGGAGGCCGGCAACCGCTCCGAGGAAATCGCCCAGGCCGAGGCCCAGGTGGCCGAACGGGAGGCCGCGGTGCTTAATGCCCGGATCACGCTCGAGCGGGCGGACAAGCTGCTCAGGACGGCCGTCGGCTCACAAAAGACCTACGACGACGCGCTATCCGCGTCGCGGCAAGCCGACGCTCAGCTCAATTCGTCGCGCGCATTGTTGCGCTTGATGAAGATCGGCTTCCGCAAAGAAGATATCGACCTCGCCAAGGCGCAGCTCGCCGAGAAGGACGCGGCGGTGAAAGTGGCCGAGCGCAACCTCACCGACGCGGAACTCGTCGCGCCGAGTAGCGGCATCGTGCTGTCGCGGGTGCGCGAGGCCGGCGCCATCGTCAGTGCCGGCGACAGCGTGTTCGTGCTGAGCCTCACCACGCCCGTCTGGGTGCGCAGCTACGTCTCCGAGTTGGACCTCGGCCGCATCCGCCCTGGGCAAGAGGTCGAACTGCGCTCCGATACCCCCTCCGTCAAGCCGCTCAAAGGCCGTATCGGGTTCATCTCGACCACCGCCGAGTTTACGCCGAAGACCGTGGAGACGAGGGAATTGCGCACCGCGCTCGTCTATCGCATCCGCATCGTCGCCGCCGATCCCGGCGGCGCGCTGCGCCAGGGCATGCCGATGACGATCACGGTGCTCAATCCGGTGCAAGACGGCGTCCGGGTGAGCGGAGCCCCGAGATGACCGAAGCGCTGGTCCAAGTCGACACGCTCGTGAAGCGGTTCGCCGACACTGGCCCGCCTGCGATCGATCATCTGACCACCTCGATCAAAGCCGGCCAGGTGACGGGCCTCGTCGGCCCCGACGGCGCCGGCAAGACGACGCTGATGCGATTGCTGGCGGCGCTGCTGATTCCCAGCGAGGGCCGCATCACCGTATGCGGCTTCGACACGCTGAAAGAAGCGCCCGAGATCCACGACACCATCGGATACATGCCTCAGCGATTCGGACTCTACGAGGATCTCTCCGTCATCGAGAACCTGCGGCTTTACGCCGACCTGCGCGGCGTCGTCGGCAAAGCGCGCGACGAGACCTTCGACAAACTGCTGGCCTTCACCGACCTTGCCCGCTTCACGACCCGGCTTGCGGGCGCGTTGTCAGGCGGCATGAAGCAGAAGCTCGGACTTGCCTGCGCCATGTTGCGCTCCCCGAAGCTGTTGCTGCTCGACGAGCCGAGTGTCGGCGTCGATCCGATCTCGCGCCGCGAGTTGTGGCGCATGGTTTACGCCCTGATCGAGGAAGGGGTCGGCGTCGTTTGGAGCACGGCCTACCTCGACGAGGCGGAGAGTTGCGCCGAGGTCATCGTCCTGAACGGCGGACGCGTGCTCTACCAAGGCGACCCGAGATCGATGACCGCGAGCATGGCCGGGCGCGTAGTCCAGGTGCGAGGCGCCGGAACCGAGCGCCGCACCCTGCTCGCGACATCGCTGCTCGAGCCGACGTCGTCGATGGCGTCATGCAGGGCGAGGCGATCCGTCTCGTCATGGCCGAGGGCAAAGCAGCGCCGGCGCCGGCCGAGATCGCCGAATCGTCGACAGCATTAGCGTCGGCAATCACAGTCACACCGGTCGCACCCCGCTTCGAGGATGCGTTCGTCGCCATGCTCGGCGGCCAGCCGAAGCGCACGCTCACCGTGGCCGGGCGGCAGGCAACCGAGCGCGACGGCATCGCCCCCGTCGAGGCCAACAGCCTCACCCGCCGCTTCGGCAGCTTCACCGCCGCCGACCACATCAGCTTCAAAATCAAGCGTGGCGAGATCTTCGGCCTGCTCGGCCCCAACGGTGCCGGCAAGTCCACCACATTCAAGATGATGTGCGGGCTGCTGCGCCCCACCGAAGGCACCGCCCTCGTCGACGGTCTCGACCTCTACAAGGCCTCCTCGGCGGCGCGCGCGCGCCTCGGCTACATGGCGCAGAAGTTTTCGCTCTACGGCGACTTGAGCGTCGAGCAGAACCTGGAGTTCTTCGCCGGCGCCTACGGCCTCAGAGGCGCGAAGCTGCGCGAGGCGGTCGCCCGTGTCACCGGGGCCTTCGACTTGGAGCCTTACTTGAAAGACAACGCCGGCGGTCTGCCGCTCGGCTACAAACAGCGCTTGGCCCTTTCCTGCGCCATCATGCACGAGCCACCGGTGCTGTTCCTGGACGAGCCGACGTCTGGTGTCGATCCGCTAACCCGGCGCGAGTTCTGGGGCTTCATTAACGCCATGGTGGCCCGCGGCGTGACCATCATGGTGACGACGCACTTCATGGACGAGGCGGAATACTGCGACCGCGTCGCGCTCATTTACCGCGGCAAATGCATCGCCATCGACACGCCCGAGGCCTTGCAGGCCTCCGTGAAGTCCGAGGCGCGCCCGCACCCGACGCTGGAGGACGCCTTCATCGCCCTCATCGAGGCCCAAGATAAGAGGAAAGCAGCATGAGCGATCCTCGAACCGGCCGCGGGCGGCGCATCCGGGCGCTCGTCACGCAAGGAGACGCTGCAGGTCGCGCGTGATCCCTCGAGCTTTGTCGTCGCGTTCGTGATGCCGATCCTGCTGCTGTTCCTGTTCGGCTTCGGCATCTCGTTCGACGCCACGCGCCTGAAGATCGGCCTCGTCGTTGAGGACCGCACGCCCGACACAGCGTGGTTCCTCGCCTCGCTGTCCAATACGCCCTATTTCGACGTCCGCCAATCGGCCGACCGCCGCGCCTTTGTCGACGATCTCTCGGCGGCGCGCATCAATGGCATCATCGTGCTCAAAGCCGATTTCGCCGAGCGCTTGGCACGTGGCGACACCGCCGGCATCCAGGTCATCACCGACGGCAGCGATCCCAACACCGCAGCTCTCGTCAGCGGTTACGTCCAAGGTGCTTGGCAATCGTGGCAATCGCAGCGCGCGCTTGGCTCGGAGACCCACACACCTGGCCAGATCGCCGTGGTTTCGCGCTTCTGGTTCAATCCGGAGCTGGAAAGCCGCCGCTTCCTGGTGCCCGGCTCGATCTCGCTCATCCAGATGATGATTGGCGCACTGCTGACGGCACTCGTGGTTTCGCGCGAATGGGAGCGCGGCACCATCGAGGCGCTGCTGGCGACACCCGTCGGCATCGTCGAGTTCATCATCGGCAAGTTGGTGCCGAATTTCCTCCTCGGCATGTGCGCGATGGCGGTGTGCGTGGTGTTCGCGCTGTTCGTCTTCGACATCCCATTGCGCGGCTCCCTGTTTGCACTCGTTGGCTTCACCGCACTGTTCCTGCTCGTCGCACTCGGCATCGGCCTGTTGATCTCGACTGTCGCGCGCACGCAGTTCCTGGCGAGCCAACTCGCGATGATGCTGGCGTTCCTGCCGGGGCTGTATTTCTCCGGCTTCCTGTTCGAGGTGGCCAGCATGCCCGCTCCTCTGCGCGCTTTCGCGGCCATCGTGCCGGCCGGTTACTACGTGCGCGGGCTGCAGACCATTTTCCTCGCTGGCGACATCGGCTCGGTGCTCATCCCATGCAGCGCCATTCTGATCGCCATGAGCACCGTGTTGTTCATTCTCACTGCACTCAAAACAAAGCAACGGCTGGATTGAGCAAGAGGCGACGCATGATCTGGACCCGCCTCTCGGCGCTCATCATCAAGGAATTGCTCGCAGCCTTCCGCGATCCCAGGGCGCGCATCGCTCTCGTATTGCCCCCGATCATCCAGTTCTTTTTATTCGCGTATGCGGCGACGCTGGAGGTCAGCAACGTCCCCATCGGCGTGCTCAATCAGGACTGGGGCATGGCCTCCGCGCAATTGATCAGCCGGTTTGAGCGGGCGTCGGCCTTTTCGGAGATCCGCCGCTACCGCAGCATGGCGGAGGCGCAGGCCGCCATCGATAAGCAGGACGTCATGGTCGTCGTTCACATCGACCAGGATTTCTCTCGGCTGCTCGCAGCAAAGGAGCAGCCTAGCGTTCAACTGCTGCTGGACGGACGCAAGTCGAACAGCGCGCAAATCGTCAACAACTACATCAACACGATCATCACCCAATTCAGCACCGATTGGCGATTGGGCACTGTCGCCAACCCGATGAGCGAGATCGTCGACCGCTCCTGGTACAACCCCAACCGCGATTACCAGTGGGCCATGGTACCGGTGCTGATCGCCACCCTGCCGATGACGATGGTGCTGATGATCGTCGGCATGTCGGTCGCCCGCGAGCGCGAATTGGGTACCTTCGAGCAACTGCTCGTCTCGCCCTTACAGCCGTTGGAGATCATCGCCGGCAAGGCCGTGCCGGGACTGCTCGTCGGCCTCGGCCAGTGTCTGCTGATCACCGCCATCGTCGTCTTCGGCTTTGGCATCACGATGACGGGCTCCGCACTTGTGCTATTCGCCGGGCTGACTGTGTTCCTGATCTCGGTGATCGGCGTCGGCCTCTTCATCTCGTCACTCGTGTCCAACCAGCAGCAGGCGATGATGGGCATCATGGTCTACATGATGCCGGCGATGATGCTGTCGGGCTTCTCCTCGCCGGTGCAGAACATGCCCGATTGGCTGCAGCCGGTGGCGATGATCAATCCGCTGACACATATTCTCGTCATCGTGCGGGGCGTCTTTCTGCGCGACATGCCGTTCTGGCTCGTCGCCGAGCGCATCTGGCCGATGGCGTTGACGGCCGTCTTCACGATCTCGGCCGCCGCGTGGATGTTCCGCCGAAAGGTGCAGTAGTCTAATGGAAAAACCGCACGCGGACCCCGAAGCGCTCCACCCCATCGAGCGCGGCGTCTGAGGCGGTGCGCAGATGGTGGCGGCTGCCCGGAATGAGTCGTCGATGCACGCGGGGGGCTCCGGCCGAGGCGCCACCGGATCTCCGTCACCGGCTGACCTCGCTGAGCAAGTGCCGGCTCATGCCGCTGCTCCGAACGCTGCTCTAGCATCGAGGTCGACGTTGCGATCGAGATCGCTAAAAACTTCGTGGGCGATATGTCAATGAGCGGACGTTATCGGCGTCGGCGTTGAAACGGCTTGAGCTCGAGAAAATCGTAGTCGTGCATAAAAATACAGACGGTTGTAACGGAACAGTTGCCTTCCGCAGAAGGTTTGGCACCGAACGACTAACCGCCAGGAGGAAGCCATGGGCTTTTTTACCAAAGACATCAAGACGCTTAATGATCTCTTCGTTCACACCCTGCGCGACATTTATTATGCAGAGCAGCAAATCGCGAAGAACCTGCCCGACATGATCTCCAAGGCAACCGAACAGTCTCTCAAGACCGGCTTCGAGACCCATCTTGCCGAAACGAAGAACCAGATTTTGCGCCTCGAAAAAGTCTTCCAAATGCATGGCGTCAAGGCGAAGGGTGTCGACTGCCCCGCCATCGACGGCATCCTAGAAGAAGCAAGCGAGGTTGCAGGCGAAGTTGACGACAAGGCCGTCCTCGATGCGGCTCTCATCGCCGCTGCGCAAGCCGTCGAGCATTACGAAATCACGCGTTATGGCACCCTGATCGCATGGGCAAAGCAACTTGGTCGCGACGACTGCGCTTCCGTCCTGCAGCAGAACCTTGACGAGGAGAAAGCAACCGACAGCAAACTGAATACGATGGCGCTGCGTAGCGTTAATCGCAACGCTGCCTAGGTTGAAATAAGAACGACAAAGGGGCTGCCCGCGCCGCGGGCGGCCCTTTGTTTGGAGAACGATGATGGATGAACTGACAATCCTGCGGGCCTTCGCCGCTGTCACCACTGTGCTTGCGGCTGCCATGGTTGCTGCCAACTGGAACGCGCGGGTGACTGTCGGCGGGTTCGCGATCTTCATCATCGCGTCCTTTGCATGGATGGCGGATGGCTGGCTGGAAAGCAAGGCCTCGCTCGTCATCCAGAATGCCGTCCTGCTGCTCATCAACATTCTCGGCGTGTGGCGCTGGCTGCCGCGCGCAGAGAAGGAAGCAGAAGCGTGACAGAGATTGTGGCGCGTTCGGTGGAACCTAAGCGACCAACTCGTTCGTTTGAGTCAGGAGGTGGCCCCATGCCGACCGCGAAGATGAAAGATAGAAAGCAGGAGTCTAACGCGCGAGCAACGCCGAGAACGGCGCAGGCTTCGCCGGGAGAAGCAGCGTGAAGACAATGTTCATCGCGCGGCCAAGATGCACAAGGCGCGCCTTGAGGTGGAGGCCGAAGGTAGTCTGCAAACCCCGCCGCCTCCGCCGGGCTCCTACTATGTGGGCTGTTCCGGATGGTTTTACTGGAAGTGGCGCGGACTGTTTTATCCCGCGGACATGCCGACGGGGAAATGGTTTGAACACTACGTGACAGAGTTCGACACGGTTGAACTCAACGCCTCTTTTTATTCGTGGCCAACCACCGCGAATGTCAAGGCCTGGAAGCGGCAGCCGCGCGACCGCAAGTTTATCTACACGGTAAAAGTCTGCGAGCTCATCACTCACATCAAAAAGTTCAGGGGCACAAAAACGCTCGTCAAGGATTTTGGGCTTATCGCCGACATCCTTGGCGACCGGATGGGCTGTTTTCTGTTCCAGCTTCCGCCCAGCTATCGCTACTCCAAGACACGTCTTAAATCGATCCTAAGCCAGATCGACTCGGCGCGCCGCAACGTCGTCGAATTCCGGCATGCGAGCTGGTGGAACGAGACTGTTTATAAGGCTTTCCGTGAAGCCGGGGCGATCTTCTGCTCCTGCAGCGGACCCCGCCTTCCCGACGAATTGGTCAAGACTGCCGACGAGGTCTACGTGAGACTGCACGGTCCCGAGCGCTGGTATCGCCATAACTATTCGGCTGACGAGCTCCGCATATGGGCTCACCGGATCAAGGCCTCCGGTGCCAAGCGAGCCTGGATTTATTTCAACAACGATAACGACGCCTTTGCGATCGACAACGCGAAAGCCCTGCGGCGGCTTCTAAATTTGCCGCACAAAAGACGGGCCGAGCCTGGGGTCCTAGAAAGAGCAGCAATTGCAGCAAAATAGATTTGCCGCTGCGCCGCCGAATCGATTTGGGGTTGAACGCGCATAAACCGGCTCGGGGGATTGGCTAAAAAGGCTGGGACAGCGCGGTCGCGGGCGTATCCTTTGTAGTTGCCGCGCCGATTTCCTGGTGCGGGGGCGCCGCATGCGTCGCCGCGAAGATGTAAGTCCGCCGCGACAACCCAACAGAGCTTCTCTCTGTCTCAAGTTTGGTGACCTACCGCCATCAAGATGCTGCCAATGATCCGGCTGAGTGGCGCGGGCTTGGATAGATAGAGGTAGGCTTCCCATCCTGGCGATGGTTTATTTCCGGAATAGAACACGATGGGCACATTCCTTTGGCGAAGCGCATGCGCGACCGGCCAAACCTCGTCGTTTCGCAGCATAATGTCGAGAATGGCGGCGGTTAGACGCTCGGTTTCGGCGAGCTTCAGCGCATGTTCGAGGGTTCCGACCGGACCAACAGTGTCGGCGCCAGCGCGCGCTAATGCACTGGCTGTCGCCGACCCAATGAGGAAGTCGTCCTCGACGATCAAGATCCGATGCTCGGAGAGTTGTGCTGCTGCTTGCATGATCATAGAAAAAACTCGGATCGAACAGGTTGCAAATCGCAGCGAAAAATATGACCCGTTGCTTTCTATGGTTGACGTGCCGCTGGGGTCGGAGGGGCGCATACGTTCTCAACGGGCGCCGTCATCTGCCACAACAAACCTGACGGGGGATAGGCAATCGACACGTCCGCGCTAAGCATGTATTCGGACATGTTCACAATCACCGTGTGGCCGAAGCCTCGACGCGTGGGCAGGGTGACCGGAGGTCCGTCTTGCTCGGACCACTGGATGTGAAACTGCTTCTGTGTTCGATCGGCAATAAACCTCCAATGGATATGAACGTGGCCGCCCAGCACTGAAAGCGAGCCGTACTTGGCTGCGTTGGTGGCGAGTTCATGGAGCGCCATTCCAATGGCTTGTGCAGCCGTCGGCCTCAGTTGGACAACCGGCCCTCCGAAGGTAATACGAGTGCCAAAGAGATCTGCGAAGTGAGCAAGTTGGGAGGCAATGAGATCGCGCAAATCGACGCCCATCCACTCCGATCGAACGAGCAAATCCTGGCTTGCCGCCAAGCCCGCCAGACGATCACTGAAGTGCTGGGCAAACAACTTCGGGTCATCTTCGCCTGCCGTTTGCAGTGCGACCGCCTGCACGACGGCCAGCAAATTCTTAGCGCGATGGTTGACCTCCCGCATCATCAGCGCCGCACGCTCCTCCTGCTGCTTGCGCTCGGTGATGTCGCGAAGGATCCCGGTAAAGAATTGCTGCTCTCCAACGCTCCATTGCGCAATCGCCAGATCGACGGGAAACGTGGTGCCCTCCTTTTTAAGGCCAAGGACCTCACGTCCGATGCCGATGATCTTTGCCTTGCCGGTTTCTTGGTACGCAGTGAGGTACTCATCGTGCCGGCTGCGATCCGGTTCCGGCATGAGGATCGATACGTTGCGGCCAACAATCTCTCGGGGGGCATGCCCGAACATTTTCTCGACTGCGGGGTTGGCGCTGCAGATGATCCCTCTGCTGTCAATCACAACAATGGCGTCGGTGGCCGTGTCGACGATAGCCTGTAGTCTTTTTTCGCTCTCGCGGAGCGCAAGCTCTATGCGTTTCCGCTCCGTGATGTCGTGGATTACCGAAAGGAAACCGCACACCTTACCGTCGGCGCTGATGTCTGGTACGTAGGCAACATGCATCCAGCGCGGGCCGATATTCTTGTAAGGAATTTCGGCGTCAAACTCGATCGCCTGGCCGGAGAGAACAGTTTCGATATGGCTCTTGACTTTATCGTAGGCGGACGAGCCAAGTACTTGCACCACAGATTTCCCGATCACGTCGGCGGTATTAACTCCGAAGTACGTCGCATACCCCTTGTTGATGAAACGGTAGCGTTGCTCGCAGTCACAGCGCGCCAAATAGACGGGAGCGTTGTCGGTGACGAAAAGCAATTGCCGATCGCTTGCGCGCGCCGCTTCCTCTGCCAACTTTAGCGCGGTAATGTCTTGAGTGGTGCCGAAAACGTGCACCAGTTGGCCTCGATCGTCGTATTCCAGCTCTGCCCGCTCGCGGACCCATTTCACCTCACCGCCGCCAATGACGATCCGGTGCACCAAATCGTAAGGTACACCGCTCTCGGTTGCCTGCCACGACCGGTCGACGAAATCGCGATCCTCGGGGTGCACAAACGCGAGAAATGTCTCGTACGTGTGTGGTGAGCCCTTTGAAACACCAAAGATCCGGTACGTTTCGTCGGACCAGATAATTTCGTCGTTGTGCACGTCCCAATGCCAGCTGCCGGTCTGCGCAACCGATTGAGCGCGGTTCAGATCTCGCTCGATTTCAACTAATCGCCGCTGGTTTTCGCGCCGCATTCGGATCTGCCTGTTGTCCACTTCAGTCCTCGTGCGCCCTCATTCCGACAGGTCCAACACCCCAGGCTGTTCATGGCACAACTCGCGAAACACCTCGCGCGTCGTGGAATGCAGCACAGCGCTCACTGTCGAAGCAATCACCAGTGACGGTCGAATTCGTGACTAGCCCGCTGCCATATCGGGCAGGTTCTTATCATACACCGTGAAAACGAAATCGGGTTTCGAATCTTCCAACCTTTACGCGTCCCAAATCTGCCTCCTTCACCACGGTTCGCCGGGCGGGCACCTATTCGCAATATGCGCCATGGCGGCGGTGGGCCAAGTCCAAGTGCAGATGGTTGCGATGGGCCGCGTTGGCCTCAGGGCTGAGTACCGTTCCGAACAGCCCGCAAGCCCCGTGGTGGACCTCGCGCAAGAAGACGGCCCGCGGCCCGGCATTATTGACGTCCTCAAGGCTCGTCGAGTGGGGACGATCCTTTATAGGGGGTCCGGCTGCTGCCTGCCTTTCGCGCCGAGTAGGGCCCCAGTCGCCCAGGACGTCAATCACCCTGCCGTCCTCGGTGAGAAATGCGGAAATGTCGAGGGCATTGGCGAATGCGTGCTCACTGATGCGAGCGTTGCTGGTTCCAATCCTTTCCCTGCAAGTGTAACCGGAGGCCGTGACGAGACCAGTGATGAGAGTCCCGAGGGTTTTCTGCGCCTCCGGCTGCAACGTCCTTTCGACCCATTCATGCAGTTGGCGGGCCATTTGGCAATTCGTGACAGCCGGCGGATCTATCTTCACGCCGCCAATGCTTTTGAGCGAAATCGGCGCCGGCGCTCCGCACTGCCCCTCACGAATGGGTTTGGATACGGCCACTGTCGTTTTGATGGGCGCGAGCAAGCGTACGCAATCCGCAAGCGCCTTGATGATCTCAGCGTCGGACCACTGCTCCGCCTTGGCGGGGGTTTCATCCTGCTGCCCTTTCGCCTCCGCTGGGGCTACGGCGGTGCCGGACTCGGGCAGAGAGGACGCTGGAGGGACGCTGACCTCGGGTCGTGATTTATGATCACGCTTGGTGGCACCGGCCGGCGCCAAACCGACGAGTGATAGCGCGCACAGGGCTGCCAGAAGCCACGCCGAACAGCTCGGGGTTCGGCGCACGGGAAATCGAAAGCGCACATCACACCTCCTCCAGTTTAACCGCGCCTTGGCCTGAAGGGTTCCCTGCCAGCGCTCTTGGCTGTTGACGGGGAACAATCCTCCCTGCGGCGCTGTTATGTCTGATAGTCGGATATGCCCTAAAGAGCCGAAACACGCGGGTAGGAGATCGAGAGAATGCCGCGATCGTCAGTTGGTCTTGTTCTCGGGCTCCTTTGCGCTGCAATCGGATTTGGGCAAATTACCACCACGGAAGCTAGAACGAGAAAAAACGGTCAACAGCTTCTCAGCCCCGACAGCGTCAATGCCGCGGTGATCGGAGCCGATACAAAAGCGGGCCCTGCGTTACTTAAGCTGCAGATTCTTCTCGATCGTGCGCACTTCTCACCAGGCGAAATAGATGGAAAGTTCGGTGAGAACACAAAGAAGGCCGTTTCGGCCTATATTCGGGAAAATGGCGGGGCGCATGAAGGTGGCGGAGTCTGGCAAAAAATGAGCGATGCTGACCCGGAGCCAGCGCTGGTCACGACGACGGTCTCCGATGAGGATGTCAAGGGACCGTTCCTCCAACGTGTTCCTGAATCATTCGAAGAGCAGTCACGTCTCGACGCCCTCGGCTACACCAACGTCATCGAGCTGCTGGGAGAGAAATTCCACGTCAGCGAAGCTCTCCTCAAGCGTCTTAATCCCGGCGTCGATTTCGGTCGGGCCGGACAGGAGATCGTCGTACCGAACGTCGCGCGCAAAAAGAGCACGAAGGTGTCCCGCATCGAGGTCGACGGTTCCAGCCAAGAGGTCCGGGCGCTGGCCGGAGACGGACGACTGATCGCAATTTATCCGGCGACCGTGGGTAGCAGCGACCGGCCCACTCCAGTGGGCGAGTTCCGTATCACGATGATCGCTCGCAACCCCGTCTATCACTACGATCCCGCGCTCAACTTCAAAGGCGTCGACGCAAAGGAGAAGCTCGATATTCCGCCCGGGCCCAACAACCCGGTGGGGATTGTATGGATCGGCCTCAACCGCGAGGGCTATGGCATCCACGGCACGCCCGATCCTGCGGCCGTCAGCAAGACTGCGTCGCACGGCTGCATTCGGCTGACAAATTGGGACGCGCGCGACCTTGCGGATCTCACATCCAAGGGCGTGGAGGTTCGGATCACCGAGGACGGCAAGGACACAACTGGCGACGAGGTCTCTATGTCCCGATCGGGTTCGCGCCATAAGTAGACGCGGCAGCTCTCACCACGAACGAATGAAACGCGGTCAAAGTCCGCTGCGTCGGCAGTAGACGACTCGTTTTTGGATAAGAAGCGTCGTCCACCGTCGGCGTAGCGCTTTAACTCGGCAACATCGGCCGGCTGATCAAGTAATGGAACTAGTCGTCGTCCCCTTCCGGCCGAGCCACGAATTGCGTCCTACACGCCTCCTCGCGCGGCACGAGCGGCTTCATCGAACAGGCGAATGTTTTCGCGCTCTTCCAGCATGCTCGCGGTTTCCTCGACGCGGGCCGGACCGATGATTAGCAACCCTCCGGCATCGCGGGTGACGAGCACAGTGTCGTCGACTGCGAGGTGAGCATGCTCCATAAGCTCTTCAGGTAGGATGAGGGCCCCTGATTCGCCGATCTTTACAATTTTCAGCAGCATGGGTGGCTCCATGAAAACTCGGATCGCCTCAACATATCACTGCATCGCCGAAGTGTCGGGCAGCTTAACGACGCGCTGATTGCAAGACCCTAGCGCAGCCTAGCGCGCGGCCACGGGCGACGTCCGGTGCGCATCGACCTCACGGCTCCGGGGGTAAACTCGCAACATCGAGAGGTGCGCCATGACCCAGCAGCCGAATGTTTCCGCCGTTGGCGCTCTTGTCGGCGATCCGGCGCAGGCGACCATGTTGTTATCGCTACTGGACGGACGCGCGCTGCCGGCGGGTGAACTCGCCTATGCACCCGGTGTCACCGCGCAGACGGTTGGCATCTCGCGAAGCTGCTCGATGCCGGCTTGCTCGCCGTCGAGACGTCCAGGCTATCGCCTTGCAAGCCCAAATCGCCAGTGAACAGAAAATCGTGCCGATGCCTATTTCGAGGCCAAGGCGCAAGTGCGACGGGCCATTTCCATCATCAAGAAACGGGCAGGCCGGCACGAGGATACCATTCGGGAATATATCGGGCGTCCAATCCACATGCGATGGCCTATCGCTAACTCCGAAACCCGGCCGATCGAACGCTAATACGCCATGGCTAGTGGCCAGCCCCTCGACGAGGCCGCTCGACTGCATATCCTCGACCATTGCGCCGGCTCCATGCAGGAGGACCACGCAGGGTCCGGTGCCACGATCCGCCACGTAAAACCTAAGTCTGCGGACCACCAGCAATTTGTCGAGCCCCCCGATGCCTGGCCTCGTCTCGATAAGCCAAATACTTGACTGTTGCGCCACACGCCAGCAGTGCTCCAGCTCCAAGCAGGAGCCCCTGGGATGTCGCGCGATTATCGTAAAACATCTTCCCGGCTGCGCGCCAATGCGTGGAATTCAATTCGAGGCTGCAGGCGTCATCCCGTGGTCCAGAGCGGCCCCCATCATGTCGGTTTGCGCGGACGAGGCCGGTTCCCTCAGTCCGTGATACTGGCAGGTCCAACCGCGGATGATCTCGCCGGGGTGATCGCCGAATTTGTAACCGCTCTGGCAATCGATGTGAAAACGTGGCGCACCTTCGCCTGTTTCCGCGCGCGCTGTCGTGTAAGCGCCCAGGAGCAAGGCCGTTGCGGCAGTTGCAGCGAAAAGATGCGTGTAGTGCTTCGTCATGGCAATATCCTTTGATATCGTTTTGGATCGGGGTTGCTTTTTGCTTCATTCCGTTGGGTTCGAAGGCGATTTGAGAGTTTTCAAGAACGCGATAATTTTTCGCCGCTCGGCAGCGTCAAGAACCGGCGGCGAGGTCATGTTGGTGTTCGGCGACACAGACATCGGATCGGCGATGAAACGATCCAGGGTGGCCTCGTCCCACATCACGCCCGTAAGCCCGCCGGAGTAGCCGCCGTAGCCGCTGACCTCGCCGGCACGAGCGCCGACGATCGCGAACATCGACGGACCGAGCCGGTTGTCGCCGGGCTTGAAGGAATGACAACTGCGGCAGTGATTGTTGAAGGCGATCTTGCCGTCATCCTCCTCGGCCCGAGCCACGGCGGCATGCGTGGCCAGCATTGCGACCGCGATCAACAAGGCAGGGGCGTCTCGCTCAGCGGCGACGTTTGCGGGGCGCAAGTACCGCCCTCGGCGATGGACCGCAGCAGCCTATGGTGGCGGCAGGCGATCGGAGCGGTGGGGTGCCATTGTCGGCGTCATTACGGCTGCACGCCCCTGACCGGCGAAAAAGTCGATCGGCCTGACGCTCATGCTCTGCGCGCCAGGTAGGCACGCGAATTCCAGCATCTTGTTTTCGGGCGAGGCAAAACGGATCGTCTTGTCGGCCGGCAACGTGGCCTCGAACCGGGTGGTGGTGAAGCTTGCGAACTGCTCCCAGTCCGGCTGATCGGCCAGCGTCAAGACGAGCCGGCACTGGCCGGCGACGCTGAGGAAATAGCTCGCAGCCCGTTTCGTGCCGACGTCGAAGCTGATGCCATGCAGCGGCTTCATCGTCAGAGTGTAGTTCGGTGCTCGCCGCTTTCGAAGGAGCGGAGGCGGAGGCGAGAACAACTCCTGCAAGGGCGGCCACGGCGGCGGACTTGGTGAAAGCCATTTTGAACTCCTGAAATTGGGTGTTGCTGTCTCGGTCGCTTGCCGGTGTTGCGTTGGTGCCGGTTGCGATGGGGAGATCATGCCGCCATGTGCCCCCGAGAGCTGTGGCAATAGCCACTCCCGCAGAGAAACTCGTTCAAGAAGCGCAGAGGAGCCGCTCAGCATCTAGAGCGCGTCAATTCGTGTGTTGTTGCGAATGTATCCGGAGCGCCGGCTGCGAGCTCATAATGACGAAGGTCTCCGCCGAGCGGGCATCCCTTGAGACTGAGCGCTCACAAGATCCTGCGCAATGCGAGCGCGTATTCGCCCAGGCCGAGTTCGTCCCCTGATGGAAGCCATGATCAGCTTCGTCGATGCGTGCCAGACGGCAGCACGGACGTTGGTGTCAGCCCGGCAGTGGCTGCGGACCTGTTTCCGGTAGGATTAACCGACCACAGCGAGAACGTCGCCAAGATTGGCAGATGGCCTACCCCAGCGTCGCTCCACTCATTTTCACGCCTGCGTCAATCCAGAGCTACTTCAAATAGCCCACGTAATAGATCCCGATAACGGCCTTGGACCCGTCGCGGATTGGCTCGTATCCGGTTGTATAGAGCTTGCCGAGAATATCGACATCGCCATAGAAAGCTTCGCCTTTTTGAATAGCCGCAATTGCTTTGCCTTTGGGGTCAAGGATGGTGCCAATGGCGCGACTTCCATCGTCCTTCGTGACGTTCGTTGACACGCGGACAAAGTCATCTCCGCTCGCGACAAAAAATCGTGGCGGTTCCGCCAACTTTTTTAACGGTTTCATCAACTAAAATGAAATCGTTATTTTGCTTGGCTTGTCCGAAATAAATTGCGGGTACTTCCTTGCCCGCAACACTAACCTTTCCATCGATCTTGGCGGGGCCCAGCTTCTCGGCGCTTGTCTTGAGGACTTCCATTGCCGACTTATTTTCGCATCCTGATTTTGCTTTCTCGGCATGACCAAGGCTTGCTAATAGAACTGCACCCGCGACGGCTAAACCAATATAAATCCTCGCGACTAGTAGTTTCAAGGCCATGGCTTTTCCTTAGGATAAGTCACGCCCCTCCGCTTTCCCAGACTTGAGATCGAACCGGACACGCTTCATCAAACGATTATTGTTATCACGTCGCGCCGTTTTGCAAAATGCAATGCTGCAACCTATTCTAACATTTTGCCAATAAAGTTTGCTATTCCCATTGCCTCACCAATGGGCTCTCCACCCGACTCCTGCGTAGATTCTACTCGCCGGTCGCATCATGGACCATGGCGGCAAGACGGTCGACGTCCTTGACGAGTAGACCGCGCCCGCGCCGTTCCAAGAGGCCCAATCGCGAAAGCCGGCTCAACTCGCGACTGACCGCCTCGCGATGGGTACTGGTTCGGCTGGCGATTTCCAAATGCGTTGGCGCACCGGAAATGTTGGCGATGCGGCCCTCGCGCGGGGCAAGACTGGCCAACCTCAGCAGCTCCGACTGGATTCTGTTTCTGACCGGCAGCGCGCTGAATTCGTAGACACGCTTCGTCAACTCACGGATTTTGGCAGCCAAATGCCGCAGCAGCGCCAATGTGACTACGTGCTCGGAGCGCACCACTTCGAGGAAGGCTTCCGCTGTGATGGACGCCACAAGGCAATTGGTGCGCGCTTCGACGCTTGCCGAGCGTGGCGCGGCATCTATGGCAGCGACCTCCCCGAACATGTCCCCTCGCTTCAGGTCGCAGAAACCGATCGAGCGGCCGTTCAACGAGTAAAGGCGGACCCGCACCTCGCCGGAAACCACGAAATACACGTTGCTTGATTGGTCGAGGTGATTGACGATCGGCGCGCCGGGTTCGCACTTGCGCCAGGCGCAGTGCTTCTCGATACGTTCGATCGTCTGTGGAGAAAGCGCCTCAAAGGCGGCGATGGCACTGAGCGAAGGTGCTTGCTGGGCGCAATTGGATCGCGGCATGACGACCGCTCCTTTTCGTCCGGGTTTCGTCACATGCCCACATCATTTAAGCCTCAGGCTACTTTACCACGGGGAGCGGGCACGGAAATGCGGCCGCATGGCTAGGTTGCTCGACCACTCGCGCCTGACGCGCTTCCGTGTTAATTATTATTGCCTGCAGCAATGTGCGATCGATCGATATTGATCGACCGACGAATGCTCTTGTCGCCCTCTGGGGATGTTGCCTGTGGGAGACGATGCGAGACAGTACCCGATCCACGACGGTGGCCTAAGATCGAGGCCGGAACTGCCTTCTCCTGACTTTAAGGGGATCGAGCCGGAACAAGACGCCGTGCACGAGCGCCTCCAGCACGTGCTCGCCGTTTGCCCTGCCATCATCTACGCCACAGAAGCGGCCGGCGATTACGCGTGCACTTTCGTCAGCGACAATATCGATCAGATCCTCGGCTACACTCAGCGCGAAATGCGCGACGATCCTGATTTCTGGACCACCCATATCCACCCGCAAGATTCCAGGCGCGTGCTGGCTGAGATGTTCCGGCTCATCCCCGAGGGCGGCGGAAACCTGGAGTATCGCTTTCGCCACCGAGATGGGCACTACCGATGGTTCCAGGATTTGTTCAAGACGGTATTTGACGCGGCAGGCCAGCCATTGGAGATCGTCGGTTCCTGGGCCGACATCACGCAGCGCAAGTTGGCGGAATCCTTCCAAACACTTTATCAGGCGAGCTTCCGCATCCGCGAGCCGCTCGGCCTGAAGAAATGGTTCGATGGGTTCTTGCGCACCGCACGCGATGTGCTGCACGTCGACCGGCTGACTATTCTCCTGGCTGATCCCGAAAGCCAATGGTTGCAAGCGGTCGCCAGCACCGAGTTGGAAACGACGCCGGAGGTGATCCGGGTGCCGATCGCCCCGGCCGGCGGGGGGTTGGCGCACGCCTTTCAGACCCAACAGGCAATCACGTGCGACGGTCGCGCCCCAGTGAAGGACGAGGACCGTTTGAAACCGCCCTACGATCGCTATGAGGCATTCCAATCGCGCGTCTTCGCGATTATGCCGCTTATCGTCCAGAACCAGACGATAGGCGTGCTTGCAGCGGGCTGGAAGGGAAGCCGTCCGTTCGATCCGGCGACCCTGGAACCGTTGCAGTTGCTCGCCAATCAGGCCGCCGTCGCCAGCGAGCACTCGCGCCTCTATGCGGCCGCCCAGCCGGTGCTTAGGCGCTCGCTCCAGCTCACCGAGGTCTATCCCGCGTTTGCGGCAGCGGTGAAGGCGTCTGCTTGCCTACGACCGGATCGGCGTGGTGGTGCCGGAGGGCGACCAGTTGCTCATGGCCCTGTCGGTCGCCGAGCCGCCGCTGTCTTCCTGGCAGGGCCAATCGTCGCCCAAGGCGGAAGGCACTGCCGGCGGTTGGGTGCTGACCGAGCGTAAGCCGCGGCTCGTCCGGGACCTCAGGGAGCAGTCACAGGCGCAGGCGTTCTCGGATGACATTTTCATGGCAGAGGAGGGTATCCGGTCGACCCTCATGCTGCCGTTGCTGGCTGGGGAAGAGGCGGTGGGGTTCTTCTTCCTCGATAATTTGACGCCCTATGCCTACACCGAGCGCGATCTCGAGCTGCTGGAGCCCGTCGCACAGCAACTCGCGCTCGCGATCCAGAACAGCCGCCTCTTGAAGGAATTGCAGGAGCAGAGTCGCGAATTGGCGCGCTCGGTGGAGGAGCTGAAGGTTCTCCGCGAGGTAGGGCAGGCCGTCAATTCAACGCTCGACCTGCCGACGGTGCTGACCAGGATTGTCGCCCATGCCGTGCAGCTCTCGGAGAGCGATGCGGGGATCGTTTACGAGTACGACGAGGTTGCCGAGGAATTCGTGGTTCGTGCGACGCACGGCATGGAACAGGAACTCGTCGCGCGGCTCAAGGCTAATCCCACTCGGCCAGGCGAGGGTGCCGTCGGGCGAGCCGCGGTCGAACGCACTCCGGTTGCTTTTGCAGACATCGGCATTGGCAGCGATGAGCGCCTGCGCAGCCTGATGATGCAGGCAGGGTTCCGCGCCCTGCTCAATGTACCCTTGCTGCGCGAGAACCGCATCTTCGGCGGGCTATGCGTCTGCCGCAAGGCACCGGGTGAATTTCCTGCTCTTGTGGTCGATCTGTTGCAGACTTTTGCCACCCAGTCTGTATTGGCGATCCAGAACGCGCGCCAGTTCCAAGAGATCGAGGAAAAGGGCCACCAGCTCGAGATGGCCAACAAGCACAAGTCCCAGTTCCTGGCCAACATGAGCCACGAGTTGAGGACGCCGCTGAACTCGATTCTCGGCCACACGGAATTGATCCTCGACGGCATCTATGGCGAGGCCCCGGAGCGGATGCGCGATGCCCTGCAGCGCGTCGACAAGAATGGACGGCATCTGCTCGGACTGATCAACGACGTGCTCGATCTATCCAAGATCGAGGCCGGGTCGCTCATGCTTTCGCTTTCCGACTATTCGGTGAAGGAGGTAGTCCTGACCACTCTCGCCGCGCTCGAACCGCTGGTGCTGGAGAAAAAGCTCGTCATTAAGACGAACATTCAGCCCGACCTGCCGCGCGGCAAGGCCGACGAGCGCCGCATTATGCAAGTGCTGCTCAATCTGGCCGCCAATGCGATCAAGTTCACGGAAGCGGGCGAAATTCGAGTGGAGGCCGCCGCGCGCCAGGGCAAGTTCCTGATTTCGGTCGCCGACACCGGCCCAGGAATTTCGAAAAGTGATCAGCAGCGCATCTTCGAGCAGTTCCAGCAGGCCGAGAGCTCCAATACCCGCAGAAAGGGCGGAACCGGGCTTGGCCTCTCCATCGCAAAGCGCATTGTCGAGTTGCACGGCGGCCGCATCTGGGTGGAATCGAGCCCGGGCCACGGTTCGATCTTCCGCTTCACCCTGCCGGTGCGCGTCGAGCGTCAGTCGGAGGTACGGTGATGAAGCGCATCCTTGTCATCGACGATCACGAGGACAATCGCAAAATCCTGAACGATCTCTTGGCCAGCGCAGGCTACGAAATCGTTGAAGCGGTGACTGGAAGGGAAGGCGTGGCGATGGCCCGTCTGCACCATCCCGATCTCATCCTCATGGATATCCAGCTTCCAGAGATGGATGGCTACGAGGCGACACGGCTGATCAAGGCCGACTCCAATACGGAGCTCATTCCGATCATTGCCGTCACCTCCTACGCGCTGAGTGGCGACGATGCCAAGGCGTTCGCTGCCGGTTGCACCGGCTACGTCACTAAGCCCTTCAGTCCGCGCCAGCTTCTGGCCAAGGTCCGCGACCACATCGGCCCAGCAGGACCGTAGGGGCAGCCGTGAAAACGCGGGCGCGGATCCTCATCGCCGACGACAACCCCGATAACGTCGATATTGCGCGTGCGCGGCTCGCGGCCCACGGCTATGACATCGTCACCGCCGAGGACGGTGAGGCAGCCCTTGCCGCGGCAGTCGCGTTGCGGCCAGACTTGATCCTGCTCGACGTCATGATGCCGCGCATGGACGGCATCGAGGTCTGCCGCCGACTAAAGGCGGACCCGAGCTTGCCGTTCCTTCCGGTCATTATGGTCACTGCGAGGGCAGGCACCCAGGACCTCGTGACCGCGCTCGAAGCCGGGGCGGACGAGTACCTGACCAAGCCCGTCGACCACACGGCGTTGGTGGCGCGGGTCAAGTCGATGTTGCGCATCAAGGAACTCACCGACACTGTCCACGAGCAGAGCGCGAAGCTTGCCGAATGGAACGCGACCTTGCAGAAGCGCGTCAGCGAGCAGATCTGCCAGCTCGAGCGCCTTTCTCAGTTGCGGCGGTTCTTCTCGCCGCATCTCGCCGAGGCGATTTTGAATGGCGGCACCGGCGATCCGCTCGCCAGCCATCGCTGTGAGATCGTCGTCGTGTTTCTGGATCTGCGGGGCTTCACGACCTTCGCTGAGACCTCCGAGCCGGAGGACGTCATGCGGCTTCTGCGGGATTACCACGCCGAGACCGGACGGCTCATTCTCGAGCACGAGGGCACACTCGAGCGCTTTACCGGCGACGGCATGATGGTGTTCTTCAATGACCCCGTCGTCGTCGCCAATCCTGCCGAGCGGGCTGTCCGCATGGCGATCGCCATTCGCGATCGTATCGCCGAAATGACCGTGCTGTGGAGGAAGCGCGGGCTCGACCTCGCTCTCGGCATCGGCATCGCTCAGGGTTTTGCCACGATCGGCGCCATCGGTTTCGAAGGCCGTCGCGACTACGCGGCCATCGGCACCGTGACCAATCTCGCGGCGCGCCTCTGTGGCGAAGCAAAAGGTGGCCAGATCCTCACCAACCGAAAAACGTTGGGCGAGATCGAACATCTGGTCGAGGCCGAGCCTGCCGGGGAACTTGCCCTCAAAGGCTTTGCGCGGACAGTCACAGCCTATGCCGTGACGCAGATCAAGCCCGTCGTCCCGGCACAACCGCGGCGACGCTCCCGCAGCCGAGGGCGGCGCGCCTGAAGCCTATCGCTCCGTTTCCTCCGTTTCCTCAACTCGCGCTTTTCTTTGCCGGGTGGCTACCGCGGGGTGATGCGGCATGGCATGTTCCCCATCGACTGATCGTGGCGGTGATCGCCGCTTGCAGTTGTACGCTTTATTGACCTCAAGACAGGAAACGCAGTACGCACAGTGTTTTCGGAAAGGGTAATGTAGCTTAAATGGATGTCCTCAACGAGCGTGCAACGAGGTTCTCATATTTGCTGGCCAGGAAACTTAAACATTGACCCGACACCACAATTTGCACTCTCGGAATATGCCCCAAAATTTAGGCACCATACCCGTTGTTCCAGACAAACTCTGATGAATTAAGTTTGATTTGGATCGGATCGCCAAACATAGAAGGCTTGTTACTGCAAGTCAAATTCATCGGTACTTTTTCTGAAAACCAAGGTGATTTACGTCAAGCAGTAATGCCCATCCCCGTAGGACTCGGCCCATAAATAATCCGATGGGTCAGTTTACGGGCGTTCAACAAATCGACGTTCAAAGCGCGGAGATAGCCGCCGTCGACTGCGTCCTCTTCTGAGTAAAGGGATATTTGGCCGCTGGGCGCGGTCACCGTTTTTTTTTCGCCCCGCCCAAGCGAGAAACGGCGGACCTGCATCCGGCGCTTCTTGGATTTTCAAGCACCCCCGGTCAATTGCGCGCGGTCACTCATGAGCAGCCGCTACCATGGCCTTGGAATTAACTACTTTGATGCGAACGGGACCTTGCTCCGCCTGCAGCCGCACGGATGCTCGCAACCTGCGGCCAGCTCCTTGCAAGACGCGAAGCAATCAGCGCAGCACCTTACGCCGTCGATTACTGGAACGGTCTCGGCTCGAAGGCGTTCATCCGACGACTTGAACCCCAACAGGAGCGCTTCGATGGATAAGGAACACATCAAGGGGGCTATGGAAAAAGCCAAAGGCGATATCAAGGACGCCACGGGAAAAGTCCTTGACGACAAGGAAATGCAAGCAAAAGGCAAGATGGACAAGGCCAAGGGTGAGGCCCGGCAGGCGGCGGGCGACGCGAAGGACACGATAAAGAAAGCAACGGACTAACGTCGCGTCAGGCAGGGCCGCCCTTCGGGCGGCCTATTTTTTGACCTCAATGTTCTTGTACGGCATCTACATCGTCTTCTTTGCCCCCCGCATCGCCTTTCCAATGCATGTACGGTTGGCTGGAACCCCTCTAGCCACCTTGATCGGCGCTATCCGGGGCGGGCGACGGAAATGCGCTCCAGAAGCAAGGGAGCACTGTTGGGGGAGTTTCAGGGATGAAAGCTATCCAGCTGCGGAATCTCGTCGATGATGACTGTCAATCGATCTCGGTTCGCAAAGCGGGGGAAAATCGCACGGATCAAGACGGCGGGCGGTGAGAAACTTTCATAGTGCAGCAGATCGTCCGTGAGGCGGTATAGAGTTTACGTAACAATGCGCAGAGAGTTCGCGCCGCTTTACCTTCCCCGATCTTAACTTTGTCTGAGTGCCGGCACTCAACCTCTATATCTGGATTGCAAGGGTCTCGGCCGATGGGACTGTTAGCAGCTTGCCGGTCATGGTGGCCACGCCGCGACACTCGCCGGGCCGCTGCAGTATCGCAAGGCCACAATTCAGGACTTGTTAATGCCAGAGTGTCAAGAGGCGCCCCGGATGCTGTAGCCCCATTTGGGCGGCAAGGAATAAGAGACGTTTTAGTCATTGTGGCCTCTCCCATCTGCTACATTGTTTCGGTTCGTCTTAGGGGTTGGGCCCTTCCCGAGTGCCTTCTGAAGGGCCGCACGAAGTAGGATTCTGTCCGGGGCTTCGAGCTGTGTGCGGGAGAGAAAACGCTATGCCCGAGTTGGACAAGCTGGTGCAAGGAAAGGACGGTCAGCCCTACCTTCTTCGGCCGATCCGGCCGTCCGACGCACCCTCACTGATGCGGGGCTATGATGCGATGTCCGCCCAGGCGAAGTGGTTTCGCATGCTGTACACCGTTCCGCACCTCACCCTTGAGACGGCCGCGCGGTTCTGCGCTCCCGACCCTGAACGTGAGATTTGCCTCGTCATCGAAGGGCGCGGCGCACTTGAAGGCGAAATCCTCGGGGGAGCTCGCATCGCCGTCGAGGCCGACGGAAGGACTGCCGAATTCTCCGTGTCGCTCCGCCCCGAGGCTCAGAGCCTTGGGCTTGCGCGAGCCGCGCTCTCGGCCGTGCTCGGCGCAGCCCAAGACAAGGGCTGCGACGTGGTCTGGGGCATCATCGCCCGCGACAACCGGCCGATGCTGGCGCTGGCTCAGCGGATGGGTTTTGCCCTGAAACCTGATCCCAATGATCCAACGATCACTCGCGCTGAGGTCAAACTTGGCGCGTCGCACTAGCGACTCGGGGACGAAGGCTTGCGGCCCACGGTGAGCCTTAACACCGGCATGGCAACAGGAACCGAAGCTGTGGCAACAATACCGAGCTGGCGGGATTGGGCTTTCGCAATAAAGACGTTCGGGGCCGCAACGCTTGCTCTCTACCTCGCAATGTGGCTTGACCTGCCCAGGCCATACTGGGCCCTGAGCACCGTCTACATCACAAGCCAGGTCCTGGCGGGTGCTACGCGCTCCAAAGCCCTGTACCGTGTTTGCGGGACCTTGCTCGGCGCCGTCGTTAGCGTCATCCTCGTCCCGAACCTTGTCAACGCACCCGTGCTACTCACCCTGGCCATAGCCGCGTGGGTCAGCTCTTGTCTTTATTTTTCGCTTCTTGACCGTACGCCCAGAAGCTACGTTCTGATGCTAGCAGGTTATACCGCAGCGATTGTCGGGTTCCCCTCCGTCAGCAGTCCAGAGGCCATCTTCGAAACAGCCGTCGCGCGCGTCGAGGAAATCACCATCGGCATCCTGTGCGCGAGCATCGTGTCCACTGTTATTTTTCCTCAATCAGCTGTGCCGCTCATCTCGGCTCGGCTGGACGCGTGGATTCGAAACGCGCGGGAATGGACAATCGATATCTTTGAGCGGAGCGGCGCGACAACCAATACCCAGGCAGAGCGATTAAGGCTTGCCTCGGATGCCATCGCGTTCGACACCCTCGCCGCACCGCTGCATTATGAGATGACCGGGCTCGAGGGCTCGGCGAATGCGATGATGACGCTGCGGCAGCACATGCTCATGTTTCTTCCAATAGCATCAGCCATGTCTGACCGCCTAGACGTGCTCGAGCGCACGGGCGCGCTCAATGTCCGCGTTCGCACCCTTCTTCGAGACGCTGCTGCTTGGCTCCGGTCCGACATCACCGAACAGGCTCATGCCCAGCGATTGCGCGACGAAGCCGAGGCGCTCGAGCCCGAGCTTGGGCAGAAATCGAGCTGGAATGATCTGATATTGGCCAATTTGCTCACCCGCCTTCGCGACTTTATCGATCTGCGGCAAGACGTGAGACTGTTGCAGCAATATTTGAATTACGGGCAAGCGCTGCGGACGCCGTTCGCCTTTAGCTATACAGCCAGGGCGCAGTCCGTCCGCCACCGGGACCCCGGCATGGCGCTACTTTCCTCCACCGGTGCATTCATCGCGATTATCGTGACTTGCGCGATCTGGATAGCAACCGGCTGGCCCGATGGATCGGCAGCGCCAATGATGGCGGCGGTCGCGTGCTCCTTCTTTGCGACCTTCGATGATCCTGCACCTTATATCGTCAGCTTCGCGAACTCAGCGATTATCGGCGCCATCTGTGCAGCCCTTTACCTCTTTGCCGTGTTGCCTCTGGCCACCAACTTCGAGATGCTGACACTCGCTCTGGCGCCCTGGCTCATCATCTGCGGCTTGTTCATGACGCAACCAAGGACCGCGCCGCTGGCCACGGGGGCGGCGGTAAACGGCGCGAGTATGATTGCAATACAAAATGGCATTCTCGGAGACTTCACGCCGTTCGCCAACTCGGCGGTCGCCGTCATAACCGGCATGTGGTCGGCCGCCTTAATCGTCAGACTGATGCGCTCGGTGGGGGGAGCCTGGAGTGCTCGTCGCCTGCGCCGGATCAACCGCGAGAGCTTGGCATATTGCGCGACACATGGGGGGTCCAACCACGGTCTCGAGCTTGCCGCGCTTATGCTCGACCGCGTTGGCCTTATAGCGCCTCGTCTTACGGCCCTTCCCCCGGATGATGCCGAGTGGACCGCAGATCTTTTGGCCGAGGTACGGAGCGGAATAAACATCGTTGAACTTCGGCGCGTACGCGCCGCGCTTCCAGCTTCAGCCCAGGGCGCTGTCGAATTGGTCCTTGCCCGCGCATCGCAATACTTCTGTTCACCTTCGGAGCGTGCGGGCCCCGCGCTTCTCAGAAGTATCGACAAGGCCATAAGGATACTCCTGTCTGGTGGAAATGACCTTGCCCACCGGGAAACCCTGCTCGGACTTGTTGGGCTAAGGCGCGGCCTATTTCCTGACGCTCCCGCCTTTCAATCATCTTCAAAATCTTCGTCAGAAAGCGAACCCGCCTCATGAGTGGAGAAGTAGACCTCTATGGCGTTTTCCTGCCAAGCCTGCTGGTCTGGATGGTCATTGCCTTTCTCCTGAATGTCTCTGTCCGGTTCACATTGTCGCTGCTCGGATTCTACAAGTATGTTTGGCACCGCCCCCTGTTTGACATAGCGCTGTATGTTGTCCTCCTGGGAATCGTGGTCGAGATTGCGAGCTTTTTAACATGACCAATATATCTCCTGCGCTGCTTCGCATTGCAGTGACTCTCAGCATGGTGGCTCTCGCGTTGATTGTTGGGTCGGCGCTCTGGAATTACTATATGAACGCTCCGTGGACGCGGGACGGCAGGGTCCGGGCCGATGTCGTCGCCGTCGCACCTGACGTTTCCGGTCTCGTGACGGAAGTTCTGGTCGACGACAATCAAGATGTGAAGCGGGGCGATGTCCTGTTTCGTGTCGACCCAGAGCGGTACAAAATCGCACTGAAACAGGCGGAATCCGTCGTGGAGGGAAAGAAAGCGGCAGCCGAGCAGCTGCGTGTCGATTTTCAAAGGTATGCTCGTTTGAGCGAGGCCGTGGCGTCTCAGCAGAAGGTGGAAGCAGCACGGTCGGCTGATCTGCAGGCCGAAGCAGACCTGGGTCGGGCAGCCGCAGATCGCGATCTCGCCAAACTCAACTTGGAGCGATCAACGGTCAAAGCGCCGGTCAATGGCCGGATCACCAATATGAATCTTCGACCCGGCGCCTACGTCACTATGGGACGAGGCGTATTCGCGCTTATCGACAGCGACACCCTCCGGGTCGAGGGCTACTTCGAAGAAACGAAGCTCCAGCGCATTCACGTCGGCGACCTTGCCACGATCCACTTGATGGGTGACGATCGCGCACTGACCGGGCGTGTAAAAAGCGTGGCGGGTGGAATTGAGGACAGGGAAAGGTCCGACACGTCAAGCCTTCTCGCGAATGTCAACCCGACGTTTTCCTGGGTGCGATTGGCTCAGCGCATTCCAGTTCGCATCAAGCTCGATGCAGTGGCGGATGACGTCCGTCTGATCGTCGGTCGCACAGTTACGGTTTCGATTATTGGACCTGCGGCCGGTTCAGGAAAATGACGCTCGCCGTCGGGCCGCGTCATCCACTACTCGTCCTTGCCGAGCAGAACGCGCCGCGAGCGCGCATTATGGCCTATTCACAACATGGGATGGATCACAAGCCACAGCTCATCGGCGCTCTTTTGCTACGGATGCTTCCACCAACGAAAAGATGAGCCGGCTCATTGCAATTGGAATGTTCGATTGCCCATATGTATTGGCACGTGAAAACTGAACGCGCGTACTGTGGGAAATCTGAAATGAAATCCGTAATCGGGGGCACATCATGAAGCTTCTGACCTCGACGGTAATTGTCGCGATCGTTTTCGCATCTCAGGCTGTCGCCGCTTTTGACCGCGATGGCACGAGTTTCGGTGAACGATACGTGGCGCGAAATTGTGCCTGGTTTCACGGCCCTTCGGTGCAGGGGTTCTCCACCGCGCCAAGATTGGCAGGCCAACAGGAGCGCTACATCGAGGCTCAGATACTGGATTTCAGATCGCATAGTCGGGACAATCCGTCGTCGAAGCTCTACATGTGGGGAGCAGCAGCTCCACTTTCCCGACCCTTGGCACATGAAGTGGCCACCTACTTGGCGTCATTGAACGCAGAGCGGAGCGCTTGTTCGGCGTGACCCGCCTTGCCATGAAGGCACTGAGAGCGATAGCTGACAAAGCAAAGGCCAATGCGGACGCTGCCGTTTTGGCAGCTGATGCTGCCAAGATGGCGGCTCAAAAACTCTCCGCAGAGGCGTTCCGCAGCACGGTTGGGGCGCGGCTGGCTGAAGGGGCGAAGGGACGCGCCCGCCCAGCGTTTGTTGTCCTAACGCGAAGCTCGCCTGCGAGGCATCTGCTCGATAGTAAGCGCACCGCCCATATCAGTTACAACGTACTCGTTGTGGGCGGCCCCAGCCGACATCAGAGACAGCAAGATCTCCACTGATTCCGCTGAGATCGCAGTAGACGGCGATGCGACCATGTTGGCTGACAGGCGAGTGCCGGTGAACGTGGCGTGTTCGTACATGTGAGTTCTCGCTCCTGTTGGTTAAGGCCCTAGTGGTAGACGGGCGGGCGTCGACGCGAAGTCACCTGCGGAACACCGGTGCGCCATCCACTGCTCAATCGACACCTTCGCCGCTACCGCACAGCGCTATCACCGCCCCGAGCAAACTGGATGGGGAGGGCCCTTGGGCACCATAATCGCGGCGGCTGAACGCCATGCGTGCATTGCTGATCGCACGCGCAGAAGCGCTAGCAGGTGCATCGAGGGGTTGGACGAGAAAGCGGAGATCGAGCGAATCGCCGACGATTTGGCCGCTACCAGCACTGCTCAAGGCTAATAGGGATCGATGTAAGCCACGGTTATCTGTAACGGAATGTGGATTGCGCATTAGAATACATTGCTGAGGTCGATGCTGCTTCATGCAACGCACTTATGGCTTCTGACGATGTTCTGAAGTTGGTGTCGACGGCTCTACTTGAAAACCAAGAGTGCGGGAACTTGGCGCTCCACCTTGTTCTCAATTGTTAACTGAGGAAACTGCGCGCCGAGGGGTACAACCTAGTATTCTGTGGCGCAATTTAGGTGCGCTTGAATTCTACCTCGCCCTCGGGTCTGACTTTGAAAGGCTAATCATTCCAAAGGTCGAGAAAACTGGCCCGAAGGTGGGACCGCATCACCTCGAACTTATCGCAAAAATTTCGCGTGCTTCTATGGCTGGTTGGCGACCCCGGCAGGGCTCGAACCTGCGACATCTCGCTTAGAAGGCGAGTGCTCTATCCAGCTGAGCTACGGGGCCGTTTCTAGTGCTGCGTCGATAACTTAGTGTCGGCCCTGTCGGGGCCGGCAAAATCTTTCATAGCACAGGATAAGCGCTGCGGAAGTGGCGGCCTGGGCTCGATCGCTGGGGATCCATGCCGAGTTCGCAAGGTGCAACTACGTTCGAAAGAGTTTGGTCGCCGCCCGGCACCGTGACCTTGTTCTCGCTTCGCGTTCTGCCCCCACGCGTACTAGCTGCGGAGGCTTATGGCCAATCCATGGCTCATCTTGCCAAAAGGCCAACCGAATGGGCGGCCGGCTCTCGGAACGGAGACCGAACTCGACCGCCACCCGCAAGCAACGACAGCAGCTTCGTGGGTTGACATGCGAACGCAAGCGCGCCGTGGGAGCGGACGTCCTAAAGGGTCAGTGCGTCCAGGTGCCGAGGCGGCCAAAACGAAAGTTGTCAGAGTAGGACTTGCGGATGGCCTTACGCGGCGTCGGCTCGGCGAGCACGTAGGCAAGGCCATTGCGCTCGGCGTACGCGATCGCCTCCTCCTTGGTCGCGAACTCGAGGCGGACCTGAGCGCCGGTATCGACAGAGCTCGTCCAGCCCATGAGCGGATCAATCTGGCGCGGCGCCGCCGGCTCGTTCTCTAACACCCACTCCTTGGTGCGGGCACTGCCCGACTGCATCGCCGTCTTTGCCGGCTTATAGATGCGCACCGCCATTCTTTTCACCCCAGTTGTCGAACAATCGCGTCAGTCTAGCCGATCCGCCCGCGCGATTCCCTGCGCCCTTCGGTCAAGGATAACGCGCGTCGCCTGGTCGAATGCGGGTCGCGTCCAGGGTATCTTCGGTGTCTTACCGGTGATCGGCAGGTCGCCGGAAAAAGTCAAGAGCCTGTACGCTTTTTGCGGAACGATCGATGAGGAACGCCTCCAGAGGAACCTCTGGACGGCCGCCGACGTTGCTGGGGTCCCGTTCCGGAGACGTTCATGACCCGGCAAGCGCGCGCACCTGCAATCGCCGTCGACGAAACATACGCCTCAAGTCCATCTCCATCCTCGCTCGCGGAGCGCCTGTTTGCGACGCGCAGGGTGTCGATGAAGCTTGCCGAACCCCTGAGCGCGGAGGACATGACGGTCCAGGCGATGGAGGACGCGAGTCCGACGAAATGGCACCTCGCTCACGTAACCTGGTTCTTCGAGACTTTTCTGCTGGCAAAGCACCTGCCTGGCTACCGTATTTTCGACGAGACGTTCAATTATTGCTTCAACTCGTATTATGAGGCGCAAGGCGCGCGGCATCCGCGGCCGAAGCGGGGGCTGCTGACGCGACCGTCCGCCGCGAGCGTGATGGCGTATCGGGCGCATGTCGATGGTGCGTTAGCGGCGTTGATGAGGACCGATCTTCCCCCCGAGGCCGCGCGGCTGATCGAGGTCGGGATCAACCACGAGCAGCAGCACCAGGAACTGTTGTTGACGGACATCCTGGCGCTGTTTGCGGCCAATCCGCTGCGGCCGGCCTACCGGGCGAAATCCGGCGCGCGATCGAAAGACCAGCCGAGTGAGTGCGGCTGGATCGACTATCCCGGCGGCATCGTTTCGGTCGGCAGTGACGGGAGCGGCTATGCCTGGGACAACGAGTTCCCCCGGCATCAGGTGCTGGTGCAGCCCTATCGACTCGCTGACCGCCTTGTCACCAACGCCGAGTGGCTCGCCTTCATCAATGACGACGGTTATGCCACCGCATCGTTGTGGCTGGCCGACGGGTGGACCCGGATCAATCAAGAGCTGTGGAAGGCACCGCTCTACTGGGAGGAGATTGAGGGCGAGTGGCACCAGATGTCGCTCGAGGGCTTGAAGCCCATCCAACCGGCGGCTCCGGTCTGCAATGTTTCCTACTACGAGGCCGACGCATTCGCGCGTTGGGCCGACAAGCGGCTACCGACCGAGTTCGAATGGGAAGCCGCGGCGCGGACCGTGGTCCCGACTGGCAATACCCTTGGTAGCGGCGCGCTGCGTCCCCGGCCATGCGAGACGGCGAATGGAATGCCGCGGCAAATGTTCGGCGATGTCTGGGAATGGACCGGCAGCGCTTATATGCCTTATCCCGGCTATAAGCCGCCCGCCGGGGCTATCGGCGAATACAACGGCAAGTTCATGGTGAGCCAGCATGTGCTGCGCGGGGCCTCATGCGCGACCCCAGACGGGCATTCCCGCCCCACCTATCGCAATTTCTTCTATCCGCACCAGCGCTGGCAGTTTACAGGCCTGCGCCTCGCCTCGGAGATTGAATGATGCATGGAATTGAGGCGACAGGCGAGAGCCGACTGGAGTTGCGTCTCAGTCGCGGACCCTTTGCGGCGGCGGTGGTCACAGGGCTCTCGCAGGCGCAGAAGTCGCTGCCTTGCCGGTTCTTTTATGACGCCCGGGGCAGCGCGCTTTTCGAGCGGATCACGCAACTGCCGGAGTATTATCCGACGCGTACAGAGACCGCAATTCTAGCCGCCCATGCCCGTGACATGATCGAGACCCTGCCCGCGCACGGCGTGCTGATCGAGTTCGGGTCGGGGTCCAGCCTGAAGACGGAGCTTCTGCTCGCGGCACTGCCATCGTCGACCGCCTATGTGCCCGTCGACGTATCGCCCAGCGCTTTGAAAGAGGCGCGGCTGCGTCTGACGCGGCGCTTCCCGAGGCTCGATGTGCGTCCCCTTGTCGCCGATTTCTCGGAAGCGTTTCTGTTGGCGCCGGAACTGCGGAACCGGCCGCGGATGGGGTTCTTCCCCGGCTCCACGATCGGCAATCTGACTCCGACTGAAGCAGTGCGGCTTCTAGCCGAATTCCGCAAGACGTTGCCGGAGCCGAGCCGCCTGGTTATTGGCGTGGACCTGAAGAAGGACCTCGGCACGTTGCTGGCAGCCTACAACGATGCGGCTGGCGTGACCGCGGCCTTCAATCTCAACATTCTTGCCCGCATCAATCGGGAACTCGGCGCCGCTATCGATCTGACCCGGTTCCGGCATGATGCGTTCTACAACGCCCGCGAAGGGCGGATCGAGATGCATCTAGTCAGTCGCATCCGGCAGGACTTGTGGATCTGCGACCGGCGCTTCCGGTTCTCAGCGGGTGAGCGCATCCACACGGAGAACTCGTACAAGTACTCGGTTGACGAGTTCCAGGACGTCGCCAAGGCGGCTGGCTGGTCTGCCCGGCGTGTCTGGACCGACGAATCCGACCTTTTCAGCGTCCACGAATTGGCGTGAAAAAAGGGCCGCGACTTCTGCGTCGCAGCCCTCCGTCTATTACTCAGAAGTGTGCGCACTTAGCTCTGCCGGGGCGGTTCGTCGCCACGCGGCGGCTCGGTTTTGCCCTGATTACGGCGCTCGGCCATGAACTGATCGAACTCCGACCGATCCTTGGCCATCCGGAGGCGTTCCAGGAAGGCGCGGAATTCGCGCTCCTCATCCTCGAGCCGCCGCAGCGTCTCCTCTCGGTACTCGTCGAACGCGCGATTGCCGCTGCGCGAGAAGCCTGCATTCCGCGGTTGGTCGCCGCCCGAGCCCCATGCCCGCATGCCCCGGCCCCAACGATCCGCCATATGTTGCTGCCAGCGCGTCATTTCACCGTGACGTCCGCATCCCATGCGTCCACTCCAGATCAAGAAGGCCAACACCGCGAGCCCGAAAGGCCAGAAGAGAATGAAGCCGAGGACCATGATGGCGATCCATGCCGGACGCCCCATGTCATCGAGCCTTGCAACCATATCCGCCATCGCACCCTCATTTATGTGAATGTTTTTCACATTAACATAATTGGTCGCCAGCCCCACGGCCGTCAAGAGGGCAGGTAGGTTCGGCGGCGTGAAAAAACTACGGTGCCTGCGATGTTACAGGCGCCGTAGAAAGATCGGGAGGGGAAGGTTGCGCGGCAAGCTAGACGGGCGGGAGGCCCGCGGCCAGTGCATCCGTCAAGGCCTTGGGACCCGCCTTGCGGGCGATCGCCTCGGGCACGATCCAGGCCTTCCACGTCGATTTCACCACCGGGTTGGCGCAGACGAGCCGGTTGTCTGTGATGGAGCAGCTTCCGTCCGCGCGGACCTCCGCGGACTCGCGCCGATCATGATACATGATCCGCAAATCGATCGGCTGGATCTCCGCACTCAAGCCGCCGAGCGGCACGCTGCGGAGGACGCAGGTCAGAGAGTTGCTGCACGACCAGGCGCGGCGACCTAGCGTGTTACCGGCCCCGAACGCGAGGAGCCGCTTCATTCCGCGCGCCGGAGCTTCAGCACCCATGCCGGCGTAGCAGTCGTCACCGACGCAGAGGAGCGGATCGCCGGTGTTATCGAAGCGGCGGATCCCCTTCTTGCCATGATCGATCATGAGCAGGACGGTGACGGCCGTTTCGGGAGCGGCTTCCATTGCGGCCAGGGCCGAGGGACCGGAAGGCTCCGCAGTCGGGGGTGTTGCGGGCTGGGCTGTTACTGGCTCCGGTGAAGGTGTGACGGCTGGGTCCGGGGACCCTTCTGCCGGCGTAACCGGCTGCGCTGCAGGCCCTTCGCCAGCCTCATCCGCGGCTCGCGCGATTTTGCGTCGTTCGGCAGCTTCAGCGGCTTTGCGGAGCTTCTCCGAAAGAGCCGCGGCTTCGGCCTCTCGCTCGGCCTCCATGCGGCGGCGATCACCGTCGGCAACACGGCGGTCGTCGGCTTCCTTGGATCGGCGCGCGGCCTCGAGCCTTGCCTGATGCTCTATTTCGTCCTTCCGAGCCGCGTCGCGGCGGCCTGCCTCAGCCTTGGCAGACTCCGCGGCGAGTTGGCGCTCTTCAGCTTCCTTGGCCTGGCGGCCCTCTTCCAGCTTCGCAAGCCTCTCGGCTTCCTGCCTGCGCGCAACCTCAGCTTGGCGGGCGGCCTCGGCTTTGGCAGCCTCCTCAGCGGCGCGGCGTTCCTCTGTCTCCTTAGCTTGGCGCTCGGCCTCGATCTTGGCTTGCTTCTCGGCTTCTTCCTTACGGGCGGCTGCCATGGCCTCGTTGAGGCGACGCTGCTCTGCCTCCAGGGCGATGGCTTCAGCTTCAAGTTTGGCGCGCCGGTCGGCCTCGACTTGGCGCTCGGCGTCCAACCGCGCAAGCTTGTCGGCTTCTGCTTGCTGAACCGTTTCGGCGTTCTGGCGATCGCGCTCGGCGGCCTCGGCTTCCGCTCGTGCCTTGCGTTCGGCCTCGCGTTCCCGAGCCTCGGTTCGCAGCGCCTCGAGCATCTCGTCCTCGTCGGCGCGCCGCTGTTGGGCGAGCCGACGGGTCTCCTCGGCTTTCTGCTTGGACTCCGCCTTCCTGGTGGCCTCCAAACGCTTCTGTTCCGCGCGCATCTTGGCCTCCTCGGCCTTGCGCGTAGCAGCTTTGGAGGCCTCCTCCGCGCCGGCGAACTTGTCGGCCAGAGCATGCGCGGCCTCCTCATCCGCACGAGCCATATCGCCAAAAGAAACGGCGATGACGCAGGCCAGTAGCGCCAGTAACCGCGGATAGAGCTTCTTGGACGGTGACGTATCGGTGGAATTGACCATGGGACACCCGCTCGCAATCCAGAACGCCAATACCTCGGCGTCAGGGAGCCCTCCGCCTGCGACCGGGGTTTCAAGAAAGACCAGAATTGCCCCTAATTCCGGCAAATGAAGGGAGGAGTGGGGACGATACGAGGATTTCTAGTTCGCATCCGCCTTAATGGCAGCGAGGCCTTCGCGGTAGGTCGGCAGCTGCAGCGCGCCTGGAAAATCCTGATGCAGGCGGCGGTTCGAAACGCGCTTGTTCTCGCCGTAAAAACTGCGGCCCATTGGCGAAAGGCTCGACTGCTCGAAAGGGACGTCCGGCGGAACGGGCAATCCCAACAGAGTTGCGGCGTAGGCCACGACGTCCTGCGGCGGCGCCGGCTCGTCATCAGTCACGTTGTAGATCGCATGACGACCGGCGCCGGACATCGCAGCCGCAAGCACCCGCGCAATATCCTCGACGTGAATGCGATTGAAAACCTGCTCCGGCTTGATGATGCGGCGTGCCGTGCCATCCCTCAGATTATCGATCGCGCTGCGGCCGGGGCCATAGATGCCTGCAAGGCGGAACACCTGAACACGCCGACCAGTACGGTCGGCGAACTGCAGCCACTCCCGCTCCGCACTCACCCGGCGCTTCGAACGGTCGGAAGTTGCGCGCAACTCGCTCACCTCATCGACCCAGGCGCCATGCCAATCGCCATAGACGCCGACGGTGGAGAGGTAGCCGATCCATTTCAGCTGCGGCGCGGCTGCAAGGTCGGCAGCGTGCGAGGCGAGCACCGGATCGCCGTCCGAAGCTGGACCTGCCGACACCAAGATGTGCGTCGCCTCTTGCAGGGCAGCCGACACTGCCGGCTCAGGCCGGGTGCCGTCAAACAGAAGCGCGCGGTCGGCGAGGCCGTTGAGGCGAGCTACACCGGCGGGTGTCATCGACGTGCCGGTTATGTGCCATCCGTGCGGTCTCGACAGGCCCGCCAGCGCCGCGGCGCTGTAACCGAGCCCAAAACAAAACAGGTTCTTCACGCCGGCCCTCCCTGCTGCCACTCGCTCCGCACGTGCGCGTCCGTTTCATTCTGAATCGTAGCCTGTCGCAATGCCACGAATTCCGGTTCGTCGAGCAATCGCGACAGCGCCCAGACGGCCATTCCACGAACCAGCGGCGAGGCGTCCTGGAGCAGTGCTTCGATCGCCGGGACGAATGCGCCGTCGCCGGAGTTGCCGGCCGCGATCAGCACATTGCGCACAAACCGGTCGCGACCGGTGCGCTTGACGGGTGTGCCCGCGAACCGCGCCCGAAACGAGGAGTTGTCGAGGGCAAGCAACTCGGCCAACGGTGGATTGTCGGTCTCGGCGCGGGCCGCGAACTTGATCTCGCGTGCTGTCTCCGCAAATTTGTTCCAAGGGCAGACGGCGAGGCAGTCGTCGCATCCGAAGACGCGATTGCCGAGCGGCACCCGATACTCGCGCGCAATCGGGCCCTTGTGCTCGATCGTGAGGTAGGCGAGGCAGCGGCGAGCGTCGAGTTGGTAGGGGGCGGGGAACGCGGCCGTCGGGCAGATGTCGAGGCAACGGCGGCACGAACCGCAATGGTCCACCTCCGACTCATCCTGCGGCAGCTCCGCTGTCGTCAGCAATGCGCCGAGAAACAGCCAGGACCCATGGTCGCGGGACACCAAGTTGGTGTGCTTGCCTTGCCAGCCCATGCCGGCCGCGGCCGCCAGCGGCTTCTCCATAATAGGGGCAGTATCGACGAAGACCTTAACGTCGGCTCCTGACCGTCCGGCAAATTCGCGCGCGAGTTGCTTCAGCTTGCCCTTCAAAACGTCGTGGTAGTCCTTGCCCTTGGCGTAAGCCGAGACGATGCCGCGCTGTTTGTCGTCGAGCGCATCGAGAGGGTTGGACGGTGGCGCGTAGCTCATGCCGACCGAGACGACGGATCGAACGCCCGGCCAGAGGGTCCGCGGATCACGGCGTCGATCGGCATGGGTAGCCATCCAATCCATGTCGCCCTGACGCCCACGGGCGAGAAAAGCGTCGAGCCGCTCGCCCGCCTGCCCGATCGCATCCGGCCGCGTGACGCGTATGGCATCGAACCCGAGCGCGGTCGCCCGTGCGATCAACCACTGCTTTGTGCCGGCGGTCACGAAAGATGGGTCCTGCACGTGATCAGAAATCGAGGTTTGTATAGTGCACAGGTGGCGGCGTGCCAGCTACCCGGTCGGCGAGCAGCGTACGAAACGACGGCCGCGATTTCATGCGCACATACCATGCCTTGGCGGCTGGGTAATCTTCCCAGGCCACCTCACCGAGGAAGTCCACCACCGACAGATGCGCCCCGGCGGCGAGGTCCGCGAAGCTCATCTCGTCGCCGGCAAGCCACCGGCGCTGATGGGCAAGGAATGCAACGTAGCTGAGGTGATGGCGCAAGTTGGCGCGGACGGCGCGCAGCACGGCTGGATCGGGATTGGCGTCCGCGGCGCTCATGAGGCGCAGGTAGACTTTCTCCTGTAGCAGCTCGCGCGTCACCTCGCGATGAAACTTGCCGTGCCACCAGTCGACAAGCCGGCGGATCTCGGCGCGCGCCTCGATGTTGCCGGGGAACAGCGGAGAAACGTGGCCGGTGACGGGGTGGCGAGGAGTGGTCTCGGCCAGATATTCGGAAATGGCGTAGGACCCGCTGAGCATCAGCGCGCCTTCAACCTGCAGCACCGGAAGCTCGCCCGCCGGGTTCAGCGCCAGGAACGCCGGGCGGTAGTCGAAGGGCCTCTCCTCGGCGTGCTCGGCCGCCATCTCCAGCTCGCCCAGCGCCAGCCGGATCGAGCGAGAATGGGGGCACAACCGAAAGTGGGTGAGCTTCAGCATGATACGCGTGATTGTAATCGATTCGATCCATCATCCGCCTAACGGGCGTCAACTTCAAAGCAGACGGCCTGTGGCTTCCATACGGCATCGGAATGCGACGAAATCTGGTAAGCGGATCACAAATCGAAGCGGCTACGCGGGCGGCAGGGAAGGCTGACGAGGGCCGCGGCGAATTCCAGCGGAGCGATCGATCGCGACCGCTGGCCTCGGTTCTTTCCGTAAAATTACCCGTCCCGGCAACAAGGACTGTTCTATGGCTTCAGGCTGCACCAACAATCTCGATACCGGCTTCGTCGCGCTCGGCTATGCTAAAGTCGCCCTTCTCGGTGTCGTGCAAGGCATCACCGAACTGTTGCCGATCTCATCGACTGCCCATATGCGCGTGGTTCCGGCGCTGCTTGGCTGGCCCGACCCGGGATCGGCGTTCTCGGCGGCCATGCAGCTCGCTGCCCTGCTCGCGGTCATCAGTTATTTCTGGAGCGACGTCAAAGACCTAGTGTTTGGCGCCGGTGGCGCCTTAATCCGCCGCGATTTCAGTGACCGCAATTTCAAGATGGCGCTGTGGATCGCCCTGGCGACGGTGCCGATCGTCATCTGCGGCGTGGCCATGTCCAAGCTGTTGAACACCTGCAGCTCCCCGCTGCGGACGCTGACCGTGATTGGCGGGTCGTGCATCGTGATGTCTCTGCTAATGGCGATCGCGGAGATCAAGGCACGGCACATCCGCAACTACGACCATTTCACTTTGCGGGACGCTATGATCGTGGGCTTCGCCCAGGTCGGCGCGCTGATTCCAGGCATCTCGCGCTCGGGCTCGACCCTTACGGCGGCGCTGTTCCTGGGGTTCAAACGCGAGGAAGCGGCCCGCTTCTCATTCCTACTGGGGCTGCCGGCCATCGCGCTCGCCGGCTTCAAGGAGCTATGGGAGCTCTATCATGCCCATCTCGACGCCCATGCTTGGTCGGTCCTGGGCGTGGGCTTGCTGGTAGCGTCAATCTCGGCGTTTTTCGCGATCTGGAGCCTGTTGCACATTCTTGAGAGGTTTTCGTCGTGGCCATTCGCTCTCTACCGCGGATTTCTGGGCGGACTGTTGCTGACGGGTGTCGCGATCGGGGCGCTCGCCAACTGAACCGCTTTAGACCGGCAAACAGCATGCCCGCCTCTATGCACGAGGGGCGGGCAATCTGCTCGAATAAGCGGCCCTCCCGGGACGTAACCGGAAATCAGGCAGCGTGAGGGGCGACTGCGGCGCTGAGTACTGTGCGCAACTCGTTGGTGGATGGCGCCTTCCGCAGCTTCTCAAGCATCGATGGCTCCCGCACGATGCGGCTGATGCGGGCAAGCGCCTTCAGATGATCGCCACTGGCATGCTCGGGTGCCAACAAGAGGAAGATGAGGTCGACCGGCTGCCCATCCAGGCTGTCGAAGTCGATCGGCACTTCCAACCGCGCGAAGATGCAGACGATATTGCGCAACGATCGGAACTTTACGTGCGGGATCGCCACACCGCGGCCCAGGCCGGTTGAGCCTAGACGCTCACGTTGAAACAGTGTGTCGTAGATTTCGCGGAACTCCAACCCCGTCACCGACGCGGCGCGGGTCGCGAGCTCCTGCAATGCCTGCTTTTTGCTCTTCACTTTCAGCGTCGGGACGATGCCGTCTGCCGCAAGGAGATCACCGAGATCCATCGTCATAGTATTTTACCGGTTGCCACTGCCATCCGATCCGTCATCCGAACCAACTGCCAACAACCCCTTCTGCAATCGCGCTATCGAACTCGTCTTCCTTTGTTCGCGACAGAACCACCAGCGCTGCCGCCGAACCATGACCCGGCGCAAACACGACCGTTGCGAGAACGCCGTCCGGTATCGCATAGTCGGCTCTGCCCCAAGCAGCCCAGCCTGCAAACCTATTCCTGCATAATCCGTGCCGCGAATCAGGGTCAGTTTCGCGCGGCACAATTCAGCAATTTAATCGCGGTTTCCAACAGTCGTGTCCGTCCTAGAACGCCGAGCACGACCCACCTTCGACCCTCCTAAAGGAACCGCTTGCCCGGGTTTTTGATCCATTACTCACGGGTCCGAGTTTTCCCACCCCTTAAGTAAACCGACCGGCCCGGCCAATGCCGCGCCGGTCGCACCGTTCCCGCGAAATCTCGCATTGCTCCCGCGAAATCAACTCTGGCGGCAACACCCCGCGCTCGTCAGCCCTCTAGCACTTCGGAGCCGTTCATCCCACCGTCCGACCCGACACTCGGGTCGATCCAGCCGATGTGGCCGTCGCCCCGCCTGTAGACGACATTGACACCCCCATGTGCCGCATTGCGAAACACAAGGAATTGCTTTTCGGTGAGATCGAGTTGCATCACCGCCTCGCTCACCGCGAACTCGCCGATCCCCTTTTCCGATTCGGCGATGATCACGGGGTGGTTCCCCTCGCTCTCGCCGCTTTCGTCGTCGACCCTAACCGTGTAATGGCCAGCCAAGGTCTCCGGGTATTTCGGAAGCACCATTGCGTGAAGTATGGTGGTCCTTCAATCGCCGCTTGTAACGGCGCACGCGCTTTTCAAGCTTTTCCACAGCTGAGTTTGCGCTGCCGTAGGCATCGCCGCCCTCCCCGTTAGCTTCCAGTGCTAAGCCCGACCGAAGCTTTATGGAGCATTGGGTGTGGAACCGCCCTCGTTCCTTCTCCAGACGGATATGCCCGGCAATTTCTTCGCCTATGTATTTGCCGAGGGCCGTCTTGAGCTTGTCGGAGATGTAAGTTTTGAACGCATCGCCAGCGTCAATATTCTTGCCGGTGACTTGAAGTGTCATCTCACCGCCTGCGCGTTGTTATTTTGCTCGTTGAGGCGCCGGCAACAAACCTGACGGATACTTCTCAATCTTGTTTCCGCCAAGCTCATCCGCTCGAGCACCGAGCCCGGCCTGAGCCATACCGGACGTCAACGCAACGGTAGATCGGGCCGCATCGGGTGTCAAATAACGGACCATTACAAATGGTATCCCGGCCGGGAGAAAGTTGATGACGGATTAGCGCGCGACGGGCCTAGTACGGTAGTCAGGATTTAGGCAATGCGCGCAACGCGTTCGGTCAGCCGTTTCTCTCGCCGGCGCTGCACGGAGGAGGGGATGCGCATGGCTTCGCGATACTTAGCGACGGTACGCCGGGCGATATCGATGCCGTCGCTTTTCAGCTTGTCGACTATGGTGTCGTCGGAAAGCACCGTCTCGTGCGTCTCGGCGTCGATCAATTGCTTGATGCGATGGCGGACGGCCTCCGAGGAATGCGCCTCTCCGTCCCCTGATGCATTGATTGCCGACGTGAAGAAATACTTCAGCTCGAAGATGCCGCGCGGCGTCGACATGTACTTGTTCGAGGTGACGCGGCTGACCGTCGATTCGTGCATCGAGATCGCTTCGGCGACGGTTTTCAGGTTCAGCGGCCGCAAATGCTGGACGCCGTGCGTCAGGAAGCCGTCCTGCTGGCGTACGATCTCCTCCGCCACGCGCAGGATGGTGCGAGCGCGCTGATCGAGGCTTTTCGCCAACCAGTTGGCGGTCTGCAGGCACTCGAAGAGATAGCCCTTGTCCTGCTCGGAGCGTGCCGTCTTCGTCACCCGCGTGTAGTAGCTGCGGTTGACGAGCACGCGCGGCAAGGTGTCGCTGTTGAGCTCGACAAGCCAGCTGCCGTCCGACGACGCGCGGACCAGCACGTCCGGCACCACCGGCTGCATTTGCACGGAGCCGAACTTCAGGCCCGGCTTGGGGTTTAGACGCTTGATCTCGGGGATCATTTCGGCAAGCTCATCCATCTCGACGCCGACCGCTTTCTTCAGCTGGGCAAGATTGTGGGCGGCAAGCAGACCGAGGTTTTCCAGAAGGCGGGCGATTACCGGATCGTATCGGTTCTGGTCCTTAAGCTGCAATGCGAGGCATTCGGCCAGCGAGCGGGAAAAAATTCCCGGCGGATCGAGTGTCTGCAGCGCGGCGAGCACTTTCTCGACCAGCACTAACGGAGCGCCGAGCTTGTCGGCCAGCATGGGCAAATCGGCCGGCGATGTAACCTGCCTCGTCGACCAGATCGATAAGGTATTGCCCGATCAACCGTTCGACGTGGCCATTAAGAACGAGAGGAATCTGCTCGGAGAGGTAGTCGCGCAGCGAAACCTCGCCAGAGACGAACGCCTCGAGATTGGGATCGTCGTCGGAGAAGCTGCCGTTGGTCTGGCGGACGTTGGCCCAACTGGATGCTGCCAGATCGACGCCAAGGTCCGTTGGAGAGGTATCAGGGAAAACGTTCTCGTACTCTGTGTCGAGCGCGGCAGGCGCTTCGGCGACGGGCTTGGCCATATCCAACCAAGCATCCGATTCCGGGGCGGCCCCGTTCATCTGCTCGGCGGCGGCCGGTTCCGGCGGCTCCTCGCTGCCGCGAATTGCAGGCTCGGGAGTTTCGTCCCGCTCCAGCAGCGGATTGCGCTCGAGCTCGGCGTCGACGAATTGCACAGCTCGAGATTGGAGAGCTGCAGCAGGCGGATAGCCTGCTGCAGCTGGGGTGTCATCACCAGCTGCTGGCCTTGCCGCAGCTCCAACTTTGCGCTAAGCGCCATTGTCGTGAGCCTCAGTCCCCGGACCTAACTTTGCGAGGGTTAGGTATAATCAACGCTCGTTAACGAACATATCCCCCAGATACACCCGCCGGACGTCCTCATTGGCTATGATTTCCTGAGGCTTACCTTGTGTCAGAACTTGACCATCGTAGATGATGTAGGCGCGGTCTACCAGGCTCAAGGTCTCGCGGACGTTGTGGTCGGTGATGAGCACGCCGATGCCGCGCTCGGTCAAGTGGCGCACGAGCTGCTGAATGTCGCCGACCGCCAACGGATCGATGCCCGCGAAGGGTTCGTCCAGCAACATGAACGAGGGCCGTGAGGCCAGCGCACGGGCGATCTCGCAGCGGCGGCGCTCGCCGCCCGACAGCGCCATCGAGGGGATCTTCCGCCGGTTGGTAATGCGGAATTCCTCGAGCAGGCTGGTCGAGCTGCTCCTTGCGCTTCTTGCGATTGGGCTCGACCAACTCGAGGACTGCCATGATGTTCTGCTCGACCGTAGGCCGCGGAAGATCGAGGCCTCCTGGGGCAGGTAACCGATGCCGAGCCGCGCCCGCCGATACATGGGCAGCCGCGTGACGTCGCGGCCGTCGATGGTGATGCGGCCGTCGTCTGCCGGCACAAGCCCGGTGATCATGTAGAACACGGTCGTCTTGCCGGCGCCGTTCGGTCCGAGCAGGCCGACGGATTCGCCGCGTCCGACGGCGAGGCTCACGCCCTTGACCACCATGCGCTTCTTATAGCTTTTCTTGACGTGAGCGACGGTGAGCCAGCCGTCGGCGCCGGTCTCCTCGTCGAGACGCTGCTCGTCATAGCTTTGGACCGAGGCGAGGGCCTGTTGGCCGGCGGCCTTTTCGGCGCCGTTTGCCCGCGGCGATCCGAAGGGGAGTATTCGCATATCCTTGCCTAATCCTCGCCGCACGCGTGTTCTGGCACGCGGCTTGCTTCAGCGTCCGCAGCCATCGAGCGCAGGTCGCCAAACAAGAGTCAATCACCGCTTTTAGTAGGTTGCTTTGCTTTGGGCTCGGTCTTCGCCTGCCATGCGCCCGCGTCCGGTTTGGTGGCTGTCGCAGCAGGTGCGGCCGTCCCCGGCTTGTCTGCTGGTTTGCTCTTGTCGGGCAAGTAGAAAACGGCGCTGGCACGACCCTGCTTCGGCATGACGATCTCGCCCGGGCCGCCCCCCTTGGGCTGGGTGCGCGCAGCCCAACCTTCGGTGTTGGTGACGATGCGGCTCTCGCCCGATGCCATGTCGATCTTGAGCTGCGTACCCCGGACTGCGTTCTGCCCCTGGGTCAACAGGACATCGCCACCGACAAGGACGAGGTTGGTCTTGACATCGAAGGTCGCCCAGTCGCCGACCGCCTTCTGCCCGGATTTGGCCGACGTCACGACGACTTTCTTCCGCGCTTCGATCCGCGTCAGCTGTGTTCCACCCGTTGCCGCTGGATCGGCTTGAGCATCGGAGATCAAGCCCGCCGATCCTGTGTAGTGTGCGACGAGCTCGGTGGTGTGAATGACAAAGTCGCCTTGGACGGCGTGAACGTCGCCGTGGAAAATTGCAGTCTTGGCCTTCTCGTCGACGTCGAGGCGGTCGAAGTCGATATCGATCGGCGCACTGGGGTCGGTCTTGAACGCACCCGCGGCTGCTCCGGCATCGGTCACCGTTTCTGGGAGCGCCTTGACGACTGCCTTGGCTGCGGCCTGTGCTGCCGTGGGCTCGGGTCCGCGGAAGAAACGGGCCGTGATGCGGTTACCGGCTACACCGCGCTCGGGCGGTGATGTCAATTGTGTGCGGCCCGTTTTCCGGTCGACGAACAAGCGCCGCCCATGCAGCTCATTGCGGTTTTGGAGGACCGTCACAGTGCCAGTCAGCAAGGCTGTGTCCGCGCGACTGTCGAGGACGGCGCGGTCGCCGGTTACGCGGCGGTCGGGCAGCGATGTCAGCACGACGTTGCCGTTCAGGACTGTGATCTCGGTCGCACCGTCATGTTCGAGCGCGTCACCGGTCGCCTGATCGGTGACGCCGCGCGTCATCAGGATAGGCCCCTTGGCGACGATGCGCTTGATCTTGGTGCCGGCCTGGTCGGCTGGGGCGCCAGCCGAAGGGGGAGCCGCTGCGGCTCCGGTCGGCGTCGCTTGGCCTTCGTAGGTTACGGTCAGCTCGGGCGATTGCAGCGCATTGTCGCCTTGAACGGCCTTTACGTCGCCGGAGAAGACGGCGATTTTCGTGTTGTCGTCGAGATCGAGGCGTTTGGACGCGATATCCATGGGACCGCCGGATGCGCCAAACAACGGTTGCCCTGCTGGAGGCATGGCGGCCGGTGCCGCCTGCGGCGCCGGCTTCGCCGGGACCAGCAAGTGCGTCTGGACGTCGCCCGCGAATGTCACTTCGCGGCTTTTCTGCCGGAGCGTCATGCCTCGAGCCTTGACGGTGCCCGAGGGCATCTCGACGAGCACCGGCTCGCTCGTCTTGACGATGCTTTCCTTGGTTTGAACCGTAGCCCGGGTCATGTGCGCCTTGAGGCCACTGCTGCCCGCCACCTCGATGCGCTCGAACAGCTCCATCACGCTTGTGCCGTTGTCGTAAGTGCCGGATTTTGCCCACAGATCCGTGATTGACGCGTCGGGCTGGGTGATCCGGCCCTTGATACCGGTCATCTTGTAGGTGCCGATCTGCGATAGATCCTGCCGCGCGGTGTCCGCCGTCACCACGTACTTGCCACCGTTGGTGTTGAAGCCCTCGTAATGCGGATTTTCCATCGTAAGATTGATTGGGTCGATGCGCGGTACCGGCACCTCCGGCAGCCGCTCGCCCCATCCTGTCGTGCGCATGACGGTGAGGCCATAGAAGCCGGTGACGACGATAGCCAGGACCGGCAACCCCTTGCGCAGAAAGGAGACCAGTAGAGAATGCCGCCGTGCCCGCCGGAACGCACTCGTCCGGTCGCCCGCGATCGCGATGCGCGAGTCGGAGCCTGACGCGGGCGTCGCGGAGCGGCTGTCGAAGTCCGTGGTTACGGCCATAAGCTCTCGGATGGGCTGGCCCGCTTCGAATATCGATGCAGGCGCGGCTCAGATTCACCCGTCAATTTCGGTTAAATTGGGACACGGCACAAGTTGGCGGCACGCCAAGTGGGGCTTCCGCTGTGGACGCGTCGCCGCAGGGCCACCGCCGGCAACTTCAACCGCCCTGTCAATGAGCGAAGATATCGTCCTCGGGGAAACCAGCGAGATCGAGCTTGGCGCGCATTGGCAGGAATCGGAACGCAGCCTCCGCAAATTCGCGCCGCCCCTCCCGCTCGAGCATGGCATCGAGCCGCGCCTTGATCGCATGCAGGTGCAGCACGTCCGACGCAGCGTATGCAAGCTGCTGCTGGGAAAGCTCCGTCGCACCCCAATCCGAGCTCTGCTGCTGCTTCGATAGCTCGACGTTGGCGAGTTCACTTGCCAAGTCCTTAAGCCCGTGACGGTCTGTGTAGGTCCGCACGAGCTTGGAGGCGATCTTGGTGCAGTAGATGGGGGTCACCACAACTCCGAGATAGCGCTCCATCACCGCCACGTCGAAGCGCGCGAAGTGAAATATTTTCAAGACGCTGGGGTTGCGAAGTAGGGCCTTCAAGTTAGGCGCCTCATACCTGCCGGCGGCGAGCTGAACGAGGTGGGCGGTATTGTCGCCGGCCGAAAGCTGCACGAGACAGAGCCGGTCGCGATGCGGATTGAGGCCAAGTGTTTCAGTGTCGATCGCGACGCTGGACCCGAAGTCGACGTTCGCCGGCAAATCGCCCTTGTGCAGCTTGATCGTGGGCCCCGCCATTTTTGTTATCTTTCCCGGCTGACGTTTAGGTTAGGCGCAACCTAGTCCCGCGACCGTGGCGCGGCAAGGGCCCCCCCTTCAGGACCGGCCTCTGCACTAACGACAACGGGCGCGAGTTTACAACCGCCGAGGCTGAAGCAATCGTTTCTTGAACTTCACGCCCGCCGTCCCATATTCTCAGGCGGAAGAGAACCGGTGCCCGAACGGGGCCGGCGCTAGCGAAGGCCTCACATGGGCTTGGCTGGCACTCAAACGCGAAGGTCGCTTGTAGCGAGGGCTTTCTGATGACCCGCATGTCAATGCTATCGAATCCGCTGCTGCTCGGGTTCGAGGAAATCGAGCGGATGGTGGACCGGGCCGGCAAGAGTGCCGGTGACGGGTACCCACCTTATAACATCGAGCGGATACCGCCCCTTGAAGGTGCGCAGGAGTATCTGCGGATTACCTTGGCCGTCGCTGGATTTACCCGCGACCAGCTTGAAATCACCCTTGAAGACAGCCAGTTGACCATCCGCGGCAAGGCGTTGGACGACAAGGCGCGCGAATACCTTCACCGCGGCATTGCATCTCGACAGTTCCAGCGCACGTTCGTGCTCGCCGACGGCATCGAGGTCCGTTCGGCCGATCTTTCGAACGGTCTGCTGTCCGTCGACCTCGTCCGTTTGGAACCTGAGCGCCTCGTGCAGCGTATCGAGATCAAGGAACACAAAGCGAAACCTTGATCTCCGGCTCGCGCGGCTTCGTATCTCGTACACATCTTCCGCGAGTCTTACCGCGAGTCGGAATTCTCGCCTCGCAAAACGCGAATCACGCCAAGATGGGGCTGACGATCTTCGGGCGGCAACCGTGAAAGCGCCGCAGATCGGTGGCATGACGTTGGCAAGCCCCGCAACGGAGGAACTGCGTCATGAAAAAAGTTGGACCTTCGAAGCAGACGACGAAACGTTCGGCGCGCAGTTCCAAAGCGCGTGCAAGCGCTCTCGCTATCAGCTCTCAGGAGCTCGCTAGCATGGGCGGCGGCCGTCTCGCCTATATCAAGATGATGACGCCCGATCAAGCGCGAGCGATGTTTCCGGCCGTTGAGGGATTGCCGCAAGGCATCAACCTCTACGCCCTGCATGCCGCCGACGGCACGCCTCTTGCGCTGACCGACAGCCGGTCCGCGGCGATCGGGCATGCGATGGGTGACGAGTTGGCGATCGCCAGCCTGCACTGAAACCAGCACGTCTTTGAACGATAAAGCCCCGGCCTGCTCGGCCGGGGCTTTTGTTTTGCCTTTTTTGCGGAGATCAGCCGTCCTCAGCCACGGTAATGCGCGTACTGGCCCTTCGGCTTGAAGCGCTCGATATAACCCGGCACAGCGGCCGCCGCGGCGTGAGGCCGGGTGATGCCGAGACCGGCAAGCGTCCGCCCATCCTTCACCGCAGCTTCGCTGACGACATTGTCCTTCTGCAGCATCCGCACCTGATCGACCGTAATGGGGCGCAGGCTGTTCGGCAGCGGCCACGTCAGCAGAGCCTGCAGCTTCGCGACCCAGAACGGCATGTACAGGAAGCCGCGCTTGCGGCCGGACCATTCCTGAACGTCCTGAAGGATCTTACGGAAGGTCATGACGTCGGGGCCGCCGAGTTCGTAGACCGCGCCCGGCTTGGCCTTCCCGTCGATTCCGGCCGCAACTACGGCCGCAGCCACATCGCCACAGAACACGGGCTGGAACTTAGTCTTGCCGCCTCCGATCGAGGGCAGCAATGGCGATATGCGAGCGAGCGCGGCAAAGCGATTGTAGAATTCGTCCTCCGGCCCGAACACGATCGAGGGACGCAGGATGACGGCATCCGGGAATTCCTCGAGCACGGCCTGCTCGCCGGCCGCCTTCGAACGGGCGTAGCGGGCGGACGAACCCTTGTCCGCGCCAATGGCCGAGATGTGGACGAGCCGCTTGGCGCCGGCCTCGCGCGCCGCTTTGGCAACCGCGCGGGCGCCGGCAACGTGCAGGCTGTTGAAGCTCTGCTTGCCGGTGCTGGTCAGAACGCCGACGCAGTTGACCACGAGGTCAGCGCCTTGCACCGCGTGAGCGATCGACTCCGGATACCGGAGGTTCGCCTGCACCGGCATGATCTGGCCGACCGAGCCCATGGGTTGCAGATGACCCGCTAGATCCGGCCGGCGCACGGCCGCCCGCACCCGCCAGCCACGCTTGGCCAGTGCCCGTACCACGTGACGCCCGACGAAGCCGGAGCCGCCGAACACGACCGCCAAACCCTGACCGCTTGCCATGGCCACTCCTCGCGCGTGAGCGCGCTGTAATCCCAAATCAAGGCTTTGCAATACACGACCCGGCGCACTCGTGTGAAGTCGGCAGATGCGGAATTGACAACCGCAAAGAACGCCACTAACTGATGCGCCTCGGTTCGCTTCGGCACCCGCCGCGACGGACCCGAGCCCAGATGGCGGAATTGGTAGACGCACTAGTTTCAGGTACTAGCGCCGCGAGGCGTGGAGGTTCGAGTCCTCTTCTGGGCACCATCATCGGCGCAAGGCGTTGCGCCCTCTCCAACAAGCTGAAATCTTAGTTTTTTCCGGCCGCCGGTCAGCCCACGAGGGCTGGTACAGGCGAGGTCGTTGCCGGGTTCCGCCTGACGAACAGCAATGGTTGTGGACAGACTTGCCGTAAATCTTCGGACCGCAGCAGGCTTCTTCAGAAGCTCTCCTCCATCTCAAGCCCGACCTCGCCGATGATCGCCTCGGCTTGTTCCAAGCTCATCATCTCGCCGCTGTATCGCTCGCGGAACGGTTCAAATGAAACGCGGGCCAAAGCTTTGACCAAGGGGCTGACGCTGTGACCAGCCGCTCCTAAGTCGTTCAGCACGTAGCACATGGCTTCGGCAAGCGCCGCAATGTGATCGTCGGCAGGCTTCGGAGAGGTCATCAGTCGGTCGCCCGTGTCAGTTGTTTAGCGGAGCCGTGTCGGGCCACGATACAATACTCCCGGCCACACTACGATTGCACCTCCGTAGAGCACACATATGATCGAGAGCCGGCACGCCAAAGGGTCGCGGTTCGCCGTCGAGACCCTGTCAACGCTTTTGCTTCTCGCCCGACAGTGCAGGTTCGATGGATCAGACCCTCTTTTCAGCACGGCTTCGTGAGGGCTGGCGGCCTTGCCGCAGGCGTGAGGGCGTGCCTTAATTAATGACTTCAACGTTGGGCATTTGGCACTCGCCACAACGACTTGAACTCGTCCCGGCGACCCAGCAGAGGGAGGCCTCATGATCCGGCTGAATGTCAACGGTAAGGCGCAAGATGTGGACGCCGAATCAGACACCCCCCTGTTGTGGGTGATCCGCGAGCAGCTCGGTCTCACCGGCACCAAATTCGGCTGCGGCATCGCCGCGTGCGGCGCCTGTACCGTGCATCGTCAACGGTGCCGCCGAGCGCGTCGTGCTCGATGCCGGTCAGCGGTCGTCAAGGAAACCGATGAAATCACCGACAATCGAGGGCCTCACGCCGACGGTGCCAGCACCCGGTGCAGAAGGCCTGGATCGCGCTCGACGTACCGCAATGCGGCTATTGCCAGTCGGGTCAGATCATGGCGGCCGCGGCGTTGCTGAAAGAGAAGCCGAAGCCGACCGATGCCGACATCGACGCCGCGATGACCAACATCTGCCGCTGCGGCACCTATCAGCGCATCCGGGACGCCGATCCATATGGCCGCGGGCTCGACTGAACCCGTCGACAAAGACGTGAGGAGGCGCGACATGGTGAAGGCTCACAACGTCTCCCGCCGCGGCTTCCTCATCACCCTCTGTGGCTGGCGGCCTCTCCCTCGGCTTCAACCTTCCCTCTGCGACGAGCTGCGGCCGAAGCCGCAACCGCGGCCGTCGCTCCCGAGGTCAACGCCTGGGTCGTCATCAAGCCTGACGACACGGTGATTATCCGCAGTCGCGCGCTCCGAGATGGGCCAAGGCACACTCACGGGTTTGGCCCAGCTCGTTGCCGAGGAACTCGAGTGCGACTGGAGCAAGGTGCAAGCGGAATATCCTACGCCGAACCAGAACCTCGTCCGCAAGCGCGTTTGGGGCGACATGTGGACCGGCGGCAGCCGAGGCATCCGCACGTCTCAGGACTACGTGCGCAAAGGCGGCGCAATCGCGCGCAGATGCTGGTGCAGGCCGCAGCCGACGAGTGGAAGGTTGCCCCAACCGAACTTACGGTGTCGAAAGGTGTGGTCTCGCACGAGCCGAGCAATCGCACTGCCAGCTACGGCCAGTTGGCCGCTGCGGCGGCGAAACTGACACCACCCGACCCGGCCACGATCAAACTGAAAGACCCCAAAACCTGGACGATCGCCGGCAAGCCGCTGAAACGCCTCGACACCGCGCAAAAGCTCGATGGCAGCCAGATCTACGGCATCGATCTCAAGATGCCCGGCCTGCTCAATGCGTCGATCCGCGATTGCCCGGTTCAATTCGGCAAGATAGCCAGCTTCGATGCCACAAAGGCCAAAGCGATGCCGGGCGTGAAGCATGTGCTTCAAGTCGGTGATGGCGCGGTCGCCGTGGTCGCGGATACCTGGTGGCGCGCCAACAAGGCGCTCGATGCCGTCTCCGATCAGCTACGCCGAGAACCCCAACACCAAGGTCTCCAGCGCGACGATTGCCGACGTGCTGAAGGCTGGATTGGACGCCACCAAATATACCGCGGTTGGCAACAAGGCAGGCGATGCCGCAGCAGCGATCGCGGGCGCAGCGAAGAAGATCGAGGCCGTCTACACCACGCCGAACCTGCATCACGTCACCATGGAGCCGATGAACTGCACGGCAAAGTGGACGGAGGAGCGCTGCGAAGTCTGGGTGCCGACGCAGAATGGCGATGCCTCTCTTGCCGCGTGCGCAGAGGCGGCGGGTCTGAAGCCCGAGCAGTGCGAGGTGTACAAGCTGCACCTGGGCGGCGGGTTCGGACGCCGCGGGTTCCAGGACTACGTCACGAAGGCCGTCTCTTCTCGCCAAGCAGATCCCCGGCGTGCCGATCAAGCTCGTCTGGAGCCGCGAGGAGGACATGCGGCAGGGCTTTTTCCGGCCCATCTCCCAATGCAAGCTGTCGGCCGGTCTCGACGACAAAGGCGACCTCGTTGGACTTTCGATGCGCATCTCCGGGCAGTCGATCTTGGCCACGGTGGCGCCGGCCCGCATGGAGAATGGCGTCGACTGGATCACTTTCCAGGGCCTCTTTCCTACCAACGGCAACCGCGCGGCCGAAGCCGGGATCGGCTACACCATACCCGAACCTCACCGTCGATTACGCAATGCGCAATTTCCACTATCGGCCGGGCTTCTGGCGCGGCGTAAACTGCAACCAGAATGCGGTTTACCTGGAGTGCTTCATCGACGAATGCGCGAAGGAAGCCGGCCAGGATCCGCTTGAGTATCGGCGCAAGCTGATGACGAATTATCCCAAGCACCTCGCGGTGCTGAATGCGGTGGCGGATAAAGCCGGCTGGAGCACGACGAAGCCGCCTGAAGGCCAATTCCGCGGCGTCGCACAGATGATGGGCTATGGCAGCTACGTCGCCGCCGTGGCCGAGGTCTCGGTCGATGCCAAGGGCAAGGTCAAGGTGCACCGCATCGTGCTCGGCACCGATCCCGGCCACGTCGTCAACCCGGACCAGGTCGACGCGCAAGCGGTCGGGTCTGTCGCCTACGGTCTCAGCGCCACGCTCTACGAGGAGGCGACGTGGAAGGATGGCCGCATCGTGCAGGAGAACCTCGATAGCTACGAGATCCTGCGCATGGCCGAATTCCCGAGAGTCGAGACGGTGATGGTGCCTTCGGGCGGCTTCTGGGGCGGCGTGGGCGAGCCGACGATCATGGTTGTTGGCCCGGCCGTGCTCAATGCAGTCGCATCGGCGACCGGCAAGCGGGTGCGCACGCTGCCCTTGAAGAATGTGAAGCTGGTTTGATGTGCTCGCCTTCCGAATTATCGCCGCTGTTGTTCTGGTGGCAGGCGTCCGTGCATCGATGCCTGCCCGCACGGAAGAACCTGTGGCACGGTTCGAGCGTTCGTTGATTGGGCGCCCCGGAGATGCAGAACGTGGCCGCGCAATAGTTTTTGCACGCGATCGCGGCAACTGCACGATCTGCCATGTGATCCCGGCCCCGGATTCCCGCTTTCACGGCAATCTCGGGCCGCCCCTTGCCGGTGTCGGCGCGCGGCTCAGAGAACGTGACTTGAGAATGCGAATGGTGGACAGCCGTCTCGTCAATCCCGGCAGCATCATGCCTGGCTATCACTCGACCGAAGGGCTCGTTCGGGTCGGCACGGCTTACATGGGAAAGCCCGTTCTCAGCGCAGAGGAGATCGAGGACGTGGTGGCCTTTCTCCTCACTTTGAAAGAGCGGCCTGCGCAATGAACCGGATTCCTCCTCCCAAATATTCGCGCCGGGCAGTGCTGTCCGGCTTGCCATCGCTCGCCGTCGCGATTTCTCTGGTTCCGATCGCCGAGGCGACGCCGGTGACGATGGCAGATGCGATCAAGGCTGCTGTGGGCGAGGGTGCTATCCAGACAGGACGCGTGACGCTGGAGGTTCCCTCGCTGGTCGAGAATGGCAATTCTGTCCCGCTGCTGGTGCGGGTCGACAGCCCGATGAGCGTCGGCGACCACGTCGCGATGGTCTACATTTTCTCGGAGAAAAACCCGTCGCCAAACGTGGTGCGTTTCACCCTTGGACCACGCGCGGGGCGCGCAGAGGTGCGCACGCGCATCCGACTCGCTGGAACGCAGCGGCTGACGGCGATCGCCCGCATGGCCGATGGCTCACTGTGGACGGGCACCGCCGACGCCATCGTCACCGAGGCCGCTTGTATCGACGGAACGTGAGGCTCATCATCTCGCCGGGCAGACACACCATGTGGAAAGCACGAATCGTTGCACCAAAGACAGCTCGAAAGGGCGAGGTCCTCGAGATCAAGGCGATGATCAGCCACCCCATGGAAACGGGGTACAGGCACGACGCCATGGGCAAGATCGTCGAACGCGACATCATCAAACGCATGACTGTCAACTATGACGGCGCGGAGGTGTTCGCGATGGAATGCTACACCGGCGTTGCCGCCAATCCCTTCGTCAGCTTCACGACGGTTGCAACGGAAACCGGCGATCTGGTGTTCACCTGGACCGACGAAAAGGGCGCCGCCGTGAGCGAAACCGTGCATCTGGAGGTGACGTGACCGCGGGGTGGCGAGCCTCGGCTTCGATCGCAATCCTGCTGGCCCTGCACCCAGCCGCCGTGCGGGCCGCGGAGCCGGCCACCAGTCTGCCTGACCGCGCCATTCCGCTCGAAATGCTGCGCTCTGGGAGCACGTTTCAGTCAGCCGAAACGCAGACGGAGCAGAAAGATCTCACCCTTAATCGCGGGATGCTTTGGGTCGATCAGGGCGGCAAGCTGTGGGACGAGGCTGCCGGCGCTGAGGGAAGATCCTGCGCGAGCTGCCATGGGGCGGTCACGTCGATGCGGGGTGTCGCGACGCGCTATCCTTTGATCGATCGCACGACCGGGCGTCTCTTCAATGTCAGCGACCGTATCCGGCAATGCCGCACCGACAGGCAGAAAGCTCCGGCGCTCGCGCCCGACAGCGACGAGTTGCTGTCACTGACGGCGGTGGTCAATCATCAGTCGCTCGATCAGCCGATCAAGGTCGAGATCGATGGCGCGGCGCAATCGCATTTCGATGCCGGCCGCACCCTTTATTATCAACGTCAGGGGCAACTCAACCTCGCCTGCTCCAACTGCCACGAACAGAACTGGGGCAAGCGGTTGCGCAACGAATTGCTTAGCCAGGGCCATCCCAACGGCTATCCCACCTATCGCTTGGAATGGCAAACACTCGGCTCGCTGGAACGGCGGCTCAAAGCCTGCTTCCTCGGCGTGCGCGCCGAGCCATTCCCGCCCGATAGTGAAGCATTGCGCAATCTCGAGTTATTTCTCGCCTGGCGTGCGGAAGGGCTGCGGATCGAGACTCCCGCAATCCGCCGATAGGGAAGGCAAGGCCGGCTCAGGTTTGCTCCCGGAGTTTACCGCTATGCTGGTCTGCGCGGGCAACGACGAGGCCCGCTACGACCGCGATTTCGCTAACGGCGGCACCGCTGCCGTCACAGTGGATCTGGCAGCACGGACGGGTGTCGACGGTTTCGGCAATACCGATACTCTCCGCAATGTCGAGTGGGTGCGCGGCACCCAAAACGCCGATGTCATGCTGGGTGCCGACAGCAACGATCAGTTCCGCGGCCTAGCTGGTGCGGACTTCTTCGATGGCCGCGGCGGTTTCAATACGATCGATTATTCCAAGGATGTTAGCTACGGCGGTATTTTGGGCGTCGTCGTCGACTTCGGCACGCTGACGGCGAAGGACTTGTTCGGGGCCACGGATACGTTCGTGTTCAACAGCATCCAAGCGGCCAGTGGTGGAGACTTCGCCGACAAGATGACCGGCGACGGCAGCGCCAACAGGTTCGTGGGCAACGGCGGCAATGACACGCTCAACGGTGGGGGTGGTAACGACACACTGGTCGGGGGTCTTGGGAACGACAACTTGACCGGTAGCAGCGGCGCGGACCGTTTTGTTTTCAATGCCCTCGGCGAAGGTGCCGACATCATCACCGACTTCAGCGCAGCCGAGACCGACAAGCTCGTCTTCGTCGTCAATTCTGCAACTGGTTTTGGTGCACTTCCTACGCCGCCTGCCGGAGGTACGTCGCTATTAGCCGCCAACTTCGATTTAAACGCTACGGGGGCGGCCACCAAGGCGGCGGGCACAGCGGAGTTCGTGTTCAATACGGTGACGCATCAGTTGTTCTACGACAGCAACGGTTCGACTGCCGGTGGCCAGACGCTGATAGCGACCTTGACCGGCGTTTCCACCATGCTCGCCAGCGACATCAGGCTCAATCCAACTTGATGGGCTGACACGATCTGAAACGAAAACGGCCGCTCGGTGAGGGCGGCCGTTTTTATGGCGCAGATCGTGAACGGTCGCGAAAATGTCGTCGGCCGCGACCTGCTCAGCAGCCGGCGGCGGTGTTTCCCTGGCGGCGTTCTTTCAGGAACTGGAAGAACTCCACGCCTTCGCGCAGGCGCCGCTTCATCATGTCGGGTTGAGTGACCATCTCGCCAACGATCGAGGCAATCTTGCCGGAGCGGAAATAGAACTTGCGGTAGAAGGTCTCGACCGAGTCGAAGATCTCGGTGTGGCTCAAGTGCGGATAGTGCAGCGGCGCGATCTGCACGCCATGTTCGTCGACCAGCTCCGCATTGTCCTTGTCCAGCCAGCCCTCGCGCACCGCCTGATTGAACAGATACGTGCCTGGATAAGGCGCAGCCAGCGAAACCTGGATGGTGTGCGGGTTGATCTTGCGGGCGAACTCGATGGTTTGCTGGATCGTCTCCTTCGTCTCCCCGGGCAGGCCGAGAATGAAGGTGCCGTGGATCTTAACGCCGAGTTCGTGGCAATCCTTGGTGAACTTTTCGGCCACCTCCACGCGCATGCCCTTCTTGATGTTGTGCAGGATCTGCTGGTTCCCGCTTTCGTAGCCAACGAGCAGCAGGCGCAGGCCGTTGTCGCGAAGCACTTTCAGCGTCTCGCGCGGGACATTCGCCTTGGCGTTGCACGACCAGACGATGCCGTGCTTGCCGAGCTCTTTCGCAATGGCTTCAGCGCGCGGAAGGTCATCGGTGAATGTGTCGTCGTCGAAGAAGAACTCCTTGACCTGCGGGAACGCCTTCTTCGCCCACACCAGCTCGTCAACGACGTGCTTGACCGAGCGCGTGCGATAGCGGTGACCGCCGACGGTCTGCGGCCAAAGGCAGAATGTGCAGCGCGATTTGCAGCCGCGGCCCGAGTAGATCGAGATGTAGGGGTGCTTGAGGTAGCCGATGAAGTAGTTCTCGATTTTCAAGTCGCGCTGATAAATCGGCGTGACCCACGGCAGGCTATCCATATCCTCGATCATCGGGCGGTCGTCGTTGTGGACGATCACGCCCTGGGCGTTGCGGTAGCTGAGGCCCTTGATCTGCGACCAGTCGCGGCCGTCCGCGACCTCTTTAATCGTGAAATCGAACTCGTTGCGGGCGGCGAAATCGACGATCGGCGCCTGATTCATGCTCTTGTCGGCTTCGACGGCCACCTTGGCGCCGATGAGGCCGGCCTTGAGGTTCGGGTTGGCGGCCTTCAGTGCCTCGATGGTGGCGACGTCCGACTTGAACGAGGGCGCCGAGGTGTGGAGGACGACAAGGTCGAAATCCTTGGCCTGCGCGACGACCTCAGCGAGCTTGGTCTTGTGGGGCGGCGCATCGATAAGCTTTGAGTTCTCCACGAGTGCCGCCGGCTGAGCGAGCCAAGTCGGGAACCAGAACGATTTGATTTCGCGTCGCGCCTGATACCGGGAGCCGGCGCCGCCGTCGAAGCCATCGAAAGAGGGGGCCTGCAGGAACAGCGTGCGCATCGGGTCGATCCTCTCGGGACAGCGTGAAATTCGTTGGCGGCTCACACCGGCAATCGCGCTCGGCAAGTGTGGGCACGGCTATTTTCCGGCGGCTTTGCCGGCTGGTTCGTCGGATGCCGGCAGCATCGTCCCGTCGGTCTTTACCCCGAAACGATGGCCGCGCCACATTACGGTGCCGGGCACAAGGCTCGTCAGAAACACCGCGAATGAAAGCAAATCACGGAGAGGACCCCACCCCACGCGGGTCTTCGCGGCCCCCAGAACGCGGTCAACTTGTATCTGAACCAGGAGCCGTGACGCAAGCGCGAGGCCGATCAATCCAAAGCCGAATGCAGGAGAGTGTTGCAAGCACGCCGCCAGTATCGCCAATGGCAGGGCGTGTGTGGCCAACGAGCCGATGTGCCCGGCAGGGTCGACAAGCTTGATGGTTCGCTGCCAGCGGAGCTCGTGGGACAGCAAGTCGCGCAGAGTCGCTTCGCTGCAGGTGTGGCGAAGCGCCATTGGCGGTATGGCGACCGTCAAGCCGAGGCCGCGCACGGCCGCGCCCATCGCGTAGTCATCGGCCAGCTGATTGGCACACGCCTCGAAGCCGCCGATCCGCTCCAGGGTCTCGGCCCGCAGCGCAATCGTCGATCCGAAACAAGGCTTTGCCAACCCGAGGAACAGCCCGACTAGGACGTTCGGCAGGAAATGGTGGTCGATGGCGAGAGCAGCGAGCTTCGCCCAGGCCCCGCCGACGGGCGCGCCGGCATAAAGGCAGGTGACAAGACCGACGCCGGGAGCCGCGAGCGCGGCGGTGACCTCCGCCAGATAGCTCGGCGTCACGCTCATGTCGCTGTCGGCGAGGACGATGACGTCCCCCCTGGCTTCACTCGACATATTGATGAGATTAGAGATTTTCAGGTTCGAGCCATGGACGGCGGAGTTGCGCACGAGCACCAGCCGCCGGTTCGGGTAGGCCGCGATCAGACGCTCCACGACCTTAATCGCTGGATCATCCGGCCGCTGGACACCAAAAACGATGTCGAAGGCGCCTGCGTAGTCCTGCCCTATGAAGGATTTCGAGATTTGCCGCCAAACGTGGCTCGTCACCGTACAGCGGCTTCAAGATGGTGACTGACGGCAGGCCGCATGCGGGCGGCGATGATGGGAGGTGAGAGATGTGGAAAAAACGACGCACGGCAAATGCAGCAAGTATTTGATAAGCGCATGCGGTTAAAGCCAACGTAGTGCCGAGTAGCCACAGACAGGTCGCCTCAAGCTCGCTAAATTCAGCCATGGTTTGGTGGGAACCTCCGCGACTCGAGCGAGCAGGCTGTCACTAGGTCGGGGTCTTAGAGCAGAAGCTCGTCGGTCGCCACTGGTCTGGAGGGGGGATGTCGGCTGATTGCCTGCGCGTTTGGCGCCGTCGCGGGAGCATTACGCTCTCGGTGATCGCTGCTGCCTTCCTCGCCGGATGCGCGACCGGACCTCAGGTTCCGGGGCCGTCGTTCCTCGCCAAGGATACCGCCCCGGCGAAGCCGTCCGAGCCGAAAGAGACCTCCGATCCGATGGAGGCGGTGAACCGCAAGGTCTTCGAGACCAACCAGGCGTTCAACCACGCAATCATCTATCCCGTGGCCAAGGGCTATCGCGATACCGTGCCCGAGCCGGTGCGCGACCGCGTCGACGCCTTCTTCACCAACCTGTCCGAACCGCTGGTTTTCGCCAACAACGTGTTGCAGGCGCGGCCTGACGCCGCGATGACGACACTGGCGCGCTTCGTCACGAACTCGACGGTCGGGCTGGGTGGACTGTTCGACGTTGCCGCGACCGTCGGGCAGGAGCATCAGACCGGTGACCTCGGCCAGACGCTCTACGTCTGGGGCGTTCAGGAATTGCCGTATCTCGTGCTCCCGGTCGTGGGACCGACGAACGTGCGCGATGCGGTCGCATCCGGCGTAGAGATGCTGACGCCGTCACAGGCCATTCCAATGCTGCCGACCAAGCTTGCAACGCTGATGACCAACGTGAACACGGTCGACACTTTCGGCCGCCCCGTTTCCAGCCTCGGCAAGGTCGAGATGATGGAAGAGCTGGAAGCAAGCTCGCTCGACTTCTATGCGATGCTGCGCTCGATGGCCGACCAGAAGCGTCAGGCCGACTTGAAGAAGGCACAGGAAGAGAGCCTGTTCTATTGGAAGCCCCCGCCAGCCGCGGCCGCAGTGGCTGCAGCCTCGGCCACGACGGAAGTGCCAAAGAGCTCTGCAGCTCAAAGACCGCGGACGACAGTTGAAGTCGGCATTCCGAAGCCAGTCGAATAGAGGCAGTAGAACCAGGACTTTCAGAGGTCCATCGATCGCGCTCGCGGATCAGAACAACTTCCAGGCTTTGAGCGCCATCGCCGCCGCAAGTCCGAGCGATGTGAGTGCCAGCACCACGGCGACGATTAGATTTCGGCGGGCGAGCTGGCGCTGGTCTTCGATCTCTTGAACGAGAGCAGCGATTTCAGCGTCCCTCTGCTTCAGCAGGGCGGCTTGCTGCTCGATAACGCCTTGAATCTCGGCAAGGTCTGAGCGGAGCGCTTCGTTGCCAGACTTCTTGACCAGCGGCCAGATCTTCTCCAGCGCAAACTGAATCTTGTTGCGATTCTCGTACGCGTACGATGCGCCGGTCAGCAGGCCAGTTGCGATCAGTTTGGCGGGTATCGCCATAATGGCCTCATCTTAGACATGCTGGCCTCATCTTAGACATGCAAGAAGGCCGGGCTTCATCGCGAACGACGGCCCGGCCTTATTTCAGTCAATCCCTCGCTCGCAATCAGCTACCAGCGAGATATTTGTCGCCCTTGGCCTTGAGAGAAGCAATCAGCGCATCCGCACCACCCGACTTCAGGATCGTGGTGAACTCGGCGCGCCGGCCAGCCAACTCGCTAATGGTGCCGTCGAGGAACACGTCGGCAATCTTGGGATCCGCGCCGCGCATCAGGTAATTGAGAGTGACCGGTTTGCCATTGGACTGGACGAGCTTGGTCTTGACGAGTTTGTCACCACCTTGGTCAACGGCCGGAGATACCTCGAACTTCTCACCAGTAAAGTCGTCGAAACGGCTGGCGTAGGTCGCCGCCATCATGCGCTGGAAGGCCTCGATCGTCGCCGCCTGCTGCGGGGCCGGAATGGAGTCCCATCCGGCGCCAACTGCGCCTTTGGCCATGCCGGCGACGTCGAACGTCTTGGCTACAACAGGCGCAAGCTTGTCATAGCGGCCCTTCACGCCGAGCGTCTTGGCATTCTTCATGGCGTCGAGGAGCGCAGCATAGAAGGCGTCGATGCGCGCGGAGGCCGGGTCGCCAGCGGCGAGCGCCGGGCCGCTCCAGGGCGCGGAAGCCGAGATGATCGCCAGACCGAGCGCAGCCACGATGAGACCGCGTTTGGTGAAAGTCGCTCGCAACATGGAAGTCCCTCTTCTCTCTTCTGCCGATTTGTCGAGGCCGAACGGGGTGCGGCCGGAGTTCCGCAACTGCATAGACAGGATTGCGGCAATTCTTATGACGGCTTTGCCTCTTTCGATGCAGCCATTGCCGGATGAGACAATTCGCGCTTGAGCGCTTCGAGGCGATGCCAATAAAGCAGGCCGGGCAGTCCCAGCACGATCTCGGGCACTCGCTTGACGAGCGACAACGCGAGCGCGGCCGGCGCCGGAATTCCGTAAATCGCGCAGAGGGCGATGAAGCCGCCTTCCTGAATACCGATCGCGCCGGGAACCAGGAATCCGGCAGCCCGAACGGCGTGGCCGAGACTCTCGATGACGAGAGCCTGCGCCATATCGGTCTCAATTCCCATACACGTCAGCGCCACCCAGATCTCGAGAGCGCCGACGAACCACATGACGAGGTGCAGTACGAAGGCAGCCGTCATGCGCGGGATGTCGTCATGGATGAGCTCGATGCGGTCGTGAAGGTTGGCGGCGCCGGCGAGGCCCTTCCAACTGGGATTCTCGGCGAGCTTGAGGAGGCCGCGTTCGATCATGCGGAAGCCGCCCCAGCGTTGCGCGAAGAAGAATGCAACAACGCCGAGCGCCATCAGGCCGAGTCCGGCGGAAACAGCAGCAATCACCGTCTCATGGCCGCCGCGCGTCATCAGCAGGCCGAGCCCGACGAGAGAAAATACGAATTGCGTCGCCGTCTGCGTCAGAAGATCGACGAGAATGCTCGCGCCGGCGAGCCCTCCCTCGACGCCATAGAAAGAAAGCAGTCGCGCGCCGACCAAGTCGCCGCCGACTTGAGCGACCGGCAGCAGGGTGTTGATCGATTCCCGCACCCAACGGAGCAAGACGTAAACGCGTGCGGGAACGCGAGTGCTTGCCGGGAGCAAGGCCCACCAGGACGCACCTGCGCCGACGACTTGCACCAGGCGCAACGCGACGATCACGGCGACGCCCCAGCCAATGCTGGCAAACGCATCGCCGACGGCAGCGAAACCTTGGGTTGCAACAAGTCCGACCGCTAGCAGCAACCCTGCGCCCGCGGCGAAAGTTAAGGTTCGTGTCATGGGCGGTCAGCTAGCACAGGGGGAAGGCGTTCCCAACAGTTGACATGAGTTCCGCAGGCCTGCACACGCTCATACAAAAGCCGAAGCTCTTCTTGCGACCGCAATAAAGCCACGGATCAAGGCCAAGCGACACACGGATGAATGCGGTATCGAAGTCACACGCTCGACACAAACCATGTGTGGGCGATGCCACTCATTCCTTGCGGCCTGAACCTGCGGGCCAGTAATATCAGTGGATGAGGCGCGCCCGCTCGCTTGTGCGAGATCATCGCGCGTTGAGCCCATATGTAGCTGAACACTCTGGGATAAGTTCATGGACGCGAACAGCGCACAGCAGTCTGCCAAGACTCCGCTTCTCGATCGGGTCCAGACGCCCGAGGACCTGCGCAAGTTGCCCGAGAGCGATTTGACGCAGTTTGCGGCTGAGTTGCGGCAGGAAATGATCGACGCCGTTTCCGTCACCGGCGGCCATCTCGGCGCCGGTCTCGGCGTCGTCGAGCTGACGGTTGCACTGCATTGTGTCTTCGATACGCCACGCGACCGGTTGATTTGGGACGTCGGGCATCAGACCTACCCGCACAAGATCCTCACCGGTCGCCGTGATCGGATCCGCACGCTGCGCACGGGCGGAGGCCTGGCCGGTTTCAACAAGCGCTCGGAGAGCGAATACGACCCGTTCGGCGTCGGCCACTCGTCGACGTCCATCTCGGCCGGGCTCGGCATGGCGGTGGCGCGCGATCTTTCAGCGGCGGCACCAACAACGTCATCGCAGTAATCGGCGACGGCGCGATGAGCGCGGGCATGGCGTACGAAGCCATGAACAACGCCGGCGCGCGCGACGAGCGGCTGATCGTCATCCTGAACGACAACGACATGTCGATCGCGCCGCCGACGGGCGCGTTGTCGGCCTATCTCGCCCGCGTCACGTCATGCGGCTCCTACCTCTATGTGCGCGACATCGCCAAGCAGTTGCGAAGCGCCTGCCGAAGAGTTGGGAGCGCCGCGCGGCGCGCGTCGAAGAATACACGCGGCACTTGTGGCAAGGCGGCGCCTGGTTCGAGGAGCTGGGCTTCTATTATGTCGGACCCATCGACGGGCACGATCTCAACCAGCTTTTGCCGGTACTGAAGAACGTCCGCGATGCCAAGCAGGGCCCCATCCTCGTCCATGTCGTGACCAAGAAGGGCAAGGGCTACGCTCCGGCGGAAGCTTCGGCCGACAAGTATCATGGCGTTGCCGAAGTTCAACGTCGTCACTGGTGCGCAATTCAAGCCAAAGACGAATGCGCCGAGCTATACGCGCGTGTTCGCCGACAGCCTCGTCAAGGAGGCCCAAAAAGACAGCAAAATCGTCGCCATCACGGCAGCCATGCCTGATGGCACCGGCCTCGATGTATTCGGCAAAGCGTTCCCCGACCGGACATTCGACGTCGGCATTGCCGAGCAGCACGCAGTGACATTTGCGGCCGGGCTTGCATGCGAAGGGTATAAGCCGTTCACCGCGATCTACTCGACCTTCCTGCAACGCGCATACGATCAGGTCGTGCATGATGTTGCGATCCAGAACCTGCCGGTCCGCTTCGCGATTGACCGCGCCGGTTTGGTTGGCGCCGACGGTCCGACCCACGCCGGCTCGTTCGATCTCGCTTATCTCGGCTGCCTGCCCGATATCGTGATCATGGCGGCCGCAGATGAAGCCGAGCTTGTGCACATGGTCGCGACGGCGGCTGCGATCGACGACCGTCCGAGCGCATTCCGTTATCCGCGTGGAGAGGGTGTCGGGCTCGAATTGCCGGAAGAAGGCATGCCGCTCGAGATCGGCCGCGGCCGCGTCGTTGCGCGAAGGCTCGAAGGTGGCGCTGCTATCCCTCGGTACCCGCTTGGCGGAGTGTTTGAAGGCCGCGGACCAGCTTGCGGCGCTTGGGCTCTCGACCACGGTCGCTGACGCGCGGTTCATGAAGCCGCTCGACAGGGATCTGATCCGCCGCCTCGCCCAGAACCATGAGGTGCTAGTGACGGTTGAGGAAGGCTCGGTCGGTGGGTTCGGTAGCCATGTACTGCACTACCTCGCCGAAGCTGGCTTGATCGATCGTGGCCTGAAGGTGCGCTCGCTCGTGCTACCCGACGTCTTCATTGACCACGACAAGCCCGAGAAGATGTACGAGCGTGCCGGTCTCGCCGCGCCGGGTATCGTGACCTCTGTTATGGCGGCCCTGGGCCGCGGTACGCAGATCGGCACCGTGAGCCGAGCCTAATTCGGCACCCGGCTGGCCGATACAAACGGACGACCAGCCGGGGACTATCATGACCGACCCGTCAGATCGCATCCGCGATGTCGCTAGCCTTGCGCTCGAAATGGAGCGCGGCTGGGACCCGAAGTACCTTCTGTTCTGGGGTCATACGCCTGCCAAAGGAAAAACCGTAGGGCCATTCGTGCTCAGCCAGTGGTATCCCGCGGCCTTTTCGGTCGACGGGCTGCGATACGCGACCGCGGAACACTTCATGATGGCCGAGAAGGCACGCCTCTTCGGCGATGAAGAGACGCGGAGCCGTGTCATCGCCACATCCCATCCAGGGGCAGCGAAAGCGCTGGGTCGCGAAGTTCGAGGTTTTGACGATGCGGCATGGACCGGCGCGCGGTTCGACATCGTCGTGCGCGGTAGCGTCGCCAAATTCGGACAAAACGAGACGCTGCGCACTTATCTCGTCGAAACAGGCTCCAAGGTGCTCGTCGAGGCGAGCCCTGTCGATACGGTCTGGGGCACTGGGCTCGCGCGGGACCATGTCGATGCGTCAACGGTTTCGAAGTGGCGCGGTCTCAATCTGCTCGGCTTTGCATTGATGCAGGCGCGCCGCGAGCTGCGCGGCGGGAGCGTCTAAGCAGACTCGTTTTTCCTCGAGGCGTTCAACCGTTCCGCGGACGGAACTCGCCGGCGCCGGCATCCCAAATGAGTGCGCCCTGGTCGCGAGGAGCCGCTGCGGCTTGGCGTGCCTCGGCCTCCGCTCGTGCGCGCTCCAACGCCTCAGTGTGCTTTTGCACCTCTTTGGCGATCCACTTGTAACCGGCAACGAGACCCGCACCGGCAACCATCAGCAGTGCAAGCTGAGGCATGAACGACCCCTCGATCCTGGCTCCCGCTCAAAGCCCGAACCTTGCCCACAAGGCTCGCGCCTCTATAGCGGATACCAGATCTTCGGCGATTGCAAGACCGCCAGCGAGATGCCCACTCGACAACCCCACGCCAATTGACATCGGGGAGCGTCGCAACCGAGCCAGCAATCCGCCGGGCCCTAGCGGCACAACTTTCAATCGCACCTTGTCGCCGAACAGCTCGCGCATCTTCGTGCGGAGATCTGAGATGCCGTCGATGAGGCCGAACTCTTGCGCCTTCGAAGCCGACCAGAACGCACCGGAGAAGAGCTCACCGTCCGGGCCTGCCAACTTTCCGGCCCGACGCTCCTTCACGACGCCGATGAAGACATCGTGGACATCTTTCTGAAGCGCCTTTAGCCGCTCGACGTCATCCGGCTTCTCAGGCTGGAACATATCGAGCGAGCCCTTATTGGTGCCGCTCGTGTAGACCCTGCGCTCGATCCCGAGCTTTGCGATCGCCTTGTCGAGGCCGAACCCGCCCGAGATGACGCCGATGGAGCCGACGATCGATGAGGGATCGGCGTAGATCTGGTCGCCGGCGAGGGCGAGGTAATAGCCGCCCGAGGCCGCCACGTCCTCGCAGAAAACGTAGACCTGCTTGTCGTTTTCCTCAGAGAGCTGGCGAATGCGCCGAAAGATCAGACTCGACTGCACCGGTGATCCGCCCGGAGAATTGATAACCACAGCGACGGCCGGCAATTTCGACATCGTGAACGCGCGCTCGATCGCCCCTGCGGCGGTCGTGAGCGACAGTCCAGGACGCAGCGGAGTCACCATGCCGATGGGCCCGGACAGCCTCAACACTGGAACCACCGGAGCGCGCTTGAAAGGCCACATCGACTGCAAATCCTCGAAGGATGGACGACTGACTGTGAGGTGGGGTCGCATGCCGGAAACGGCAACCCGATCGCCGTCTGCGGCGCACTCGTGCCTTTGGCTCGGTGTTTGTGGCGAGAATGGGGCCGGCCGACGTCAATCGAGGGCTTTACCCGACGTCGGCCCATCGATCTTAAAAGAAGCAGCGCGCGCTTGCATCTCCGGGTGCTGCTTGAATCCGCACATGATCAGCCAAGGAAATCGCTTCACTCCAACTCTCGCAGAACGCGGAAACCGATGGTGGCGGAGGCGGCTTCCTGGGCGACGGCGCGGCGCGCAGATGGGCGATGCCAACGGGCGTTCTCGCCGCTGGCGCCGTCCTTGACGACGTGGTGGGCGCAGCCGTGGGCGGGAAGAACGACGCGGCCCGATGTCTCCTCAGGGATCGATGAACTCCAGCAGTCGACGGTCAACTCTGCGACGCCCCCAGCCATGTCGGCAGGCACTTGATCCTGCGGCCGGCGTGCAGCGTATTCCCATTCGGCGGCAGTGGGGAGACGGTAGCGCTTGCCGGTGCGGTGGCCGAGCCAGGCGACGTAGCTCATGGCCGCATCCCATGTCACGCAGGAAGCAGCTTCGCGGCCGGTGAAGGTGGCCTTTTGGACGTGGGGGCCGCAGGTGCTGGGCAAGGTGCCGGTTTCGCGCAAGTAGGAAGCCCATTCATAGGCCGTGACCTCAACGCGCCCCATGGCGAACCCCGGCCAGACGCGGACGGTGCGTTGGGGCAATTCGGCGGCGGTTGCGAGAATGTCGTTATCGTCCGCGCCGATGTGAGACTCACCGGCACCGATCACGATCAATTCGGGACAATCCGGGCAATCACGGAATACTTGGCCGGCGGGGTGCGGCGATTGCGCCGACTTCACCGGCTCATTGATGAGCCAAGCCGCGACCTTCTTCAGAGTGGAGTTGTCGATATCCGATTCGAGGCGGCGCACGCGACTACGGCCGCCTGTTGCCTCCTTGACCTCGGCCTGCCCGTCTTCGTCGTCGTCCTCGTCAGCGGCGGCTTGCTGCGGCGGCGCGCGCCGCGGGCTACGCATGCCGTCGTCGGTGAACAAGGGTCCCATTTCAGGCACGTCCGCGAGCAGATAGAAGTCGGCGACGCCGACGCCAAGAAGAGCCAGCACGGCGGCAATGCGCTTGGCGGTCTTGTTCGGCACAAACTCGATTATGAGCAGCAGCGTGGCGGTGAGGCCGAAAGAGATCGCTGCAATTTCGTGGATGCTATTCATGTGACTGCCCCATTGTAGGGAGGCCGCGAGGGCCACCCGAATGGGACGTAGGCTGCATCGTACGTGCCAGGAGGTAATGTGCCGTACTGAGACCAGTCGCTCGCTTACGAGAGCACCGGACTCTCCAGTGGAAGGCTGGCGCCGCACCGCAGGATCATGGCAGCGGCAGCGCTGAACGTATTGTCGTCGTTGTGTAAAATGAAGGGTGGCAACAGTTGCAGGGGTGCCCTATTGCCCTTCACGCCTTGAATGATAACGCGAATGGCCGGTTCAGCGGCACGGGCATGGATCGGTAGCACTTTCATGGCTCCAAACCGTCTGTCGAGCGCTGCCAAAAACTGACCCAAGGCCTCAGCCTTGTGGATCATCGTCACCGTCCCCCCGGGGGCAGCCATGCGGGCGGCAAAGCGGCCCCACGCTTCCAGCCCGTCAGCCGGCATGGCGTGAGCGCGGGCTTTCAACTGGTCGGGGGCCGCGTGACCCTGGCCCTCGGTGTGGAACGGCGGGTTGGCAATCACGTGGTCGAAACTGTCCGGCATCAACCCGAGGGTGGCGAGCGCGTCGTTCGACATGGCGATGTCACCACAGACGGCGCGGACCCGTTCCTCGAGCCCATTCTGCGCGATATTCTGATGGGCTAGATCAACATATGACTGCTCGCGCTCGAACAGCACGACCTCGGCTTCCTCGATGCGCCGCGCGACGCATAAACCTGCGGTGCCGACGCCTGAGCCGATATCCAGCAGTGTGGCAGGCTTGCCCGAACAGGGCGCCGCTGCCGCCGCTAGCAAAACTGCATCGACGCCCGCGCGGTAACCTGACCTGGGTTGCTTGAGTTGCAACGCGCCGCCGAGAAATGCATCGATGGTCGTCTGGTCGCCACCGCCCTCACGGCTCATCCGACTTGACCCATTCGTTCAGACCCGCATCGCGAAGCACCGTACGCGCGCGATGCCAATCTCCCTCCGCGACGGCGATGCGCCGCGGCAGCACGCCGATCGAGCCCTCGAGCGCGCTCATGTTGCCATCCAGCTCGATCACCTCGACACCAGCATCGCGAAGCAATACTGCCGCGAAGCTCAACAGCACTGGATCATTGCTATGAATGAGATCGCGCATAGGCTAACTCGCTCGCATGTTCGCCGGAAAGTTGCTGCAAGGGCGCAAAACTGTCACTAAGCTGCGCTCATACATACACCGATAAGTTCAAGTCAGGTGGGGAACCCCTTGGGCGTCGTCGTCCCATTCGAAGAGGCGCGGGATCCCGCAGAAAGCCTGAAGCCGCTGCTCGACATCGTCGCGGAGGATATGGAGGCGATCAACCGCATCATCCTCGACAAGGCGGTCTCCGACGTCGAGCTGATCCCCGAGCTCGCGCACCATCTGATCGACTAGCGGCGGCAAGCGGCTGCGGCCGATGCTGACGATCGCCGTCCGCAAAGCTGTGCGGCTATCCGGGCGACGGCCACATCCGCCCGGCCGCCGGCGATCGAGTTCATGCACACCGCGACGCTGCTGCACGACGACGTCGTCGACGAGAGCGACTTCCGGCGCGGCAAGAAGTCGGCGCGCATGATCTGGGGCAACCAGGCGAGCGTGCTGGTCGGCGACTTCCTGCTCGGCCAGGCGTTCCGCATGATGGTCGATGTCGGCTCGCTGCCAGTCGCTCAAGATCCTGTCGAGCGCCGCCGCCGTCATCGCCGAAGGCGAGGTGATGCAGCTCGCCGCCGCCAAGAACACGGCCACCACCGAGGACGAGTACCTCGCCATCATCAACGCCAAGACGGCGGCGCTGTTCTCGGCCGCGGCCGAGGTGGGCGCCGCCATCGCCAACCGGCCGGCGGAGGAGCAGGCGGCGCTGCAGTCCTACGGCCGCAACCTCGGCATCGCCTTCCAGCTCGTCGACGACGCGCTCGACTATTCGGGCGACAGCGCCAGCCTCGGCAAATCGGTCGGCGACGATTTCCGCGAGGGCAAGATCACGCTGCCCGTGATCCTGTCGTTCCGGCGCGGCAGCGACCGACGAGCGCGCCTTCTGGAACGCGCACGCATCGCGAGGGCGACATCGAGGACGGCGACCTCGAGCACGCCGTTCGGCCTGATGAAGCAGCACAACGCCATCGAGGCGACGCTCGAGCGCGCCCGCCACTACGGCGCCATCGCGCGCGACGCGCTGGCCATCTTCCGCGACGACGCCGGAGATGCATGCGCTGCTGAACGTGATCGGCTTCTGCATCAGCGGGCGATTTAACGCCAGCTATGCGGCGATCGGCTTAGTCCGGACGCCAGCCTCGATGGTCATGTCAGCCTCGATGCTCAGTCCAGCACCGTCGCCACGATCCACCAGCGCGGGATGCGCGGCGCATGAGCGCGGCGGCTGCCCTGCTCGGCCGCGGCGTCAGTGACGAAAATGCCGAAGCAGGTGGGGCCGCTGCCGGACTTGCTGCGCTAGCAGGCAGCCGGGCTGCGCGGCCAGCGCCGCCTTGACGTCGGCGATGACGGGAAGCAGCGGTCATGGCCGGCGCCTCCAGGTCGTTGCCGATGCGCACGCATGTAGGCGACCACGTCGCTGAGCCGAACCGAAGGGGCCCGGCAAACTCAGGGTCGGGGACCGAAGCAAGCGGTCGCCGCGCCTAATCGGCGGAACACCTGCGCCGTCTTGTCGTGGGCACCGGCACCCTCGGGTTGACGAGGACGGCGGGCAACGCGGGCAGGCCGGGGAGGCTCGCGATCCTCTCGCCGATGCCCCACATCAATGCGGCTTCGCTGTCGAGGCAAACCGGTACATCGGCGCCGAGCTTCAGCGCGACCGCATGCCAGTCGACCGAGCTTGCGCTGTCCGGATTGGCTCGCCGCACCGCACGCAGCAGCGCTGCGGCGTCCGCCGATCCGCCACCGAGCCCGGCCGCGACGGGCAGGTTCTTTTCGAGATGCACGGCGCCTAGCCGCAGCCGAGGCTCCGCGTCCACCAATAACCGCAAAGCACGGGCGATCAGGTTCTCACCGAGGATGGCGGAAGCTCCGGGGCCGCTGACCGTGACGCCAGCGGCATCACCCGGATGCAACGTGAGCAAGTCGCCAGGTTTGCGGGCAAAGGCACCAGGCTTTCCAGCTCGTGGTAGCCGTCGGGCGCCGCCCCAGCACGCGCAAGCGTCAGGTTGACCTTGGCGCGGGCGATCTCGGTCATGACGTTTGCATCAGCGGCGGCATGGGACGCGTTATTGCACCCGCGCCGGCACCGACTTGGTGGCAGTGCGCTTTTTCACCTGGCGGCTCGGCCTTGCACCTCGCGGTGCGCTTCTTCGGCGGCCTGCGCCGGCACCGGCAGGCCCTTCTGCAGCTTCTTCTTGATCTTGTCGGCGTCCTCCGGCTCGGGCTTCAGCGTCAGCGCCTGGTCCCACTGGAAGCGGGCCTCGCGCTCGCGCCGCACGCGCCAGTAGGCATCGCCGAGGTGATCGTTGAGCACCGGGTCCTCGGGCCGCAGCTCGACCGCGCGCTCCAGGTGCTTCACGGCTTCCTTGTAGTTGCCCATGCGGATAGTGGGCCCAGCCCGAGGCTGTCGACGATGTAGCCGTCGTCGGGCTTCTGGCGCACGGCCTTCTCGATCAGCGCCAGGCCCTGCTTGAGGTTGCGGTTCTGGTCGATCCAGGAATAGCCCAGATAGTTCAGCACCATCGCCTGGTCGGGGCTGAGCTGCAGCGCCTTCTGCAGGTCGGCCTCGGCCAGCTGCCACTTCTTCAACCGCTCGTAGCAGGTGCCGCGCGAGTAGTAGTAGGTCCAGTGCTTCTGCTCGGGCTTGTCGATCAGGGCGATGGCGCGCGTGTAGTAGTCGACCGCCTCGCCGAAGCGCTTGTGGCCGCGCATGATGTTGCCGAGCGCGTCGAGCGGCTGGATCTCGTTCGGGATCGGCGGCGCGATCTCGTCCAGCAGCTTCTTGCGCCTCGTCCGGCTCGTCAGCTGATTGAGGTTCGAAGGCCTTGCGGATGTCGATGCTCGTCTGCAGCGGCGTCCCTTTCGGGATGCGATCGTAAACGGCGAGCGCTTCCGGGTACCGCTTGGTGGTTTCGTAGGCGTTGGCGAGCGCGGCCAGGGCGAAGGGCTGCTTGGGCGACAGGAAGAAGGCGAACTGCAAGTAGATGGCGCCGAGGCTGACGCCGCCTTCGCCCGTCAGCGCCTCGCCCAGTCCGTAGAATACCTCGGAGAGGCCTTCGTTGGCGTTCGGCACGAGGAGACCCATGCGCTCGCCCCCCTCGATCCGGTCCCGAAGGTCGCGCGCCAACGGGTGGCCGTCGCCCTGAGCGCGGTCGAGGTGTTCTTTGAGGATCGCTTGGCGAGCTTGGTGTCGCCGAACGCATTGGCGTGCTGGGCATAGGCCAATGTCGTGCGCAGCGTGCGATTGTCCTGCTTGGAGATGCGCTCGAAGGCGGCGCGCGCTTCCGTGGTGCGGCCTGCGATGTCGGCAATCAGCGCGCGGTGATAGGCAAGGTAGAACTGGGCCCACTCGGCCTGCTTGGGCAGGTTCAACATCTCGAGCGCGGCGTCAGGCTTGCCCTGGGCGAGTTTTACCCATGACCTCGCCAAAGCGCCGGTCAACTCGCCGACAGGACCGCTGCTGGCGACCTTGAAGTGCTCGTCGGCGGCATCGAAGTTACCGGCCTTGAACTCGGAAAGACCCAGGAAAAGGTGGGCAAGGCGATGGGTCGGCTGGCGGGCGATCAGCTCCTCGGCGAGCTTGGTCGTGCGCGCCCAGTTGCCGTCCGAGGCCTCCATCAGGAAGGCTTGCTCGAGCACGACCTCGTTCGTCGGATCGAGTTCCAATGCATTGCGGTAGAAGTCGGCTGCTCGCGTGTTGTCATGCTGCGTGCGCGCAAAGCGGCCAGCGAGGTAGCTGCCGATCAACGTCCGCGCGCTGTCGGCGGCGTTATCGGGAATGGCGCTGTCGGCGGCTCGCGCGTTCATCGTGCTCAGCCCCACCGAGCCGAGGCTCATGATGCCAGCAAACGTGAGAACCGCGCGGCGTGCGAGACGTGCAGTCATTCCGGCTCATCCCTTTCGGAGGTTTTTCGCCCGTGCTCAAATTCGTAGTCGCGTCGCCTGCAATGAAACCGGCTGCTCCCGATCTGGAGACCGCCGCTTGAGCGTCTAGAGCGTCAATCAAGATTGCCTTTTATCAAAGCCATGCGTCCGCCGCCCTAAAGTCCCTGGTGCTTGGCCGGGCGAGGACGGAACCCTGACATCGGGCTGACAATGAAGAATTGCCCCTGCGGACCCAACTTAGCAACAAAGACGGCGGTTTGGCGACCGTTTTGCAGCGCATTGGTTGAGCGCAGGCGGACGACTCAACTGACACGGCAGGCAGTTGTGCCCAAAGGTCCAGTTTCCGCACACAGCATCCGGGATGGCGCCCCCGCGACGGTTCTGTATAAATACCCGACCGCGCGGCCTCGTAAGAGAGCCGCCTTCCCATCCAAACCTAGAACGCACGGCCGGTGATGCGCGCAGAGAACGCTGTTGATTTCTGGCGCGGCGTGGCCCTGGTGATGATCTTCATCAATCATGTGCCCGGGAACGTGTTCTCGTATTACACGCTACGTAACTACGCGATCTCGGATGCGGCAGAGCTGTTCGTGTTTCTCGCCGGTTGGTCGCTTTCTTTCGTCGCCGGTGCGCCGGACAAGCGCGTGTCGGTCACGGGATTGTGGTTCCGGCTTTGGTCGCGGGCTTTCGTCATCTATCAAGCGCAGCTCTGCATATCGCTGATAGCGTTGGCAATTTTGGCGATTGCCGCGATCTCGAGATCAAACCCTCTGTTCCTCGAATGGTTGAACTCGGGCGCCGCCTTCTACGACCCGCCGCGCGCCTATATCGGCCTGGCGCTGCTGACGTATCAGCTCAGCTACTTCAACATCCTGCCACTCTATGTCGCGCTGTTGCTCTTGGCGCCGCCGATGATCGGGCTGGCGCTCTGGAGCAAGCGCGGTGCACTGGCGGCTTCGTTCACGCTGTACGTCGTCGCCTTGGCGACGGGGCTACGGCTGCCGAGTTGGCCGTCCGAGGATCAGTGGTACTTCAATCCGCTTTGCTGGCAGGTGCTCCTGGTACTGGGGTTCGTTGCCGCGGAGTTGCGGACGAACACGAAGTGTCTCGAGGTCGTCCGGCGCTCGGTTCCTTTCGCAATTGCGGTATTGATTGCGGGGGCTGCGGCGACCTTGCTGCAATTTCATCCGGACCCTGCCTCGGTCCCCAAGCCGCGCGCCTTTTTTCTGTTTGACAAGACGTTTCTATCGCCCGCGCGGCTCATCAGCCTCATCGCGCTCATTGTCGCTTTCCATGGAGTTTTTTCCTATATAATGGAGTGGGTTAGGTATTTTCCCGGTTTCCTTTGCAGCCTGGGACGCAATTCGCTACCCGTGTTTTGTGTCGCGTCCCTACTGGCGCTCGTCGGGCAAATTCTTCGTTTCATTATCGATGGAGGTTTGAAGATCGACATCGCTATCGTAGTGTCGGGGCTCGTCATGATGGGATTAACAGCGTGGTTCGCGGAAGGACGAAGTCGGCATTCAGGCGCGCGGCGGTGATGTCGCTGACGGCTGGGGCTGTGTTATTCCCCGCCGCAGCCCAGGAGCAACCGGCACCACCGTCTCCTTTGCCGAGCCTTGGCAAGGCGCCGGTTCAGGTGTCGACCGAATGCCGTGTCAAGTCGCCGGCCTTCGAGGGACGCGCGCCGCTCCGCGTGGTGCGCAAGGCGCTTCGTGAAAAGCGGCCAATCAACGTGCTGGCTGTCGGCGCGACCGGCTCGGTTGGAGTTGGCGGATCGTCCCTCGCGAGCTATCCCGTTCGTCTGGAAAGCGATTTGGAGGGCTTGCTCAAAGGCATCGACGTGCAGATCGTCTCACGCGGTATCTCCGGCGATATTGGCGGCGACGCTGCGGAACGCCTGAAGCTCGAAGTCGCGGAAATTCGGCCCGACCTCGTCGTCTGGCAAGTCGGCACGAATGACGCCATGGCGCGCATCGAGCAAGACGACTTCGCAGAACCACTGCGGCAGACGCTGCGGTGGCTTGCCGACAATCAAGTTGATGTCGTGCTGATCGACCCGCAGTATGTCGAGCGGATGGCGAGCGACGAGCACTACACGATGATCGTGAAAACGATCGCGGATGTGGCACGCGAGCAAAAGGTGCTGCTGGTGCATCGCTTCGACGCCATGGCCGATCTCTCGCGACAGGTCACGACAGGCAGCTTCGCGGGTGACGGCTTCCGTCTCAACGATCTCGGCTATCGTTGCATGGCCGAGTATGCAGCGCGCGCTATCGTCGCCGGCATCATCCAGGCGGACCTCGAAAGCCAACCGCAGAATTAGTCGAACGCACGGGTAGCGCCGCTGGAGATCAGTCGGCTTCCGCGCCCTTGCGCTTGTGCTTGCGCTCTTCCTCGTCGATCTTCGAAACATCGGCGTCGAACACGATGCGCTCCTCGCCCGCGAGTGCCACGAAGCGCTTGCCGCGCGCGCGCCCGATCAGCGTCAGCCCTGCCTTGCGTGCGAGATCCACGCCCCACGCGGTGAAGCCAGAGCGCGAAATGAGCACGGGGATGCGCATCTTCACGGTCTTGATCACCATCTCGGATGTCAGACGCCCCGTCGTGTAGAAGATCTTGTTGTCGCGGCTTGATGCCATTCATGAACATGTAACCGGCAATCTTGTCGACGGCGTTGTGGCGGCCGACGTCCTCCATGTAGATGAGCGGCTTGTCCTTCTCGCACAGCACGCAGCCATGGATCGCACCGGCCTTCAGATAGAGGCTCGGCGCCGTGTTGATCTTCTTCGTCAGAGCATAGAGCCACGACGTCTTCAGCTTGGCACCCTGGGATAGTGTGACGCCCTCGAACTCGTCCATCAGGTCGCCAAATACGGTGCCCTGAGCGCAGCCGGAAGTCTGAGTCTTCTTCTTCAGCTTGTCCTCGTAATTGGTCTGGCGCGCGGTGCGCACGACCACCGTCTCGATGTCGGCGTCATAGTCGACACCCTTCAGGTCGTCCTCGGCCTTGAGCATGCCCTGGTTCAATAAGTAGCCGATGGCGAGCAGATCGGGATGGTCTCCAATCGTCATCAACGTCACGATCTCGCGCCCGTTGAGGAACAGAGTCAGCGGGCGCTCCGCGGCAACCTCGGTCACCACCGGCGAGCCCGTTTGATCGATGCCCGATACTGCTGCCGAGAGGCGGGGGTTGTCGGGATCGGGATGGACCTCGAACTCTTTCAAAGGCTGGCTCCGGATTGCAATGCTACGCTCATGTAGTCCGGGGACGTGCGGGTGACAAGCAGCGCGACGGCAAGATTGCGGGCGCGCGCTGTAGAGCACTTCGAGCGGTGCGTCGCTCGGGCTGCTAGCGTGACGGGCTCACCAGCACGGTAGGCCGATTGGCCAGATGAACTTCCCGCTCATTCATTATCTGGTAGTCAGATAGAACCGCAAAAATCAATTATTAGAGAATGCGTTCAAGAACGCAATCCCGCCAAGAATGTAGTGCGGGGAATATAGGCGCTCGCCCCAAAAAAAGCGGGAATTATGTTGGAACCGCTCTTGCCGTTGTCGGTTGCAGAGACAGGGAGCGCAATAAAAATATGCCAAGCAAGGAGAATTCGATGGCCAGCAAATCAGCGGCCCGCGTGTCGAAATCGAAGGACAAAGAAAAGCCAAAGATAACACGCGGGCGGGCTCGCAAAGCGGATAGCGATAAACGGACGAGGAAAAGCCAAGTAGAAGGAGATGAAGGAATGAGAATGCGAGATAACGAGGACGACGATCGCCGTGGCCGTCAGGGGCGAGTCACTCGTTCCAGCGATCAGCGACTTCGCGGACAAGAGTCCGAAGCCATCTATGAAGTCTCGCCGTCGCGGCGATGACGGTCGCGGACGCGTGACCGACCCGGAGCATGACCATCGCTTGAGCGGACACGAGTCGGATCGTCTCTATGAATCGCGGCATCGTGGCGATGACGGCCGCGGGCGCGTCACCGACCCCCAGCACGACCATCGCTTGAGCGGCCACGAGTCGGATCGTCTCTATAAATCTCGCCATCGTGGTGACGACGGTCGCGGGCGGGTCACCGACCCGGATCACGATCAACGTCTGCGCGGGCAGGAGAGCGACCGTCTGTATGAATCTCGCCACCGCGGCGATGACGGCCGCGGGCGGGTCACCGACCCGGAGCACGATCATCGCCTGCGCGGCCAGGAAAGCGACCGTCTGTATGAATCTCGCCACCGCGGCGACGACGGGCGCGGGCGCGTGACAGATCCGGATCACGACCATCGTTTACGCGGGCAGGAGTCGGATCGCATCTACGAGTCTCGCCGCCGCAGCGACGATGGCCGCGGGCGCGTCACCGATCCGGAGCATGACCGCCGGCTTCGTGACGACGACGATGATTACGGCTCTCGCCGGTCCCGCTCTTCCAGCCGTCGCGACGAAGATGACGACGACTACACGCGCCGGTCGCGCTCTTCCAGCCGCCGCGACGAAGATGACGACGACTACTCGCGCCGGTCGCGCTCTTCCAGCCGCCGCGACGAAGATGACGACGACAACCGCCGGTCGCGCTCGGCGAGTCGCCGCGACGAGGATGACGACGATCACTCGCGCCGGTCGCGCTCGGCCAGCCGTCGAGAGGACGACGACGATGACGATAGGCGGTCTTCTCGTAGCCGCGGTGGACGCGGCGGCGAGGAGTATGACGAAGAGACCGATCGTTATCGCGACCGTTCCGGCCGCTTCACCCATCGCTAATACATAGATGGGCCAATAAATAAAGCCGGCAGAAATAAAATCGCGGGCGGGAGATATTCTCGCCCGCGATTATTTTTCATATGAATAACCGAGAATTGCCGACTGCAACGTTAGCGAATCCGATCCATTTCGAAATAGGGAAACTTCGCGAAGACGCCATCTCGCCTCCACTCTGGCAAACTAGAAATTCGTTCCCCCGAAATTCAGGCGAATTACTTTTCCGGCGCGACTGAGTGTGGGCCGGGCTAGAACTGCAAATGCGACTCGCGTTGTACCTCGCAGGCCCATTGCGCCGTCGCGGTATTTGCAGTTAACCTTCTATGGGGGTAACGGCGCGGGCACCACGACATCGGGCGCGCGCAATCGAGATAGGAGGCATGGGATGACGATGCGGCCTGACCCGACCTTTCACGCCTCGCCCAAGCTGGCGATGGAGGCACCTCCAGAGGAATTTGCCTACACCCTGCTGCTCAGCCCTGATTTCTCCAAACCGGACGCCCTGGCCGTCATCGACGTCAAGCCCGGGTCGCCCACCTACGCGCAGGTCGTGCACACAGTGACGATGCCGAATACCGGCGACGAGTTCCACCACTTCGGCTGGAATGCCTGCTCGTCCTCGCTTTCTCCGTTGAGCGGCCACACGTTCCTCGAGCGGCGCTACCTCATCATCCCCGGCTTGAGGTCGTCGCGCATCTACATCGTCGACACGAAGCCGCATCCGACGCAGGCCAAGATCCACAAAATCATCGAGCCGGAGGAGGTGTTCCGCAAAACCGGCTACTCGCGGCCGCACACCATCCATTGCGGACCGGAGGGCATCTACGTCAGCACGCTCGGCGGTGGCGGCAAGGATGGTACGCAAGGGCCGCCCGGCATCTTCATCATGGACTGCCAGACATTCGAGATCTTGGGCCGTTGGGAGATCGATCGCGGACCGCAGACGAAGCACTATGATTTCTGGTGGAACCTGCCGCGCGATTACATGGTGACGAGCGAGTGGGCGCTGCCGCCGCAATTCGAGAACGGCATCGTGGCAGAGGACCTGCTTGCCAACAAATACGGCCACCACGTGCATTTCTGGGACTTGAGGGCGCGTCGCAACGTGCAGACGATCGACCTCGGGGCCAATCACCAGATGGGGCTCGAGGTGCGGCCAGCCCACGACCCGGTGCGGGAGTACGGTTTTCTCGGCGTCGTCGTCGACACCACCAATCTCGAAGGGTCGATCTGGACGTGGTGGCGGGAGGACGGGAAATTCCACATCGAGAAGACGGCGACGATCCCGCCTGAGCCGGCGCCAGCAGACAAGCTACCGCCGCTGCTGCAGGGCTTCGGGGCGGTGCCGCCGCTGGTCACCGATATCGACCTGTCGATGGATGACAGGTTCCTCTACGTCGCTTGTTGGGGCACCGGCGAGATGCGCCAATACGACGTCACGGAGCCGCGGAAGCCCAGACTGGCTGGCTCGGTCCACGTCGGCGGCATCGCACGGCGCACTCCGCACCCGAACGGCAAGATGTTCTCCGGCGGGCCGCAGATGGTGGAGATCAGCCGCGACGGCAGACGCGTTTATTGGACCAATTCGCTCTATTCGACGTGGGATGACCAGTTCTATCCCGACGGCATTCTGGGCGCGTTCGTGATGGCTAATGCTAACCCTGGCGGCGGGTTGACGCTCGCAGAAGACGTCTGGGTCAACATCCCGGACGGCTATCGTTCGCATCAGATCCGGCTGGAAGGCGGCGACTGCTCTACGGATTCATTCTGCTATCCCTCGGTCTGAGCTTGAGCGGCAGCGAGTGGACCCCGTTGGGACTGTGGCTGGCGGTGCTGGCTAGCGGCGTCTTCCACGGCGTCAGTCCCGGAATGGGGTGGCCGCTGGCAGTGTCGGCGGGCTTGATGGAGAGGAGCCCGATAGCTCTTGGCCGCGCGCTTTTGCTGCTGGCGGGCGGCCATCTCGCCGCGATCCTGGTGACGCTGGCGCCGTTCGCGATGCTCGTCGTGTTGCTCGATTGGCAGCGTGCAATCCGAATCGGTGCAAGCCTGCTGGTCATCGTTTTCGGTACAATCCAGTTCCTACGCCGCTCTCATCACCCGCGCCTTCTCGCGCGGATTGCGCCATCGCAGATCGGGCTTTGGTCGTTCGCTGTCGCCATCGCGCACGGCGCCGGCCTGATGCTCGTGCCGATCTATCTCGGTCTCTGCCGCGCAGCCGATCTCGATGGCGGACATCGCGCGATGCAAGCCTTGGGAAGCACTGGCCTCGCGACTGCGGTGTTGGTTTCGGTTGCCCATACGCTGGCGATGATCGGCGCGGGAGGTCTGCTGGCGTGGCTGGCCTATCGCTATCTCGGCCCGAAACTCGTATCGCGCAGCTGGTTCAACCTCGACGCGGCGTGGGCTGGCACCCTCATCCTGGTCGGCATCGTAGGGCTGGGTGCCGCCATTATGCCCGGCCCGTGACTTGAACTGCGAGGTCTGCCACAATCCGATTGATCCCATCGGCTTTCGACGCCGAGGTTGCCGCGACGAGGCGCTCGCGATAGGCCTGCACGGCAATACCGTCTCACCTTCAGGAGCTACGCTGATGACCGTTACGAAGGACCAGGTCCTCGACAAGCTGCGCCGGGTCAAGGGCCCGGATCTCGATGGCAACCTCGTCGACCTCGGGCTCCTCTCCGAAATCCTGATCAAGGATGCGCGGGTCTATTTCTCGATTACGGTGCCGGCGCACCGTGCGGAGGAGTTGGAGCCGCTGCGCAAGGCGGCCGAGACGGTCGTCAACGAGATCCCGGGCGTTGCCGGCGTCACCGCCGTACTGACGGCGGACGCCCCCACGGGCACGGCCGGCACCAAGACGAGTACGAACGTGCATGAGCATCCGCGCGTGACAGAGGCGCGGGCGCGCGGCGCGGCCGGCGACGGTGCGGCGCGCCAGAAGCCGCCGATGCAGACGCCGGGCGGGCGCCCCGCGGCACCGGGCGTGCCAGGGGTGAAGCATCTGATTGCGGTCGCCTCGGGCAAGGGCGGCGTCGGCAAATCGACGACAGCGGTCAATCTGGCGCTCGGGCTACAGGCGATCGGGCTCAAGGCGGGCATCCTCGACGCCGACATTTATGGGCCGTCGCAGCCGCGGCTGCTGGGCCTCTCCGGCCAGCCGCAGATGAGTGCGGCCAACAAGATGAAGCCTATGGTGGGCTATGGCCTTCGCTCCATGTCGATGGGCTATATGGTGGAAGAAGGCACGCCCGATCATCTGGCGCGGCCCGATGGTCGTGCAGGCGCTGAACCAGATGCTGCGCGAAGTGGAGTGGGGCGACCTCGACGTGCTCGTGATCGATATGCCGCCTGGCACCGGCGACGTGCAGTTGACGATCGCGCAGCAGGTGCCGCTATCCGGCGCGGTCATCGTGTCGACACCGCAGGACCTCGCGTTGATCGACGCGCGCAAGGGGCTCGCGATGTTCCAGAAGGTGGACATCCCGGTTCTCGGCATCATCGAGAACATGAGCTACTTCGTCTGCCCGAAATGCGGCGAACGCTCCGACATCTTCGGTCATGGCGGCGCTGCGCACGAAGCGGAGAAGCTCGGTTTGCCATTCCTCGGCGGCGTGCCGCTGCACATCGAGATCCGCGAAACGTCGGATAGCGGCAAGCCGATTACGGCTACCGCACCCGACAGCCTGCATGCGCAGATCTATCGCGAGATCGCGGCACGGACCTGGGCGGAGGTTCAGGCGGCGCAGGGCCAGCGCGTGGCACCGCCCAAGCTGACGGTCTCGCCCAACGGCGACAGCCTCAACGTCGCGTTCGAAGGGGAAAAGGTTTACGATCTCAGCGCCGAAATGCTTCGAGTAATGAGCCCATCGGCCGAGGTGCAGGGCCACTCGGAGGCTGAGCGCGTAACGGTCGCGAAAAAGCGAAACGTGCACATCGCAGACCTCGCGCCGGTCGGCAATTACGCGGTCCGGATCAAGTTCGACGACGGACATGACACCGGGCTCTTTACTTGGGGCTATCTGGCGACGCTCGGTGCCGAGAAAGAGGCCCGCTGGGCCAAGTATCTCTCGGAACTGAAGGCGAAGGGCCTGTCGCGGGGATGAGCGGCGACCGCATCACCACGGTTGCGCAACTCGAAGCCCTCTATGGGGTACCTGCGCAGCCGTCGGTGATCAAAGAAACAGACCGTCTGACACCTGCCTATCGCGCACTCATCGAAGCCTCGCCGTTCGTGGTGCTGGCAAGTGCGGGCGCGCAGGGGCTCGACTGCAGTCCGCGCGGCGATGCGGCCGGATTTGTTCGCGTTGCGGACGAGAATACGCTGCTGTTGCCGGATCGGCGCGGCAACAACCGTATCGACACGTTGCGCAATGTCGTCGTCGATCCGCGGGTAGCGCTGCTGGTGATGGTGCCGGGGCATGGAGAAACTCTGCGGATCAATGGGCGCGCCGAAATCAGCGTCGCGCCCGATCTGCTGAAGAGTTTCGCCGTGGACGGCAAATCGCCGCGAAGCGTGCTCGTCATCGCAATCGAGCGCGTCTACTTCCAGTGCGCGCGTGCTGTGATGCGATCGCGATTGTGGAACGCGGCACCGGCGAACAGCGAGCTTCCAAGCGCGGGCGAAATGTTGCGGCAGGCGAGCGGTAGCGAATTCGATGGGTTAACCTACGACGCCGGCTTAGCAAGTCGCCAGAAGTCGACGCTGTATTGAGCTAAGCATATTGCGCAGGAAAACTCCGCGCCGGGCATTTCAGGGTAAGATGCGAACGCTTCGATGCCCGGAATACCGCTCCCGAGGAAACCCCATGCGCGCCGCCGCCCTCGCCCGTCTCGCCGCCCTCATTCTCTTCATTCCCGCCGCTGCACAGGCGGAATGCATGAGCGACGATGGCGGCGTCGAGATTGCAGAAGGCCGCCTCACGGTTCAACGCGCCGAAGATGCAGCTGGTCGCGAGGAAAGGCCGTACATCCTGAAACTCGCCAGCCCCGCCTGCCTCGACACTGCGGACGACGACGATCGCGTCGAGAGCACGATGACGATCCACGTGTTCTCGACGGACGCCGCTGTGCAAGCCAGAATTGCTAAACTTACCGGCAAAAGAGTGCTCGTGCGCGGAAAGCCTTTCCTAGCCCACACAGCCCATCACCACGCGCCGATCGTAATGGATGTGGCAGAGATCGACGAGCAGTGACGAGCCAAGAAGGAAGCATACCCGGCGTGTGGGCGGGGATGCAGTTTCACGATACGCGAAGCGCACAGAGATCCAGTTGTTGGAAGCCTCAATAGTACGGGCACACCCAGCGGTGATAGCGGCGGCTCCACCAGCAGCTCGGACCGTAATCATAGAAATAGGGGCCACCGAAATAAATACCGCCGCCGCGGAAACCTCTATGGCCGAAGCCACCGAAATGGCCGTGACCGACATGTCCGCCGAAACCACCATGTCCGCCGAAACCACCGTGTCCACCAAAACCACCGTGCCGGACGTCTATGACGTTTCCAGTCGTTTTCGCATTGAGATCGAGAAGTGAAAGAGAAGCCGGGGCAGCAGAAGCACTCGCGCCCGAAAACGCCAGTGCTACAGCCGCGCAAACGCCGAGAATTGTGCGCGACATCATTTATCTCCCTGTTTTGCAGGTCCAGAGACAGATGGCGCTTTGCAGGGTGGGCGCTGTCTCGGGACCTGACTTATTGGCAAATTAACGCCCGTTACTTGAACGCAGCATGAATGCGAGGTCCGTCGGAAACAGCTGTCGATTTCCAACCAAACAGTAGTGCGGCGCACAATTTGCCGATGGCCAATAAATATTCAGCCCAGGCGATCAATCTCGCGAATGTTCAGCTTCCTCGCGGATTGAGACTTTCGCTCATAATAGGCGCGGCCCGGTCAGGCCGCTAAATTCCAAAAACCCTCGGAAACACATCGGGCGCCCGAAAACTCCGGACGCCCGTATTTAGTGATTTGTCGGATGAGTCCTTACAGCGGAATGTTGTCGTGCTTCTTCCAGGGGTTCTCGACGTGTTTGTTGCGCAGCATGGCGAGCGCGCGGCAGATGCGCTTGCGGGTGCCGTGCGGCAGGATCACCTCGTCGATATAGCCGCGCTCGGCGGCGACGAACGGATTGGCGAAGCGGCGCTTATACTCGTCGACTCGGGCCTGGATCTTGGCCGGATCGGAAAGCTCCGAACGGTAGAGGATCTCAGCCGCGCCTTTCGCGCCCATGACCGCGATCTCGGCCGAGGGCCAAGCGTAGTTGACATCGCCGCGGATGTGCTTGGAGCTCATCACGTCGTAGGCGCCGCCGTAGGCCTTACGGGTAATGCAGGTGACCTTCGGCACGGTCGCCTCGGCGTAGGCGAACAGCAGCTTGGCGCCGTGCTTGATGAGGCCGCCGTACTCCTGCGCGGTGCCGGGCAGGAAGCCCGGAACGTCGACCAGCGTGACGATCGGAATGTCGAAACAGTCGCAGAAGCGGACAAAGCGGGCGGCCTTGCGAGAGGCATCGCTGTCGAGCACGCCGGCCAAAACAATCGGCTGGTTGGCGACGATGCCGACGGTGCGGCCGTCCATGCGGCCAAAGCCGGTGATGATATTCCTGGCGAACGCTTCCTGGATCTCGAAGAAGTCGGTCTCGTCGACGATCTTCAGGATCAGCTCCCGCATGTCGTAGGGCTTGTTCGGGTTATCCGGGATCAGCGTGTCGAGCGAGAAGTCCATGCGGTCGGCACGGTCGTTGGTCGGCAGCTCAGGAACGCCGCACTCGTTGTTCGCCGGCAGGAAGTCCATGAGGCGGCGCATCTGCAGGATCGCCTCGACGTCGTTCTCATAGGCGCGGTCGGCGATCGAGGACTTCGTAGTGTGGACCTTGGCGCCGCCGAGTTCTTCCGCGGTGACGGTCTCGTTGGTGACGGTCTTCACGACGTCGGGGCCCGTCACGAACATGTAGCTCGTGTCCTTCACCATGAAGATGAAGTCCGTCATGGCCGGCGAGTAGACGTCACCGCCGGCGCAGGGGCCCATGATGACGGAGATCTGCGGAATGACGCCCGAGGCGAGTACGTTGCGCTGGAACACCTCTCCGTAGCCGCCGAGAGCGTCGACGCCTTCCTGGATGCGGGCGCCGCCGGCATCGAACAGGCCGATGATCGGTGCGCGGTTCTTCAGCGCCATATCCTGGATTTTGGTGATCTTCTTCGCATGCGTCTCGGACAGCGAGCCGCCGAGCACGGTGAAGTCCTTGGCGAAGACGAAGACGGTGCGGCCGTTGACGGTTCCCCAGCCGGTCACCACGCCGTCACCCGGCGTCTTGTTCTTCTCCATGCCGAACTCGGTGCAGCGGTGCTCGACGAAGGTATCGAACTCCTCGAAGGAGTTCTCATCCATCAAAAGCTCGATGCGCTCGCGGGCGGTGAGCTTGCCGCGCTTGTGCTGGGCGTCGATGCGGGCTTGGCCACCGCCGAGACGGGCTTCCCCACGACGACGCTCGAGCTCCTCGATGACTTCCTTCATGGCGGCACCACCTATTGGCTTGCATTCGTTGAAATTCGGCAGGGGTGCACATAGCAAGCAAGGGGCAAAATCGCAAACGGAACGAAGGGCTGATCGGCGCAGATCAACGGCAGCAGAGAGACTTGGACGTAGCGTCAGGCGGCGACGAGCCCGTTTACGAGGCGGGCCACTGCTTCGGCCGCCTCGATTTCGGGTGCGCCGGGTCCGCCCCACGTGCCAAGCGTCAAAAGCCAACCCTGCTCGGCAAGCCAGGGGGCGGTGACGGATATGAAGCTTTCCAGCTCGATCTCGCGCAGTCCGGCTTCTTGAGGCAGGCTCGACACATACCGCTCGGCCTCCTCGCGGTGAATGAAGCAGGGGAGTGCGACTCCGCCCGGCCGCATGACCGACCCCGCTACCACGGGGCCGTTAGCGTCCTCGACGATCCACAGCGCGCGTGTCGTTCGCAGACCGTGCAGGAAGCATTCCAGAGCTTTGTTGCGGAGGCGTTCAAGTAATTCGTACGGGTCGACCTCGGGCTCGATCGGGTCCGCGCTCCAATCGGTGCCCACAAGGCGGCCACTGGCATGCAGTTGCGGGAAAACCTCGCAAGCCAGCCGGCTGAGACTGAAGGTCTCCACGCTCGGGTTGTCGATCAGAACAGAAGCCCAACGCTCGGCCTCGCCGTGCACAGTCCACAGCAGGGCCGTGCGGACGGCTTTGCGGCCACGCGACTGCACGTCGGCCAGACGACGCCCATCGGAAATGCCATAGACGACGCCACCCGCAATCGCCTGCCGGACGAAGCGGTTGCACAGCGTCAGCTCTGGGATCAGCGGCGCACGCTGCATCCGCTCCAGCCCCTCCTCAAGCGCTTGGGATCGTGATCGAATCACTGATGCATAACATAGCATATCGGATATATGTTTTGCCCAATCCGCGTGCGTCGGATACGAGGAGGGCGCAAGTTTGTATCCGTGCACATCACATTGCCAGCAGATTGGCTATCAGCTCGGAGAACTGGCGAACAGGGATGCGGGCGGAGAGAGGGTCGTTCAGCGCGGCCAAAGCGGCGAAGTGACCTACTGGGACGTCGAGATCCCGCAGTGCAAACGGCGGCCAGCTTTCGCGAACAGTCCGAACCGAGGCGCTTATATCGCCGGTCCGCGCGCCGACGATGCCGAGGGCGGTCAGCAGGCGGCCGATGCCGCGGCCGTCTGCCTTGGCGAACGCCTCGAGACGAACCCAAGCGTGCAGCAAATCCTGACCCGTAGCGCCAAGCTCCCGTTCGCTCGGCGCAAGAGCTGACGCCGCGGCCAACAGGAGACGCGTCCGGTCGGCCGGCATGCGGATGGAACGGGTGCGCTCCAGGTCGACACCGATCGCGCCGGACGCGTCAACGGCGATCAGAGCGAAACCCGGGCAGTGCGACAGACTAAAGAACGGAAGGCCCGCGGGAAGCAACGGCTTGCCGGAAGTGCCAACCGCGAACGGCATACCCCGCACGACCTGGCCGGCATGCCGCTCCAGCACTATTCGGAGCGCGATATGCGCAACTTTGCGCTCAGTGTGACCGTCAAATTGATCGTCCGCCGGCAGTCTCGGGAGCTCTCGCTCCGCCTGCAGCAGCGCCGGCGCGCAAGCAGTCAAATCGACGAACCAAACCTCCGGCGAACGCTTATACGGATGCGGCTCGGAAGCAGACATCAATTAGAGCGCTGGCGTCTCGAAGCCGGCTGAGCGGCTGGCCCCGTGCTCGCAGCGACCTCCTCGCCGAGGATCAGTTTGCGACAGGCTTGCAGTTCAGCAATTAGAGCTTTCAGCACGTCACCGCGCGGGGCCTTGGCCGCGGCTCTCGTGGCACGCGTCCGCGCGGCAGGAGCCGGCGGCTCGGCAGCGATTGGCGGTAGCGCTTCACCGCGCTTACGTTTGGCATCAGCAGCGGGGGCGCCTTCTTCGGCGGGCCGGCCAAAGCGTTTGACGTGCTCGATCCCTTGCTCACGGAGGATCTTCTGCACGCCCTTGATGGTGTAAGCCTCGGCATGCAGCAGATGTCGGATGCCGCGCAATAGCTCTAGATCTTCAGGCCGGTAATAGCGGCGGCCGCCACCGCGCTTCATCGGGCGCACCTGGGGAAACTTGACCTCCCAAAAGCGCAAGACGTGCTTGGGCACCTCCAGCTCGTCAGCGACCTCACTGATGGTCCGGAACGCCTCCATGGATTTGCTCATGCCCGCCGCCTCCTGCTGCCCCCGTCACCGCGGGTCTAGTTTCAACTCCTTACGCAAGTTGCCGTTACATATCTATTTGGTCATCTCGTGGCTTAGGCGCCCGCAACGCCGCGTGCCACGGTCACTCAGCGGCGCGACGCTTGCCTGGGCCAGCGTTGATGCGCTCCTTCATGATGTTGCTCGGGCGGAACACCAGCACGCGGCGCGGCGTGATCGGCACTTCCTCGCCGGTCTTCGGATTGCGGCCGATGCGCTGGCCCTTTTGGCGGATGCCGAAGGAGCCGAACGAGGAGAGCTTCACCGAGTCGCCCCGCGCCAAGCTGCCGAGATCTCGTCGAGCACCAGCTCGACCAGCTCCTGGGATTCGTTCCGCGGCAGTCCGACCTTCTGGACCACCGCCTCCGCAAGATCTGCACGCGTGAACGTCTTGCCACCCATGGTACTTCGCCCTCCCCAGCACTCGTACTGTCTTGGCGGATGCTACTCGGCGGCTTTTCGACGGGGTCAACGAGAGAACTTTCAACCGGCTGAAATATGCACAAGAAATTTTACCTGAATGACGACGACGGAAGTGGGCTACTCACCAGCGCGCCAGCACCGCGCCCCAGGTGAAGCCGCCGCCCATGGCCTCCATCAGCACCAGCCTGCCCTCCTTGAGGCGATGGTCCTCGAAGGCCTGATTGAGCGCCAGCGGGATCGAGGCCGCCGACGTGTTGCCGTGCTTGTGCCAGCGTGACGACGATCTTCTCGGGCGCGATACGCCAAGCCGCTTGGCGATGCCGTCGAGGATGCGCTTGTTGGCCTGATGCGGCACGTAGAGATCGATCTCGTCGGCGGCGTAGCCGGTCATCACCAGGGTCTCCTCGATCACGCCGGAGATCTTCTGCACGGCGTGGCGAAAGACCTCGCGGCCGTTCATGCGCAGATGGCCGGTGGTCTTGGTCGAGCCCGGGCCCGCCGTCGACGTAGAGCAGGTCCTCGAAGCGCCCGTCCGAGCGGATGCGGGTGGCGAGGATGCCGCGATCGTCGCGGCTGCCGAGCTGCGGCTGCGCCTCCAGCACCACCGCGCCGGCGCCGTCGCCGAACAGCACGCAGGTGCCGCGGTCCTTCCAATCGAGGATGCGCGAGAAGGTTTCCGCGCCGACGACGACGGCGCGCTTGAACTGCCCGGCCTTGAGGAAGTTGTCGGCGATGGCCAGGGCGTAGACGAAGCCCGAGCAGACCGCCTGCACGTCGAAGGCCGCGCCCTTGGTGACGCCGAGGCCGGCCTGGATGCGCACGGCGGTCGCCGGGAAAGTGCGGTCCGGCGTGGCGGTGGCGCAGACGACGAGATCGATGTCGACGGGATCGATGCCGGCGCGCACGAGCGCCTGGCGCGACGGCGGCGATGCCGAGATCGGAGGTCAGCTCGCCGTCGTCGGCGATGTGGCGCTGCTCGATGCCGGTGCGCTCCCGGATCCACTCGTCGCTGGTATCGACGAGGCGCGCGAGGTCGTCATTGGTCATGACGCGCTTCGGCAGATAGGCGCCGACGCCGCGGATCACGGATCGAATGAATGCCACGTCTCACCTCTGTGCTCGCATGCCGAGCAGGACGCTTCGCCAGCGCCGATGATGCAGACGCAGTCTGGCGCGACCATTGTCACGACGAGCCGCTGGCCTGCGGGGCTCGCTCAGCTTGCCGTGGAAGGCCTCCAGATCGGCGGCCAGGCGCTCGAGCACGTTGCTTTCGGCCATCTCGTAGCCGACCTCGATGGCGCTGGCAAAGCCAAAGGCGTCGGTGCCGCCGTGGCTCTTGATCGCGATGCCGTTGAGGCCCAGGAACGGGCCGCCGTTGAAGCGGCGCGGGTCCATGCGGTCTCTTTAGGCGCGCGCAAGCCCGCCGCTGGGCCAGGAACGCGCCGAGCTTGGCTGCGCAGCGAGCTGGTCAACGCGCCTCGCGCATGCAGGCCGCCATCTGCTTGGCGGTGCCCTCGGCGGTCTTGAGCGCGATGTTGCCGGCGAAGCCCTCGACGACCACGACATCGACAACGCCCTGGCCGATCTGGTCGCCCTCGACGAAGCCGCGATAGTCGATGCGGCAGCTCGTTCTCCTTGAGCCAGGCATGCGCCTGCCTCACCTCCTCGATGCCCTTGATCTCCTCGACGCCGATGTTGAGCAAGCCCACGCGTCGGCCGCTCGATGTGCAGACACGGCGCGCGCCATGGCGGCGCCCATCAGCGCAAAATCGGCGAGCTGGCCGGCGGTGGCGCCGATGTTGGCGCCGAGATCGAGCACGATGCAGGCTGCCCGTCATGGTCGGCCACTGCCCGGCGATCGCCGGCCGCTCGATGCCCGGCATGGTCGTCAGCACCAGCTTGGCCATCGCCATCAGGGCGCCGGTATTGCCGGCCGAGACCACGAAGTCGGCCTCGCCCTTCTGCACGGCCTCGAGCGCCAGCCACATGCTGGAGCCGCGCCCGCGGCGCACCGCCTGGCTCGGCTTGTCGTCCATCGCGATTTCAGTATCGGTGTGGATGACGCGGGACCTGGCGGCCAACTCCGGGTGCTTTTCCAGTTCCGCGCGGATCAGCGACTCTTTGCCGGTGAAGATGAAGCTCAAGGATGGGTGACGCACGAGCGAAATTGCCGCTCCGGGAATAATCACTCCCGGCCCGAAATCCCCCCCCATCGCGTCGAGCGCAATCGTTCGCGGCTGAGCCATTAGCGTGACGGCCTCGTCGTTCGATCAAGTCAGGCAAGGCGTCCCGGGCCGCGGCAGTCTTTTGAATTCCCCCAACTGCGCGGGCGCGAAGCCGCCCGGACCATACCGTTTTGCACCTGCGATACAACCGGTTTGTTGGCGGGCTTCCACGAGATACGAAGCCGCCGTCATCAGCTGCTCAGGCTTGTAGGAGGCCGGCCTTACCTCACGGTTTCGGCTTCAGCTTGGCGAGAACGGCGAAAGGGTTGGTCTTGGCATCGTCATTGGCTTGGGCGTCGGCCGGTGGAACGAATTCCGCATCGGGTTTGCGCGGATAAGGATTGAGCGCCGCGGCGAGTTGCTCATAGACGATGCGGCCCGCATCGATGATCCCATTCTCCAGCAGCTCGATCTCGGCAGCCGTCAGCGCTTCGATCTCATCGGACGGTGAATCGTCGTGTGCCCCTGGGGGCCAATATTCCACAGCAAATGACTCGTCGAGATCTTCCGCAACTGGCTCGAGGGTCACCACGCAGGCTTGGACGACATGCGCATTGAGCGAACCCGAAAGCCGATAGCCTCCGCCGGCGATCGCCACGATGCGATAGCTTAAGGACAAGCGCTCGCAGGCCACGATGTCCAGCGCATGCGTCAACTCTGCGAGTTCGCCGGCGCTCGCCTTGCGCTCGATTGACAGACCATGGGCGGGTATGTCGGTGACCGCGTGGTCCCACTTGAGAGGAGTGTCGTCCATGGCTAGCCCTCACATCTCGACGTAGACGACGGGGGAAACGTCACATGCCCATCGAGCAGCGCACGGCCCGCCTGCGCAGCCAACGCAGTGGCGGCACCCCGGACATACGCCGCCAGCAGATCCGCCGTCGGCGCTCCAGCCGCGGTTGCCGCGTCGTTATCGTTACGAGTTAGAACGCGGCGCGCCAAGGCCTGCTCCAACACGGACGTGTCCGGGTAGGCTAGCGCTGTGCGATACTCACCGGAGCGTTCGTAGAATCCAGCCGCGGCGCGCTTGACGCGCTTGGGGACCGTGAGGTCGCCAACGCCCATCTCACGCATGGAATCATCCATGTCGGTGACGAACGCCTCGATCAGCCGGCGGCTGAGGTTCTGACCAGGACTGCCTTCCGCACGGAGGCGTTCGAGAACCAGAAACAAGTGCAGTACGATCGTCTCGTAACGGCCCTCTGGGGTATCCGGGACACCCAACCCGTCAAAGAACATCGGTTGGCGCGCTTGCGTCACGACCGCGCCATAAAGTTCCCGTGCTTTACGGCGATCCGCGGCCCAAAGGCTCAGCCATCTCAGCATGTGCTAGCAGTCCGCTGCGGACGGGGGACGAAAGGTGTGGGCTGGCAGGGGGGCGTGCATTGCATTCCGTCCGGGGTCAAGCTAAGCGCAATCCTCGTCGAAAACTCGAAGCCGAGTTGTAAAAGACGGGATCAGTATGCGCCGAGGGAAAAGAACGCGCCAGCGCGCGTTGGGGCCGATGAAGACCGGACAATCAAATGTCGTTAAAGGCGGCGCAATCGTGGCAGCGCTTGCTTCGGTGTTATTGATTTCGGGTTGCAGCGGCCAGGTTCTGAAACACGGCCATCAATTCCGCGAAAACGATGTGCAGCAGATCCAGCCCGGCATGAGCCAGGACCAGGTGAAGCTGACGCTCGGAACGCCGGCGACCACCGCCACCGTGAGCGGCGGGCAGGCTTACTACTATATCTCGAGCACCGACAAGCAGGTCGCCTTCCTGTCGCCGACCGAAGTGGACCGGCAGGTAGTCGCCGTTTACTTTTCGCCTCTCGGCTCCGTGGAGCGCGTGGCGAACTATGGCATGAAAGACGGCAAGGTGTTCGACCACGTCAGCCGGAAGACGCCAGCTCCGGGCGTAGGCGACGAGGGGCTGCTGAAGCAGCTGTTCCGCAATCTCGGCAAGAAGCAGTTGTTCGGCGAATAGTCCGGGCGGTGCACCGGTTGCCGATGCCTCTGCACGCATCGAGAAATTCGATAGCCTTACAGGCCGGGCGCTTACTCGCCCGGCTCCTGCCGAGGCGCGACTCCGGCAAACATGCGAATGACGGCGGCGCAACTCGTGGAGCCGCTCTGCTCGCCGGTCCGGCGCTTGGCCGTGCACGCGCCTGTGCAGGATGACTTGGCGGCCGCCGAGCATCGCGCGAGCGGAAACAGAATGATCTTGGCCGACATGCGAGACCTCCGTTGAGCTGAGCTGATGGCGACCGGGGGTGATCGCCCGGCTTCGACAGCAGTCTCGCGCTTAGAGGACGCGCCGTCTGTCCCGGACGAAACACCATCCGCCGGCCTCGCTCAGATCCCATTGCCGCCCCATTGCGCCGCTAGCCAGGACTAGGAGGCGGGGGAACTCACATCGTCGGCGGACGGGAATAGCGGCGTGGCAGCCGCGTTCACGACACCCCCGAGAGACTGGGACTTCGATTATGCGTGCCCGCTCGCGCCGGCCATCATGGCTGCGCCCGCATGGATTGATTGCCGTCGTCGCCATGATGGCCGCTGCGCTGGCGTTGGCCGGAGCGACGCGGCCCGCGTTTGCCGCTGCGTCCGCGCCTGCCGTCGAGGTCACGGGTAATCACCGCACGACGGTCGAGAGCATCACCTCGATGCTGCAACTGCCGCCGGGGAAGCGGCTCGATGAGGCGGCGAGTGATCGGGCCGTGCGTGCGCTCATGGCCACCGGTAATTTCAGCGACGTGCGCATCGACCGGCGCGGGAACGGCGTGCTCGTCACCGTCGTCGAGAACCCGACCGTCAATCAGGTGACCTACGAGGGTAACAAGGCCGTCGACACGACGAAGCTCAAAGATGTGGTGCAGCTGAAGATCCGCGGCATCTATTCCACCGCGCGCGCCAATGCCGACGTGGAGCGTATCCGCGACCTCTACAAGAAGCAGGGCCGGGTCGCGACGGTCATCACCGCCAAGACGGCACCTCTGACGGAGAACCGCGTCGACGTCACCTTCCAGGTCAAGGAGGCGGACGTCCGCAAGGTGCTGAGCATCAGCTTCAATGGCGCCCGCGCCTTCACGCCGTCGCAATTGCGCGACGCCATCGCGACGACGGAGTCGAGCTGGCTCGATATTCTGCGTGACAGCGCGACCTACGACACCGACCGCCTTGAGCTCGATCAGACACTGCTGCGCCGCTACTACCAGACGCACGGTTACCCCGACGTGCGCATCACCGCGCCTCCGCCGCAGCTCGATCCTGAAGGCAAGGGCTACAAGATCGTATTCGACATCGACGAAGGCGATAGGTTCACGCTGACGAGCGGGCGGGTCGAAAAGGTGGCCGAGGGCACGCTGCCGGATCTCAGTTCGTCGCTGACCGGCAAGGATGGCGAAGCCTTCAACACCGAGCACGTCGACAAGACCGTCGAACAGATGTCGAGCAAGCTCGCCGATGCGGGCCATGCCTCCATGCGCGTCGTGCCGAAACTCACCCGCGACACGGCCCGGCACACCATCGGCGTCACTTATCGCATCGAAGAGGGTCCGCACGTTTCGGTCGAGCGTATCGACATCACCGGCAATGCCTACACCAAGCAGCATGTCATCCGCCGCGAGCTGAAACTCGTCGAGGGTGGGCCCTTCAACGCCGTGCTGCTGAAGCGGGACAAGGCACGCCTAATGCGGCTCGGCTTCTTCAAGAGTGTCGAGATCATCCCGAGACCCGGTTCGGGTCCTGATCGTTTGATCCTGGAAGTCGCCGTCGTCGAGCAGGAGAACCGCGAACTGTCCTACGGCATCGGCTACTCGTCGGTGCAGGGCATTACCGGCGACGTGTCGTTCACCGAGAACAACTTCATGGGCAACGGCCAGACCGTGCGCGTGAAGGTCGCCGCCAGCGAAGTCGGCTACAGCGGCGAACTCGGCTTCACGGAGCCACATATCCTCGACAGTCCGGTGGCCGGCGGTTTCGACCTCTTCTATCGCGACACCGACAGCTCGGCCTACTCCTCGTTCAAGAGCGCGAAGGCTGGCGGCGACATCCGGCTCGGCTACGCCATCACGGATAACCTCTCAGCCGGCACCAACTATACGTTCACCCGCAACCAGATCTACGACGTCGGCCCGGCCGCCTCGACCGTCATCAAGGACGCGGTGCCGGGATATCCGGCCACGACCGCCAGCACCTACTACACCTCATCGATCGGCTACTCGCTGACATGGGACGACCGCAATGCGAAGAAACTGCCGACCTCCGGCAGCTACTTCTCGCTGGCGCAAGACTTCGCAGGGCTCGGCGGCGATGCGCGGTTCATCCGGCAAGTCGCGGACGGACGCGTCTACTATACGGTCGGTGACCAGGTGACGCTTGTTGGCCGCGCCGTCGCCGGCGACATCACCGGCTGGGGGGGGCAAGAGGTGCGCTTGCTCGATCTGTTCTATCGTGGCGGTGAAACAGTCCGCGGGTTCGCAGCTTCAGGTATCGGTCCTCGCGATACATTGAGCGCCAACCAGGATGCCCTCGGCGGCACTCATTACATCGCCACCACCGCCGAAGCTCGGGCGCCGATCCCGTTCGTGCCGGAAAGCGCGGGGCTGAAAGCTGCCGTGTTCGCGGATGCCGGATCGCTGTGGGGCACGACCGCCACCGCCGCAGCGACGCCGGGTGTCACGGGGGCAAGCCCGACGCTCAGGACGTCAGTCGGCGCGGGCATCGTCTGGGACAGCCCGCTCGGCGCTTTCCGGGTCGACTATGCGGTGCCGCTCATGAAGCAGGCTTTTGATAAGACGCAGCCGCTGAGCTTCGGCCTCGCGCCCTACTGAGTTGCGCGTTCCATCCGCGCTCTACGCGATTGGCAGTCCGGGTAGCCGCGGCGTCCGCTGCCGATGCCGTGGCCAAATGTCCGGGCCAAATGTCCCGGGCCAAAAACGGAAACGCCCGCGCTCGCGAGAGGTGCGAGGCGGGCGCTCCGGAACTTGGAACTGCCTTACGTGATCTCCGCCACTATTGCTTGGGCTGAGAGGGCTGGCCTGCGTCGCCACCACCGGGCTCCGCAGGACCATCCGGCCCGCCTTCATAGTAGAGATAGCCATCCTCGATCGACACGACCTCCGGGCCTTCCAGCTCGTACTCGTCGTTGTCGCTGTCGTTGAGGCGCACGATGCACCCCTTCATGCAGACCGCTTCGATAACCCCCGACGCTTTGAGGACATGGTCCTGCTTGGCGTCGCCCTCGATGACCGTGACCTTGTAGTCCTTGTCATCGCGGTTGGTGATCGAGACCGCATGCGCGGCCGTGGAGCACATTAGGGCTGCAAGCGAAGCCGCAAACACCCATTTGGACATCTGGGCTCACTCCTGGCTGAAAGGCAGAATACTGGGTTCTTACTTCTTTGCCGGCTTCTTGGCAGCAGCTTTCTTCGCAGGTGCGGCGGCCTTGGCGGCGGGCTTCTTCGCGGCGGGCTTCTTGGCAGGTGCCTTCATTTGGTTCGTCCTTCCGTTGGCGGACCCGCTTTTGGATGCGGTCCTTGAAGCATCCGACTCAAAGTCGGTACGGCTACAATCTCTCCAGAATCAAGTCCCGTCACAAACGGAATTTTCCGGTGACTACTATCGGATTTATCGATAGATAGCTCGATGGGCTCACGAGTGGACGCGTTCCGGCCATGGACATCAATCTCGCGCGCACGTTCCTGATGGTCGCTGAAACCGGCAGTTTCATTGATGCCGCGCGTAAGATGAACGTGACGCAGTCCACTGTCTCCGCCCGCATCAAGAGCCTCGAGGACCTGCTTGGCCGTCCTCTGTTCGAGCGGTCGAAAAATGGTGCAGAACTCACATCATCGGGCTCGCAATTCCAAAAGCATGCGTTGGCGCTGGTGCGCGTCTGGCAACATGCGCAGCTCGAAATCGGCTTATCGGCCACCCACCGCGACCACCTTTCGGTCGCTGCGCCGCTGAGCCTCTGGCACGGCTTCCTTCTCAAATGGGTCGCGTGGCTGCGTCACGACATTCCCGATATCGCGGTGACGGCGAGCGCCGGAATTACCCCCGTGCTCACTCAGCGCCTGATCGAGGGAACACTCGACCTCGCCGTGCTGTACCGGACCGTGCAGCCCCCGGGTCATGTCATCGAGCATCTATTCGACGAGGAGTTGGTGCTCGTCTCCAGCGCCAAGACGGCGCCGCGGCGAGGCTCCGGCGATTACGTCTTCATCGACTGGTGTCCGGAATTCCAGGAGGATCACGCGAGCGCCTATCCGGAGCTTGCGAGCCCGGGCCTCGGCTTCGATCTTGGGGGACTCGACATCGACTACCTGCTGACGAACGAGACGTCAGGATACTTTCCGATGCGGATGGTGAAGGCGCATCTGGCGCGAGGGCGGCTCACGACTTCCGAAGCGGGCTCGCCGGTTCGTCTACCCGGTCTTCATGGTCTACCCAGAGGCGCGCGACGAGGAAGCCTACGCGCCGATCCTCGATGGACTGCGGCGCGAGGCCGCCAAGCTCGGTTAGGGCGAGTTCAGGCTGTTGGGTGAACCGAGAAAGAAGCGAAGCGCTCGTCGCCCCTGTCGTCGACCATGATGCCCTCGACCTCCGAGAAGCGCGGACCGCGCCGGCAGCGCTCAATCATGTCCGCAACTGCTTCGCTGCTGCCTTGCAGCACGGCCTCGACCCTTCCGTCACGGCGATTGCGGACCCAGCCGGTGAGATGCAGCGCATTAGCGTCGCGGACCACGAAGGCGCGGAAGCCGACACCCTGCACCCTTCCGCTGATGACGACGTGGACGGTTCGCATGTTGAGCCTCGACGCTTCCTTTCGCCGGATAACGCAAGAAATGCGAATTCGGCAATCCGGCGATGGGAAGCATCGCGCGATTGGTATCCGGCAATACGAAGCGACCGCCAAACAATGCGAATGACAGTGATCGTGTTTCAGAACGCAACAGGAGGGCCACGCGCGGCAAGAACGTGCCCTGGAATTGCGATCCTAGGCGCTGGCCGGTTCGTTCTCGAAGTCCGCAAGGACGCTGGATGGGCGCTTGGCCGGCATCGAGAAGCCAAGCTCCGAAGGCTCGTCGCCGAAGCGATTGGAACCCGCGGTGCCGTGCGCGAAATGGAGCCACAGCGTCAGGCCGAGAAGCGGCGCCATGAGCCCCGCCAGGCACGCCCAGTAGCCGGGCCCGCCCGGCTCCAAAGCCTCGGTACCGAACACAAAGATCAGCGTGATCCCCAACACAACGGTCCAGCCGACGAGCGCGAAGGCCGCCCACAGGATCGACCATGCCGACCGGCCGATGTCGTGCAACCGCTTCGACGTGGCGGCGATGCCGAGCCAAAGGAAGGCCGCATTGAGCAACATACCAAGCGGCCCCTCGTGCGCAGCGCCGCTTGCGAACATGAGAGCGGCCGCGCCGGCTTGCGTCGCGAGCAGGACCATGGCCACGGATAGAAAGCCCTTGCGGTTGCAGCGGCCGGCGGGGCTCAGCATGTCGAGGGCGATGGGTGCAAGCGAGTGCAGGGATCGGGCGGACACGACAGGGTCTCCAAAGCGACAAGCAAATCTCTGCGGCCGAGCCTGCCGGAAATTGGTTCACGTTGGTTTGCTGGAGTCGGTTAACGATGAGTGAACCCACGAACGAGAAAGGCGCCGGTGGTGATGCACCGGCGCCTCTCAGATTATCCGTGGCCAAGTCTCCTGCGAGACGTCACGCGAATTCGAGGATCACCGCGTCGACCGCGAGGCTGTCGCCGGGCTTGGCCTTGACCTTCTTCACCTTGCCGTCGCGCTCGGCGCGCAGGATGTTCTCCATCTTCATGGCCTCGACGACGCGAGCGCGTCGCCGGCCTTGACGTCCTGCGCCTTCGGCCACGTGGATGCGCCTTGACGAGCCCCGGCATGGGGCAGAGCAGGAACTTGGAGGTGTCGGCCGCGGCCTTCTCCGGCATCAGGGCGGCGAGCGCCGCCTCGCGCTCGGTGTAGACGCGCGCCGGGACGTGGATGCCGCGATAGGCGAGGTCATAGCCGTTGAGGATCGGGCGCACCTGCACCGACAACGTCCTTGTCGCGCACCATGCCCGTCCACACCGGGTTGGCCCGGCCACCAGTCCGACTGGCGAGTTCCAGCGTTCGCGACCTTGCCGTCGGCATCGAGCAGAGAGACCGTGACCGGACCGCCCAGCGCGCCTTCGACCTTCACACGCTGCATCACTTTGCCCAGTGCGACGACGCGGCGCGCGGCGAACCGCACCGGCCGGCCGGCCATCTGGTCGGTGATCTCGCGGCGGCGGATATTGTTGAGGTGGTCGATCGCGGCGGCGACGGCCGCCAGCACTTGCAGCTCCTCGCCCTCCGGCGCGCGCGGCTTGAAGCCGTCCGGGAACTCTTCGGCGATGAAGCCGGTCGACAGTTCGCCCTTGCGCCAGCGCGGGTGCTGCATCAGGGCGGCGAGGAACGGAATGTTGTGCTGGATGCCGTCGATATAGAAGGCGTCGAGCGCCTCGGCCTGCGCGTCGATCGCCGCCTCGCGCGTCGGCCGCATGCGTGACGAGCTTGGCGATCATCGGATCGTAGTACATCGAGATCTCGCCGCCCTCGAACGACGCCGGTGTCGTTGCGCACGGTGACGCCGTCGGCGGAGCCCTCGCGCGGCGGCCGGTACTTCACCAGGCGGCCGATCGAGGGCAGGAAGTTGCGGATACGGGTCCTCGGCGTAGACGCGGCTCTCGACCGCCCAGCCGTTGAGCTTGATGTCCGACTGCTTGAAGGCAAGCTTCTCGCCGGCGGCGACGCGGATCATCTGCTCGACGAGATCGATGCCGGTGATCAGCTCGGTCACCGGATGCTCGACCTGCAGGCGCGTGTTCATCTCGAGGAAGAAGAAGCTGCGGTCCTGGCCGGCGACGAACTCGACGGTGCCGGCGCTGTCGTAGCCGACGGCCTTGGCGAGCGCGACGGCCTGCTCGCCCATGGCCTTGCGCGTCTTCTCGTCGAGGAGCGGAGACGGCGCCTCCTCGATGACCTTCTGGTTGCGGCGCTGGATCGAGCATTCGCGCTCGCCGAGGTAGACGACGTTGCCGTGCTTGTCGCCGAGGACCTGGATCTCGATGTGGCGCGGATTGACGATGAACTTCTCGATGAACATGCGGTCGTCGCCGAACGCACGACTTGGCCTCGGAGCGGGCCGAGTCGAAGCCGTCCGTCGACCTCCTTCGCGCTCCAGGCGATGCGCATGCCCTTGCCGCCGCCGCCGGCGGAGGCCTTGATCATGACGGGGTAGCCGATCTCGTCGGCGATCTGCGACGGCCTGCTTGGCGTCCGCGATCTCGCCGAGGTAGCCGGGGACGGTCGAGACCTTGGCCTTGGCGGCCGCCTTCTTGCTCTCGATCTTGTCGCCCATGGCGGCGATGGCGTTGGGGTTCGGACCGATGAAGACGATGCCGTGCCTTCTGCAAGCGCGACCGGGAACGCCTCGCGCTCGGACAGGAAGCCGTAGCCCGGATGCACGGCCTCGGCGCCGGTCTCCTTGCAGGCCTCGACGATCTTGTCGATCAGCAGGTAGGACTGGGCGGCGGGCGGCGGGCCGATGTGGACCGCCTCGTCCGCCATGTCGACGTGCAGCGCCGTCGCGATCGGCGTCCGAATAGACGGCAACCGTCTTGATGCCCATCTTGCGCGCGTCTTGATGACGCGGCAGGCGATCTCGCCGCGGTTGGCGATCAGGATTTTCTTGAACATCGACCGGTCGGTCCTCGTGCTTAAGTGTGCAGATGTCGGTTACGTGACGCGACTTCTAGCCGCCTCGGCGCGCGAGGTAAACCGCGACGCGCGCCGACGAAGGGATTAGATTTCATCTGTCACGCCCGGGCCATGATCCGCTGCCGAACCAGGGCCACCGCGCTCTTCAGGTCGTAAAGCTCGGTCGAATAGCGGAGTGGCACCGGGATCGTGCTCACCGCTTCCTCGATATGCTCGATGTCGGCGCGGTGCTGATCGGCATTCGTCATCACGCGGTCGGCGTTGAGGCGGTTCTCGAGCCGCTTGAGCTGAGCGTACCAGTTGAGGATGCGCTGACGAATGCGCCACTGGTAGAGCTGCGGCAAGAGTTTCACCAACGGTAGTGCGATGGTCGCGATCGGCAGCAGCATGACTGCCAGGCGCTGCACGAGCACGGCCACCCAGAATGGCAGATATCGCTGAAGGAAGGGCTGGCCCGACTTGTAGCTGCGCACCGCGTCCTCGGACATCGGGAACTCGGGGTCCGACACTTTCGGGAACTCCCCTGGGCGCTGGAACAGGCCGGCGGCCGCGTGCACCTCGCTCGCGGTCTGCGCCATCAGCGCGAGTATCGCAGGATGAAGATCCTCTCTCGCCACCAGCGCGGTCTGTGCGGCGAGCAATGACACGTCCTCTGACGGGATGTTGCCGGCGAGATCGACGACGCCCTGCGGCAGCACGACCCGAGAGAGATAAGGCAGCAGCCGGGAGTATGCCTCGGCCTGCGCAAGGTTCATCAGGCGCACGTCCGGATCACGCAGCAGCGATTGAACAATGGCATTGTCGGACGCCAGGACAAGCATGATGGCGTCCGTCTCACCCTTTAGAAGCGCGTCGGCAGCCTCCTGTCCGCCCAACGGCAGCAGTTTCGTCTCGCCGCCGATCATCCCATTCTGCTTCAGCAGAGTCTCCGCGAACTTGCGCGTGCCGCTGCCCTCGGGCCCGATCGCAATCCGCTTGCCGCCAAGCTCGCTGATGCGTTGCAGCTTGTGGTCAGCGCGATAGAATATCCACAGAGGCTCCAAAAAGACGCGGCCGAGCGAGACCAGCTCGGGTGCGCTCTTCGCGTCGGCGATGCCGCCTTGAACAAGACCGAGCTGCACGCCCGATTTGGGATCGCGCAGGCGTTCGACGTTGTCGACAGACCCTTTCGATGGCCGCACCTCGAGCTTGATGCCCGAGCGCTCCAAAAGCTTGGCGTAGCGCTGCGCGAATGTGTAGTAAGCACCGCTTTCAAGGCCGGTCGTAATGACGATGGTCTTCGGCGGCCCGGGCTCTACGAACTGGAACGCGAGCCAGAAGGCGCCCGCAAGCAGCGCCAACGCGGGCAGCACAATGAACAGCACCTCGCGGACCTGAATGCCGCCGGATGTAGATTTCATGACGCGGACGCCCCCATGCCGGCCTTGCGAGCCCTATGCAGGCCCGCAACGCCACCATCCCCGAAGGCTCCGTCCCACGCGTTGGCAGGCCCTTTCGGACCGTTTCCCCCGGCGTCGGCACCGACCGCGCGGTGGACCGAGCTCTAGCAGCCCGAACTGAATTCCGGCCGCCGTCCGAAGGAGTTGCACACCGCGTCCATGCTGAAAAGCGGAAAAGTTGCAGCACACGCCGTTCGCTAACGCAGGCGGCGTTTTGGGCGCTCACGCGTCACACAGCTTGTGCGCTTCAGGCAGCTCGGACGACGCTGTCGACCGTCAACTGCAGCAGCGGGTGCACGTGGCAATCGTGGCGTTTGAGGTAGGCGAGAACGGCGGTTTCCACCGCAGTCAGCGGCTCCGCCCGGGTGAGACGAGATGCCAGCCACGAGGCGTCGCCCTCGGTAACCTCCTCGTTGGTGATGATCTCGATGCGCTGACGTTCGAGGCGGGAGAGTGCGCGGTCCTGCGCGGACTGCTCGCGATAGGCCCCAAGCACGGTGGAGAGGCTGAGCGCCACCAGCGCGCGAAGCATGGCCGCTTGCTCCGCGTCGGAACGCATCTCGATGCCGGCTTCGCGGCGCAGAGCTTCCTCGCGGGTCGGCACAGAGTAGCCTGACGCGGTCATCACGACGTTGGCGAGCACTTTCACAAACAGCTCGATCCACGCCGGGCAAGGCGCGGCATCCGCGACGAGCTCGTTGATCTCGAACAGGATCTCGGCCTCGGCCCGGGTTATCGCGACGTTGCCGTCGCCGCCGAAGGCATAGAGAACGCGGCGGATCAACTCGACCTCCACCTCGGTGATCGTTCCCTTGGGCGCGGGATGCAGTGCGCGCATCGGACCATCGCCAAGCAGCACCGCGGCGCGCACCTGCTTCAGTGCGAACCCGACGAGGCTCGCGGGCGACCAGCGGGCTTTGAAGAGCACGTTGACGACGAGATCCAACTCGGTCTTGGAGCGGATGCGGCCGTCACGGGAAACCTTCATGAGCAGCCACTGGGCGTTGGCCGACGTCACATAGCCCTCGGGGCTTTCGAGGTTGACGATGTAATCGGTCACCGCTTCGATGAAGAAATCGGACCAGGCAGGGTCCTGAACGGGGCAGGCATTATTGAGGGCAAAAAGGGTTGCGGCCTCCGCAGGCCCGATGACGCCATCCGAATAGTAGGCGCCGCGCAGCTTCAAAACATCCTGGTCGCGGATGCTGCCGCGATTGCGAATGACGTCGACCGGATAAGAATTGAGTGCGCCCATGCAGTCCCCCGCGACGCGCGCATTTGCGCACCAACAATTTGTCCGGGAACGACGCTAATGGATCTTGCTTACCGTTTTGCTAATCACTGTCCTATTGATGTCTCGTTCCGGCAACATGTCACTCAAAAGGCACGAGGCCGCCGCTTCGTTGAAAGCGACGGCCTCGTGCTGTTCCACGGACCGCACTCCGGCGCGCGAAACACTTACCAGGCAGTGCGGTGCCACCAGCCCCAACGGTGATGACGGCGCGTCTCCACGTCATGCTTCTCGGCAAAGATGTGACGGCTGGCGACCGCCTGCGCGTCCTCGATCTCGCGGCGCTCATAGGGATCGATTCGGCCGTCGGCACGAGCGCGACGGATCAGGCCGTCGATGCGGGACTGCTCCTGCTCCAGGTTCACGAGCTCATGGCGGGTTAACTGGCCAGAGCGGAAGCCTTCGCGGATGCGCTCCTGTTGGCGGACCCGGACGTCATCAATGTCAGCGGCGAAAGCTGGGACAGCGGCGGTTCCCATGACGACGGTCGTTGCGGCGGCAAGCAGGATCGAGCGGACATTCATCGAGGCGATCTCCTTGGTTCGAAATGCCGGGCTCGCCGGCTGTTGATGGAGACCAATATGAGCGAGCCGTGTTGAACCGGCACTGAACGCTGCTTGCAGAATCCATTCACAATACCCGCTGATGGAACTCAGGTTTCCCCCATTTCCGGGCAAGCGCTTGAGCAAAGAAAAAGGCCACCCGCGAGGGTGGCCAAGTCAAGCAGCAGGGAGGGGTAATGCAGTGCAGAAGGGGCTCGATCGGGATCAGCGACTGAAGTGGCGCCAGAACCAGCCGCGCGTCTGCTGGTCGTGCTTCTCGACGTGAATATGCCGGCCGGCGTCGTCCTGCGCGGTTTTGATCGCCTTCACCTCGCCCTTCGTCAGCTTGCCGTCGGCAAGGGCGCGGTGCTCGAGCTCGTCGATGCGCTTCTGCTCGCGCTTCAGTCGATAGGACTCCACGAAAGTCAGGCTGCCATCCCTACGGCCCGCCTTGATGGCGTCGGCCTGGGCCTGCTCGCGGCGCTCGATCTCTTTGAGCGAGGTGGCGCTTGCCGGCAGTGTCAGCGCGATAGTGGTAACGGCGACAGTGGCGGCGATCAGCTTGGCGGTCATCGGGGTGCTCATTGAACTCACTCTCGATTGGGGTTCGAAGCTCGTTTGCTCATTCGATGACCGGAGAATGCAGCCGCTGCCTTGAACCCATACTGAACAGTGAATTCAGTTTCCGTTCATCTGCAGGACCCGGAAAAGCCCTGCCTCGCCCCCCGCCTTGCCAAGTCAAGGCGTCGCCGTCTCCACGGCCTTCTTGACCACTACGTCCCAGACCGGACGGCCGCCCACTTCGCGCATCGAAGGGACCAGGATGTCGTCCTCAGCGATGACGCCGAGTTCCTTCACGCGGTCAGGCAGCACGACAGCGAGCTCCCGGCCTTTCCAGACGAGCACCAGGCGGCCCTCTTTCCACGCTGGACCCGCCCAGCGGCGGATCGTCGAGAAGTACGGCTCGGCTCGCCATGCGCCGGGCCGGTCGGCGTCGACGTGCAGGACGATGCGGTTCGCGGCCGTTTCAAAATTGATGAGGAACTTGGCGTGGCTGGGCTTCCAGCGTTCATCGAGGTCGGCGATGCGGCGGTAGCCGCAATAGAAGCTGCGGCAGGGCTCGGGCCGTGTCTCGTAGATGCGGCAGCCGGCACGCGCGTTGCAGTGGCCGCACCAACGACCGCGCGGCTTGTTCAGGACGTCGATGGCGAGCAACTTGCAGCACATGGTGCAGCCGTCGCAATCGCGGCCCGCTATCAACTCGTCCCCCGCCTCGCCCTCGCGCGTCTTGGTCATCACAATGTCTCCCGTTGCAGGCCGGACCGCATCCGCTGCCCTGCGTGCACGAAATCAGCACAGACGCGCGCCGAGGTCTATCTGCGGATGCCGCATGTGCCCAGGGGGCGCGCAAAGCGCGCGGGTCGATCGGCGGTGCAAAGCCGCTCCGCGGCTTTAGCCGACCGTACCCGCCCAGCGCCCAGTTCGGAATATGACCCAGGACGGAAATTCCCGAATGACGCATATCATTGCACGCTCTAGCCTTTCGCTGGCATGAAGATTAAATTTGCGGGTTAGCGTTGGAGATTTCGATGATTTGGAAAATGCTTGCTGCCGGGGCCGGATTGGCTTCCCTCATGGCGCAGAGTTCGGTCGCAACAGCGCAAAAGCGCCTAGACGAATTCGAGACCGCCAAGGAGGCCTATGTCTACGCTTTCCCCATGCTCGCTGGTTATAAAGCGCTCTATGAATTCAATGTCGACAAGAGCTCGTCCCAATACAAGGGAGCGTTCAATCAGGTTCACAATACGGCCCGCGTTTTCACTCCAAAAGATACCGCAATCGTTACACCGAATAGCGATACTCCGTACTCGATGATACAGGTCGATCTGCGCGCCGAACCGGTCGTGTTTTGCGTGCCTGAGATCGAGAAGGAGCGTTACTATTCGGTGCAACTGACCGACATGTATGCATTCAATTACGGCTACGTTGGAACGCGCACGACCGGAAACGTCGCCGGCTGCTATATGATTGCGGGTCCGCAATGGCGCGGTGAAATGCCGAAGGGAGTCGCGAAGATCTTCAATAGCGAGACTCAGTTCGGCCTAGTCATCTTCCGGACCCAGCTCTTCGATGCGGCTGACATCGAGAACGTGAAGAAAATTCAAGCCGGCTACAAGGCGATGCCGCTGTCGCAGTTCGTGGGCGGGCCTGCACCGGTACCGGCCGCCGCGGTTGACTTCCCGCCGTTCTCGGACGATGCCTTCAAATTGAAGGCATTCTCCTATTTGAATTTCCTGCTCGAGTTTGCTCCGGGAGTGCCCGAAGAGGCGGACATTCGCAAACGCTTCGCGACCATCGGTATATCGCCCGGCGCGCCTTACACGCTTCCGTCGCTGGGCGAAGGAAAAGTGGCGACTGAACTCGGAATCAAGGAAGGCTACGAGGCCGTCGCAAAACGCAGGGAAAAGCTAGGCCACCTCGTCAATGGCTGGCAGATCGCTTCGGCGTTCGGCGACCGCGCTTTCTACAATGGCGATTATACGCTGCGGGCGGCTGCGGCTTTGGCCGGGATCTACGGCAACGATGCGGTGGAGGCGATGTACCCCGCGGCCTCTGAGGACAATCTCGGTGAGAAGCTCGACGGCAGCAAGCACGCCTACACGATCACGTTCCCGGCTGACGCAATGCCACCGGTCAACGCTTTCTGGTCGATTACGATGTACGATGGCAAAACCCAGCTCCTGATCGACAATCCGATCAATCGCTACCTGATCAACTCGCCGATGCTCCCAAATCTCAAAAAGAACGCGGACGGTTCGCTTACGATCTACGTGCAGAATGCCTCGCCTGGCGCAGACAAGGAATCCAATTGGCTGCCGGCGCCGAATAGCCCGATTTACATGGTGATGCGCCTCTATCTGCCGAAGAAAGAAGCGCTCGATGGAACTTGGAAACCAGCGCCCATCATGCGCGTCCAATAGCGTCGTGCGGCTACCGAAGCGGATCGTATGTCGTGGAATATTGCGCTGCATCCCTGAACGTTGCCGGCACGCTGTTCGGGGATGGCGGAGTGAACGCACCCAGAAAAAGGGCCGCTCCATTGGAGCGGCCCTTTTCATTTGGTTTCAGCCTATCAGCTTCGGCCTTAGCCGCGGCGCGGACCACGTGGGCGGCCACCGTCACGATCACGGCGGGGCGGACGCTCGGCGGAGAACTGCGGCTCTTCAACCTCGCCCTCGGCCAGCGGCTCACGCGGGATCTCCTTGCCGGTCGCCTGGTCGATAATCTTCATCGAGAGGCGCACCTTGCCACGGTCGTCGAAGCCCAGAAGCTTCACGTAAACTTCCTGGCCTTCCTTCACGACCTCGCCAACGGTCGCCGGGCGGCCGTTGGAAAGCTGCGAGATGTGGACGAGGCCGTCCTTGGCGCCGAAGAAGTTCACGAAGGCGCCGAAGTCCATGATCTTGACGACCTTGCCCTTGTAGATCTGGCCGACCTCGGGCTCCATCGTGATCGACTTGATCTTGTTGAGAGCGATCTCGATCGACTCGCGCTTGGCGGCAGCGACCTTGACGGTGCCGTCGTCCTCGATATCGATCTTGGCGCCCGACTCCTCGACGATTGAGCGGATCACCGAGCCGCCCGAGCCGATCACTTCGCGGATCTTGTCGGTCGGGATCTTGATCGTCTCGATGCGCGGGGCGTGCTCGCCGAGCTCGGTGCGAGCGCCCGTCATCGCCTTCGACATCTCACCGAGAATGTGCAAGCGGCCGGCCTTCGCCTGGTCGAGCGCGATGCGCATGATCTCTTCAGTGATGCCGGTGATCTTGATGTCCATCTGCAGCGCGGTGACGCCCTCGGTGGTGCCGGCCACCTTGAAGTCCATGTCGCCGAGGTGGTCTTCGTCACCCAGGATGTCGGAGAGCACGGCGAAGTCGTCGCCCTCCTTGATCAGGCCCATGGCGATGCCGGCCACCGGCGCCTTGATCGGCACGCCGGCGTCCATCAGGGCGAGCGATGTGCCGCACACGGTCGCCATCGAGGACGAGCCATTCGACTCGGTGATCTCGGAGACGACTCGGACGGTGTAGGGGAACTGCTCCTGCGTGGGCAGCAGCGGACGAATAGCGCGCCAAGCGAGCTTGCCGTGGCCGATCTCGCGACGGCCGGGCGAGCCCATGCGGCCCGTCTCGCCGACGGAGTAGGGCGGGAAGTTGTAATGCAGCAGGAAGCGCTCTTTCTTGGTGCCTTCCAGGCTGTCGACGTACTGCTCGTCCTCGCCGGTGCCGAGGGTCGCGACGACCAAAGCCTGCGTCTCACCACGGGTGAACAGCGCCGAGCCGTGCGTGCGCGGCAGGATGTGGACCTCCGACACGATGGGGCGCACGGTCTTGGTGTCGCGGCCGTCGATGCGGACGCCGGACTTCACAACCGTTCCGCGCATGATCTCCATCTCGACGGCCTTGAAGGCCGAGCCGAGCAGCACCTTCGCCGCTGCGTCGCCTTCGGGTAGCTCAACGCCCGCGTTGACGGCATCGTGGGCGGCGTCGACCAGCGCGTAACGCTTCTGCTTCTCAGGGGTCGAGAACGCCTCCCTGAGCTTGTCGGCGGCGATGGCGCGGACCTTTTCCTTGTAGGACTTGAGGTCGGGCGGCGAGAAGTCCCACGGCTCCTTGGCGGCGACGGCCGCGAGCTTGATGATCGCCTCGATCACCGGCTGGAAGTGCTTGTGGCCGAACATCACGGCCTCGAGCATCAGCGTCTCGGGAAGCTCCTTGGCCTCGGACTCGACCATCATCACGGCGTCGTGGGTGCCGGCGATGACGAGGTCGAGCGTGCTCTCGGCCATCTCGTCGACCATCGGGTTCAGCACCAGCTCGCCGCCGATCACGCCGACGCGGGCGGCGCCGATCGGACCGAGGAACGGCACACCCGACAGCGTGAGGGCAGCGGAGGCGGCGACCATCGCCAGGATGTCGGGATCGTTCTCCATGTCATGGCTGAGCACGGTGATGATGACTTGCGTCTCGTGCTTGAAGCCCTCGACGAAGAGGGGGCGGATCGGGCGGTCGATGAGACGCGAGGTCAGCGTCTCCTTCTCGGTCGGACGGCCTTCGCGCTTGAAGTAGCCGCCCGGGATCTTGCCGGCGGCGTAGGTCTTTTCCTGGTAGTTCACGGTCAGCGGGAAGAAGTCGATGCCGGGCTTGGGGGACTTCGCGGCGACGACGGTGGCGAGAACGCTGGTCTCGCCATACTGAGCGTAGACGGCGGCGTCGGCCTGACGCGCCATGTGGCCGGTTTCCAGCTTGAGCTTGCGGCCACCCCAGTCAATTTCCACGCGATGGATATCGAACATGTTCGGTCTTTCGTTTTCGGTCTTCGTTGCGGACGGTCTTCGGTCGGACTTAATTCGATTGGTCGGACTATGGTTAACGTCTTAGCACATGTGGCTGCGGCGCCGGCACCCAGCTCGGGCCCCGGCGCAGCTCGTGTTCCTGATTCTGGTCGGGAGCCGGTTCAATGATCGCGGAGGCGGGCCGCTGAAAAAGCGGCTCCGCGCAGGCCCGGATCAGCGGCGGATGCCGAGCTTCTCGATGATCGACTGGTAGCGCTTGTCGTCCTTGCGCTTCACGTAGTCGAGCAACTGGCGGCGCTGGCTGACCATCTTGAGCAGGCCGCGGCGCGAGTGGTTGTCCTTCTTGTGCATCTTGAAGTGCTCGGTCAGGTGGTTGATGCGATGCGTCAGCACCGCGATCTGCACTTCCGGCGAGCCGGTGTCGTTGGCCTTGGTGGCGTTCGACTTGATGACGGCCGCCTTGGCAGCCTTGTTCTCGGGACGAACTTCCGACATCGGGTTATCCTTTCTAATTCAAGACGTTGACGTCTGGCCGTCATGTCGAAGCCGTGCTTCGCGCAAGGACCAGGGGCGCGGCCGCAGCCGGGATGTCGTCCAGCAGGGTCGCATAAAGCAGCGCACGCCGGCTCGGGTCACGAGCCAGCGCGGCTGGCAGGCTTATACACGAGTTGCCGCCGAGCGCCAGGGGGATGTGGGGGATGCACCCGGCCGCGAGCACCCCTCCGACCCTCAGTTTGACCGCCATCGAGACGGTCGCCCAACGCCTCGCCTCGTGCAGGTGAGCGGTCCAAGCCGGAGGCTTGGCGCTGCTGAAGCAGCGCGGCGCGTCTGTGACGCGCCGACCGCTCTCTATCGCGAGGGGCGGGAGGGAGGGGGCCTGGATCGACGATCCCTCGTATTCGCGAACAATGGCTTCTCAGATTAGAGCGTCTTCAAGCGCTCGGTGTGGGCACGTAATTCGGCAGTGCGAAGTAGCGTCAAATGCTCAAGTTCTGTACAATAGATGAGGGAGTATATTGTCCCCCCTCTGTTGCTTTCTGCAAAAAGGCGCGCCTGGGACTCCGCGTACGCGGCCCAATTTGCTTGCGTTGCTTGAAGCTGCTGGCCGTCGCCGATGTAAAGTTCGAGTTCCACCAAAGCGCCGCTGAGCTGCGCCTCCGCAATCCTTAGTGATGCTCCAGCGATTTTATTCATGCCTCGTTGCGAGGTAGCTGGAGTGGCACCTTCGGTGCTTTCGAGATCGAAACTTTTTGATATTTCATCTTCTATTTGCCGCGTTCTCTTACGGCGTGCCGTGAAGGTGCTTTGAATTCTTTCAAGATCCGCTATCTGCAAGCCTTCTGATTTAAGTCCCTGGTGCAAGGCAAGCGTTTTGGAGTGCAGTTTTGTCTCCTTGGCCTTGTCTCGTTGTATGAGACGCTTTGCGCCATAACCAATGAGGGTGATCATGCCTCCCGCAACGACAAGTCCAAATTCTTTTAGCGGCAAAGCGGCGGCTAAATTCAGCACGGGATGTCACTTTGATGGCGTTAAACGCAACTGAAATTAATCGGCAGGAGGCGGGTTCCTTTCGGGACCCGCCTCTTAATTCAACTACACCCGCTCGTGCTGCCGCAGGTCTCGCATTTCAGGCAGGTGCCATTTCGCACCATGGTGAAGTTTTGGCATTCGGGGCAGGAGACGCCTTCGTAGCCGAGGATGCGGGCTTCGTTGCGCCGGTCCTCGTTCGAGCGGCCCTTCACGGTGACGGATGAGGAGGCGACCGTGGTGCGGGTGAACATCACCTCGGTATCGGCCGGCTTCAGCGCATTGGCGCCGTCCGTCATCAGCGCCGTCGTGGCGGCGGCCCTCTCGCGCATCGCTGCTGCGGCGCCGTAAAGCGCATCAGCCTGGCTGCCGGTGGCGTCCCCATGCGTGTCGTTGTGCGCGCCGTGGCGGACGAGCCGCGGCATGGCACCACGCGTGAAGCCGGAGGACACCAGCTTGCGCACCGGGGTGTCGTCGAAGGCCAGTTCCTCGTCGGTCTGCTGCGTCGGAGGAGCCGAGCCCGGTGTTGCCGACGATCTCGCGCGGGTCGACGTGGGCGAGGTCGTGGCGGCCGAGATAGGAGACGGCCAGCTCGCGGAAGATGTAGTCGAGGATCGAGGTGGCGTTCTTGATCGTCTCGTTGCCCTGCACGAGGCCGGCCGGCTCGAAGCGCGTGAAGGTGAAGGCGTCGACGTACTCCTCCAGCGGCACGCCGTACTGCAGGCCGAGCGAGATGGCGATGGCGAAGTTGTTCATCAGCGAGCGGAAGGCGGCGCCTTCCTTGTGCATGTCGATGAAGATCTCGCCGAGCCGCCCGTCGTCGTACTCGCCGGTGCGGAGATAGACCTTGTGGCCGCCGACGGTGGCCTTCTGCGTGTAGCCCTTGCGCCGGTTGGGCAGCTTCTCGCGCTCGGCGCTGCCGCGCTCGATGATGCGCTCGACGATCCGCTCGGCCGCCACGGCGGCGCGCGCCGCCATCGGCTTGTCGGCGAGCAGCTGCTCGGCCGACCTCCTCGGCCTCCTCCTCGTCGTCGGCGAGCAGCTGCGCAGTTGAGCGGCTGGGACAGCTTGGAGCCGTCGCGGTAGAGCGCGTTGGCCTTCAGCGCCAGCCGCCAGGACAGCATGTAGGACTGCCTTGCAGTCCTCCACGCGTCGCCTCGTTCGGCATGTTGATGGTCTTGGAGATGGCGCCCGAGATGAACGGCTGCGCTCGCCGCCATCATGCGGATGTGGCTCTCGACCGACAGGTAGCGCTTGCCCTTGCGCCCGCACGGGTTGGCGCAGTCGAACACGGGCAGGTGCTCGTCGGCTTCAGGTGCGGCGCGCCTTCCAGCGTCATGGCCCCGCACACGTGCTCGTTGGCGGCCTCGATGTCCTTCTTCGAGAAGCCGAGATGCGCGAGCAGGTCGAAGCGCGGGATCGGCCAGCGTCTCGGCCGGGATCTTCAGCGTCTCGGTGAGGAACTCCTCGCCGAGCGTCCAGCGGTTGAAGACGAACTTGATGTCGAAGGCGCGTCTTGAGCGCGCCGTCGATCTTGCGCAGCGACCGCGTCGGTGAAGCCCTTGGCCTTCAGCGTCGCGTGGTTGATGGCCGGGGCCTGGCGCCAGCGTGCCGTGGCCGACCGCGTAGGCCTCGATCTCGGCGATCTCGGCCTCGCCGTAGCCGAGCGTGCGCAGGGCCTCCGGCACCGCCTGGTTGATGATCTTGAAGTAGCCGCCGCCGGCCAGCTTCTTGAACTTCACCAGCGCGAAGTCGGGCTCGATGCCGGTGGTGTCGCAGTCCATGACGAGGCCGATGGTGCCGGTCGGCGCGATCACGGTCGCCTGGGCGTTGCGGTAGCCGTGCTCCTGGCCGAGCGCGATGGCGCTGGTCCCAGGCGCGCCGGGCGGCCTCGATCGAGGCGCGTCGTCGGGGCAGGCAGGCGTGCGTCGAGCGGCACCGGCGCCGTGGCCAGCTTCTCGTAGCCGTCGTCGTGCGCCGTAGGCCGCGCGGCGGTGGTTGCGGATGACGCGCAGCATGTCGGCGCGTTGTTCGGCTCGTAGCCGGGGAACGGCCCCAGCTCGCTCGGCCATCTCGGCGGAGGTGGCGTAGGCGACGCCGGTCATGATGGCGGAGATGGCGCCGCAGATGGCGCGGCCCTCGGCGCTGTCGTAGGGGATGCCGGACGCCATCAGCAGCCGCCGATGTTGGCGAAGCCGAGGCCCAGCGTGCGGTAGCGGTAGGAGAGCTCGGCGATCTTCGCGCGACGGGAACTGCGCCATCAGCACCGAGATTTCGAGCGACGATCGTCCACAGCCGGCAGGCGTGCTCGAAGGCGTCGACGTCGAAGCGCTTGTCGTCCGCGTCGCGGAAGCGTCATCAGGTTCAGCGACGCGAGGTTGCAGGCCGTGTCGTCGAGGAACATGTACTCCGAGCACGGGTTCGACGCGCGGATCGGCCCCGACTTCGGGCAGGTGTGCCAGTCGTTGATGGTGGTGTGGAACTGGATGCCGGGATCGGCGGAGGCCCAGGCGGCGTGGCCGATCTTCTCCCACAGGTCGCGGGCCTTCAGCGTCTTGACGGTGCTTGCCGCCGAGGCGCGCGGTGAGCGCCCAGTCCTTGTCCTCCTCGACGGCGTTCAGGAACTCGTCCGTCACGCGCACCGAGTTGTTGGAGTTCTGGCCGGAGACCGTGAGGTAGGCCTCGCTGTCCCAGTCGGTGTCGTAGGTGGCGAACTCGATCTCCTTGTAGCCCTGGCGCGCGAACTGGATGACGCGGCGGATGTAGTTGTCGCGGCACGCAGGTCGCGCTCGCGCCTCCTTGATGGCGCGCTTGAGCGCCGGGTTCTTCGCGGGATCGAAGCAGGCCTCGCCCTCGGCCTCGCAGTTGACGCAGGCCTTCATGATGGCCTTGAGGCGCCGCTGGCAGATCTTGGAGCCGGTGACGAGGGCGGCGACCTTCTGCTCCTCCTTCACCTTCCAGTTGATGTACTCCTCGATGTCGGGGTGATCGACGTCGACCACCACCATCTTGGCGGCGCGGCGCGTGGTGCCGCCCGACTTGATGGCGCCGGCGGCGCGGTCGCCGATCTTGAGGAAGCTCATCAGGCCCGACGACTTGCCGCCGCCGGACAGCTTCTCGTTCTCGCCGCGCAGCGTTGGAGAAGTTGGAGCCGGTGCCGGAGCCGTACTTGAAGAGGCGCGCCTCGCGCACCCACAGGTCCATGATGCCGCCCTCGCTGACGAGGTCGTCCTCGATCGACTGGATGAAGCAGGCGTGCGGCTGCGGGATGCTCGTAGGCCGAGGTGGAGGCCGTCAGCTCGCCGGTCTCGTGATCGACGTAGTAGTGGCCCTGGCCGGGCCGTCGATGCCGTAGGCCCAGTGCAGGCCGGTGTTGAACCACTGCGGGCTGTTGGGCGCGCCATCTGCATGGCCAGCATGTAGCGGTGCTCGTCGAAGAAGGCGCGCGCGTCGTCCTCGGTGGTGAAGTAGCCGCCCTTCCAGCCCCAGTAGGTCCAGGTGCCGGCCAGGCGGTCGAACACCTGGCGGGCGTCGGTCTCGCCGCCGGAGCGCTCCTGCTCGGGCAGCTCGGCCAGCGCGCGCTCGTCGGCGCACGGAGCGCCACAGCCAGGACGGGACCTGCGTCTCCTCGATGCGCTTCAGGCGCGCGGGCACGCCGGCCTTGCGGAAATATTTCTGCGCCAGGATGTCGGCGGCGACCTGGCTCCAGTGCTCGGGCACCACGAAGCCGTCGAGCTTGAAGACGACCGAGCCGTCGGGGTTCTTGATCTCGGACGTGGCGCGGCGGAACGGGATGCTCTCGTAGGGTGACTTGCCCGCTGTCGTGAAGCGCCGCGTGATCTTCATAGTGCCCCCGTCGGAATGCGATTGTTTTCGTGGTCCGGCTGGGCCGGTACTGACATGCAACACACGCAACTGACGCAACGACTGAACACCTGGCGCTTCTCCCGCACGGCGCGCAAAAAGGCGTTCGCGAGCTCGGCACTCACGTTCGGCGCGTACAAATCGTGTTGGAAGACGGGACGACGGTCCCGGACGCCTACGCTTTCGCATCCGCGGCGCAGTAATCTCTCGTTCCGCACCGCGATGAGGAGAAGCTAGGCGATTCTGATGGGGCCTGTCACGAGGGCTTGTGGGTGGCTGCAGCAACCCGCCACTACATCTAGTGGGTGTGGACAAGCTGTCGAGGGAAGAGCGTTAGGTAGCGGAGAGAACTCGGTAATCGGCGCGGGGGCGGAATTGGCCCGGCGGGGATGACCCCGTATTTGCTGGGCCGACCACGGATCGGCAAATAAGCTATTCCGATTCCGTTACATGCGCACCACATGCGACTGTTGCAAATCGGCCTCTCCGTTTGGCGGTCTGGACAGGTCCGGCGGTGCGGTCTAAGCGGCTACCAAGGATATGGGGCCAGACGAGGCGCACATGGGTATTTTCTCGGAGATCTTCAGCTGGTGGGGCGGCAACACGTGGGCGGACCGTCTCTATACCCTGCGTAAGGGCCACTTCGTCGGCGGCGACGAGTTCGGCAACAAGTATTACGTGCAGCGCTCCGGTGTCGGCCCGCTCGGCGTGCCGCGCCGCTGGGTGACGTACAAAAATCTTTCCGAAGCCTCGCAAGTGCCGCCGGATTGGCACGGTTGGCTGCATTATACGGTCGATACGCCGCCGACCGAGGAGAAGTACACGCCCAAGCCCTGGCAGAAGCCGCATCGGATGAACGGCACCGGTACGCGCGATGCGTGGCGGCCCTCCGGTTCGATCCTGTCCGCGGCGCAGCGGCCAAAAGCGACGGGTGACTACAAGCCTTGGCGGCCGGAATAGCGATCGGCTTGTTGGAGACGACCCTATGCGACTGACTTTGGCGATTGCGGCCCTTATGGCCGCCGCTCATGTAGCCGGGGCCGCGGGCTTCGTCGATCGGCAAGCCTGCCTCGCCAAAGGCAATACGGCCTCGCAGTGCGAATGCTTCGAATTGCGGGTGGATAAGGGCGTGCGGGCTGGCGTGAAGCCGGAGACCTATGAGTCCATGCGCAAGGGCGGCGGAGGCGGCACCGCCTCCGACGATCTGACGGCGATGGGCGTGATGATCGACGCCACCGCGACGGCGGCCAAAGCCTGCGGCGTCAAGCTCAAGTGATCGCGAGTTGCCACTAAAGAGGCCCGTTCGGCGTGCTAATACTCACTCCGAGATCGCGGCCGGAGGTGTCTGGCTGGCGTTTCCTCGAATTGCCAGCATATCTCTAGAGCTTCTGGATCTGCTCATTAGCCCGGTTCTACCGCAAGATGGATGAGAATGGCCGCCTGGCGTGACGCGACATCATCCCTGGCTTGTTCCGCGCTTATGGCGTCGGCGGCGATGATACTCGCGGCGCCTGTCCGGGCGGAGCGCGTCGAGAATGGCGTCGCCGTCTTCTCGGCACTGGACAAGGTGACGGCCCGCATCTCCAAATTCGAGGTACCGCTCAACACCACCATCAAGTTCGGCGCGCTCAAGGTGACGCCGCGGGTGTGCTACTCGCGTCCACCGACGGAACAGCCCAAGACGACGTCGTTCGTCGAGGTGGACGAGATCGACGAGGCGCACGATCAGTCGGTGAAGCGCCTGTTCACGGGGTGGATGTTCGCCGAAAGCCCGGGCCTCAATGCGGTCGAGCATCCGGTGTTCGACGTGTGGCTGACCGACTGCCAGAAGCCTGCCAAGACGGCGGCGGCGAAGCCCACTCCCGATGCTTCGGGTGCTACCAGAGGCGAGGCTCCGGCCCAAACCGAAGAGCCGGTGGAACCGCGCCGCCGCGTGCGGCGGTAAAGGCTCGTCGCAGCCGCGGTGTCGAGCGCGGGCTAGACTGCGCTACGCAATCGCGCCCGCACGCTGATGCCCAAGGTTGTGTGTGAGCGACCGTCCTCGCGGATCAAGGCCATTTCACCTCGGGCGGCATCGACGACAGGATGCTGTCGACGTTGCCTCCGGTTTTCAGGCCGAACACGGTGCCGCGGTCATAGAGCAGGTTGTATTCGACGTAGCGACCGCGCCGGACCAGTTGCTCCTCGCGATCGGCTTCCGTCCAGTCGCGCGTGTAATTTGCGCGCACGATCTTCGAGTAAATGTCGAGGAAGGCGCGACCGACATCCTTGGTGAAGGCGAGCGCGGCGTCGAACCCGCCCTCTTCCGGCGAGGGGGTCAAGTAATCATAGAAGATGCCGCCGATCCCGCGCAATTCCTTGCGGTGGGGCAGGTAGAAATACTCGTCACACCAGGCCTTGTAACGCGCGTAATCGGCGACCTTGTGGGATTTGCAAGCGGCTTCCATGGCAGCGTGGAAGGCGACCGTATCCGGGTCTGTCTGCGTGCGGCGGCGATCGAGCACGGGTGTCAAATCGGCGCCGCCGCCGAACCACCATTTCGTCGTCACCACCATGCGGGTGTTCATATGAACGGCCGGCACGTGCGGGCTGTGCATGTGGGCGATGAGGGAAATGCCGGATGCCCAGAAGCGAGGATCATCCTCGGCGCCAGGGATCTGCTTACGGAACTCCGGCGCGAACTCACCATGCACGGTCGAGGTGTGAACGCCGACCTTCTCGAACACGCGGCCCTTCATCATCGACATCACGCCACCGCCACCGGGATGGCCGGCGTGATCGGTGCGATCCCAGGGCGTTCGAACGAAACGGCCAGCGGGCCGCAGCGAATGCGAGACGCCTTTCGGCAGATCGTCTTCCAGACGTTCGAAGGCGGCCGTGATATCGTCGCGCAGGCTTTCGAACCAAGCGCGCGCCTCGGTTTTGCGCGCTTCGATGTCGAAAGAAGCGGCAGTCTTCTTGGGTCCTGGCATCATCAATCCTGGGTTGTAGTGGGGCGAACGTCATCGTTTCGCCGATCTGGAGTGTCAGGGAAACAAGAGCCGTGGCGCAGCGTTAGCGCCATCTACCCGCTATGATCAAGTCTCGTGCTCGTCTTGGCGCCGGAAGACGCCCGGCGGGCTCGTTTAGTTTTTTTCACACGTTGACCCAAGCCTCTGACGCGCCACTCCGCTCTGGGTCAAATGCAGCCTCGTGAGGTCTCTCTTGTTCCACTGGTTCGAGACCAGGATCGATCCATTCGAGCGTGTCCGTATCGAACGGCCGCCCGACCGGTTATGGGCGTTCTACTGGCATTTCCTGCGGCCGATCTGGCCGGCGTTCGTCGCGCTCCTGGTGATGGGGTTTCTCGGCTCCACGATCGAAGTGGCGATGATGTCTTTCATCGGCAATCTCGTCGACCTGATGAAGTCGGCGCCGAATCCGCAGACGTTTCTAGCCGATCACTGGGTGCGCCTGAGTTGGATGGCGTTCGTGGCGCTGATCGCGCGGCCGGTGGTGTCGACGCTACATGACTTGGTCAAAAACCAGATGATCGTGACGGCCTTCACCAACCGGATCCGGTGGCAGTCGCACGGCTATGTTCTGCGCCAAAGCCTCTCGTTCTTTCAGAACGATTTCGCGGGCCGGATCGCCAACAAGATCATCCAGACCGGCGCGGCGCTGCGCGAGAGCATCGTGCAGTTGATCGATGCACTGTGGTACGCGGGCGTGCAATTCATCGGCGCGGCGGCGCTGTTCGTGGCTGCCGATTGGCGCCTTGTGATTCCGCTCCTGGCCTGGCTCGGGGCTTACATCGTGGCGTTGACCTGGTTTGTGCCCCGCATCAAGACCCGCTCTACGGAAGCGTCCGAGGCACGGTCGATGCTGACTGGCCGCATCGTCGACAGCTACACCAACATCCTCACCGTCAAGCTGTTTGCGCACACCGATCGCGAGGACGCCTACGCGCGGCTCGCGCTGCAGGAGCAGATGGATCGTTGGCGCGCATCGCTGCGGCTGATCACCGGCATGGAGATGGTTCTCTACTCACTGAATGGCCTGCTGATCGTCGGCGCGAGCGGTCTCGCCATCAAGTTGTGGGAGACGGGGCATGTCAGCGTCGGCGCCATCGCCGTCGTGATCGGGCTCGTGATCCGCATCGTCACCATGTCCGGCTGGGTCATGTGGACGATAGCCGGCATTTTCGAGAACGTCGGCGTCGTGCACGAAGGCATGGAGACGATCGCGCGGCCTTGGGAGGTGCTCGATGCCCCGCAAGCGCGGCCGATCGCGGTGCCAAAGGGCGAGATCCGCTTCGAGAACGTAACTTTCCATTATGGCCGTAAGTACGAGGCGGTGGACCTGACCGTGCCCGGCGTCAAGCCCGGTGGCGTGATCTCGAACCTATCGCTCACCCTCAAGCCCGGCGAGAAGGTCGGGCTGGTCGGCCGTTCGGGCGCCGGCAAGTCGACGCTGGTCAATCTGCTACTGCGTTTCTACGACCTGGAAGGCGGGCGCATCCTGATCGACGGACAGGATATTTCGCGCGTTACGCAGGATAGCTTGCGGGCGCAGATCGGCATGGTGACGCAGGACACATCCCTGCTGCACCGCTCGGTGAGGGACAACATCCTCTACGGGCGTCCGGATGCCTCCGTTTGGGAAGCGGAGCAGGCCGCCCGGCGGGCTCATGCTCACGAGTTCATCCTCGGGCTCGAAGATATGAAGGGTCGCCAGTCCTATGCGGCGCAGGTTGGCGAGCGCGGTGTCAAACTTTCAGGCGGGCAACGACAGCGCATCGCCATCGCACGGGTCCTGCTGAAGAACGCGCCGATCCTGATCCTCGACGAGGCGACGAGCGCGCTCGATTCGGAAGTGGAGGGCGCGATCCAGGAGCAGCTGCACAACCTGATGCAGGGCAAGACGGTGATTGCGATCGCTCATCGCCTCTCGACGATCGCGGCCATGGACCGGCTGGTGGTGATGGACGAGGGGCGTGTCGCTGAAACCGGCACGCATGCCGAGTTGATTGCGCGGGGTGGACTCTATGCGGAGCTATGGGCGCGCCAATCTGGCGGGTTTCTGGCACGCGAGGTGGCGGCGGAGTAGCAGTCCTCCAAACCGCACGTCAGCGTGATCCCGGAGCTTGTGCGCCGGGATCACAGACCCTTACTTCAGGCCGATCAACTCGACGTCGAACATCAGCGTGGCGTTCGGGGGGATGGCGCCGCCCGCGCCGCGGGCACCGTAGCCGAGCTGCGGAGGAATGATCAGAGTGCGCTTGCCGCCGACCTTCATGGTGGAGACGCCTTCATCCCAACCCTTGATGACCTGGCCGACGCCGATCTTGAACGGGAATGGCTGGCCGCGATCGACGGACGAGTCAAACTTCTTGCCCTTGACGCCATTCTCATAAAGCCAGCCGGTGTAATGCATCACGCACGTCTGACCGGTCTTCGGCGTTTCGCCGTTGCCAGCGACGGTGTCGGTGAATTGCAAGCCGGAAGCGGTTGTCGTCATCTTAGTTCCTTGCGCGTTGGCGGTTGTGGGACTGAGTGCCCCCGTTACGAAGCTGACTGCCAGCATCGCAGCCGCGACCGGCAAGAGGCAGAAGCGTGAAGCCGTTCTCATGGGTTTCCTCGGGACAATCACATGAATTGCGCCCTCAGTAGCCCACTCAACGCCTGCTGGCGAGTGCGCACTCATCCGCGGCGCGCGGGCAGGCACGTCGCGCCTGCCGCTATAAAGCCCCGGCCCCGGCACTCCTGATCGCGGCGGCTAGGCCGCGCTCGTCAAACGGCTTCGTCAGCAGGATGGCGCTCTGGAGCTGCTCGTGGTCATCCTGGCCGTCGATCACGCTGTGGCCGGTCATGAAGATCACGCGAAGTGCCGGCTGCCGGGAGAGTGCTTCCAGCGCAAGCTCCAGGCCCGACATTCCAGGAAGCCCGATGTCGGTCATCAGCACGTCGACCTCCTTCTCAGCCAGCTTCGACAGCGCCTCCTTGGCGCTTGAAGCCTGGAGAACATCGAGGCCCATATCCTCAAGCATGTCGGTCGTCGCCATAAGGATGAGCGGATCATCCTCGACTGCGAGGACACACAACGGCTGCCCCGCTGGCCGCGTCGATTGCACCGAGGCTGAGTGGTTGACCGAGTTAAACTGAATAGGGGGCATGGACTGCTCCACGGATTGTGTTGCGCCGTTGAGCTGGTTGTGGCCTTTCAAAACCTGCCTCACTTTACGCGCCAGAGTTTCACGTGCATAGGGTTTGCTCAGCAATTCAACGCCTTCGTCGAGCCTTCCACCGTGAACGATCGCGTTATCGGTGTAGCCCGACGTGAACAGGATCGCAGTAGCGGGAGACAGTTCACGGGTTTTGCGGGCGAGTTCCGTGCTGCGCATCGGCCCAGGCATCACCACATCGGTGAACAGCAGATCGATGCCCACACCGCTGCCGATGATGGCAAACGCACTCTGCGCGTCCTTCGCCTTTAATACCCGGTAGCCGAGGTCGGTCAGCATTTCGACGACCGTCGCGCTAACGTCGTCATCATCCTCGACGACAAGGATCGTCTCCGAGCCGCCGGCCACGGCGCGATGCTTGGAGCCGACGGGTCGATCCTCTTCCTGGCGAATGCGCGGCAAGTACATGCGGATCGTGGTGCCCTGGCCGATCTCGCTGTAGATCTTGATGTGGCCGCCGGACTGTTTAACGAAGCCGTAAACCATGCTGAGGCCGAGACCGGTGCCCTGCCCTTCCGGCTTCGTGCTGAAAAACGGCTCGAATGCCTGCTCCATCACCTCTGGCCGCATGCCGGAGCCCGTATCTGACACCGCCAGCATCACGAACTGGCCCGCCGTAATCTCGTATTCGAGCGCGTAGTCGTCATCGAGACAGGCGTTGCCGACCTCGATCGTGAGCTTTCCCGGGCCGGCCATGGCGTCGCGGGCGTTGATCGCCAGATTGAGGATGGCATTCTCGACGTGTGTCGGATCGACCATAGTATTCCACAGCCCGGCGGCGATGACCGTCTCGATCTCGATCTCCTCGCCCAGGGTGCGCCGCAGGATCTCGTCCAAGCCACGCACGAGCCGCCCGAGATTGACGGCTTTGGGGGCGAGAGGCTGGCGCCGACCAAACGCTAGAAGCTGCGAGGCAAGCTTGGCGCCGCGGGAGACACCGTTGATCGCGTTCCGCAACCTCTGCTCCGCCTTATCGTTGCCGGCCATATCCTTCTGCAGCAGTTGCAGGTTGCCGCCGATCACTTGCAGCAGATTGTTGAAGTCGTGCGCGATACCGCCGGTGAGCTTACCGACGGCTTCCATCTTTTGGGCCCGCAGCAGCTTCTCCTCGGCCAACTCGCGTTTCTTGACGGCTTCCAAGATCTTAGTCTCGAGGATCTCATTGAGCCGCCGCTGCGTCTCCTCTACTAGCCGCCGGTCGGTAATGTCGATAACCGAGCCGATGTAGCCCAGGAACTCGTCGTTGGTGCCGAGCCAGGGGACGGCAGCGCCCATCACCCAACGATAATCGCCGGCCTTGGTGCGAAACCGCGTCTCGAGATTGAACGCTTTATGAAGGCTGTTCCTGTCGAAGAATGTCTTCGCGGTGGCCTCGCGGTCATCGGGGTGAATGACATCAAGCCAACCGCGACCTAGGCCAGTCTCGACCGCTTGTCCTGTAAACTCCGACCAAGATCGGCTGAGATAGGTGCAGGCCCCGGACGGGTCCGTCGTCCAGATCATGATCGGAGCATGATCAGCCATATTGCGGAAACGCGCCTCGCTTTGGCGCAGCGCCTCGTTCATTTGGCGGCGCAGGCCCGCCAGCTTCAGCGCGCCGTCGACACGCGCAATCAGCTCGCGGGACGCGAACGGCTTCACGAGATAGTCGTCCGCTCCTGCGGCCAAGCCGACAACGCTGTCCTCGGCCCCGGCGCGGGCCGACAGGACGATGATGGGAAGGTCCCGCCACTCGGCGTGCTCGCGAATTTCGCGGATCAACCTCAAGCCATCGACGCGCGGCATCATGATGTCGGTGAGCACAAGGTCAGGCCGGCTGAACTCTTAGGCGTTTGAGCGCCTCCTCGCCATCGGCGACGGCGGTGATGTCGTGGCGGTCGCCGAGCAGCCGGCGCACGTAATCGCGCACATCGGCGTTGTCGTCGGCGAGCAGGATTTTGGCGCGAGCCTGCGTTTCGGGAGGCTGGGCGCCAGCGGAAGCGACCTCGTGTGCAAGCATCGCGTTCGTCGCCGAGTCCGGCAGCCAGCGCAGCGCTTCCTCGACATAAGCATGGGCATGGATCGCGGAGGAGGCCGCCCCGCTATCGGAGTGAATGGACTTCTCGGGGAGATGAGCGGTGCCGAATGGAACGCGGACGGTGAATTCGGTGGCGCACCCCTCCTCGCTCGTCACCTTGATCGATCCACCATGTAGTTTCACGAGTTCCTGTACGAGCGCGAGACCAATGCCACTGCCTTCGAAGCTGCGGCCCCGGGCGCCTTCGATGCGGTGGAAGCGCTCGAACAAACGCGGCAACTCGGCCGCGGGAATGCCGATGCCGGTATCCTTAACCCGCATCACGGCCAATTGGCCCGCCGGGCCTTTTTCAACGCCCAAGGAAACTGAAATGCCGCCATCGAGCGTGAACTTGAACGCGTTCGAGACGAGGTTGAGGACGATTTTCTCCCACATATCGTGGTCGACATAGACGGGCTCGGGAAGCGGGGGGCAATCGACCGTCAGGCTCAAGCCAGCCTTCTCGGTGGCCGACCTGAAATTGCTGACGAGATCCGTCGTGAACGCCGCAAGATCCGTCGGCTGATAGCTGGCATGGGCGCGGCCGGCCTCGATCCGCGAAAAATCGAGGAGCGCGTTGACGAGTTTCAACAGCCGCATGCCGTTGCGATGCACCACTTCCGCGCGAGTGTGATCGCGGGCACTGAGCTCACTGTCCGCCAGCATCTCTTCGACCGGCCCCAGCATCAGCATCAGCGGCGTGCGGAACTCATGGCTGACATTGGAAAAGAACAGCGTCTTGGCGCGATCCAACTCCGCGAGGGCCTCGGCGCGGCGGCGTTCCTCATCGTAGGCTTCGGCGTTGGCAAGGGCGGCGGAAATCTGGTTGGCGGCGAGTTCGAGAAAGCCGCGGTAACTGTCGTCGAACAATCGATAGGGGTTGAGGCCGACGATCAGAGCGCCGGCGCGACCATTCGTGCCCGAAGGAAGAATTGGCAGTACGGCGGCCCTGTTGGCTTGCACCTTCCACGCCCCGGTCGGCATTGGGCATCCAAAATGAGCGCGCAGGTCCTCCACGATCCGTAACGACGCACCGGTCTCGATCATCTCCAGCAGCGACCAAGGCTCCATCTGCTGGCGGCCAATGGTGTCCGGTGCCGCCACGTGGCCGACGTCCATGCCCACAGCGCCGGCCAACACGAATTGACCGCCGTGGCGTTCTTCCAGGTAGAGCAGCGCAAACAGCACGTCGCGTGGATCGGTCGCCAGCGCCTCGGCGCTGCGCTTTCCCGCATCACGCCAGGAACGCGCGTTGGCGGTGCCCGCGGCAAGCTCGCGAAGCAGCGCCATTTGGCGCTCGCCGATAACGCGGGATGTGTCGTCGGAGTTGGCGCAAATGATGCCGCCCGGCGTCCCATCGTCGTTCGAGACGGGGCTGTAGGAAAACGTGTAGTAGGTCTCTTCGGGATAGCCGTTGCGCTCCATGATCAGGAGCTGCTCTTCGACGTAGGTGCCTTCGGTTCCGCCCATGGCGGTGGACAGCATCGGCGCGATCTCGTCCCAGATCTCCTGCCATATGACAGAGACCGGCTGGCCGAGAGCCCAGGGGTGCTTGCCGCCGATGATCGCTTTGTAGGGATCGTTGTAGAGGTAGACGAGTTGCGGTCCCCAGCCCACCCAAATCGGCTGGCGTGAGGTGAGCATGATGCGGACTGCCGTCCTCAGGCCTTGCGGCCACGTCTCGGGCGGCCCAAGGGACGTCGCGGCCCAATCATACGCGCGGATGCGGGCGCCCATTTCTCCGCCTCCGGCCAAGAAGCCGGGAGAGCCATGCCGGCCGGACCCCTTCCCTTCATCACGCACGCAACCCCTCCGGACGCGACCGGATGCCCCGAAAAGGCGCACCTAGCGACCCCAAACGCACCAAGGCGCGAAAGGTTCCGTTGACGCACGTTAGCCGGTCGTCAGCAGTGACTCCGAAGAATGGCAGCGTTGAGCCACCATGAGGTTCAGGTGCTGTCGCAGGGATGACGAGGTTCACAAAAACGGCCGGCAATCGTTTTGCCGGCCGCTAGATCGTTGAAGATCGATAGAGTTCTATGCCGCCTGCGCTGCGACTTTCACGGCTTCGACGATGTCGCCGACAACGGTCGAGACCAGGCGCTCGTCGTCGCCTTCCGCCATGACGCGGATGACGGGCTCGGTGCCGGACGGGCGGATCACGAGGCGGCCGCCCTCGCCGAGCCGCTGCTGGCACCCTCGATGGCCTTGACGACGCGCTTGTCCTCGAGCGGCCTGCCGTTGGCGTAGCGCACGTTCTGCAGGATCTGCGGCAGCGGCTCGAAGCGGCTGCACACTTCGCTCACCGGCTTGCCGGTCGAGACGACGCAAGCGAGCACCTGCAGCGCCGAGACCAGGCCGTCGCCCGTGGTCGTGAAGTCGGACAGCACGATGTGGCCGGACTGCTCGCCGCCGACGTTGTAGCCGTGCTTGCGCATGTGCTCGACGACGTAGCGGTCGCCGACCGGCGTGCGCGCCATGCGACAGGCCGATGCTCTTCAGGTAGCGCTCGAGGCCGAGGTTGCTCATCACCGTCGCGACGACGCCGCCGGCCGCAAGCTTGCCGCGGCGATGCCAGCTCTCCGCGATGACCGCCATGAGCTGGTCGCCGTCGACGATGTTGCCCTTCTCGTCGACGATGACGACGCGGTCGGCGTCGCCGTCGAGCGCGATGCCGATATCGGCGCGCACCTCGCGCACCTTGTCGATCGAGCGCCTCCGGCGAGGTCGAGCCGCACTTGTGGTTGATGTTGCGGCCGTTGGGCTCGACGCCGATCTTGATGACCTCGGCGCCCAGCTCCCACAGCGCTTCGGGCGCCACCTTGTAGCCGGCGCCGTTGGCGCAATCGATGACGATGCGCAGGCCGTCGAGGCGCAGGTTCTTCGGCAGGGTGCGCTTGGCGAACTCGATATAGCGCTCCTGCGCGCTTTCGACGCGCGTGGCGCGGCCGATGCGGTCGGCGGCGGCCAGCAGGCGGGCGGTGTCGGCGTCGATCAGATCCTCGATCTGCCGCTCCATCTCGTCGGAGAGCTTGTAGCCGTCGGGATCGAACAGCTTGATGCCGTTGTCGTCGAAGGGTTGTGGGAGGCCGAGATCATCACGCCGAGGTCGGCGCGCAGCGAGCGCGTCAGCATGGCGACGGCCGGCGTCGGCATCGGCCCGAGCAGGAACACGTCCATGCCGACGGCGGTGAAGCCCGACATCAGCGCAGCTTCGAGCATGTAGCCGGACAGCCGCGTGTCCTTGCCGATGACGACGCGGTGCCGGTGCGTCCCGACTCTGGAAGAGCTTGCCGGCGGCCATGCCGACCTTGAGACGCGACCTCCGACGTCATCGGCGGGCGGTTGGCGAGCCCGCGGATCCCATCGGTCCCGAAATAGCGGCGCGACATCTATGCCCCCATCGTCTGTCGGAATCGGTAGCGATACGCCTCGACCGCTGCCCAGCGGGCCATATCGCACCTTCAGGTTGCATCCATCAACACTAAAACGAATCAGCCTGCAATTCTGCTCACATAAGAATGCAGCGCGGCAACTTAGCAAGCAGGTTCAACCGCTTTGGGTGATGAGGAACACCTCATTTCAACAGCGTGCCGCTGCTTGGCGCAATCGCTAACTGAGCTGTGACGCTGGACAGGCGGAGGCTTTCAAGGCGACACGGAATTGGCGCATAGGACCGGCATCGGAGTGAGTGGCGCAGCTTCAGGCACGAGCAGCGCCCGATTTATCGTTCGTGTGCCGCCGACACGGGGGTTCAATGGCTTATTTTCTGGCAGTCGCCAACCGCAAGGGGGGCGTCGGTAAATCGACGGTCGCAGTGATGCTCGCCCAGTCGCTCGCCGTATGGGGCGGCAAGCGGGTGCTCATTCTCGACCTCGACAGCCAGTGCAACGCGTCGCTCATCCTGCTCGGGGGTCTCGGCTGGAGCGAGGCGCGCAAGGCCGGCAAGACGATCGCCGATTACTTCTTCGATCTGTTCGACGGCGTCTCGCCGCAGCCGCGCGAGTATCTCTTGCACGGCGTCGGCGACGTGGCTGGGGCCAACGGCAAATCGCCTGCGTTGTCGCTGCTGCCGGGCTCATTGCTGCTGGAGGATGTGCAGGGCGAGCTATTCCTCAAGCAGGCGCAACAGAGCAAGGACCCCGATATCGTGGCGAGCCGCGTGCGCGGACGCCTGGAGCAGCTCTTGCGGCGGTTCGCCGGTACGTTCGACGTGGTGATCATGGATTGCGCGCCGGGGCTTTCCTTTGCAGCGCTGGCCGCACTAAAGACGGCCGACAAGGTGATCGTGCCGTTCCGCCCCGACTACGTCTCGCAGCTCGCGGTCGACCGCGTCGCGCTCATCATCGAGGGCCAGCGTTCGGTTGAAGACCTGGAGGCGATCCCGATCGATCAGCGCCGCTACGTCTGCCTTGCCAACTACGTGCGCGACGCGGGTCAGGACCGCAGCTTGATCGACCAGATCGAATTGTTCCATCCCATGCTGCGGGCTCGGCTACCGCAACGCGATGGCATTGCCAACGCGTTCGACTGGGTCTCGACGCGACGCCCGATCGAGACCAAGTATGGGGACGCCATCAGCGATGTCCGCAAGCTCTATGATGAGATCAGCCCCGTCATCGCGGCCTAAGCAGGGATTGAGCACCATGGCCAAAGCGACCAAATCGCTCAGCGGAAACTCCAAGGACAAGTACTTCCGCGACCTGTTCGCAACCGATCCCGGCGTGGCTCCCGAGGCCGCGAAGCGTCTCACCGAGACGACGAAGCGCGAGGTGTCGCAGGTTCGCGTGCGGCTGCCATTGCCGGAGCGCTCGGCGAAAGCAGGGCATGGCAAGACGGCGAAGACGGATTCGGCGGCAGCTTCGGCCCAGACCGTTACTGGGCCGCCTGAGCAGACCGCAACGCCGCCGGCGGCAGCAGAGGCCGCATTCGATCCGTTCGCCTTCACCGCTGTCGTGGTGTTGAAGCGCGAAGGCGCGGCGGCGCTGGAAAAGCTGCTCAACGACATCCCGGACGCCGATAATCTGCGCCTTCTTGCCGACAAGCAGCACCTGGGCCTACCAGCTGATGCGAAGTCGGCGGCCGAGTTGCGAAAGGCGATCATCCAGTCGGCCGAAGCCCGCTTTGCAGATCGCCGGGCGGCTGCGAGCTGATCGCGCACAAACCTTCTCCGCCGGCCTCGGGAGGGAACGCAGAGCGTCGGACGATCAGGCTAGTCCCTTCTCGGTTCCCTTCATCATGGCCATCCACACTGCGACCGCCTGGCGCGTTTCCGCTACGTCGTGGACGCGAACGATCTGCACGCCCTGCGCGATCGACGAAAGTGCCGCTGAAATGGAGCCTGGAACTCGATCCTTCGGGCTTTCGATATTGCAGAGCTGACCGATCAGTTTCTTGCGGCTTGCACCGAGCAGCACCGCAACGCCAAGGCCGTGATAGAGACTCATCTGGGACAGAACGGCGACGTTGTGCTTCAGGTGCTTGCCGAAACCGATCCCCGGATCGACGACGAGCCGCGCCTTCGGAATACCGGCGGCGACACAGGCCTGAATGCGCCTTTCCAGAAAGTCGAACACGTCCAGCGCCACATCCCCGTACACTGGATTGTCATTCATCGTTTTCGGATCACCTTGCGCATGCATCAAGATGATCGGCAGACCGGTTTGCGCGGCGACCGCCATGGCATCCGGGTCGTGCGTCAATGCCGAGACGTCGTTGAGGATGTCGGCGCCGGCTTCCGCCGCGCGATGCATGACCTCAGACTTGCGAGTGTCGACCGAGATCAGCGCCTCGGTGCGCCTGCGAAGACCTTCGAGCACCGGCATGACGCGCCGTAGCTCCTCTTCGACCGGTACGGCATCCGAGCCGGGACGTGTCGATTCACCGCCGATGTCGAGAATGTCGGCGCCATCAGCGACCAACTTCATCCCGTGCTCGATTGCGGCTTCGGCCGAGCCGAGGTGACCGCCGTCGGAGAAGCTGTCCGGGGTGACGTTGACGATTCCCATGATGCGCGGCCGGTCGAGCGCCAGTCCGCCAAGGCGTGCGCGGGGGCTGCTAAGAGCTTCCAACATGTCGCTGGCCGCGAGGGTGTGGCGACCCCAGTCACGCTCGAACATATCGCCCAACGCTGCGGTCGTGCGCCGGACTCCGCGGACATCGCGCTCGATAACCTCGACGGCGGCGAACGAAAGGCCGCTTCCGGCAAGCGGAAGACCGCGCCATGTCGGCATGGCCTCTTCACCGGCCTCGGGGGGCGTCGCAAACGCGCCGAGCGGGCGCAGGTAGATCGAGCGTTGCATGGATCGTGGACCTGAGAGCGCGTGGACTTGGGATCGTGGACGGTATCGTGGACCTGAAGCGATAACGCGAGGCGTTCAACGGAAACGGCCGCGGAAGAGTTTCCGCGGCCGTGATGATGGTGCTCTAGCCGTGACGCTCGATCAAGCGGTCGGCGCTGGGGCCATGCCGCCGGAGTTCGGGCTCCTCGCGAGGCTTCGTGGGACGGCCTGCGGTCGGGACAGCGGAGCCGGTCGGGCCCTTGGTGTCATCGGGATCGACGCGAACGACCGGACGCCCTTCCATCAGGCCCTTGATCTCATCGCCGGTCAGCGTCTCGTATTCCAGCAGTCCCTGGGCGACGGCCTCGAGCTGTGCCCGCTTCTCAGTCAAGATGCGGCGGGCATCCTCGTAAGCATTGCTGACCAAGCGGCGCACCTCGGCGTCGATCTTCTGCGCGGTCGCCTCGGACACGTTCTGCTGCCGGCCCATCGACATGCCCAGAAACACTTCTTCCTGGTTGTCGCCGTACATGACGGTGCCGAGGTCGTCGGAGTAGCCCAGGCGAGTCACCATCGCGCGGGCGATCTGCGTGGCCTGCTGGATGTCACCGGAGGCGCCGGACGTGATGTTCTCCTTGCCGAAAATCAACTCTTCCGCCACGCGGCCACCCATCGCCACGGTCAGCTGAGAGGTGTACTCGATGTATTTCATCGAGTAGCGGTCACCCTCCGGCAGGAACTTCACCATTCCCAGCGCGCGTCCACGCGGGATGATCGTCGCCTTATGGACAGGGATGCCCTTCGGGACGGTGATGCCGACGACGGCGTGGCCACCTTCGTGGTAGGCGGTGAGGATCTTCTCCTCCTCCGACATCACCATCGATTTACGCTCGGCGCCCATCATCACCTTGTCCTTGGCGTCCTCGAGCTCGGACATGGTGACTATGCGCTTGTTGCGGCGCGCGGCCAGCAGGGCAGCCTCGTTGACGAGGTTGGCGAGATCGGCGCCGGAGAAGCCGGGCGTGCCGCGGGCGATGATGCGCGCGTCGACGTCAGGCGACAGCGGCACCTTCTTCATGTGCACCTTGAGGATCTTCTCGCGGCCGCCGACGTCGGGGTTGGGCACGACGATCTGACGGTCGAATCGGCCAGGACGCAGCAGGGCCGGATCGAGTACGTCGGGCCGGTTCGTGGCAGCAATGATGATGATGCCCTCGTTCATCTCGAAGCCATCCATCTCGACCAGCAACTGGTTGAGCGTCTGCTCGCGCTCGTCGTTGCCACCGCCGAGGCCGGCGCCACGATGACGGCCGACGGCGTCGATCTCGTCGATGAAGATGATGCAGGGCGCGTTCTTCTTGGCCTGCTCGAACATGTCGCGGACGCGTGAGGCGCCGACGCCGACGAACATTTCGACGAAGTCCGAGCCGGAAATGGTGAAGAACGGGACGTTCGCCTCACCCGCAACGGCGCGTGCGATCAAGGTCTTACCGGTACCCGGCGGACCGACGAGCAGCGCGCCGCGCGGAATACGGCCGCCAAGGCGCTGGAACTTTTGCGGGTCCCGCAGGAACTCGACGATTTCTTGCAGGTCTGATTTTGCCTCGTCCACGCCGGCGACATCTTCGAACGTCACGCGGCCGTGGCGCTCCGTCAAGAGCTTTGCGCGACTCTTGCCGAATCCCATGGCGCGGCCGGAGCCGGACTGCATCTGCCGCATAAAGAACACCCAAACGGCGATCAACAGCAGCATCGGGAACCAGTTCAGCATGACGCTCATGATGGATGGTACGTCCTCATCCGAAGGCCTCGCCTTGAACTTAACGTCCTTCTTGCGCAAACGCTCCACCAGTCCCGGGTCCTCGGGCGCATACGTGGTGAAGCTACCGCCATTGTCGCGCAGTGTGCCATGAATGCGGTTTCCGGCCAGTGTCGCATCGACAACGTTACCGGCGTCCACATAATTCAGGAAGTCCGAATAGCTGATCTCCTGCCCCCGCCGCGTCTGCGCGGAGTTATTGAACAGATTGAAGAGCGCAGCCAGGAGCACCAGGATGGCGACCCAGATGGCGAGCTTCTGCAGGTTGGAGTTCATCACGGTTCCTATGACAGCCGACGCGCTCTAATCCGGAGCAGACGGGACATGCGGCCGGCGCGCACCCCCAGATCACGGTTAAGATAGGGTCGTGCAAACTGTTTGCCAAGTTATGCCCACGCGGGCCGGCACAATAGCTGGCGTGCCTTTCGCGAGCATCAGCAAAGGCCCGGGCGGGGTCACGTGCGCCCTAACAATGGCACGTTGATGGCCTTTTGGCTCACATCTTCGCAAGCTTCGCCACGATATTTCCGTCAGATAGTGCGAGGTATCTAGAGAACCAGATGTTCAAGCGTCCAGTTATGAGACGGCGGCGGCTCTAGTGACCGTGCCGGCTTCGGACGGCTCACCACTTGGCGCGAGGAGAAAAGCGAGCAATGACGCCTTGCTCGAGGCCGGCAGCGTAGGCCCGCCAGCTCGCCAGGATTTTCGGGTCGCGCCCCGCGACCCTGTCGATCACATTACCGAGCGCTGGGTGGGCGACGATCACGCCGTCGCGCACGATCACGGGCAAGGTAGCGACCGCCGCGGCGGGCAGCAGGCGCAAGCTGGCGAGCTCCGGAATATGCCTCTTAAGGCCGGCCCAGCGGCTCATGCCCAGCGCTTCGACGGTCGCCCGCGACTGAAGTGCGGCCGGCGCTGAAATGGAGAAGCGGCCACCATCCCATTCAAGGCTTTGCCCGGGCTCGATCGGCATCGCTGAGATGGCATCGCCCGCTCCTTCGCGGCAGACCCTGACGCGCTCACTGCTCTCACCGATGAACTCGATCTTGCAACCGCCGAGTGTCAGGCCACCGCAGGCACGGCGAGCCTCGTCATCCGAGACCAACCCTTCCAGGGTTTCCAATTGCCCCAGCTCCGGCTCTCGGGCCGCGCCGCCGTACAAGCGGATGAGGTGCCTCAACGTCCTCACCCTAAGATAAGGCGAGCGAAAGAGCGGCCCGGTCAGAGCTTTCTCAGCATAGAGCTCTGAAACCAAGTCGCCATGGGACTCGCCCGTCCTCTGCGCCAACTCCTGCAAAGCCTGCTCGGAATCGCATAGCCGCCTTGCACTCAGAGCAATCTTGCCGGCCGTTAACCCTAGCTCCGACAGATGCCTAAACGCCTTACGGACGCGAACCCGCTCGAAACGATCGTCTTCGTTGGTCGGGTCTTCCACCCAACCATGGCCACCCTGGCGCAGGGTTGCGACAAGGCGGGCCTTCGGTACGCCCAGCAGCGGGCGCCAAAGACATGCCGTGTAAGACTGCGGGCACTCCGGCGTTGGCTCGCTCCTCGCGTAGTCGCGAGATCGCATACCGGACAATCCCTCGATGCCGCTGCCTCGGCCAAGACGCATCAGGAACGTCTCGGCCTGGTCCTCCATGTGATGCGCGAGAACCACGACGCGATCTGCGGCGCGCGGTGAGAACCGAAAGCCGGCAGCACTAGACAACTCGCTGAGGATGCCAGCTTCGGCGCGGAGGACATCGAGCATCAATTCGCGACGGGCGCGGCGCGCAGCCTCCTGGATGCCGGTGGTTGGTTTGCCGCCCTCCCAACGCAGGATTTGACATGGAAAGCCGAGCCCACGCGCTTCGTCTGCGACGAACTCCGCTTCCCGAGCAGATGAGGTGCGCAGGCCGTGATCGACCGTCAGAACCACGATCTGCGGGGGACCGCCAGCGCGCGCGAGATCAGCGAACGTGCGAATGTCGCGGAGCCAGACCGGAGTCTGCAGCCCGCGATAGTCGGGTCGTAGCACGGGTAGGTGGTCGCATTGACTCTCCGGGGCCTGCGCCCACCACTCGGACCACTTCTCCTTAACACTTGGTCGCGCCGCCCAACGCGCGATGAGGCGCATCAGCGCCATGCTGTCGGCGCCGCCCGAAACCGCGAGCGCTAAGGGGCCGTGTGCCAGATCGCCGAACAGCCCATCCAGCTCGTCGTCGCGGATGGGCTCGACCGCTGGGGTCATCGCACGCTCAACTGCAGGCGAGGCGCTGGCGCTCGCTCTGGGCGCGGCTCTTGATATGGGCCGGGGCAGTCGGGAAGCGCGTGTTGAGCTCGCCATAGGAGGAGCACGCGGCTTCTTTTTGGCCCAGCCGATCCAGCGACATGGCGAGCTTCAGGAGGCTGTCAGGCGCCTTCGAGCCCTTGCCGTAGGTCTGGTAGCCCTTGAGGAAGGAGGCGGCGGCTTGCTTGTACTGGCCCCGCACGAAGAAGCTTTCGCCGAGCCAGTACTGGGCGTTGCCTGCAAGCGAATCATTGGGAAAGCGCTTCAGAAAGTCCTCGAAGGCGGATTCGGCTGCGCCGTAGTCCTGCTGCAGCAGGTACCCATAGGCGGTCTCGTAGACCTGCTTAGGGTTGCCACCCTCGCCGCCCATGCTGCCGCTTGGCGGAGCAATGGGAGCAGCGGTGACGGCGCCCGGCGTAGCGCCAGCGCCCGGCGGAGGTTGCATTGCCGCCTCGCGCTGCGTGCCGCCCGCGATCAGGCTGCCGATCGGGTCGCCGGTCGGCGCGGTGACAGCCGTCGTACCGAAGCCACCGGCGGCTGGCGCGGCTGCCATGCCGCTTGGCTCGGCCATGGTCGACGGACGATAACCGCCTCCAGCATCCGAGCGGCGCGGCTCGCGGTTGACGGTGCGCATCTGCTCGGCGAGTTGCTCGACCTGAGAGGTCAGCGCTCGAATCTGGGTTTCGATGCCGTCGAGACGGGCAGCATCGCTCGCGCCCATGCTGCCGCCGCCAACCGGGGCACGCGGTACGGCTGCTGCTGCGCCGCCCGACTTCGCCAGCGATTCGAGCGTGCCGATGACCACGTTCATATCGACGAGTTGCTCTTCGAGTTGCTCGACACGCTGGCGCAGGCCGGATTCGCTGCCGGTAGCCGCGGGCGCGCCGCCTTCGGCCTTAGGGGGCGCCGCCTTGGTCTTCGAGGTCGGCGTGCCCTTCCCGGGGGCCGGCTGGGTCGGCAGCGGTTGCTGAGCCAGGGCCGGAACCGCCGACAGCAACAGAGCCGTCAAAGCGAGTCGCGAGAGAGAAAGGGTGGCACTGCGGAGCATGTTCAAAGGCGTTTCCCGTTTGCGAACGTGAGTGGTGGACCTGTGAGCAGCCTGCCGTGCTGCTGCGCGCTGGATCGAAAAGGTGCCAGTGTCGCGCTTGAAGTGGGCTAGGCATCCGCCCTTCTCCAGCGATTGTCAACGCTCCGAAGGATCGCCTCCGGAGGTGCGGATGGCAGCGGGCACGCGCAGGCCCGAAACAGGCGCTGATGGAGCCGGCGGAGCGACGCTCATGGGCCCCGGCGGGACAGAAGACTGGCCGGACGGCACGGTGAGCGTGATCGCGCGGCGGTTCTGTGCCGCGCAATCAGAACCTTCGCATTCGGCGACGCGCTCGGAGCGCCCCTTCGCCACAGCTTTGATGCGGGGAGCGGCGACGCCCTCTTCGATAAGGCGTTGCCGAACCGCCTCGGCCCGCACCATCGACAGAGCACGGTTTTCCTCGAGCGAGCCCGGTTCGTCCGCGTGGCCCTCAACAACGACGCCGACGCTTTCGTGCTTCAGCAGCCAGCGCGCCTGGGTCGCCAGGACATTGCGGGCGCGGACGCCGAGATCTGCGGCCCCCGAGCTGAAGAATACGCGATCGGGCACCTCGATGGCGAAGCGCTCCTCGATCGGTGGTCCGCGTCGCACCTCGGCACGCCAGCCTTCGCCGATCGCGGGACCGGAGGGCTTGACTTCGGCATGCTGTGCGTTCGGCGCAGCGGCAGCGGCACTCACCGCTGTGTTGTAGATTTGACCGAGATAACGGCGTGCATGCGCAGTTTCGGGGGCGTCAGGGTAGCGGCCGACGAGAACTTCAAGTTGGCGTTGAGCGCCGATGCGATCGCCGGCTCCCAGCAGACCCATCGCAGCGCCTAGCATCTGGTCCGGCCGCTGCTCACCGACGGGAGCCGATGGCCTTGCCGGGATGGGTGGCGTCCCCTGCGGCCCGTTGCCAAGCTGGCTACTGCTGGGCTGCATGCTCGCCGGGTGTACCGCCGGGGCAACCACGGAGGGTGGCCGCAGATGGAAAGTGCCGATGAGCACCTCCTCGCGCTCGTCGGCTGCCGCGCAACAACCGATCCCACAGGCCCCCAGTAACATAGCCAATACCGCGGCCCGCCCCACACGCCGCCACAAGAAACCGACCATTGTTGGCCACCGCAATACGCTTGGACCTCGCCAGGTGGCGCTTCAACTGCCGACCAGCCTCGCGGCTGGGTTCGTAATCGGCAATCGAGAGATACGCGCCACGCCCGGCTGTTCACCCTCCTCGTGCCGTAGCCACCGTTTTACCGGACTGAAGTTTACCGCCGTCTGTCTGGCAATTCGGAGACGTGACACGGGAAGCCCGCACACTTCGTTTGAGCGTGATGAGGTTTGCGCCGCTATTACGGCCAAACTATGCCTTTGGTATCATGGACATCCGTGACGCTACGCAGACCGGGCGAAAGCAGCGAGCCCGGCGGAGGTTGCTCCGGCCGGGCTCGGGTTCGAAGTCAGAACGATGGGCCGTCCTGGAATTATCAGGAGGCAGCGCGGCTGTTGAGCACGGTTTGAGCGCGGCGATTCTGCGACCAGCACGAGATGTCGTTGCAGACCGCGACGGGTCGTTCTTTGCCGTAAGAGATGGTCCGCAAGCGCTGGCCGTTTACGCCATTCTGCGCGAGGAAATTGCGCACGGCCTGAGCGCGGCGGGCGCCCAACGCGATGTTGTACTCACGCGTGCCCCGCTCGTCGGCGTGGCCTTCGACGGTGACGGTGTACTGGGCGTACTGCTGCAGCCAGCGCGCCTGCTTCTGCAGCGTCTGCTGTGCTTCCGGCGTCAGATCCGAGCTGTCGGAGGAGAAGTATACGAGGTCGCCGACGTTGACGGTGAAGTCGCGCTGCGTGCCAGGCGTTACCGGGCCACCCTTGCCACCCGGACCCAACAGCGCGCTATCGGCGGACTGATCCTTATTGGCGCAACCCGCGAGCGCACCAGTTGCCAACAGCACCGCCAGCAAGCGCGCAGCGCGCGTCAATCGATGAGTGGCAACCATCCAACTTCCCCTTGTCTCTCGACGAGCCCCGCTTACGAACGCAATGCGAGGGCCCGGCTGAAATCTATTCGACTGTTCCGGGCTTATCCGACCCATTGTACGAAAATGTGGCCGCTTCCCACCCCGATGCAAAAGCATCAAACTTGTGTTGCGCGAGCCCCAGTTCGGACACATCCGAAAGGAACTGCCCCGACCACAACACAAAGGTTTCTATAAAGGCTGCAGCCGGCGAATGCACCCACGTGCGTCGCTTTGCCCTCAGGAATTTCGGATAGGAGGGCGGCGAAATCGAAGTTTACGCTGCGATGTTTCTATTCAGTGGTGCTCAGTGTGTGAAATTTATTTGCGGGTCGAGGGCAGCTATCCCGGACTATCAATTGAGCCACCCACCTCGGGTAGCCAAAAACGGCAAAGACCGAATCACCGATGCTGAGGGCAAAGGCGATTCGGTCTTTTTATCCGTGGTCTTCGCGGCAATTGCCACGAAGACTTGGAACGGCTTCGCTTTAGCGAGCCGGCTGCTCGACGGCGCCGCCGAGCTTCATGGGCTCATGCGGAACTTCACGACGGCAGGCGCCAACGGCGACGGCAGCCACGACGGCAGCGAGAATGAGAACGTTCTTCATTGATTTTCTCCTTAGAAAGCTTGGCTTCAATCTGAAGCTTAGCGACAAATTGGAATTAGCGAGCCGGCTGCTCGACGGCGCCGCCGAGCTTCATCGGCTCATGCGGAACTTCACGACGGCACGCGCCAACGGCGACAGCCGCGATAACAGCCGACATGATGATCAGCCCCTTCACACCCTGCATGGTCTTCTCTCCTGATGCTTGATCGGCACTAGCCGTATATTGGGGTACCGGCGCCGCACGTTTTGATCAAGGACAGAGGGCGATTTCGCCCTGCTTTTGAACCCTATAGATGCAATTGTGCCACGCCGTGGTTCGTGCTCCTCAGCCTGCAAGACGCGCCACGAGGCGCAGCCCGAAGAGACTGGAATTACGCAACAATCCTGAGATCGGCTCCAGAGGCCCGATGTCCACATTTGGCCGGAAAGAAGTTAATCCTGAGTAAACGACTGTTCAATTGAGGAGCGGCGACCACGCCGGATCTGAACCGTAGGCCGGCGTCGGAATCAAACGCTCGTTATAGCCGGTGATGTCCACCGAATAGATCTTGGCACCGCCGTTCGCCCCCTGCGATTCGCGGAAGAACATGAGCACCCGCCCGTTGGGCGCCCAGGTCGGCCCCTCATTGTGGATAGCCCGACGTCAGGATGCGCTCGCCGGAGCCATCGGGCTTGAACACGCCGATCAAGAAGCCGCCGCCGGCCTGCTTGGTGAAGGCGATGTAGTCGCCGCGCGGGATCCACACTGGCGTCGAATAGCGCCCCTGGCCGGAGCTGATGCGACGCACGTTGGAGCCGTCCGAGTTCATGACGTAGATCTGCTGGGTACCCTCGCGGTCGCTCTCGAAAACGATCTGACGGCCGTCTGGCGAATAGCTCGGGCCGGTATCGATACCGCGGTCCACGGGCGAGGTCATGCGCCTCGTCTGGCGCGTCCGAAGGTCCATCTCGTAGATACCGGTCGTGCCCGACTCCTCGAGACTGAAGATGATCCGCTGGCCATCCGGAGAGAACCGCGGCGCGAAAGTGTTATCGCCCTGCGGGAATTCGCCGACGAGGTCGCGCTGGCCCGATCTCCAGGTTCATGATGAACACCCGCGGTCTGCCCCTTGGCGTAGGTCATGAAGGTGATCTCCTGCGCCAATCGGATTGAACCGCGGCGTCAGCACCAGCTCCTGGCCCTGCGTCAGCAGGCGAACGTTGTAACCATCCTGGTCCATGATCGCGAGGCGCTTGATTCGCTTCTCCTTGGGGCCGGTCTCGTCGACGAACACGACGCGGGTGTCGAAGTAGCCCGCTTCGCCGGTGAGGCTCTTGTAGATTGCGTCCGCGATCAGATGACCGATGCGCCGCCAGTTCTGGGGGCTAGTCGAAAAGCGCTGTCCCGTCAGCGGCTTGGCCTGGGCGACGTCCCACACGCGAAACTCAGATACCAACCGACCGTCCGGCCCGCGGGTGACACGGCCAACACTCAGCGCATCGGCGCGGATGGCTCGCCAGCTGTTCATGTTGGGCATCGCATTGACGTCGCGAGGACGCTCGAGGAAGGAGGCGGGGTTGATCGGCTCGAACCTACCCGATCCCTTGAGGTCGGCCGCCACGACGCCGGCGATGTCCGCACCGAGCTTCGGATCCTCGCCGAGGAATTCAGGAATGGCGATCGGGATCGGCGCGATGTTGCCTTCCTGCAGGGTGCCGGAGAGGCCCTGGGCCTGCGCCGTTTGAGGCGCAGCAAGACCCGCGAGAATGGCGATCAAGCCCGCAAGCACGCACGCGAGATACGTCCGCGCCCCGGTTGCTGCAGGGTGGCCACGTTCGACGGTCATCGCAATCTCACCTTCGCTCATGTTGGTCCGGTTCCGTGTCTGCAGTCGCCGACTTCGTGATGCTTCTACAGCATCTTGGTCGGATCGAACTGCCATGTGATCTCTTTCCATGACGCGTACTTGTCAGGCGGCAGCCCGAAAGGCGCGGCGCATTGCACGGCGCGCAAAGCCGCATCTGCCGCGAGTTGGAACGTCGGCGAACTCTGCGGCTGAATGACGGTGGGAGAGCCGTCCAGCGTGCCGTCTGGCCGCAAGTGCCATTTCACGGTCACGATGGGGTTCTCGACGCCGCCGCCGCCACCTGGAAGCCGCCAACAATCCCTGAGCCGAGCGTTGATCATGCCTTTCAGCATGTCCTGCTCGCGCAACGACAGCACGGAGTCCCGCCCGTCCTTGGTACCTGCCTCAGGGCCAGTCGCGGTTGCGGTCTGGCTCGAGCCGATGGGCTTGCCGCCGCGCTTGTCCTGGCTCCGATCGATCAGCGCCTTCTGCGGCGCTTCCGGCGAATCCGGGATCTTGTCCAGCATCGCGGCGAGCTTGCTGGCGTCGAACTTCTTCTTGGCCTCTTCTCGCTTCTTCTTTTCGTCCGCGAGCTTTTTCTTTTTCAAGTCTTCGGCCTTTTTCTGATCGGCCTTCTTCTTGGCCTCGGCCGCCTTGCGCATCTCTTCCTCTTGTTTGCGCTGCTCCGCGGCGGCTCGCTCCTGCTCCAGCTTTTCCTCGAGCTTTTTCTGGTCGTCCGGCGTCGGGCCGGGCGTTGGATCGGGCGGAGCTGGGGTCGGCGGCAAGGCCGCCAGCTTATCGGCAATCGGGTCGAGCTTCGGCGGCTCTGGCTTAGCAGGCTCTGGCTTAGCAGGCTCGGGCTTAGCAGGCTCTGGCGGCGGCGGCTCTGCAGCCGGAGGCGGTGGAGGCGGAGGCGCGGCGGCAGTCACGGGCTTCGGCTTCGGAGCCTCCTGCGGCGCGGGCGCGTCGGGTGTCTGCGCCGGCGCGGCCTTAGTTTCCAAATGCTTGGAAGTCTCGTCGCCCTGCTTCAGGCGCAGCACGTCGGAGGGCGTGAGAATTTCGACTGAAATCGTCGGCGTCGGAGGCAAGCTCAGTTCCGGCGTCGACTGGATGGTCAACATCGCCCAAGCCAGCAGCGCCAAATGAAAAACGATAGAGACGGCGAGCCCGAAGTACACGGCTCAGCCCCCTTCCTCGACCTCGGTGACGAGCGACACCTTCTTGAAGCCGCCGGCGCTGATGCGGCCCATCACGCGCATCACGTGCCGTAGCCGACGCCTTTGTCGCCGCGCACGAAGATCTGCTCGTCGTCGCCTTTGCGCGCCTGCGCGATCGCCTTGAGCTTGGCCGCGATCTCGTCGAGCCTCACCTGCGTCTCGGCGATGAACACATCGCCATTGGCCTTGACCGAGATGGCGAGCGGCTCTTGTTGGTCTCCAGCTGCTTGCCCTTGGCCTGCGGCAGCTCGATCGGCACGCCGACCGTGAGCAGCGGCGCCGCGACCATGAAGATGATCAGCAGCACCAGCATCACGTCGACCATCGGCGTGACGTTGATCTCGCGCATGGCGGCGTGGCGACGCGCCACGCGCCGGCGTTTGCCGGTGTTTTGATGGACAGCCTTGACGCTCGCGCCCACGGTCGTCAGCTCCTCACGTCGATCTGGCGCGACACGATGGCCGCGAACTCGTCGGCGAACGCTTCCAGCCGCTGGCGAGATATGCGCGAGAATCGGCCGAGAACTTGTTGTAGAAGACGACCGCGGGAATGGCCGCCAACAAGCCGAGCGCGGTGGCGAACAGCGCCTCGGCGATGCCGGGCGCCACCACCGCGAGGTTGGTGTTCTTCGACACGGCGATGGCCTGGAAGCTCGTCATGATGCCCCAGACCGTGCCGAACAGGCCGACGAAGGGCGCCGTTGAGCCGACGGTGGCGAGGAACAGCAGCCGGCGGTCGAGCCGCTCCATCTCGCGGCTGATGGTGACGTCCATCACCTTCTCGACGCGCAGCTGAATGCCGCCCAGCGCGCGGATGTTGCCTTCGACCGAGCGCTTCCACTCGCGCATCGCGGCGACGAACAGCGCGGCCATGGTGATCGTCTTGGCGCGCGAGAGACCGTTGTAGAGCTCATCCAGCGACTGGCCCGACCAGAACATCTGCTCGAACTTGTCCGCTTCGGCCTGGCCCGGCGGAAGGCGAAAACAGCTTCTCGACGATGATCGCCCACGACCAGATGGAGGCGAGCAGCAGGCCGATCATCACGATCTTGACGACCAGTGGCCTGCATGAACAGGCCCAGGAACGAAAAGCCGCCATTTCCGCCGGTATCGAGCGTCGTCTTCAGCACGTCCGGAATATTGGCTTGCAGGAAGACGCCTGCGTGCGAGACGAGCTCCGAGGCCGCGGGCTTAAACGCGAAGGTCAGGAGGTCAGCGGGATTCATTGCGCATCCGTCTTCCCAGCCCGGCGCCAAAGGCGGCAGGCCATTCGCGGGGAGCACATAGCGATATGCCCGCCTCCCCTCAGGTTTCGTCAAACCCGAGCAGAAGTGGCCCGCCGCGCCCACCGCACCAAGTGGTCATGTTGCCGCGCAATATGACCAAACAACGACGGCCCCGCCTGGACTAAAGAGAAGCTGTCCCCGTTTTTCTTGCCCTAGACCCGTCCAGACGAGGCTGAGGCCGCGAGCAGATCGCGCCATTCGCCCGTCTGAGGATCGTACGCCGACAGTGTGCCGTTCTCCATATCGTAGAGCCAGCCATGAATACCGACGCGTCCGGCGGCGAGGCCGTCCCTAACGCACGGGTAGGTCTGAAGATTATCCAGTTGGAATTGGACGTGCGCCTTGACCGTCTCGGTCAGCCGCTCCGGCTCCGGCACCCTGGCCGCGGCAATCAGTTTATGGGCCGGGCGGGTATAGTCGATCCAGCGGTAGAGATGCACTTCCTCTTTCGGAGGATCGCCGCCCGCGAGCGCGGCGATGCCGCCACAGCCGGTGTGGCCGCAGACCACGATATCGTCGATGCCGAGGTGCAGGACGGCGTACTCTACCGCCGCGCCGACCGAATCATCGGCCGCGCCATACGGCGGCACGGTGTTGGCGATGTTGCGGATCTCGAAAAGCTCGCCGGGATCGGCGGAGGTGATCTGAGCCGGAACGACGCGGCTATCGGAGCAGCCGATCCACAACAGCCGTGGCTTCTGCTTTTTGCCTGCGAGGCTTTTGTAAAACCCGCGATCGCGCTCGAACTGCTGGCGAAAGCGCTCATAACCTTCGATCGCGTCGGCGACATCGACGTCGATGCCTTCGGCGTTCTTCTGCTGCGACACCTTCCGTCCCCCGACCTGTTTGAATCTCATCATCGGAGCGACAATTGGACTTGTCCAGGCCGGAGAATTCGGCTCAGCCGGTTTGTGGCGGCTCCGCCGACCCGAACGCGTTGCGGATTGTCTGCGACAGTCGCAGCGGTTTGCCGGAGACCGAGACCAGCACCACAGTGACTTCGGCTTCGAACAGGCGCACCGCGTCTTTGTGAACGGTTTGGAGCAACGTCACGGAGGCGCCGCCCAGCGCCTTCACCCGCGTCTCGACCTCGAGCAAGTCGTCCATGCGGCCCGGACGGAGATAATCCATGTTCATGCGTCGCACCACGAAGGCGGCGGGTTCGTGGCTGTCGGAGCCGTCGATCATCCGTCTCGCGTCGGTTCCGAGCAGGCGCAAGAAGTCGGTGCGTCCGCGCTCGACGAAGCGAACGTAGGAGGCATGGTAGATGACGCCGCCGGCGTCGGTATCTTCGAAATAGACGCGAATCGGCAAAACGTGCCGGCGTCCGGTCTCGTCATCGATGACACGACCTGCGATGTCAGGCCAGGTCTGCATGGGACGGGGCGGCTGTTTGGTGTGCGGCATGGAAACCCGAGGCTGATGCTGGTCGCTTCGGATCACGACATAGCCTCAGGCGTCCGCGCGCACCATCTCTAAGCGCGAAAGACTGTCAGGATGTCGCGTCGCTGCCGAGTTCCACCACGACGATCTCGGGAGGACGGCCGAACCGGACCGGCAGTCCAGAGCAGCCAAGGCCACCGGACACCAGGAGGCTCCGACCGTCCTCGACGATGTGGCCGTAGAGATAGCGGCGGCCATAACGCGACGGCACGCGCGGGGCATAGCCCATGAACGTAACCTGGCCGCCATGGGTGTGTCCGGCCAGCGTCAGCGACACTCGCGACGGCACATTGGGGAATATATCCGGCTCGTGGACGAGCAGGATCGTCGGCGCCGTATCCGTCACCTGCGCGAGCGTGCCGGGCAGATCGTCGAAGCCGTCGTACCCGTAACGCTTGCGGCCCGTCTGACCCGGATTGAGCCGGCGCAAGCCGAGCGCCCATTGGTCCGCGATGCCAGCGATCCAGAAAGCGGCGCCGTTCTTCTCGAAACGCACGGCGCGGTTGTTGTGAACCGGAATGCCGACAGCCTCGAGCGCCTGCTGCGCGACGGGCGCGCGCTTCATCCGCGCGGCCAAGTCGTCCTCCCACCAGTCATGATTGCCGAGCACGGCGTGAACGCCGTACGGGGCCTTCAAGCCCGCCAGGGCCGCGGCCCAGTCCCGGGCGGGAACGTGACGGGAGAAGCGAGAGATGCCAGTGCCCGCTGCGTAATCGCCGAGAAGCGCGACGGCATCGCATTTCAGCGCGTTCGTGCGCTCGACGATGTGGCGGGCGCGCTCCACCGACATGAACGGCTCGCAAAAATGGAAATCGGCGAGAGCCGCGATTCGTAGCTTCAAGTTCGACGGCCAGTTCGGCGGCGTCACCTTGTAGTGAGTGATATCGAGCTGCCACGGCTCGGCGAGCGCGTAGCTCCCGAACCCGGTGCCCCCCACGCCCATTGCCGCGCCACCCTGTAACACCTGCCTACGCGTCAGCACTCATCGACACTCCAGCAATGCAGACCACTCTCGCGCTCGAAACTATCTAGGCCGAGACCAAAGCAAAACCATGAAATCTCAAGAATGATCACGCCAGTTGGTTAACCACTTCCCTCGCGCCGCCCGGGATCATCTTCCTCGAACAACGGCAGTTCCGGCACAGCAGTGCGCGCCGGTCCCGCCAGCCCTAAGTGCCGCCACGCCTTCAACGTCAACACCCGCCCTCTCGGCGTGCGGCCGACGAATCCCTGTTGCAGCAGATAGGGCTCCACAATCTCCTCGAGGGCATCACGCGGCTCCGACAGAGCGGCTGCCAGCGTCTCAATGCCGACAGGCCCGCCATCGTAGTTCTTGGCGATGCACCCGAGATAGCGATGATCGAGCGCGTCGAGACCTTCGTTATCGACCTCCAGCATGCGCAACGCGTTATCAGCGACTTCGGCCGTAATCGAGGCCGCGTCCGCCACGGCGGCAAAATCGCGCACGCGGCGGAGCAAACGACCGGCGATGCGCGGCGTGCCGCGCGCCCGGCGGGCAATTTCGCGGGCGCCATCGGGCCGCATTGGAGCCCCTAGGACCCGCGCGCCGCGGCTGACGACCAGTTCCAGTTCGTCGATGGTGTAGAAGTTGAGGCGGATCGGAATGCCGAAACGATCCCGAAGCGGATTGGTCAGCAGGCCGGCGCGGGTGGTGGCGCCGACGAGGGTGAACTTCGACAGATCGATGCGGACCGAGCGTGCGGCCGGGCCTTCGCCGATGATGAGATCGAGCTGAAAGTCCTCCATCGCCGGATAGAGGATCTCCTCCACCGCCGGATTCAACCGGTGAATCTCGTCGATGAAGAGAACGTCGCGCTCTTCCAGGTTTGTCAGCAGCGCCGCGAGATCGCCGGCCTTGGAGATCACCGGCCCAGAAGTGGCACGGAAGCCGACGCCCAGTTCCTTAGCCATGATCTGCGCCAGCGTCGTCTTGCCGAGGCCGGGCGGGCCGGCGAACAGCACGTGATCGAGTGCGTCGCCGCGCGACTTCGCCGCCTGGATGAAGATTTTCAGATTGGCGCGCGCTTGCTCCTGCCCGATGAACTCGTCCAACGACTGCGGCCGGATCGTCGCCTCGAAGGCGTCCGCCTCTTTCTTGACGTTGGAGACGAGGCGGTCGGTCATCGGCGCTTGAAACGTCCCCGTTGTCGAGTTGCAGCGGCGCTCAAAGCGCAATCCCGGCGCTTCTAACATGATTTGGCAGGGACGTGCGAGGGCTCAGCCCACGAGGCCCAGGCGCCCGAGCAGCCGGCGGCAGACGAGCCCAGAGGTAATCCGCAGCGGCGTAAGAGTGGCCGCCCGCCGAGGTTGTCAGCCGTTTGCTGGCCAGCAGCTACAGCGTTCGAACGGCCTCATCTGAGGATTTTGACCCGCGTCAAGAACCACCACAAAGCAATCGCCACACAGGCGCCGACAAAGGCAATGGGTGTCAGGTGCGGCGCCAGCGGTTTGCCCCCCAGAACGCCGAACAAAACGGTGGCAACGGCCCCCGTGATCGCCGCTGTGAGCCAGCTCACCTCGCCGCGCCATAAAATCAGCCCCGCCATCGCGGCCCCCCCGAGCGCTGCTGGCCAAGCGGACCACACAAAGGCCTGCAGTGCGTGGCTGGCGGCCCATCCCATCCGTCCCGCGGGGTCGAGCGCGGCCATGTCGGGGGGCATCCAGCGTCCGAGAACACCGATAACGGCGCCCGCAGCAAACACGATCAGTCCCGCGAGAAACGGTGCGGCCAGCGTCGTAATGAGGAATGTCCACAGCGCGCGCTGCTGCTCGGTCGGCTTTTTGGCCATCGGTCAGTCCTTCAGGTCGATAGGCGGCAGAACGCGGTGCATGTGGATCGTTGATAACTGGATCCCGGCCGGAAGTCGCGATCAGGCATGGGCCGCGATGCTTCCCAGGAAGCTAGATCGGCGAAATGCCGGGGCCGAAGCCGGTCTCAACGAGCGACTTTTCCACAGCATTTGCAGATGTGGCCTTGGAGGCACAGCCGACCAGGTCCGGCAATTTCGCCGTTGATCGCGAATCAGACCATCTTGCCGACAGCGATTTCTCGGGTCCCGGCGCGCCTCCAAATCTGTGCGGGATCGAAACCAATAAAGGTCCGGCAATGACCGTCACGAACTCCACCGCCGCCAAGGCTCCGGCGCCTGTCTCCGCCTACATGCTCGCCGACCACCTCGACGCCACACTGGCGGCCGGTGAAGATCTCGTCGCCGTCTCCTATTCGCGGGCGAGCGACGATCCGATCATCACGACCGAGACCATCTTGGCGGCGCGGGCCGGCCAGCGGGCCGTGGTCGAGCGCATCCGTGGCCTGGAACTCAGCATCATTGCGCGAGTACTCAAGGCGCGCGAACGCGCGGAGGAGTTGGCCCGCACCGACGCCCGTTTCACGATGATTTCCAAGCTGTTCATCGGCGGCACCGTGATGCTGGCGGACGCGGTCGCCGAGTGCGCCGACGCGACGTTGCAGGATTTTGATACGGCCGACGCGCTGCCCGCCTATCTGCGCAGCCGGGGCATGCTGCCTTTGGATACCTACGCCCTCTCGGAGCAGGCATCGATCACGATCGATGAGGGCTTCCTGATTGCCGGGCGCATCGCGCTCGGGCCGCTGCTTGATCTGGTGGCAAGCTTTGTCGACGCGCTCGAACTGCACTTCGAGTTGTATGCCGACGAGGCGGGGATCGCCGACGACGCCGACGGCGATGCCAAAGCGACGACCGTGTCCCGGGTCGCGGATACGTCGGTCGCGGCTAGCGCCGCGGCGCCCGCCGCCGTTGAGCCGACCGCGTCTGCGGCGTTGGCAAAGACGGAGCAGCGCGTCCATGGCCTGAGGCCATCCTGACAGGGCCGGCGAACCTACCCCGCCGAGAGCTCTTAAAACGGCAGCGAAGCCTGCTCGACGACGGGAGCGCTGAAGACCGCAGGGCCCGCTAACTCCGCTTGTGCGAGCACGAGGTCGTACTCCGCCAGCGACGCCAAGTTCGACGCTATGTGATCGGCTGTGGCGTCGACCCACCCTGAGCCATTGTCGTGGCCGATGCGGAAGGCGCCTGATTGCAGGCGCTCGATCTGTGCGAGGAGACGCTCACGCTCCTGCTTCATCCAATCCAACGGTGTCATGCTCTGCCCCCTTTTGCTGCACTGCAGCATAGAAACCTACCAACTTTGGCGAGCACGTGGCAACGATGTGAAGGGATGTTCAGGTTCTCAATGTTTTTGCGGACCGGCGAGGCTCATCATCTCGATCGCCATCTTCCAGCGCTTGTGCTTCTCGCGTTCCAGAAGCCAGTAGTTCATCAATGCTGCGCCGGAGAGGAATGCGCCCGAAAGGCTGTTGTCATCACGATATTTTACCCATTCCGGGCCTTCGAACAGGGTGCGAAAAAGCTTCTCGTACCAGCCGCGCGCCTCCTCGCTGATGCCGGGCGCGGCGACGATCGAGCGTTGCATGAAATAGGTGAAATCCATGCCCGTCTCGCGCAGGGTCGGCACGCGTGGATAGCCCTTCAGGCGCGCCGGCGTGAACGCGATGATCGGCTTTGTCTTGCCCTTGGGATAATACTCATTCTGCTCGGAGGGGTTGTTGACCGTCGAATCTGCGCGCTTTTCCGCCAGTTCCTTCGCCACTTCGCCGCCGCCACCTTTGTCCCTGTAGGTCATCTTGAGGTTGTAGGTGGCGTTGAGGAAGTCCGTCAGCATTTGGTCCTCGGCGCCAAGGCCTGTGCCGGCCATCACCCATTTGTCGCCCTTGGCGCGCGCCGCTGTGACGAAATCGTCGATGTTGTTGATGTCGGTGCGATCGGCACTGACCCAGCAACAGGAACACGTCCTCGGCGAGGCGCGCGACCGGCGTCAGCTTGCCGACATCGAGCTTCAACTCGGGATGATCGATCGGCGTTGTATAGAAGCTGTTCAGCGTGAATAGCAGCACGTGGTCATCGCCGGGTCGCGACTGCAAGCCGGCGAGCGCGTCCGCGCCGGAATGGGTCGGCTGGTTCACAACCTCGAACGGCACGCCTGCGAGCTTGCGCTTGGCGATCACGTCGACGAGGAAACGCGTCGCCTTGTCCGCACCGCCTCCTACTCCGGCCATCACGATGAACTGGACCGGCTTGGTCGGATGCCATTCAGCCCGTGCGGCAGGCGAGGCAAGACCAGCTATGAACACGGCAAACGCCAGGATGGCGAGCCGAACGAGCCAGCCCGCAGCTACAATCGACGGCATGGGCCTCAATCCTTGATCCAGACTTCGACGCGCCGATTCAAATTGCGCGCTTCGAGGCTGTCGTTGCAGGAGACCGGAGCGAGTTCGCCATAGGCGCGCGTCGCGAGGTTGACGTTGGCGGCCTGGATGCCGGCCGCCGTCAGCGCACGCGCCACGGTCGTTGCGCGGCGCTCGGCGATGCGCAGGTTGGAACCCCAGCCGCCAACCGCATCCGCAAAGCCCACGAGCAAGACCGTCTTCTTGGCGTAAGCCGGCGTAACCAGCAGGTCGCGGAGCCGCTTGATGTCGCTCATCGCGCGGCTATCCAGGGCGACGCTCGCCGGTTGGAATCGGAAGGTGATGGAGAGCCGCTTGGCCGGTTTCAACTCGGCGATGAGGTTGCGCATCAAGTCCATGTCGAAGTGCTGCGAGCCCGCGTTTAGCGCGTAGGCGATGCGGTAGGTTTGTTGGGAGAAGTCCAGCATTTCCACGCTCTGATCGACGAAATCGAGCTGCTTGACGACGGGCTGGGCCGCCGCCGACACGGCATACGCCAACACGCCGCGTCCGAGCTGCTCGCGCAGATCCGAGGCGGTGTAGAGGTAGAGACGGCGGTTCAGCGGGTATTCTTCCGCCTTGATTGCGAAAGCCGACGGGCGCGTGATCAACCCGCAAGAGGCTTCGATGTTGAGAGCACGGGCGCTGCGCTGATCCGCGATGCCGACGATGCCGATGCCGTTGGCGTCCTTCGCGACGAGATCGGCCAACTCCGCGTGGCTTGCAACGCGCTTGGTGGAAGGCGCAACGGTCAAATTGCGCGGCTGCATCACCAGCGTCTCGAACGTCGCGTCGGTGCCGTTGTCTTCGGCGCCGGCATAGAGATTGATCTTGCCGGGCGCGACGCCCAACTCGCTCCAGTCCGTGACCTGGCCTGCGAAAATGCGCGCGAGATTGTCGAGCGAGATCGAAACCGCCGTATTGCTCGTCGAGACGATCGCCAGCAGGCCATCGAGCGCGAGAACGGTCTCACGTCCCGGCTGCTGCGGACTCGGCAAGCCGAGGGTGACAAACCTTTGCGCCTCCGCAGCGGAGATCGGACGGCTTGCCATGGCGATGTGAGCGGCTTTGCGCTCCAGCTCGCTGAAGCCGCCGTGGGTACCTTGCCGCTTCAGATCGATGGAGCCGATCTCACGGCCCTGCGCGTCGTTGATCTTGAGCTGCATCTCGGCGGGGTTGTTGCCGACGATCTTCACGGCCTTGGCGCCGATGCTTGTGGCGTAGGCCTGCACGAGGGCCGGCATCAGGGCGCTGCCGATCACGTCGGAGCCGGCAATCGTCACTCGCTCCGGCACGCGCCCTGCCATTGGCGTGACCGGAGCCATGTAAGGACCAGACGGGCACGAACCCTGCGCGCAGTCGAACCGCGTCGCATCGAGGGTCATGGTGCCGTAGGTCTTGGACTCGATGGTGTAGCGTGAGCCGTCGAATGCGATGATCACGCCAGTGACGGCAAAATCGCCGCCCTTCATTCTCAGTGTCACTTCGGCCGCCGCGAGCGGCGACGTCCAAGCCGCGACAACCGCAAGCGCGATCGCCGCCAGCCCGCTCCTCCAGGAGGAATTACCCGACACGCCCAACCTTCCCGCTCTTTCGATGGGCTCGCCCGCCGCGAGCCCGTCCGCACGACTTCTCCGTCTCAATTCACTTTCTGATCTTCAGGTCATTTTCCGATCTTCATGTCATTTGCGAATTTTCGAGTCACTTTCTGATCTTTAAGTCCGGCACGACAGAGCGGCGATAGCGAGCTGGCTCCGCCAAGGCCGTACCGCAGGGCGCTCCGGCGATGCGTCCGCTTTCGCGCGAGACCGACCCATCACGTCCCAGCACGATGACTTCGTAGTCCACCGACGCCAGCCTGCCCTCGCCGCACATCTCGCCGTCGGGGACATTGCCACGGCTGGCGTAGTCGAGAGCCATCGCGACCGTTCCCTGAGCTTCGTCATCGCTGTGCACGAACGTATAGACTTCGGCTTTTAATCCCGGGCCGTTACCGTCGTCGGCCAGGGAAAGGAAGCCGTGGCCCTTGCCGCTTTCAACGGCCTCTCGAACGGCCGACTCGGCTTTCGATGGCGCACCCGACCAGACATGCTCGGGGTCGCCGTATGCCGCCGCATGGCCAAATGCATGCAGATCGAGGTTCACCGGAGCCGACCATAGCACGGCGATCTTCGACACCTTGTCGAGATCGCGCGGCTGCACGGCGACCTCACTGTGGCTGCTATCGGCGAACACGACGGCGATCGGTTCCTGCCGGCCGAGGTACATGTCGAACACCACGTCGGCCTTGCCGGTCGCGTCCAGAATGCGCTGGAACGCTGCGCCGCCATAAGAGATCTGGAACGTCTCGCCTTTGCGGCAGGGCGAGGCGATCGAGACGCGGACCTGGCCGGCGGACAGAGGCACGCCGCTCACCGCGGCCGGACCGGAGCAGGGCTTCGCCTGGTGCTCCGTTGCGGTCGGCGACCCGGATGGGGCGACCGTCATCGGCATCACCGTGACGTTGTTGTGGAAGGCCTGGAACCGCTCATCCGCGCGTTTCTTGGCCGCCTTTTCCTCATCGGTCAGTCCTGGATCGATGCGCGCAACGGCCTTGGCCGGGCTCTCCGGCGTCATTTGCCGGCGGATATCTTCGACGCGGCGAACCTCCTCGGCGCGTCGCTTGGCTTCCGCCTCGGCTTCGCGGCGGCGCTGCGCCTTGGCCTCAGTCTCTCGTGAGCGGGCCGCATCCGCATCGCGGTTGATCGCAGCCTGCGCCTCCTCCAGCGCGCGGACACCATCGGCGCCGAGAAACGATGGCACCGTTCGGTTCTGTGCGTTCCAATCCCCAGCTATGACCGGCAGCGAGCTATAGACCAGCATGGCGATGCCAATCGTGGCCCGGCCTGCACGTCCTCCCCATTCCCACATGACGCAACACCCCTAACGCAATTTACTCCCCGACCGGTCTACGACGCTGACCGGCCATATTATTCTGCATTGATGCTAGGCGACTTTGGCGAGGCGCCCCCAAAAGTTACAACGCGCCAGACGCCCAGCTATGCCGGTCTACCCGCAATATTTCATTGTTCCGAACGCCTTTGCCGTAGCGGTATTGGCGCGCCGTCTGTCTTCCAAGTTCCCCGCTCGGAAGGCGCACCCGCGTGGCGAAAAAGCACGCGTTAGTTCACAACTGAACCTAGACCAGAAAAAGGCGCGGAGCACCCGGCGGCAGCGTTTTGGCCGAATTACCGACTCGGCCTACGCTTGGGCGACGTCAGTCCTTTCGATGCTGAATGCAGGAACCCTCATGAGCCTTCTCTTTCGTGTGCTCGCCGCCGCCCATGCCAACGGCACGCACCACAAGCTCGCGCTCAACGCGCTCGAGCAGCTCGCCGGCTCCGACGCCGAGGGCTGGCGTCGCCTGTTCCTGCTGCATGCCGAAGCCTACATGGCAGGCGCGAAAGCTCCGGACGACGAGTTCAAGGACTTCAAGAATCACGTTCTGCATCCGCGCGACGGCTACTGGGGAGGCGCGCCAGAGCTCGCGTGCGAATGGTTCGACCGCACGGTTGCGGCTTTGAAAGCCGGAGAGTGGCGCGAAGCAGTGCGCGCAGCGGGCGTGCTCAGCCACTACGTCACCGACCCGATGCATCCCTTCCACACCGCGCAATCGGATGCGGAGAGCAACATCCACAGGGCGGTCGAATGGAGCATCAGCCGGGCTTTCGATTCGCTCTACGCCGACGCTTCGGCGCGCTCGCCGCTAACTCCAGTGACGCTGGGCGAGGGGCCAAAGCAATTGAAGGCGTTGATGTGCGCGAACGCTGACAGGTCCAACGCCCATTACGAATCGCTGATCGCTCACTACGACATCAAGGTTGGAATCAGCGATCCGCCGTCCGGGCTCGATCCGGTCGCGCGGCGCATCGTGGGGGCACTCCTGGTGGAGGCGACGGCCACGGTGGCCGCCGTGCTCGATCGCGCGATAACGGCCGCTTCCGTTGCGCCGCCGCAGGTCGGCCTCACGCTGGCGACGGTGGTCGCAACGCTACGCATCCCGCGCAAGCTGATCGAGAAGCGCCTCAGCAACGCCGAAGATCGTCGCATCGTGTCGGCGATGTACGACGAGTTGATGGCCACAGGGAGCGTCGTCGTCAACCTGCCGGAAGACGACCGCGTGGTGCGCGACCTCTACGCCGCCGAGATCCAGGCGCCGCGGCTTACACAGCGAGCCGAGGCGCGTGCTCGCCGCGTCGAAGCCACGGAGGCGCCGACTTCTCCGGCCCTGCGTTCGATCACCGAGATCTTTGCGCGGCCTTCACTGGGCGAGCGCTTGGCCGCGGCAGCCGGTGGTTCAGACGGGCTGTCCAGCCTATCCACTCGCCCGCGGTCGATTGCACAGCCGCCGCCGCTTCCGGATCCAAACGCCCCGAGACCCTATACGCCGAGCATGTCCGCATCGGATGCGTCCGCGCTGATGGCTGCGATCGCCGCATCCTCGACTCAGCGCAGCTCGGTCACGGAACTGGAGCAGCCGCGGCAAAGCGCACCTGCGTCACGGCTCTATCTGAGCGTCGGCGACGACGTGGAACGGGCGCCTTCGATCGGGCCGAAGACCGCGGAGCGGCTTGCCAAAGCCGGCATCAAGACCGTCGCGGACCTGCTTGCTGCAGATCCAGCGGCACTGGCTGCACAGCTGGCGAGCCGCTTGATTTCCGCCCGCGAGATTACGGACTGGCAGGACCAAGCCCGCCTCATCTGCACGGTGCCGGGCCTGCGCGGGGCAGGTGCGCAACTCCTCGTCGCTGCGGGCTATCGGACAGTTGCCGCCATCGCCGACGCCGAGGTGAACTCCCTTTGCGCCGACGTGCTGAAGCTCGCCACCACGGACGAGGGCCTGCGCATCCTGCGCGACGGCTACGCTCCGGACATCGAAAAGATCAAAATGTGGGCTGAGAACGCTCGTCTCTCGAGAGCAGCATGACCAACGGTGGCGATTAGACTGCAACCCGTATCGTCTGGAGCAGCACCCAAACGATGGCGATGTACGTCAGCCCGTGACCGAGCTGATCGAGACCCATCACGTGCCAATAGGCGCTGTCGGCGGCTGTCCAATTGTTCACGCGGTTGGTGCGCTCACGAAGCCAGTCGATGTGGTAATGGACGATGTACTCGCCGGCCACCACCGCGGCCGCAAATGCCAGCGAGGGCGGGATCAGCAGTAAAAACACCGGCAGCGTCAGCACGAGATGAATGCCGGCGTGCAACAAGCCGCCGGGATGACCGTAGAAGCCTTTGTTGCGCCACTGGTACTCATTCTGCAGCAGGAAGTCGGCTGCGGCATGCTTCGTGAGCAGCCACGCCATCGCCAGCAATGTCATGTCGGTCACGCTCAGCACGGGCTTTTCGCCTCGGTTTTCGCAGGCAGCGGCCTCTCCCACTGCCATTGCGGGTGCGGCACCAAAATACCGCAACCGCAACTATTGTAATCCCGGCGCGACCGTCACCCTGTTCCGCAGGGAACAGGGGTGAGACCTCCTTACTCGGCACGCACGCCGCGCCGCGTCTCCGTCGAATACGGCGCCGACCGGCAGTAGCCAGGAACCTCGGCCTCCGAGACTTTGTATCCGCGTATCCACGTACACGTCGCATTGCCGCGGCAGACGCTCTCATCCAGCCCGGTGCAGGTTGCCGCGCGGCGGGCGCTGGCTGCCAGCGACGGGCCAACCTCATCGGCCTTTCCATTCGCCCTCAGAGATTGCGCCACAACAGTCTTCTCGGAGAGGCGTGCCAAATCGCGCGGCCCGAAATACGGAACGTAGCCGAGCGCAACGAGCTTCGCCGCAGTGGGGTCGATCAACTCGGGTTTGCTGTCCAGGTATTCGACGGACAGCACAACCTTGTCGTCGTCGATCAGCTTTTGCAGGAGCCGGATCTGCTCCTTGGTGGCATCCGCCTCGTTGGCGAAGCCGTCAATCAACTTGCCGGTCTTGGCGTTGAACTGCGAGTTGTAGAACAAATCCTCCTTGCCGATCGCGTTCATGGTCGCGCGGTAATCGTCGTCATCCAGCGCGGCCTCGGCGTTGGAGGCGACCATGAGGAAGCCTGGCTTCTTCTTGTCGGCGGCGGCCCGGATGCCTTGCACGAACTCGACCATCAAGCCGAATGCGGACTTGCCTTTCGGCGCCTGGTCCTCGAGCACGTCGGTGATGTCGATCTTGTCGAGATACACGCCGTCGAAGCCGGCATCGATGATCTTGTCCAGGTACGAGCCGGACTTGGCGAAGATGATATCCTTCCAGCCCTGGTTCCAGAACTTGACCGTGTAATTGTGCAGCCACTCGGGGTTCTCGGCGCCGATCCAAGACGGGCGCTTCGCCTTCTTGGTCCATCCATTCTGCCCCCAGTAGTAGCGATAGTCCTCGATCTCGCCGATCGACATGTAGGCGATCAGAAGTCGCTCGCTGCCGTCCGGCTTCTTCTTCATCTGCGCGACTTCCTCGCGTGTGAAGGCGCCTTCGGCCGAGGCGTCTCGCGAGTAATCGACGGTGACGAGGTCGTAGGGCGTGCGAGCGATCGTCGCCGGGTCCGGATTCTGCAGCTGGATGGCCCAACTCCGGACCGGCTTTCCTCCGAAATGCGCGCGGGCCTTCTTTGGCGCAGGCGCAGGCGGCGGAGCAGGTGGTGCTTCAGCGGCGGATTTCGGCGCTGGAGGCGGCGTCTCGGCAATAGGTTTCGGGGCGGGCGATGGTGTCGCATCAGCCGGCTCGAGTTTTGCGGGGGGCGCAGACGGCGTTTCGGCCGCTGGCGGCGTCGGGGAAGGAGAAGGCGGAGCCTCGGCCACAGGTTTGGGCGCCGGAGCGGGAGCAGGTGGCGTCTCGGCAACTGGCTTCGGCGGAGGCGCCATTGGAGCTTCCGCAGCCTCCTTTACCTCGTCGGTTTTCGGCGCCGGAAGGGGTGCCTCGACCACGGCCTTTGGAGGCGTGGAAGGGGAAGCCTCCGACGCTGTAGGCTTGACGTCGGCCGCCGGGGCCTCGGGGGCAGGCGTCGGCGCCTGCGCCACCACCACCATCTTGGACGCAGTTGCATCCGTTTCGGACTGGGTTTCCGTTGGGGGCTTGGTTTCGGCCGCAGGCTTGGTCTCGATCGCGGACTTCGTCTCGATCGCGGACTTGGACTCGATTGTGGTCTTGGTTTCGGTCGTCGTCGCCGTCGGGGCCGTTTCCTTGCACGCTCCCAAAGCGATCGCCGAACTCAACATGAGCGCCGCAGGCCACAAGCGGAATCGTACGTGCATCAGTGTCCCCCTTCCACGACTGCGCCTCCTCACAAGACTGCGCTCGGAGGGCGGACGAATATTAATGGAGTGGCTGGAGCAACGCCAGCCGACAATCGCCACGGCGGCCACCGTGTGTGCCTTGACGGCAGCGGAACCAGGATCAACAGTGGCCGCCGCAGATTGCAATTTTGCATGCAGACCATGCGCGCGGACGGCGTTTTCGGAGACCCGCGCCGGCACTATGGAGGCGTCATTGACCCGGTTCAGCTCGCTCACACGCCGCCGCGTGCTCAGGGACATGGCGTCGGCGCTGCCGGCTGCGATGGTTGGGTGGTCAAGCGGCATTCCGCGAGCCTTTGCCCAAGACAGCTTCTCGGCGTCCATCCAGCGCGGACACTGGCGCGAGCTGGGCGATCTTGCCGTCGAAGCGGCGCGCCTCGGATATGCCACGCCGCGCTTTTCGGCGACGCTCAGCGCACAGGATCCGAACGACTACGGTCAGGTCATGCGAGCGACCGTGGACTTGATCGAGACCATCGATTTCAATCCGCGCCCGCCGGCTGCCGCCGCTGCTCCCGACGAGACCGAGCGGCTGTCGCGCAAGAGCCACGCCCTGCTGCGCCGTGTCCATCAGCTCGAGCGGAAGTCCTCCGACCGATCGCGAGGGAAGCTCCAGCCTCGCGACGGTGCCGAGTTGGCCGACGTTCGAGAGCATCAAGGATGACTACGACAAGCTGTTCGCGACGTGCACCGTGCGCGAAAAGAACCGGTCAGACGTCAACTGGAACGTCTCGAAGCTCACCGATAAGCGCTATCAGGAGCGCTGGCTGGCGGCGGCGCAGGAGGTGTGCTGCCCGTGGTACTTCGTCGGGCTGATCCACTGCATGGAGGCCAGCTTCGATTTCAGCGCTCACCTGCACAACGGCGATCCGTTGAGCGAAAAGACGGTGCAGGTGCCGAAGGGCCGGCCGGCGCCGTGGAACCCGCCGAGCGACTGGGTATCGAGCGCCAAGGACGCGCTGACCTACGACGGCTTCGCAAACGTGCAAGACTGGACGGTCGCGCATACGCTCTACCGGCTGGAGTCCTACAATGGTTTTCGCAGCCGCCGGAACGGCATCAACACGCCGTACCTTTGGAGTTTCTCGAACCACTATTCCAAGGGCAAGTTCGTCGCCGACGGCGTGTGGGACGCCAACGCGGTTTCCAAACAGTGCGGCGCCGCCGTGATCCTGAAAGTGCTCGTCGACAAAGGCGTGGTGACCCCGCCGCCGGCGTGACCGTCCGCTGATGGTGCTGGGATTCAGCTCAAAGGCGTCTCGAGACCTGTCGCTTTGCGCGCGGTATCGAGCTGGTCGCAATCGGCGTTGTCGACCGGCGGTGGCGACAACGTCGTGAGATCGCGGCAGGCCTGGGCGAAGCCATCGGCCGCATCCTTCAGGCCCGAGTTGGTGTGAAATTGCGTGGTGAGGGCGCGGTAAGCGATGCGACCCAACTTCACGCGGCCAATGCCGTTCACGACGACATCGTAGTGCCGCCCGCCCTCGGAGACGAGGTAGGCGAACTTGTTGAAGATGCCGCTGTTGAAGTGCACGCAGCCGGTGAAATAGTCGTTCGTCGACTCGCAGAGCCCGCTGTCGCGTGACAGATACTCCGAGAAATGATCCGGCTGGCCGTGGTTGGTGGCTGAATACGGCTGCGACTTGTTGAACATCGAGTTGCCGTCGCCGTCGATCAGGTGCGGGTTGGCCATGCTGCGCAGCGGCGTCGTCAGCGTGAATCCAGGCAGGCCCTCACCGATCACCCAGTTGCCGTTGCCATTGTTGGCATCGAACTCGATCAGCGTGCCAAAGAGGTCGGCCAGCGCCTCGTTCACTGCGCCAGGCTCGTCAGCGTAGATCAAGTCCGCTTCGCGCGTGATGACGCCGTGTGTCATCTCGTGGCCGACGACGTCGATCGAGGACGCGAAGCTGGGGCCGAACACCATCACGCTCCCTTTGGGACAGAAGGAGCCGGGCGTCTTGCACCAGTATGCGTTCTCCACGTCGCCGTAGCGCACGTAGGATTCGAGCGCCTTCGGTGCGCCGTCTTCGTCGTCGATGCCCTTGCGGGCGAATGTCTTGGCGAAGTACTCGGCGACGCGCCCGGTGTAGGCCCAGGCGAGCTCTGCGTCCTTGGGCAGCGGGTCCTTTCGCTCGCCGGTTGCGTCATCGACAAGCCGCTGGCCGGGAAAAGCGGTGCCGCTGGCGAGATCGTAGATCTGCCGCAGGCTGGCGGAGGGGTGGTCGCGATAAAAGAATACGACCTCTGCGGAGGTTGCATCGACGAACAGCCGGAACGTATCGATCGACACGAGGTAGGCGAGCTTCGCGTCCGTGGCGGCGGCGCCGCGGCTGCGCATAAGCGCGGGATCGAACACGACGAGATCGGCGCGCCCTTCGGCTTTGTCGATTTCCGTACGCAGGCGCTCGAGCGAGCGATCGCTCGGCTTTGCGGCAATGAGATCGCGCAGACGGTTGCGGGCCGCGTCAATCGCCTTTTCCTTCTCGATCGTGGGATCTGTGGATTCGATCGCAACTGTCGACAGGCTGGCTGTCAGCGCCGTCACGCCCAGGGAAGGACTGACGATCACGCGTCCGGTCGAACCGAACACCGGAACCCCATTGACACGCTGCTCGACGTTGACGATGCGCTGGCCAGCCACGTCCGGGTCCATGCGCACTTTCAACGCCTCGACCTTGGCGGCGGCATTCTTGGTCGGGAAGGCTGCCGACAGATCGCTCGACGCGAAGAACGCTTCCACGACGCGGCGCGCATCGGCGTCGGTGGGCTCGCCGGCCGCCTTCTCGCTCGATGCGCCGAGCGAGGAGTTCGGGCTCAAGCCGCGAATGCTCGTCGGCAGTCCAGTTATAGGATCAGTTCGGACAACGAGCGCGGGGTTGCTTCGCTTGGCCGCCTTCACCGCGCTTTTCACGTCGCGTTCGACGCCCTGGGCAACGGCCGGCGTCGCAGCCACTCCGGCAATGAAGGCAGCCGCGACGACGCTGGCGAGAGCGCCGCTGAAGAAGTCTAACCGCATATTCAATGCCTTTCGCTCGTACAGGTCGCCACGCCTACCCGCCTTCAGCCTTCAGCGGCACGGGGCCTTGACGGGTGTCTCGGGAACCGCAGCGACAAGCGCGGTGCCCTGCCAAACCCCGATCAACTGATCCAGGCCCGATTCCTTCAGCGCGGTGGGGAAGTCCTTCGTTGTGTCGGTCCACGCCGCCGCAAGGACATCGAGATCGGACCGCGACGTGCCCCCGACGATCCGAACGTCGGCCGGATCATATGAGGCGCGACCGCTGCCATTCATATCGATCATCGGCCAACAGCGTTCGGTATCGTCGATCACGCCGTCACCGTTGAGGTCGGCCGAGATCGCTTGGCCGCCGAACTTTGCCTCCTCGATGGCGATGAGGCCGTTCTTGAAGATGTCGAGATCGGCCGCGTCGACTTTGCCGTCGCCGTTCAAGTCCGCGAGGTAGCGCAGATAATCCGGTGACGAACGCCAGAACGGCCTCCAGAGCATCGACGCGTGGAGCGCCGCTGCGGGGCGCGGAGGCGATGGCCGATTTCTTGATGATGTCAGCGATCTCGGCCGGTGTTTTCGTTGGATCGAGCTCGAACAGGATCGCCGCCAGCGCGGTGACATGCGGTGCCGCCTGCGATGTGCCGCTGCAGACGCCGAACTGGGTCTTGTCAGAGGCGAGCGTGCTCATAATGTCGACGCCGGGCGCACCGACGTGGCCACCGACGTTGGAGAACGACGCGCGGTTACCCGTGCGGTCCTTGGCCTCGACGATGACGATGTTTTTGCTTGCGGCGAAGCCGGCTGCCACGTGGGTGCCGGCATATCCGAACGGAGAGGCGAACTCGGACGTCACGGGTTCCGGAAGGGCGTCGAAGTCGTTGCCGGCGGCGGCCACGAAGAGCACGCGGTCCTTCAACCGGTTGACAAACGATTGCACCACCTTGGCGTGCTGGCGAACCTGGTCGCGGATGACGCGGTCGGCGGTGGGATTCGATTTGGCGCCGAGCGCAACGGCTGCCCAATTGTAGGCGAGGCTGATGTTGACCACGCGCCGCTCGGTGGAGGAGGCGGGGACCGCATCCAGGTACTCGCTGAGGTCGACGATCGCGTCCATGAAAAACGCGACGTGCTGTTGCGCCGCGTCGGTCACGCCGTCGCTGGCACCTTCGGTGAGCAGCTCGCGCGAGATCGGAACGGCCTCGATGCGGGCGTTCGGGACCATGCCGTCCACGCCCGTTCCTTCGCCAAAAGCGGCACCGATAATGCCGGTGACGTGCGTGCCGTGACTGCGGCTGCAATCAGCCGGCACCGGGTTCGGCGGTAGCCCGCCCCACACGTCGCCATAAGCGATCTGCTTGTTCTGTCCAAAGCCACTGTCGAGCAGAGTGATGCGTGTCCTTGCCCGCTCGGGGTGCTCCTTGCGAACGCGATCGAGAATGGTCCAGACGGCGGGCATGCGGATGACCTTGAGGCCCCAGTTGCCGTCGTCCGGCGCAACATCCTCCCAGGTCCAGCGGAACGCGTTGCCGTTGTCGAGCGCCTTGGCGCCGGACTTCTTCGGCACCGACTTCGGCGCGATCGTGGAGTTGACGAAAGCAGCTTCGACGGCCGGATGCTTGCGTAGGTCGACGATGACTTTCGGCTCCAGCGCAGCTTGCAGCGATTGCGGTGCCGGCGCCGGCTGGACGCTGCGCGTGGCGCCCTCCGCCGGCGCGGCTTTCGGCTCGCGGACGCGCACGTAGAGCACGCCGAGCGAGGGCACGTTGCGGATCACGCGGAGATTGAACTTGGAGATGAGATCGTCGATCTGCTCGCTCGTCGCGTCGGGCTTCAATTGTATGACGTAGCTGTTGCGCTTCACCACCATGGGCGAGCCGGACTTGTCGCGGTCGTGCTGCTTTTTCCAGCGTTCGCGATACGAGGTGGGCGGCAGCGGCGAGCCCGTCCCAGCCTCCGGTGGGGCCTCCGCTGGCGGGGCCGTGGACGCAGGCGGCTCGTCGGCGGCAAGCACGATATATCCGTCGCTATCGTCGCGGACATCGCCGCGAGCAGCCGCCAGCACGGTGAGGCCACGGGTGAGCTCCGACCGGCCACCCGGCTTACGAACAGACCCGTCGGGCCTGATCACATAGACGTCGCTGTCATCGAGCTTCTTGGGCACCGGAAGGCCGCGCGTCTGCGGTTCACTGCCGAATTTCTCCTCCAGCAGTCGCTTCAGTCGCGCCTGCTTCTCGGCGTCCGTCTCGGCATGCGCCGAGAGGGCTCCGGCAAGGAGAACCAGAACGCTCAAGAATGCACGTTTGAGCATGACGCTATGTCCTTCCGTTAGGCGCGCGGCGCCAACTTCTGTCGCGGCCAACCTTACTCCGTCTTCGCAGCAATCGCACCCGCCAGGTTCTGACGCCGTCAGCCGGCAAGGCGCTACTTCTTGCCCCATGAGTTCCACCAGCCGGAAGCCTTCTCCTTGCCCCATTCCCACCAGCCCTGCTTCGCGGGTGGCTGGGCGGGTGCGGGCGGGGGCGGGGGCGGGCGAGGGTTCCGCTTTCGGAGCCGGTTCCTGGGCCGGTGCGGGCTTTGGAGGCTCAGGCGACGGTGCAGGCGCAGGTTCTGGAGCCGGAGCCGGCTTCGGAGGCTCCGGCGCCGGTGCGGGCGCAGGTTCAGGGGCCGGAGCCGGCTTCGGGGGCTCAGGTGCCGGTGCAGGCCCAGACTCCGGGGCCGGAGCCGGCTTCGGGGGCTCAGGTGCCGGTGCAGGCCCAGAACTCCGGGGCCGGAGCCGGCTTCGGAGGCTCAGGCGCCGGTGCGGGCGCAGGCTCAGGGGCCGGAGCCGGCTTCGGAGGCTCGGGCGCCGGTGCGGGCGCAGGCTCAGGGGCCGGAGCCGGCTTCGGAGGCTCAGGCGCCGGTGCGGGCGCAGGCTCAGGGGCCGGAGCCGGCTTCGGAGGCTCGGGCGACGGTGCAGGCGCAGGTTCAGGGGCCGGACCCGGCTTCGGAGGCTCGGGCGCCGGTGCGGGCGCGGGTTTCGGCGGCTCCGGCGCGGGGACCGGCTTTGGAGGCGCAGGGGTAGGCGCGGGAGCCGGTGCGGCACCGATTTCGAGGCGCTGATCGACGATAAGATTGCCGTCCGCATCAATTCCGGGATCGACGCCTTTGACCCTGCGATATGCCGCGATCAGCGAAGTATAAAGCGGCACATAGGCGTCCAACAATTTGCCCTTCACCGTCATCTGGCGACGGATCTGGAAGTGGAGGTGCATGGTCGTGCCGCGTGGGCTGCCCATGTAGTTCGAGACACGGCCGAGCACATCGCCCGCCTTCACCTTCTGCCCTTCCTTCACCTTCATGGCGCCGGGGTGCATGTGAAGATACTCGTAGGTCGTGCCGTCGGTGCCCTTGACGCGGACCGTCGTATAGCTCGAGACGAAAGTCACCGTGCCGTCAGCCGCGGCGATGACCTCCCAGGAGTTGTCCTTGCAAGAGGCAGGGCGGATGTCTTGTCCCTGGTGGCCCTTGCCCGCGGGGCACATGGGCATGTCCCAGCCGCGGACCTCGCAGTAGTCGTCGCGCTGGCGCATGGGATCGTAATTGCGCGGGTCGCACTCGCTGCCGCCGACCTCGCCCTTCCCACCGTAGCCGCCGCCGCCATAGCCCCAAATTTGGGAGTTCATGTGCGGGTGCTGGCCTTCACCGAGCTTCATCGGAAAAACGAGGTTGGGGAAGTAGACTTTGCGATCGACGCGGCCGCGACCAGCGTCCTGCGCCAGCAACATGCCGGGTGGGAAATAGCGGAAGCCGGGGTCAGCCGCCGCAGGTTGCGCGGGCGGCGTCGGCTCGGAGCCGGGTATGGGCGAGGCCACGGGCGGCGTGGGGGTCGACGGCTTGTCGGGCGATTGCGTGGCAGACTTGTCCGCGGGTGCTGGAGCCGGCGTCGACGCATCCTTGGGAGCAGGAGGAGAAGCGGGCGATGGTGCCGGCGTCACCACGGGCGCAGGGGTGACCACAGGCGGCTGCGGCGTCAGCACCGGGAGCCCGCCCGGAGGTACCTCGCAACGGACATTCGAGATCGGAAACTCAGATGTCGCTACGTCGTCACTCGCACATGACCCGTGTGGCTGCGGCACGGGTGGCTGCGCGATCTTTGGCGCAACTGAGATGCGGCTTATGTCGAGCGCAGAAGACGGCGTCACAAAACCGGCAACGAGCGCCGTCGCCACGACGAGGCGCGTGGCACCACCAAAGCGGCTAAACATATGAAACGCCCCGTTTTTCCGCAACAAATCGATAACGGCAGTGATACCACCCACACGCGCCTGCTCATTGCTCGACGCTATTCACGGCCCTGAGTAGCGCGGACATTGCCGCACACGGCCCGCCAGCGCAACAGGCGGCGTGACCTCGGTCCAATTGAGCTTGAAAGATGCGCGCGCGCCAAGGTAAAACTTGCCCCGGTCGATCGCGAGAGCGACGTCGTGTTGCCACCCCGCCACGCAATTGCGGCAACGGGCCGCTGGTTCTCTAGGGCTTCATTCGCGGCCCGTTTGGAAACGGAATTTCGGAGTGCTCGCGACCATGAAAATCAGAGCTTTCAACGTCCGCGTCGGCATCAGCGCAATCGCTTTTACGGCTATGTCGCTGCCCGGTATCGCGGCGGAAGCGCCCCGCACGCTTTCGGTCGATTGGTCGAGCAGCGACATCAAGAATTACGTGTCGGAAGCGCAGCGCGGAACGCGCGCTTCCGTGATGCCGGACGACGAAAGCAGACTTTCCAAGCTGAAGCTGCCGGTGATCGGCTTCGAGCGCGTTCCCTCGCTGCTCAACAACTCGCTGGCGCCCGGTGCGCGTTCGGCGGCGGCAGCGCCGGCCCGTACCCTTGTCATGGATGAGGAGCAACCGGTCTGGTATCAGATTACGGAGCGCTACGACGGCATCACTGTTTCGGTCGATGCCGACCTGCGGCTGCAAGAGGAGTTGCCACCCTCCGCCAAAGTGTTCGGGCGTATCCCGGCGCCGGACGAGAACGTCAAGGTGCAAGTGATCGACGGCGATAGCGAACCGGGCCTTGAGGGCGCGATCGCCGAGTACACCGTCTACAAGTATCCGAACATTCCCTATCGAGTGACCATCGAGTGCGAGAAGCGCACGCGCGAGTACTGCCGAAACCCGGCGTCCATCACCAAGGACAGTCAGTTCCTGAAGCTGATCTCCGCCCGGCCACCGCAGGATTAACTTTGCGATTCAGCGCCCGGCAAGCGCGCGTTTAACCGACGCGCGAATCTGCTCCAGCGTGAACGGCTTGGAAATGACGCTGAGACCTTTGGCCTCGAGCGGCTTGGCGCGATCAAGTTCGCTCGTATAGCCTGACATCAGAATGACCCGAAGCCCAGGTTGGCGAGTGAGCGCCTTCTCGGCCAGCGTCACGCCGTCGAGTACGGGCATCTGGACGTCGGTGATGAGAAGGTCGTAGACGCCCGGGGCAGCGTTGAGGCTGTCGAGCGCCTCGCTTCCGTCCTGTGTCATCACGACGCTATGACCGTCGGAGCCGAGCGCGCGGCTGACGAGGTCGCGAGACGCCGCATCGTCGTCAGCCAATAAGATCCGTGCCATCGTTTCCCCCTCGCCCCCTGATTCAGTCCTTCAACGCGAAGATCTCGTGCGCATCAGTCGTTGATGACCCGCCCCACGAACGGCAGCTCGCGGAAACGATGCGCGACGTCCATTCCATAGCCGACCACGAAAACAGGCGGACATTCGAACGCGCGATAATCGGCAACTACGCTGACGGCACGCTGCACCGTCTTATCCAGTAGAACGCAAGTCCGGAGACTGGACGCGCCCCGCGCCGAAAGCAGATCCTTTGCGAATGCAAGGGTGCGGCCGCTATCCAGCACGTCGTCCACGATCAGGACGTTGCGTCCCGAAACGTCGAGATCGAGATCGCGCAGAATCTCCACCTTGCCCGACGATGTCCGGCTCTTGCGGTAGCTCGACAGGGTCAGGAAATCGACTTCGGGCTCAAGCCCGGCACGATGCAGAGCGCGGATCAGGTCGGCGGCGAAGACGAAGCTGCCTTTCAGAACGGCCACCACCAGGAGATGCGGCAGCTTGAGCGCGGCTATCTCAGCGGCCAGCTCGTCAAGCCGGGCGGCAATCTGCTCGGGCGGGAAGATCACCTCAAGGCGGCTGCGGTCGGCGTTCTCGCTCGTCGCGTCTTCCGGTTCAGGCTTCATGCGCTATGCCATCCGTGCAGATTGGTCCGTACCGCTCTCTGATTCGGCAGCGTGGCTCAATTGTTCACCATAGCAGTTCACCACCGGGTCACCGCAACGCTTCCGTTACGCACCCCCTCAGTACCTAAACCGCTGAGCAATTGCTGGCTGGCCTAGCGGCTAGGTCGCCGCACACGAGCCCGCCACATTCATCATCGATTGATCGCACCAAAGGCATCCCGCATAAGAGTGCGAGAACTGATTTGCAATTCCGGCCCGGCCTGGGGCCCCGCCTGGAGACCGTGACAGCCCGTGATTCGATTGGCCAATCTCGCCTTGAAGTACGACCGGGGGGCCGACGTGCTGTCGGAGGTGAACTTCCATTTGCGGCCGGGCTCGTTCCACTTCCTCACCGGGCCCTCGGGCTCCGGCAAGACGTCGCTGCTGCGCCTGCTGTTCATGTCGATGCAGCCAACGCGCGGCCAGATCCACGTGTTCGGCCAGGACGTCAGCCGGATCACCACGGCCAAGCGCGCGCAGCTGCGCCGGCGCATCGGCATCGTGTTCCAGGATTTCCGGCTGCTCGACCACCTGACGACCTGGGAAAACGTGGCCCTGCCGCTTGCGCGTCATCGGCAAGCGGATGGCGGACTACAAGGAGGACGTGACCGATCTGCTGCAGTGGGTTGGGCTGGGCGACCGCATGCATTCCTACCCGTCCATGTCTCTCGGGCGGAGAAAAGCAGCGCGCCGCCATCGCCCGCGCCGTCATCGGCAAGCCCGAGCTGCTGCTCGCCGACGAGCCGACCGGTAACGTCGACCCGCAGATGGCGCGCCGCCTGCTGCGCCTTTTCATCGAGCTCAACCGGCTCGGCACCTCGGTCGTCATCGCCACCCACGACCATCAACTGATGCGGCAGACCAAAGCGCCGCGGCTGGAGCTGCACGACGGCCATGTCCGGATCGTATGACAGGCCGCCTGGGCGCCCGCCCTATCCGGCTCCCGCTCAGATTCCGGGGTTCGATCCCTACGACGACGTCGTCACCGGCTCGCCGACCGAGCAGAGGAGACTGGGCGCGCCGGTTCCCAGCACGCGCCGCATCACGCTCCCACCGAGCATCCGACCTTGACGCACAGCGGTGCTCCGGAGCTTCGCGGCGCGATCGCGATATGTTTGCACCGGCCCGCGACGTGCGAACAGAAGCGGAAGGCGGCAAAGCGCCGATCGTGCCGGCCGGCTCCGTCACGGGCCGCTCGCTGACGCTCGTCATCTACCATCATGTGCTTCCTCGCCTGCCTGACGGCCGGCGCGGTCTACATGATGAACCAGTCAGCGTATGCCTGGCTGCGCGACATCGCCAGCGAAGTCACCGTGCAGATCGAGCCGAAGGCGAATCACGGACATCGACAAGCTGGTCGCCGACGTCACCGGCTTCCTGACGCAGCAACCCGGCATTGCGGACGGTGCGCGCGTTGAGCGCGGACGACTCGGCGGCAGCTGCTCGAGCCCTGGCTCGGACAAATCCGACGCGCTGAAGACGCTCCCAGTGCCGCGGCTCATCGCCCTCGAGATCGACCGTCGCCCCGCCGGCCAACATGGACGCCCTGCGCGGCGCTCTGACCGGCCAGTTCAAGGGCGTCACGCTCGGACGACCACCGCCGCTGGCAGCAGCAGATCCGCACCATCACCCGCTCCTTCGCGCTCGGCGGCCTCGCCATCCTGCTGCTTGTCGGCGCCGCCACCACCGCCATCATCGTCTCCGCCACCCGGAGCGCCATGGCGTCCAACCGCGAGATCGTCGAGGTGCTGCATTTCGTCGGCGCCACCGACCGCTTCATCGCCCGCGAGTTCGAGCGGCACTTCCTGCGGCTCGGCGTCCGGGCGGGCATGGTCGGCGCGATGTGGGCGATGGTCGTCTTCTTCGTGATGCCGAGCGGTCATGGAATTTCTCGGGCGGCGGCAGCCTGACCATGGCCGAGATGCATCGGCTGATCGGCACCGCCGCGCTCGACCCGTCCGGCTATTTGCTGCTCGGCATCGTCGTGCTGGTCATCGCCGCGCTGTGCATGCTGACCTCGCGGATCGGCGTCTATCGCATCCTCAACGCCAAGCCGTGAGCGCCGGATTCGGCGGACCGGTGCGCCGATTTCGACGAGTTCTGGGTGGCGCTTGACAACTCTGTCCTATACGGGAGTGGCTAGAAACGGCGTTCAGCTTTTCAACCCGCTCAAAGTCAAGGCGGCGCAAGCGGGCCGCCTATACTTAGGTAGCTGACGACAATAGGATGCTGCAGGCAAGGAATGATGCGGTCGGGCAAACGATGGCTGATCGGCATAGCCGGAGGAGCGGTCTTTCTGCTCGTGCTGGGATTTATGCTTTTTGCAGCCGTCGCCATGCGCGAGCCGGTCGATTCCGCGGCGGCAGCAGACGGCATCGTCGTCCTGACGGGCACCGACAGCCGCATCGTGGAGGGTGGGCGCCTCCTGAAACAGGGCCGCGCCAAGCGCATGCTGATCTCGGGCGTCAATCGTCAGACCAGCCGGACGGACCTGCAGCGCATTTCCGGTATGGACGAGGCAAGCTTCCAGTGTTGCGTCGACCTCGGCTACGAGGCGCTCGACACGATCGGCAACGCGGATGAAACTCGTCATTGGGTCAAGGACTTGAACTTCCGCAGCGTCATCGTGGTGACCTCGAGCTATCACATGCCCCGCAGCATCACCGAACTGCGCCTGGCGATGCCCGACATTACCCTCACCGCGCATTCCGTGCAGAGCAAAGGCGCCCGACCCGACGCGTGGTGGCTATATGCCCGCACCACGCGGGTGCTGATCCGCGAGTACCTGAAGTTCCTGCCAGCCGCGGCACGGTTCACGGTCGCGCGTCTGATGCGCCCGTTCGAGGACGCGCGGCTGGCCAAGGCGCTGAACTTGCGGCCGTACCGGATCTAGCCGGACGTGTTCGGCGGATGGTAGGGTAGAACTGTATCCTTCTCACCTTGCAGATCCGTTTCCCGCCCATGATGCTCCGCTCAATCGCCTTCGCAGTCGCCTTCTACATTTCGACGGCGCTTTTCCTGCTGCTCGGCTCATGGTTGCTGCTGGCACCGCGATCGTGGGCCATGGAGGGACTGCGCCTGCACGCGCTAGCGTCTCTCTGGCTCCTACGCGTGATCGCTGGTACCAAGCTCGAAGTGCGGGGACGCGAGAAGTTGCCGAAGGTGCCCTATTTGGTTGCGGCGAAACACCAGTCGGCTTGGGATACCTTCGCTCTGATCCCGCTGTTCAATGATCCAGCCATCGTGCTCAAGGAAGAACTGAAGCACATCCCGTTCTATGGCTGGTTCTGCCAGAAGTTCGAGCACATCCTGGTCAAGCGCGAGCGTGCCGCGGTTGCGCTGAAGAGCATGGTCGCCGATGCCAAGGACCGCGCGGCGCACGGTCGCGAGGTGCTGATCTTTCCTGAAGGCACCCGCCGCGCTCCGGGCGCCGAGCCAGACTACAAGCCGGGCGTCGTCGCCCTTTACGAAGGGCTGCAATTGCCGTGTGTCCCGCTTGCGCTCAATTCCGGCCTGTATTGGCCGCGGCGCAAACTCACGCGCTTCCCAGGCACTATCGTCGTGGAGATCCTCGATCCGATCCCGGCAGGTCTGCCGAGACGCGAGTTCAAAGACAAACTGGAGTCGAGGCTTGAGGCAGCGTGCACCAGCCTGATCGCGGAGGCGGCTGCGAGTTCGCAACCACCGCCGATCCCGGCACCCGCCTGAGCGGGCTGGGACCGGGGTGTAACAACCGGCCTGGGAGCGAGAACAAAACGGAAACTTTGCTTGACTTGGGGCGAACGTGGCCCCAACTTGAGGTGGTCAGTTTTCATTCGGGCCAAGAGGCTCATCCGTGACAGCGCGTTCTCAGTTTCACGCCCGCATCTCGGAAGAGATCTGGGACCAGAAATATCGTCTCAAGACGCCTGACGGGCGCGCGAGCGAAAGCACCGTCGAGGACACTTTCCGGCGCGTCGCGCGGGCCGCTGCATCAAGCGAAAAAGGCGGCAGGAAGCAGCGCGGCGTCTGGGAGCAGCGCTTCTTCGAAGCCATCTCCGACTTCGGCTTTCTGCCGGCGGGCCGCATCCTGGCCGGCGCCGGCACCGGTCGACGGCGTCACGCTCTTCAACTGCTTCGTCATGGGGCGGATCGAGGACGACCTCTCGGCCATCTTCGAGAACGTCAAGGAAGCCGCGCTGACGATGCAGCAGGGCGGCGGCATCGGCATGGATTTCTCGACGCTGCGGCCCCGCGGCGCGCCCGTCGCAAGCATCGGCGCCGACGCGTCCGGTCCGGTCAGCTTCATGGACGTGTGGGACGCCATGTGCCGCACGATCATGTCGGCCGGCGCTAGCGCGCGGCGCCATGATGGCGACGCTACGCTGCGACCACCCCGACATCGAGGCCTTCATCGAGGCCAAGGCCGAATCCGGCCGGCTGAGCAACTTCAATCTGTCGGTGCTGGTGACCGACGCCTTCATCGCGGCCGTGCGCGGTGACGAGCCCTGGGACCTCGTGTTCGGCGGCAAGGTCTACCGCACGGTCCCCGCCCGCGCCTGTGGGACCGCATCATGCGCGCGACCTACGATTACGCCGAGCCCGGCGTCATCTTCATCGACCGCATCAACGCCGTGAACAATCTCGCCTATTGCGAGACAATCAATGCGACCAACCCTTGCGGCGAGCAGCCTTTGCCGCCATATCGGCGCCTGCCTGTTGGGCTCGATCAATCTCGCGCGCTGGTCGAGGCCCCGTTCACGGACGCAGCGCGGATCGACAGAGCCCGGCTCGAAGCCCGCGTCGCCGTCGCCGTGCGCTTTCTCGACAACGTCATCGATGTCTCGGGCTACCCACTACTGCAGCAGCGGCGCGAAGCGCAAGCGCAAGCGGCGCATCGGCCTCGGCGTCACCGGGCTCGCCGACGCGCTGATCTTCTGCGGGTTGCGCTACGGATCGCCGGCCGCTGCACAGCAAGCCGCACACTGGATGGCGACCATCCAGAAGGCCGCCTACGCCGCCAGCGCCGAGCTCGCTGCGGAGAAGGGCGCGTTTCCGCTATACGACGCGAGAAGCTTTCTCGCGCGTCCCAATGTCGTCGACTGCCCGAGGAGGTGCGCGCGTCAATCGGCAACAATGGCATCCGCAACGGCTGCCTCACGTCGATTGCACCGACCGGCACGATCTCGCTTGTTGGCCGGCAACGTGTCGAGCGGCATCGAGCCGGTGTTCGATTTCGCCTACACGCGCCGCGTGCTCGACCGCGACTCGACGACCCACGACGAGACCGTCGAGGATTACGCCTTCGCGTCGTGGAAGCGGATGCATGGGCCGGACGCGCCGTTGCCCCGGCCTTCGTACGCGCCAGCGATCTCGACACCGGCGAGCACCTCGCGATGCAGGCGGCGCTGCAGCCGCACGTCGACAGCGCCATCTCCAAGACCATCAATTGCCGCGGAAAACATCACCTTCGAGGCTTTCAAGGCGGTCTACCTCGAGGCCTATCGGCTGGGCCTGAAGGGCTGCACCACCTACCGGCCGAACGCTGTCACGGGCGCCGTCCTGCAATCGTCCTCGTCGACTGCAGCCGTCTGCCCACACCCGACAAAGCGATACGTGGAACGGCTGTCGTGGAGGTCGCGGCAGCCTCCCAGGGGGAAGCGGAGATCGTCTACATGCGCCGCCGCTCGAGCGGGAGGGGGTTCTGTCGGGCTTCACCTACAAGCTCAAGTGGCCGGCGAGCGATCACGCCATCTACGTCACCATCAACGATATCGAGCGTGACGGGCGAAGGCGGCCGTTCGAGATCTTCATCAACACGCATAACCTCGAGCACTACGCCTGGACGGTGGCGCTGACGCGCATGATCAGCGCCGTCTTCCGCCGCGGCGGCGACGTCGCGTTCGTGGCCGAGGAGCTCAAGGCTGTGTTCGATCCGCAGGGCGGCCAGTGGATGGGCGGCCGCTACGTCCCGAGCCTGCTCGCGGCCATCGGCGACGTCATCGAGACGCACATGGTCCGCACCGGCTTCATGCCGCCGCGCGCAACAGCGATTGCGTCCGAGTCCGCGCGGCAGATGCGTGAGGGCGCCGCTTCGTTTGCGCGTCCGCCGCCGCTATGCCCGAGGTGCTCGTCGCCGTCCTATACGATGCAGGAGGGCTGCCGAACATGCCTTGCCTGCGGTTTCTCGAAATGCGGCTGATAGGTCAACGGGGACCGATATGCGCCCGAGCCAGGACCGGCCAGCCCGTGGTCGGCGATACCGCCGGCTGCAACTTTCCGGAGACAGGCATCCGGCATCCCGCTCGCGCTCCCTTGGGGCCGCCGCAAGTCGCAATCATGAACTTCAACGCGTCCGCGTCCATGTCAGGCTTCAGTTCGAAGAAAATTTCGTCTCCACCGCGAAGCAGAGCGCCGTGCGTGCTGGCAAACACCACTTCGCCATCGGGGATGAGCAGTTCACGGCCAGCGTATTTCGCGAGGTTGGCGAATGCCTCAGCGGCGCTCACCGTAACGGCCGGAGCAGCTTCACGGACCGGCGCTGGACCCTGGACGAGGTTTTGTGCCTGGGCTTGAGCCAAACCCGCGCAGGCAACAGACGCGAGCGAGAGCAAGAGAATCAAATGCCTCATGCGGCTGATTATGCGCGGGGAGCCGAGTAGTCCGTCAAGGCGAGATCGATGCACCGAGAGATCGCATTCCTACTGTACCGCCGTATTTTGATGGCTAGAGTATGAGAGCCGGACTAGCGCGATCGGTTCCAGTTGGAGGTGTTGACAGTGCTGCAGCGTGCAAAAGCAGTCGTCGCGCGACAACGCGAAGGATTTGCGGCGCGCGTGGCACGGCTTTCGCAGTTTCTTTCCCAGTTTGCCTCACGGATATCGACACGGATGTCGCTGGTTGCCCTCATCGGCATGGCGTTGCTCCCCATTCTGCCCGCGCGGGGCATCCAGACCCCGTCGACTTTGGGCGCGGGAGTGACCGGTAAAGAAGGCGCTGCTCTAATACAATCGCGACGCGTCAAGGTCACCACGGAGAAGTCAGTCCGCCCGGCTGAGCTCCCCGAGACGCGGATACCAGCCTCCTCCCCCGCGGACGCTCCAAAGCCTGCGCCCACCGACCCCAAGGCGCAGCCGCTCCAGGCGCCACCGAAGCCGAGCGATGCGCGCGAGTTGCCGGTCCCGCCCGCGCAGGCGCCTACCGATGCAACCACCGATGTCTGGTCGGAAGCCGAGATCAAGGACGGCTTGACGGAGTGCGCGAAACTGCTGGCGCAGGTTCAGGTCGAGGTGCAGCCGCTGCCGCCGGTGCGCAGCGGCGCCTGCGGCACACCGGCTCCGATCGCGCTGAAAGCAATCGGTTCCTCGGGAAAGGTTGCGCTAACGCCTGCCGCGACCGTCAACTGTCGCATGGCGGTAATGATGGCCGGTTGGGTGGAATCCACGCTGCAGCCTGCAGCGCGCGAGGCGTTCGGACAGGCGGTCACCGGCATCCTTACGGCTTCCTCATACTCTTGCCGGAACCGTTACGGGCAGTCGAAAGCGCCGATCAGCGAGCACGCATTCGCCAATGCAGTCGATATTTCGGGCTTCGTGTTGGGGGACGGGCGCGTGGTGAAAGTCGCCTCGGGCTGGGGAGCGACCGCGCGAGACGCCAAACCGGCTTCGCAAAATGACAAGTCCGCGGCCACCACCCAGTCGAAACAAGCCCCGCTCAAGGTCGCTGGCTTGAAAGGCTCGGCCTCACACAAGCTCGGAGTGCCAATCGCGGCCGCTTCTCCGGCCCCGTCACAAGACCAGAAAAGCGAGGGCAGCGCAGAACCTGAGTTCCTGCGCAAGCTCCACCGCGGCGCCTGCAAGCGCTTCGGCACCGTGCTGGGACCGGAGGCCAACGAAGCCCACCGCGACCATCTCCATTTCGACTTGAAGGCTCGCAGCCACGGCTCGCTTTGCGAATAGCAGGCAATCTTGCTCAGGAATCGCCGCGGGTATAGCGCGCAGCGTTAGGGTCCAAGACCCGGCGGGCATCATCAATATCCCGCAACTGGCGAACGTACGCGCTCGAAAAGCCACGCGAAGGCATGCCCTCGTTCGTGGCATCCAGTTGACGCAGGATGTTGAGACGCCACCGCTCCAACGTCGCCAGCTTTTCGCCGCGCGTCAGCATGATCTCTTCGACGATGGCAGCAGGGCTGGCGAAATGACGCTCCGGTTCCTGCTTGGCTGCTTCCTTGCAGATGCGTGCGATTTCAGCCATGTGTCAGACCTCGCAATCGATATATTACGCTTGCACGACCGGGCTCGCGAGGAGCCCATTTACCCCGCACATCACGCACTTTCGATAGTCCAACAAAGACAATGTTGGTCGATGCCCGCAAAACTGTCCAGGTAAAAGAATGACCCGGTACGACGACGCCATCAGCCGCATTGACGCCAACAACGGCGAGGACCCAACGCTTGTTCCCGCCGATGGCGCTGAAATACCCGCAGAATTGGCCTATGGACGACGCATGTCGGCGGCTCTCGCGTCGCTCTATCCCGAGGCATCAGAGGAGTTGCGTATCGCCTGCCGCGCGCAGCACATCCGTCGCTGGACGCTTCCGCGAAATGCCTATCCCATGGACCGTGCTGGATACCATCGCTGGCGGACGGAGCTGAAGGACCGCCACGCCAGGCTCACAGGCGAGATCATGCGCGAGTGCGGCTATGGCGACCCGCAGATCGCACGCGTTGAGCAGTTGATTCGTAAGGAAAATCTCAAGCGGGACGGCGAGGCGCAGGCGTTGGAGGACGTTGCCTGCATCGTCTTCCTGACCCATTACATCGAAGAGTTCGCAGCCAAGCACGACGACGCCAAACTGACGGGGATTCTGCGCAAAACGTGGGCGAAGATGTCGGATCGAGGTCATAAAGCGGCCGCCGAGATCGGGTTGCCGGACCGCGTGGGCAAGCTTTTGACCGAAGCGCTCGCCGGCTGAAAAGCGCCGCTAATCCAAGTCGCCGCGCGAAGACCGCATTTTTTTTACAGTGGAGCGCTTGGACTTGCCTTCGAGACGGCGAACCTTGGAGCCGAATGTCGGCTTGGTCTTGATGCGTTTCCTGGGCACGTGCGTCGCCGCCCGGATGAGTTCCACCAAACGTTCGCGCGCGTCTTCGCGGTTGCGCTCCTGGGTGCGGAACCGATCCGCGCGGATGATGACGACCCCGTCACTGGTCAGCCGTTGACCTGCCAGGCGTTCCAGTCTCTGCCGTATATCGTCCGTCAGGGCCGCGGAGCGGCGCACATCAAACCGCAATTCGACCGCGGTCGAGACCTTATTGACATTCTGCCCGCCGGGGCCGGAAGCACGGATGAAGCGCTCCTCGAGCTCGCGCTCATCGATCTCAATGGAAGCCGTGACGCGCATCGCTCAGGCACCACCCCAGTCCCAGAAGTCGTTGCGGAAGTAGAGCAGCGGCGTGGCGTGGTCATTGTGGCGGCCATCAAGCACGCGACCGATGAAGATCGAATGCGTGGTGAAGCCGTGCTGATCGATCAGCTCGCAATCAAGGGAGGCGAGAGCGTCCTTCAACACTGGTGCGCCGCTGACGAGCGTGGTCCAGATGCCGGGCTCGAAGCGAGCCGAGCCTGAAACCCCATGCCGGCCGGCGAAGCGTTCGGCCAGATCCTTCTGCCCCCGGGCCAGTAAGTTGACGCTGAAGAAGCGCTCCGCCGCGATCACGGCATGCGCGCCCGACGTGCGCTGGACGCATACGAGAATGGTGGGGGGTGAATCGGATAGCGATGCCACCGCGGTTGCGGTCAAACCCTGGCGCTCCGTTCCGCGCCCCGCTGCGATTACCGTCACCGCGCCGGCCTGATGCCGCATCAAGGTGCGGTAGCTTTCCCTATCCATGCCCGTTGCCGGCCCCGCCGGCTTCTCCTGCAACGTCAACGATGATCTCCTGCCTGCATGTCCGCGGCTGGATCTACGAAAAATCCGGGCGGCCCGATTGCTTCGGTCATCACCCTTTCACGCATCCCATGGCACGTCTGTTCCCTGGGGTCGAGGCCTCCGGTTTCCGTCCACCGTTCATCGCCCTACGTTCGGCCACCTCATCAGCGGCGAGTCCACCAATGACGCCGCTTGAGGTCACGAACGATCTCGCGGGCGGCATTATGGCCGGGAACGCCGGTGACACCGCCGCCGGGATGCGCGCCGGAGCCGCAAAGGTAAAGCCCTGAGATGGGCATACGGTAATCGGCATGGCCCAGCACGGGGCGGGTCGAAAACAGCTGGTCGAGACCGAGCTGCCCGTGAAAGATGTCGCCATCCGGAAGGCCGAAGCGCCGTTCCAAATCCAGCGGAGAAAGAACCTGGCGCGCGAGAACCGATCGGCTGAAGTTCGGTGCGTGAGCGGAAACCGTGTCGACGACCAGGTTGGCAAACGCCTCCCGCTCGGCTTCATTCTCCCAACTGCGTCCATCGGGAAGATGCGGCGCCGCGTGCTGCACGAAGAGGCTCGCGACGTGTTGGCCAGCGGGCGCCAGTGTCGAGTTGATCGTCGAGGGGATGAGCATTTCGACGACAGGCTCGGATGACCAGCCGTGCGCGCGGGCGTCGAGGTAGGCCCGCTCGAGATAGCCGAGAGTTGGGCCGATGACGATGCCGGCGCCATGATGAGGCTGTAGGGAAATCCCCGGTCGGCACGTGAAATCGGGCAACTCCGATAGCGCGACATTCATGCGGAAAGTGGCGGAGCCGGTGCGCATGCCCGTGAAACGGGTCCGAACTTCGTCCGGTATGATGCCGAAAGGGACCAGCTTTGAAAAAAGCAGCTTCGGCGCGATGTTCGACGCGACCGCACGAGCGCGTATCGTTTCCCCTGACGCAAGCGTCACGCCGGCACAGCGGCCACCTTCGACTACCAATTCGCGCACTTCGGCATTGGTGCGGATCACGGCGCCGCGCGCACCGGCCGATTTCGCCATGGCCTGTGTGATCGCTCCCATGCCACCGACGGCGTGCCCCCAAACGCCCGGCTTGCCGTTCACCTCGCCGAAACAGTGGTGCAACAATACGTAGGCCGTACCGGGGGTCGAGGGCGCGGCGAAGGCGCCGACGATGCCATCGAACGCAAAAGCACCTTTGACGACGTCGCTCTCGAACCAGCGGCCAAGAAAATCGGCGGCGCTGTTGGTGAAGAGATCCACCAGCAGGCGCTGGTCATCGATGCCCAAACCGAACAAGCGGCGCGCGACGCTGGAGTTGCGCAGCAACTCCACGAGACCGCCACCCGCATTCGGAGGCGTCCGCAAGACGAGATCGCGCAGCACATTTGCAGCCCGGTCGAGGGCTGCATCGTAGGCTGGCAAGCGGCGGGCATCGTGCGGGGAGAATTCGTGAATGGCTTTCTGGCGGGCCGCCAAGCCGTAAGGCATGAGCAAGCCACGCGCCTCGTCGACTGGCCAGAAATTGGCCGCGGGGCGCTCAATGACGCGCAATCCGAATTTCGCCAATTCAAGTTCGCGAATGATTTTGGGATTGAGCAGGCTGACCGTGTAGGAGGCGACCGAATTCGAGAAGCCGGGATGAAACTCTTCCGTAATCGCGGCGCCACCCACGATGGAGTTCTTTTCCAAGACCACAACCCCGATGCCGGCCGCAGCCAAGTAAGCGGCCGCCGTCAAGCCGTTGTGACCGCCCCCCAAGACGATCACATCGAATTCGCTGGACGGTCTGTTGTTCACTTCCTGCTGCCCAATCGCCAGTCATCCTGCCGAGCCCTCCAATAGATCGTTGCCGCTTTGCACGCGGGCAACCGAAAAACGTTGGATAAGCCTAAGGGATCAGGTCGAATCCCGCTTCGGTGCGTTAATCTTTCCGAAATCGTGACGCGCCTAGTCTTGCTGTCTTACCCAGCTTGCTCTCTCGGTAACCGGAAGCCGCACATTGACCGCGATTGAAGGGCCCAGTGACGTCATCGGAGCGAGATGCTCTGTTCCATCTGTTGGTCGCGACCGGGCCACTGAGCCTTTGGTCTCGGTCCACGTGATCGGGCTTTTCCTGGTTGCGATCTGCCCGGCGTTGTTCTGGACCGCAGTCCTGGCGGGTGCGGGTTGGATGCTGGGCTCGCAACCTTCCGGCACCACGCTGGCGACGACTGGCACGGCCATCGCGGGGTTTCTCGCCATGATCTATGCGGCCGTGTCAACGCGCAGCCAAGCCGAATAAGAAGCCGCGCCCTGCTGCGTTTGCCATCGCGGGATTCGCCAGTCTCCGGTCAGGCACTCCAGGTCACGTCAGCGCACAGATCACGCACCCCAGCTGCAACGCATCTGGTGGCACTTGCGCTGGGATGGCGACGGTCCCGGTGCACACGGCGCTGCGACCAGCCGGCAAACCCGGCACGAATAGGATGACAGGCAGCCGCGGTAGGAGCCGCCCTTTTTGTAGTTGCAGGTCAAAAGCGTTTGGCAATCGCGTTGCGGATTGACGACGGGCTGGCCCTGCTGAGCAAAGGCCGACTGCGTCAGCGGCAACATCAAGAGCACGGCCGAGATGAGGATTTTGCTGCGCATTCGCGGTCCCGGGATCGAAATACATTCAGCTGATGCTCACAATTTCGACCACTTTCGATGCAAGCGCAACCGAATGCGACAGCGGAAGCCGACACAGCGCCTCGACCTGTGCTGCCGCAGCCACGCCCGCTTTACCAATGGCGAAGAGCGGCAATACTGATCCAGGTCGGCGCTACGCCGTAATTCCTATCATTGCGCTCGGGGAGAGCGCTCAGCAGACGGCTGAGAACGAGCGGCGGCCGATCCGGTATCCGCCGCCAAACATCCTCATTTTCTTGCATAAAATGCTTGCCTCAGGAGGTGACAGGCTTCTAATAAGTCAACATGACTGACGTAAGTACAGCATCCATCGGGCGGCACCCCTTGTCGACAACCGCAGAGGCCGACCGCAAGCAACTCATCGCCTGCGTCGAGCTGTTGTTTTTCGCCTATCGCGACTTCACCGGCGATCCGGACGCCGTGCTGGCGGAGTACGGATTCGGCCGCGCGCACCACCGCGTGCTGCATTTCGTCAACCGCCATCCCGGCCTGCGCGTCGCCGACCTGCTCGACATCCTGAAGATCACCAAGCAAAGCCTGGCGCGCGTGCTGAAGCAGCTCGTCGACGAGGGCTTCATCGTGCAGCGCGCCGGCGAGAACGATCGCCGCGAGCGGCGGCTCTATTCTGACTGCCAAGGGCGCCCGGCTTGCCGACAAGCTTACGGCCCTGCAGGTCAAGCGCATCGAGCGGGCTCTTGCCGCAGGCGGGTCCGGGCGCCGACGAGGCCACAGGCAAGTTTCCTGTTCGCCATGATCGCGGAGGCCGACCGGGCCCGCGTCGAAAGCTGCTGATCGGGACCGGTCGAAGGCGCCTCCGGGCGCCGGGCAATCGCAACGAGTCGGAACGTCGTCATGACGCAGATCGCATGCGAAGCGCTGCCGACAACGCCCCGCACATCCTCGTCGTCGACGACGACCAGAGGATCCGCGACCTGCTCGCGCCGCTATCTGTTCGAGCAGGGCTTCCGCGTGACCACGGCCGCCGATGCCGCCAGCGCGCGCGTCGGCCATGCGCGGCCTCGCCTTCGACGTCGTCCTGCTCGACGTGATGATGCCGGGCGAAAGCGGCCTCGATCTGGCGCGCGATCTGAAGGCGACGCGCCAGCATCCCGATCTGCATGTTGACCGCGCGTGCCGAGCCCGAGCATCGCATCGAGGGTCTCGAGGCCGGCGTCGACGACTACGTCCCCAAGCCCTTCGAGCCGCGCGAGCTGCTGCTGCGGCTGCAGCAATATCCTGCGGCGCGGCCGGGGCCCAGTCGGGGCCGCGCGACGAGATCCGGATGGGCGACTTACGTTTCCACGTCGCGCGCGGCGAGCTGAAGCGCGACGAGGAGACGATCAAGCTCACCGAGCGCGAGCGCGATCTGCTGCGGCTTGTTCGCGCAGCGAGCCGGGCATCGCCGATCGCCGCGCCACGAGCTGTCGAGCGACGACTCCACCGGCAGCGAGCGCGCCATCGACGTGCAGATCAACCGGCTGAGGCGCAAGATCGAGACCGATCCGTCCAATCCCGTCTACCTGCAGACGGTCCGCGGCAAAGGCTATATCCTCTATACCGACTGAGGACGGCCGATGCGGCGCTGATCCCGAGAGGCATCCGTTTCGAGCATGGCGATCGCTCGCGATCCGCGATTGCATCCGAGCCCGGCTGGCGCAGCTGCGCGGGCCGAGCTGCGCTCGGCCGCGCGAACGCATTGCGCGATCGCGCGCCCGCGACCATGCAGCTGCTCGGCGAGCTTGCTGCCCGAAGGGCCTCTACGCCCGCGCCCTCATCATCATCATCGCGCCGATCGTGGTGCTGGAAAGCGTGGTCGCCTTCGCGTTCATGGAGCGGCATTGGCACGCAGGTGACGCGCCGGCTGTCGGAGGCGACGGCGCGCGACATCGCGGCGCTCGTCGACCTCTACGAGACGACGCACCGGCAAGGACGACGATCGCGCAAGCTGATCGACCTCGCGCGCGAACCGTCTCGAGCTTGTCGATGGCAGGTGCTGCCGGCCGGCGAACCTGCCCGACGCCGCAGCCCAAGCCGTTCTTCGCTCTGCTCGATCGCGCCCTGTCCGACGAGATCCGCGCAGCAGGTGAAGCGGCCGTTCTGGATCGACACGGTCGGCCAGTCGCAGCACGTCGAAATCCGCGTCAAGCTCGACCATGCGATCCTGCGCTTCGTCGCGCACGCGCGGCGCAGACCTACGCCTCGAACTCGCACATCTTCCTGCTCTGGATGGTCGGCACGTCGGTGATCCTGCTGACCGTCGCGATCCTGTTCCTGCGCAACCAGATCCGGCCCGATCCTGCGGCTCGCGGAGGCGGCCGACGCCTTCGGCAAGGGCCGGCCCGGTGCCGCACGACTTCCGGCCGCGCGGCGCGCGCGAGGTGCGGCAGGCGGCGCAGGCATTCCTGGAGATGCGCGACCGCATCAAGACAGCACGTCGAGCAGCGCACGACCATGCTGGCCGGCGTCAGCCACGACCTGCAGCACGGTGCTGACGCGCTTCAAGCTCGAGCTCGCGCTGCTGCGCGACAGCCCGGAGATCGCAGTCGCTGCACGACCGACGTCAACGAGATGCAGCACATGCTCGAGGACTACCTCGCCTTCGCCAAGGGCGACGGCGGCGAGGAAGCCGCGCCGACCAACTTGCGCGAGCTGCTGGACGAGATGCAGGACGAGACGCGAGATCTACGGCACGCCGATCGAGCTCAAGCATGCGCCAGCGCAAGCACGACCTCGTGCTGCCCTTGAAGCGGCAGGCCTTCAAGCGCGCCGATCACCAACCTCGTCACGAACGCCGCCCGCTTCGGCGACCACGTCATCATCCGCGCCGCGACCGAGGGCCAGTGGCTGCGCATCGAGGTCGACGACGACGGCCCGGGCATCCCGGCGGCGGAGCGCGACAACGTCTTCCGGCCGTTCTACCGGCTCGACCACGCCCGCAACCAGGACGAGGGCAACTACCGGGCTCGGGCTCGCCATCGCCCGCGACATCGCCAAGCAGCCACGGCGGCGACATCGCGCTCGGCGAAAGCTCGATGGGCGGCCTGCGCGCCATCATCTCCGTGCCGCTGTAGCGTTGCAGGCACCATCCACCGCTGAATTAGGTAAACCCCGAGTGTCGGCATTGAACTCCGCGCCACCTACGGTTTAGCTGAATCTGGAAATGCAAGGGGAATCAGCTTTCAGCGGACGAGGGGACGAATGACGCGCACCGAGCCACGCAAGCAAATTCACGGCAAGATTTTTATCGCGGCGCTTTTGGGCGCCGTATCTTTCGGAGCAGTGTTGGTGCAAACCATTGCTGCCGATGCGGCGACCGAGGAACAGAAGGCCGCCTGCACGCCTGACGTGTGGCGTCTGTGTTCTTCCGAAGTGCCGAACGTGTCCAGGATCGTTGCTTGCCTCAACCGCAATCATGGCAAGCTGAGTGCCGCCTGCAAGGTGGTCATGGACGGGGGCTCGTCGCGCAAAACGGCCGGCCGCTAAGGGGCTTCAAGGCATAGGTGCCGGCGGTGCCGTGGGAGCGGGCGGTGTCATGTCGCCCGCTGCCGGCTCCGCCTTCGCCCTCCGTCCTGGACTGAAGCACGACGCCACACGGCACATAGCGTCGAATACGCTATCGACAGTGCCGAGTGTGCGCTCTCCACGCCGGAGGCGGCGATCCAGAGTTGCCATCGTCTTGGGAAGGCCTGGATCGTTGTCATCGAGCCAGGTGCGGAGAACGGACCCGTAGACAGAGGCCAAACCAGCCACGCGCACGGCGCCTTTCGGACCATCGGTGCCGATGCCTGCTGCGTGCAACATCCAGGTTTGCGACGACAACAGGCTGCAAGCCAGACGCGGACTGGCCTCGCCACTCCTCATGATCGATTTCAACGCGGCCTTGTAGGGCTGCAACGCGTCGAGGCGCGCCATCACGACCTCGAAAACGCGGTCGCGTGCGGCCTGCCCCGCTCCCGGCTTCGACGCAACCTTCAGCATCTGATCGTCGATAGCGCGCGTAAAGCCGGACAGGATCGCGGACTTGGAGGAAAACTCGGCTCGGAGGCCCGCGAGATCCGTCTTCGCGGCTTCAGCGATTTCAGCCAACGCCACTTGGCTCCATGGCCGTTCTCCCGCGAGCCGGATGGCCGCCGCGATGATGCGCCCTCGGGTGGTCGTCTCGTCGATCATGGTCGCCTCCGAGTAGCCTTGACTGGCTGAAATCTATCATATGTCACGGCCTGTTAGGCCGTTGCCTCGTGCCCGAATAGTTCGCGGGTGCTCACAAGGCCGTGACTTCCAAAGTTTCACCTGGAAGCCCGATGTAACAGTATAGCATCCTGGCCGTGGTCCCAGTTCCCTCAAGGTTACCCGGCCAAGCGCCTAAAACCAATTCGGGGGACAGGGCGAGCGCAGGTCGAGGTTCGCGCGCCGATGCGGTCTCGATCTATGGCTTCCTCCGTCGCTGACCGCGTTCCGGAGCTTTGACCTGCGCTATTCTTTTTGGGGCTTATCTCTGCTTAACCCGCCAGCTCGCGCCCGCGCCGTGTCGCCGCCGCAATGGCTTCGGTCATCAGCTTTTCCAAACCGTCCGGCGACATCAGCACCTCGAGCGCTGCGGCCGTGGTCCCGCCTGGCGATGTCACGTTCTGCCGCAGCGTGGCTGCATCGAGATCCGAGCGACGCAGAAGCTCGCCCGCTCCCGAAACGGTGGCACGAGCGAGCCTTGCGGCTAAGTCCGGCGTGAGGCCCGCTGTGATGCCGGCCTTGGTCATGGCCTCCACAAGCAGGAAGATATAGGCGGGTCCTGATCCCGAGACTGCCGTTACAGGATCGATCAACGCCTCGTCTTCGACCCAGGCGACTTCGCCGACCGCGCCGAGCAGGGCGTCGCACGCCCCGCGTTGGCTCGCCGTCACGGCGGCATTCGGGCAGCAAACGGTGATACCTCGGCCGATCGCGGCTGGCGTGTTGGGCATGGCGCGAACAACAGCGGTGCCCTTGGCGAGATGCTTTTCGAAGCCCGCGATCTTACGGCCGGCAGCAATGGATAGTACCAGCGTCTTTGGGCCGGCCAGCGACGCGAGCTGCGGGAACACCGCATCCATCATCTGCGGCTTCACCGCCACCAGCAGCACGGCCGGCGGCGCGGGAAGGCTGGCGATAACTGGCGAACTCACGATGCCGGCGGCTTTCAGCTGCGCGGCGACCTCTGGCGGGGGAGCGGGATCCTGCACATAGACCTGGCGAGGATCGAGGCCGCGCTCCAGCCAGCCGGCGAGCATCGCACCGCCCATTTTACCGGCTCCGGCGAGCACCAGCGGCCCGTCCAACTCAAGCTTCATAGCTAACGCCTACTGCTGACTGCCATCGCCAACTACCGTGTTTCAGGCACCGTCTTTCAAGCCTGTCCCTCCGTCTCGAACATGGTCGAGACGAGAGCCTCGCGGCTTTCCTTGCCGGCCCACACGACGAACTGAAACGCCTGATAGTAGCGCTCGCAAGCTTCCAGCGCCGCCCTCAGCATTGCCTCGCACTGGCGCGGTGTCGCTACCGAGCCATTGAGCAGCAGCGCGTGCCGGAACATCACGAGGCCTTCCTGGGTCCACAGATCGAAGTGGCCCAGCCAGAGTTGCTCGTTGATCTGAGCGATCAGCCGGTACATCTCGGTCAGGCGCGTATCCGGCACCTTGAAATCGAATGCACAGGCCAAGTGGAGCGCTTCCAGGTCGTCGCGCCAATTCAGTGAGACGTGATAGTCCGTCCAGCTTCCCGCCACGATCAGCGTCAGCTCATCGTCGCCGGTGCGATCACAGGACCAGTCGTGGGACGCGGCCAACTGCTCGATGAGGTCGATGGGGTTCATTACGCGATCATAGCCCAGTTCAGCCGATGCCATTCAGGGGTCCTCAAACGGTGTCTCTCGCTCGTGGGAGCGACCTGCTCGCCAGCCCTAGCCGACCGGCGAGGTGGACGAAAACAGATGCCCTTCGGAGTTGCAAGGCGAGCTACCCCTTGTCCACGGGCAAAGTGGCCCCTGGCCGGCAATTCCTTAACAACTTAGAGATGTCCCCAGCTTAGTGGCGCAATCGGCGGGCATCGCTGTGGAGAATGCTCCGGCGCACTGGATCGCACGCCACTTTTGACGCATGGGCGCGATTCATAGCCCGCATACGTCGTGAAGCCAGCGTGGTCAGGTGGCGGTTGTGCCGAGCCGCGCTTCCAGCGCGACCAGACGTGCTTCCAGGCGCTCATTCTCGGCGCGCGCCTTCTCGGCCATGGCCTTGACGGCTTCAAATTCCTCGCGGCTGACAAGATCCATCGAGCGCACGACGCGTTCGCTCTGAGACTTCATCAGCGTCTCGACCTCGCGCTTCACGCCCTGAGCGGCGCCGGCGGCATCCGTCATCAACTTGGCGAACTCGTCCAGGATGCGGTTCGACGACTGGGTCATGGGGTCGGTATCTCCTCAGGGGCGACGCTACTGCAATGCGCCGGATAAATTGGTGTCACTCGAATTCACTATGGGGTGGTGCCTGGACGCGATCAAGAAGCGGCGGAGCCGCGCCCGGTGGTGCCGGGCTTGACAACGCCCCCGACCGCCCCGAACAACGGCGCGGTATCAACCGACCTTCGAGGGGGCCCTGACGGCCCGGAGATAGAACCGCGATGGAATTCCTCGCCATTCCCTTTCCCGGCATCAATCCGGTGGCGTTCGAGATCGGGCCGCTGAGCGTGAAGTGGTACGGGCTCGGTTACATGGTGAGCTTGCTTTTCGCGTGGTGGTACATCAAGCAGTTGCTTCGCACCCCTGAGCTTTGGCGCAGCAACAAGGCGCCGTTCTCGCCCCTGTTGGTCGATGACCTGCTGTTGTGGATCACCATCGGGGTCGTGGTTGGGGGGCGGCTCGGGCAGGTGCTTCTCTACGATCCGGGCTACTACCTGCATCATCCCATCGAGATTTTCGAAATTTGGCGCGGCGGCATGGCGTTCCACGGAGCGCTGATCCTATCCGGCATCCTGATCCTGATTTTTTCGCGCATTCATAAGGTCGACTTCGCCACCGTCACCGACCTCTGCTGCGCCGGCGTAGCGCTCGGCATCGGCATTGTCCGCCTTGCCAATTTCATCAACGCCGAGCACTTCGGCCGGCCGACGAACGTGCCCTGGGCGATGGAATTTCCCGGTGGCGGCAGCTACACGCGACACCCAAGCCAGCTTTACGAATCGCTGCTCGAAGGCTTCGTGATGTTCGCCCTTATCAGACTGGCGACGCACAAGTTCGGGGCGCTGAAATCCCCCGGCATCGTCACCGGGATCTGGCTGATCTGGTACGCGATCGCCCGCACGATCTGCGAGTTTTTCCGCGATCCCGAGCCGGTGCACGCGCTCAACATCGGGCCGTTCACGGCTGGCCAGATGTACTCGATCCCGATGGTGCTATTGGGGTTGTGGTTCATCTGGCGGGCGCGACGGGGAGCCGCCCAAACGGCGACGGCATGAGATTAGAGCGCCTTGAACGACAGACGCAGCCCCAGCGCGTGAGCCACCCTTACGACGGTGGCGAGCGTGGGGTTACCTTCACCCGACAAGGCTTTGTACAAGCCTTCGCGGGTAAGGCCGGTATCGCGCGCGAGCTGGAACTACAGTTAACACATATCAGAGTTCTGGCATGACGTACGATTTGGAAGCGCGACGCGATACGCCGCTGGCATTGAAGCTCAAGGAGCGCATTTGCCGCGATGGACCGATCTCTGTCGCGCAATACATGGAAGCCTGCCTGCAGGACCCCGAGCACGGCTACTACCGCAACAAAGCCGCCATCGGCGCCAAAGCGGATTTCATCACCGCGCCGGAGATCAGCCAAGTGTTCGGCGAACTGATAGGCCTGTGGTGCGCCGTCGTCTGGCAGCAGGCGGGCTCGCCGTCGAAGGTCAACCTCGTCGAGCTGGGGCCGGGACGCGGCACGCTCATGCGCGATGCGCTGAGGGCTGCGCGGATCGTGCCTGGGTTCCGCGATGCGCTGGCCGTGCATCTGGTGGAAAGCAATGACTCACTGCTGAAAGTGCAAGCCGAGACGTTAGCGGACTGCACCGTACCATTGTCGTTTCATGCGCGATTGGATGACATGCTTCTGACGCCCGAATGGGGCTCGGGGGCACCGTGTATTCTTATCGGCAACGAATTTCTCGACACCTACCCCGTTCATCAGGCCGAATGGCGAGACGGCGCATGGCATGAACGCAAAGTCGGGCTAGACGCCAGCAGCGGGGCGTTGCAGTTCACGGCCGACATGACGCGCGGCTTTCTACTCAGGTTCGCGCCGGACGTGCCGTCAAAAGCGTCGGACACCATTTATGAGACGTGCTCGGCGAGCGCTACGTTGGCGCGCAGAGATTTGCATCTGCTGTCTCGCCAAGGCGCGCTCGCTGCGCTGTTCATCGACTACGGACACACCGACACCGCGCTCGGTGAAACGTTGCAAGCGGTTCGGGGACACAAGGCGGAGCATCCGCTGACCTCACCGGGAGAAGCCGATCTCACGGCACAAGTTGACTTTGCCAGCTTTGCCGATGCCGCGCGGGCCGGCGGTTGCATTGTCGACGGTCCGGTGCCGCAGGCCGAGTTCCTGGGTGCACTCGGCATCATGCAGCGGGCGGCGAAGCTGATGGCAGCGAATCCGATAAAGTCGCACGAGATCGAGATGGGCGTCGCTCGACTGATGGCTGTGCCGGGCATGGGGGACCGCTTCAAGGTGATTGGCATCCGTTCCGCAAACCTGCCACCGCTGCCGGGGTTCGGTTGACTTTTCTAGTCGGGCGCTTCGACCGGGCCGGCTCTCGAGTGCCAAGTGAAGTGCGCCAGTAGGCCTTCGCCGACGAGCCTGCTGATGGTTGTCGTGGGTGGCCGCCTTCGCGTCCATGACTGCGGGGAGTGGGCTCCGGCTGCTCGACCTTCTTGCGCTGGCGGAAACTGGCGCGCGGTTCCGTTGACGCCCGCGCCGTTTCCGAAACCACGCTTCACGCCCGCGATGGACAACCCGACGCACGGGACTTAAGACGCATGGGACTTAAGTAGCGGTCGATCACCAACGTCTACCGAAAGCCCATCGCAATGCCGACGCCGACTCCTCTCATCGCCAGATCCCTTGCCGCGCTACCCGGCATCCGCCACGGCTTTTTCACGCGCGAGGGCGGCGTCTCCGGTGGGGTCTACGCTTCACTCAACTGCGGGCTCGGTTCGCAGGACAAGCGTCCGCGCGTGATGGAGAACCGCGCCCGCGTGACCAAGGCGCTCGGCGCCAAACACGTCGTGACGCTCTATCAGGCCCACACGCCCACCGCGCTTGTCATCGAGGAGCCGGTCGATCCCAGCGAACTGCCCAATGCCGATGCCGTCGTGACCAATACTCCAGGCCTGGCGGTTGGGGCTCTGGCGGCCGACTGCGCGCCGATTCTCCTCGCTGACGCAGAGGCTAAGGTGGTTGCCGCGGCTCATGCCGGTTGGCGGGGCGCGCAGGCCGGCATCATCGAGGCGACGATTGCGGCGATGCAGGCGATCGGTGCCGACAAGGGGCGTATCGTCGCCGCCATCGGTCCGTGCATCGGGCAGCTTGCGTATGAGGTCGGGCCGGAATTCGAAGCCGAGTTCCTCCACAGCGATCCGGGGAGCGAACGCTTTTTCATCAAGCCGACGACCGGATCAAAAGCCCATTTCGACCTTGCCGGTTTCGTCGAGGCGCGGCTTGCCAAAGCCGGTATCCGGAGCATCGAACGGCAAACACCGTGTACTTACGAGACCGAATCGCTTTTTCAGCTACAGGCGCTAGAAGGCCCGGCAGGAGTCCGATTACGGCCGTCAAATCTCCGCCATTGTCGTGACATAACTGCACAATCCACAAGTCAGTGGGGCAGGAATCAAGCCTGGATTAGGCATGCGGGCATTTTCGCTGTCGCAGCGTCTGGACGCACCCGAGCCCGACTGGCTAAGGGACTCGTATTGGTACCGGTAGTTTAAGACTGTAGAGGCCGCAGGGTATGTACGCCGGCCGCCGGAATTCAGCGGGCTTCATCCAGAAGGGGGACGTCATCGTGACGACCATGGATGCTGCTGCGGCGCGGCGCGCGAGACACCCTTTGCGCTAGCGGCATCGCATTCTTACATGCGCGCTTCGGCCTCGCCGGCTGTGAGACCGGAAGCAATCTTCTCGGCTCCTCGTTCAGCGCTTCGCCGACGGCCGTAGCCGAGCCTTCACGCTACCGCAGCGCCGCAGGCCGCCGCAGCGCCAAGATCGCGATCGCGCCCATCATCGGCGCGCCCGATGCGGTCGCCAAGCAGATCCAGCAGAATTCACGAGCGCGGTCGAGAAGCAGCGCGTCTCGCGTCGCGACCAGCCAGGACGAGCGCGCCGACTACACGCTGCGCGGCTACATCGTCGCCGCGCGAGGACAAGACCGGCACCAAGGTGTCCTACATCTGGGACGTCACCGACCCGTCCGGCAAGCGCGTCAACCGCATCACCGGCGAGGAGGTCGTCCGCCAACGCCAGGTAAGGATCCCGTGGGCGGCCGTGACGCCGCAGGTCGCGCAATCGATCGCCGACAAGGCCGCCGACTCGCTTCGCTAGCCTGGCTGCCGAGCCAGAGCAGCCAGGTGCCGTGCGTCCAACGTCGGCTGTCGCAGCCTGCGGGCGTCGGCGCACAGCCGGCCGCGGCCGCGCCGCACGAGCCGCCGGCCGTGCCGCCGGCACGCGACCGCCGGCAGCCCGCTCCGACGACCGGCAGCATCGGCACGCGAGGCACCGTGAGCGCGATCGTGCCGACGGTCACCGGCGCGCCGGGCGACGGCAGCACGTCGCTGACGGCGCGCATCCAGCGCGAGCTGTCGGCAAGGGCGTCTCGCTCGCCGACAGGCCGACCGCGCAGCCTATCGGGTCGAGGGCACGGTCACGGTCGGCCAGGCCAAGGACGGCAAGCAGCCGATCCACATCGAGTGGCTGTGCAGCGATCCGCAGGGCAAGAAGCTCGGCACCGTGTCGCAGAAGAACGAGATCCCGCAAGGCTCGCTCGACGGCGCCTGGGGCAAGACGGCGGATGCAGCCGCCGGCGCGCCGCTCAGGGCATCATCAAGCTGCTGCCGCAGCCCAAAGCCGTCAACTAGATGTCAATTGCGATCCGCGCCGTCGCTGCCAATCGCGTGCGGCAGAATGGCGATTTCCGACGCACAGCTCGGGCCCGGACGGTTTACAACGCGCCGGGCCCGCTTGCTAGAAGGCCGTCGCAGAATGTGAACTCGGAGCGCCGTCGATGCCCTTCGATGCGCGAGACGCCGAACCGCGGCCGGGAAGCGCCGCGCGATGAAACTCGTCGCCGGCAACAGCAACCGGCCGCTGGCGGAAGCGATCTGCGCGCATCCTCAAGCTGCCGCTCACCAAGAGCATGGTGCAAGCGCTTCGCCGACATGGAAGTGTTCGTCGAGGTGCAGGAGAACATGCGCGGCCAGGACGTCTACGTCCTCCAGTCGACCTCGTTCCCGGCCAACGACAACCTGATGGAGCTGCTTGATCCTGGTCGATGCGCTGAAGCGCTCGATCGGCGCGGCGCATCACGGCGGTCATGCCCTACTTCGGCTATGCCCGGCAGGACCGCAAGCCCGGCCCGCGCACGCCGATCTCGGCCAAGCTCGTCGCCAACCTGATCGAGCGCGCCGGCGTCGACCGCGTCATGACGGTCGACCTGCACGCCGGCCAGATCCAGGGCTTCTTCGACATCCCGACCGACAACCTGTTCGCCGCGCCGGTCATGGTGCGCGACATCCAGGAGCGCTACGGCACCGCCAACCTGGTCGTGGTGTCGCCCGACGTCGGCGGCGTGGTGCGCGCGCGCGGGCTCGCCAAGCGCATCGACGTGCCGATCGCCATCTGCGACAAGCGCCGCGAGCAGCCGGGCGAGTCCGAGGTCATGAACGTCATCGGCGACGTGCAGGGGCAAGCGCTGCATCCTGATCGACGACATCGTCGATTCCGGCGGCACGCTGGTCAACGCCGCCGACGCGCTGCTCGAGCAGGGCGCCACCGAGGTGATGGCCTACATCACGCACGGCGTGCTGTCGGGCGGCGCGGTGAGCCAAGCATCACGGACTCGCGGCTCAAGTCGCTGGTCATCACCGACTCGATCCATGCCGACCGAAGCGGTGAAGGCCGCCAAGAACATCCGCGTCCTCTCGATCGCGCCGCTGATCGGCGAAGCCATCGTGCGCACTGCGCGCGAGGAAAGCGTCTCGAGCCTGTTCTATTGAGGCACCCTTGGTTCGCGCTTCGGATGCCCAGTCCTGCTGGAAGCAAGCTCCTGATCGGTGTCGTGGGTGGCCGCCTGTTCCCTCGCCGCTTGCAGCGGCTCGGCGCGGCCATGACGTCGATAACCCTCACCTGCACGCTCACCCTCACCTGCACCGGCAACCCTCATTCTCCCCGTCGAGCGCGGGGATGGGCAGGGCCGACGAACGGCGCCAACCGCATCCCGCCATTGCGCTAAGCCCTTGGTGCAGCTATAACCCGCGCCATCTCATGCAGTCATCGCACGGGAGACCGCCCGGCACCCTTGGAGGCCGGCCGCGGGAGGATGGGCCTTAGCAGGCCCTTTTTTCGTTGGAGAAACAAAGCCATGGCTCAGCAGTCTGTCGAGCTCAAAGCCACGGCGCGCCCACGTGCCGGCAAGGGGGCCGCACGCCAAGCCCGTCGTGAAGGAAAAGTACCCGCCGTGATCTACGGCGACAACAAGACCCCCGAGCTGATCGCGCTCGATTACAACGATCTGTGGAAGCAGTACATCAAGGGCCACTTCACCTCCACGGTGATGGAGCTCGATGTCGCCGGCACCAAGCATCGGGTGATCCCGCGCGACATGCAGGTCGATCCGATCATGGACCGTCCGATCCACGTCGACTTTCTGCGCATCGGCAAGGATGGCGTCATCCGCGTCGCCGTGCCGGTCAAGTTCGTCAACGAAGCGTTGTCGCCCGGCCTGAAGCGTGGCGGCGTCCTCAACATCGTGCGCCACGACGTCGAGGTGTTCTGCCCCTACGACAAGATGCCCGCCTTCTTCGAGGTGGACCTCACCGGCCTCGAGATCGGCCGATCGATCCACATCTCGTCCGTCCAGATGCCGGAAGGCGTCTCGCCGACCATCCGAGGCCGTGACTTCACCGTCGCCACCATCGCCGGCGCCGTGAAGCAGGAAGAGGAGACGCCGGCTGCTGGTGCCGCGACCGCTGCTGCTGCTCCGGCGGCTGGCGGCAAGGCCCCGGCTGCGGCTGCTGCGGCTCCGGCCGGCAAGGGTGGCGCCGCGGGCGCAAAGGCCCCGGCCGCCGCTGCGGCCAAGCCCGCCGGCAAGAAGTAAGATGGCACTCTCACCGGCGCCGCGCCTCAGTTGCGGCGCCGGTAAGACATCTTTCTGGGCGCTTCAGTTGCCCACAAGCAACCGCGCCCGTTGCTGCGCGCTTCGGTTGCCCAGAGACAACCGCGCTCCTTAGTCGGCGCTTCGGTTGCCCAGAGACAACCGCGCTCCTTAGTCGGCGCTTCGGCTGCCCAGTAACAACCGCGCTCCTTAGTCGGCGCTTCGGTTGCCCAGAGACAACCGCGCTCCTTATTGGCGCTTTGGTTGCGCAGTAACAACCGCGCCTTCGCCTGAACCGGACGGCCCTGCCATGAAGCTTCTCGTCGGCCTCGGCAATCCCGGAGATAAATACGCGCGTAACCGCCACAACGTCGGCTTCATGGCCGTCGAGCGGATCGCCGAGCGCAACAAGTTTGGTCCCTGGAAGCGCAAGTTCCAAGGTTTCGGCGCCGACGGCGAGATCGCGGGGGAAAAGGTCCTGTTGCTCAAGCCCGAGACCTATATGAACGAGAGCGGCCGCTCGGTGGGCGAGGCTGCCCGCTTCCTCAAGGTTGCTCCGGCCGACATCATCGTCTTTCACGACGAACTCGACCTGCTGCCGGGCAAGATCAAGATCAAGACCGGCGGCGGCAACGCCGGGCATAACGGACTGCGCTCGCTTTCCGCTCACATCGGCAACGAGTACGTGCGCGTGCGCATCGGCATCGGACATCCCGGCTCTAAGGACGCGGTGGTGCATTTCGTGTTGCACGACTTCGCCAAGGCCGACGCGGAATGGCTGGACGAGATGCTCGACGCCATCGCGGATGCAGCGCCCCGGCTCGCTGCGGGCGATCAGCCGCGTTTTTTGACTGACGTCGCCCGGAAGTTGGGCCGCGCCGGTGAGGCCGTAGCCTCCGTCAAGCCCAGCGCTCCGGCGCTGCCCAGAGCGACCGGTCAGTCGAGTGCCGATGCCCCTGCTCCGGCGGACAAGGGCGCACATCCAGCCGGGGACCGCGCCAAAAAGCGGCACTCCGCCATTGCCGACAATCTGAAGAAGTGGCTGGCCGCCCGCAAGCCGCAAGATTAGCCTTTTTCACCGGTTCGGCTCGCCTCCCCCTTCCACAAACGCTATCAAGACCTTGGGCTAAATTGGTCTCGACGGGGCGCGAAGGCACGCTTGAGCATGGCGACGGACGCAGCACGCTACGATCGCGCGATCCTGACGCGCGACCAGGCACGCCTCGTCGCGGGGCTGCCGTGGTGGCGGATCGTTTGGCTCGCCTTCTGGAAGCGCCGCGTGGAGAAAGCCGTCGTCATCGGCTCCATCCTGTACATTATGGCCATCGCCATCGCCGTGCTGTGGGATGGTTGGTTCTCCCTGCATCTGCCGAACCCGATCGCAAATTTGGCGCGGCAGACGCGGTGGAGCCCGAATTCCGTCGTCTACCTTCTCGAGGGGCGCGATCGGCAGGGACGGCGCGCAGCGTTCGATCTCGTGGTGCTGAAAAAAGGCTTCCACTGGGCGCATGGGAGCAGCAAGGATCTGGTGCTAGATGGCGAGCGGCTCGAGGAGGATAAAGCCTTCGCGGCCGCTTTCGATTTTGACGTTCGCATCAACCTTGCGAAGTCGCGCGAGTTGATCGGCGTGGGAGCCGCAAGCCAGGAGGGCGATCCCCAACGAGAGCTGGACCGCGCAGGGCAGCGCGCCCGCCAGACTGCCGAATGGCTGAAAATGCTGGCAGCGCCCGAGACGCCGATATGGACCCTGAACCTCGGGCAATACAGCGAGCCATGCGAGACTTGCGAATCCGGCGGGACGAGTTGGCAGCGGCCTTTCATCGTCGTCGGGGTCCGCGAAGCCGAGCCGAACGTCGATATCGGCGAGGCGTTGGCGTCCGCCATGAGCGGCAAATCCAACCTGCCGAGCCCCGCACGTTATTCGGCCTACGAGTTCCGGCGCTATCACTGACCTCTCCGAGGCGAGACCCTTTCGAACGGCCGGTTGATCGCGCCCCCCTTTAGGGTGTAGCCACTGGGCCAGCAAACCCGAACCGGCCGCCGCCGCGCTTTTTTCAGCGCTGGCGGCTGCGCCGGTTTTTCTTGGAATTCACGGCCGAGCGTGTCCGGGCCCGATGGGTATCCGCGCGCCCGCCACGCGATCAAAGGACCCGACACATGGGCTTCAAGTGCGGCATCGTCGGTTTGCCGAACGTCGGCAAGTCAACTCTCTTCAACGCGCTGACGCAGACGGCCGCCGCTGAAGCCGCCAACTACCCATTCTGCACGATCGAGCCGAACGTCGGCGAGGTCGGCGTGCCGGACCCGAGGCTCGATAAGCTGGCGGCGATCGCCCGCAGCAAGGCCATCATTCCGACGCGCCTAACCTTCGTCGACATCGCCGGCCTCGTGCGCGGCGCGTCGAAGGGCGAGGGGCTCGGCAACAAATTCCTGTCGCACATCCGCGAGGTGGACGCTGTCGCCTACGTGCTCCGCTGCTTCGAAGATGGCGACATCACCCACGTCGAGAACCGCATCGACCCGACGGCAGACGCCGACACAGTCGAGACCGAACTGATGCTGGCGGATCTGGAAAGCTGCGAAAAGCGCCTCTCGGCGGCCGAAAAGAAGGCCAAGCAGGGCGACAAAGAAGCCAAGGCGATGGTCGCGGCGCTGGAAAAGGCCGCTGCCATTGCTGCGTGAAGGTAAGCCCGCGCGGCTCGCGAAGCTGACGCCGGAAGAGGAGCCGGCCTACGCGGCGTTGACGCTGCTGACCGCCAAGCCGGTCGTCTACGTCTGCAACGTCGACGAGGCGTCAGCCGCCAGCGGCAATGCATTTTCCAAGCAGGTCGAGGCTCGAGCCAAGGCGGAGGGCGCCGCCTGCGTCATCATCTCGGCGAAGATCGAGGCCGAGTTCGCAGGCCTGCCGACCGAGGATCGCGACGAGTTCCTGAAGGAGATGGGGTTGGAGGAGCCGGGGCTGAACCGGCTGATCCGCGCCGGCTACGCGCTGCTGGATCTGGTTACCTACTTTACGGTCGGACCAAAGGAAGCGCGCGCCTGGGACATCCACCGTGGCACTAAGGCGCCGCAGGCGGCTGGCGTCATCCACACCGACTTCGAGAAGGGCTTCATCCGGGCCGAAACGATCGCCTACGACGATTACGTGACGCTCGGCGGCGAAGTCGGCGCCAAGGATGCCGGCAAGATGCGGCTGGAAGGCAAGGACTACATCGTCAAGGACGGCGACGTGATGCACTTCCGGTTCGCGAACTAGCGGCCTCCTCTCCCGCAGTCACAGCACGTCAAACGCAGGTTACAGCCGCCCTTGGAGCCGACGCGCGACGACTCCAGGATGCGGCAGGCATCGCGGGCTACAACTGACGGAGATTCGCCCGCATCAGGCAGAAGGTTGCTCGCTCATGCCGCTCATCCGCCTCGCGCTGCTGCCGCGCTTCATCGTCTATACGGCGTCGATCGTGCTGACGCTGCTGCTCGCGGTGCTGATGCGGGTTTATCCCGGGCACACGGACGTGCTGTTCCTACTGCTCGTCATCTCGGGCGGGCTTGCCGTGCTCGGGACGTACGATCTCGTTCAAACGAAACATAGCGTACTGCGCAATTACCCAGTCACGGCGCATTTGCGCTTTCTATTGGAGGAAGTGCGCCCGGAATTGCGTCAGTATTTCTTTGAAGGCGAGAACGACGGGGCGCCGTTTCCGCGAGATAAGCGCGCGATCGTATATCAGCGCGCAAAAATGGCGCTCGATAAGCGACCATTCGGCACGCACGCGGATGTCTACGGAGAGGCTTACGAATGGCTCAATCATTCGCTGGCTCCGGCGGCGGTGAGCCACGAGCCGTTCCGCATCGCGATCGGCGGTCCGGAGTGCGCAAAACCCTATCCGGCCTCGATCCTGAACATTTCGGCGATGAGCTTCGGATCGCTCTCGGCAAATGCCATCCGCGCACTTAATAAGGGAGCAAAATCCGGCGGCTTTGCACACGATACAGGCGAGGGCGGGTTCTCGCCGTATCACCGCGAAAACGGCGGCGACATCATCTGGGAAATCGGCTCGGGCTATTTCGGCTGCCGCAACGGCGACGGCAGCTTTTCGCCCGCGCGTTTCGCGGAAGCGGCCGGCAATTCGCAGATCAAGATGATCGAGGTCAAGCTCAGCCAGGGGGCCAAGCCGGGACACGGTGGCGTATTGCCTGCCGCCAAGGTCACGGCTGAGATCGCAGGCATCCGCGGTATCGCCATGGGCTGCGACTGCATCTCGCCGGCGCGTCACCCAGCTTTCGCTACGCCGCTGGAGCTGATGCAGTTCATCGCCGATCTTCGCCGGCTTTCGGGGGGCAAGCCGACTGGCTTCAAGCTCTGCATCGGCCACCCCTGGGAGTTTCTGGCCCTCTGCAAGGCCATGCTGGAGACGGGCGTCACGCCCGATTTCATCGTGGTCGACGGGAAGGAAGGCGGGACCGGCGCGGCGCCGCTGGAATTCATGGATCACATCGGCATGCCACTGCGCGACGGGCTGTCGTTCGTGCACAATGCGCTGATCGGGACGGGATTGCGGCAGCATATCAAGATCGGTGCTTCGGGAAAGGTCATCACGGCGTTCGATATCGCCCGCGCGATAGCTCTCGGCGCTGACTGGTGCAACGCTGCGCGCGGCTTCATGTTTGCGCTCGGCTGCATCCAGTCCGAGAGCTGCCACACGGACCGTTGTCCGGTGGGCGTCGCCACGCAGGACGCCGGCCGCCAGCGCGCGCTCGTGGTGCGACGGCGCAGCGCGTCGCCAATTTTCATCGCGCCACCGTAGCGGCATTGGCGGAGCTGGTCGCCGCTGCCGGGCTCGAACGGCCTTCGCAACTGCAAGGCTATCATTTCTCTCGACGTATCTCGCAGAACCTGACGGCTACCTTTGCGGAGCTGTACCCTGAACTGCAGCCTCGCGAACTGATCACCGGCATGGCCGACCCCCGGTTCGCCAAAGCCTGGGTCGCGGCGCGCTCCGACCGCTTCTCGCCAGTGCTATAGCCGCGCGTTTCCTGCATTGCCGACCGTGCTGGCCGGCGACACTAGCCGCTTCACCTCTATGATTGCCAAGTTGCCGAGCGCGCCAGCGCTAGGGATCGTGTCGTTGCGACAACACAGCTCCAGCCAGCGCGGCAAGGTTGTACGGCGGCGTTTTTCGTGGAGCGCCGCGTGCGGGGCGTCCCCGTTTAGCACCAATTCGACAGCTCCGGCGTTTTCGCCTTAAGGTCAATCGACGGCACAAAGTTGACGGCCATCAAAGACTGATTGCAGCATAAAGCGCTGGCTGACAGCATTGCACAGCGCGAATCTGCGCAAATGCTACGAGCGCGCGCGCGGGCGCGCCCTCGTCCCAGTCGCGAAGCTCGAGAAAGCGAAAGTCACCGACGATGAAGCGCATCCTTGTCGCCTTTGCCTCCCGTGAAGGGCAGACCGAGAAAATCGCCCGCCACATCGCTCAGCGGGTCGAGGACCAGGGCCTCGCGACGTGCGTCATCAATCTCAAAGCAGGAGACTCGGAGGCCGATGTGTCTTCGTGCGATGCGGTGATCATCGCCGGCTCGGTGCATCGCGGACGGCCAGACCAGGAGTTGTCGGGCTTTCTGATGCGGCACGGTCCCACGCTTCGGGGCGGTCCGTCCGCTTTCATCTGCGTGAGCCTGTCGGCGGCCTCGCATGATCCTCACGACCGCGCGGCGATCGACGAACTCGCGCAGAGCTTTCTTTACGAGGTTGGCTGGCATCCGGACGAGGTTCGCCATGTCGCCGGAGCGGTTCGCGACAGCCAGCTCAATCTGCTCGAGCGCTACACCGTCCACGCAGTGATGTATCAGAAGAGCATCCCGAGCGACCCGTCGGGCGAGACTGAGCTCACGGATTGGGCGGCGGTGGACGGCTTCGCAAAGGAGTTCGCGGCACGTCTGCTGACACCGGGCGGGACAGCCTGACCCGCTGCCACAACCGTTACTCCGGGTGTGTACTCAACAGTAGTTCAGGAGCCCTGAGCCTTCTGACCATAGGTCTTGAAGCGCTCCAGGGCTGCAGCCATCTCGGCAGCCGTCAGCAATCGGGGCGGCCCCAGCATCAGCACTTTCGAATACTGCTCGGCAAGGGTCTCGACCTCCGCTGCAAGCTCCAGCGCCGCCGCAAGGGTTTCGCCGGTGGCGATCTGGCCATGATTGGCCATCAGGCAAGCCCGCCGGCTTGCCAGTCCCCGCGCCACGTTGCGCGCCAGCTCATCAGTTCCGAATAGCGCGTAGGGCACCAATGGGATGTCCGCGCCGCCGGCCGCCGCGACCATATAGTGGAATGCCGGGATCGGCTGATGCGCGCAGGCCAGCACGGTGGCGTGCATCGAATGGGTGTGCACTACGGCTCCCGCCTCGGGCCGAGCGCCGTAAGCCGCGAGGTGGAAGTGCCACTCACTCGACGGCTTCCGGCTGCCGGACGATACGCACCCGTCGTCGCCGACGAACACGATATCGGTGGGGGTGAGGGTGTCGTAAGCCATGCCGGACGGCGTGATCAGCATGCCATCGCCAAAGCGGCAGGAGACGTTGCCTGAGCGGCCGGGAGAGAGCCCTGTGCGGCTCATCGTCAATGCCGTCTCGATGACAGCGCGGCGAGCGCTCAATTCCTTGCCGTTGAGGGCGGATTTCTCGCCAGCGTCCCGCGCCATCTACCGCCCCTATCGTCAGCCGCGTTCGGGATAGAGGGCCAGCAGTCCTTGCCCCGTTGCCGCCGCTACGCCGCGCTCGGTAATAAGGCCAGTGACAAGGCGAGCGGGTGTCACGTCGAATGCGGGATTGCCAGCCGGCGAGCCGGGAGCTGCAATCTCCACCGTTACGACCGATCCGTCGGGCAGGCGGCCCGGCATGGACAGGACCTCGTCTGCCGAGCGCTCCTCGATCGGGATCGTGAGGCCGTCGTCGATCGTCCAATCGATCGTCGAGTGCGGCAGCGCCACGTAGAACGGCACACCGTTGTCCTTGGCTGCGAGCGCTTTGAGGTAGGTGCCGATCTTGTTGCAAACGTCGCCGGTGGCGGTGACGCGGTCGGTGCCGACGATGACCAGATCGACCTGACCGTGCTGCATGAGATGACCGCCCGCATTGTCGGCGATGATGGTGTGCGGGACGCCATGACCGCCGAGCTCGAACGCGGTCAGCGACGCGCCCTGGTTGCGTGGACGCGTCTCGTCGACCCAGACGTGGAGCGGGATCCCCGCGTCGTGCGCCCGGTAGATCGGGGAGGTCGCGGTGCCCCAGTCGACGCAGGCGAGCCAGCCGGCGTTGCAGTGAGTCAGCACGTTGACGGGCGCCCCTTTGTCCTTCCGGGCTGCGATTTCGCGGATGAGGCCAAGGCCATGCTCGCCGATGCGGCTGCAGGTCTCGACGTCCTCGTCGGCCATGGCGGCTGCCTTCACGTAGGCCGCCTCGACGCGCTGTTCGGGCCGAAGCGAAGAGAGGTGCTTGCGCATCATCTCCAGCGCCCAACGCAGGTTGATCGCCGTCGGGCGCTGCTCGGCCAGGAATTCAATGGCGGAGTTCATCGCGGCGTCGCGGGCGTCTGTCCGCAACGCCAGCGCCAGCCCGTAGGCCGCGGTCACTCCGATCAGCGGGGCGCCGCGCACCTGCATCGAGCGGATGGCGTGCGCGGCATCGGCCAGCTTCTCCAAGCGCACGATCTCGAGACGGTGCGGCAGGCGAGTCTGGTCGATGATCTCGACCGTTACGCCGTCGGCGCCGAGCCAGATAGTACGGAAGGATTTGCCGGAAATTTTCATGTTGAATCTTAGGTTACAGAGGACCGGTTACTGGGCGCGGGTAGTCCGGGGCCGTTTGCTGACCCTGACACCCGGAACCTACACCCCTGTCACGGACTACGCGATGCCGAGGGCACTTGGATCGTGTCTTCCAGGCCGCAAGTTGGGCACTCCAGGATGAACCATTCGGCATAAGGACGAGTAGAGCGATCCTCCACCTTCAGGCCGGGTGCATCGCACATGGGACACGAGACCGGCTCGCTTGGCTTGTCCTGCCAGATGCGGATCCGCCGCATCGCCACGCGCATCACATCCTGATTGTCGATCTTCTTGATCGTCATCGGTGTCCCTTGCTCATAATTGGCCGCCGTGACGGCGACGCCTCAACTCTCAGTGCCCCTCGAAGGCCATTAAAGCGTGGCTCTTGACTCCGAGCTTCTCTAACCGCTTGACGCCCCCCAGTTCCGGCAGGTCGACCACGAACACGGCGCCGACTATGTCGCCACCCGAACGATGGATCAACTTGGCGGCCGCCTCGGCCGTGCCGCCGGTGGCGATCAGATCGTCAACGATAAGAATGCGTTCACCCTTGCGGATGGCATCCTCATGGATCTCGATCGAATTCGACCCCGTACTCCAACGTATATTCCTGACCGATCGTCTTCCAGGGCAGCTTGCCCTTCTTGCGGATCGGCAGGAAGCCGCAGCCCAACCGGTCGGCGATGGCGCCACCGAGAATGAAGCCGCGCGCTTCGATGCCTGCGACGGCATCGACCGGTTGCGTCCGGTACGGCTCGGCCATCTGCGCGATCGTCGCCTTGAAGCCTTGCGCGTCCCCCAACAGCGTCGTGACGTCGCGGAACATGATACCGGGCTTGGGATAGTCCGGTATCGTTCTGATCAGACCTTTCAAATCGGGCACGTGCTCGCTCCTCCCCGTCAAACTCGTGGCGCAAAATAGCAATATCCATCGTTGCAGGGTAGAACGTTTCGCAAACAGTGCGCCGAAGTAGGCGCATGGCAGCGATTTATCCATCGACAGCGCGTACTATCCCGACGCTGACGGTGTGGAGGAGTTTGAAGACCGATGTCCGATCCCAACTATATGACTGCGGGCGGCGACGGCGGCCCTGACGATTTACCGCGAACCTTGCGGCGGGAACGTGAATTGCGGGAGCGCGAGGCCCGGGAGCGGGAGGCACGCGAGCGCGGTGCGGCGCACCAGGCAGCCCCGTCGATGACCTCGACCTACGGCGTCCCCGAGCCGGCCTACGTGCAGACGCTCGACGAGCCGGCGCCGGCAGCACGTGTCACCCGCTTCGACGTGCCGTTCATGCATATGGTCACGTTCTTCCTGAAGGCGGCGCTGGCAGCCATTCCGGCCATTCTGGTGCTTGGCGTCGCGTTGTGGATCGTGGGTCACTTGGCTCAGACCTACTTCCCGCAACTGGTCAAGATGCAGGTACTGATCTGGTTCCCCAACAATCCGTGAAGGCGTTGAAAAGCCTGATCGCTGACCCATTTGACGTCTTCGATCGTTACTGTTGACCGGCCCAGGCGCGGCCGGCTCCGCAACCTTGCGCGCAGGATCGATGATGTTAATGCCGCCCCGCCTCCGCCATCCGGTGCTGTTGCCGGCCGTCTCCTTAGTGCTGCTTGCGGTTTCACCCGGCATCGCCTTGGCGGCCACGGTCGCAGAAGCCCGGCCTACGGTATCCGCCGCAACCGCCGTTCAGCCGCAACTCGACCGCGGCCGTCTGTTCGACACGGTCGTCGAGACGATTGCCAAGAACTTCGTCGACGAAGACAAGCTGAAAGCCGTCGATTGGGCTTCGCGCGCTGCCGCAGTCCGTCCGGTGGTCATGACCGCCCCCAGTTCCGGCGAAGCCATCCAGCTGATCAAGAGCTTGTTGGGTGAATTGAAGACGTCCCACACCGCGCTCTACACTCCCGATGACCTCGAATACTCGATCCTGCTCGACGTGGTGCCGCCGCGCTCCGACCCGGACAAGCTCATGGACCGCAAGTTCTGGGGTTCCCGTTCACATTATGCCGGCATCGGCGCCTTCACGCGCGAGATCGACGGCCGCCACTTCATCGACGGCATCATGGAGGGCTCGCCAGCCGATCGGGCTGGCCTCAAATACGGCGACGAGATCGTCAATGTCGACGGCCGGCCCTACGCGCAAATCGCGGCCTTCCGCGGCAAGGTAGGGCAAACGGTCGAGTTGCAGATCCGTCGCGCCGCGGGGGCCGATCCTTTGGTTGTGCGCGTCGATGTGTTGAACCTCAATCCGTCCGACGCATTCGCCGCCGCCACACGGGCGAGCGCGCGGGTGATCGAACGCAACGGCAAGCGCATCGGCTACATCCACCTGTGGTCGATCCGCGAGGACGAGCCCACCAAGGACGCGCTGGGTTCGCTAAGAGGCGGCGAGACGAACAGGTGGCATCGGCACGGGCCGTCCGAGGGCAGCAGCAAGAAGCCCTTGGATTTTCTGATCGTCGATGCCCGGGGAAAGGTCGGCGGCAGCGGCAGCGCGGCGCAGTCTATTCTCGAGGCGATTGCGAGACCGGCCGGAGATGTGCTCGGCAACTTGCGATTTGCCAATCGCGGCCAAGCGATCCGCAAGGACAAGGGCCACGAGAACCCGTTCGATCCAGGCTTCGCTGGCCGCTCGATATTGCTGATCGACGACCACACGCGCAGCGCCGGCGAATTGCTGGCCGACGGGTACAAGAACTCGAAGCTCGGAACACTGATTGGCACGCCAACGGCCGGGGCCGTGATGGGCGGCGCCACCTACGTCATGCCCGGCGACCTACTGCTCTACGTGGCCGTGTCGAAGGTGGAGATCGAGGGCCAATCACTTGAAGGCAAAGGCGTCGCGCCGGACGAAAGGGTCGAAAGGCTGCTGCCTTATGCGAACGGGGCCGACCCAATACTCGAAGCCGCAATCACCAAGCTGGCCGGCCCGGCCAAGTAGCTCAGGCCGCGCCGCCTCCGGCCGGCAGCGCATCGCAAATCGCGGTCCGTCTCGACGCATCCTGGGCGAGAGCCTCGTAGGCCGCGGCCTTCCTCGCCGTTTTGGGTGACCCGCGGTCGCCTTTCGACGCTTTATCGAGAGCGGAGATGCAAGCCCGGATACGCGGGTCATCCCGCATGCGCTCGGCTTGCTCTTCCGGCTGCAAATCGCAAAGCAGCGGACAGATCATAGGATCGAAGGAACTCGCAGTAGCGACCGCACGGCACATAGCTACCCCCCTCACGATTGCATCTACCGCACTAGAGGGGCACGCGGCCGCAGCCTCCTTGATCGATGTCAAAAACCCGCAATCTCAGGTCGGAGAATAGGACGTGCTTCACATATTATGAACGTGGGGATTGTCCAACCGCAGCTCCGCCAAATCTGCCGGGACAATCTCGCCTTTCAGGAAGCCGGCGGTCACCCGATCGACGCTCGCAACGTGCGCGGAGACGAGTCCGGGAAGTGCTTGGGCGAGGAAACGGCGGAGTTCCGCTGTATTGCCCTCATCCTTGGCGCGCCGGCCGTTCTCGAACTCGGCGAGGATCATCTTGTGCTGAGCGACATGGCAGAAGAGAACGGGGAAATCGGCGGCGCGCATCAACTGCTCTTCCCGCTCGAAGTGTGCCTTCGTTTCCGCCTCGGCGGCGTCGAAAACAGCCGCCAACCCGCTATCCGGTGTCCCCGCGACGCTTGCGAACAGGGCTTCGAGCCTGGCGTGATCTTCGTCCATCAAGGGCACGCCCAAGACGAGTTCTGGTTGAGACATGGGAAATCCTCCCGTACGGGCGCAGCCAGTGAGTGGCGCGAGATGTGTTTCCCGATCAGCGTCGGCCAGAACAGCGGTGGACGTCTTGACCTGGATCATCCGGGCATAGGTTTCAGCCGCAAGCTCGTCTTCGGGCCACAGCACACTTTTGGCTGAGACTAGCCGATGTTGAACACGCGGACAGGGTGCAACGCTCCCTTCTCGACCTCGCCGAGCGCAACGATGCGGCCCTTGCACATGGCGTACATCGGGCCCGACAGGATCGGAGCGTCACGGCCGCGGATGAGGACGGGCTGGCCACGGTTCAAGGTTGCCGCATCCGAGGGCGTCACCAGCAGGGAGGGCAAGCGGTCCAATGCCGCTTCCACGGGCTTCAGGAAACGCTGCAACGTCTCGGGTCCGCCTTCCTCGGCGGCAGCGCGCAATTCCTCGATCGAGACGGCTTCGTCCTCGTGGAAAGGTCCGACCTGGGTGCGGCGCAAACCGATGACGTGGCCGAAGCAGCCGAGCATGCGGCCCATGTCGCGAGCCAACGCGCGCACGTACGTGCCCTTGCCGCACTCCGCCTCGAACACGGTGGTCTCGGCATCGGGCGTGTCGACGATTTGCAGCGCATCGATGTAGACGGCGCGCGGTTCCAGCACGACTTCTTCGCCATCACGCGCCAAATCGTAGGCGCGGTGGCCTTCGACCTTGATCGCCGAAAAGGCCGGCGGCACCTGCATGATCTCGCCGATGAAGCGTGGCAACAGTGCCTCGACGTCCGCGAGCGTTGGCCGCTTTTCACTGATCTTCACCGCAGGGCCTTCGGTGTCGTCCGTCGTTGTCTCTGCGCCCCAGCGCACGATGAACCGGTAGGCCTTTTCGCCGTCGACGGCGAATGACACGGTCTTCGTCGCCTCGCCGAATGCGATCGGCAAAATGCCGGTAGCCAGCGGATCGAGCGTGCCGGCGTGTCCCGCCTTCTGGGCGTCGAACAAGCGCTTCACCTGAGCGAGCGCATGCGTCGAGGTAGCGCCAAGATCCTTATCGAGCACCAGCCAACCGTGAACGGGTGTGCCCTTCTTGCGTCGTGCCATGTGTGTCCGCGGAGTGGATGGTTATAGGGAATGGGTTACAGGGGACAGGGCAGGTCGGAGATGTGGGATTAGGGCCAGAGACGCGGAGGCGGAGAAAGGTGAACTCGCTTGTCACCCGTCCCCTGGAACCTGGCTCCTACTCGATCTGGTCGTCCTTCTCAGTGTCCTGCTTGCGGGTATCCTGCCGTACCTTCGGACTGTCGAGCAGCCGGTCGATACGGGTGGCTTCCTCGAAGCTCTCGTCTTCCCGAAAGCGAACATCGGGCGCGTACTTGAGATTGACCGCCTGCGCGATCTCGCCACGGATGAAGCGCTTCTGCTTGTTCAGCGCATCGACAACCGGACCGACGTCCTTGCCGCCCAGCGGCATCACATAGGCGGTCGCGAGCTTCATGTCGGGCGACATGCGAACTTCGGAGATTGTGATGACATGCGAGGCGAGCACGTCGTCATGGATCTCACCACGGATCAGCATCTCGGCGATCGAATGGCGGATCATCTCACCCACCCGCAGCATACGCTGCGACGGGCCGGTGGCCGGCATCGATTTGGTCTTTTTTCTGGGCATTGTCTTACCTGCGCCGGAGTTGAACCGACTGCAGCCTATGAAGGAATGAGAGCGCGTCACATAACGGTCAAGGAGGGCTGGCGCAAGCCGCAATTGGGCTCAGCCAAGAAACAGAGGACGAGCATCGGGAACGCGACCGCTGTCGCCTATTCCAGCCCTCGTCGCCACAGCGGTAGGAGTGGCGAGTTGCTCAGCTAGAGCTGATCGGAGCGAGCCTTCAGCGCAGGTTCGCCGGGCCGCCTGAAGCAGCCCGGCAACACGATCAATTGCTTACAGTGTCCGCGCGATCGTCTCGACCTGGAAGCACTCGATCTCGTCGTTCTCGCGAATGTCCTGGTAGTTGGCGAAGGCCATGCCGCATTCCTGGCCGGCGGGCACTTCCTTCACCTCGTCCTTGAAGCGCTTCAGGATCGACAGCGTACCCTCGTGAATGACGACGTTGTCGCGGAGCAGACGCACCTTGGCGCCGCGCTCGACCTTGCCCTCGGTGACCTGGCAGCCCGCGACCTTGCCGATCTTGGAGATGTTGAACACCTGCTTGATCGTCGCGTAGCCGAGGAACATCTCGCGCTTGGTCGGCGCGAGCAGGCCCGACATCGCCGACTTTCACGTCATCCACCAGATCGTAGATGATGTTGTAGTAGCGGATCTCGACGCCCTGCGCGTCGGCCGCCTGCTTTGCCTGCGCGTTGGCGCGCACGTTGAAGCCGACGATGATCGCCTTCGAGGCGTTTGCCAGCGCCACGTCGGACTCGGTGATCCCGCCGACGCCGGAATGCACGAGCCGCGCCGCAACCTCGTCGTTGCCGACTCTTGGCGAGCGCCCCCGCGATCGCCTCGACCGAGCCCTGCACGTCGCCCTTGACGAGCAGCGTGAATTCTTCTTGCCGGCCGGCGTCCTTCAGCGTCTGCATCATCTGCTCGAGCGTGCGCGGCGTCGCCAGCCGAGCCGAGCGTCTCGCGGCGCTTGCGCACGCGGTAGTCGGTGATCTCGCGGGCGCGGCGCTTCGTTCTCGACGACCGCGAACTGGTCGCCGGCTTCCGGGGCCGAGTCGAAGCCCAGGATCTCGACCGGGACCGACGGCCCCGCCTTCGTCGAGTTGGCGCCCTTGTCGTCGATGCAGTGCGCGCACGCGGCCCCACGACGTGCCGGCGACCACGATATCGCCGACGCTGCAGCGTGCCGCGCTGCACGAGCACGGTGCCGACCGGACCGCGACCGCGCTCGAGCTTGGCTTCGATGACGATGCCTTCCGCCGAGCGGTCGGGGTTGGCCTTGAGATCCAGAATTTCGGCCTGCAGATGGATGGCTTCCAGCAGCTTGTCGAGGTTGGTGCGCTTCAATGCCGAGACCGGCACCTCGAGCGTCTCGCCGCCCATGCTCTCGACCACGATTTCGTGCTGCAACAGCTCGGTGCTTGCACGCGGTTCGGGTCGGCCTGCGGCTTGTCGATCTTGTTGATCGCCACGATGATCGGCACGCCGGCGGCCTTGGCGTGATTGATGGCTTCGATCGTCTGCGGCATGACGCCGTCGTCGGCCGCCACGACGAGCACGACGATGTCCGTCACCTTGGCGCCGCGGGCACGCATTGCGGTGAACGCCTCGTGGCCCGGCGTGTCGAGGAACGTGACCTTGTCGCCGATCGGCGTCGTCACCTGATAGGCGCCGATGTGCTGCGTGATGCCGCCCGCCTCGCCGGCTGACGACGTTGGTCTGGCGGATGGCATCGAGCAGCGACGTCTTGCCGTGGTCGACGTGGCCCATGATGGTCACGACCGGTGCGCGTGGTTCCAGCGTCTCGTCTTCGTCCTTGCTCGCCGATGAAGCCGGTTTCGACGTCGGCTTCCGAAACGCGCTTCGGGCGTGTGGCCGAACTCCTGCACGATGAGCTCGGCGGTATCGGCGTCGACGCACATCGTTGATCTTGTGCATCGCGCCTTCCTTCATCAGATACTTGATGACGTCGACGGCGCGCTCGCGCCATGCGGTTGGCGAGCTCCTGAATGGTGATGGCTTCGGGGATGATCACCTCGCGCACGATCTTCTCGCGAGGCTGCGAAATACCCATCGCCTTGAGCTTCTCGCGCTCGCGCTTGCGCTTGCAGCGAGGCGAGCGAGCGTTCACGCTGCTTCTCGTCGAAGGCGTTGTTGATCGTCAGCTTCACGCGCTCGCGACGGTCGTCGGCGACCTTCTTTTCGGGCTGGCGGACGACCTTGCCGCCGCGCTTCACGGCGCCGCGGTTGTCGTCGTCCTCCGTCGCTTCGACGGCAACTGGGCGGGCCACGCGCGGACGAACGCCACCGGGCTGCTCTTTCTCGGCGACGGGCGAGGCTGCCGGCGGTTCGGAACGGGCCGGGCGTGCGAACTCGATCGTCTTCGGACGTCCGCCCTCGCGGGTGCGGAAGGCGGTGTCATTGGTCCGCGACGGGCGCGGACGCTCTCCTGCAGCCCCTGGCGCCGACGCCGACGGACGCGAGCTGATGGTGGGACGCGAAGTCGCGGGCTGCGGCTGCTGAGGTGCCGACACGGCGGGTCTCGCGGCTGCTGCCGCTGGGGCCGATGCGGTGGCGGCCGGGATCGCCGGCGCGGGCTTTGCAGCCACCGCAGGGGGTGGCGTTGCAGCCGGAGGCGCAGCAGGTGCCGCAGCCGGAGTGATTGCAGGCGCTGCCGGGACCTCGGCCGGCTTCGCCGCCTCGACAGGCGTGGGCGCAGGTGCCTCTGCGGCCTTCTGCGCATCTTCCAACTTCTTACGTTCGGCCGCCTGCTGGGCTTGCCGTTCGGCCTCGGCGCGTTCCTCCACCTCTCGAGCGCGCGCAGCGGCCAAGGCGTTGGCGCGCGCTTGACGCTCGGCGTCGGAAATCGGCACCACTCCACCGCGAGACGGGTCGGAACGGGAGGGCCCGGGCGCAGCTTGCGGACGAGAAGGCGGCGTCCGCGGTTGCGGATGCGTCGCGACTGGTGCCGCCGGCGCCGGCGCTGCCGTTGTTTCGCCCTCGTGCTGTCCGGGCGTCGTCAACTTGCGCGTCTTGCGCTTCTCGACGACGACCGACTTCGAGCGGCCGTGGCTGAAATTCTGCCGCACGTGGCCGACTCGACCGTTCGCTGCAGCTACAGCGGCTTGCGCGCACCACCACCGCGGAGGGTCTTATCGGTCGAGTCCTTCGTTTCCGTCATGCGTTTTCCGTTCAAACTCAATTGGATGAGGCTCAGGCGCCGTGGAGGAGGCAACCTCGCCAGATGCACCAAGGCCAGACCGGTAGCGCCGAAGCGCTCGGCCTCGCTGATAACCGTTCCGCGGCTCCGCCTTGTATGAGGGCAGCATGTACCACATTTGACCGCCCCATGGCCAAGCTCATTTGTTCGATTGTGAGCCAGTCAACAGATGCGCGCCGGCTGACCCTGATCGCGCTGAATTGCCGTGATATTTGCGGTCGAGTTTGCGCATCACCGCCTCGGTGCCGCATCGGCTGCCGTGGAGAAGCGCCACGGCACGTCCGCCCTTGTCGAGCAGCTCATCGACCTTCTCAAAGCCGGTGGCTGACGAGCCCGGCCTTGTTGGCGAGCGACAGCGCGTTCTGGAGCGCGCTTAACCAATAAGTGCTCGACCAGCTTCGGCAAGTCCGGCGCGACCGTCACCTGGCGCTTGAGGCTCTTGGCGAACGCTTTTGTCTTGACGGCCTGCCGCGAGGCTCGCGCGGTCGGCCGTCGACCCAGACGCCGCGGCCCGGCAACTTGCGGGCGAGATCGGGAACGATGCTGCCGTCAGGAGCGGCACGAAGCGGATCAGGTCCTCCGGGCGACGGCTCGGCGCGCGTGACGGCGCACAGGCGGAGCGAGCTACCGTCTCCGTCTGCGATCTCGGCTTCCAGTGCTGCCGACCGCTGCCTCAGCGCCCAATCCGATCTGCTCCTTCGCCCGTCCATTACCTTAACTGGGCTGGCCGGCGGCGTGACCGCCGCGCAGCTTCGTCGTCGCCTTCGGCCGCGGCCTCCTCGGCCTCGCCCTCAGCCTCCGGCTGCACCAGGTCCTCGGCCTTGATCCAGCCGGCGGCACGCGCGCCGCCATGATCATGTCCTTCGGCTTCCTTGCGGCCGACCTCGAAGCCCTCGAGCACGCCCTTGTGGCGGACGGGCTCGGCGTCCTTCTCCTTCTTGCGCTCGGTCCAGCCGGTGAGGTCGTCGGTCGCGCAGTCGGCAAGATCCTCCAGCGTCTTGATGCCGTTCTCGCCGAAGGCCACCAGCATCGCGGTGGTGACGCCGGGGATCTTGGCCAGCTCGTCGGCAACGCCGAGCTCGCGCCGCTTGGCGTCGCGCTCGGCTTCCTGCTGCTCGAGATATTCGCGCGCGCGCGTCTGGATCTCGTTCGGCCGTGTCCTCGTCGAAGCCTTCGATGTGCGCGATTTCGCGACAGATCGACGTAGGCCACCTCCTCGATCGTGGCGAAGCCTTCGGTCACGAGCAGCTGGGCGATGACCTCGTCGACGTCGAGCGCTTCCATGAACAGCTGCGTGCGCTCGGCGAACTCCTTCTGCCGCCGCTCGCTCTCTTCCTGCTCGGTCAGGATGTCGATATCCCAGCCGGTCAGCTGCGAGGCGAGCCGCACGTTCTGGCCGCGCCGGCCGATGGCCAGCGAAAGCTGGCTCTCGGGCACGACGACCTCGATGCGGTTGGAATCCTCGTCGAGCACGACCTTGGTCACCTCGGCCGGCGCCAGCGCGTTGACGATGAAGGTCGCCGCATCCGGGTTCCACTGGATGATGTCGACCTTCTCGCCCTGCAGCTCGCCGACCACGGCCTGCACGCGCGCGCCGCGCATGCCGACGCAGGCGCCGACGGGATCGATCGAGGAATCCTTGGAGATCACGGCGATCTTGGCGCGGGAGCCCGGGATCGCGGGCCACCGACTTGATCTCGACGACGCCGTCGTAGATTTCCGGCACCTCCTGCGCGAACAGCTTCGACATGAACTCCGGCCGCGCGCGCGATAGGAAGATCTGCGGCCCGCGCTGCTCGCGGCGCACGTCGTAGATGTAGGCGCGGATGCGGTCGCCGAGCCGCACGTTCTCGCGCGGGATCATCTCGTCGCGGCGGATGATGCCCTCGGCCCGGCCGAGATCGACGATGACGTTGCCGTACTCGACGCGCTTGACCGTGCCGTTGGACGATCTCGCCGATGCGGTCCTTGTACTCGTCGAACTGGCGCTCGCGCTCGGCCTCGCGCACCTTCTGCACGATGACCTGCTTGGCGTTCTGCGCGGCGACGCGGCCGAAATCGAGAGGCGGCAGCGTTTCGGCGATCAGGTCGCCGACCTTGGCCTCGGGATTGCGCTGCTTGGCGTCGGCGAGCGTGATCTGCGTCGCGTCGTTCTCGACCGTCTCGACCACCGCGAGCACGCGCGTCAGCTTGGTCTCGCCGGTCTTCGGGTCGATCTCGCAGCGGATGTCGTTCTCGCGCCGTAGCGCGATTTCGCGGCCTTCTGGATCGCGTCCTCCATCGCCTCGATGACGATCTTGCGGTCGATCGACTTCTCGCGCGCGACGGCGTCGGCGATCTGCAACAGCTCCAGCCTGTTTGCGCTGATCCCTGCCTGGCCATGCTTCAAGCTCCTCCACTTCAATCTTCGGTCCGCAGCTCGGCGGCCGTCGAGCCGTCCGGCGCGGTGTCGTTGACGCTTCTTGGCGCGGCGCAGCGCCTCGCGGATGAGCTCGTCGGTCAGCACGAGCTTGGCCTCGGCGATCGAGCCCATCGGGCAGCCCGATGATCTGGCGGCCGTGCTTCGCCGAGATCGACCTCGATGCGAACCTCGCCGTCCTCGAAACCCTCGAGCACGCCGCGGAAACGCTTGCGGCCGTCGACCAGCTCCTTCAGCTCGATCTTGGCCTCGTGGCCCGCCCAGTCCTCGAAATCGGAGGGCCGCACCAGCGGCCGGTCGATGCCGGGCGAGGACACCTCGAGCCGATACGCGCCCGACATCGGATCGTGCGACGTCGAGCACCGGCGACAGCTGCTTCGAGATCGCCTCGCAATCCTCCACCGTGATCGTGCCGTCCGGGCGCTCGGCCATGATCTGCACGGTCGTGCCGTCGCGGCCCGAGATCAATCACGCGCACCAGGCGAAAGCCCATGTCCTCGAGCACCGGCTCGACGATCGCCGCGAGCGTCGGCGGCCAAGCCGGTCTCGCCAATGAAGCGCGCGTCGGACGGCGCCTTCACTCGCCAGTCGTGCATCTGCGGCTCGTGTTCCGAAAGCGTTGTGGCCTCAAGGCCGATGCTCAAAACAAAAAGAGCGGACCCGAAGGGCCCACTCTCAGAGTTGAGATGATCATGAGCAAGCAGATGTTACTGAATTATGACGCGCTGGCAAGGCCTTTTGGCAATATGGCGGCAACATGGCCAAGGCATTGCGGGTCGCAGCGCAACATAGTGCTCACGTCTGCGAACTCGGAAATAATAGCACGCGGCGGCCCTCGCGAAGGCCTTCTGCTTCATAGCGGGTCGACGGCCAGTCGGCCGGCCGCGGACGCGCCAATCGGCGGGCCCTTCGCCGTCCAGATGAAAGCCGGCTGCGCGCGAACGCGCCAGCAGGATCCTGCGCGCATAGTCGCCGATGTCGGTGGCGATGCGCAGCTCGGCGCCGGGCTTCGCATGACGCGGGCAGAGCGTCCAGCAGAGCGCGAATTGACGAGCCGGCGCTTGTCGTGGCGCTTCTTCGGCCAGGGATCGGGGAACAGGATGAACGCGCGTCGATCGAGGCGCGTCCGGCAGCCAGCGCAGCAGCGCGCGGGCATCGTCGGCATGCAGCCGAATGTTGGCGAGCTCGCCGTCCTCGATCGCGCTCAGCACCTTGACGACGCCGTCCTCGAACGGCTCGCAGCCGATGAGGCCGACATCCGGGTTGTGCGTGCCTGCCAGAGCAGGTGCTCGCCGCCGCCGAAGCCGATCTCCAGCCACACTTCGTGACACGCGGTGCGACAAATAACGACGCCAGATGCGCTGGCGCCGGCTTGGGAGATCGACGGCAAGCCTGCGGCAGCAGATCGTGCATCAGCCGGGCCTGCCGCGGGCTGAGCTTGCGCCCGCGCCGGCGCCCGTAGCTCGCAACTCGTGGTGGCGCTCGCGTTCCTGGCAGCTTGTTTCGGCGTCGTGGTCGCTCATCGCATCCGCCTGCCACAAAACAATGCGGCCGCAGCAAGTGCCGCGGCCGCATCGATCATACCGCCCTAAAGCCTCGGATCAGGCCGAGCCCTTGAGCTTGTCGGCGAGGTCGGTCTTCTCCCACGAGAAGCCGCCGTCCTTGTCCGGCTCGCGGCCGAAGTGGCCGTAGGCCGAGGTGCGCGCGTAGATCGGCTTGTTGAGGTCGAGGTGCTTGCGGATGCCGCGCGGCGTCAGGTCCATCAGCTCGCCCAGCACCGTTCTCGAGCTTGGCCTCGTCGATCTTGCCGGTGCCGTGCGGTGTCGACATAGATCGACAGCGGCTTGGCGACGCCGATGGCATAGGAGAGCTGGATCGTGCAGCGATCGGCGAGGCCGGCGGCCACGACGTTCTTGGCCAGATAGCGCGCCGCGTAGGCGGCCGAGCGGTCGACCTTGGTCGGGTCCTTGCCGGAGAACGCGCCGCCGCCGTGCGGGGCGGCGCCGCCGTAGGTGTCGACGATGATCTTGCGGCCCGTCAGGCCGCAGTCGCCATCGGGGCCGCCGATGAAGAACTTGCCGGTCGGATTGATGTGCCAGACCGTGTCCTTGCCGATCCAGCCCTCGGGCAGCGCCTTGCGGACGTAGGGCTCGACCATCTCGCGCACCTGGTCGCGACGTCAGGTCCTCGACGAGGTGCTGGTGCGAGACGACGATCTGCGTCACGCCGACCGGCTTGCCGTTCTCGTAGCGCACGGTCACCTGGCTCTTGGAGTCCGGGCCGAGCTTCGCGGCCTCGCCCTTGCCTGGCTCTTGCGCGCCTGCGCGAGATCATCGCAGGATCTTGTGGCGTAGTAGATCGGCGCCGGCATCAGCTCGGGCGTATCGCTGCAGGCGTAGCCGAACATGATGCCCTGGTCGCCCGCGCCCTCTTCCTGGTTGCCGCCGCTTGTCGACGCCCTGGGCGATGTCGGCCGACTGCGGGTGCAGCAGAACCTCGATATCGGCGTTGTCCCAGTGGAAGCCTTCCTGCTCGTAGCCGATGTCCTTGATGGCCATGCGCGTCAGATCCTGGATCATCTGGCAGTGACGTCCTTCGGCCCGCGCGTCTCGCCGGCGATGACGACCTGGTTGGTCGTCGCCAGCGTCTCGCAGGCGGCGCGCATGCTCCAGGGATCGAGGCCGGCCTTGGCGCCTTCGCGGAAGAACGCGTCGACCACCTCGTCGGAGATGCGGTCGCAGACCTTGTCGGGATGGCCCTCGGAAACGGACTCGCTGGTGAACAGGTAGGACTTGCGCGACACGGTAGCCCCCTTGGCGTTCAGCGCAGTGCTTTGCGCTGGAGTCAAAATCCGCCGCGTTGTTGCAGTCTTTAGCTACGGGGTCAAGCACGCGGGGTTGCTGACGGCTTGCCTTTAAGGGGATAGAGGCGCGTCTGCTCCTACGCTCCGTAACCACCTCCACCCCGGATCACCGTTGCCGGATTGAAACTGGCCAGAACGTCATTGGGAGCGTGAGGGTCGAGCACTCGACCCTGCCACAGGATGGGGGATCGACGGAATGGCGGTCAAGGACTGCAGCGCGTTGCCGCAAGCTCAATTGGGAACGTCCTCGCCGGCCAGTGCGCACGAGTTCGACGATGGAGCGACGCACCCTGGGTCGGTGATGCGCACGAACGCCTTGTTGAGCTCCAGGCCTTCGCGGCTGGGCAGAAACTCGACGACGTAATTCTCGGCCGGCCTCTCGGCAAAGCCAACCGCCTGGGACGACGTCACAGCACCGGCATTCGGTGCCTCCTCGTAGAAGAACTGCACCGGCACGCCCAGCACCTGGGCGAGATCGAACAGCCGGCTGGCGCCGATGCGGTTGATGCCCTTTTCGTACTTCTGGACTTGCTGGAAGGTCAGCCCCAAGTGCTCGCCGAGCTTTTCCTGGCTCATGCCGAGCAGCATCCGGCGAAAGCGGACGCGGCTGCCGACGTGAATATCGATGGGGTTCGGCCGGCGCGAGCCGCGCTCGTCGCCCCGTCCCGTTCAAATCTTCGTCCCTTGAAGCCGTTAGCCTTCACACCCCAGCCCCCGCATTTCCCCACGCTACAGGTAAGGCCTTGCACGCCATACGGTCAACGCATGTTGCAACCTCACCTCGCACCCCGACACCAAGCACAATTCGTATGCTGGACGCCATCTGCGCACGCCCTAAACCTTAACGTGTGATTCCGTGAACTGCTCTACCTAACGCGCGAAAGCCAAGTTGCGGCGGCCGCGGCGACGGCGATTGCGGCGAGAAAGATCCAGTCGCCAAAGCGCGCATAGAGCGGCGGAGCCACCGCCGCCGGCAACGCACGTCGATGACGCCATGCACGTTCATGCCGAGCCACTGGCGAACGCGGCCGTAGCCGTCGATCACCGCCGAGATGCCGTTGTTGGCGGCGCGGATGAGCGGCATCCCCTCCTCGACGGCGCGGACGCGGGTCTGGTGGAAGTGCTGCCGCGGCCCCGTGGTGTTGCCGAACCAGCCGTCGTTGGTGACGTTGACGATGACGCCGGGCCGCTCTCGACCCTGCACGACCGCGCCGGGAAAAATGGCCTCGTAGCAGATGAGACGCAGCAGCGGGGCAAGCCCGGACACGTTAAGAAGCGGCCGCGGCGTCACCCCGATGTCGAAGCCGCCGCGCAGGCGGGTGAGCTGCTCGAGCCCGATCGCTTCGAGCAGCGGCTGCAGGGGCAGATATTCGCCGAACGGCACGAGATGGATCTTGTCGTAAATTGCCGTCAGCTGGCCGCCCTCGCCGAACACCATGAGGCTATTGAAGATGCGGCGTGCGGGACGCGATCCCTCGGAGGTGCCTGCGACTCTGCTCGACGCGGAGCGCGCCGGTGATGAGTTGGGTCTTCTGGCGGCAGGAGTTCGCCGATGGCTTGCAGGCGCCTCCGGGAGGCGAGCGGCAGGAACGGCATGGCGGCTTCGGGCCAGACGACGTGCGTGATGCCGGCGAGGTTGTCGATCTCGCCCGCGGCATTGCGGCGTGACAAGTCGAGATGGTCGTGGAAAATTTCGCGCTGGTTCTCCGGGCGCCATTTCTCGCGCTGCGGCACGCTGGGCTGTACGATGCGGATCTTGACGCCAGGCACGTCGCTGGGAGCGACGGCCAAAAGCTTTGCAGCGCCATAGGTCGCCAAAATTGCCAGCAACACGGCAGAAATGACTGCGCCGGTCCACCTCGCCGGACCGTCGCGCGTATCTGCGAAAGCGACCAACGGGCCGGCAGAATGACGACGGTGGAGAGCGTGAGGCCATAAATGCCGACGAGGCCTGCCGCCTGCATCAGGGCGAGCGGCGAGGTCAGCGCGTACCCGAGCACGTTCCACGGAAAGCCGGTGAGGATGTGCCCGCGCAGCCATTCAGCCAGAGACAATGCGAGGGCGAGGACGAGGACGCGGGTGAACCCTGGGCGCCACGCCGCTCGCGCTGCGCCGAGAGCGGCCGCCGGAAAGAGAGCTAGACCGGCCGGCAGCAGCGTCACCGCGAAGGGCAGCAGCCAGGCAAAGATCTCGGCTTCGACCAGAAAAGCCTCGCCGATCCAGAACGTGCCCAGGAGGAAATAGCCAAATCCGAACCACCACCCGATGCCTGCGGCAGCCTGGATTGTAGGGTATCGCCGCCACCAACGCACACCAGGGCTTGATGCTCGTTCGCCGGTGCCGTCGAGCAGCCAGACGAGAACCGGTAGCGTGACGAATAGCACCGGCCACAGGAAGAACGGCGCCATCGCGAGCACGGACAAGGCTCCCGCCGCGAAAGCGGTCGCCCGCGCTCGCCAGCCCTCAACCGCACGAACGCGTCTCGAAGCCGCCCGATACGGTCGCCTACGCTCAAGGATAGCCCTTCGACCGGGATGGTCGAACCGCCGGGCGGCGGAGCCGCGCGAACCGTCACGTGTTGCCGGCCGGCTGCTTCGCCGCGATATCGACGACCGAACCGGTCTTAGGCGTGTGCACTTTGACCTTCTTCACGCGGCGAGCGTCCGCGTCGAGGACCTCGAACTCGATGCCGGACTGGTGGCGCACGAGCTCTCCCCGCGCGGGAACCCGCCCAACGAGGGCGAACACGAGGCCGCCGAGGGTGTCGATGTCCTCCTCCTCCTCGGGCGTCAGCAGCTTGACGCCGAGCCGCGCCTCGAGCTCTTTCACCGGGGTGCGGGCGGCGGCGACCAGCCCGAGCTTGGGGTCCGAGGTGATGTGCGCCGCCTCGCGCCTCGTCGTGCTCGTCCTCGATCTCGCCGACGATCTGCTCGACCAGATCTTCGATGGTGACGAGGCCGTCGGTGCCGCCGTATTCGTCCACAACGAGCGCCATGTGGATGTGCGTCGTCTGCATGCGAATCAGCAGGTTCATCGCGGGCATCGAGGGCGGAACATAGAGCACGGGCCGCCGGATCTTGGCGACCGACAACGGCCGCGCCAAATCACATCGGCCGAGGAATAGAGGCGCCTTCTCCTCGCCGGTCAATGCAGCCGCTGCCGGCGGCGGTGCCGGCACATCCCGCTCGCGCGAGCCCACCGCCTCGGTCATCAGCCATTGGAACAGATCCTTGATGTGGATCATCCCGCGCGGATCATCGAGGGTTTCGTGAAACAGGGGGATGCGGCTGACGCCGGCCTCCTCGAAAGTCTGCAGCAACTCGGCGAGCGGCTCCGTTTCCTCGACTGCGATGATGTCGGCGCGCGGCACCATGACGTCCTCGACGCGGCTCGCGCCGAACCGCAGGAGCCGCAGCAGGATCTCGCGCTCTTCTGCGGAGAAATCGTTGTCGCTGCGCTCGCCCTTTAGCGCATCCTCGATGGAACCGCGGACCGAGTAGGAATTGCCGAGGCCGAGTCGCGCGCGCAACGCGGTCACCCAGCTCAGCGACGGGGCCCGCTCGACGGAGCCGGGCAAGGTCTTGTCATTGCTTGTATCGCTGGTCATCGCAGCATCTGTCGCCTCGAACGAATTGGGAGTAAATCGCAGCAAAATCAGGCCTCGATCTCGTCTGCCAAGGGGGCGGAGTAGGGGTCGGCGACCCCGAGCCGGGCGAGGATGGCTGTCTCGAGCCCTTCCATCTCTTCCGCCTCCGACGGCGTCTCGTGGTCGAAGCCGAGAAGATGTAGCAGGCCGTGCACTACGAGATGAGTGAGGTGATCGCGGGGCGCGATGCCCTGTTCGACCGCTTCGCGCGCCACCGTTTCAAGCGCCAGAACGATGTCTCCGATCGGCGTCGGGCCATGCGCCTCGATCGGCTCAGCAGCGGGGAATGAGAGGACGTTGGTCGGCTTATCCTTGCCGCGATACGTGCGGTTCAGCCCGCGGACGTGCTCATCGGTCGAAAGCGCGATGCACGCCTCCGACTGACCGACGTCGAGCAAGGGATCACTGGCGATCTCGATAGCTACGCGACGGACAAGGTCATCTATCGGCTCGAACTGGACCCAGTCGCCGCCCTGCGCGCACGAGATCGACGTCGAGGGAGCTAATGGCTCCCTCGGAAGGTGACGGTCCTAAGCTGCTACTGTCCGGGTCGTCGGTCATGGCTACGCTGTCGTGGGCACGGCGATCATACTAGCTTGCCTTGTCGACTTTGTCGTATGCCGCGACGATCCGCGCCACCAGATCGCGACGGACAACGTCGCTGTTGGCGAAACGGATCGCCTCGATACCGGGCACGCCCGTGAGCAAGCCGACCGCCTCTTCAAGGCCCGACTTAACGCCCGGCGGCAAGTCGATCTGCGATGGATCGCCGGTGATGACCATCTTGGAGTTTTCGCCCAGACGCGTGAGGAACATCTTCATCTGCATGCTCGACGAGTTCTGCGCCTCGTCGAGGATGACGAATGCATTGGCGAGCGTGCGGCCACGCATAAAGGCGAGAGGCGCGATCTCGATGATGCCGGTTTCGATGTCCCGCTCGACCTTCTCCGGCGGCAGCACATCGTAGAGAGCATCGTACAGCGGCCGCAGGTACGGATCGACTTTTTCGCGCATATCTCCCGGCAGGAAGCCTAGCCGTTCTCCTGCCTCGACCGCCGGACGCGAAAGGATGATGCGCTCGACGAGGCCGCGCTCCAGGCTTTGCGCCGCCGCGGCGACTGCGATGTAAGTCTTACCGGTGCCCGCAGGCCCCAAGCCGAAAACGAGGTCCGTCTTCTGCAGAGCGCGCATGTAGGTGCTTTGCGCCAGCGTACGAGCCTTGATGACCCGGCGGCGGGTAGCGATTTGCGCTTGTCCGTCGGTTTGTCCGGTCTCTTCCCTGGCGTGACGGATGAGGCCGTCGAAGTCGCCGGGCCCTACAGCCTCCCCGCGCGAGACGCGGGTATACAGCTGTTCCAGGACGCCGCGGGCGATCTGGCACGGACCCTCGGGGCCATTGAGAATAATGACGTTGCCGTGAGCGTGGGCGTCGATGCCGAGGCGATCCTCGATCAAAGCGAGGTGCAAGTCGAACTCGCCGAGGAGCTGAGGCAGATACCGATTATCCTCAAATGGGACCACGAGACGTTTGTTTTGAGCTTCCGATTTCTGGTTGCGACCAGCCGTGCCCACACCTTGCCCGCGGAATCCTGTCAAATCCGGTTCTCCCGAGTTCGCCCAGTGAAAAGAATCGCGTCACCTCTCGACGCTAGCACACAAGTAACGCGATTGCCCCACGAGCCACCGCTTACCCACCGGTGGAACACCGGGATAAGGAGCATTGTTGCATGGGCCGGAGTTATTGGCTCAGCGGATGACACCGGTGAGGCTGTTGGGACCAGCGGCCGAGATTTCAACCGGGATGATGCGTCCGAGCAACTCTTTGGCGGCGTCGGCATGGACCGATTGCAGATACGGCGAACGGCCGATGAGCTGGCCGGAATGACGGCCCGCGCGATCGAACAGCACTTGATACGTCTTCCCCACGGCTGCCGCGTTGAAGCGCGACTGCTGCGTGCTCAGCATCTGCTGCAAACGTCCGAGGCGTTCAGTCTTCAAAGCTTCCTTGATCTGGCCATCAAGTTTGGCGGCTGGAGTACCCGGGCGCGGGCTATACTTGAACGAGTAGGCCTGAGCGAACTCCACTTCCTCGATGAGATCGAGGCTGGCCTGGAAATCCGCTTCCGTTTCGCCGGGGAAGCCCACGATGATATCGGTCGATAGCGCGATGTCCGGGCGGCTGTCGCGGATACGGCGGACAAGTTTGAGATAGTCCCGCGCGGTGTGCTTGCGGTTCATGGCCGCCAGCATCCGGTCCGACCCGGACTGCACGGGAAGGTGCAGAAACGGCATCAGCTTTGATTCTTCGCCATGGGCCGCGATCAGGTCGTCGGTCATGTCGCGAGGATGGCTGGTCATGTAACGAAGTCGCTCGAGCCCATCGACACGCGAGAGATGGCGGATGAGGACCGCCAACGAAGCGGTCAAGCCGTCCGGCGCTAAGCCGTGGTAGCCGTTGACGTTCTGCCCGAGCAACGTGATCTCGCGGACGCCCTGCTCGACGAGGCGGCGGGCTTCGTCAACTAGGTCAATGACGGGACGCGAATACTCCATGCCGCGGGTGTAGGGGACGACGCAGAAGGTGCAGAACTTGTCGCAGCCTTCCTGAACCGTGAGAAAGGCTGTCGCCGTTCTCTGGCCGCTGCGCTTTGGCAGATGCGTGAATTTTTCTTCTTCGGGGAACTCGGTATCGACGATGGAGCGTCCGCTGGCGCCGACCTCAGCGAGAAGCTGTGGCAGACGGTGATAACTCTGTGGGCCGATGACGAGATCGACGACTGGCGCGCGAGCGACAATCTCACTGCCCTCCGCCTGGGCGACACAACCGGCAACAGTGACGACGGTGTCGCGGCCGGCGCCGCGCCGCTCATCGCAGAATCTGCCGGATACGGCCAAGCTCTGAATAAACTTTCTCGGCGGCCTTTTCGCGGATATGGCAGGTGTTCAGAATGACGAGATCCGCATCTCGGATCTCAGTGGTCTCGGAATAGCCGTCCCCGGACAGCGCCTCGGCCATACGCTCACTGTCGTAGACGTTCATCTGGCAGCCAAACGTCTTGACGAAGACCTTCTTGGCCTCCGGCATAGCCTTCGTGGACTCCGGCATGGCATGAGCTCCGCGCGGCTTCTTCGAGGGGTATCCGAGGATATCCACGGTCGATTTCCGATCCGGTTAATGCGGTCGTTCATACTGTCAGCTATGCAATGATTCTGCACAGTGCAACAGCGTTGTTGCATTGCAGCATCTCCCCGGCCCCTTGTCCATAGGCGGCGCCAAAAATCTGTTACAAAGCGGTAGATAAGAAGCTCTTTTAGGTGAAATGCACCCGCTCACTCGCGACACGGCGAGGGGAAGCAGGCCGAGGAGAGACCTCAGGCGGCCTGACGACCAAGAGCGCCTCGTTACCATCGCGATGACGTAAGATGCGGACAACGCCCTCCCGCACCTCGCCTTCGGTGCGGCGCGCCAACTCTTTCCTGTCGGCGAAGTCAGCGAGCGGGACAGGATCTCCGACGTGGATCGCGACGTCGATAGGACCGGCGCCTAGCAGCGCCCAGGCGTGGCTGGTCATCTCCATGTCGCCATACCAGCCGACCATCGGACGATCTGCGCGGCCGAGCGGCACCCCGTGCAATTTCGTGTAGACGACAGAGACAGATTGCACGACGGCCTCTGCCGCGGACCTTGACCCGACGCCTTTCGAGGGCTTGGCCGCGGCAAACAGTGACGTCTTGAAGGGCAAAACTCGATTGCCGTCGCTCGACGTGCCCTCGGCAAAAAGGACGACGGCATCGCCTTCGGATAGTCGCGCAATCATTTCACCGGCCGTGTCTCCCACAGCCGAGCGACGCTCCCGATCGACGAATACGGTCCGTTGGAGCCGAGCCAGCGCCGAGACGAACGGCCAGCCGCCGACCTCCTTCTTGGCGACAAACGACAACGGCGCGACGGCCGACAAAACCGGAATATCGAGCCAGGACGAATGGTTGGCAACGAGCAGGACGGGTTTGCCGTAAGCCACCGCGCCCTCGATGTGGAGGCGGACGCCGATCAGCCGGCAGACCTGGCGGTGGTACCAATGCGGAAACCAGCGCGCCAAACGCGGAGACGTACGCACGAACACGGCCTGCACCGGCATGAGCGGCAGGGTTAATCCGAGAAATGCCGCCAGCTTTGTTGCAGCCCTGAATTTGCCCATACCTCACCCTACGCCAGCCGGCCGTAAATCAGGGGATACGCTTCTTAGATGACAGAGGTACGCCATAGAGTTCGAGCTTGTGGCCTACGAGGCGATAGCCGAGCTCTCGCGCCACCGCTTCCTGCAGCGCTTCAATCGCCTCGCTGCGGAACTCGACGACGCGGCCGTTTTTCATATCGATCAGGTGGTCATGATGCTCGCGCGGCACCTCCTCATAGGAGGCACGACCGCGGCCGAAATCATGGCGCTCCAGAATGCCCTGCTCGGCAAACAGCTTCAGCGTCCGATAAACGGTCGAGAGGGAGATGCGGGCGTCAACGCGATTGGCGCGTCGGTAAACCTCTTCAACGTCAGGGTGGTCATGTGCCTCGGTTAGGACGCGCGCAATCACCCGGCGCTGACCGGTCATCCGGAGGCCGCGCTCGACACAGAGCGTCTCGATACGGGTCAGAGTAATCTGGTTGGCGCCGGGCATGAGGTGCTGTGCTGCGAACTCCAGGTTCCGAGTTCGCATGCGTTATAAGTGATTGCGGGGGTCCCGGTCCAGATGCCGACCAAGGCTGTCGGTGTTTACCCTACTCCAGAGCCATCGCCAGGATGTGGGCATCGACCGCCGGACCATCCTTGCGTTTGTAGTAGGCTTTGCGCAGCCCGACATCCTTGAAACCCAGAGCGCGATAGAGGCCCTGGGCCTTGGTATTGTCGGCAGCCACTTCGAGGAACAGGCGCTTGCCCTCGGCGCGCTTGGCTGCGCGCGCCAATCCGTCGACCAGACGGCGTCCGAGTCCACGCCGCTGCAGCTCGGGAGCGACGCCGATAGCCAGCACCTCAGCTTCGTCAGCCGCGAGCTGGCCTAGAATGAAGCCGACCGTGATCTTATGCTGTGCGCCGATCTGGGCGATGAATGCGGTGGACGCCGGGCTCTCCAAGAGCTTCTGGACGCTCGCCTCGTTCCAGCCTTCCTCGAACAACGCCGAATGCAGAAAGGCAATTTCAGCAGCGCGCTCGGGTCCGGCCCACAGCAGGCTGACGGTACGCGTATCGAACGGTTGCGGCTTGCCCGGTGTGGACATCAGATCCTCGCAATGGATTGGCCGGAAGGGGGCTTGGCGTCGGCTTCGCGCAGGTAGAGCGGGTGCAGCGAGCCGCCAATCGGTTTCAGATGCGGAGCCATGTAAAGCAGTGAGCAGGCGTCCGGCTGTAGACGCGGCATTCGCGCCGTTGCGGACCGCCCCTGTAATCTAGCCGCTTCCGCCACGGCCTCGGCACCGGAACCGACGATCAGAAGGGGACCAGGTCCGCCGAGCGTTGCCGCGTCGGAGACGGTCATGACCTGTGGCGGGGTGATAAATTCCAGCCCATTGCGGCCGAATTGCTGAACATAGACCTGCCCGCGTCGAGCATCGACGGCGACTGCAAGTGCGGCATCTCCACGCTCGGCTGAGAGGCTATCGGCGGCTTCCTCGGCCATCACGGCGAGGCTCGATGCACCGACCACCTCTACCCCTGTCGCCAGAGACAGCGCGCGCGCGGCGGAAACGCAAATGCGGGTGCCCGTAAACGAACCCGGTCCGATCGTCACGGCGATGCGGTCGAGGTCCTTGAAGCCGATCCCGGCCCCGTTCATCGCCGAGTTGATCATCGGCATCAGCGCCTCGGCGTGACCGAGATCGCGCGGCTCATAGAACTCCTCCAGTTGCTCCGAAGCGAGCCCGATATCGACGCCAACGGCGACCGAGCACGCTCCAAAGCAGGTGTCGAAGGCGAGAATGTTCATGGGAGGCGAGCCTATACTCCGCCGGGTCCGGTTTCGCCATCCCAAAAGCGGACGCTACGCGATCGTCGCAATCTCCTCGAACGCGAGACGCGGGGAGCGCGGAAAGAGGCCGGCCGGATCGCCGAAACCAAGGTTGATCAGGAAGTTCGATTTAACCTCTGTTCCAGCGAAAAATTCGCGATCGACGCCTGCGTTGTCGAAACCGGACATCGGCCCGCAATCGAGACCCAGGGCGCGCGCCGCGAGAATGAAGTAGGCGCCTTGCAGCGAACCATTGCGAAAAGCACTGCTCTCGATGAAAGCGGGCTTGCCGGCGAACCACGATCGAGCATCTGCATGGGGAAAAAGCCGAGGCAATTTCTCATAAAACTCGAGATCGTGGCCGATGACCGCGGTGACTGGAGCGGCCATCGTCTTCTCGCGATTTGATTCCAACAACAGCGGCTTCAGCCGTGCTTTGGCTTCTGGCGATTTCACGAAGACGATGCGGGCGGGCTCCATATTGGCGCTCGTCGGGCCCATTTTCATCAGGTCGACGACCTCATGCAGCAATGCGTCCGGTATGTCGCGCTTCTGCCAGGCGTTATGGGTGCGGGCTTCACGGAAAAGCTGGTTCAGGGCGTCATCATTGAGGCGGCGGGTCATCGGCGGCTCCATGTGCGGTTGATGCCATGGATATAGGCGATGTTTGCAGTCGGATAACCGCGCCAGCGCACGACAGACTGTCTTCCGTTCGCGATCAATCCGCTCGGTGTCACAAACGAAAGCCCCGCCTTTCCGGGGCGGGGCTCTCAAAGAGTCGATCTGGTTGCGGGAGCTAGACTGCGCGAACTTCCTGCACCTCGGGGCAGAAATGCTTCAGCAGGTTCTCAATGCCGTGGCGCAACGTGGCCGTTGAGCTCGGGCAGCCGGCGCAGGCCCCGCGCATGTGCAGCATCACGACGCCGTCGCGGAAGCTGGAGAAGGTGATGTCGCCGCCGTCCTGGGCCACGGCGGGCCGGACGCGCGTCTCGATCAGTTCCTTGATTGTGGCGACAACCGCCTCATCCTTGGGGTCGTAGCTCGACCCGGCCGCGTCGTTCGCTCCTGCGCCGCCAACCACAGGCGCACCCGACATGTAGTGCTCCATGATGGCGCCGAGGATCATCGGCTTCAGGTGCGGCCACTCGCCATCACCTTTGGTCACGGAGATGAAATCCGAGCCGAGAAACACGCCTTTGACGCCGTCGATGCTGAAAAGACGCGCGGCAAGCGGTGACTCGTCGGCTTCGATCTGGCTGCGATAGTCGGCGGTGCCGTCGGCAAGCACGCGCTTGCCAGGAATGAACTTGAGGGTCGCAGGATTTGGCGTCGCTTCGGTCTGGATGAACATGGGCGCTTGCCTTTCGACCTTTCGTTGAATTTGCCGTTGCCGGGGCCGGTGGTCCGGCACGCACCGCGAACGGTGGAATTAGAATGGTTCTAGCTAAATAGGCAAGACGGCACAAAAAGTCGATAGGCGTTATCGGGTATGCACGAAAAACTCGGGCAAATGCTTGAGATTAAGGCCGGAAGCCAGAGGTCAGGCGAGCGCCTGGATGTCGGCCAGCGACAACTTGCCCGGCACGACTGTCACTGGAACCGGAAAGCTCCCGGCGGCTTTTCCGGCGGCTAGCGTGGAGACGAGCGGTCCGGGGCCCTTGGCGTCGGTCGCGGCGCCCAGGACCAGGACGGCGATATCCTCGTCCTCGTCGATCAGCTTGACGATCTCTTCCGCCTTGTCGCCTTCGCGGATGACTTCCTCGGACGCCACCGCCTCGAAGCCGGACTGATTGAGCTTGCGACGGAAAAGACGGAATAGCGCGCGCGCCTTGTTCGTCTCTTCCTCGAGCTGCACCTGCCGGACGCCCATCCAGTGCTGATACTCCTGCGGCTCGATGACGTAGAGCATCACGATGGTGCCGGACGAGTGCTGGATGCGGGCCGCCGCATAGAACAGTGCGCTATCCACCTCCACGCTCTCGTCGACGACGAGCAGGAACTTGCGGGCGTGACCGGACTCGAATGAGCGGCGCTTTTTCATGGACCCCATGCTGCCATGAGCCGCAAATCCCGACAACTGGGTGAGGGGAGGATGTTGCGCGCGCCGACCAGCATCAGGAGCGGATCAAGCCCACGACATCCTTGACCTCGGCCAATATCGGGTCGGCAATGGCCCGAGCGCGCGCCGCGCCGTCCCCCAGAATGCGATCGATTTCGGCCGGGTCGGCTGTCAGGCGCTGGACCTCGGCGCCGATTGGACCAAGTTTCGTCACCGCCAACTCGGCCAGCGCCTTCTTGAAGGTCGAGAACTGTTGCCCGCCGTAGTCGGCCAGCACTGCAGGCTTCGCCTTGCCGGCCAGAGCCGCGAAGATCCCGACGAGATTGTCGGCCTCGGGCCGGGCTTTCAGGCCCTCTTCCTCGGTCGGCAGCGGCTCGGGGTCCGTCTTGGCCTTCTGCACTTTCTTGGCGATGGTGTCGGCGTCGTCCATCAGGTTGATGCGCGAGAGATCCGACGGGTCGGACTTCGACATCTTCTTGGTGCCGTCACGCAAACTCATCACGCGCGTGGCCGGGCCCGTGATGACGGGTTCCGGCTGCGGGAAGAAGATGCCGTCGGCGTAGCCTTTGGCCTCGATCGAAACCCTGAAATCATTATTGAATTTCTGAGCGATGTCGCGCGCCAGCTCAAGGTGCTGCTTCTGGTCCTCACCGACCGGAACATGCGTGGCGCGGTAGGCCAGGATGTCGGCGGCCATCAGGTTCGGATAGGCGTAGAGGCCGACGGACGCCTGCTCGCGGTCCTTGCCGGCCTTTTCCTTGAATTGAGTCATGCGATTGAGCCAGCCAAGGCGGGCCACGCAATTGAAGACCCAGGCCAGCTCGGCGTGCGCCGAGACCTGGCTCTGGTTGAAGAGGATGCTCTTCTTCGGGTCGAGTCCGGAGGCAATGTAGGCTGCGGTCACTTTGCGGATCGAGTCGCGCAGTTCGGCGGGGTCCTGCCACACGGTGATGGCGTGCAAATCGACGACACAAAAGATGCAGTCGTGCGTCTTCTGCATCTCGATCCACTGCACCATGGCGCCAAGATAATTGCCCAGGTGCAGAGTGCCGGTCGGCTGCATACCGGAGAAGACGCGCTCTTGAAATTTCATGTGCGGGCTCGGTCGTTGATCTGGAGAGCGCGCCTTATCGCCTGTGCCTGCGGGAGAGGCAAGGCGGAAGGTGTTTGGCGGATCGAACGGGGATGAGGTCGTTATCCCGACCGCCGCAGGAACCGCTTCAACTGCGCCCCGCCGAGCACACCGAGGCCAAGGATGAGGCCGGCGTAGACGATGAGACCGGAGCCGATCAGCAGGGAGAGCGCGCTGCAGCGTTCGACCAGGTTGTGGCTCGGGCCGAACCACGGGGCCAGCTTGTCGCCAGCCATCAACAGCACCGATCCCATAGCGGCGCTGGCCAGCAGGATCATCGGCAGCGAGCGCTTCAACCTTTGGTCGCTGACGAAATGTCCGCGGCTTTTCAGCGTCGACCACAGCAGGCCCGCGTTGAGCCAACCGCCCAGCGTTGTCGCCAGGGCGATGCCGAGCTGCGGCATCATCCCCATGGAGCGGAAGAGAAAGAACAGCGCGACTGAGCCGGCCGTGTTGGCGAAAAGGCTCCAGCTCGCATACTTCATAGGGGTTTTGGTGTCCTCGCGAGCGAAGTAGGCCGGCGAGAACACCTTGATCAGCACGAACGCCGGCAGTCCGACCGCGAAGATCGACAGCGCCGCCGAGGTCGCAGCCGTATCCGTCGCCGTGAAGGCGCCGCGCTGAAACAACACGCTGATAATGGGGGTCGGAATCATTGCCAGCGCCACTGCGGCCGGCACGGTCAGCAGCATCGCGAACTCGAGGCTGCGGTTCTGGCTGTCCATCACCGCTTCGTGGTTGCCGGCGCGCAAATGGCGCGACACATCCGGCAGCAGCACGACGCCAATGGCGATGCCGACGATGGCGAGCGGCAACTCATAGAGGCGGTCGGCATAGTAGAGCTGCGACACCGCCCCCGGCTGCATCGACGCGATCATGGTGCCGATCATGATGTTGAGCTGCGTGACGCCGCCCGCGACCACGCCGGGGACGCCCAGCGAGACCAGCCGACGGACTCCCTCGGTCATGCGAGGGCGGCGCAAGCGCAGCCGAAATCCGATCCGGTGCATGCCCCAGATGAGGTGTGCGAGCTGCAAAACACCGGCGACCGTGACGCCGAGGGCTTGCGTGATGCCGCCGTTGGGGTCGTTCTTGAAGCCCAGCGCGAAGCCGACGAAGATTGCCGCGGCCAGCACGAGGTTGAGGATGATCGAGACAGACGAACTCTCGGCGAAGCGCCCGAAGGAGTTCAGCACGCCCGACATCAGTGCGACGAGCGACATGCAGAGCAAGTAAGGGAAAGTGATCCGGGTCAGCAGCACCGCGAGATCAAACTTCGCCGGATCGTTGCTGAAACCGGGCGCCAGCAGATACATCAACCAAGGCATGAAAATCATGGCGAGTGCCGAGAGGGCGACCAGAACCAACACCAGCCCGGCCATCGCTTCTTCGGCGAAGGCGCGCGCCGCGTCCTTGCCCTCGCCTTCAAGGCGCTTGGCGAACAGCGGGATGAACGCCGAGTTGAATGCACCCTCGCCGAACAGTCGCCGGAAGAGGTTCGGAAACCTGAATGCGACGTTGAAGGCGTCGGCCACCCATCCCGAGCCAAATGCGGCTGCGAACAGGATGTCGCGGACGAAGCCCAGGATGCGGCTCAGCATGGTGAGACCGCCGACAGTGGCGAAGGCGCGGTAGAGTTTCATGGGAGCAAGCGACTACCGGGCTTCGTGGCCAAGAGCAAGGCGGCGGGGAGGTCGGTGGCGCGTGGTCGGCGGGTGGTTGCTCGAACACCACTCAGCCACCGCGCTCAAACGATGCTCTTGGCGTAAAGATCGGTGCGGCGGTCGCGGAAGAAACCCCAATCGGCGCGGTAGCTTTCGATCAGGGACAGATCGAAGGTGTGAACGAGCACGCCCTCGTCATTCGCACCGAAGCGTTCGACCAATTCCCCGCGGTGATCGCTGATGAACGAATGGCCGTAGAATTTCTGCTTCGCTCCCTCGTTGTCTTCCAATCCAATCCGATTGGCGGCAACGATCGGCACGGCGTTCGATACGGCATGACCCTGCATGGCGCGTTGCCATTGCTTGTGCGTGTCGAGCGCCGTGTCATAGGGCTCGGAACCGATAGCGGTCGGGTAGAACAAGACCTCGGCGCCCTGCAGCACCATGGCGCGCGCACACTCGGGGTACCATTGGTCCCAGCAGATGCCGACGCCGATGTGGCCGGCTTTCGTCTTCCAGGTCTTGAAGCCTGTGTCGCCGGGGCGGAAGTAGTACTTCTCCTGGTAGCCGGGCCCGTCCGGAATGTGGCTCTTGCGGTAGACGCCGAGGATTTCGCCGTCCGAATCGGCGATGGCGATCGAGTTGTAATAGCGCGGCCCATCCTTCTCGAAGAACGAGATGGGGATGACGATCTTGAGTTGCTGCGCGAGCTTCTTCAGCGCGAGGACGCAAGGATGCTCGGCGGCCGGGAAGGCCGTTTCGAACCATATCGGGTCCTGTCGCGTGCAAAAGTAGATGCCCTGGAACAGCTCGGACGGCAGCACGACTTGCGCACCGCGGTCGGCGGCCTCGCGCACATAGCCTGCGGTTTTCTCGATGTTGGCCTTCATGTCCTGACTGTAGGAGGTCTGGACAGCCGCAACAGTGATCGAGCGCTTCGCGGCACCCGCGATCGTACCCTTGGTCATCAGGCCGGCTCCTGCTGGGTGATGCAATGGAACGAACCGCCGCCGGCGGTCCCGCTGCCGAGCAGTCCGCGCGATGAAACGCCAACGACGCGGCGATCGGCGAACACCTCTTGCAGGGCCGCAAGCGCGGCGTCCTGGGTGGGAGTTCCATAAACCGGCACGACGACGACGCCGTTGCCGATAATGAAATTCATGTGCGAGGCCGGAGAGATCTCGCCTAGCGCATTGCGGTAGAGACCGGCGCCGGGAATGCGCACGATATCGAGCGTGCGGCCGTTCGCGTCCGTGGCATTGGCGAGCGTCTTCGCGATGCCGTCGAGGGTCTCGGCATTGGGATCGTCGGCACCGACTGGGGCTTGGCAAACGACCCGGCCGGGGCCCACGAAACGGGCGATGTTATCGATGTGGCCGTCGGTGTGGTCGTTCTTCAGGCCTTCGTCGATCCAGATGACCTTTCTGGTGCCGAAAGCCTCTGCGAGTGCCGCCTCGGCCTCAGCCTTGGTCCAGCCGTTCCGGTTGGGGTTGAGCAGGGTCTGACGGGTGGTCAAGATCGTGCCCTGCCCGTCATGCTCGACCGCACCGCCTTCCAAGACGAAGCCGAAACGGCGAATGAACGTCGCGGCGAAGCGCGCGATGTCGTCGCCGACCGTCGCGTCATCGGGAAGGTCGTATTTGCCGCCCCAACTGTTGGTGGCAAAGCGCAAAGCCACCTTGCCGCCCGCGGTCATGGCGAAAATCGGACCTGTGTCGCGAAGCCAGATATCGCCGTAACGAGCCGGGACGAACTCGGCCGCGCCGTTGAGCGCCGCGCGCGCCGATTGCTCGGCCTCTTCCCCGTTCACCAGCAGCCGCACCGTGTTGCTATCGCTCAACGCGCGCACCATCGCCGCAACGTCGCGGCGGGGCGTTGCGAGGTCGCCGTTCCACTCGTCAGGGTCGGCCGGCCATGCCGTCCAGATCGCCTTCTGTGGCGCCCATTCAGCAGGGACCAGCGTCGTCGCGTCGTTCACGAAAAATCTCCCTGGCTTCAAAAGCCGTACTTGCTCGCGCCCTCTTACAACAACGCGATGACACGCGCAGCAACAGCCGGCGGCATCACGCGTCGTCGGCGCAGAGCCTTTGCCGCGAACAAGGAGACTTCGCGCTGCCAAATCGCGAAAAAGATGCACAAAGCCGGGTAAGTTCAGATCAAGATTAAGTTGGGAGCCAAACTCGACTCAATCCGAGTTGGCGCCGCCCGCATTGCGAACGTCAGGTCAATTACGCGCTCGCCCATCGCGACCTTATCCACAAGCACTATTCTCCAGGCCGCTATTCTCTAGGCCGTTGAAAACCGCACAACTGGCGCGGCCAGAATACCCGAGTTACACACTTGGTTACACCTGGAGACAAAACGTTACTGGCTCGCCGCATCCCCCAAAGCTATTTTCTGCATCGCGGTCCCCGATGGGTGCCGCGCTGCCCGCATGGGCGTTTCCTCCCTGGACTTGGGCCGCTTGAGCGATCGGGCGGCCTTTTTTCTTTTCATTTGCGTTCGGTCTGCCGCCAATATTGGCGCGAGGCGGCCCGCCTCTACAAATGATCTTGCGGCTTAGCCTCCCGATTAGAGGCCTACACCCGTCTCAATCGCCACATCAGCATGCATATCCCTTGTTTTATGGGCGAGTGCAACCATGGCTCTTACTTCGAACGATTGGATAGCCCGCGACCGCGGCAGCGTCGTCAGCGAATTCCGCGATGGATGTTCCGTCGTATTATCCTCCGACGACAAGGCCCAATTAGCTTACGCGATCGCTCTTGCCGTCCACTGGAAGTTTTTTCTCGCGATCCATCAAAGCCCGAGTGCATTCGCACGACTTTCACGAAGTGAACAGATTCACTTCTACGAGTGCATGCAGCGCCTTCAGCTCGTCCGCGCACGCGAGCCGTTTGCGGCGTTGGCGGCCCAGATGATCTGCCACTACCTTCATGCCATCATCGACGAGAACCTCGTCCTTCAGCGCGAGGCGTCGGACTTCCTCAACCGTTACGCGCGGATGGGCTGGCCGAACGCGCTCCATGTGCCGATCAGGCGCAAGCGGTCGATCAGGAGCTTGCTCATCGACCTGCTCGGATAGATCAACAATCGCGTTTCATTTAAGCCCGAGAAGCAGCGCCCTCAGCCGTCCCAGCCAGCGACGGATTTGATTTCGAGATATTCGTCCATGCCGAAGCGGCCCCATTCGCGGCCATTGCCGGACTGCTTGTATCCGCCGAACGGCGCCATGCGGTCGTTGGAGGCATTGTTGATGTGAACGTTGCCGGCGCGAAGCTGCCGTGCCACGCGTTGCGCACGCGCTGGATCGGTTGACGAGACATAGGCGGCGAGCCCGTATGGCGTGTCGTTGGCGATGCGCACGGCTTCCGCCTCATCGCCGTAACCCAAGACCGACAATACCGGGCCGAAGACCTCTTCGCGGGCGATGGTCATATCGTTGGTCACGCCGGCGAACACGGTGGGCTTGACGTAATAGCCGGCGTTGAGGCCGGCGGGACGCCCCTCGCCGCCCGTCACCAGGGTTGCGCCTTCGCGAATGCCGGCGTCGATGAGAATTCTGAATGCGCTCCCATTGGCGGGCGTTGACGACCGGTCCGAGATTCACGCCGGGCTCGCGCGGCGGCCCGACTTTCAGACCGGAGGCGACGCCGGCGGCGATCTCGGCCGCCTCAGCCATGCGTGCTTGCGGTACGAGCATGCGGGTCGGCGCGTTGCAGCTCTGGCCCGAATTGCCGAAGCAGTGTGCGGCGCCGTTGCCGACTGCTTTGGCAAAATCGGCGTCATCGAGGATGATGTTGGCGGATTTGCCGCCGAGTTCCTGCGTGACGCGCTTCACCGTGACGGCGGCGCGCTGCGCGACGTCGATGCCGGCGCGGGTCGAGCCGGTGAACGACATCATGTCGATCCCGGGATGGCTGCTCATCGCAGCGCCCACCTCGGGGCCGAGGCCGTTGACGAGGTTGAAAACGCCGGCCGGCACACCCGCCTCGTGCAGCACCTCGGCAAAAATCAACCCTGACGTCGGGGTGAACTCGGAGGGCTTCAACACCATCGTGCAGCCGGCCGCGAGCGCAGGAGCGACCTTGCACGCGATCTGGTTCAGCGGCCAGTTCCACGGTGTGATAAGCCCTGCGACCCCAATGGGCTCGCGCAAGATCATCGCAGAGCCCAGCCGCTCTTCGAAGGGATAGCTCTTCAACACCTCGATCGCGGTCATCAGGTGCCCCATGCCGGAGCCGGCCTGAGCGCGTTCGGCCATGGGGAGCGGCGCGCCCATCTCATCGCTGATGGCGGCGCCGATCTCCTTCATGCGACGCCGGTAGACGGCGAGAATGGCGGACAGCAATGCGATGCGGTCTTCGCGGGAGGTTGCGGCGTAGGCAGGGAACGCGGCCCGGGCAGCGGCCACGGCCTTATCAACGTCGGCGGCCGAGCCGAGGGCGATCTCGTACATCGGCTGCTCGGTCGCCGGATTGATGACAGGCAGCGATTTCGCTTCGGCCGGGGCCACCCACCCGCCGCCGATGTAGAATTTGTCTCGATGCACCATGATCGCCCCTCCGTCCGCCCTTTTGGCCGACGATGGCACGATGAGGGAGTGAATAAAACCCTCTGCGCTTCAGGCGGCCAACGCCAAGACCTGTGCGGCAGCCTGCATTTCAATCCAACGCTTTGCGCGGCGCTCGGAAGCCTCTGCGTCCTCGCCCCATTGGCTGATCTGCCAGTCCTCGTCGACGTGCGCGGCCGTCCAGGCCTCTTCCACGGTCAGGCGTCCGCGAGCATGGGCAAGAGCAAGCAGGGCCGACCCGGTGAGCGTCGTGATGACGTGCAGAGCGGCGAGCGGGATGGGCGCAAACGGCTCGACCGCCTTGGCGACGGCGGCCCGGGAAGCATCCGATTGGCTGACGGGCATGATGCCGACTGCCACAGCAAAGCGCGCGCCAAGCGCCGACTCGGCCCAGGCGAGCACGGGGTCCCACAGGGCAGCTTGCGCGTGAACAAGTCCCTCAGGCGCCTCGGCGCGGTAGCACATTAGGTCGCTTCCGGCATAGTCGACGATATCCGCCGCGACTTCGTCCCGGCGCGGAGCGACGCCATCAATCGCGCTGTTGACGATGCGTGTCAGCGGCATGGTGGCTGGGTCGATCTCCTTGCCTTGGGCGGACCATTCGGCCGCCACAGCGGTCGCAAGGGCCTCCGTCGGCAGCACAAGATCGCGTTTCGCCGGCGTTTTGATGGAGCGGCCGTCGAGAAGGATTTGCCAACCCGCGTTTTCACCGGCCGCAGGAGCGATGGTCACGTCCTTGTAGAAACGCTTGGGAAGCGGCGGCCGCAGGCTGTCCTTGGTCGGGATCATCATATCTATTCGCATCTAGACGTTGGCTGTGAGGCATCAATGATCGCGTTGGCTTTTGCCGGATGCGTTGCGAGATCTGTGCCTTTGTTCGCCACTATTGAACATGCTGCCCGATGCACGCAACCGGATCGGAGCGGCTCCTCGGGTCATGCAGATGTCCGGGACGGAGTGTCAGCGCAAAGCCGACATGCGCGCATTGACGGCTAGCGAACCTCGGCTTCGGCGAGCAAGCGATCGACTGCCGGCTCCAGCGCCGCGTAGTCGTCGATCACGAGGTGCGCGCCGGCCTGCACCAGTTCTCGCGCGGGATGATAGCCCCAGGACACGCCCAGTGCTGCGACCTCCGCCGAGCGGGCCATCTCGACGTCAAACGAGGTGTCGCCCACCATCACAGTGCGTTCGGGCTCCGCTCCGGCTTCTGCCATGGCCACCATGATCATCGAGGGATGCGGCTTGGAGGGATGATTGTCGGCGGTCTGGATTGTGGTGAAATAGGGCGCGAGCTTCTCACGCTCCAGGAAGGCATCGACGCCGCGGCGGGACTTGCCGGTGGCGATGCCAAGAACGACGTCGCCGCGAGCCGTAAGTTTCTCGATCGCCTGGCGGGCGCCGGGGAACATGGGCTCCTCGTGCTCCGGCCGGGAACGGAGCTCGGCAAAGGCCGCCTTGTAATGATTGGCGATGGTCTCGGCGAGGTCACGATCGGGGCGCGGCAGCAGGCGCAGCGTCGCCGACGTCAGCGAAAGGCCAACTACCCCGAGCACGGCCGAACGCGCGGGCGGCCACAGTCCTTCCGCGGCGAAAGCCTTGTTCATGGCCGCGACGATGGCGTGCTGGCTATCGACGAGGGTGCCGTCACAGTCGAAAATGATCAGCTTCATGGGCACCGCTTATAGCAACGCGCGCGGCATTGCGCGAGGCCGCTCCGCCGAGTTCCAAAGTAGGGCTTTCCGCACAAGTGTTTATGGCATGAACGAGGCGGCGTTCATGAGCCCGGCGCAGACGGAAGCGGTGGCGAAACATGAGGCGCCGGCGACGTTATTGGCCTCGATGACGTTCGGCAGCACGCGATAGAGCACCCAGAACACGCCGAGCTGGGTGAGGCAGGAAATGACGCTCCATGCGAGGAAGCCGCGCAGGTCACTGTGGGTGTAGGAGGCCATCAGCAACGGGAACGTGAACCCGAGCATGGCCCCGGCGAGCGCGACGGCGGGAGCGAGGTTGCCGTTGGAAATGTCGCGGGCTTCATCGTAGGGCGTCACGCGAACGTAGAGCATGGTGAAAGCTACCAGCAACGCGAGGCTCAGCCCGAAGTAGACGAGGAAGCCTCCGATCCCGCTCGATGCCAATCCGCTCATGCCACCCCTCCCGTTCGATGATGATCGCCGTCACGCGTGCCGCTTACGGCAGGATCGCATGCGGCACAAAGCGCGATGTGTTCTTGGTGATCGGCGACCGATCCTCGCGGATGCCGATGCCGCAGGCCTTGTCGCCGACGACCCAACTGCCGATTACCGGATAATTGCCGTCGAAGCAGGGGATCGCGCCCAGCCCCTGGCGGACGTAGCCGGCATTGCCATAGCTGCCGGTCTCGCTGTCGATGACGGCGCCGTCGCGGACGAGCGAGATGTTCTGGCCTTCGCGTGAGTGGATGGGCTTTCGCGCATACGAATTGCCCAGGCCCGCGCACGCCGCAGCGTCGTCCTCGAAGCAGGCGGGCAACAGGTTGGGGTGGCCGGGCGCCATCTCCCACAACAACGGCAGCAAGCCCTTGTTCGACAGGATCGCTTTCCACGCCGGCTCGATGAAACGGGTCTCGCGCATCGACGGCGATTTGCAGAAGGGGTCCGTGAAGATCCATTCCCACGGGTAAAGCTTGAACAGCAGCTTGATCGGGTTGTCGTGCAGATCGACGAACGCGCCTTTGTTGTTGTTGCCGATGTCGGCGAGCCCCAGCTCGTAAGTTTCGAACCCGGCCTGAACGGCGCAGTCGGCCAGATAGTCGATGAGGCCCGCGTCTTCGGCGGAGGCAGGATCGCATGAGAGGTGCAACATCTTCGATGCGCCCTTTGCCCGGCGGAACTCCTTCAGGCGGGCGATCAGCGTCTCATGGATGGAGTTGAACTGGTCGGCAGCTTCGGGAAGGGTGCCGGCCGCCTTCAGGTCCTCCAGCCACAGCCATTGGAAGACCGAGGCCTCGAACAGTGCAGTCGGCGTATCGGCGTTATATTCCAGAAGCTTGGCTGGACCTTTGCCGTCATAGGCAAGGTCGAAGCGGCCGTAGAGGCTGGCGTCGCCGCGCTTCCAACTGTCGGCGATGATTGGCCAGCCGATCTCGGGGATCTGCAGCCGCTTGAGGATGCGTTCGTCGCCGACTGCGCGGGAGACGAGTTCGCGGCAAAGTGCCGCCAGTTCGGTGGTGGGGTCTTCGAGGTCGCGTTCGATCTGCTGCAGAGTGAAGCCATAGTAGGCGGTCTCGTCCCAATACGGCTCGCCATCGATTTCCAGCAGCGCGAAGCCGGTCTCGGTGGCCCGATCGCTCAAGTTCTTGCGTTTGGCAGCCCGGATGCGTTGCATGAGCGTGCTCCCTCAACCGCCAAAGCCGTGACCGCCGCCCGAGCCGCCGAAACCGCCGCGGGAGGCCGTGGAATGCGTGGCTGAGTGCGACGAGTCGCTGGACGAGAACCAGCTCCGGCCGCCGCTGCCACCGTGCGAGCGCGACCTTCGGCATTCCTGCTGCGGGTTGTTGGGGTCCGGCGTCCAGTCCGGATTCTGCGCGGGCGGCGGTTGGCCTTGCTGCAACGGCTGGGCCTGCGCCGAGCGCGGACGGCAGGTCTGGCCCGGGATCGCGGCGTAAACCGCCAGCGTACCCGTTCCCACCAAAAGCAAACTGATGGCTGTCGACCGCTTGATGATGGCACGACCTCGCTGCCGGATGCTGTCGACAGAATAGCCGATGCCGAGTCAATGCGATGTTACGAGCGCAACAGGGCAATCGCGCAAGGTTAACTATTCGAAGCGGTTTGCATCGAGTCCCAGCAGGGCCCAACTTTTCAGCATGTGGTCGGGCAGCGGCGCCGTGACGTCGATCTTGTCGCGGTTCGACGGATGCGGGATGACGAGCCGGCGCGCGTGAAGATGGAGCTTGGCCTCGATGCCGCTGTCGGCGAGCGTTTCCGTGCCCTCGTACTTGTTGTCGCCGACGATCGGGTGGCCGATCATTGCCATATGCGCGCGCAACTGGTGCTGGCGTCCGGTGACGGGCTTCAGGCTGACCCACGACGCCTTGTGCGCCATGCGGTCGATGACTGAGTAGTGCGTGGTGGCGTGCATCGCCTCCATTTGTTCGCCCGGCTTTGCCTTGCGGACACGGTCGCCATCGGGGCCGGAGGCTTTGACCAGCGCCGCCTCGATCTTGCCCTGCGGCGGCTTCGGCACGCCCTTCACCAGCGCCCAATAGGTCTTTGCCGCCGAGCGGGTCTGAAAGATGCGGCCGAGCCTGGCGGCGGCATCACGTGTCTTGGCGACGAGCAGCACGCCGGTCGTGTCGCGGTCTAGCCGATGGACAAGCCGGGGACGGTCGCCGAAACGGTCGACCATAGCGGCGAGCATACCGTCGAGGTGCTTCTTGGTGCCGGTGCCGCCCTGTACGGCGAGACCGAATGGCTTGTTGAGGACCAGCACGTGCTCGTCCTCGAACAGGATCATCCGCTCGATGGCATCGCGATCGCTCTTGGAGACGCCGGCGTGCGCGACCTGGGGGTCGTCGTCCCCGGCTTGGCAGGTTCACGGGCGATTTTCGGCACCCGTATCACGGCGCCCACGGCCAGCCGGTGATTGGATTCGACGCGCTTGCTGTCGACGCGAACCTGACCCGACCGCAGCAGCTTTTGCAGGTAGGTGTAGGTGACGGTGGGGAAGTGGATGCGGAACCAGCGGTCGAGGCGCAGCCCCTCCTCGTCGTCCTTCACCTCGATGGTCTCGACGCGGTCGGCGCTGGTCATTGGCTGCCCTTCTCGATGCGGCTCACGGCGAACCCCTTGATAGCGCCCGGCGAACTCGCAGCGCGAGTGGTCCCTATAGCGTCAGACGCAAACGAGCGAAAGCACCAGACCGGACGCATGCCCGGCTTACCAGCCTCGCGACGGCGTCCGGGTGCCCAATTAGCGATAGCGTTCGCCGCTTCAGGTCAGCATCGCCCGAGACAGCGCGAGGCCGGCGAAGACACCGGCAATCGAAAGGCCGACGCTACCGGCCAGATAGAGTGCCGCGGCGGAGAAGTCGCCCAGGCGAACCAGATTGGCGAAGTCCAGCGAGAAGGCGGAGAAGGTGGTGTAACCGCCAAGGATTTCGGTCGCGAAGAAGGTGCGCAGGCTTTGCGTGTCGGACGTTCGCAGTGCGAGGGTTCCTGCAACGAGGCCCATGACGAAGCATCCGGTCACATTGATGATGAAGATGCCCCACGGAAAGGCCGGCCCCAGCACCCGCCCGAGCCCCGCGTTGACGAGGTAGCGCAAGCCCGATCCGATCGCCCCTCCGGCCATCGCCAGCCCCAGCAATTTCATCTTGGCCCGTCCGATCTTGGCTCGCCCTGTTCGCGGTTGCTATAGCGCCAACCGCTCCCCAGCGCCAAGCGGCTAATCAGGCGTCCAACTCATCGCGTGTGACGAGGAGGCCGCCGCCGAGCCAGCCGACGATCCATCCGATCAGCAGCCCGACGACGTTGGAGATCATGTAGACGGCCATGTGCGTATCGCCGGCGCTATCGGAACTGCTGAAGCTCATCCTGGAGATGATGATGTTGGCAACGTCGGACGAGACGTACAGAGCTGCCAGGAGTGCCCCCAGAGCTGCAAAGATCATTGCGATCACGTAGCGCATGGCTGGTTGCCCCTCGGTAGTTCCGAAAGTCTTCACGCGACAAGTCGATCGTGACGTGCAAAAGGGTTGCCGGAGATCTCCCGGCGCTCATTCCACCGGCCAGAACCAGATCTCCTTGCCGCCCGCGTAGTTCGAGTAGTAGCCGAGCCAAGAAAACCATTCGAGCAAGAACTTGGCCGTGGTCCGATAGCCGTTCCACAAATCCATATGGTCGCCGGTCGGCTGGCCGGGCTTGTCGCCCGAGCGATACCAGTAGTCGCGGAAATAGATGAGCCCGGTGCGGCCGATGAGCTTGGGGTAGTACTCGGCGACGTCCTTGCCGGTGATGCGCTCGACCTTGCCGACACCCGGGATGTTGGATCTTGCCAGAACGTCGGCGAAGCTGCTCGCGTTGATGAAATGCATTTGTTCGCGCGGGTGGACGTTGCAGGTTGCGAGACCGGGCAACTGCTCCACGGTGACGCCTGAGCGGTGGAGACAGACGCCCATGCGGACGGCGCACTGATGCGGAAAGACCGGGTAATTCTTCCGGATCGCCTCACCCTCGAGGTTCTTCAAGTCGGTCGGGGCGATGCAGGGCGTGATGACGCTTTCGTTGATGGGGTGGTTGCGCCAGAGGTCTACGAACTGAACCATGGTGCCTCCCGTCAGCCGGACTTCGCGAGCAACCATCGAACCGCTCGCGGGCAACTGCCACTCTCAGGTTGCCCACTATAGGGCTTCGTCGTCCATTGTCAGCCTCGTCGCGAAGATGAAAGGCCACTCCCTTTGCTTGTGGACCGATATTCCGTTTAACCATGCGATTTTTCGTAAAGATTTAAGCAATTCTATTTTCCATTCGCTAATTGCATTTGCGGCCGGCAATTGATGGCCTCGGGCGACTGCGGCATGGTCCCACAACAGGGTTCAAGGGAGTGAACATGAGCAGCCTGGAGCGGGAGGCGCGGTTGCGCCGCCGACTTGAGGACATCCCCGAGTTTTCTGCTGCCGGCTTTCGCGTCGATGCGGACCGGGACGGCGGCTCTGCGGTGATCCTGCGCGGTTTGTCTTGTCGCGGGCGGTGGCGGGCGGTGGACGACGGGTTCGTGTGGATCGCCAATCATGCGGAGACAGCGTCGCGGACCGTCGACAGCGAGGATGAAGCGGTACGCCAGACGCTGAAGATGGTGCTCACCAGCCTGCGGGTAAGCCTGCGGCGGTTACGCTCGCCACAGCCCGATAAATTGCCTGAGACGCCCCTCGCCGAACCCGTCGTCGCCACTTACGTCAGCCCGTACCTCGCCGGCGCCGGGCTACGGATCAGAATGCAGGCACGGTAGACTTTCACGATCACCCGTCGCCACGCTTCTTGCGTAGGCCCTGCCAATACGCGAGGCGCTTGCGGATATCGCGCTCGAAGCCGCGCTCAGGCGGATCGTAAAATTGCGGGCGGCGCTTCATTTCGTCGGGGAAATAGTTCTGGCCCGAGAAGCCGTCCGGCGCATCGTGGTCGTACTCGTAGCCCTCGCCGTAGCCCTCCTCCTCCATGAGCTTGGTGGGGGCGTTGAGAATGATCTTTGGCGGCGCGAGGCTACCGTGCTCCTTGGCAGCGCGCATCGCAGCCTTGTAGGCGACGTAAGCGCCGTTCGATTTGGGCGCGGTTGCCAGATAGATCGTCACCTGGGCGAGCGCCAGCTCGCCCTCGGGGCTGCCCAGAAAATCGAACGCATCCTTGGCGGCGATGGCTTGCACCAAGGCCTGGGGATCGGCGAGGCCGATGTCCTCGATCGCCATGCGGACGAGACGGCGCGCGATGAAAAGGCGGTCTTCGCCGCCGTCGAGCATGCGGCACAGCCAATAGAGCGATGCATCCGGGTCGGAGCCGCGGACGGACTTATGCAGGGCGCTGATAAGGTTGTAATGGCCGTCGCGGCCCTTGTCATAGAGTGGTGCGCGGCGCTGCACGAGCTTGACCAAGGCGTCGCGGTCGAGCGATTTGCCCCCGGTCGGAGCGGCCAGGAATACCTCCTCCGCCAAGTTGATGACGCTGCGGCCATCGCCGTCCGCCATCGACTTCAAGGCCTCGCGAGCGCCCTCGTCGAGCGGCAGCTGGCGCGCTTCCTCCTTCTCTGTCCGCTGAAGCAGCTCCTCCAGCGCCTCGTCGTCGAGCCGGTTGAACACCAGCACGGCGGCACGGGAGAGCACGGCGGCGTTGAGCTCGAACGAAGGGTTTTCGGTGGTGGCGCCGACGAGCGTGATCGTGCCATCCTCCATGTGCGGCAGGAAGCTGTCCTGCTGCGAGCGGTTGAAGCGGTGGATCTCGTCGATGAACAGCAGCGTGCCCTTGCCTTGCTCGCGGCGCGCCTTGGCGCGGTCGAAGGCTTTGCGAAGATCCTGCACGCCGGAGAAGATCGCGGACAGCTGCTCGAACTCGAGCTTGGTTTCGTGGGCGAGAAGTCGCGCGATCGTGGTCTTGCCGCAGCCGGGCGGCCCCCACAGAATCATGCTCTGCAACCGGCCGGACTTGAGCATCCGTGTCAGTGTGCCTTCCGGTCCCACGATTTGCGGCTGGCCGACGACCTCGGCGAGTGAGCGTGGGCGCAGCCGGTCGGCGAGCGGACGGGGCGCGCTCTTCTCCAGGCCGGCGGCTTCGAACAGATTGGTCACGGGGCTTTCCGCAGTCAGTACCGTTGAGGCATCCGCACAACCAATGGCGCGGCTGCGAAGACGAGGAACAGGCCAAGCGAAACGGCGCCCGGCGCTGTCAGGAAGTGGGCGCACCAGCCGGCAAACGTCAACCCCCGCAGCAGCAACGCGCCTGCCATCTCCGCCAGCATCAACAGCGCGAAGGCTGTCAAGCCCATCTCTGCGCGCGGAGCGAGCCTGGCCGGTACCGCGAAGCGGCCAATAGTCCACCAAGCTGCAAACCAGATTGCCGCCAGCATCAGCGGCGCCTCCAGCAGCACGCCCGCCACCTCGCCGATTTGAGGCACGAGCAAGAACTGGCGAATAGGCCCCAACAGGAAGCCGGCTGCGAAAACCGCTAGAAAGTAAGTCGCACCGGCGATCGAACTGCGGCCGAGGGCGTTCGAAAAGGTTTGCTCAACGTCGGTCATTGGATGAAAACGCGGACCGACATCGCAACGACGCTCTCGGCCGAGAACAGCACGGCGAGCGCCACGATGACGGCGACGACCTCCCGGGACCAGCCCGGAAGGCGAAGTCCCCGACCCGCGGCGTAGCGGGCCGACCAGGCCATTGCCGCGCACGTCATGCCGAGTTGGATGGCAATCCCCGCGAAATTGCCCAGCAGCGGGACGACGAGCACCTCACGGACCGGTATCAGCAGCGCAGACACGAGAACCATTGCGCCGACATAGGCCGTCCCGACCCTAAGGGAATGCATCGGGGCTTTGCGCACCGGCATGATGCCCGGACGCCCCGTCACCCCGGCACCTGCAGGGTGAGGACCCGATCGCCGCGGCGCACCGCGACTTGCCAGAGACGCTGCCGATCCTTCACCGCCTTTTCCAGCTCGATCACGTTCGCAATCTTGGCCGTTCCGACCTGTACGACGATGTCGCCGGCGCGAAATCCAAGGCTCGAGGCGATCGACCCTTGCCGCACGCTCATAACGACGACGCCGTTGGATTCCTCGAGGCCCATCTCGTCGGCAATCGCGGGGCCGATGTTGGACACGCGGGCGCCATCGAAGGGGTGGTTGCCGGCAAGCGTGCGGACGTCATCCTTGCCGGGTTTGGGCGCGGAAAGCAGCGCCAACTTCAGCACGACCGGCTTTTCCTTGCGGATCACCTCGAGTTTCACGGAGTTGCCGACGCCGCGCGTGGTGAGGCGATAAATGACGGAGCGTGGCTCGCTGACCTCGAAATCGTCGACCTTGACGATGACATCGCCGGGCTGAAGGCCGGCTTCAGCCGCCGGGCTTTTGTCGGTGACGCGCATCACGACGGCGCCGGCGACGCGGTCCAGCCGAAGATCTTCGGCGAGTTGCCGGTTCAGATGGTCGAGCTTGGCGCCGATCCAGGGGCGTTCCACCGTGCGGCCGGCGATGGCGCTATCGGCGTAGAGCTTCACGAGATTGGAAGGGATGGCGAACCCGATGCCGTGCGAGCCGCCGGACTGGGAATAGATCGCGGTGTTGATGCCGACGAGCTTGCCGGCCATGTCGACGAGTGCGCCGCCGGAATTGCCGGGGTTGATGGCGGCGTCGGTCTGAATGAAAACGCCCGCGTCGGAGTTGCCGATTTCTGTGCGAGCCAGCGCGGAGATGATGCCGCTGGTGACGGTCTGGCCGACGCCGAACGGGTTGCCGATGGCGAGCACCTGGTCTCCGACCTCGAGCGTATCGCTGTCCTCGATCTCGATGGTCGGGAACCGGCCGTCGCCGCCCTCGATTTTAAGCACGGCGATGTCGGTCTTCTCGTCCTGCATCACGACATGAGCGTCGAACTCGCGCTTGTCGGCGAGCGCGACGCTGATCGTGGTATTGCCGCCGCCTTTGACGACGTGAGTGTTGGTGACGATGATGCCGTCGGGACTGACGATGACACCGGAGCCGAGAGAGCTCTGCACGCGCTCCGTCTGCTGCCCGAACAGGCGGCCGAAGAACGGGTCGTTGGCGAAGGGCGAGACGAAGGCCTGCACGCGGCTGCGCACGTACACGTTGACGACCGCGGGCGAGGCCTGCTTGACGATCGGCGCGAACGAATACTGCATCGCTTCGCGTGAGGGCGGACCCATCGGCCGTTTCGCATGAGACGGGATGGAAGCCAGGCACGCCAGAGCCGCCACAACGACGGCGGCTGAGGCGAGGATCAGTCGCTTCGTGAAAGTCTTCGGCTGTCCGTGCATCGTCACCCCCAGGTCTGGCCGGGGGCCGTCCCCACGGCGATCACGCGCGATCCTTCGATCTGGCCCCGGACCCGCTCCTCTATACGGCAGGAGTGCCGTCAGAGGGAAGCAAGCGGGCAAACGAGATACCTCGCCAATGCCCTATCCTTGACTAAACCCATGAAATTCCGCAACTTCGTCAGCATGCTTTAGGACTTGGCCAATCCCCCGCCGGCTTGATATGGTGCGCCGCACTTTAGCGCCCCAACGGCGCGAAGATCCTGAGTGGAGAACGAAAGAATGCGCGTTGTTAAGCTGATCGCCGTCGCTGCGGGTCTTGCGGCGGGTGGCCTCGCCTCGGCCGCAATGGCCGCCGAGGTCAAGCAGGACATCGAAGTGAAGGCCGCTCCGGCCGCCGTGTGGAAGAAGATCGGCGCATTCTGCTCGATCAAGTCGTGGCATCCGGCCATCGCCAACTGCGAGCAGAGCAAGGTCAACGGTGACACGTTCCGTCTGCTCACGCTGAAGGACGGCGGCAAGATCAAGGAGAAGTTCATCGACTCCGGCAACTACTCCTACACCTACAGCATCGTGGAGAGCCCGCTGCCGGTCTCCAACTACAAGGCCACGCTCTCGGTCAAGGCCGATGGCGACGGCGACAAGGGCGAGTCCGATGTCGTCTGGACCGCCAAGTTCGATCCCAAGGACAAGCCGGAGGCCGAGGCCAAGGGCGTGATCGAGGGCATCTTCAAGGCCGGCCTCGAGAATATCAAGGTGATGGTGAAAGCCGACAATGAGGCCGCCGCCAAGACCAAGGCCGATCGCGACGCCAAGATCAACGCCGTGAAGGTCGCAGCGCTGGCCAAGATCGCCGCCGCCAAGGCCATGATTGCCGAGAAGTCGAAGCAGGCGTCCGAATCCGCCAAGGGGGCCTACGAAAAGGCCAAGGCCGAGATCGCGGCTGCGCAGACGCCGGAGGCTAAGGCCGAGCGGGCGTCGAAGCTCCAAGCTGCGAAGCTGGTTGCGGCAGAGAAGTACGCCAAGGCCAAGCTCGTGATCGCAGAAAAGGCGCACCAGGCCGCCGAGGCAGCCAAGGCTGCTTATGAGAAGGCCAAGGCGTCCGTTTCATCGGCGACCGCACCGGCGCCGGCTCCCGACGCTGCCAAGAAGTAAACAGCAAATCGGGCCGCACTAAAAAATCGAGCCGCCGGGGTACCCTCGGCGGCTCGATTGTTATGTGCGCTTCGTGGTGGCTATCAGGCCGCAGCCTTAACGGGCCAGCCGTTGATCGTCAGGGCGCCGTCACGGACACTGACCTTGATGGTATCGCCGTCCTTGACGCCTCCGGCGAGGATCTGCTCGGCGAGCGGATCCTGCACGTTCTTCTGGATCACCCGCTTCAAAGGCCGCGCGCCATAGGCCGGATCGTAGCCGCGATTGGCGAGCCACGTGCGCGCCGCATCGTCGAGCTCGATCGTGATCTTGCGATCGGCGAGCAGCTTCTGCAGGCGCTCCATCTGGATGTCGACGATCTTGCGCCATCTGATCGCGCTGCAGCCGATGGAACAGGATGATCTCGTCGAGCCGATTGAGGAACTCGGGCCGGAACTTGCGCCTTCACCTCCGCCATCACCTCGTCGCGCACCGCGTCGCTATCCTCGCCCTCCTTCTGATTGACGAGGTACTCGGCGCCGATGTTGGACGTCAGGATGATCAGCGTGTTCTTGAAATCGACCGTGCGGCCCTGGCCGTCGGTCAGGCGGCCGTCGTCCAGCACCTGCAGCAGCACGTTGAAGACGTCCGGGTGCGCCTTCTCGATCTCGTCGAACAAGATGACCTGGTACGGCCGGCGGCGAACCGCCTCGGTGAGCGCGCCGCCTTCCTCGTAGCCGACGTAGCCCGGAGGCGCGCCGATCAGCCGCGCGACCGAGTGCTTCTCCATGTACTCGCTCATGTCGATGCGGACGAGCGCCGTCTCGTCGTCGAACAGGAAGCCCGCGAGCGCCTTCGTCAGCTCGGTCTTGCCGACGCCCGTCGGGCCTAGGAACATGAACGAGCCGATCGGCCGGTTCGGGTCCTGCAGGCCGGCGCGCGCCCGCCGGACCGCCGTCGAGACGGCGATGACCGCCTCCTTCTGGCCGACGACGCGCTTGCCAGCGCGTCCTCCATCTTCAGGAGCTTGTCGCGCTCGCCTTCGAGCATCTTGTCGACCGGCACGCCCGTCCAGCGCGAGACGACCGCCGCGATCTGATCCGGCGTGACGGCCTCCTCCACCATGGCGCGCCCTTGTCGTCGTGCGCCTTCGATCGCCTGCAGCCGCTTCTCCAGGTCCGGGATCACGCCGTAGGCCAGCTCGCCGGCTTGCGCGAGATCGCCCTTGCGCTGCGCCTGCTCCAGTTCGTTACGCGCGCGGCCTCGAGCTCCTCTTTGAGCTTCTGGGCGTCACCGAGCTTGCCCTTTTCGGCCTCCCAACGCTGCGTCAGCGCTCGCGACTTCTCCTCAAGCTCGGCGATCGACTTGTCGAGACTGGCGAGGCGGTCCTTGGAGGCCGCGTCGGTCTCCTTCCGCAGTGCCTCGCGCTCGATCTTCATCTGCATCAGTTCGCGGTCGATGGCGTCGAGTTCTTCGGGCTTGGAGTCGACCTGCATGCGCAGGCGCGAGGCGGCCTCATCGACGAGGTCGATCGCCTTGTCGGGCAGGAAGCGATCGGCGATGTAGCGGTTCGAAAGCGTCGCCGCGGCGACGAGCGCGCTGTCGGTGATGCGCACGCCATGATGCAGCTCGTACTTCTCCTTCAAGCCGCGCAGGATCGAGATCGGTGTCCTCGACCGTCGGCTCGGAGACGAACACGGGCTGGAAGCGCCGCGCCAGCGCGGCATCCTTCTCGATGTGCTTGCGGTACTCGTCGAGCGTGGTGGCGCCGACGCAATGCAGCTCGCCGCGGGCGAGCGCCGGCTTCAGACAGGTTGCCGGCATCCATCGAGCCTTCGGCCTTGCCGGCGCCGACGATCGTGTGCAGCTCGTCGATGAAGAGGATGATGTCGCCCTCCTCGGCCTGCGACCTCCTGCAGCACGGACTTCAGGCGCTCCTCGAACTCGCCGCGATATTTCGCGCCGGCGATCAGCGCGCCCATGTCGAGCGCCAGCAGCTTCTTGTTCTTGAGGCTTTCGGGCACGTCACCCTTGACGATGCGCAGCGCCAAGCCTTCGGCGATGGCCGTCTTGCCGACGCCGGGCTCGCCGATCAGGACGGGATTGTTCTTGGTGCGGCGCGACAGAACCTGGATGGTGCGGCGGATCTCCTCGTCGCGGCCGATGACGGGATCGAGCTTGCCCGCGCCGCGGCCTCGGTGAGGTCGCGCGCATAGCGCTTCAGCGCATCGTAGGCCTGCTCGGCAGACGCGGTGTCGGCGGTGCGGCCCTTGCGGATGTCGTTGATGGCGGAGTTGAGCTTCTCGGGCGTGACGCCGGCATCGGCCAGGATCTTGCCCGCCTCGTTCGCTTTTTCGAGCGCGAGCGCCAGCAGCAGCCGCTCGGCGGTGACGTACTTGTCGCCCGCCTTGTCGGCGATCTTCTCGGCCTGGTCGAAGACGCGGGCGATCTCCGGCGCGAGATAAACGCCGACCCGCGCCGCCACCCGAGACCTTCGGCCGCTTGGCGAGCGCACGGTCGACCGCGGTCAATGCCGCCTTGGCGTCGCCGCCGGCCTTGGCGATGAGGCCGGCGGCCAAACCTTCGGGGTCGTCGAGCAGCACTTTCAACAGATGCTCGGGCGTGAACTGCTGGTGGCCTTCGCGCAGCGCCATGGTCTGCGCCGACTGGATGAAACCCTTGGCGCGGTCGGTATACTTCTCCGAATTCATATGTCCCTCCTGGCGCGCGCCGTTCCGCCTTTTTCAAAAAGCCCGGTACGACACGCCGTCGACTGATCGGGAAAGTCCGACTGCCCCACTAGGGCGACAATCCTACGACGTTCCCGCGCCTGATATAAGGTTGCCGCCCCGCAGCAAAAGGGGGCATGATCCCGGTCAACTCAGCGCATGGTCAGAAAACGAGGTCACCGATGACGGCGACTGTAAACCCGCGCGTTGTCGGGTTGTATCGCTATCCTGTGAAGGGGCTTTCGGCGGAGGCGCTCGAACGCACGCTACTCAAAGCCGGGGAGACGATTGCCTTCGACCGGCAGTAGGCGATCGAGAACGGTCCCGGCCGCTTCGACGAGACGGCGCCGAAGCATCTGCCGAAGGTCAACTTCCTGATGCTGATGCGGGACGAGCGGCTCGCCACGCTGACCACGCTGTTCGACGAGGCGACCGAGACGCTGACCATTCAGCGTGCCGGCAAACAGGTGGCGCGCGGTCAACTGACGGCCAAGCTCGGGAGGACGATGATCGAGCAGTTCGTCGCCGCCTACATGAAGGACAGCCTCAGGGGCGCGCCGCGCATCGTCTTCAGCGCGGGCCACAGCTTCTCGGACGTGGCCGCAAAGTGCGTTCACCTCGTCAATCTCGCCTCGTTGCGCGAGGTCGAGCGCTCGGCGGGCCGGCCGCTCAATCCGCTGCGTTTCCGCCCGAACATCGTGATCGATGACGTCGCGCCTTGGGCCGAGTTGGGCTGGGTCGGCAAGACGATCACGATCGGCAATGTCACGCTCGAAGGGTTGAAGCGGACGGAGCGATGCGCCGCGACGAATGTCGATCCGGCGACGGGCGTACGCGATATCGCGGTGCCGGCCGTGCTCGAACGCAGGTGGGGGCACAGCGACTTCGGCATCTATCTCGGCGTGCGCAACGACGCCGAGATCGCGGTGGGGGATCCTGTGGGCGGGGTTTGATTGGCGGGGAGCCGGGGCTTGAGGGGGGGGGACGGAAGGATGAAGCTTTTTTACAATTGCGGACAAGCGGGCGATCCGCAAACGGCGACGCGAAAAACGTCGCCGGCCTCGTATTGTATGTGGAGCATCGCGTGGGAACTACATCGGTAAATTCTGCGCCTGGCGACATCAAATTCTGCGCCTAGCGACATCGCGCCGGCACGCGCTGAACAGACCCTAAGGCGGCCATCTTGCTGATCCGAGACATCAAACTGTGCGTGTCGCCCGTCTCTGATGCCTTTCGCCACTACGTCGGCTACCTTACTGATGCTTGAAGTTGGCGTGGGAGAAGCGCAACAAGCGATTGGGTTGAGCTAGGATTGGTTATTGGCACGAGAGTCGTGGTTTTCAATGGCGAGAAAGATCGATCCCGGCCCAGGCGATGAGGGGAAGAGACGCGCCGAGGAAGCCCTCGCCACTGTTTCTCGACAGGTCAAGTTCTCGATAGCGGAATACCCCGTGTCGCTTTACGTCAGTCGCTTCGCTAGCGACACGGATGATCGCTACTTCGTTCCGGAATATCAGCGTAAATTGGCTTGGAACGACGAACAGAAATCACAGTTCATAAATCCCTTTTAGTGGGCCTCCCCATACCGTTCATGTTTTTTTACCAGACGAGCAGGGGGCGGATGGAGATAGTTGACGGATCTCAGCGCATGAGGGCCATGCGGGCGTTTCTCAAGGAAGGCTTGCGCCTCCGCGATCTCGTGCTCGTCCCCGAGCTTAACGGCTTCCGCTTCGATGACTTAGGTCAGGATCGTCGCAATAGACTTGAAGACGTCACCATCAGGACCATCCTGCTGAACACGGACACCGATGCGGCGACGCGCGCAGAGATGTTCGCTCGCATACATAGGCGGTGGACCGCTGCGGACGAGGCCGAGGCTTGAGAAGGTCGTTGCCCAGGCCCGTGAATCTCGATCAAGGACTGGCAGAGGCGCCAGCCTCGCGAAGGCAACGCCGCTTCACGAAAGCTGTTGACCAGCGCGAAGAAGAGGAATTGGTCACTGCGGTCTTTGCGATCGTCAACACTAGTTCCACGCCGGGGGGACGCTTTCCAGCTATCGGGATCGGCCCAAGAGTTTCTCTACGACTACTGAAGGCGGCAAGCATGCTGCAAAGGATGACCGCACTGATCAACGCAGGAACAAACGTGGAAAGGTGGAGAACGGCGACTGGTCCTTGGTGGCCAGCTTTGGAAGGTTGGTCCGGGAGGTGCAGCCGGAACTAGTCACGATGGAGAACGTTCCTCAGCTACTGCTGCACGACGTGTTCCATGAATTCTTGGAAGATCTGACCGGCTACGACGTTACTTGGTCGGTGGTCGACTGTGAACGCATCGGCGTGCCACAGAAGCGGAAGCGCCTGGTGCTCATGGCATCTAGGTTTGGCTCGGAGCGACTTCGCTTGCTGGAGGCTGATATGCCTAGCGAGACCGTGCGCTCCAAGATCTCGGCACTACCGCCTCTTAAGGCAGGGCAGGTGGACGCCAATGATCCATTGCACGCGGCTTGCACTCAGCCCACTCAATATGCAGCGATCCGTTCATCAAAGCCGGGCGGGACTTGGAGGGATTGGCCAGAGTAATCTCCGCGCGCACTGCCATCGCAAATCCAGCGGGGAAACCTATCCCAGTGTTTATGGCCGCATGGAGTGGACAAGCCTGCCCGACGATGACCACTCAATGCTTCGGCTACGGGAACGGTCGGTTCGGACATCCGGAGCAGGATCGTGCAATCACGCTGCGTGAGGCTGCGATTTTACAAACCTTTCCGCCCGACTATGAGTTCCTCGACGAAAGGGAGTGTCTCTCGTTCGCTCGACTTGGCCGCCTGATAGGGAACGCAGTGCCGGTGCGCATGGGAGAAATCATTGCCGAGACTTTCAATAGCCATGTCGCCCACCACGTCACGCGGGCAGCATATAAACGGACCCGACGGTGACTGCCGTGACACAACTCTCGCCCACGCCCCCGACGACGCCGTTCCGCTCTTCTTTGATGAAGAAAGTACGTCAACGCGATACCAAGCCCGAGATGGTTGTGCGCCGCGCGGCCCATAGGCTTGGATACAGATTTCGCCTTCAGCGAAAAGACTTACCGGGTAGGCCCGACCTCGTCTTCGCGCGCCGCAAGGTGGCGGTTTTCGTCCACGGCTGCTTCTGGCACCGGCATTCGGGCTGCCGGCATGCTTCGACCCCGAAAGCCAATGCGGGGTTTTGGCACGAGAAGTTCCGCTGCAATGTCGAGCGCGACGCACGGAAGGAAAGCGAGTTGCGGCAATTGGGATGGAAGGTGCTCATCATCTGGGAATGCGAGACCGGCGACGAAGAGCTCCTGCGCCTGCGCCTGTCGAAATTTCTTGGTCTGAGTATGCAAGGTTCAGCCGCTGAACTCAGATAGAAAATATGAAACCATCTCCTGAGTACGATTGCTCGTCGGCTTTTTTGTCGGTTTAACGGCTCAAGTTTGAGGACGAAGACGGCTTCGAAGCGAAAGTAGACAAGTTCGCCCCCCGAGATCACGCACTTTGAGCCCTAGCGTCTATGTCCGCTCCCTCTGCAAAGCGCCCAGGGCACCGCGCCTATGAACCGCGCGGAACAGGGATTTTCGGGGTGATTCCGCGGTCTGAGTGCGGCGCAACTTATCCCCGCCGGGTGCGTCTGCCGCTACTCTCAGCTTGTCCGCCCGTGGCGAGCAATGGGGTGCGGGCAGCGCGTCAGTACTCTGCCAGCCACAGCGATGCGGATGCCGAGAGGTCGATCGTGGAGCAAGAAGATGAAGGTGTATTCGCTCGCGCAGGCGTGAAGCCCGCCGTCTCAACGCCCGCTGTGCTGGTCGAGAAAGCGGCGGCAGATCTCGAAATCCTTGTCGTAGCCGCGCGGCAGTTTCGCCGACTTGTCCTTGGCGAGGCGCTGCGCGAAAGCGACCATCTTCTCGGTCGGCGGCTTTGCGGTGCCGGACGGCCCCGGGCCGCCCCCGCCGCTACCGTTCTGCGGGCGCGGCTCGCCCCGTGCTGCGGACTTTGTTCCGGCACGCGGCCGCCGAACTCTTCGCCTCGCCGCCTCCTGATGCGTCTGCCTTCGACCGGCGGCCCTTGCGCGCGCTTGAAGGCGGTGGCTGGTTGAGATCGACGGTCTGACCGGTGTGGCGCCGAAGAATTCCAATCACGCGATCCGCCTCGCCCGCAATCTCGTCGATGACGGCACGAAAATCGGCGCGGCCGACCACGACCTCGTCGAGCCGCATCTCCCATTCGCTGTTGTCCCGGGATCGACGAGCGCAGGCGCGGCGCCGCGCAAGCAGCTCGAACAATTGCAGGCCGGCGCTGGTCGGCACCACCCGTTTGCCGTCAGCGGCAAGCAGGTTCTGCCTCTTCAGGCCCTTGATGATCTCGGCGCGCGTCGCCGGAGTGCCGATGCCCTTCGCCTCCTTCAGCCGTTCGCGCATCGCCGGGTCCTCCACGAAGCGCCAAGCGTTCTGCATGGCGTCGATCAGCGTGCCTTCGTTGTAGCGCGGCGGCGGCTGCGTGCGCTTGGCCTCGACCCGCGGCTCGCGTCAGCCTCGCCGATTTCGCCATCTCTGAGCGGCGGCAGGGTCTGCTCCGTTCTCATCGCTCCGGCTGGTCGTCCGGCTCGGCGGCCGCCGTAGACCGCCTTCCAGCCCTGCACCAGCGGGATGCGGCCGACGGCGCGGAATTCGGCTGCCTTGCGCCCAGGTCGGCACCGGCACGCTCATGGTGACGGCCGTCTGGCGGTATTCATAGTCCGGCATGACCGCGGCGAGATAGGATCGGCAAATGAGCGCGAACAGCCGCTTCTCGTCGTCGCTGAGCCGCGCCAGCCGCTTCTCCAGATCGTCCAGCACATTGACGTTCGGCACCACGGCATGATGCGACACGCCCTCCAGCGCCTTGTCGCAGAAATGGCCGGACTTGCCCTTGCGGATCACCGGCGGACCGATTCAGATGGGCGAAGCCGCGCAGCCGCAGCAGCGCGGCGATGATCGCCGGCACGTCGGCGATCTGGTTCTCGGCCAGATAGCGCGCCTCGGCGCGCGGATAGGTGATCAGCTTCTTGCCGTCGCCGTCATAGAGTTCCTGGGCGACGGCGAGCGTCTTGTCCGCCGTCCAGCCCCAGCGCTGGCCGCAGGTCTTTTGCAGCGACGGCAGGTCGAACAGCCGCGGCGGCCCCTGCCGGCGATGCTCGACCGTGACGCCGAGCGGCCCGCGATGCCTTCGGCCGCGCGCGGCGATCGCCTCGGCCCGGATGCGGTCCTTGATGCGCTGCCTTGGCCGGCGGCGCATGGCGCATGGTGAACCTGCCGTCCGCCACATGTGGCCGTGCGCGACGATCTCGAAATAGTCCTCGGGCCGGAAATCACGGATCTCCATCTCGCGCAGGCAGACGATGGCGAGCGTCGGCGTCTTTACGCGGCCGATGCCGATGACGCCCTTGGTCCCGCGTGCAAGCAGCGTCTTCGTCGCGGTGCGGGTCGAGCGACAGGTTGAAGATCTGGTCGGCCTGCTGGCGCGCCACCGCCGCCTCGTAGAGTGGGCGCAGCTCGCGGTTGGGCTTCAGGTTGTCGAACGCCTTGCGCAGCGTCTTGGGATCTTGCGCCGTGAACAACGCGCGCCGCACGCTGCCGCGATAACCGAGGTGCTCGAGGATCTCCTGGCCGATCAGCTGCCCCTCACGGTCGCAGTCGGTGGCGATAATCACCTGCTCGCAGCTTTTCAGCGCCGCCGCGATGGCATTGAGCTTGGCGGCCTTGCCGCCGCCGTCGGCCGGCTGCGTCGGATAGAGGCCGTCGGGCTTCAGCAGCACGCAGGCCCACGCCTTCCAGGCGGCGTTGACCTCGTCGCGGCTCGGCCAGCCGCAGCAGATGGCCCTCGGCAGGTAGAATCTTGCCCGAAGCGGTCGCCAAGCGCCGCGCGCAGATCTCGCGCTTGGCTCGTCTTCTCGGTGATGATCAGGGTCGTCGTCATGGTGGCCAAATTGGCCGAACCCCGTCGATGTGCCAATCGCCTGCGAGGAGATATCCAGCACTCAGATGCCCGCACCGAGTCGACCCGGACGGCGCTGTGGCCCTGCTGCACGCACCGCGATCAAGGTTCGAGCGGCAACAGCCGCAACCGCGATTCGGTGTTGCCTGCAATCAGACGCCCGTCGGGATGCGCCGCCAGATCGTCGGCCACGAAATCGAGCTGGTGGCAAGCGACTTCCGCGAGATCGACGATGTCCCAGATGCGAACCGTGTGATCATAACCCGCAGACGCGATGCGGCCATCGAACAGCGGGCAGATCGCCGACACGGCTCTGGTATGCCCTCGCAGCGACTCCGATAATACGCACGTATCGGGATTGATGAGCCGGATCGCGCCATCGTGCAGCCCGAGCGCGATACGTCCGTCCGGTGCAGCCGTGGCAATCGTCATGCTGACGCCAGCCACTGTCTCGATGTCGCCGATCATGGAATTCGTGGTGAGATCCCACAGCATGAGATCGTTCCACTCGGCATCTCCGCTAGCGAGCCGGTTGCCGGGCAACGGCACCAACTTGTCGATGCCCGAGATGTGTCCGCCCTCGAGGCACCCGACCTCCTGCAAAGTCGCCACGTCCCAGATCCGGATCGTCTCGTCATAAGAGCCCGAAGCGAGCCGCCCGTCTGGAAGAACGGCGAGACTGCATACACCGTCCGTGTGACCGCTGAGCCGCCCGCATTCCTTTCGCCGCTTGATGTCCCACAGCCGCACCGGGCCGTTGCGATCCGCCGATGCCAACCGCCCGTCAGGTAGTGTCACGATCGCGTGCACGATCGGGTCGTCCTCGCCCGAGGGCGGATGCGCGACGAGCCGGCCGATGCGCTGTCCGCTGAACGCACCCCAAATCTCGATGTCGCCTTTATCGCTGGTCATGGCGATGCGGCCATTGCGGAGCACGGACAAAATCTTGATCATGCCTCGATGGTCCTCTGCGGGTTCGATCAGACGCCGGTCGCGTTCCTCAGCCGGAAATCAAACTTCCTCTGGAGCGCCAGCGACTGATCGGCTCGTTTCCCAGATACTGAGCGGCAGGCCCTCTGCCTCGCCGCCGCCGGCACGGCGTGATCGGCTTCGCAAAGCCGATCGTGGTCACAGCGAAGAGCTTCGAGCTCATGGTGCCGCAATGCTGGGATAGAGCTTGGCGATCCCACCGGCATTTTGCAACACCATCATGAACCGCGCATAACGCCGCGGTTTCACTCGCATCTTGCCCGCGCAGGTTGAGCAACTTGTCTCTGCGCCGGCACATTGCAGCGAGGTGTCGCGCCACCACCTCCTCGTGATCAGCATGGGTGCTAATTCCGGCGGTCATACGGCGACGGATATTACGTCGACCCGCTTACGCGAACGGCACGCCGTCGGCGTCACAAAAAAACCGCTGAGAACCCTCGGTTCTCAACGGTAATTCAACTTGGAACCGATGCCGGGGCAAGCGATCGCCAACGTCACTTCTGCTTGCGCTTCCAGTCCATGAATTCGCGGAACATCGCATCGTCGTTGGGAGCTGGCGTCGCGGCCGCTGCAGGCGGCGACGGCTCGGGCGCGGGGGCGGGCGTCGCCTGCGTGCCTGAAGCGGGAGCTTGCGCCGACGGGATGGCAGCTGTCCGCTGAGAAGCGCCTTCCAGCCATTCAGCCGCCGCAGGGAACCGCTTCCAGCCGGGCAACAGCGCCGCCAGGTTGACTTCTTTCCATTTCGGATGCCGCGGCATCTTCTGGAATTCGGCGAGCCGGTTGAACAGGGCATTCACCAGCCGCGCCACCCGTTGATGGCGATCGGTGTTCTTCGGCCAGTTGTACGCCGCCAGCACCGCGCCCACGGCCACCGTCTCCAGCGATTGTCCCGCCGGAATTAAGTTGGGGTAGTCATCGTTCGTGATTTCAGCGGGAAGGTAATCGTCCTCCAGCGGCTGCGTATAGGGCACCGGCAACAGCTTCAGACCGTCGCTGTCCTTGAGCGAGCCGAGGATGGAGAGCGGCTTGCCGTCGAGCATCAGCGTCGCCGCGACCTTGCCGGACTTCACCGCCAGCAAAGCGTCCGCCTGGTTCATGTTCACAGGGGTCGGCCTGATGCCGAGGATCTCGAAGATGAGCCGGCCGGAGACGTCGGCACTGGAGCCCGCCTCGCCGAAGTTGACCGGCTTGCCGTCGAGTTCCTTGATGTCGTTGATGGCGCTGCCGGCGACCACGTGCAGCTCCTCGTTATAGAGCTTGGTCACGTAGACGAGACGATCCGCGATGTTGCCCCCCGCCGCTCCGGATTGCCGGAAGTGGCGCAGAATATCGGTCTGCGTAATACCGAGGTCCACGCCTTTCAGCTTCAGGATGTCGAGCACGTTCTGCCCGCCGCCCTTGCCGACGATCGGCATGATCCGCAAGTCCGCATCATCAAGAACCGCGGACATGTCGTAGACGAACAGCAGGTAGGTGCCGTTCGGACTGCCGGAGATGATGTTAACGGTCGTATCATTCACGCTGTGCGACCGTGTGGTCTCCAGCACCGGAGCCTTCGAGGGACCGCGCTGTGTCCCCTTCGATTGCGCGGAAGCACCGCACGTCGCAGCAGCAAGCGCCACGCTGAGCGCCAATGAGAGACGCCAAATGAAGAAGGCACGCATGACTTTATTCCTTCGCACTTTGCGTTGCTGGCTTATCGATCGAACCCGAGACGCTGGGCTGATCGCATGTCTCCTGCCGGGTCGGCCAGGGCGAGTTCTTCGCAATGAATTCTTTCGCTGCCGCATCAATCAGCGGTTCCAGCCGCGACTTCATCGGCTGGATCTGGCCTGAAATCTTCAACCACTCGGCCCCGTGCCATTGCTGGATGTACGTCGGGCGATGGCCGTTATGGTCCTTGCAGGTGATCCGGATCGGCTCGGTAAATCCGTCGAGTCCAATCTCTTTCAGCCGCTGCGCGGTGATATCGAGATTTTCGAGTCCCCGGCGAACGTCCGCGCCGTTGACGACTTTCTTGCCTGTGATGCGCTGCGCCGTCCGGATCGCTTCGGCGATCAGCATGGAATTGTAGATGCCGTGATTGTAGATCAGCTCGCCCACTTCACTCGGCGATTTCACCCGGCTCTTGTTCTTCGCCACGACGTACTTCAGCACGTCCTGGATGAGCGGATAGTTCGGTCCGACGTTATGCCAATTGAGCGTCTTGAAGCCCGTAGCCGCTTCGCCCACGGAGCGTAGATCGCCGTCCGAAGGGTACCAGATCGAGAAGAATTTTGCCATCGGGTAGCCGACGGCCGCAGCGGCTTTGATCGCGATCGGATTCATCGCGCCGTAGCCGAACATAATCATGAAATCGCGCTGATCCTTCATGACCTGCTGCCACAGCCCGGCCTGCTGCTCGAGCTGCGACGTTGGCACCGGATAAAGCTTCAACTCGAAGCCGAGATCTTTCGATAATTGCTCGAAGAGCGGGATGACCTCTCGCCCGAACCCGCTCTCGAGATAGATATAGCCGAAACGGATTCCCTTCAGCCGCCGCAAGCCGCCGACCTCGGTGCTGATGTGGTTGAGGATCATCGACAGGCCGTCCCAGTACGTCGCCGGCGGATTGAACACCCACGGAAACACGTCGCCCTTGGCCGAAGCGGAGAGCCCATGCGCCATCGACAAAATGGGAATCTGGTCCTTGGCGACGCGTGGAATGATCTTCACCGTCGTCGGCGTCGACCACGGGTTGATCATCACGGGATTGCGCGTGCGTACTGCGTCGTAGCAAGCGACACCCTTGTCCGGGTCGTACTCGGTCTCGCATTCCTCGATGATCAGTTTTACGCCGCCGATGCCGCCGTCGCGTTCGTTGAGCATTGTCAGGTAGTCGCGCATGCCGTTGGCGAGCGGCGTCCCTGAGTTGGCGAACGGACCCTGGCGGTAGGTAAAGAGCGGAACGAAAATGCCCTCCTCGGCGGCCGCCGGCAAGACCGTGGCAGCGAGTGCAGCAGCAGCCACGGCCCCGGCGGAGATCACCGCCGTAAGGGCGCGGCGGAAGCTCGTTCGATGTGCTGTTTGCGGCATGGACAAGCCTTTCTTCATACGCCTTCGACGCGGTGCTCGGCTAAGCGATGCTGGCCCTGCGGCCTTTGCGGCAGCTGCTCGCCCGCGACCCCGAGGATGCGGCCGGTGATCCGTCGCGCGGTCCGCGTGCTGCGGACTGCGCGCGAGGAGATCACGTCGGAAATCGCGCGCTCCAGCGAGGCAATGCCATGATGATGCGCTCCGCGCGCTTCCCCGTTTTCGCGCGCAGTACTTGTGAAAACGATCGCGCGGAACAAGCCCTCGGTCTCCTCATTGAGGCGGGCGCGAACCTTTTCCACAAAGCTCGGATCCTTCAGCGTGTCTGACGATGTAACCGCCAGAATTGCGCTCTGGCGCAACCGTCGGGGCAGGGCGTCCCAAGTGCTGCGCTCGCTTTCCTTCCAAGCCTGGCCCGCAACCGTGCACCACACCGGCACGTCGAGCGGCGTCAACGCGAAAGCCTCGCTCTCGTGCGCGATGCCGGGAGTATCGACGACGTCATACGATTTCAGCCGCGCGGACGGCAGGCTGATCTCCAGTCGCTTGATCGAAAGCGATGCCACGGATGTCAGCGCCGCAATATCGAGACGCTTGCGCCCGCTGCAGGTGACGACGAAAGCCTCGAGCTTTTCCCCGTGCTGCAACACGGTCGGCGCGGTCGTATTTGCTAGCGACGACTCCGGCAACAGAGAGACGCCCAGCAGCGCGTTGGCCAGGCTTGTCTTGCCCGCATTCGGCTCGCCGAGCAGCGCCACCTTGGGACGCCGCAACGCAAGTGCCTCAATACGATCCAACGCGCGCAACAACTCGCGCGTTGAGCGCTCTTGGGAGCTTCGAGACAGATTGCGGCGCGCCAATTTCAGCTCTTGCGCGAAGTTCTCGACGTCGATCATGGACGGTCCCCCGGGGTACGCTGTACAAAACTCTGGAGTTTGCTCGATAGTGAGCCGAGCTTGCGTGTCACCTCATCGGCGATGTGCAGACGTTGCTGCAGGTCGCCGATATACGTGCGCTTTGCGGCAATGCTGAGTGGGTCCGCTGTGCCGTCAATGCCGACACGGATATTCTCGTAGTGTGAGAGCAGCCGCTCGCGCTGCGTGCGAAGCGAGGAGACGATCGAGCCGCTGACGCCGAAGGTCCATTTGGAGATCGACTCGACCATAGCCTCCAGCTCACGCATGCAAGAATTGATGAGGTCGTCGACCAGCGGAAACAGGTCGCTCCGAACCAATTCGACGAGCTCCGTCCCGCGCTGCTCGGGCGAGGGCCGCGCCGACCACCAAGCGCGCCACCACGGAAAATGCAGGTCGAGAACCAGGCGGTTGCTGAGCGCTCGCATGCGCGGCGCAGCCACCCGCGGCTGATTGTTGAGGAAAGTCTGGCTCTGCAGCGCCTGCCCGGTCAGCAACGACATCAGCCGATCAAGCTGAACCTGCACTTTCTCGTGAAGGTCATTGATGCGCTGCTCGGCTACACGATAGCCCGCAACGAAGTCCTCGGCCAGCAGACGGCGAAGATGATCGGTATTGCAAGTCCATTTACGCGGCTCGTCGCCACGCTTCAGCGCTTGCAGCAGAGCTTCCGCCTGATCGCTCGAGAAATGGTCGACGTGCGCGATCAACCGGCCACGGAGATCGCTGGTCTCGCTCGTAACGATGCCGGAGAGTTGCTGGCGGAAATCGTAGGCCGACCTCTCGATGACAGAAACCACCTCGTCGAGACGCGTCATTTCTGCACGCAGCCGTTCGAGCTCCTGGTTGGACTGCTCCGCCGTGTGGAGCGACGTTTCAAAATCGCGTGAGATGGTCGAGAGATCGATCTGCGACTGGTCCCGGGCGACACGAGACATCTCGCCGAAGCTCGCGATCAACTGGCTGATGACGTGAGTGCAGCGGCACTGCGAGATCATGGCGTCAAGAATGGAATGGACTGCCGGGATGCCGGAGCCGGCGACAAGCGCAGCCCGCAGCAACCGCGAGCGCTCTGCTCCCTCGGACGCCGGACGCAACAACTCGTCTCGACGAATGAGCCCCGCCTCCTGGAAGAAAGCGAGGCTGCGAGCGTCGATTGCGGGCTCGATTCCCTCGACATCGGCGGTCAGCGCCATCAGCGCCCACGACGCCGATCCGGTGATCACCGGAATGTTGGAGCCGGGAAACTCGCGTTGCAGGCGCTTGCGGACGTAATCGATGACGGCGTCGCGCTCGCTGCGGATGTTCGACAATTCGTCGACCCGGTTGATGAAGACGACGATCTGCTCCTTGTGCAGGCCGCGCAATATCCGCAGCAAAGCGAGATCGGAGGGCGACAAAGGCTGCCGCGCCGTCAAGACGACGAGATAGATGTCCGCCTGATCGAGGCAGCTTCGCGTGATCTCGTCGCGCACCAGAAATGGGTCGTTCGTGCCGGGCGTATCGATGATAGTGGTGGGAAAATCGAACGGCCCGCCATCGAGGTTCAGAAAAGCCGCCTTGGTGACGTCGGAGAATTGCCCCGTTTGCGATTCCGCATCGCCGATGCCCGCCGGATTGCCGGCGCAGACGTAACGGCGCAAAACTTCCGCCGTGATCGTTTCGAACGCATGGGTCTGCCCGAGGAGTTCTCCGAAATGCGCGCCCAAACGGCGCTCAGCGCGGATTTTCACGGCCGCAATATGCTGTTTCAGCAGACGTCGTTCGAATCCGGGGACGAAACGCTCAGTCAATTCGCCGAGCGGACCCTGGGCCTCCGCCAAACGCTCCCATTCCTCGCCGGTAAAGAACTGAAACGTCGCAGCCGTTCCAACCGTGGGACGTCCGAAATTGAGATTGGTGACGGCCGTCGTCCAGGGATTGACATCAGTGGGAAGCAAATCATGCTTTTGAACGAGTGCGTTGATGAAAGAGCTTTTGCCAGCCTTGATCTGCCCGATGACCGCAATCCGGCAGGTTTGAGCATCGAGCAACCGCAGGCCCTCGCTCACCAGATTGATTTCGTCAGCACCAAGCACGGATTGGAGGCGACCTCCTGCTTGCTGCAGTTCCGACTGAATTGCCTTGAGCCCGGCGCCCACACGCGCAGCGGCCGGCCTGCGGTTGCCGCCTACTCCTGCGCCATTCACCTCTTGCAAGCGATTGCCATCGTGGCAAGGCTCCCGCATCAGTTCCCCTCCTTGAGCCGTTGCTGCCCATCTCTTCATTCTTGATTGAGGTAAAATTGTAACACTCGCAACAATTATATTATTCCACTTTCAGACAATCCGACTTTCGTACGCATGCGACTTTTGAATCCGGATATTGAAAATCCGTGATTACAGTTGCGGCTGAAAGCAACGCGGATGAAAAATGGGATCTGAATTTTTTTTGCGGCCGTAGGGAATAAGCGCTCCAGATAATCGTTGTAAGGGTCGACGATATCCGTCCCGGTCCGGAATTGACATCGCTTTGCCATAATTCGACAAAGCAAAAGAAAGCTATTGCGAGGCTCACGCAGGCGCGCCTATATGCCATGGCTTTCCGGCTCGCCTTTGCGAGGACAGCAGTCGCGCGGCGACCATCCGGACAGCTTTCACGGCAGATGAAGTCTGAAGCGTAGAGGTAGGTCTCGCAGCGAGGCTAGCCGCCACGCACGATAAGGACGACCCGACAGCACGACAGCCAGCACCGCCAACGCAGGATCGTCACGATGGCCGAATTGAACGAACAGCCCAAAATCGATGATCTGAAGCGCCTCCTCCGCCGGCTCGAACAAGTTACACCGGAGAAAGAACAAGACACCGGCGATAAAGAAGCATCGTCTCGCTCAACGAACCCGCCCCCTCTGCCGAAAGAGGCCGCGACGACTTCTGCTGCCACGACCGCACCCGACATGAAGCTGAAGGCCGCGGCAGAAGCCAGGATGACGCCCGACAAGGCCCTCGCGGAACTGCAGACAAAGCCTATGGCTGATATGAAGAAGCTGAGCGTGGCGCCCGACAAGAAACCAGCGCCGACCGCCCAGGAGCCCGTAGCTACTCAACCGCCGCCGTTGCCGAATATTTTGACGGTCCCAAAAATCGTCGAAACGATGCCGGCCAGACCGATCAAGAGCTATTCCACGCTCGTAGCGCTGGGAGCAGTGGCCGCTCTCGGGGTGAGCGGAGCAGCTTTCTGGGTGCTATGGCCGCACGACTTCCGGCCCCAAATTGCGACGGCCAAGTCGACCCCGAGTCGCTCTATGGAGATCGACAGCCGGTCCGAGACGGCCAAACGAGATACGACCGCCACGAAGGCGGTCGAGGTCGCGGCTCGGCGCCGCCCGCCAGTCGCCGAGGAGCCGGCGCGGAAGGCTGCGCCGGCAGTTGAGAGTCCGGTAGCGCCTCCAAACCCGCCGAAGCCAGATGCAACCAAGACAGACGCACTAAAGACGGAGCCGAAGACAGAGGTGAAGGAAGCGGCGCCTGCGCCCCCTCCTGCCGAAAAGCCCGCGGGCACCGAGAAGCAGGCTGAGAAACCGCCGGTCGCAGAGGCGTCCCCTTCTGCAGCGCCTGCAACCGCATCACCGGCGCCATTGGAAGAGTCGGCGGTGATGCATGCGCCAGCCGCCCCGGCAGGACGCGACAAGTATGAATCCGAGGCCCGCCTTGATGCCTACCTGGAGCGCGGCCAACGCATGATCGACGAAGGCGACCTCACCGGCGCACGTTCGTTCTTCCGGAGGGTTGCCGAGTCCGGCGATCCGCGCGGAGCGTTGGCCATGGGCGCAACCTACGATGCGAATTACTTCGCAGAGCTTGGGATCCGCGGCGTAAATCCGGATAATGCGCTTGCCGGCGACTGGTATCGCAAGGCCATGGACCTCGGATCGAAGGACGCGCTCGACCGGCTCGAGAGGCTAACCCAATAACGCGCGGCTAACCCACTAGGCGCTGCCCGGCTCCAACCCACAGATCACTGCGGTTTTCGGTTAGCAAGGCCGCAGGCCTCCGGTTTCGACGCCGATCTAATTGTACCCTCGACCCGATGCGACGGGCCGGCTGCGGAAGACAGGACGGAATAGCTCCAGCCCCAACACTGGCGATCGCCATGAGCTCGCGTCGCGTCGCCGATCTTGTTTTGAGGAAAAGTCCGGATGGTGGGCGGTACAGGGATCGAACCTGTGACCCCTACCATGTCAAGGTAGTGCTCTACCGCTGAGCTAACCGCCCATCCGTATCGATCCGCCCTACCGGGCCGGACCGCGATCACGAAGCGCTTCGTATATCGGCAATGCGCGGCAGGCGCAAGACACTAGGTTCGGCAATTTTGCTTATCGCGAATGCCGCACCGGAGCCGGCTTTTTCACGTCTCGAGCAGCCGGTCGACCTCGCGCACCAGATCCTTCAAATGGAACGGCTTCGACAGCACGCGCGCGTCCTTCGGGCAGCCGAGTTCGCTGTTCAGCACGACGGCGGCGAAGCCTGTGATGAACATGATCTTCAGTTCGGGGTCGAGTTCGGCAGCGCGGCGAGCCAGCTCGATGCCGTCCATGCGCGGCATGACGATGTCGGTCAGCAGCAACGTGAACGGCTCCTCTTTCAGTCGCTCGAACGCGTCCGCCCCGTTCGCGAACGAGCGAAACATCGTAACCGGCTTTTTCGAGGGCGCGTTCCAGGAAGCCGCGCATGGCGTCGTCATCCTCGGCTAGGATGATGCGGTGGAGAGGCAGGCGCGAGGGCTTTGCGGTCATGTGAGCCTACGAAAGAAAAAACGAACGCACCCGAGATTAGCGGGTGAATCGAGAGTTGCCAGTCGAAATCTGACGGCAGTTTGGTAAACGGAGACTGAAAGAACGCCTTTATTCTGCCGTCACCAGCAACGAGGACACCATTTTTCTCGCTGCACTCGCGTCAACGAGTGGCACAGGACTGAGGTCACACCGCCACCGCAGTGATGGACAGAAACGCGACGCGTTGGCACAGTGCGAGTCGCGAGCACGCGCTGAAGACGAACCCGATCGAGGGCCGATGCCCGAGCACGAACGCAAATCGATATTGGCCGAGCTGACCCCGCCCTTCACGGTCGTGAAGCCCGCGGTTCAGACGTCGCCGCTCGTCGTCTGCTCGCCCCACTCCGGTCGCGTCTACCCGAAGGCGTTCCTTGCCAAGTCGCGTCTCGACCCGCTGACCCTGCGCAAGTCCGAGGACTGCTTCGTCGACGAGATTTTCGCCCACGTCGTCGATCTCGGCGCGCCCATGATCGCCGCTCGTTTTCCCCGCGCCTACCTCGATGTCAATCGCGAGCCCTACGAGATCGACCCCCAGCTCTTCGGTCGGTCGTTGCCCGATTGGGTCAACTCGCAATCCGTGCGCGTGGTCGGCGGCCTCGGCACCATCGCTCGTATCGTCGCCGACGGTGAGGAAATTTATCCGCCTGGGCTGATGCCGCTCGAAGTCGCGCTGCAGCGCGTCGAAAAGCTCTACATACCCTTTCACGACGCGTTGCTGTCGCTGATCGAGGAGACGCGCCGGATCTTCGGGTACGCGGTTCTCCTCGACTGCCATTCGATGCCGTCGTCGTCGGGACACGCTCACGCCCAGCGCCCGGATTTCGTGCTCGGAGACCGCTACGGCGCGTCCTGCGATCCACGCCTGACCCGCTTCCTGAAGGATGCGATCACCGGCCTCGGTTACGACGTACATCTCAACCGGCCTTACGCCGGCGGGTACATCACCGAGCATTATGGCAAGCCGGCGCTGGGTGTGCACACCATACAGCTCGAGATCAATCGCGGTCTCTACCTGAACGAACACAGGATGACCGCCACCGCAGGCTATTACGAACTCGAGCGAAATATCGCTCTATTGACAACTCGTCTGCTCGCCGAAAATCCCCGTCATGTTCGAACGCTACGCTGCTGCGGCGGAATAGCGGTGTCGGCCCGGCGTTGTACGTCGCAGCGAATAAGCACAAAAAAAGAGCCGTCCGGATCCCGAACGGCCCAAGTCTAGGGAGGAAACGCCCAAGGAGGGCTGCGAGAGACGGGCAGGGCCCGCGTCTCACCATCAAAATCTATGTTGCAATGCGATAAGTTTCAAGGGGCAAATTGCTGCGACTGCTAGCGGAGCCTGTGGACGGTGGCGCCGAGGACACGATAATCAGCGCAAGCCTCATGCAATACAGGCGGTTAGAGCGCCAGCACGAGCTTTTGCGTGGAATCGGATTTCAATTGTTCCGCCATGATGGCAAATGCCGACGGGAAACTGTGTTGCAAAAAGAAAAGGGGCCGTCCGGATCCCGAACGGCCCAAGTCTAGGGAGGAAACGCCCAAGGAGGGCTGCGACAGCGAGCATGGCTCGCATGTCGCGTTGCAACATGTAGCGCTGCAGCGCACAAACAACAAATGCAAATAGCGCAGAGCTGAGGCCCGCGCGGTGCAATTCTGAGCGCATGCGCATGATTGGTCCACCGACGAGGCGTCACATCTCCCCGGCTCGACAAAAAAAGAGCCGTTCGAATCACGAACGGCCCAAGTCCAGGGAGGAAACGCCCAAAGTGGGCAGCGGCAAGATCAAGCGTATCAACCTAGCCGCACCAACAAGATGTGGGAATTCGCGCGGTTGTTCAATCCAGCCTCGGGTCTAATTCTGCCGATTACCTAAGCATGATGCGTGCCAGACACAGAGATAGATGCGACAGAGAATTGTCGTTTGAACAACTACTAGAGGCCGGAGGCATTGCTGTTGGGGATTGAGGCATTGCTGCTTGCCCGCAAGTGGCCGCGGCGATCATAGTGCCCACCTTACCCCGCTAGCAGCCCACCTCGCAAAGGCCTCTCGTGACCCGTCGCGCTCCCGTTTCCTTCAAGACCCTCCTCGCGTTTTCCCACCACCTGGCCGACCTTTCGGGCGCCGTGGTGCGTCCCTACTTCCGCAAAGCGATCACCATCGATAACAAAGCGGCGGGGAAGGACTTCGACCCTGTCACGGCTGCGGACAAGGGCGCCGAGCGCGTCATTGCCAAGGCGATCACCGAACAATTCCCTGATCATGGCATCCTGGGCGAGGAATATGGCGCCCGCGGCGCGGCTGGCCCGATGCGCTGGGTCATCGATCCCATTGACGGCACGCGCGCCTTCATCATGGGGTCACCCATGTGGGGCACTCTGATCGGCCTGCTGGATGGCGAGACGCCTATTCTTGGCCTCATGGACCAGCCGTTTACCGGCGAAAGGGTATGGGCTGACGCCCGGACGGCCCGTTGGCGCACTGCCGACGGCAAAACACGCGCAATCAAGACGCGAGAATGTCGCAAGCTCGCGGATGCCGTGCTCACCACAACCCATCCGGACCTGTTCGAGCCCGGCGTCGAGGCGGCTGGCTTTGCCCGCGTCAAATCCGAGGCGCGCATGACGCGTTATGGCGGCGATTGCTATTCGTACTGCCTGTTGGCCGCCGGCTTCATCGACGTCATCATCGAGTGCGGACTTAAGCCCCATGACGTCGTGGCGTTGCTGCCAATCCTGGAACGCGCCGGTGCGACCGTAACGACATGGGATGGCGCTCCCGCTACCAACGGCGGCCGGATCGTCGTTGCCGGTGATCCGCGTCTGCATGAAGCCACGCTGAAGCTGGTCAATCGCTGACGGCCTTCACGCCGCCGCGGCATTGACCCCAAGGTAGGCGTCGAAGGCGGCCCAGAAACGTTGCCGGACGCCGTCGTTTTCCTGAAGGATCTCGTGCCGCGCATGCGGCAGCAGCAGGTGCGTGCCGACCTTGAGCCGGACGCCGAATTCCTCGATCGCGCGTGTCGACACGATCTCGTCGTTGCCGGCCGCGAACACCAGCATCGGCACCTTGAGAGCCCCCGGAAAACTGTCGGACGAGACCAGAGCGCAAGCCCGCAACGCCGCCCGCAACCAGCCCACGGTGGCACTCCCGAGCCCAAGTTGCGGCGCGGCCTCCAGGACTGATCGCGTCCGTGCATATCGTTCCGGATCGCTCGTCAGTAGATTGCCCTCGAACGGCGCGGATTCGACGGGCGCATCGCTTCCTCCTTTGATGTAGAGGCTCGACATTCCCGTCAAACATCCAACCTCGGCGTAGGCGCGCACGAGCGGTCGCGGAAACTGTAGCCGCCGAGGATCGATCGCCAGCATCGGCGTCGTGAACACCATGCGATCGAACCACGAGCCGGTCATGGTCGCGTTGCGCATCAGGATGTTGGCCCCCATCGAGTGCGCGAGCGCGATATAGGGTGGCGGGCAATCTGGCAGCACGATCCCCTTCATGAAGCGGAAAAGGTCCCGATCGTACTCGCTGAAATCTCCGATGTATCCCTTGGCCTTGTTGCCCAAAGCCCGATGCGAACCACCCTGGCCGCGCCAATCCATCGTCGCGACCGCGAAGCCGCGTCGCCGCAGATCCGCAATCACCTCGAAATACTTTTCGATGAACTCACCCCGCCCGCCGAAAAGGCAGATCGTACCCCGGCGCGGCGATCTCGTCGCCGCCCAGCGAGCATACCGCAGCGGCGCACCGTCGTACCCAGCGAACGACCCCACCACCGCGCCGGCCGGCACGGGGTTTTTCGCCAAGCTCAGCAGCTCCATGCCCGCTCCATTGCCTTGCGTGGGGTATTGGCCCTGGGTGAAATCCCGCAGCCGTTGGTCGATTCTATAACAGCTTTAACGCTATCGAGCAGCGCCTTCAAAGCCCCGAAGGGCTGGAAGACGCTGCTCGAAGAACGGCATCCCTAAGGGCCGGCACGACCCTCAATAGTAGGGCCGAGGTGCATAGCGGCGAGGGTTCCAGGCGTAGGGGCCATATCCGCCATGCAGCGGATGAACGTGCACGACCTGTCCACTGCAGCGATCGATCTTCAGAAGGTACGGCTCACCCGAGGGCCGCCGCGCCCTCAACAAGGCCACTCCATCGCGAATTTCCGGGTCGGAAAAGTCGCGCCAACCCTCCCCGACCAGGCGGTCGCGGATCAGCTCTCGCGGTACGCAGGAGTAGTGGGCAGGCGGCACGGGCTCATGATAGCCGGGGCCATCCTTGACCGAGCCGTAGATCGGTCGCGGCGGCACGGGGTAGTCACGCCGCTCGTGGTGCTCGACGAACTCTTCGCGTTCCTCGCGGACGACGGGAGGCGTCTCGTACTCGTCGCCGCTATAGCGGCGTGGCAATGGCTCGCCATAGAGGTCAGCCGCCCCAACGGGTGCAGCAAACAACATGGGAGACGCGGCGATGATGCTGGCGGCCAGCTTCTTCAACGACATGAACCGTCACTCCTTTGTAAAGCGATCAGGGCTTGCCTCCCCAACTTGCTTACCGAAAGGTAATGCAGGGCAGCTTGGTGTCTGCAACATGAACGGGACATGAAACAAGGACAAAAAACTTATTCAAATCGGAGGCTTGCGATTGCGGCGAAGCAACGGCGACGCGAACCTGAGCGCCGAGCCTCTTTTCACGTTAAGCCCCTTGAATGCCCGAATGCGGCACCTAAATTCCTCGGTGCCGCTCGCCACTGTCGGGGGCGGCGCCCAGTGAGATCCGGCCCCTAAGGGGCGGATCAGACGCCAAGTCGCTTCTTCAAGGAGGACCTCTGATGCGACACTTCGACTTTGCCCCACTTTATCGCTCCACGATCGGCTTCGACCGCTTCGCCCAGCTGCTCGACAATGTCGGCGGTGTGGAGGGCGACACCACCTATCCGCCCTATAATATCGAGCGTCTCGGCGACAACCAGTATCGGATCACGATGGCGGTCGCTGGCTTCAGCGAGCCCGAGATCAAGATCGAGGTCAAGGAAACTGCGCTGCTCGTAAAGGGCGAGAAGAAGCCGGAATCTCAGGAGCGCCATTTCCTTCATCGCGGCATCGCAGCTCGCAGCTTTGAGCGACGGTTCCAGCTCGCCGACTATGTTGAGGTGAAGGCGGCGTCGCTGACCGACGGGCTGCTGCACATCGATCTGGAGCGCAATTTGCCGGAGCGCATGAAGCCCCGCACGATCTCCATCGGCACGGTCGGCGGCGGGTCGCCGAAGCAGCTCGAGGCAACCAACTAATCAAGGAGAGCTCTTCCCGGTCTACCCGGGTCTGCCCGTCTCCCCCTTCCCCGGCTGACCCGAGAGCCGCTCGCGCTTCCCCCCGGCGCGGGCGGCTCGCCTTTTAAGCGTGTGCGTCGGCGCTCACGCCGCCTGTAGCAGCTCGCCCTTCAACGCCTTCGCGATCAGCGCCTGCGTTTCCTTGATGCCGTAGAGTTCGATAAACGAGCCGAACCGTGGCCCCTTTTCTTCCCCCAGCAGCACTTCGTAAATCGCGCCGAACCAGGCGTTCGACACGCCTGGTTTCTCGGGCGTTGCGCCCTTGGCGTTCAGATCCTGGTAGCGAGGCACACTACGACCGACGTCGTAGATGATCGTTTGCAGCTCTTGCGCGCTCGCACCCGGCGCAGCTTTGCCCAGCGCATCCGACAGCGCCTGCAAGGCCGCCCGTCTCGACGTCGTCCGGCAGGCGGAACTTCTTCTTGCGGCTTCACGAACGTCCTCGTAATAGCGCACCGCGTAGCCGACGAGATGGTCCAGCATCGGATGCGTCGCGGGCGAGGCCGCCGGCGCGATGACGGCGGATGAAGCCCCACAGCATGTCCTTGTCGTGCGCGTTAGAGGCCGACACCAGGTTCAGCAGCAGCGCGAACGTGATCGGCAGCTCGGCCTTCGGCGGCGTGCCCGATGTGGATGTGCCAGACCGGGTTGTCGAGCTTCTGCCTTGCCGTCCTGGGCCGGATAGGCCGCGAGGAACTGCAGATACTCGTCCACCGCGCGCGGGATCACGTCGAAGTACAGCCGCTTCGCCGTCTTCGGCTTCTGGAACATGAACAGCGACAGGCTCTCCGGCGAGGCATAGGTCAGCCACTCCTCGATGGTGAGGCCGTTGCCCTTCGACTTCGAGATCTTCTCGCCGTTGTCGTCGAGGAACAGCTCGTAGTTGAAGCCCTCGGGCGGCGTGCCGCCGAGCGCCCGGCAGATTTGCGACGACAGCGTCACCGAATCGATCAGATCCTTGCCCGCCATCTCGTAGTCGACGCCGAGCGCCGTCCAGCGCATCGCCCAGTCGGCCTTCCACTGGCACTTGACGCGGCCGCCCGTGACGGGCGTCTCGACCTTCTCGCCGGTCTCGGGGTCGACGTAGGCGATGGTGCCCGCTTCGACGTCGCGCGCGATCATCGGCACCTGCAGCACCTTGCCGGTGCGCGGGCAAACGGGCAGGAACGGCGAATAGGTCGCCTGCCGCTCGGGCCCGAGCGTCGGCAGGATGATCGTCCATCACCTTGTCGTAGACCTCGAGCATTCGCGAGCAGCGTCGCGTCGAACAGGCCGGCCTTGTAGCACTCGGTCGCCGAGAAGAACTCGTACTCGAAGCCGAAGCGGTCGAGGAAGTCGCCGCAGCCTCGCGTTGTTGTGGTGCGGCGAAGCTCTCGAACGTTGCCGAACGGATCGGGCACGCTGGTCAGCGGCTTGTCGAGGTGCTTCGCCAGCATCTCCTGGTTCGGCACGTTGGTCGGCACCTTGCGCAGGCCGTCCATGTCGTCGGAGAAGCAGACGAGCCGCGTCTTGCGCTTGCCCTCGGTCAGCACCTCGAAGGCGTGGCGCACCATGCTCGTGCGCGCGACCTCGCCGAACGTGCCGATGTGCGGCAGCCCGGACGGTCCGTAGCCGGTCTCGAAGATCACCGTCTTGTCCGCGCCGCCTGGAAGTCTCTCGAGCCGCTCGATCAGCCGGCGCGCCTCCTCGAACGGCCAAGCCTTGGCGGTCTGAGCTTCGGGGAGGAGTGCGATGTCGAGTTCGGACATGGGTTCTTCTTCGTTTTTTTCTTCTGTGTTCGCGGGTCCGGCAACCTAGGTGCGGGGGGCTAAGCCGTCAACTTTCCTTCCCCTTTCCTTCCCCATCCTTCTCCTTCTACCCTAGAGAAGGGGCAGTCCCTGAAGGAAGGGGAGAGGGAACAACAAAATTGGTTCTCTGTACCGGCTTGCTGCACCGGCCTTGATCCTGCCGAGGAAGCGCTTACCCTAGCGTCAAGCAGATACCGGAGATGACATGAAGAAGCGCCTCAATCCCCAGCAAGCCCTGATCTACGCCATGATCACAGTGGCGGCGGTGGACCGTTCGATCTCCGACGATGAGCTGCAGCGCATCGGCACGTTCGTACGCGAGTTGCCCGCATTCCGCGGCTTCAGCGGAGACTGGCTGATGGAGGAGGCGCAAGCCGCCGGCAAGCTCCTCTCCAGGCCGCCGAATGGCGTCGATACCGTGCTCGACATGGTGGGCGAGGCTGTGACGCCCGAGCTGCGCGAGACGGCCTACATCCTGTGCTCGGAAATCGCCGCTGTAGATCTTTCGGTCGGCGCCGAGGAAACTCGCTTCCTCGACAAGCTCGCCGCCAAGCTCAACCTCGACCCGCTCGTCCGCGCCGCATTGGAGCGCGCCGCCAAGGCCCGGCATCAGACCGGGTGACCGGCCCTCGCACGGAAAGCACCCGAAAACGGACAAGGCGAGCTGATGGCGATTGAAGCAGTCGCCTTCGCTCGAAAGCTATACCCATGCCCCGTAACCGCCTGCACGTGGCTCTGCTCAATGCCGGCCACTTCATCGATCACCTCGTAATGCTGGTGTTCGCGACGGTGTCGGCGCTGGCGTTGTCGCGTGAGTGGGGCATGGGCTACTCGGAGCTCGTGCCCTACGCGACGCCCGGGTTCGTCGCATTCGGAGTGTTCTCGATGCCTGCGGGCTGGCTCGCCGATCGCTGGAGCCGCGAGGGTATGATGGTCGTGTACTTCGTCGGCGTCGGACTCGCGTCGATCCTCACGGGCTTTGCGCGCACGCCGCTCGAGATCGCGGCTGGGTTGTTTGCGGTCGGCATTTTTGCCGCGATCTACCACCCGGTCGGCCTCGCGCTCATTTACGACACCACTAAGCGGGCCGGCGCGGCGCTAGCCGCCAACGGCGTGTGGGGAAATCTGGGCGTCGGCAGCGCGGCGCTGATCACCGGCTTCTTCATCGACCACGGCGGATGGCGGGCGGCGTTCTTCGTGCCCGGAGTTGTATCGATCCTGCTCGGTGTCGGCTATTTCATCCTCATGCGGCGCCGAGATCGCCCACCATACGGCCGCCGTCACCACGCTCAGCCGCACCCACGCCCAAGCGCGCTGCCGTCCCGCACCCGGACCGCGAACTCATCCTGCGCGTCACCGCCATCGTTTTCTTCACCACCGCCGTTTCCGGCCTCATCTTCCAATCGACGACATTCGCACTACCAAAGGTTTTCGGAGAGCGCCTGACCACCATCGCGCCCTCCGCCACCTGGATCGGCTGGCTGGCATTCATGGTGTTCGCAGTCGGCTCCATGGGGCAACTCGTAGTGGGCCGGCTGCTCGATAACCTTGGGCCGCGCGTGGTGTTCATGACCGTCGCCGCGATGCAGGTCGTGTTTTTCGCCCTTATGCCGGGCTTGACCGGTTGGGCCGCCGTCGCTGTCGCGCTGGCCTTCATGCTCGGCGCGTTCGGACAGATCCCGATCAACGACTATATGATCGGTCGCATGGCCACGCCGGAACGGCGGGCCTCGATCTACGGCGTCCGCTTCGTCGTGACATTCGCAGTGCTCGGCGCGGCACTGCCGTTCATTTCCTGGGTCCACAAATCCTACGGCTTCGACACGCTATTCCGCATCTTGAGCGTTTGCGCCGCAATCGTGCTCGCCGCCGCCGCGATGCTCCCGAACCGCCTCCCTGCAGCCGCCCAGTCCGCCCCCGCGGTAGCGGAGTAAGAACACGTCAACTCCCGGGCTATTCCACGTACTCTGCTCGCCGACCATTCCCTCGTTCCTCGGCTCCCCTTACCGTCATCCCCGCCTCGGCGGTGTCAGCGAGCCACGTCGGCGATTAGCGACTACAATCCGCCTACGAACGCAGCGATGGCCTCGGCCGCGGCGGCAAGATTGCCTTTGCGCGTGAAGCCGGAAGCGCCACGGGGCCCGAGATCATGGTCGCCGTCGCCGATCCACTGAAGTCGGATAGCCGGCGACAAGCCGTAGCCCGCGACCTCCTCGCGATTCCCGAACGGATCGCGCTCGCCCTGCACGATCAACGCCGGGCATTTCAATCCGGCGAGGTGTGCCGTTCGCAATTGTTCGGGCTTGCCCGTGGGGTGGAACGGATAGCCGAGGCAGACGAGCCCCGCGACGCGGCCAGCGGCAAACTCCTCGTCCGCAATCATGCTGGCGACACGCCCGCCCATCGACTTGCCGCCAATGAGCAGCTTGCAGCCGGAGTCCGAACCCGAACGAACGGTCTCGATCGCCGCCCGGTACTCCGGCATAACTGCCTCGGCCCGTGGCGGCGGTCGGCGCTTGCCGCCTGCCACACGAGCCGCCATGTAGGCGAAATCGAAGCGGCTCACCCGGATGCCACGATCGGCGATAAGTCCCGAGATTTGTTCGAGGAACGGGCTGCGCATGGATGCGCCAGCGCCCGGCGCGAGCAAGATGTGAGCAGTGGCCGTCGCCGGCCCGAGAGTGAGAATGTCCATGGTTTCGTTGTGGTCCCGGCGGCGCCTTCTGGCAACCCGCTTGACGCCGTCGCATTTCAGCCCGAGAGATCGTTAATATCGCGCCATCTAGGGATGACCGGAGGGGAGCTCGCATGCGCTTTGCCCTACTGTTTGCGTTGCTGGTGACGTTTGCCTTGCCGGTACCTGCCGTCCGGGCCGAGGAACCTGCGATTGCCGGCGAAGGCGATGCCGCCACCGTTCACGAGCCCGATGCAGGGGCGACGGTCGTCGCCACTCCGGCCGCGCCTGCGGCCGCAACTGTCGCTCCAGTTGTTCCCGCTGCCACCGCCCCGACAGCGAAGGCAGCAACGCCCGCCAAAAAGGCGCCCTCCGTTGCGGCCAAGGAGTTGTTCGGCTCCGTCAAAACTGCGGCGACGTCGTTGCAGGCGCGGTCTATCGGCAGTTACTCAAAAGGTTGCCTCGCAGGGGCCGTGGCAATGCCCGTCGATGGGCCGAATTGGCAGGCGATGCGGCTCTCGCGCAATCGCAACTGGGGCCACCCGAAGCTCGTTCAATTGCTGAAACGTTTCTCGGATGAGGCCTGGCGCTACGACGGCTGGCCGGGTCTGCTGGTCGGCGATCTCGCCCAGCCTCGCGGCGGCCCGATGTCGTCGGGCCACGCTAGTCACCAGCTCGGCCTCGATGCCGATGTTTGGCTGACGCCAATGCCCGACCGCCGGCTTACCAACAAGGAGCGGGAGGACATCGCCGCCACGTCCATGCTCGCGGCCGACGATATCTCTGTGGACCCGAAAGTGTGGACGGCGACGCACGCCAAGATCATTAAGCGCGCCGCCGAGTACCCCGAGGTCGAGCGTGTACTCGTGCATCCAGCAATCAAGAAGGCACTATGCCAGACGACGGACACCGACCGAGCGTGGCTTTCCAAGGTTCGCCCGTATTTTGGGCACTACTACCATTTCCACGTCCGCATCGCCTGCCCAGAGGGCTCGGTGGGCTGTACCCCTCAGAAGCCCGTGGTGCATGAGGACGGGTACGGGTGCGGTAAGGAACTGGCCGACTGGATCAAGCTGGTCACGCCGAAGCCGCCGTCGGCCACGCCCGTGCCGCCGCCCACGCACCCGGTCAAGCCAGCACCCGCCAAGCCGCCGATGTCTCTGGAGCAATTACCGGCGGAGTGCCGCATGGTGCTGACCAGCGGCAACCCAGGAATTCCCAAGAACCTTCTCGACGCGCAGCGCAAGGCTGATCAGCAGATCGCCGCAGCACATGCAGCAGCTGCGCAAAAGCATGCCGCCGCCGCACAAAAGAAAGGTGCGCCGGCAAAGCACGAGACCACGCCGGCGCCAGCAATGGCGGCGAAGCCCGACACGACGCCGGGGCCGCAGACCAAGGCAGCGCAGCACTGACCCAGAAAGCAAACGGGGCGAGACACCAGTCTCGCCCGCGTCTCGATGCTTGGTCCTACCGATTGTTCAGTACTTGATCGAGGTATGCAACGAGAGCACCGCTGCATCCTTGATGGCCGTGCCGTCGTCGCGGAGCGAGTTCGCGACGTTGCCGCCCGGGTGCCAGATGTACTGGAAGTCGAGATCAACCATCCACCCCGCAACGATCTGCGCCGCATAGTTGGCCTCGAAAGCCGCCTCGTAGTCGCGCACCGGCGCCAGCGTGCCGTTGATCGCGATGTCGTCGGCGTCGAAATCGCGCGTGGCATTTGAAATGCGTGCATAAGCCAAACCGAAACCGAAGCTATCGTCGGGACGGCCCGGAACCATGCCGGCGAACACGAGGCCACCGTCGAAGTAAAGGTCGATCACGTTGCGGTCGGATGGACTTCCGGCACCGCGCAGGAAAAATCCGACGCCCTTGTTCGGCTCTCCGCTCTCTGGACGCCAGATCTGTTGGTCGATGACGCCATAGATACCGGTATTGCCGCGATGCCTCACCGCCGGGCCAGCGTTGGCCCCATCGGCCAACGCGATACCCGCGACGTCGAAGCGCTGGTCGTCGAACTTGCCGAAGTGGTGCCAAGCGCCGACCTTGATCGTACCAGCCAGCGCACCAGGACCCTTTTCCTGATTGTAGCGATACTGAGCCTCGCCGATCACGAAGGCTGGATCGGAGACGCGGAAGTTCGTGCCATAGCGATTGCATTCCTGGGGATCGTCGCTGCTGGCGCAGGGTCCTGCCGGATCGCCGTTGAATACGCCCGCGAGCAATGACACCTGCTTCGTGGGGTTGACCTGCACGCGCACGCCCGGCGTGGCGAGCGGGTAGGCCGCGCCGCCGCTCGGCAGATTGGCCACGTTAAAGGCGGGCCAGCCGAACGTCCCGTTGATGAATTGTGTGGCGTAGCTGGACGTCAGGAACTCGCTGTCGGCGGCGAGTTGCCCGAAGCGAACGGAGAGCATGTCATCCAATAGCCTCTGTTCAAGCCACAGCTCGAACAGGCGAGTTGTTGGGTGCGCCTCGATGTAGCTCACTGGCATCAAGTTCTTGAGGTAGTTGGTCGACAGGCCGTCGCCGTGGATCTGGTAGGCATTGGCGTGCAGGGTTAAGCCCTTCCAGCCGCCGATCTTTTCGAAGTCAAGATCCACGTACCCCTCGAGACGGCCGACGTAGACCGTGCGCCGCGCGACACCGCCGGAGAGATTACCCTGCACTTCGCCGACGTAGTTCAGTCCATACGTTACGCCGCGCTCCGACAACACCTTGCGGACCCCGCCGGGATCGCCGTGGTGCGGCAGTACGTGCGCAATCGTGTCCTCGGCGACACCGTCCTTCAGGCCGCCTTCGGGCTCGTCGGCGAGGGCGCTTCCGGCAGCAAAAAACGATGCGACAGCGACCACTATGGCCGTCCGCAGCCAACCCGATTGAACGCCCGCCGCGGCAAGCGATTGTGAGCTTCCTTCAACCATCCCCGGCATTCCCTCTTTGAGTCCGAGCCGAAGCCTAATTTTATTTACTTGAAAAGTAAAGAATGAGACGGACGACTGCGACGTCATGTGGCTCCATAGGCACACCGCTCAACTGGGGTTTTCCAGCGTGAACAAGCCGCGCTTATCATCGTAAGCAAAGAGTTCGGCATAACGCGCCCAACTCGTCGCCGCCCGCAGCGTTGTCTCGGCGTATTCGGCGCTCATGTGATCCTCCAACTCGTCCGAGAAACGGCTCCGCGGCGCTGTGTGACTTGCGCGCTCGTCGAGCACGCGGCGGATGTGCGCGATGAGCGGCACATGGAACAGCAGGTGGCGAGCGAAAATCTTCTTTCGCTCCTCGACCGAGGAATCGACGAAATGCCGGCCTTCCTCGGTAAGCAGCACGTCGCCACCCTCGATCACCGCAAACCGCAGCAGTTGCAGCGTCTCAGCGACGGGAAACAGCTCGTCGGCTTCGAGCAGCAGCGCATTCGCAATATGCGGCAGGTCGGCCCTGCCGTCATAGGGAGCACCCGCGAGCGCTTCGAGAAAGCCCGCCATCAGGTTTGTCGAAAGCCGCGGCAATGGCGTGTTCAGGCTCGCGATTGGCCCCAGCCTGTCGGCCTGCGCGGTGGCGGCCGGCTTCTCCCCGGCTTTGCTGCTGGCGCGCGCGCCTTCGCTGTCATCTCCACATAAATGCGCTCGACGATGGCCTGGAACTCGACATCGGCGCGCGAGCGCGGCCTCAGTAGCGGCACCTTGATCTCGGCGGCCACCCGCCCGGGATTGCTCGCGAACACCAGGATGCGGTCGCACATCAGCACCGCCTCCTCGATGTTGTGAGTCACCAGGATCACGCTCTTGATCGGCAACTGCCCGCCTTCCCACAGCTCGACGAGATCAGTTCGCAGCGTTTCGGCGGTTAACACATCGAGCGCTGAGAATGGCTCGTCCATCAACAGGATGTTGGGATGCATGACGAGCGCACGCGCTACGCCCACGCGCTGCCGCATGCCGCCCGACAGCTCGCGCGGATAGGCGCTCTCGAAACCGTCGAGACCGATGAGGTCGATCGCGGACAAGGCGCGCTTGCGGATCTCGTCTGCCGGCAGCTTCATGGCTTCGAGCCCGAGCTGCACGTTTTCCAGCACCGTTAGCCACGGAAACAGCGCGAAGCTCTGAAACACCATGGCGACGCCTTCGGCCGGCCCGGTAACCGGTTGGCCCAGATAGCGGACATCACCGCGAAGTCGGCCGCGCAAGCCCAGCGACCAGCCGCAGGAAGGTCGATTTGCCGGAGCCCGAGCGCCCCACCAGTTCCGACGATCTCACCCTCTTTCAATGTCATGTCGAGGCCGTCGAGCACGACGAGCTCGCGGCCGCCGGCTTTCGGAAAAGCCTGGCGAACACCCTTGACCTCGAGCAGAAGCGGATCGGCCATCCGGCCCTCCTCTCAATCGAAACGGAAGCGTTTTTCAGCCAGCGTGTAGAGCGGACGCCAGAACAACCGGTTGAGCAGAACGACGAGCGCGCTCATCACCGCGATCCCGAGCACTATGCGCGAGAAATTGCCTTCCGCCGTCGCCTGCGCGATGTAGGAGCCGAGACCTTTGGCCTCCAGCTTCACGTCGCCCCAGCTCACATATTCGGCGACGATGCTGGCGTTGAGCGAGCCGCCGGACGCCGTGATCGCGCCGGTGAGATAGTACGGGAAAACGGCTGGCAGCGCGCTCTTCTTCAGCCACAACCAACCCTTGAGCCCCATGTTGGCGCCAACGTCGCGCAGCTCCGACGGGATCGCGGCGGCTCCGGCAATGACATTGAATACGATGTACCACTGCGTGCCGAGGATCATCAGTGGCGACAGCCAGATGTCCGGATTGAGCTTGAAATGCACGATCAGGAACACGGCGATCGGAAAAAAAGGTTGGCCGGGAACGCTGCCGCAAGTTGCGCCAGCGGCTGTACGACGCGCGCCAGATTGGGGCGCAAGCCGACCCAGATCGAAACCGGAACCCAGATCACCGACGCCAGCGCCAACAGCACCGCCACCCGCAACAGGGTCAGCAACGCCAGCCCGACCACGTGAAGCAGGCTGCCTAACTCCAATCCGGGCCGCAGATACGACACCAGGTGCCAGAGCGACCACGCAATGGCGGCACACAGCACGAGCGCCCACACGAAATCGCCTGCCCGCGCCGGCAACTCGATGCGCGGAAGTTCGGGCATCCGCCGCGCTGCTTCCGCCGTCCCGAGGTAGGCGGTCGCCCGGTTGGCATAGTGCCGGAGCGTCCCTGTCGCCAGCGCCACCACCCACGATCGCCGCAGCACATCGAGCACCCACGATCGCGGCGGCTCGACGCCCGTCTGCTGCTCGGCGCGGAACCGGTCGGCCCACGCCACGAGCGGACGGAACAGCAACTGGTCGAAGATCAGGATCACGATCGCCATCGCGAAGATCGCCCACAGGATCGCGGACAGGTCCCGTTTCTCGATCGCCAGCGCAATGTAGGAGCCGATGCCCGGCAGCGTGATCGTGGTCTGGCCGACGCTGATCGCCTCCGAAGCGACCACGAAGAACCAGCCGCCCGACATCGACATCATCATGTTCCAGATGAGACCGGGAACTGCGAATGGCACCTCGAGCCGCCAGAACCGCATCCACGGCGACAGCCGCAACGAACGCGCCGCCTCCGTCAGCTCCACCGGCACCGTCCGCAGCGACTGGTAGAAGCTGAATGTCATGTTCCACGCCTGGCTCGTGAAGATCGCGAACACGGCGGCGAATTCCGCGCCCAGCACCTTGCCCGGCGCCAGCGACAGGAAGAACACGACCGTCATCGAGATGAAGCCGAGGATTGGAACCGATTGCAGAATGTCGAGGATGGGAATGAGCAATTGCTCCGCTCGCTTGTTCTTAGCGGCGAGCGTGGCGTAAGTCAGCGTGAACCCCAGCGAAAACGCGAGCGCGGTGATCATGCGCAGCGCGGTGCGCGCCGCGTATCCCGGCAATGCCCACACATCGAGCGTGACCGGAGCCACCTCGAGCCGCGCCAGCGGTTCGGTGAGATGGCGTCCGGTCGATCCGATGAACGCGAGCACACCCAACGCCAACAGCACGGCCAGCGCGTCCCAACGCGAAAAGCGGCGGGTCGCCAAAGCCGCTGCAGCGGCGATGGACATCGGCATGGATGGGCGCATACGAACGGATTCCGGAGTAGCGTGAGGCGATTGCCCTCAGGGCTACATACCCCACGCTATCCGCACCCGCCACCCCGGATGCCTACGCCGCATCGCCCGTCCTCAGGAATGAAGAGACGCGCTGTCAGGCAGCATTATGCACTGCGGCTCCAACGGAACTGTTGCGGCACCGCTTCCGGATGCGCTTTCAGGAAGTGATGCAGGACATGCAGCAGCATCCGCGAATGGGCGCGATTGCCGCCACCGTGCGAGACCCGGATATCATCGATGATCATGTCGCGCAGACGCTCGCTGCCATGCGGCTGATCGAGCAAATACTGCGCAAGTGCAGCCGCCGAAACCTCCGGAATGTGCTCGTGCTCGGCTACCGCCGCGATTTCTTCACAGGTTAATCCGCAAAACGCTGCGCAATCTTCAAAGGTGATCATGCGCCATCCTCCACTGCAGCCCAGCAACTCGGCCAGGTGCGGTTAAGTGGAAGTATGTGTTATAATTCGTTTTAAGTCTTTGATAGCCATCAATCTATAATTTGATGGCGGTCAGCATTGAATCAGCGTTGCAGGACGTAAGTCCCTGGCGCATCGCAGATCGGGGCGTAACCCTTGCTGGCTGCTCCCATCGGCGGCGGATTGACGAACGTGCCGGAACGCTCGTTCAACCACGCAATCATCGCCGGCCACCAAGATCCCTCTCGTAGCGGCGTGCTGGCGACCCACGTGTCGGGATCGATGTAGAATTCCCCTTCGTGTTTCATCGCCACACGATAGCCAGCGCTGGCGTGTCCGCCCGGAGCCGACACCACGCCATTGTTGTGCCCGCCGCGCGCGAGCAGGAACGTGACGTCGGTATCGAGGAGCAGATGCAGCTTGTAGACCGACCGCCACGGCGAAACGTGATCCTTCTCCGCCCCAACGGCGAACACATCCGCCCGAATGTCTGTGAGTGCGATCGGTCGGCCATCGACCAAGTAGCGCCCGACTGCGAGGTCGTTGTTCAGGAACAGGCCACGCAGATACTCGCTATGCATTCGAGCCGGCATTCGCGTCGTATCCGCATTCCACGCACCCATGTCGGTCAACGGCGCCCGCTCGCCCATCAGATAGTCGTGCACGATGCGCGACCAGATGAGGTCGTTGGATCGCAGCATCTGAAACGCGCTGCTCATTTGCTCGGCGGCAAGGTAGCCCTGCTCCCACATCATGTCTTCCAGGAATGCGACCTGGCTCTCGTTCAGGAACAGGCTGAGCTCGCCCGCCTCCTGGAAGTCGACCTGCGCGGCGAAGAAGCTCAGCGTCTTGAATGGGTCGTCCCCATTGCGGGCGTAAGCCGACGCGGCGATGGCCAGCAAGGTGCCACCGAGACAATAGCCGACGCCATGCACCTTCTTCGACGACGTAATGGTCCGCACTGCATCGACGGCCGCACCGATTCCCAGTGTGCGGTAATCGTCGAGCCCGAGATCACGGTCCTCGGCTTGAGGATTGAGCCACGAGATCGCAAAAACGGTGTAGCCCTCGCCGACCAGATAGCGGATCAGCGAATTCTCCGGCTTCAGGTCGAGGATGTAGTATTTCATGATCCACGCCGGCACGACGAGGATCGGCTCCGGCCGCACTTTCGATGTCGCCGGCGAATACTGAATGAGTTCGATCATGCGGTTCCGGAAAACGACCTTTCCCGGTGTCGCCGCGACCGTCTCGCCAACTTTGAAAGATTCGGACCCGGGCGGAGGTGAATGCGCCGCCGCCCGTTGTGCATCCGCCATGAAATTCTGGAATCCGCGAACCAGATTCTGCCCGCCCTCGGCCTGCGTTCGCGCGAGCACGACTGGGTTGGTCCAGGCGAAGTTGGCCGGCGACCAGATGTCGAGGAACTGGCGCGCCGCGAACTGGACTTGCCGCTCGTGCTGCTGGGTGACGCCATGGACGCCGGCCGTCGCGACGTGCCACCACTGCTGATTGAGTAGGAACGCCTGGTGCATCCAGCTGAAGGGCCACTGGTGCCAGGCCGGGTCGTTGAACCTTTTGTCGTCCGGCAACGGTTCGATGCAACCCTCGCAGCGGCAAATTCCGCTTTCAGCCATATAGGCCGCGAGCTTCGCCGTCTTGCGCGCCGCCTTCTGCGCGATCTGCATCTGTTTGCCAGGCGCGGCCATGAGATGCGTCAGCCAGTCGAGGTAGGCTTCCGTAAGCGCCGCGGGCGACAGGCCGAAAGTGAGTTTTGAGATCCCGTAATTGATCGAACGGTCGAGATTGCCCGCCAGCCGATGTGAGATATCGTCGACATCGTCTTCCATCGGCCGGCGCGATGGCATCGTCGTGGCCGGAGACTGCGGCCGTATCGCCACCTCGTGCGGCGGCTGGACCTGCACGGCGCCCGGTTGGGGTGGCTTTTCCGCGACCACCCCGCCCGTGCTCTTGCCGCCGGAGATTTTGCGCGCCGCCTTGCCCGAAGAGATAGCCATGCTCACCTCGCTTGCCGGTCCGGCGATGGGTCAACGCTCCCAGCGCGGTTGACGGTTTTTCGATGATGCAAGCGGTTGCCGGAAATTACGTTGACCCCGCTCAAGTATTCGCCCTTCAACGCCGCGGCGAAGGCGTTGCGAAGAGCAGCGTGAAGTTTCCGCCGCTGAACTTGGTCGATACCGGACGCAACGGCGCCACGATCGCCTCCACAGCTGGATCTGGCTTCAATGCCAGGAACATTTCAAGCGCGGCGGCACTGTCCTTTCGCGGCCAGCGCTCGGGATGACTATCGGCCTGTTGCGGAAATCCCGCCAGGGCTTCGAACCATTGGGGCTCGCGCCGTGCCCGCAGCATGAACGCCACCACCTTCGGCAACGCTCCCTCGTTCTCCTGAAGCACGTCACCTCCGTTGGCTCGCGCGCAAGCCGCCACGAGCATCAAAGGCTCCAGGCCCCATATGTGATAGACGAAGGCACGCGCCTGCCGGCTCATCTCGGCCGGCATCGCTCCCTCAGGCGTCACGAAGGACAGCCCCCGGCGCACTGTCTCCAGTGACCAATCGTAAAGAGCCCGGTCGTTTGCCGCTATGCCCGCGACCGCCGCCCCCGCCGCTGTCCAGTAGCTGAGGTTCGAGCGCGGCTGCCGCCGCTGATCGGTGCCGGCGTTGAACTTGTCGTTGTCCGTCACCGCGAGACGGGCGACCTTCACGAGCCAATTTTCGACCCGTGCTTTCGCTTGAGAATCGAGCCTCGTCGCCTCCCGTACCTTCAGATAGGCCATTCCGGCGCCGATCTCGGCCGCCCAAAGCGTGTCGTAGCGCGCCCAGGTCGAAATCTCCCCGGTCAGCGCATCGGCCTTCGCCCACGCATCGAGCCACGTCAGCACGCACGCCGCGCGGCTCGCATCCGCCGGCTGAGACATCACGAACTCGTCGGCCATCACGTTGACGACGCGAGTGAATTCCCAGAGCGGCGCTAGCTTGTCGAGCGTCGCCCTCTTCTTGGCCGGGTCAGCGACCGAGTGACTCTTGTTGGTGTAGAAGTCCTCACGGACGAGATCGCGCGGCCCTTGAGGCGGAGCTGGACAACCAGCGAGAGGCGGCGTGACCTTGCCCCAGCGCTTCCGCTGGGCGGCGACGTCGAACGGCGCAAGCAGCCGGGCCTCGGGCAGCGCCCTCTTTAGCGCGTCGGCCGCTTGACCCGCCTGAACTGGGATCGCCAGGATTGCGGCGATTGCGAAAAGGCAAGATCGCCGGGCGCTCACGTCTTATCTTCTCCCGGGGCGGCACTCGTGTTGCAGCACCTCCCGGTCCGCCGATGAAAGGTCGCCAAGCTGCGCGCGCTCCAGGATATCCGCGCAGCTCTTTACGAATTGCTTGCGCGGCTCGGCGGCTGGCGCCGGCGCAACGGAAGCGGCCGGCTCCGGCATCGCAGCCGCATCTCCAGCCGGCCTCACGGGCGGGACGCCGCGGCCCGGCTCGTTCAACGCACCGACCGAAGCCGGAGGCGTCGGGGGCGATGGAGCTGCGGGCGGCTGTGCTGTGAACGGCTGTGCGATATCCGTTTTTGGACCTCCCGCGGGGGCATTCGCCGTCGGCGCCGGCAACGGGACCGCATGCGGCGTATCGGCTCTCAACAAAATGGCTCCCGCCAAGGCCGCCACCAGCACGACGCCGGCTCCTATCGCCACATGCCGCCGGTCCGGACGCCAGCTTGGACTTTGCGCGCCGCGATTTGCATTGACTGCCCACTCGGGCACTTCCGGGTCCTGCTCTTCGGGAGCAGCGGTCTCGTCGTCCGGGAATTCCGCCGGCTGAGCCGCTTGCCGCAGCATCGTGACCAGGCAACCCCGCGCATCCCCATCGCCCCGCCATCCCGGCAGGGCTACGAAACCGATATCGAAATCGCGAATTGCCAGCTCGGCCTGCAGCGCATCGGTTGACCCGCCCTCGACCGCGATGCCGCCAGCCGGCGCGGCGTCCCTCAGCGATACCGCGAGATCGACGGCCGGCCCCACGACATCACAGTTGCGCTCGGTCACAGGGCCTTTGGCGAGCCCGAACCGCAAGCGCGTGCGCCGCCGCACCGTACTCTCGGTGCTCCGCGCCTCAGTGATGCGCTTTACCTCGGCGGCGAACTCGACCGCCCCAGCCGCGCTGACGAACTCGGCGAGGCAACAGTCGGCGGCCATCGTGAAGAAATGGCCTTGGTATTGCGGCGCCAAAGTCGCAAGCGCCTCACGGATTTCACCAAAGCGACGCGTAGCCCCGGCCGCGTCCTCGGCGGCGAGCCTGCTATATCCGGCGATGTCGGCGGCCAGGATGACGGCTGTCCTACGGTTCATTGTTCCGTCCCATCGGAGGCGGTCGCTCGCGCCCACGCGATTATAATCCCGTTTGGTGCCGGACCTCCATCCCAAACGCCTCTAAAAAGGGGGCCGATGGCTTCAGCACTCGCTCTTGAGAAGCTCGAGATCGCCTTCCGAAGCCTCACCGAGCTGCGCTCGCTCGACGAGCGCACTGCATTTGATCTTGCCACTCTTGCGAGCAACCGGACCCTGCACCGACGCCGGCGCAGCAGCACCCGGCTCGGCCTGCTGCGGTCTGCCGGCTTCGCGGGCGGCGTCGGAAACCGCAGTCGAGCCGCTGCCATTGGACGGACCTTCGGCCCTGCGGCCCGATTTCTTCTTCGGCTCCGGATCGGGACGGCTTTCCTCGACAGCCTCCTCGCACGGCACCGTGATCGTTGTGCGGCTGCCGGGCACATAGCGGGTGCATGTGCTCTTTTCGCGCACTGCCTCGGTCTCATCCTTACTGCCGTTCACGGCCGGCTGGTCAGGGCAAGGCACCTTGATGACAATGCCGGCGTCGGGCACGAACTGCCGGCACTCGAGACCGCCGGCACGCGCAGTTTCAGCAGGCTTGCCGTTCGCCTTTTTCGACGCGGCTACAGCCGGTGTCATGGCCGCCGCAGCAGCCAGCGCGATCAGGGCGAATAAAGTCCGGGTCATCGGCATCAACCTCTTGGCTGGCAAGCGGCTTCACTCGGTCGCCGCCTTACCGTTTGGCTATGCCAGAGCCCGTGAGCGACCGCTGTTACCGCCGGCACAAATGAGGGATCCATCAGGGTTCAACGCACCCGAACGCAAAACGGGGGCGCCTCCGAAGGCACCCCCGCTCCTGTCGTGTCACGTCGCAGTCGAGCCGATCGTTATCCGTGCGCCAGCACGGCGAGCAGCAGCAGCGCGACGATGTTGGTGATCTTGATCGCCGGGTTCACGGCCGGGCCGGCGGTGTCCTTGTAGGGATCGCCGACCGTGTCGCCGGTCACCGAGGCCTTGTGCGCCTCCGACGCCCTTCATGTGCTTGACGCCGTCCTTGTCGACGAAGCCGTCCTCGAACGACTTCTTGGCGTTGTCCCAGGCGCCGCCGCCCGAGGTCATCGAGATGGCGACGAACAGGCCGTTGACGATGACGCCGAGCAGCGAGGCGCCGAGCGCCGCGAAGGCCGCGCCCTTGAGCCGGAGATCGCAGCACGCCGAAGTAGAGCACGATCGGCGCCAGCACCGGCAGCAGCGACGGGATGATCATCTCCTTGATGGCCGCCTTGGTCAGCAGGTCGACGGCGCGAGCGTAGTCGGGCTTTCGCGTGCCCTTCATGATGCCGGGCTTTTCCTTGAACTGGCGGCGCACCTCCTCGACGATCGAGCCGGCCGCGCGGCCGACGGCGGTCATCGCGATGCCGCCGAACAGATACGGGATCAGGCCGCCGAAGATCAGGCCGGCGACGACGTAGGGGTTGGCGAGGTCGAGAGATCGGCCTGACGCCCTTGAAGTACTGGATAGCGCGTCGCGCCCGGCTTGTTGGCCTCGGCGATGAAGTGCTGCAGGTCGTAGGTGTAGGCCGCGAACAGCACCAGCGCGCCGAGGCCGGCCGAGCCGATCGCGTAGCCCTTGGTCACCGCCTTGGTGGTGTTGCCGACCGCGTCGAGCGCGTCGGTCGAGTGGCGGACTTCCTTCGGAAGGCCGGCCATTTCGGCGATGCCGCCGGCGTTGTCGGTGACCGGACCGAAGGCGTCGAGCGCGACGATCATGCCGGCGAGGCCGAGCATGGTCGTCGTCGGCGATCGCGGTGCCGAACAGGCCGGCGAGCTGGTAGGTCGATGATGATGCCGCCGACGATGACGAGCGCGGCAGCGCCGTCGACTTCGAGCGACACGGCGAGGCCCTGGATCACGTTGGTGCCGTGGCCGGTGACCGAGGCCTGGCGATCGACATCACCGGGCGCTAGCCGGTGCCGGTGTAGTACTCGGTGATCCAGACGATCAGGCCGGTCACGACGAGGCCGACGATGCCGCAGAGGAACAGGTTCAGGCCGGTGATCGACGTGACCCGCTGCCGTTCCGACGTCGCCGAAGCCGCCGAGCACGTACTGGGTCGCGAGCGCAGAGGCCGACGATCGACAGCACGGCCGAGGCGATGACGCCCTTGTAGAGCGCGCCCATGATCGAGCCGTTGGCGCCGAGCTTGACGAAGAACGTGCCGATGATCGAGGTCACGATGCAGGCGCGCGCAGATGGCGAGCGGATAGAGCATCAGCGCGCGAGGATCGGCTGGCCGGCGAAGAAGATCGCGGCGAGCACCATCGTGGCGACGACGGTCACCGCATAGGTCTCGAACAGGTCGGCGGCCATGCCGGCGCAGTCGCCGACGTTGTCGCCGACGTTGTCGGCGATGGTCGCCGGGTTGCGCGGATCGTCCTCGGGAATGCCGGCCTCGACCTTGCCGACGAGGTCGCCGCCGACGTCGGCGCCCTTGGTGAAGATGCCGCCGCCGAGACGGGCGAAGATCGAGATCAGCGAGGCGCCGAAGCCGAGCGCGACGAGCGCGTCGATGACCGTCGCGGCTCGTCGGGCGCGATAGCCGACGGCACCGGTGAGGATGCAGTAGTAGACGGCGACGCCGAGCAGCGCGAGGCCGGCGACCAGCATGCCGGTGACGGCGCCCGCCTTGAAGGCGATGTCGAGGCCCTCGGCCAGCGACACGCGTCGCGGCCTGCGCGGTGCGCACGTTGGCGCGCACCGACACGTTCATGCCGATGAAGCCGGCGAGGCCCGACAGCACGGCGCCGATCAGGAAGCCGACGGCGACGAGACGGCCGAGCAGGACCAGGCGAGACACGAAGATGACCACGCCGACGATGCGCGATCGTCGTATACTGGCGCTTGAGGTAGGCCTGCGCGCCTTCGCGCATCGCAGCCGCGATCTCCTGCATGCGGGCATTGCCGGCATCGGCAGCTCATCACCGACTTGGATCGTGAATATCGCATAGAGGATCGCCAACGCCCCGCAGGCGATGATCCCCCAGAGAAGCTGTTGCATTGATTGGTTCCTTCAGGGCCGTTCCCAAATTGCAGTCCAGCCGCGCGAGGATTGCCATCCCCACGACCGGCTCCTCGCCCCCCTAGCAGCGAGATTCGCGCGCGCGACCATGCCGCAAGAGCCGCAGCGTGACAACACGGACACAATCGTCATTTCGTAGAGAGAATTCTAGTTTTAGTCCCTGCTGGCGCGATCAAAGTCGCATTTCCATTTGCTGTAAAGCGTTCAGAGGAATTTCGATGTGCGCAATCGGAAATCAGCAGCTCGCAGAAGACACCTATTCTTTGCCGCGCCCCTGTGCCATTCGAGCAACGCTTGCTATATCTCAAGCGCCATTTGAACTGACGGGAGGAAGTTGTGCCGATCGCCGAATATCTGACGGGACCGCAGGCTAAGGGCGCCATCACCGCAATGTCCAAGGCCGAGGGCCTGGATGCGGATCAAGTGCAGGCTGCCATCGCCGCCGTAACCCCGTTGCTGGTCCAGGGGATCGAGCGCAATACGCTGTCGCGCGGCGGCTTGGCGGATCTCGTGAGCGCGATGGGAGACGGCCATCACGAGGCCTACCTCCAGCATCCAGAACTGATCGGTTCGCCGGCCATGATCGCCGACGGAAATAACATCCTTGGTCATATCCTGGGCGGCCCAGAACAGAGCCGCCGCTTGGCATCGCGCGCCGCGGCCACATCGGGTTTGAGCGAAGGGCTGCTGAAACAGCTGCTGCCGATCATCGCCGCCATTCTGATGGGCGCCTTGTCGAAGCAGACCAAGGGTGGCCTCGGAGACATCCTAAGCAAGCTTCCCGGTGGCCTTCCGGGCAGCGGCACACCGGTGCCGCGCGGTGGCGACAGCGACGGCGGCTTAGGGGACATAGGCGACATCCTGAAGAAAATCCCCGGAATGCCGGGCGGGCAAGCGCCGCAGCCGCAGCGGCGCACCAGTCCCGAGTCCGCTCCCGCCAATCCGCGGACCAGCGCAGGCGGCAGCCCCTTGCCGCTCCCCGGCGACCACATTCCCGGCATTGACGACGGGCCGCGCAACAACCCCTACGGCGATCTGTCCGATATCATCCGCGGCGGCGCTGGCGCTCAAGCCGGCGGAGGCTCGTTGGGCAAGATCGTCCGCGATATCCTTGGCGGCGTTCTAGGCTTCCAGAGCCGTGGCCTCATCGGCTGGCTCGTCCGACTCATCGTCATGCGTTGGGGATGGGGCTTTATCCGCTCCATTCTCGGTCGCTTTCTTGGCCGCCGCTGATCGCCCTCGCCCAAAAGCAATGAGCCGGAGCGCGAGGTCCGCGCGCCGGCTCATTGAGATTACAAACGAGCCTGCTTTACTTGCAGGGCCGGTTTACTTGCAGGGCCGGGCCTCGACCGTGCATCCAAAGCCGTCGGAAGACTTCGAGCACGAGATCTTTTTCGCGGCGGCGCGCGAGAAATGTGCCCAGTCGGAGCCGTATTCCATGTCCGTGAAGCTGGCCCAGCCCTTAACCGCGGCCGCCAGCGCCGCAGGCTTCGTCTTTTGAACCCCGCCCGACCACGTGTGCCAATGATCGGCGAAGCAGGTGCGCCCGCTTTCGCGGCTAAACGAGTGAATGCCCGCCAGACCGGTCTCATCGGCCGAAACCGGCGCGGCAACGAGGAGAGCGCACCCGCCGATAAGCACGGCCACCAGGGATTTCAACGCCATTGCTGGCCCCTTTGCTGAACTGTTGATAATGCGTTTCGCGGCCGGAATAATGCCCGATTCTGAATTGGCCCTCGACGGGCAATGGCAGGCCAGCGTTCAGATTGCGCAGGCTCCGAGGCAAACGCGCCACAGAATTGCCTATATCCGCGCTTCGGCTGTGGAAAACGGCCGGCGTAATTGGCGCCGGCCTATTCAAATTGCTTAAATCGCTTGCGCACATCGGTGTCTACTTCACCGCGATCACGCCGATCTCGACCATCATCTTGGGATCGACCAGCTTCGCTTCGACGCAAGCTCGCACCGGAGCATCCTTGCCGCCGAGCCAAGCGATCCAGGCTTCGTTCATCGCTTCGCGCGAGCGGATGTCGGAAAGCCAGATCGTAGCCGACACGATGTTCGACTTGGTAGTCCCGCAGAGCTTCAACAGACGGTCGATCTCTCCCAGCACCTCGACGGTCTGCCCCTTGACGTCGCGGGACAGGTCGGCAGGAACGATGCCGGCGGTGAAAACCATGCCGTTGGCCTCGACGACCTTGGAATAGACGTTGTTCAACTCGTGACGGGTGATGGGCATGGGAAACTCCGGTTGCCGCTTAGAATTGCGCGGCTCTCATAGCGGCGAACCGGACCCGGCGCCAGAGGCCAGCCGTTACTTCCCGCTCAAGTCGCCCCCTACAGCGGCGCTTCCTCGCGCAGCACCTTGCCATCGAGCATCAACCGCTTGATCGCGGCGTTCCCGCCCGCATCCACAGACACGACCACCGCAAGACGGCGCTCCGCGTTTCGGCCAAGGTCCTCGATCTCGCGACCGGAGCCTTCAGGCACGTAAAAGCGCTCGATGCCGTAGCGAACATTGACCAGGTTCGCGGCCCAGATGCGGTCATAGCGTGCCTTCAGCACGATCTCGGACGCCGACTTCACGGGTCGCAGCGAACGGCTTATCTCTCTCGGCTTCCACTTGCCGTCCTCGTCCTGCTTCAGCGTAACGTAGAGCACGCCATTCCGAGGCAACTCGCCTCGTCTCACCCCCGGGTCGTCGAGCAGCGCCGCATCCAACCGGCTGACGTCATAGCCGAGCCTCACGTAATCGCCACGAAACAGGCTGCGCGGATCGACGGGCGCAGTCTCTAACGTGATCTCGCGACCATGCCGAAGCAGTTGCACGCGCTCCCACACCATCCAGCCAAGCACCGCGGATTGCACCGCGGCCACCGCGATCACAGCCGGCCAAACACGATTTCCTAAAACGGTCATGGCGCGATCTCCTCCAGCGCGTCGAAGCGAGCGTGAAGTCTCCAGGCAAGGCCTGACAAAGCGATGATGACGAGCCCGGTCGTGAGGAAGAAGAGCGACGATCCCATCAGGGTGGCGATGGTCTTGAAATAGAGCGCCATCACTTCAACCGAGAACCCCGCATAGCCAAGCCAAAGCAGACCGCGATGCCCGCGCATCGAGCCCCAAAGGACAAGCGCCAGTGTCAGCGCCAGAGTAAGGATCGCCAGTACGATCAGCGTCGAGGTAGACGGACTTTCTTGAAACTGCAGCGTCATCAGCCCCGCGAAGGCAACTGCAGCTCCGTAACCCATCACGGTCGTCGCAGCATCTGATTTCTCCGGCAGAATGACCTCGCCCGCGAGCGCGGCCGCGGCGATCGCCAGCCCGATCGCAGTGACCAGCCCATGCGCGTGACCGCCATCAAGCTGATATCCAAGCATGATGACCCAACCACCGAGCGCGAGGCCGGCCAGTTGCAGACCCGGCCTCCACCCCTTCCAATAAAACGCCGCTGAGATCGCTGCCCACAACGGCAGGAAGTTCCAATGCACACCGCCAATCAGATCGGCCTGCCAGCCGCTCCACAAAGCCGCCAGCACCATTGCCAGAGCGAGCGCCGCCTGAGAGCCGAGAACCAGACCCGCCAACAACGTCCCCAGCGACCACGTCAGCACCGCGTCCGGGGGGTTGCCTTCCATGTGATACATCTGTGCGATCAGCATTATGCTGGCACCGAACAGCGATGTAGCGAGCAGCACGGCGGCATCCGCAAATCTTTGATTGCCCCGCTGCAGCAGCACACCCGAGATTCCGTAAGCCGCCCAAACCGATCCAAAAAGCACTACGAGCCGCGCTAGTTTCGGCATTGCCTGCCAGTTGGCCGCGACGAAACTCATCGCCGCAAACCCAAGCATGATCGCCCCGAGCATCGCCAACGCGGGTGCGACTCCGACGTTCATCCACGACCGGCCGAGTTCGGCTGCGATTTGCCGCTCCCCCTCTTCAGTCACCCACCCAAGCTGCCGCCATCGGGGCAGATCGCGCCTCAACCGCCGTTCGCATCCCCACATAGTTCGCCCCTTGCAACCCGAGAACACCGTTCATGCGAAGTGATATACGGTGTTCAAAGAGGTCATTGTAAGGCTGGTGATCAGCAAAATGGGAAAATGACCGCAACAGCAATGCCGTCCGAACGAGATCAAGGCCGATGGCGTGTCCCTTCATGAGTGGAGGGCACCATCGACATCTGGGGTGACTTTCCGGGCATCCGACCGGCCTCGTGGCGGTTGCCTTCAACTCTTACGACTTGCCCTTCGCGCGCTTCGTGTCGGCGCCTTTCTTGCCCTCGAGCCTTTTCAGCGCTTCGGCGCTGTCGGTCAGCGACGGATCGGCCGCCAACGCCTTGCGATAGTCCTCGATCGCCTCCTTTTTCTTGCCCATCGCCTCCAGGATGTGCGCCCGGGTATCGAGCGCCGCCCCATTTTCAGGGGCGAGTTGCAGCGCCTGCTCCACGTCAGCCAGTCCTAGCGCCGCCTTGCCGGCCTTGTAGAAGGTCCAGGCGCGGGCATTGTAGGCGCGGGCATATTTCGGATTGAGTTCGATCGCCTTTCCATGGTCGGCGATAGACTGGTCGTAATTCCCCTTCCGCTCGTTCGCGATTCCGCGATTGAAATAGGCCGAGACGTAGCTTGGGTTGACGTGGATTGCCTTATCGCAATCCGCCACCGCACCATCGAAATCCCCCGCTTGCGTTCGCGTGGCACAGCGGTTGTTGTATCCAGCCGGCTCATCGGGGGCGAGCTCGATGGCCTTCGTGTGATCGGCGATCGCCAGGTCAAGTTGCTGCGTGCCCCGGTAGGCCTCGCCGCGGCGGTTATAAATGAGCGCCGTGGCCTGCTTGCCGGCAATCAGTTCGCCGCAGGCCTTGATCGAAAGCTGGTGGTCTTTGGATTGCAGACATTCGTCAGAGCCATCGGCCCAGGCGACCGCGGTGATCGTCGTCGTTAGGTAGAGACCAAGGGCAAGTCTACGCAACATCGTGACACGCTCCACTGATTGACACTTCGTCGCCGCCGTCATTTGCCCACCAATTCGATACGGGTCAACGCCGCCTTGGTGGGACACGGAGCTGCTATAAGTCGGTCCGTGCGAGCCGCAAGGGCGGTCGCCCCGTTCGCCAGCCCCCGCAGCGACTAGCCCCTCACCACCCTGCAATGCGAATATTCCTGCCACAGCGGCAAAATTGTGGTTTCACATCAAGTCGCTAGACCCGACCACCCGCAAGTGTCATTCGAGCCACAAGCAGATCCGAATCGGGCTGAATGCCCATCAAGCCCATTTTCTGTGCATCCACTATCTGCTTATAGTTTCGGCCCATGCGGTGATTCGGGTCCGGGGGCCAGCAGCCGCATCGAGAGCGTTGAGCGCAACGAGTTTTGAGTGCGAGTAGCGCCATCAGGAAGTAAAAGTAGACGGGAGATTAAGTAATGAAAAAGTACAGCCTGAGCGCCCTGGTGGCCGCAGGCCTGCTCGCGGGAGCCGCGACCAGTGCCTCTGCTGCCGACCTTGGCGGAAACTGCTGCGCCGATCTCGAGGAGCGCATCGCCGAACTTGAAGCCACGACCGTCCGCAAGGGCAACCGCAAGGTCTCGCTGACCATCACCGGTTGGGTCGGTGAGCAGATCACCTTCTGGGACGACCGCCACGAGAAGAACGCCTACGTGACCGGTCTCGGTCAAGACGCTGTCGACGAACTTCAAGTTCACGGGCAGCGCCAAGATCACCTCCGACGTTTCGGCCGGTTACCTGCTCCACATCGAGGCTCGCGCTGTTGATCCGCTGCTCGCCATCAACCAGAACCAAGACGACGGCGGCACCGGCCTCTTCGTGTTCCAGTCCTACTGGTTCCTGAAGAGCAACTCGCTCGGGCCAGGTCTCCGTCGGTCTCCAGTCGCCCGCCACCGACAACCTCGCCATCCTGACGGACGGCTCGGGCTCGCTCGTGCAGGCCAACTGGGTGCTCTTCGAGGGCGCCGGCTTCTTCCTGCGCTACGCTGGCATGAGCGCCAACCAAGTCTCGGGCGGCACCTGGGCGCTTCCCAGCTGACCTGGGGCAGCGGCCTGAACTGCTACACGTCGTCCGCCGCCGCGAACAACGGCACCGGCGCCGGCATCGGCGGCGACTGCACGGCCGCTCCGCTGAACGTTATCAAGTACGACACCCCTGTGATCGCCGGCTTCTCGGCGTCGGCTTCGTGGGGTGAGGACGACTTCTGGGATGTCGCGGGACGTTACGCCGGCGAGTGGTATGGCTTCAAGATCGCCGCTGCGATCGGCTACTCTCAGGCCACCGACCAGAACCCGTTCAACGCGGCGGCGGCAGCGACTTCATCGGCGCCAAGTACGAGCAGCTCCAGGTCGGCGGTTACATCCAGCATATCCGCACGGGCCTGTTTTTCACGGCGCTTGGCTTGCGTGAGAACCTGAGCGGCATCGTTGGCGCCCACGCTGCCGCCGGCATGAACAACCTGAACCCCGAGCACTGGTACGTCAAGGCCGGTATCCGCCAGAAGTGGACCCCGTTCGGCGCGACCATCCTGTACGGTGAGTATTCTGACGGTAACGACCAGATCGGACTTTCCGCCTGGGATGCCCATGTTCGCGCCTCGAACATCAACTGGTGGGGCCTCGGCCTCGTCCAGGAGATCGATGCGGCCGCCATGTCCATGTGGGTCAAGTACCGCAACGTTGACGGCAGCCTGACGACCAACGCCGCCGACGCGCCGCTCGGGATTGGCTGCTGGCAAGAACGGCCTCGACAACCTGCAGATGATCACGTTCGGCGCGATGATCAGCTTCTAATCTGCTGCATCACGCAGCTCTGCAATGGCGGAAGCCGCCCTCGAAAGAGGGCGGCTTTTCGCTTTTCACAGTCCCTCCGGGAAAACCCTCGGAAAATCCGAAGCCGCCATTAACACTTTTATCCACATCCCGGATAAACGCCTAACTCACTGCAAATAATACGCATTCAGACCACCAATCAGGCCGCGCTGGTAGTTTATCCGATTAACGATTTAGTTGCGGATGCGCCACACATTGCAACTGCGTGCCACTTCGCAGCAGAGCATAATTGTTAGGCAAGAGAGAATCACAGAGTCTCCGGCCCAAGCGGCGATTTGGGGGTTTCAGCGCCGTGTAGAGAGCGCGGCCCGTGTAAAGCGTCCAGTGTCTCGCGTTGAGTGAGCGTCCGCCATCTAAGATGCCAACGCAGATTGGGAGATAATCGATGAATAAGTACAGCCTAAGCGCCTTGGTGGCGGCCGGCCTGCTCGCAGGCGCCGCGACCAGCGCGACCGCTGCGGACCTCGGCGGCAACTGCTGCGCCGACCTCGAGGAGCGTATTGCTGAACTCGAGGCGACGACTGTCCGCAAGGGCAATCGCAAGGTTTCGCTGACCATCACCGGCTGGGTCGGTGAGCAGATGACCTGGTGGGATGACGGCCACGAGAAGAACGTCTACGTCACCGGTCTCGGCCAGACGCTGTCGACCAACTTCAAGCTTCACCGGCTCGGCGCAGATCACCTCCGACGTGCAGGCCGGCTACCTGCTGCACATCGAAGCCCGCGCTGTCGATCCGCTGCTCGCCATCAACCAGAACGCTGATGACGGCGGCACCGGCGTCTTCGTGTTCCAGTCTTACTGGTTCCTGAAGAGCAACCATTACGGCCAGGTCTCGCTTGGCCTCCAGTCGCCCGCCCACCGACAACCTCGCCATCCTGACGGACGGCTCGGGCTCGCTCGTGCAGGCCAACTGGGTGCTCTTCGAGGGCGCCGGCTTCTTCGTCCGTACCGGTGGAGCCTACACCGGCCTGACCTGGGGCTCGGGCCTGAACTGCTACACGCTGTCGGCCGCCGCTTCCGGCGCTCCGACCGGCGCAGGCATCGGTGGCGACTGCACCGGCGCTCCGTTGAACGCCATCAAGTACGACTCGCCGTCGTACGGCGGCTTCTCGGTGTCGGCTTCGTACGGTGAAGACGACTTCTGGGATGTCGCCGCCCGTTACGCTGGCGAGTGGTCCGGCTTCAAGGTTGCTGCTGCCATCGGCTACTCCGAGGCGACCGACCAGAACCCGTTCGTGGCGGGTGTTGGCAACTACAATAACGCCAAGTACACCCAGATCCAGGTGGGCGGCTACATCCAGCACCTCGCGTCGGGCCTCTTCCTGCATGGCGCTTATCTCCGTGAAGACCTCAGCGGCTTCGTCGGCGCCAGCACTGGCCTCAACAACCTGAACCCCGAGCATTGGTACGTTAAGGGCGGTATCCGTGCGAAGTGCCTGCCGTACGGCGCCACCATCGCCTACGGTGAGTACTCCGAGGGCAACGATCAGATCGGCTTTGCCGCGTACGCTAACGGAGCCGGCGTGATCAACTCGAACGTCCGCTGGTGGGGCCTCGGCGTCGTCCAGGAGATCGATGCCGCTGCCATGTCGATCTGGGTGAAATACCGCAACGTCGACGGTGAGTACACCTCGAACACCAAGTTGAACGGCCTCGTTGTCGGCAAGAACGACCTCGAGAGCCTGCAGATGGTCACCTTCGGCGCGTTGATCAACTTCTGATCTTACGCTCAAGGCCAATACGAGAGAGCCGCCCTTCACGGGGCGGCTCTTTTCGTTTGTGCGCTTGCCCTCCCAAAGCCGCCGACGCTAATCTTGCGGCACCATGTTCGCCACCTTCTTCCATGAGCTGAAAGCCGCCAAGGTGCCGGTCACCTTGAAGGAGTACCTGACGCTGATGGAGGCGATGCAGGCCGACCTCGCCGACCGCAGCGTCGAGCATTTCTACTATCTCGTCGCGCGCCCGCCTGGTGAAGGACGAGCGCCACCTCGACAAGTTCGACCAGGTGTTCGGCCACGTCTTCAAGGGCCTCGAGCTGATGCGCGAGGCGCTGGAGGCGGCAAATCCCCGAGGAGTGGCTGCGCTCGGTGGCCCAGCTCTACCTGTCCGACGAGGAGAAGGCCAAGATCGAGGCGCTCGGCGGCTGGGAAAAGATCATGGAGGAGCTGAAGAAGCGCCTCGAGGAGCAGAAAGGCCGCCACCAGGGCGGCAACGAAGTGGATCGGCACCGGCGGCACCTCGCCCTACGGCGCCTACGGCTACAACCCGGCCGGCGTGCGCATCGGCCAGAAGGAGAGCCGCAACGCCGCGCCATCAAGGTGTGGGACAAGCGCGAGTACAAGGACCTCGACGAGAACGGTCGAGCTCGGCACCCGCAACATCAAGATCGCGCTACGCCGCCTGCGCCAGTTCGCCCGCGACGGGCGCCGCCGACGAGCTCGACCTCGACGGCACCATCAAGGGCACCGCGCACAAGGGCTATCTCGACATCCACATGCGCCCCGAGCGGCGCAATACCGTGAAGGTGCTGATGTTCTTCGACATCGGCGGCTCGATGGACTGGCACATCAAGACCGCCGAGGAGCTGTTCTCCGCCGCGCGCACCGAGTTCAAGCACCTCGAATACTATCTACTTCCACAACTGCCTCTACGAGTTCGTCTGGAAGGACAACGCCCGCCGCTGGACCGAGCGCACGCCGACCTGGCAGGTGCTGCACAAGTACCCGGCCGACTACAAGGTGATCTTCGTCGGCGACGCTTCCATGAGCCCCTACGAGATCAGTCGCTCGGCGGCTCGGTCGAGCACATGAACGAGGAGCCGGGCGCGCTGTGGCTGCAGCGCGTCACCGACATCTACGAGCACTGCGTCTGGCTGAACCCGGTGCCCGAGACGCACTGGGGCTGGACGCCGTCGATCGCCATGATCAGGCGCCTCGTCGGCGGCCGCATGTACCCGCTTACGCTGGAAGGCCTCGACAGCGCCATGCGCGAGCTGATGCGCTGAGGCAGCGCCTGCATATCGTCAACGTCGTCCCCAATTACGGCTCTACCGTCGATTGACCGCTGCCCGGATTATGGGCAAAGCTCCTCAGGGACGGGCTTTGTGACTCTGGGGGACGGCAAACTATGAAGCTGATGCCTTACGCGCTAGCGCTCGGCGGTATGGCCATGCTCGCTGGCTGTGGCTCGAGCCCTCTTCCGTCGCTTTCGACCGGTTCGCTGGTCGGCGGCTCGGATGCCAAGAAGGCAGATGTGGCACAGCCTGCCGGGCCCGTAGCGCCCGCAGATACACCGATTAATCGCGCATTCCAGGTCGGCTCCGTTTCAGCCCGCGCAACGAAGTGCGGCTTCAATTTCGACGCGGCCAAGGTGAAATCGAGCTTCCTGGCCGCTGAAGCCCAGGCTGGAACCACGGTCGAGGATCTGGCCAAGGCCGAGAAAATCTACAATGTCTCGTTCAACGGCGTGCTCAAGGCAGCGGCCAGTAGATCGGACTACTGCACGGACAAGAAGTCGCGCGAGATCAAGGGCGACTTGGCTCTTCTTCTGGCCGGCAATTATTCGCCCCAGCCGATCCGTCCCAAGGACGATGAAGACGAGGGCCTCCTTAGCGTTGGCGGCACGAAGTTTTCCTTCGATTGATGGTCCCACCCGTTTCCCGTCCGCTGACATCGGAGAGGCTTCTACGTGCTGCAGCTTCTCTGGATCGAGACGCTATTGAAGCTGGTCTTCGGCTTGGTGCTGGCGACCGTACCGCTAACCGCGGCGCGTTTGTTTGGCTTGTCACGCCCCGATAGCGGTTTCTGGCCGCGCCTCCTCGGCGGCGTGCTGATCGGCCTCGCGGCAGCCACCTTTCTCGAAGGCTGGGTCAAGAACGCACACGGCCTTGGGCTTGGCGGCTGCCTCGTCATCAACCTTGCAGCGGCGGCAATTCTCTTCGCACTCCTCGTCCTCGGCAAAGCCACTGATTCACGCCGCGGACGCCTGCTCCTGTGGGCGCTCGTCATGAGCTTGGTCGTACTGAGCCTGTTAGAGGTCGCCCACGTCTAAGCGGCTAGCCCCAAAGAGCTGCCGTCGGCGGCGCAATGAGCCCATCTGTGATGGCAAAGCCATCCGCCCGGTCATGCGCCAGTAGCAACGGACCGTCGAGATCGACCCAGTCTGCCATCTGCGCAATGATGAACGCCGGGGCCATTGCCAGGGAAGTCGCCACCATACAGCCGACCATGCTCCGCAGCCCCAGCCGGCGCGCTGCTCCCGACATCGCCAGCGCTTCAGTCAACCCTCCAGCTTTGTCGAGCTTGATGTTGACGGCGTCGTAGCGATTGGCCAACGCAGCTAAGTCGCGGGTCGTATGCACGCTCTCGTCCGCGCAAACGGCTACAGGATGCGGAATTTTGGCCAGCAACGCATCCGCCTCTGCCGGTAGCGGCTGCTCGATTAACTCGAACCCGCTCTCCGCGGCAACATCCAGCAATGGCCGCAGCAAATCGGGCGTCCAAGCCTCGTTGGCGTCGGCAACGAGGCGCGCATCCGGACGCGCCGCGCGAACCGCGCGCATCCGCGCATCGTCGCCATCACCGCCGAGCTTCAGTTTCAGCAGCGAGAGGTGGGGAACCGCGCGGGCCTTGGCGGCCATGACTTCTGGCGTCCCGAGGCTTAGCGTGAATGCGGTTAGCAGCGGTTGCGGCTGACCAAGCCCGGCCAATTCGTAAACACGCTTACCGCACCGCTTCGCTTCCAGATCCCATAACGCGCAATCGAGAGCGTTTCGCGCTGCCCCGGGCTTGAGATCGCACATCAATGCGGCTCGCGATGAAACTCCGGGTCCGGCAGATCTGCTCCACGACCCCCTCGACGGTCTCACCGTAACGCGAATAAGGCACGGCCTCACCGCGTCCAACATGCACGCCGTCGCGGACCGCCGCGACCACGACGCGCGCTTCCGTCTTCGCTCCCCGCGAGATCACGAAAGCCTCGCGCAGCGGCCAGGCTTCGGCGACAACCTCGACGCTCAATTGCATTGGCATGAATCGGCGTCCTCCGCGAGAAGGCGACGCGCCGCCGGCTGCTTGCGAGATTTGGTCAGGACAGCCGGCCGCTGGCGTGACTGAGGAACAGATACACGCGGCCCGTGTCGGAGACGAAGTGGTTCTGCACCAGCCGTCCGCTCGGGTCCTTCTGCTCGGCGTCCTTCAAAAGCCGTTCGAAATCCGCGAGGTATCTGTCGATCGTCCGTTTCAGATCGGGATCGGTCTTATAGCGGCGGCTGACCTCGTCGAACGTGGCGCGGCCCTCGTTCGTGTAGATGCTGCGCACCATGATGCCGCGTTGACCGGCGCGGAAGCGCGACCAGATCGCCGAGGCGGTCGCAGGATCGAGGGCCCGCGCAATGACATCGACATTGAGCGTGAACGGCTGCGCGAGGGGCGCCGGAGGCGCGGGCTGCGGGTGGTGTTGGCCCGCGGCATGCGACCCGTGCTCGTCGTCGAACGAGGCGCGCTTTAATAGATCGCCGAGTTTCCACCCTTCCCGGCCAGCCTCCGCAGGCGGCACATTCGCTGGATATCCGACGTGACCGGCTGGCATGGGCGACCCAGGCATGGGGGACCCTGGCATCGGCGACCCTGGCATCGGCGACCCGAGCATCGGTCCGCCCGGCATCGGGCCCCCGGGCATAGCTGCCATAGGGCCGGGACCCTGCGCAGCGTGCGGGGCAGACGGCCGTTGCTGCGGTTCCGGCATCTGGGCGACCGGACGAGGCGCCTGCTGCTGGCGCGCATTCATTTCCTGCTGCAGCGTCGAGGTGAGACCGGCGAGTGGACGCCCGCCGCCCGCTACTGCGGCGCTGGACGTTCCCGGTGCCGGCAGCCCGAGCTGCCCACCGAAGCCCGGCATTGGCGGCGAGACATCCCGTTCCATTGCCGCCCGCGAGGTGAAGCTCGATAGCTGTTCCAGCGCCTTCAACTGATCGCCGAGGGCCCGCCGCATCGCATCCGCGCTCTCGCGTGTTGCAGCCGGAAGCCGCTCCATCTCGCGGCGCAATTGCGCTTGTTCCTCGGCCAGCTCGGCGGCGGCGCGAGCCGCGCGCTGGCGCACTTCTTCGCTTGTCTCGTCGAAGCGGCTGGTCAGGCTGCCGAGCTGCTGGCTGACCTCGGTCGTCACGCTGGAGAAACGGTTGCGCAGTTCTGCAAGCTGGCGCTCGCTTTCCGCGTCGGCCTCGCTCTTCAACTTCTGGAGATCGGCCAGCGCCTCGCGCTGACGCATCTCCGTGCTGATCTTCAGTTCCTCGGCAGCGGCACGGGCGCGAATTTCCGCTTCCGTCAGCGAACCCTCGAGCGCCGACGAGTACCCCTCGACGAAGCGGCCGAATTCGTCCGCCTTGCCGGTGAGACGGTTCAGCGTATTGGTCAAGTCGGAATGGCGATGCTGCAGCGTCTGATCGATCTTCTGGTTGACCGTCTCCAGAGTTCCCGCGGCCCGCATGATCTGCTGGCCCTGGTTCTCGAACCTGCTGGTAACCGATCCGATCTGGCCGAGCAGATTCTCCGACACGTTCTTCAACAGGTCGGATTGGTTCGCCAGCCCTTCGATCGCCTTCAACGACTGGCGGGTGATGTTCTCGCTCGACCGGCGGACGGCATTGATGCCGTGCATCAGCAATTCATCGAGATTGACGGTCTGCTGCGCGACGGTGTCGCGGAAGTTCTTGGCATGTGCCTCGAGCGCCGCGCCGAGCGAGCGCTGCCGCTCGCCGACCGCCGCGTCGATCGCCAGGGTGGAGCGCATGATCGAATTCGTCGAACAGCCGGAGCCGCTCGCTGAACGCCGAATCGAGCGCCTTGGTCCTCTCGATAAGCTGGTTGTCGACGATTTGCGTGCGGTTCGACAGCGTCGTGTCCAGCGCCCGCGTATACTCCTCGAAGACGGTCTGTAGGTTATCGGTGCGAGCCGACAACGTTGCCGCCATGTCGTTGCTGAAGCCTTCGAGCATGCCCTGGATCTGCTGCGCCCGGTTGCCCAGCGCATCGCCGAGCGCGCCCGTATAGCTTTCGAGCATGTTCTGCATCTCATCGGTGCGGCTGCCGAGCGCCTCTTCAATGCCCGTCGCGTACCCGTCAAGCGTGCCTTCGAGGCGGCCGATGCCATGCTCCAGCGAGCCGTCGAGCCGGTCGACCGTGCGGCCCAGCGAATTTTCCAGCAGTTGCGCGCCGCGCGCGATGGAGCCCTCGAAGTGCTCGCTCGTGCGGACCACCGTGCCTTCGAGTTGCAGCGACGTCTGCGTAATGGCGCTTTCCAGGCTCGTCAGGTTGTCTCCCGCGCCCTGGATGATCGTCGCGAGCTTCACCTGCTGCTGCGACAGCTTCTCGATCAGCGCCGGCACTTCCGAGCCCATCGCCCGCAGCGTATCCGACACCCTGTCGCTGGTGTTGAGCAGCGCGTGCCGCTCGCCCGACAGTTCTTGGATAAGTTCCGCGGATGCGGCGCTCGTTCTCCTCGTAGGATCGTTCCAGCGCCGCAACTTCGCTGTGCACCAGAGCTTCCAGTTCGCCCGCACGGCCCAGCGCCCGGCTCACGGCATCGTTCATGAACGACACTTGGCGACGGACAGCCTGCCCCAGTGAGGCGACCGACTGCTCCGCCATGCGATCCGGCTCAGCGAGGCGGATCGCCACCTCGGTCATCGTCGACGACCGAAGGCGTAATTCTTCTGCCCTCCACGCCAGCGTCGCAAGCAGCCACAGCACGGCGATCGGCAAAATCACCGCCGCGGCGATCATGAACGCCGCCGGACGCGTCAGGATCTCAGCCAGCGTTGCGCCCTGGCCGAGCTCCGTACTCAGCATCACCCATGAAAACCCACCGCCGATCGCGGCCCATACGCCGCTGGCGACCCAGGCGATGGTGAAGGGCTTGTTGGAGGGCTTCTGCTCGAGCGCGTAGATCAGGCCGCCGATCGATGGGGCGTCGTCGTTGGCAGCAATTCGGTTGCGGACCGGCCCTGCGGGGCGGCGCCGGGCGACACGGCGCGAGGCGGCCTCGGGCTCGTTTGCGGCTTGAACAGGCTTCGGCGGCTCGGCCGCGGCCGGCTTATCGGCCTTCGCTGGAGATTGAGGCAAGGGCGGCGGCAGCGGTGGAGGCGTAGCGGACATGGGCGCTCCTGCCGGCACGTGGCCGGCTTGATCCGGCTGCAGACTTCGGAATCTCAAGCTTTTTCGTCTCTTGCGCCATGCACCCGCCCGCACCGGGCTCTGCGCCCCCCGTTGGCGCCGCCCCAAGTCTACTGCCGCGTTCAACGAGGCTCAAACGAACGATCGTCGATGCCCACAAAAATCCGGCAGCGACCAACAGCCCCAAATCGCGGCCTTCCCGCCCTTGTACACCGCTTCCACGGCTAGGCGGAGTTTGGGGCGAAACCAAGGTTTCACGGTTCTAACGAATGGACAACAATCATTACTCAACCGTTGATGCTCAAACACCAACTTTCAGTGTCCAGCTTTAGATAGCTTTATCGCCTTTGTGGCAGGCTTCGTTTCCATACGGTCGAGCTCGTGGGGAAGGGGCTGCGGACCGCGGGGGCAATCCGCCCCGGAACGGGGAAACGGACGGCCACCACCATGGAACTCGCTACGGCAGCTCCTCTTTTCGAGCGTAACCCACAGGTTCGCGGCGCCTCCAGTGCGGACAGCGCCATCGACCGGGCCCATCTCGCCCGCTACACGATGGGCGACGCGGCCCTCGAGCGCGAAATCCTCGAGCTGTTCGTCAACCACCTGCCCAATACCATACGCGACCTCGGGCTTGCCACGACCGACCGCGACTGGCACATGGCTGCTCACGCTCTAAAGGGCTCGGCCCGCGCCGTTGGCGCCTGGCGCCTCGCCCGCTGCGCCGAAATCGCCGAACGGCTCGGCGTTGCCGACTACGAAGCCACGCATGACGCTTTGACCTCGATCGCCGCCGCCGCGGCCGAGACCAGCGCCTGCGTCTCCCGCATCATCGCTGGCGTTTGAACAAAAGGGCGTCGGCCGGACTGCAATCGCGCTTTCTGCCGACGATCCGAGGCTCGATGCGCCGAAAGCCGTCCACCCCAAACGTCCTGCCGAGCTTGAATTTGGAAGCGGCGCGGACTAAGTGTGCGCACGCTGGCTGGGTGGGGTCTCGCATTCATCACGTGAGTTCGAGCGTGCGCCCGGCGCCGGCCCGGCCTTTGCGGCTCCGGCCGAACCCTTATTTCTGGCGAGCCCGAGCATCCGCGCATGGTCAAAATCGTTTTCATTCAGCCCGACGGCACGCAGCAGACTGTCGACGCCACCGTCGGCAACACAGTGATGGAAGCGGCCAAGATCAACAACGTGCCGGGCATCGAAGCCGAGTGCGGTGGCGCTTGCGCCTGCGCGACCTGCCATGTCTACGTCGATGACACCTGGCGCGAAAAAGTCGGCAAGCCAAATGACATGGAAGAGGACATGCTGGATTTCGCCTTCGACGTGCGCGAGGCGAGCCGGCTGAGCTGCCAGATCAAGGTGACCGAATCGCTTGAGGGCCTCACCGTACGCGTCCCGGCCAAGCAGTTCTGACTGCGGCCGCCGAACCGCGGCGATCCGTACCTGAGGCAAAGCCTCCGATCCCATAGGAACAGGAGGCGCTTCAGCCGTTTTTGCCTGAGAGGATGACAGTCATGGCCCAGGACAGTGCAGCCGAGATGGGTGGCGAAGGCCCGATCAACACCGACTGCGTGATCATCGGCGCCGGCCCCTGCGGCCTTTTCGCGGTGTTCGAGCTCGGCCTCGTTGACGTCAAGTGCCACGTCATCGACATCCTCGACAAGCTCGGCGGCCAGTGCGCCGAACTCTATCCCGAGAAGCCGATCTACGACATTCCGGGCTTGCCCGATCGTCACCGGCCAGGAGCTGACCGACCGGCTGACTCGAGCAGATCAAGCCATTCGGCGCTCAATTCCACCTCAGCGAGCGCGTCGACTGCCTTGCGCAAGGCCGACGACGGCCGCTTTCGTGCTCACCACCGATCGCGGCACGTGAGTTCATCTGCAAGGCCGTCGTCATCGCGGCGGGTGGCGGCTCGTTTCACGCCGAAGCGCCCGCCGCTCGAGGGCATCGAGGCCTACGAAGGCAAGTCGGTTTTCTATTCCGTCCGCCGCATGGAGGATTTCCGCGGCAAGGATGTGCTGATCGTCGGCGGCGGCGACAGCGCGCTCGACTGGACGCTCAATCTGCAGCCGTTGGCCAAGCTCACTCACCCTGCTGCATCGCCGCGACGAGTTTCGCGGCGCGCCGCATTCGGTCGAGAAGATGCGCGCGCTCGTCGCGGATGGCAAGATCGAGCCTCTGATCGGCCAGGTCACCGCGCTGCACGGCGCGAACGGCCAACTCGAAGCCGTCACCGCGAAGACCAAGGACGGCGACGAGACGTTCCCCGTGCGACCGCCATGCTGCCGTTCTTCGGCCTGACCATGAAGCTCGGCCCCGTCGCCGACTGGGGCCTCAACCTGCACGAGAACCTGATCCCCGTCGACACCGAGACATTCCAGACCAGCGAGCCCGGCATCTTCGCCGTCGGCGACATCAACTCGTATCCCGGCAAGCTGAAGCTGATCCTCTCCGGCTTCCACGAGGCCGCGCTGATGCCGCAGGCCGTTCACAAGATCGTCTATCCCGACAAGAAGCTGCTGTTCCAGTACACGACGTCGTCGTCGAGCCTGCAGAAGAAGCTGGGCGTGAAGTAATCGCGCCGACTTTTGCGCTGCCTCCCGACGTGGCAAGGCGCAAGTGCATAGCCGCCGTTTGCGCGAGGACGACGGTAGTGTCCGGCGGCACGTCGGCTGGACAGGCACGCCACCTTCCCCGCTTAATTACCAACCTCGCCCGCTTCCCGTCCCCACAAAGCCCCGCCGTCCCAGCGCCGCCATACTACGACGCTCGCGACCAAGCCCCACTGCCGACAGCGCCGCCATCGCCAGGAAGGCCTTGCCGCCGAACAGCGGATAGAGCTTGCCCGACGCCAAGGTCGCCGCGCCGTGGCCGACACCGGCGGCAATCGTCGCATAGAGGCCCTGCGCCGTGCCGCTCGCGCCCGCGGGCACCGCGCGGGAAATGAAGAGAATCGCGCCGATGTGCGTCGCGCCGTAGGTCAGCGCGTGCAGCACCTGCAGCGGAATCAGCAGCGCCAAGGGCGGATCGAATGCCAGGATCGTCCAGCGCACAACGCAGCCGAGCGCCCCCGCCAGCAGCACCTCGATGATACCGAAGCGGCGCGCCAGCGCGCTCGAATAGGCGAACAGCAGGATCTCCGCCGAAACGCTGATCGCCCATAGGATGCCGACCCAGGTCGGCGAGATCCCCTGCGACCGCCAATGCAGCGCCCCGAATGTATAGAGTGTCGCGTGCGAGGCCTGCGTCGCCCCCACCGCCACCAGGAACACCAGGAACAGCGGCGTCGAGACCAGTCGCTTAGCCTGTTCGAATGCACTTGGCCCCGTCACGTGCGAAGCATCGGGCACAGCACGCGCTGGCCTAGGCAGCAAGAGCGCCGCCGCCGATGTGATCGCACACCCCGCCACTAGCATCCAGATTCCGGCGCCCGCGCCGAAACGGTCGATGACGACCCCGCCGCCGAAGCTCGCCGCGATGAATGTCAACGAGCCCCATAGCCGGATGCGTCCGTAGTCGAGCCCTTCCCGCCGCACGCCCTCAACCGTCACCGTCTCGGTCAGCGGCATCGCGGTCGAGGCCGAGATCAGCATCACGATTGCCAGTAGCAGAATTGGCAGGAAACCCTGCGCCTGCGACAGCAGCAGCGCCCCCGACAGCGCCAGCAGCGCCGTCGCGATCACCACGATCCGATGATTGCCGATGCGATCGGCGAACAGGGACACCGCCGGCGTCACCCCGATGCGCAGAAAGAAGGGCGTAGCGCTGATGATGCTGATCTCCGCCGCCGTCAGCCCCCGCGAAGTTCGAGCCACACCGGCAGGTACGGCATCTGCACCCCGTAAATGAGGAACAGCGCGGCATAGAACAGCGCACAGCGCCACGCGTAGCCGTCCGCTCCCGGCGCCCGCCACACCACGCTTTGTTCTCTGTTCACGCCCAAATCGGCCACAGTGCCCCCTCAAACCGAGTGCTTTTCGCTCGGAAGGCATCGCGTCGAGCCGAACGAATCGCTTATCTCTTTGGACAAACTGTGGATAACCCGGTCAGGCCATGCAGCAGCCGTCGCTAAATACCGTCTTCGATGCCGAACGCGAATATCTCGCCATCGAGAGCGCGCTTCTGGAGAGCGCCCGCGGCCGCTGGTTCCTCGCCGAGCACGGCCGCCGCGCCCGCCGGCTGGATAGCGCGCTGCTCGAGGACGCCATTGGCCGCCTCAAGACATCGCTCCGTGAGCCGCCCGCACTTCTAGGGCAGCTCAAGTTCGAGATCGAGCAAATTTGCGCGTTCGTCGCTGAAACGCGCGGCGCCATGATGGCAAAACCACCCTCCCAGCCCATAGCCGAGGGCCGCACCGCTGAGGCGAACGCCTCGCCCGTCCGCAGCATATTGCGAGCGACGGAAGATCTGCACGAGCTGGCGTGGTCGCTGCAGGCCAACGACATCAACCCGGATGCTTGCACGGAGATAGCTCGTCACGCGTCGCAGATTTACGCAATGAGCCACGTCCAGGCGGTCGAATCGCACCGCACCATCCAGTTTTCTTCAGCGCTGGAAAGTATCAGCGCGCGCCTGTCGGCGCTGCTGCAGACGATCGGTCATGAGATGCAAATCGACACCGGCGGGGCACCAGCCTTGGTGCCTCCGCCAGCATAAGAGTTTGTCCGGCGCACCTCTGCTCAGAACGGAATTTCGTACTCGAACCGTGTGCGCAACGTCCGCTCCTCGGTCGCTGACGTCGTGCCGAAAAGGTAGCCCATTTCGTACTTGATCTTGCCGCGGCCGCCGATCTCGCCCAGGTTGTAGCTTCCGGCGAACATCGGTCCGAGGCGGAACTGCTGCTCGTTGAAAGTTCCGGGCCGATTGAGATCCTCGATCTCGCCGTAGACCTCGAAGCCCGGCTGGAACAGAGGGTTCAGCATATAGCGGCTTTGCCAGGCGTATTTGAACCCGTCCCGGTTCGAGGCGAGGGACCCGACCTCTTTTTCCCAGTAGAGATTGGCGGTGTGCAGGAACCTCCCCTGCTCTTTCTGCAACAGCGCGCCGAGCATCACGCTGTCCGCGTCGTCCGCCTTTCGCGCCCGGGCATATTCGGCAAATATCGTGAAATCGAGCCAGTATTTGCCGGGCTCGGTCAGCATGAAATAGTTCTCGAAGGTCAGCGCCTCGAAACTCGCGCGCTCACCGGGTTCCTTGGACGCTTCGAACTCGACCTCGGCGAACCAGAACGGAAGGATGCCTACCCCGACCTCGGTCGGAAAGCTGAGGTTATGGTTCTTGTCCGCCCGCCGATCGAACGTCGCGGAGAAATTGTTCTCAACCTCGACCTCGCGATAATCGATGTTGGGATAACGTAGCTTGAACTCGGCATGCGCGGGTTGCGCCTCGAACAGCGCCAACACAAGCATCGCCGCCACGACTGCGCCCGCTGCCACGAGGAGCCGGCGCGGCTGCACGCGCGGCGCCATGGCGAAAGTCAAGCTCCCCAGGGCCGCCAGCACCACGACGTAGGCGAGGACCTGGATTCCCGCCGGACGCGCCTGGTAGCCGACCAAGCTGTGGAGAAGCTTGCCCGGAAGGCTATGCTCCGTCAGCACGGACGACGTATCCCACAGCGGATTGGCTAACGGCGGCACGAGATCGGCCTGCACGAGGAAGCCGACCGCCTGCGCGGCAAGACCGGCCGTGACCAGCAGGATCATCCAGTTCGTGACGGTGAACAGCAGCCGCGTCGGGATGCTGAGCAGCCCGAAATAGAGCAGGGCGCCGGTGCAGATTCCCAGTACCGCGCCAAGCGCTCCGCCCGTCGCCACGTCCGCCACCGAAGTCTCGCTGCCTTGCGCGACGCCATAGAGAAACATCACTGTTTCGGAACCTTCGCGCAGCACCGCCATCCCGACCGCAACCGCAATTGCATAAAGCGGCCGTTGTCCGGAGAGCACCGACGTGCCGACGCTCTTCATTTCGGCCGCCAGCTCCCGCCCATGCCGCGACATCCAGATGCTGTGCCACCCGAGCATGCCCACCGCGATGAACAAGATTGCGGCATTGAGTAATTCCTGGCCTAGTCCGGCGGCCATTTCGGCAATCACGCCTGCTAAGGCCGCAACCACACACGAGCCGATTAGCCCCGCCGCGGCGCCGCCGCCGACCCAAAGATTACGGCCCCTCACGCCGGCACAAGCCGCCATGACGATGCTGATGATGAGGGCCGCTTCCAGCACCTCTCTGAATACAATGACCGCTGTAGCCAGCATGAAAATTACCCCTTCCGCCCCCGGCAAGCCCCGTTGCTTCGCGATGCCCTACTTGGCGACAATCGTGCCCTTCGCGGCCTGATGGAAATCGTCGAAGAAGCCGTACCGTCCCGGCTCCAACGGCCCGAGGTAGACAGTCACGCTGCTTCCCGGGGGCACGATCTTTTCGCGATTGAGCTCAGCGCTTTCGAATTCCGCCGCCTCCTTCTGCGCGTTGGTCACCGTCAGCTTGATCTTCACGCCCGCCTTCACGTTCAACGTGCTCGGCTCGAACTTGTGATCGCGGATGGTGATGCTGTGGCTGGCCTCCTGCGCGAAGGCCGGGGCCGCGAAAGCGACCGAACCGACAGCAAAAGTGGACAGCACTGCGCGTTTGAACAGAGTCATGGCCTGCTTTCTCCAGTTGACACGCGGGCTCGTTTCCAAACCGTGGCCGGAATGGATCAGCAACCGTTCGCCGCCCCGCTATTCTTGAAATTCCACGTAAAGAATTTACGGATGTGCTGCCGTTGTCAAGGACGTTCAGCGGCAGCGAGACATCTGCGCACAGCACCCGCCTACTCGGGCAAACTACGCACGGCTCCCAAACGCGAACGGCCCCCGCGTCTTCGCGAGGGCCGCCAACCTGAGTTTTTGCGAGCTCCTACTCTGCCAAGTAAAGCGTGGACATCTGGAGCGCGATGCTCTTGAAGGCCTGCTGCAACTGCGGAACCGTCAACGTCTCGTAGAAATGCGCCAAATCGGTGCCGCACGATTTCAGAGTATCGGTCGCGATCACCCGTTCGGTAGCCCCAAGCTCATCGAGCGCGAAACCGACCGCATAGATTTCGATGCCCTGCGCCTTCATGTTCGCACACATCTGCTTGGCATAGTCGGACACCTGCTGTTGGTTCTGGTCCTTCCAGCCGCGAATGGTGTTGTAGACGCCGTCGGTCATCAACACGGCTACCTTGCGTAGCTTCGGGAAGCCATTGCCCTGGATCGCCGTCAGATCGGAGTATGGACCCGGTTTGTCGTCGCCACCCCACACCGACACCCACTTCGGCGACAGCGTATACCAAGCCCACGCCGTGCCGAGTGCACCGGCGGTCGAGCCATAGGCTTGCAGGCCATCAATTCGCGCGGTGAGCGCGGCCTTGTCGCTGGTGAGCGACATGATCTGGTTTCCCTCGCCGACGTCGGCGCACGAGCCGGCGGGCTCATAGTTCCAATGCTGCGCGGGGTCGCCGCTGGTTTTGCCGAGTTGCGCCGTAGCAGCGGTATCCGAGCTATCCCACGACTTCGTCATGCGGCCGCCGTCGTGGGCGTTGAGCCATGCGTTGCTGCCGGGCACATCGTCGGTGACGTCGACGGTCCACGTCGAATTGAAAAACCGGTCGGTAACGCACGGCATGATTTTCCAACCCGTATTGTATTGGGTCGAATAGGCGTTGCAGGTCCAATTGCCGCCCGTTTCGCTGCCGCCGCTGCCGGAACCGCTGGTGCATATTTTATAGTAGCCTGACCATGACGCCCCGAGACCGGTCAGCTTGTTCATCAACTGGTCCCCGCCGCCGTTCGGCCCGACACGCACGCGGGTCGAGAACGGAACAAGTGCAACCCGCGACTTGTAAGTGCTCTGGTCGGCCCAGATCACGGTGTTGATCAAATCCTTGGTAGCAGTTTTCAACGCATCGAGCTTCGGACTGGAAGTGCAAGGTCCTTCGCCGTCGGCGCACATCGAGCCGGTCACGTCGAGCATCACGGAAAGCTCGAGGTCGCTGCCACTGCCGCCACCGCTCGAGAAAGCGGCCTTGGGAAATTTGGTCCCTTGCGACGTGACAACAGGCAGCGTTGTGATGTTGATCAAATTCAGCAGAACCGTGCTCAGCGACGCATCACCGGTCGCAGTGATCGCCGCATTGCTGTCGGTGACGAAAAAGCTGACCGTATCGCTGGCGAGCTGCAGCCGTGACTTGGTATTCGCGATATAGGTCTGCTTCGCTATGTTAATCGCGCCCTGAGGATTTGACGTATCGAGCTGCAACTGCCTGCCGCCGGCTAGCACGGCGGCATCGAGCGCCGAACGCGTCACCGTCCTCACGTTGTACCAGCGCGCAAAATCGATGGCACCGCCGACGCATAGCAACAGCGTAAATGACATGAGGCCGACGACGATCGCAACGCTGCCGCGCTGATCCGCGCGAAAGCGGCCTGAAATCAGGCTGACTGAGTTCATCGGCGATTCCTCTTGCGGCGGATTGGCAGACGTCGAACACATCCGACGATACGATCCATCCGTCTACAAAATATGACTCGATTATTCGGCAATTGCACCAAATGTCCGCGGATGCCGGTCCGTCCTGCATCCTGCCGCCTGATCTGGAAAAAGCAGAATTTATTTATGATTTTGCGCAGAAGGATTGACGACGAGGCACCCAAACGGGCTGCCACCTAAAGTTCGAAACGAAGAAGAGAGTTGATAATTGGTGAATCGCCGTGGATGGCGGTCGACCCTGATGGGCTGAGCGCCGCCATCCTCCGCCGGTCACGTTAAAGAGCAAGCAGGACGTCGAAGCCGCCGAAGAACATGCGCGTGCCGTCAAACGGCATCGACTTGGAATCCATTTTCAGTCGCGGGTCGCTCATCACCGCCGCGTTGACGCGGTCACGATCCTCACGCGACTTGTGCACGATCCAAGAAAACACGACGATCTCGTCGGCTTCGAGCTTCACCGACTGCGGAAAGGAGGTGACCTTTCCGGACTTCACATCGTCAGCGATGCACTCGACGTATTCAAGAGCGCCGTGCTCCTTCCAGATTCGCCCCGCTTTCTCGGAAAAAGTCTTATAGGCCTGGATGCTGTCCTTGGGCACGGGAACTACGAACCCGTCGACGTACTTGCCTGCCATATCCATTGGTTCCATCCTTTCGCTTGAGATCTTGAGGACGCTGCGCACCCTGCCATGCCGACATCGTCGTCAGCTTTTTTATCACTTGCGAACGGGCTGAACGCTCTAATGGCTGCTGCCGGAGTCGATGACATTGTTGGCAGGACAATCGAGGCGCCACCTGACCCCTTCGGGCGCATACTCCAGGACGACATCCGCGCTGAGAGACGCTCGGGGCATGGCCGCAATAACCTTCGTACCGAAGCCGCATCGGCTCGGGACCAATACAGCTGGCCCCCCGTTCTCGGTCCAGGTCAGCCGAAACCGATCGCCTCCTGCCGGGTCGTGGCCGAACTCCCAGGTAATCGCGACCGTGCCGGTGGGGTTGGACAACGCCCCGTACTTGCCTGCATTGGTCGCCAATTCGTGCAGCGACATCCCGATCGTCTGGGCGGACGAGGCCGAGATACGAAGGGCCGGCCCCTTGAGCGTGATCCGCACGTCGATCAGATCGGTAAAATGCGCAAGCTGCGAACGTACCAGCTCTTGGAGTTGAATACCCTGCCACTGGCTGCGCACCAGCAGATCCTGGCTCGCCGCCAGCCCCTGGATGCGCTCGGCGAAGCGCTCGACGAAATCTGTAGGCTCCGTCGCGGCCGTCTGCATCGCCACAGCCTGCACCAGGGCGAGCATGTTTTTCGCGCGGTGATTGACCTCACGCAGCAGATGGTCGACCTGCTTTTCGCGCTTCTTGCGATCGGTGACATCGCGCATGAGGCCGGTGAAGTAACGCTTCTCCGCCAGGCGCCACTCAACCACGGAGAGGTCGATCGGAAAAACGGAGCCGTCCTTGCGCCGGCCTTCGACCTCGCGCCCCCTTCCGATGATCTTCGCCTTACCGGTGCGCAGGAACGCCTCCAGGTAGCTGTCGTGCTTCGTCCGGTCCGGTTCCGGCATCAGCTTGGAGACGTTTTCTCCAACGAGATCGGCTGGCGAGTAGCCGAACAACCGCTCGGTGGCTGGATTGATCGATTGGATGTGGCCGAGATCGTCGATGACGACGATGGCGTCAGCGGCTGTATCGACGATGGCTTTCAACCGCTGCTGGCTTGCTCGCACCTCTTCTTCGCTTCGCCGGCGTTCCGTGATGTCGAAAATCGTGACGATGACACCGGTCACGAGCGCGCCGCCGCCGTGCACGGGGTCGTAAACGACGACGTAATATTTCAACTCTGCGTCTGCGAAGGGCCGCGCGAGCTCGTAAGCCACCCTTTCACCCGCAAAGACGCGGTCGAGCCGCGGCGCAATCTGAGACGCATAGATTGGTGCCAAAACCTCGGCTGGAGTTTTGCCGAGCATTTCTTCTGACGTGAGCGTCAGCCCGAGAATGCGCACATACGTTGGATTGACGAACGTGTAGCGGCGCTCGCGGTCGAGCATCACCATGCCGACCGCCGCATTGTCCGTCACGGCCCGCAGCAGACGCTCCCGGTCGCGCAATGCATGCTCGGCCACCACGCGCGCGCTCACATCCTCGCTTGCGATGGTGATCCCACCGATATTGCCGTCGGCATAATGCCAGGGTCTCATCTCCCAGCGCAGCCATTGCATCCGTCCATCCGCGCGAATGAAGACATCTTCATCCTCGCGGACGACCTCGCCCGCGAAGCCGCGCTTGTGGATAGTCTTCCAGCGGTCGGAAAGCTCAGGGAAGACTTCGTAGTGCGACCGGCCAATTAGATTCTCATTCTTCAGCACGTACTCTCTCAGCCAGCGCCGACTGTAGGCGACATAGCGCATGTCCCGATCGAACATTGCGATGGCCGCGGGAGCCTGATCGACGAACCTCCGCAATCTCTCTTCGCTGTCGCGCAGTACGAAATCGGCCGCCTGACGCTTGGCCGCCGCATCCCGAAGCGCCGCGCCGACCGAGTTGATTTCGCGCACATTTGTTCGTAACGGCAGTGGAAGCTCGCCCCGGCCCACAGTCGCGGCTGCCTGGGACAGCTTTTCGAGCGACCGCGCGACTGCAAATGCCGTACCCGCGGCGAGGCACAAGCCTAAGATTGAGACGAATAGGGCGCCGATCGACACCCGTGCGACCTGCGTCCGCGCCTCTCCGCGGAGGAAGCGCTCGTCGACCCCAACCAGGACCGTCCACCCGAAAGGCAGTCGCTTCCACCCGGCATAGACCGGCAGCCTTTCGAGTGTTTCGCCGCGCATCCAGCCGGTTTCGCTGCAGCATGCTCTTGGCCACACCGAAGGCGAGATTCCCTCGCCGGTCCAGCGATCTGGATCGTGGCTGCGGGCGATGATTTTCCCCTCGCGGTCGGCGATCGCGGTAATCCATCCTTCCGGCGCCGATTTCCTCAGCAAATCGCTGATGGCATTGGCCCAAATCGTGATGCGCAAAGCGAACTCCGTCCCGTCTACTCCCTTCGAGATGCCCACGATCCAGCGGCCATTGACCGAGCCGACGAACGCGTCGGAGATCTCGATTCGCCGCGTGATCAGGGCGCGTGCCGCCGAGTTCGTCTCGACTGCGCCCGGCAACTCGGTCCCGAAGGGCTGCCCGGTGTTCAGAAGCATCTTCAAGGAGCGGTCAAAAATGACGACGTTGCCTTCCGCAGGGTCGATAACGGAACGCGCCTGCTGATAAAACGCTTCCAGGTCGCGGCTGCGCAGGGCTGGTGAGCTTGCGAGGCCATTGATCAGCCCGACCCGCTCAGCAATCAGCTTATCGACGTAGGCGCCGAGTGTTCCCGCAAGATCGCGCCCTTCCCGCTCGAACGATGCCAGACGTTCCTCGGCGGCGCGCCGCGCCTGCGACGCCATGAACACCACCGCAGGCAGCAGCGCTGCCAGCACGAGCGTGCCGAGCGCCAGCCTCAGCGACATCTCGGGCCGCCCGCGGCCTTTCCGCAATAGAAGCCCAGCGGACACCAGAAGGAAGCCGACTCCGGTCGGCAGGGGAACGGACCCGAAGCCGGGGACCGCGTCGACGTCGTCGTAGCCAAAGGCCTGCTCGAGAAGGGCGATAATTCCTACGACCCCCACCAGCCCAGCCAGTCCCACCGCAAAGGTCCCCGCGCCTTTACGCGCACGCAAGGCGAGGCCCAGGCCGGCAAATGTGAAGCCGACCGCAGCCGACGGCCACATTCCGAGTTTGTCGACGGGCGGCGCCTGCCCGACGTGGCCGGGGGAAACCATCATCGCGTCGGAGCCAGTCGAACCCGCCACGAACGCCAGCGCACAAACGCCGCCGACAAGAGCCACGAGGATCCCAAGCCCTGCCGTAAGGGAGGCGGGAACCCGTTGCTGTATGCAGAAAGCAAACCCGATTGTCAGGAAGCAGCTGGCCGCGAGCGGGGTCGTGGCGGTCAGGCCCTCGCCCCACGACGCTAGCCTCATCGCCCCGGTCAGCCATCCCGCCAGGACCCCGAGCGACAGCACCAGCAGCGCCACGCCCACACCTTCCCCGGCCGGCGTAGATACGTGTTTGGACTCTAGGGTGCGGTAGGCCGCGTCCATCAGTCTGTCCGTTCAGACTATCCGTGGAATTAACGAGGAAAGTGGACGTTCGGGCACCGCTACGGCAACCACTTGCCGCTCGGTAATTGGTCGTAGGTCGTAGTCGCTTCTCCCGGCCTGCGCGGAATCTCCAGCTAGGCCGCGTCGAGATCCGCGCATGCCCGGCGAATTTCGCGCAACAGCGCGCTGACTTGAACCGGCTTTTGCAGTGTCGAAAACGCCTTGTCGGTTTCCATCTGGGCCGCGTCATAGGCGCTGACCACGACGACGCGTACGCCCTCGCCGGCCAAGCGCGTGACGAGACTATCAGCCCTTTCGCCATTGAGGTTCAAGTCAACCACCGCAAGCTGGAGGGGCATCGATGCAAAGACTTTCTCGGCAGCCGCGACATTGGTCACCGGCCCTTCCACGACCATGCCTAGGCCCTGCAGCAAGCCCGCGAGCGCGTCTGCGATCAGCCAGTCGTCCTCGACGATCAGAATCCGCCGGCCTGTCAGGTCGACGCTCGTGCCGTCCTCGTCGTTCACGGTTGAGTTGCTTTCAATTGATTTCCAGGGGTCTAGAAAGGCCAGCCGAGGGCATAAGCGGCAAGAGATAACAATGCATCGTTTGATGCCTTAATCGAAGTCAATTCAACTCTCCTCAGCCCCATCACACATTGTTACCGCCTGATTGCTGGTTCTGAGCGCGTTAGGCCGGAGACCTATTGCGCCTGACGCTCCGCCGCTTAGAACCGCAGCAGAGACTTGAATGGATCCGCGGAAGGCCAAGGGCGTGTTCCAGCCGTATCGAGCCCCCAGCCAGTTGGAAATGGAATTTGATGGCGACAGAGTGGGATACGCCCAACACGTTGCACGCGCCCCCGCCGAGCAAGCTGTGGGGCAAAGCCGGTCACGACCTCAAGCAGCCGGTGCAAGCACTGCTTTATCTCTCACGAGCGCTTCGCCAACCTGATGTGGGCGACTCTCGGCTGCTCTTGCTGGATAAACTTGAGAACGCCCTGCAGGAACTCCAGGACCACATCTCCATACTGACCGAGGTTCTGCGTCTGGCCGACGTCGCGATCGACAAAGTACCTCTCGCCGACGTCCACGACACCGTGATGCGGGAATTGGAAGCCCTCGCCGAGGCGGACGGGTTTGCCGTGCGGTCGCGCAAGCCCAGTGGCATCGGGTTGAGCGATGCCCGGATGCTGCGGCTGATGCTGACAGGTTTGGTCCTCAACGCCGCGCAGCTGAGTAACGGCCGCGACATCCTAGCCGGGTGGCGAACGCGAGGGTCCTGCGCCGTATTTGAGGTCTACTTCAAGGCGCCGACGGTTGGGCCGGCTCAAACTTGCAGCGCTTTTGTCGAATGGCGAGGTCGCAATCGGACGCCGGCCGCCTCGGGCCTTGGGCTTGGAACGATTGCTCACCTGGGGGGAGTGCTTCACCACCGCCTGGAACTGACCCCGTTACCCCGCGGTGGCCAACGCCTGTCTCTGACAGTGCCGCTGACCTGAACTCGGTGTGAGATCACGCCCCTGAGCGCCGCGTGTGTTAGCTCAGTAAATGCCTTCCGAGCGCTGCCGCGTGGGTGCGATTGGCGGCGCCGATGATTTGGAGCAGCGACGCGATGTGCATTTTGACAGTGCCTTCCGAGACCCCCAGCTTTAGCGCGATCTCCTTGTTGGAAAGCCCCTCTACAAGGCCCTCCAGCACGTGTTTTTGCCGCGTCGTCAGCGACACCGTTGGCGGAAGGCTTTCAACCTTCGCGGCAACCGCCGCTCCGGGCGCCTCGCATGCCGGTGCGCGCTCCGCCAGAACCGGCGGCACGTAGATTTCACCCGACATCACGTATCGCAGCCGGTCGACTAACGCCGCCAAGCCCTGACTTTTGATGATGTAGCCATGCACGCCCGCGTCGAGAGCGCCCAGAATATCTTGGCGCCCCTCGGAGCCGCTCAGCACCACGACGCGGATATCCGGTCTCGCCGCCCTTACTTTCGCCAAGTCGGACGGCTGTCCCAAACCCGGCATGTTGAGATCCAAGATCGCCAGCACAAGGTCCTTGTGACGCAAGAGTTCGAGTGCCTCCTCAAAACGGCCTGCTTCGTAAATTTTACTTACTTTCATGGAGTTAGTCAGCAGGTGAACCAGCCCGAAGCGAAACACCTCGTGGTCGTCGGCAATCAGGATCGAGCCGCAAAAATCCGAGGCGTTCTCCATGGCAAATGCAATCTCCTGGCGCGACCCCGCTCGCACTAAAAGGTCTTCAGCAACACGACACTCCTACTGCGCCATCTTGCCAACAAAAATGGCCTATTTGGCTATAGCCAACCGGCTAAGGGTCTACTATCATCTGGCTAGCTCAAGTTAGGCAACTAGCCACGAAGCTCAATGATGACAGACCAGCGCCGAATACTGAAGCTGGCTGACTAACGCTCGAAACGCTGCTGACGTTGCTAACGGTTTACGTACAGAACTCGACGCGATTCGTGCACGCTGGGGGCGTGCATCCGATCGTGGCCGACATACTAAGCCGCAGGACGTTCCAGCCGTGTGGACTGGGCGGTGCGCGTGAGATCGATTGCCGGGGGGCATGGCTCTTACGCGCTGCTCAGCACTAGCGCATTCGCGCAGTGCAGGGCCTGGACCGTGAACAACGCCAAGCGCCGTTATGGTCGCAGGCGTTGGACTGGTCCAGGCCTTTTCTTTTATGACCTGCTCTGCTGAAAAAGGTAGCCAGGACCCGCTGGGGGAGCGGGTCCTGGCTGGACCGAAGCATATGGGGCACGGGGGATGCTTCGGCTTTAACGTTCGGCAATCCTAGTGAATGCTTAAGCGAACAACTTGCGAAGCGGCCCTTTCGCTCGTGCATGCCCTGATCGACAACGCGACCGGCCCGCGGGAGCATCGCGGCGTCTGAATCGCCTCGATGCTCCTTTGGGCCCGCTGCCGGGTGCGCAGCACGCACCCTGCTGTCCATTGATTAGGATGATCTGCCGTCAAAGAACTTCCTGGCGCCAATCTCGACCGGTGCTTCGTTTTTAGTTCTACTAAACGGCCGGAGAATGAAAAGCTGGTGAGACGGGGATGGCCATATGGCTACTTTTGGGAACCATCACTCCCACCCGCTTCCACCTTAGGACTTCCACATCGCGCCAACGACGAAGCCAACCACGGCTGCGACCGCCAGCGTCGTCATCGGTTGCTCCCTCAACGACCGCCTTAAGGCGACGCTGGCATTTGCAGCGACTTCTTCTGCTCTCTCGCGCGCTTCACGGCCCTGCTCGGCTAGATTGCGAACAGTGTCCTGTGCGGCATCTGCAGCGACATCGTACATGCGGTCCGCCTTGCTCATGACATCGGCGGCTTTGTCGAGGGCAGCGGTCCCGCTCCTGCTGGCTGGGCCAGAGGGCCCGGTGGTGGTCGAAGCGGTGGGTCGGATGACTGAAGCCATGACGGATCTCCTCTTGAGTTGCGTTGCAGGAACGAACCACGTGAACGTCGAGTTCCCCTGTCACCACGGGAAGTCCGGCAAGAACAAATCATCTGAGGCCGCGTCGTCTCCCGCAGGATTGTAGGGAGACACAGTCATGAGAAGGCCCCGTCCGTTAGGCTCCACGTCGCTCCTCCTGCATGATCTTTTCATCTTTGCTGCCCTGACCGGTTTTCTCTGGCTGACGTCCAGTCCGCAAACTCCCCGGTCGGCGAAGGCAAAGTTGCAACGGATCGCCAACGAGCAGCGCCAGCTTGGCCCTGGAGGCAACGCTGAGACCCCGGCGAAGATACCCGCGAAAGGCTGGCTGGACATTGCCCGGCGCGTCATTGAAAGCTTCCAGAACGACCGCGTTCTCCTCATCGCCGCCGGCGTCACTTTCTATGCTTTGCTCGCACTGTTTCCAACCGTCGCGGCGATTGTTTCGATCTACGGCCTTCTTGCCGATCCGACATCGATTTCGGATCAACTCCAATCAGCGGCCGGTATTCTTCCTGAAGGCGCAGTCCAAGTCGTCGGCGAGCAAGCCAAGCGGGTCGCGTCCCAGGGGCACGGAGCCCTCGGGCTCGCATTCATCGGATCGCTTGCGGTATCGCTATGGGGCGCCAACGCCGGCACCAAAGCAATCTTCGATGCGCTAAATGTCATTTATAAGCAGGAGGAGAAACGCGGCTTCATCGTACTCAATTTGCGCTCCCTCGCATTCACTTTGGGAGCCATCGCGGTGGTGATCCTTGCCGTGGCCGGTATCGTCGTCGTACCGGTCGCGCTGAAACTGCTCGGCATTCCCGATGGCTCTGCAGCGTCGCTGCTCACTCTGTTGCGATGGCCCGTTCTGTACGCCGTGATACTTTTTGCGCTCGCTTGCCTCTACCGGTACGGACCGAGTTCGAACGCCACCGCGGTGGCGATGGGTGACCTGGGGCAGCGCCATGGCCGGCGCGGCATGGGTCTTAGGCTCCCTGCTTTTGTCCTGGTACGTCGCCAACTTCGGCACTTACAATGCCACCTACGGGTCGCTGGGCGCCGTAATTGGCTTCATGATCTGGATGTGGCTCTCGACAATCGTAATTCTAGCGGGCGCTGAGATTAACGCCGAAATCGAAAATCAAGCCAACCACAATCACTCCCCCCGTAGCGCTGACAAAGAATTGGCATTAGTATTTCCAGATCAGCGGCAATGAAACCGGTCGCTGCAAAAACCGCTACTGGAGAAACGCCCATGAAGCTGACTATTCCGCTTACCGTTATTTTGACCGCGGCCTTTGTCGTCACCCCGGCCCTGGCCGCTAAAAAGTCGCATAAACACCATTCGGCGGGCGCCAAGGCTTCCTGCGGCACCTTCATGTATATGAAGGACGGCAAGTGCATGGACGCCCGCAATAAGAAGACGACCTGAGAAATCCGGAACCTGAAGAGGCCCGCGACACGATTTACGGTCGCGGGCATACACGCGGCACATTGCCTTTATCAGCTCGGAAAGTCCGCGCCGAGCGTCAGGTCGCGCCATCTCTCGAGTTCTTCACCAAACTCCTGGACCTTGGCTTTCGCAGTGTCGAAGGCGACCCGCCCCAGCACGAGATGAAGGGGCGGCTCGGGAGTTTCCACCGCCGCGATGATGGTTTTCGCCGCGCGCACCGGGTCGCCCGGCTGCTGGCCGCTGTACCCTTGAATGCCCTGCCGTCGCGCTCCGGCTGTTTCGGCGTAGTCGGCAATTGCTTCCTTTGGCACCTTCAGCGATCGGCCGGCCCAGTCGGTGCGGAACGGTCCTGGCTCGACGACGGTGACGCGAATGCCAAGCGGTGCGCATTCCTTGGCGAGCGCTTCTGACAACCCCTCGACCGCGAACTTGCTCGCGTTGTAGTAGCCGATGCCGGGAAAACCCATAATTCCGGCCATCGAGGAGATGTTGACGATGTGGCCGCTTCGCCGCCCCCGCATACCGGGAAGAACTGCCTTCGTCACGTCTGCGAGCCCGAAGACGTTGGCGTCGAACATCGCTCGCACCTCCGCGTCCTCTCCCTCTTCCACGGCCGCGAGATAACCGTACCCCGCGTTGTTGACGAGCACGTCGATCTGCCCGAATTTCGCGATTGCCTGCTCGACCGCCGCAGCAATCTGCGCCCGGTCGGTGACGTCGAGTGGTGCAAGCAGCACGGCCGGATTTCCGGCAAATTCCGCAAGCGTATCGACGTTGCGCGCGGTGGCGACTACACGGTGACCGTGGGCACTGACGGCTTGAACGAGTTCTCGCCCGAAGCCTGTCGAGCAACCTGTAATCATCCAGACGGGGGTTTTGGTCATGCATCAGCTCCGGCGGGTTGCAAGCGATACTGCGCTGGGAAGCGCCGTATCGTCGTAACAACCTAGGAAGCGGCCGGCTGGCCTGCAATGCGGGACCTCATCGCGACGACAGCGCTTTAGCTCGTCTACGGCCTGCTTTTCGAGCCGCTCGTCAGGCGGCCCGCGACCACGTACTCTCTGAGCGCATCACCTCGTAGCCCGCCCAAGCTGCGAATTCGCTTCGCGAGCATAGCCCCGTTTGATGCCGATTGCGCCCGACGACGACGCGCCAGATTACATCGTCACCCGTCCTGCTTTGGTCGACGATCATGCGAATCGTGAAGTCGAGCCCTAGCCCACCATTCGCATAGCAGGCGCCAATTCGCACATCCTGCGGCTTCACGCGGCGTGTCTGAGCTGCCTCTTTCGTCAACTCCTGCAGACGCAGGAATTCCTCTTCGCTGACGTCCACGAACGTTCCGATTCGACTTAGCGCCGAAACAAAATCGGAGTGCGTCAAATCATCGGCCGCCATAGCCTTGCGCGACTTCCCGAGAGCAGCCGGATAGCGCCGCCATTCGAAGGCGACGTTGATGACGACGGCAGCCGCGACAAGCAGCAGCGCGTTCAACAGCACCGGGGTCAGCACGAACTTGTATCCGAGCGCGTGCACCTGCGAACCGCCGATCACCGCCGTCAACGCGGTCGCCCCGCCCGGCGGATGGATCGCCCGCAAGTAATGCATCGCACCGATGGAGAGCCCCACGGCAACCGCCGACGCTAGCGTGACGTCAGGCAGAAATTTCGCGCACGTCACGCCCACGACGGCTGACACGGTGTGACCGACCAGAACGGCCCACGGCTGCGAAAGGGCACCGTGAGGGACCGCAAATAACAGCACTGCCGACGCACCCATGGACGCGACGATCAGCGCTGCTCCCGCCTCGCCGAGCAGCGTGCGCTCGACGAGGATCAACACGTAGATGGCGACGATTCCGCCAATCGCCGAAATGACGCGCTCGGCATGGCTGACCGGAACCAGCTCGATGCCCAGCAGACGTCGGGCCGCAGCAGCGGCCAAGTTCAATGAAGATTTCATAGAGACGAGCGTTCAGCCTGACGTCGCAGGTTCAGTGGGCGCCCGCAACTGAGCCTCGAGCTCTTGGATGCGCTTGCGCAATGCGCGCTCCTCATGGAAGCGCTTTGTCTCTTCGCGCATCACCGAGGCGATCGAGGACACCTTGCCGTCTGGCCCAAACAGCATCGCCACCGTGAACGCGATCGACAGGGTCTCGCCGCCCTTGTTGATCGCCGGCACCCGCAGCACGTCGTTGCCATAGCGGGTCTCACCGGTCGCCATCGACTTGTGGTAGCCGTCCCAATGCCGCTTGCGCATCCGCTCGGGAATGATGATGTCGAGCGACTGCCCGATTGCTTCGGCTTGCGTAAAGCCGAACATCCGCTCCGCCGCGCCATTCCAGAAAATGATGGCGCCATTCGCGTCACAGACGACGACGGCATCGCCGACTGCGTGAACGAGCGCGTTCATATCGACGCCGTTGCTCATCGGATTGCTCCCTCTCGTAAGTAAAGACTGCGACGATGGCGGCGCCCCGGAAGGAACGCCGCCATCTCCTATAACGCCGGCCGTATCAGACCGCCTTGGCTTCGTGAAGTGCGGCAATTTTCTCCCGGCTGTAACCCAGCTCGGTCAAAACCTCGTCCGTGTGCTCGCCCAGCAGCGGCGAGCCGGTGATTTCGACCGACATGTTGGAGAACTTGATCGGGCTGCCGACCGTCAGGTACTTGCCGCGCGCCTTATGGTCGACTTCAGTCACGGTGCCGCTTGCGCGCAACGACGGATCGTTGGCGATCTCTTTCATCGACAGCACCGGAGAGCAGGGAATGTCGAACTTGCGCAGGATGTCGACGGCCTCGAACTTGGTCTTGGTGGCGAGCCACTCCTCGATCGTCGCGAAGACCGACGTGATGTGCGGTTGCCGGGCCTCAGCGGTCATGTACCGGGGATCCTTTTTCCACTCCGGCTTGCCGATGGCGTCGCAGATCGGCGCCCAGGCATGGCCCTGCACGGTGAAGTAGATGTAGGCGTTCGGATCGGTCTCCCATCCCTTGCAACGCAACACCCAGCCTGGCTGACCACCGCCGCCGGCGTTGCCGCCGCGCGGCACCACGTCCGAGAACTTGCCGTGCGGATACTGCGGATACTCTTCGAGGTAGCCGATGCGGTCGAGGCGCTGCTGGTCGCGCAGCTTGACGCGGCAGAGATTGAGCACGCTGTCCTGCATCGACACCGCCACCTTCTGGCCCTGGCCGGTCTTGTCGCGGTGACGCAGGGCGGTGAGAATGCCGATCGCGAGATGCATGCCCGTGTTGCTGTCGCCTAGAGCGGCGGCGCTGACGGTCGGCGGGCCATCCCACCAGCCGGTGGTCGAAGCGGCACCGCCCGCGCACTGCGCGACGTTCTCGTAAACCTTCAGATCCTCATAGTGATGACCGTCGCTAAAGCCCTTGACGGAGGCGAGCACCATCTTGGGGTTGAGCTCGAGGATGCGCTGCCAGGTGAAACCCATGCGATCCAGCGCGCCCGGACCAAAATTCTCGACCATCACGTCCGAGACCTTGATCAGCTCCTCGAGCACTTCCTTGCCTTGCTGCGTCTTGGTGTCGAGGGTGAGCGAGCGCTTGTTCGAATTCAGCATCGTGAAGTAGAGCGCGTCGACATCGGGAATATCCCGGAGCTGGCTGCGCGTCACGTCGCCGGAGCCTGGTCGCTCCACCTTGATGACGTCCGCGCCGTACCAGGCCAGGAGCTGCGTACAAGCAGGGCCAGCCTGCACGTGGGTGAAATCGATGATCTTGATGCCGTCGAGTGCCTTCATGGGGTAATGCTCCTTGCTGAATCCGTGCTGGTTCGGGGGGATTGGAATTACTTCTTGGAGACGACACTCTGCGGGTTGAGATTGCCGATGCGGCCGCTCTCGGTGCCGGCGGACTCATCGATGATGGCGTTGATCAGGGTGGGCTTGCCGGAAGCCACGGCTTCGTTGAGCGCGTTCAACAGCTCATCCGGCGTCATCGCAGTCACGCCGACGCCACCGAATGCCTTCATCATCGCGTCGTAGCGGGCACCCTTCACGAACACGGTGGGCGCCACATCGGAATGCCCAGTCGGGTTCTTGTCGGTGCCGCGATAGACGCCGTTGTTGTTGAAGACGACCACGCAAACCGGCAGGTTGTAGCGGCAGATGGTTTCCACCTCCATGCCGGAGAACCCGAAAGCACTGTCGCCTTCGATGGCGATGACCGGTTTGCCCGTCTCAACGGCCGCCGCAACAGCGAACCCCATGCCGATACCCATCACGCCCCAGGTGCCGACATCGAGGCGCTTGCGCGGCTCGTACATGTCGACGATCGAGCGGGCGTAATCGAGCGTGTTGGCGCCCTCGTTCACGACCACCGCATCGGGACGCGCCTTGACGACGTCACGGATCACCCGCAGTGCGCTGTGGAAGTTCATCGGCGTCGGGCTCTTCGCGAGCGTCGCCGCCATCTTGGCAAGGTTCTTCTCCTTGCGCTCCGCAATGGCGCCCGTCCATGCCGCCGGCGGCTTCGGCCAAGTCGCGTCAACCTGCATTAGCAAACTCGCCACGCACGAGCCGATGTCGCCAATGACCGGCGCGGCGATCGCGACGTTGCTGTCGATTTCCGTTGGCGCGATATCGATCTGGATGAACTGCTTGGAGTCCTCGCCGCCCCACGTCTTGCCCTTGCCGTGAGACAACAGCCAGTTGAGACGGGCTCCGATCAGCATCACTACGTCCGCCTTCTCCAGCGCATACGAGCGCGCAGCGGCGGCCGATTGTTCGTGCGTGTCGGGCAGCAGGCCCTTGGCCATGCTCATCGGCAGGTAGGGAATGCCCGTCTTTTCGATCAGGGCGCGAATAGCAGCATCGGCCTGAGCATAGGCGGCGCCTTTGCCGAGCAGGATCAGCGGGCGCTTGGCGCTCTTCAGCAAGTTGATCGCGCGCTCGACCGCATCGGGAGCCGGGAACTGGCGAGGAGCCGGATCGACGACTTTGATGAGCGACTTGGCGCCGGCCGCGGCGTCCATCGTTTGCGAGAATAGCTTGGCCGGCAGGTCGAGGTAGACGCCGCCGGGACGGCCGGAAACCGCGGCGCGAATTGCGCGCGCCACTCCGACGCCGATGTCTTGCGCATGCAGGACGCGGAAGGCGGCTTTGCAGTGCGGACGAGCGATGGCGAGCTGATCCATCTCTTCATAGTCGCCCTGCTGCAGGTCGACGATCTCACGCTCGGAGGAACCGCTGATGAGGATCATCGGGAAGCAGTTGGTCGTCGCATTCGCGAGCGCCGTCAGGCCGTTGAGGAAGCCCGGTGCCGAGACGGTGAGGCAGATGCCCGGCTTCTGCGTCAGGTAACCGGCAATTGCGGCCGCATGGCCTGCGTTCTGTTCGTGGCGGAATGAGATCACCCGCATGCCTTCCGCCTGGGCCAAGCGCGTCAGATCCGTGATCGGGATGCCGGGCAGACCGTAGATGGTGTCGATGCCGTTGAGCTTCAGGGCGTCGATCACCAGATGGAAGCCGTCCGTCAGCTCCGGCTCCGGAACGACGCCGAATGCAAATCGCGAGTACATTGCTGCGGTCGAGCCGGCGGCAGCGGGGTGGGCAAACGAAGGCGCCGAAGCAGCCTCCGCGGCAATCACTCTATCGGCTGCATTTTCTGCCGGCTTGGCGGAAAACCTTTTCGCGAAGAAGTTCATGGTTGGTCCTCCCGGGGTTTCGGATGTGTTTGCTTCTATTGAGATCGGCAAATGGAGTTAAACGGCTGCACAGCAGCAGATCGCACTACGGAAGCATAAACTCAGGTTTCCGAGCGTGAAATGATGGGGCTTTGATTGCAGGTTCGAGTGCAAAGCGGGCCTGAATGTTCGGCCCGCATTTCCGGTGTGCCGTGCGATGTTCAGTCTCTGATCCGACATGCGTTATAGCGCTCGCATCCGACTGAAGCCGCACCGTGGTATACCATATGCCAGTGGCTGGACTGTATGCCAGGTATGCGGCGGACGCAAGCCCTAGTCTGCCACTCAGCGTTAGAAACAATTTTTTCGCTACCTAACATGCTGACAATAAAGAGGAAAAAAATTTCAAGTACACGGAGCTGCGGCAAGATCGCCTATGCAGGATTGCGCATAGTACTTTTGTGGGATACTGTATCTGGCATCCCAGTTAACCTTTCCCCAATCAGTGGGGCTGCTGTCGGGCACCGGTTATATATTTGAGCCCGCATTCCAAAGGCGAGACTGGAGGACAGCATCTGCAGCGACAGAGAGGAAACGCGATGACTAAACTCTTGGGAGCGCGCGAACCCGCGCAAGTAAGTGATTCATTTCGCTGGGGACAACTCGCAATAGGCGTCATCTGCATGGTGATGATCGCCAATTACCAGTATGGATGGACCTTTTTCGTTCCTGAAATTCAAAAATCGTTCAAATGGGATCGGGCTGATATTCAAATCGCTTTTACGCTGTTTGTTCTGTTTGAAACGTGGCTCGTGCCCATCGAAGGCTGGTTTGTCGACAAGTACGGCCCGCGGGCTGTAGTCCTCGTATCGGGCATCCTTTGCGGCGCGGGCTGGTGGATGGCCTCTCGAGCGACGACGCTCGGCGGCATCGACGGCTTCTACGCCTCCATGATCATCTGCGGCATCGGCGCCGGCGGCGTCTACGGCACCTGCGTCGGCAATGCGCTGAAGTGGTTTCCCGACAAGCGCGGCCTCGCTTCCGGCATCACGGCTGCTGGCTTCGGCGCCGGCGCGGCCCTGACCGTCGTGCCGATCCAGAACATGATCCGCGATACAGGCTTCCAGAATACGTTCCTCTATTTCGGCATCGGGCAGGGCGTCATCATCGTGCTGCTCGCCTTCCTGCTGGTCGCCCCTCGCAAAGGCCAGGTCCCGGAGCCGACGGTAAAAGGCAACATCATCCAGTCGCGCCGGCAATATACGCCCGGCGAGATCATTGGACCCAGCTCTACATGGGCGATCGGCGCCCTGGTTGCGCTCGTCGGCGGCCTCGCGATGTACGCCGCGGGCCTCGGCTTCTGGATCCCGCTTGCTCTTGCGGCTTTGATCTTCGCGGCCGGCGGCGCCCTCGTCGTGGCGCGCGGCCAGCCGATCTTCATGTTGATGTACTTCATGTTCGTCATCGTCGGCGCTGGCGGCCTCATGGTCACCGCCAACCTCTCGCCGATCGCAAGGGACCTGAAGCTCGCCGAGGAGCCCGTCACGCTTCTGGGCTTCAGCATGGCGGCTCTGACGTTCTCCGCTACCATCGACCGCCTGCTCAACGGCCTGACGCGTCCGTTCTTCGGCTGGGTCTCTGACAATATCGGTCGTGAGAACACGATGTTTATCGCATTCCTCATGGAAGGCGTCGGCATCTACATGCTCTATCTCTGGGGCAAGGACCCGCTGTGGTTCGTGCTTCTGTCGGGCTTCGTGTTCTTCGCCTGGGGCGAGATTTACTCGCTGTTCCCATCGACCTGCACGGATACCTTCGGCTCCAAGTTCGCCGCCACCAACGCCGGCCTGCTCTACACCGCCAAAGGCACCGCCGCACTGCTGGTTCCGTATGCCAGCACCATCCAGAAGACGAGCGGAAGCTGGGACACCGTGTTCCTGATCGCCGCCGGTGCCAACATCCTGGCGGCCGTACTCGCAATCGGCGTCCTGAAGCCTTGGCGTTCGCGTGTCGTCGCCGGCTCTGGCGCTAGCCCCTCGCCGATCAACGGCAGCCCGCTACCCGTGGCGGCCGAGTAAAAAGGCCCCCTATTCACAAAGCCAAAAGTGGCGCCGATCGCAGCCCGATCGGCGCCACTTTGCATTTCGGAACACTTTGAACCATGGCATCGCAACCACCCGGGCGCGTGCCTCGAATGCTGTCGACAGCTTGGATGTCCGCTTGATCTTATTGGTGAGCGGGGCGGGGATCGAACCCGCGACCATCTGATTAAAAGATATATGACGCCCATGCTCAGGGCTAATCATCCGAAGCTAACCTTCCATCTAATCCGCTGAAAAGACATAGAAAAGCTTTCCAACCCTGCTCATGGCTGCGCGTTGCAGTCACTGCGAATTGCTACCTATCTGCTACCTTATCCGAAATGTCATCGCGAGGATTGAGACAGCCACCCCTGTGCAGATGATAAGCGCGAGCGGAGTTCTGGAAAACCCAGTGTGTTCAATGCTGCGGGCGCCCAGCACACATGAAACAGTCTTGGCCGTCGTTCGACATGATGCGCACGTGGATGCGGTCGCAGAGTGCGCGTTCCCCGCGAGTGAGGCCAGTTTCCCAGTTGTGCTTGCCTTGTGCTCGCCGGCTGCGCCACCGCAGAGCCCTCCGCATACCGTACGGTGTGGCCTTCTACGATAGCTTTACCGCGTTCGGCGGCATGATCCTGCCGATCAACCCAGCTAGGCGATGTCGACGGTTATCGGCGGCCGTAACAGTCTTGCGCAAAGAATGTTGTCGTGGGTGCCGCCTCGGAAGCTGGGCCCAAGCGTTTGACCGTGATCTTCATTAGCGGGGAGACCACCTCTCGCGAATTTTGACTTGAGCTGTTCTAGAGAACGCCCCAGGGAACGGGGGCGACCGCAGTACCTCGTTCTGACGATGTTCCAAATGGAACGAGGCGGCCTGCTCTTGAGCGCCCCGAGTCGCCGGCAACAACGGACACGGCCAGGCGCCGAATAACGAGGTCCGGCCCTGCGAAAACAGCGTAGAGGCAGGCTCGCCCGGTGCCCGCTCCGCAATTATGCGCACCAACCCCAGACAAAAGAATTCCTTGGCCGAAAGCTCCGCGGCGGTTGCGATGAATACAGCTTGAGGCGATGGGCAATTTCACCCGCCTCCTGAAAGAAAGCCGCGGCTGATAATTAAAGTGAGGCGGTATCGTAAGTCGGTCGACGCAACTGCGGCTGCAACCGCATGGCCATCACCCTGTTGCTGCCGCGGAACTTTAAAGGACCATGCGAAACAGCAGATCCGCCCGCTGGACCGACACCAGCCCTTGGCCGGATGCTTACATCGGGACGAACGCGAGTGAAACCTCAAACATTCCCGATCAAGATAGGCGTATTACTTAGAAACTGTGTAATAGGCTGGCTTTTTATTGGATTTACGCTCGAACTTTCTTGACTTATGCTGCGAGAAGTGGTACAGTCAACTTGCTGCTTGCCGGCATCTCAGGCGGCTGACCTGGGATTATAATTTTATTTTACATCATTAGAAGGAATTTAAGCGAGTGAATACTGTATCTCTTCTTCATAACCGCCTCATCGACAAAAAAGAACTGAGAACACTAGTCCCCTATTCCGGCTCGACCATTGCAAGGCTGGAAAAACTCGGTAAGTTTCCAACCCGGATTCCATTAGGTGAAGGGCGCGTTGCATGGTTTTTACCAGATGTACTGGCTTGGATTGACAGTAAGAGGAGGGCCGTCAAGTCATCTTCCTGCATCGGCGCTAAGTAATGGGCAGTGTTTTACTTACTGATATAGGCATTCAGAAACTGCTGCCAAAGACAAAGCAGTATGAAGTTTTCGATAGAAAAGTAACGGGCCTTGGAATCCGCATCTCGCCCGGGGGTACGAAGTCCTTCAGCTTTCGCTACCGACTGGGCCGTCGCAATCGCCGCTTCGCATTGGGCTCTTACGGGGCCATTTCCCTGGCTCAGGCTCGCGCTATAGCTTCGGATGCGCTGAGCAAAGTCGCCAGAGGCATCGACCCCCAGAGCGAGAAGCTCAAGGCCCGTGTAGAACTACCAGTCCGATTTGTTTCCCTCGGTCGCGAATGATTTCATTGAAAACTACGCGAAGCGAAACACGAAGCGTTGGAAAGAGACCGAACGGATACTCCGAAAAGAGTTCGTCCCAACCTGGAATAATATTTTGGTCCAGGACATCACGAAAAGACTTATCAATGATCGGCTTGATGAGATCGTCAACAACAATGGACGGAGTTCCGCCAATAATGCATTCGCGTTGATCCGAGGATTTTTTAACTGGTGCGAGCGTAGAGGAAACGACAAGTCCCCTTGCGCTGGCATGAAAAAACCAGCCAGAACCGTGGAGCGGAAGCGAGTTCTAGCAATCGACGAGATATCAGATGTAATTCATGCTGCGGCAAAGATGGGTTACCCCTTCGGGCCATTCACGCTGATGCTGCTCCTGACTGCACAGCGCCGGGACGAAGTAAGCGGGATGTGTTGGCGCGACCTGATCTCGAAAAAGGAGCTTTGGATTCAGCCAGAGGGCACTAACAAATCCGGTCACGAACATAGCGTCCCCCTAATCGACTTGCGATTGACACGATACGTGCTTTGCCTCGCCTTCATGACGAATATGTATTTCCGGCGCGAGGAAAAGACCGACCAATTTCTGGTTACAGCAAATGGAAACGCAAGCTTGACCAGCTTAGCGGGGTCAAGGACTGGACCTTGCATGATCTGCGACGAACGGCGGCTACGGGAATGGCCGCCCTTAAAGTGCAGCTTCACGTCGTCGAACTGATCCTCAATCACAGAAGCAAACAACTGAGCGGTGTTGCGGGCATCTATAATCGGCACGATTATCTTGACGAGCAACGCGAGGCCCTGGCGAAATGGGGGGAGCATATAGAGGAGCTTTCCGAATGCTCCGAAAAAGAACAACTCGTAAATTATCGAGGATATGGAAGCAGGCCGTGCTTCGTTTGGACGATGCAGAATACGAGGCTCGCGCCAAGGCAATCTCTTATGCGCTGCTTTCACCCTCACCATTGAAACGGTTTTGTTCGTGTTGCCATCGCACTTGAGCAACCGCGTCAAAGATTGTGAACTACTAAATAGATACGCATATATATACCAAAATAGCTATGCGCACAATAACCCGGAGAAAGAAAAACAATGCCAAAGAATCGAACTGCGCTATTGAGCAACTGCTTTTGAAGCAGCATCAAGGTTTGCTAGACCTGACCGGGAATGAGCTCGGAATAGTTGAAGCCTTGGGTAAGGACTATATGATCCGCCTTGACTGTCAATCGTGGCTTGACGTCGCGTTGGGAGACCTAAGTGTCATAAGGAGATGCGTCCAGATCTTGACGATACTAATATCGCGTATCTAGTGCGAACTGCCGATGATGATGAGGATTTTGAAACGTGGGTGCGAAGGGTAAAGACGTATAAAGGCCGGAATTGATGCAAAGTCGAAAGCCAAATCTGCCACCAAGTCGATCGGTGCTGGTTTCGTTGCCGCTGACGCTGATTGAAGCGCTCGATCATGCTGCCGAGGTGCTCAATATGCATCGAACCGACGTCATTCGAAGGTCGCTTGGACGTGACGTCTTCTCGCTCCTAAGGGAAGAAGTGTCTCGAACGCAGGCGAAGGCGCAGCGGGGGCAGGCAAATTACGGGAAGTGGGGCAGCAAGTAATCGCGCAGGCTGCCAGATGAGCTCAGCAAGGCTCAGCTCCAGTCTCCCCTATCCGATGTCAGTCAAGATCGGCCTCCGAACTGCTGGCGCGTTGCTGGTATTCAAGACCTCGCTTCAGGGGACAATATGAAATTCGTCACGGTTGTTTTGGGCAGCCGTGACGCTTGTTATTGATCACTATTTTATTACTAATCAGTATTTTCGCTGCCATTGACGGTAGTTCCTTTTTTTCATATTGACTACTTTAAGGAGAATTCCATGTCAGAGTTGCCTGACTATATGAAGCCCCTCGTCCGCATCGTTTCGGCCCCTTGTTCGACCGGCAAGACTTATGCGGCCTGCCAATACATCGCCGAGAACCAACATATCACCAACCATATTTATATCGCGCCAACTTTAGAATTGCTGAACCAGTCGGCCGCAATGTTGAGGGCCCATGGCATTAGGCCAAAATTGATTTCGTCCGATACGAACCCGAACAACGCCAAACGTGCCATTCTCGACTATCTTGAAGAGGAGACGCCCGGATATTGGGGGCGTGCTTTTGATCACGTGGCAAGCGTACGTTGACCTCCCGTACTTTCCCAACCGCTATCGCTGGCAGACTGATCATTGACGAGATTCCACAACTGGACAGCTTTCATCCGTGGCAGATTACCGCGCAACTTCGCCTTCATCCGAGAGCACGTTGCAATCGACGCGCATGACCCGACTGATAGGCTGGCCCGTGTATCGCCAGCCGCCCATCAAAAATTGGACGAACTCTCTCGCGCCAAAGAAGACGATGTTGATGAGGTCTTCGCCAAATTCTACCGGCGAGTTGTTGAGCCCGGGGCGGCAGATGTATGTTGATCTGGCGTCCTGGAATGCAGCTATAGAGGGGAAGGCGACGATGACGAAGTGAAGGCCGACTCTACTTCATGTCGATGCTCAATCCAGCCCTGTTCCGGGACGCTATCCTGCTCGGAGCCAATGCCGAAGATAGCCTCGTCTATCATTGGCTGGCGCGTCATGGCTATCGATTGAACCCTTCATGCCGATCATCGAGAAGCTCAGGCCCGCGCCGGATGTAGGTCATCGGTTGCGCATTTCGTATCTGATCCCTGAGATGAACGCCAGCAAGTACGCCTACAACAAGAGCGATGAAGCGGGGGCCTTGTTGTTGGATCGCATGGATAAGTTCGCGGTTGAGGCCTTTGGAGACGAACGGTTCCTCTATGTGGCGAACAATGATCGCAAGTCGCCGATCATTGACGATCTCTCGAATGTGAAGCGGATTTCGGTTGTCTCGCACGGGCTCAATAAGTTCGACGATTATACCAACATTTACTTCTCGCCTGCCCTCAACCGCGAAAGCAAGCACTTCGAGATGCTGCAGTCGCTCGGCTTCGATTCCGATCAGGTGCACAAAGCCAGCGCTCATGAAACAGCCTATCAAGCGGTCATGCGAACGGCTCTTCGGCGACCAGATTCGATGGCGAGGTTCATGCCATTGTCGCGGATGAACCTATGGCCAAACGGATTGCCGCTTCTGCTCGACACGACCGACGTTACTCGCCTTGGGGACATTTCGTCGAAGTCACGAAACCCCTATACGCCGACCCAAAAGGCCCAAAGGTGGACCGCTAATAAACTACGAAAGGCCCTATTTGCCCCAAAATCTATACCGGAATCGTTTATAAACGAAGTTGGTATAAAATCCGGTGCATTTGAAGGATTTCCAGGCCTTAGATAGTCGGGCTTCGCCCGAATGTGGTGGCTGCGCCCCCACAGTTCCAGATTTGTATCAACGAAGCTCGGTTTCATCAAGACCCCTATAGCGCTCCAAGATGCAGAGCGGAGCAATTCTCTTCATTGTTTCGTGACTTTTCACAAATCCATCTACGACAACGACCCCGGCCAACACATTGACGAAGAGCTATGATGTGACCGAGTTCGTGGCGCTCATGCGTTCCTTTGCGAAGGCTCCCATCGAGGTCAAGGAAGAGGCGTTTCTTATTCAATCCGGGCCTCTTCGAGCGGCCCGAGGGAGCGGACGGGTTCCGCAAGAAGGACTACTTCAAGCGATCCTCGTTCCTGGTGCTCGATTTCGACGGCGGCAACCTCTCGCCCGAAACCTTCATCGACATCTTCTGGGACAAGGCCAAGCATGGGACGCGACATAGCTTCATCGTCTGCAACTCGTTCTCACGTTCCGCCGCCGAGCCGAACAAGTTCCGGGTCGTGATGTTCTATCGGCGACCGGCAACGACGCTGGAACAGCACAAGGGCGTGCTTGACTACGTTCTCTCTAGGCTCGGCGAGCACGGCTTCACCGACGAATCGGCCGAACTGGATTACATGTGTCGCTCCGGCGTCCAGTCGTTCTTCATGCCCTGCACCAACGTCCACCAGCCGGATCACGCGCTGTTTGAGGCTCGTGGCGTGAAGATGCGGGAACTTGAACGGTGCGCAATCGATCCGGCGAAATTTGCTGGTGAGGGCAGGACCAAGACCATGGAGGTCCGCCCCAACTCCGTTATCCGACAGGACCAACCTCTCGCGAGCAGATCAACGCTGCCCTTGCCAAGCTCGCGTCGATGACCAAGGGTCGCCATCGTGTCCTCTTCCAAACCGCGATGGCCCTCGCTCGGATGGGGTTGACGCGGGAAGAGATCCGGCTCGAACTTATGCAGGGGGTCGGTCGCGAAGCCAAGATGCTCAAGAAGGTCGATGACGCCCTGGCTTCGCTCACCCGGTATGGCTGGTTCACGCGCTGGGATCGGTCGAACGAGGAGTCGGCTTGGGAATGCTGCGGACAGGGTGACTGCACCGTTGTTCTGTGAGAGGACCGCGACTAAGGGCTGGTCAATCCCGTGGCATAACCTAATCAGAGCCGATATTCGGGTTCCTCTTAGCGGTGCTGGTGCGGTCTTGGCGTTCGATGTGGCCTAAGGCCCAGGGCCGGTAAGAGCCACAGGTCGGGAATTCGAGGCTCTTCCGTGGCTGTGTTTAGCGATGGTGGTGGCCATGGTGTCCGTAATGGGTGCGTCCGTGTCCGTAATAGACGTGGCGGCGACCATAGTAGGGACCGTAACCGTAACCGGAATAGCCGCCGTAATAGGGTTCGTCGTAATAGCCGTAAGAGGGGTAAAGCAGGGCTCCGGCTGCCAGACCAGTGGCCAGACCGCCCCAGCCCAAACCCCCGATGACCCCACCCCCCATGATGCCCGCCTCCGTGGCCCCAGCCCCCACGCGCCTCAACAGGAGCGCTGGTCTGTCCAAGAAGGGTCAGAGCTACAGCCGCAGATGCGACCAAGGTTGTCAGTTTTCTCATTCGTTCTCTCCTTTGGGGATGTCGGTTTGAGATATCGTGCCCTCTGGGCCATCGCTACGTGAGGCGCAGAGCCGCGACTTAAACTCCGATTCAAATGTTCGACTGGCTGTCCCGCTCGAGGCGAACGCACGGGCGACCATGTCGTTGCAGACGTTCGCACCCTCAACCGCTCGGGCACTCTGAACCTCTTGAGGAAAGAGGCCGCCGTAGGATGCGGCAACTACGGCGGCCAAGGCGGGGCAGGAAGGAGCGTTCTTCTCAACGTCGACAGATCGGTGTCGTTCCGAACGTAATTGTAGCGCCCGCTGTGGCGTTCAATTCCCCGAGCCCATCATGATGGATCGCCGACTACTAAGATGAAGGGCTTTGGAAGGGCGAACAGCTTCGCTCGTCGCGTGCAGAGAAATCGCCCAAGCGGAGGTTTGGCTTTTGCCGTTGGCTCGCTCAAGGTCCAGCC
>CAWJZR010000013.1:0-70282 GCA_963847435.1 uncultured Alphaproteobacteria bacterium | reverse complement strand
AGCGGGCGCTTCCAGGATGGCGAGTTCGCGGGCACCCGTTGTGTATCCTTGGATGCCGAAGCCGAAAACGCCGAGGCCCGGCTCGCGGCCATCGTCGTCTCCTCCAATGACGCCATCGTCAGCAAAATCCTCGACGGCATCATTACCTCCTGGAATCCTGGAGCGGCCCGACTGTTCGGATATCAGGTCAACGAGATTGTCGGCCAATCAATCACGCGCATTATCCCGCCGGAGCTTCACGACGAGGAAAGGGAAATCCTGGCGAAGCTGCGGAATGGCGGCGTATCGAGCACTATGACACGGTGCGGGTCGCCAAGAATGGTCGCAGGATCGACGTGTCTTTAAGCATTTCTCCTGTTCGAGATCGGGCTGCAGGCTCATCGGCGCGGCCAAAGTCGCCCGCGACATCACTGAAAGAAAGCGGTCCGAGCAGCTTCAAAGACACCTCCTTGCCGAGCTTGATCACCGCGTGAAAAACAATCTGGCCATTGCGCAGGCGATAGCCTCTCAGACCCTGCGGAGCACCGTCAGCCCGCGGAATTTGCGGGCAACTTTATCGGTCGCATCCGCTCCTTGGCCGTGACGCATGATCTGCTCGCAAAAGCGAATTGGGAGGGTGTCGAGCTAGGCGCGCTGATCGAAGCACAGACCGGCGCTGGCAGGCAAGGCGCATTTCTTGCTCTGTCCCACGATTATGCTGCCGCCGCAGCTTGTGTCGAACCTTGCCCTCGTTTTTCACGAACTCGCGACGAATGCCCGCACACACGGGGCACTTTCAACAACAAACGGCAGCGTATCCGTGGATTGGAGCGTCGAGTTGAAACCCGAACCAATTTTGAATCTGCGGTGGGCCGAACGAGGCAATCCGGTCCTAGCTCGGGCAACGAAGTCCACAGGCTTTGGCGCCCGGCTGATCGAACGGAGTATGAAGTCTATTCCGGGCGGCGAGGCACGAATGCATACAGAACTGACGGCATAAGCTGGGAAATCGCCCTGGACCTACCGAGATCGTCGATTTGTCCCCCGCTGCCCGGACCGGATAGCATGTCGGATACCGGTCGCCGCCAGGAACGTCTTCCTGCTAAACGCATCCTCCTGGTTGAAGATGAGCCCTTGATTGCGCTTGAGTTGGCCGAGGCTTTGGAGACGGGAGGTTTCCAGGTTGTGGGGCCCTCGGCAACGCTGGAGGAGTCGCTCGCGCTAGCGACTGCCGAGGAGTTGGACGTGGCGCTGGTCGATGCGAACCTTGGCGGAAAACCCGTCGACGAGCCTGCCGCCGTTCTCGTGCGACGAAACATTCCGTTTGCCTTTGTGACGGGGTACGGGCGAGAGGGGCTACCGGCTGCCTTCGCCAGTGCCCCACTACTGACCAAGCCCGTAAAAAGCGACGATTTGCTACCTTTTATCGATAAGGTTCTATCGGAGAATGCGACGCCTGATGGCGCTTAGGGAGCTCCCCACAAACCCACAAGGCGGTGCGGGAACAACGGAAAGATGGCCTGACCTGACGACTCCGCAGAACGGGCCCGGAAACCCGGTTTGCCAGCGCGGTCGTCGCGCTTCAAATTCAGACCATTGAAGCCCGATCACTGCCTCCGTCGGAACCAGGGAACGGGGGACTGGGCATGATTGGGTCGGCGGCTCCGCCCAAAGGCCCGGTTGGATCGCTAGCCGCTTCCTCCGCCGGGCTCGACTTTGAACAGAGCCCGAGCCTGTTCTTCCGAGACGGGTCGCCTGCTGATCGAGAAACTTGATCTCGCCCAAGCGATAGGCCTTGTCGAAAACCTCAATCTCGTTGCCCTTGAGGTCGTAATGGATGGCGTGATCGGGGCTGTAGTTCACAATGACTCCGAGAGGTCGTCCGAACGTTGGCAGCGCACGTGACTTCCATTCAGCCAGCTTCTTGCGGACGCCAGCAAGCGCCTGAGCGACGAAGGTCTCAGGGCCAGTGTCCTGTTCAAAGTCCACCCTGAGAAGCCGATTTATGCCGATGAAAAATGCCACAAAAAGCTGGGTCGGCCTGTCTCGCTCGGTGATGATGATCGCATGCGGCACGAAGGCCGCCCGCCAAGCCGCCTCCTTTTCCTCGTGGAGATACCGCCGCGTGTCTTCGACGGCCTGCTGGACCTTCTCCGGCGGCACTCCGAGAGCATCCGGCAATGCGTGGAGAAGCCACTCCTGCCCGTCGAAATAGCCCGCGCGAACCCCCTCAAGGCGTCTGAGGCCCTTCGACAGGTTCTTGTAGCCACAGCGGCGGACAAGTTCGACTGGGGTCAGCTTGAGGTCCCGAAGGCGACCGGCGATCAGAGCCTCGATGGCCAACGGCGATTGCTGGGCTTCAGACATGAAAAGTCCTCCGTCAGTTTGCCTGAGGAGGACCGAGAACCCCTCCCGTTTGGTTGCTGACCTGAGCCCCGCAAACTCCTCCAGTTTTGGGTAGAGTCCGTAACCTCCAGAAGGAGACGGACGATGCGGAAGTCACGATTTACGGAAGAGCAGATCATCGGGGTATTGCGGGAGCAGGAGGCAGGATCGACGACGGCGGACGTGTGCCGTCGCCATGGGATCAGCCAGCAGACGTTCTACAAGTGGAAGTCGAAGTTCGGCGGACTGGACGTTTCGGATGCCAAGCGGCTGCGGGCGCTCGAGGACGAGAACGCGAAGCTCAAGAAGCTGCTGGCCGAAGCGATGCTGGACAACGCGATCCTGAAGGACGTGAACAGCCGAAAGTGGTGACGCCCGCCGCCCAACGGCAGGCCGTGGCTCACGCGTGCGGGGCGCACGAGGTGAGCGAGCGGCGGGCATGTCACGCACTCGGGTTGGATCGCTCGACGATGCGGTACCGCAGCATCCGAGCAAGCGACGCCGCGCATCGGCTCCGCATTCGGGAGCTCGCCGCTGCGCGGCGTCGCTTCGGCTACCGTCGGCTGCACTATCTGCTCAAGAAGGAGGGTGTGACGATGAACCTGAAGCGGTTCCGGCGTCTCTACCGCGAGGAAGGCTTACAGGTGCGCAAGCGCGGCGGACGCAAACGGGCGCTCGGCACCCGCGCACCGATCACGCTGCCATCAGGACCGAACCAGCGCTGGTCACTGGATTTCGTGTCGGACAGTTTCACCGATAGCCGTCGCTTCCGTGTGCTCGCGGTGGTCGATGATTGCACACGTGAGTGTCTGGGGCTGGTGGCGGACACATCGCTGTCAGGCGGGCGCGTGGCGCGAGAACTGGACTCCATCGTCGCCCGGCGTGGACGACCAAAGATGATCGTTTCTGACAACGGGACGGAGTTCACCAGCATGGCGATCCTGAAATGGAGCCAAACGACGCCGGTCGAGTGGCACTACATCCAGCCCGGCAAGCCGCAGCAGAATGCCTTCGCAGAGAGCTTCATCGGTCGCCTGCGCGACGAATGCTTGAACGAGACCGCATTCTCGTCGCTGTCAGAAGCACGCGTCCTGCTGGCGGCCTGGCGGGACGACTACAATCGAGTACGGCCCCACTCCGCACTCGCCAACCGCACGCCGGAGGAGTTTCGGCTGCACCAATTGGCCCTTGCCGCGGCGAAAGGCTCGGGCGAAAACTTCACCCCAGGAATCTCGCTCTGACTGGAGGGAAATCGGGGCTCAGGTCAGTAGAACCTCTCCAGCATTTGGACGGATGTAAGAGCATTTTTGGCAAGCAAGAGCAGATTGATGTTGTCCCCGTACAGGAGCCTAAACATTAGCGCAGTATGTCTGAGGCTGTATAACGTTCGCACCCGGTCCTTTGCATCCCGCCGCAAATTATTCTCATCTAGGATCGTTCTGAATAGGCGTCCCATCGTGTCCAGAGCATAATCACGATTTCTGTGCTCTGGGTAGAATACATAGTCCTCAGGAGCGCCGAAGCCATTCGACTTGTGCCGCTTCAGTAATCCCTCGTATACCGCAACCGCCTTTGCCATCGTGACAGATATCGTGTCCACCGTTCGTCTTAGGGTGGGGCACGGTAAGCTCCAGTAACGTGGCTTCGCTTAGACGATCTTTCTTGACTACTTTGACGTGCTTGTGGCGAAGGTCTTTGATATCGGAGAGTCGTATAAAAACATTGACGCCAAATTCTATAAGATCGGCCAATTCTTCCGTGTATCTCAGCTTGCGAACAACTTTGCCTTTCACCTTGTAACCAGCCTCGTGCTTTCGCTTTGCGTAATCACGGGTCGACTTTTTTCAGCTTTTTATATGCTTCCAAGTCGAAATAAGGTCTGGCTTTGTGTTCTGCGCCGATTGATGGAAGGCGCGGCACTGTTTTTATAATATTATCGTCTAGGGCGAAGTTGAGGATTTTCCTTATTACGTTGATGTGCTTGTTTAGGGTGCTCTTAGACAAGCGTCGTACGCTCAAGAACGGCGAGATAATCTTCCATAGTTCTTTTTGTGATCGACGATATGTCTTTGGCCTGCAGGGATGGCAAGACGTCGCTTTTGAGGATGTAGATATCCTCTTTGTGGGTTCTTTCGCCGATCCGTCCCAGCTTCGCCTGGGTTTGTTGCCAACTAAGGAAACGGTGGTGACTGCGGAAAACGTTGTGGGATGGACCGTGACGTCGAGCTTCTGCTTGAGCAGCGTCTCTGAATAAAGCTCTCTGGCCTTCTCTTCGGCTTTGGCGCGGTCCGTTTCGTTGGTGCTCTTACGGACGTATTTGCCGTCAGCAAAATAGCGGAACTGCCAGAACGGCGAGGCGGCAATCCGATAGATGCTGACCGCCTTAGGCGTTCTCGGAACCGGACGAATGTCAGTTGGTGTGGTTCGTGAGGGCATACGTAGATGTATGCAACTTGGCAGCTACATACAAGGCGAAGCCCTGACATTTGCTAAGCGACTTGAAATACCTGAGCAAAATGGCGCGCCCGAAAGGATTTGAACCTCTGACCCCCAGATTCGTAGTCTGGTGCTCTATCCAGCTGAGCTACGGGCGCCCGGCAGGGGCTAGAGAAGCCCTCTGCAGAAAATCGAGACAGGCGCGACGGATGGGCCGCCGGTTCGGTCTCGAGAGACGCACTTACTAATCACTCCGGCGGCATTGCGCAAGCCCCCTTTGTGAGCGCGACATGCAACCCATGCGGCGCTGCAAAAAGACCCGCAAGCACGAGCCGATCGGCCATTTTCTACGTGATAGCGACGTGCCCCGCAGCTCTGCGACTCCAACCAAGGACCACACGGGTTGTTTGATGCGCTCGATTGCGTAGAGTGCTGCAAAGCTGATCGAATTGGCGCGGCAATCGGCGAATGAGGAGGACGACTTTGTCGGCAGGCGGATCGACGGGCGTCGTGCTGGTGGCACTCGCCTGCAATCTTGGAATTGCGGTGGCCAAGTTTGCGGCGGCCGCGTGGACCGGCTCGTCCGCAATGCTGTCGGAGGCGATCCACTCCCTGGTCGATACGTCCAATCAGGGGCTGTTGCTGGTCGGTATCAAGCGCTCGCAACGTCCGGCCGACGCGCGCCACCCATTCGGTTACGCGCGAGAACTCTACTTTTGGAGCTTCATCGTCGCCATCCTGCTGTTCTCGATGGGCGCCGGCGTTTCTCTCTACGAAGGCATCCAGAAGCTGTTGCACCCCCACCCGATCAGCGACCCCTTTGTGAATTACGCGGTGCTCGGCGTGGCCATCCTGCTCGAAGGGATCTCGACCTGGAAGGCCGTCTCCGAGTTCAACGCCCGGCGCGGTCAGACCGGCATGGTGACGGCGTTGCGCTCATCCAAGGACCCAGCCCTGTTCACGGTGGTCCTGGAAGATCTGGCGGCGCTGGCCGGGCTGATTACGGCGCTTGCCGGCATCGCGTCGGCGCATCTGCTCGGGTTCGAGGCCGGCGACGGTATCGCCTCGGTCTGCATCGGCTTGATCCTGGCGGCCGTCGCGGCCTTTATGAGCATCGAGATCCAGGGTCTGATCATTGGCGAGGCGGCCAGTGAAGGCGTGCAGAAGGGCCTGCGTGCCATTGTCGAAAGCGAAACCGGTTCCGGCAAGCCGATCCTGCGCATCAACGAGATCCGCACCATGCACCTCGGACCGGACGACCTGCTGGTCGCGGCGAGCGTCGATTTCCAGGATGGCGAGACCGCACGCGGCGTCGAGACGACGACGACTCGGCTGGAGCATGCGATCAAGGCCAAGTATCCGGAAGTGAAGCTGCTCTATATCGAGGTGCAGTCGAGCGGTGATCATCGGGCCCTGCTGCCCGAAAGCGAGCAGCCCCCGGAGGTCGCCGTCGAGGGCAGCAACGTCATGGCCGCGACAGCGACGGCAGCGCCGCTTACCAAGCCGGTGCTTGCCACCCGGCCGCAGAGCCGGAAGGGCAAGAGAGGCAAGCGCCGGCATTAGATGCACGTTCGCCAGCAACTGGGCGGCTAGCGACTAAATCGCGAGCCATAGGGTAAAGGCGGTGGCTTTTCGCAGTTGACGAAATGTCATCTGCGGGGGAGAACGGCGGCCGAGGCGCGGGTTTCCCCGAGCCTGGGCGGTTAGCTCAGTGGTAGAGCAGATCCTTTACACGGATAAGGTCGGGAGTTCGACCCTCTCACCGCCCACCAACCCGGCAGTGGTCCTCTGGAGTTTCGACGATGGCGCTTTCCATGTACGAGGCCAGCGTGCCCGTGTTCGTGCGTATGCTCGAAGCCCTTTCGGCCGTGCTGGACAAAGCGGAAGCTTTCGCGGCAGTCAAGAAGATTGACGGTACCGTGCTTGCCGCCAGCCGAATCGCGCCGGATATGTTTCCGATGTCGCGTCAGGTGCAGATCGCCTGCGACTTCGCCAAGGGGACCGCGGCGCGCCTCGCCGGCGTCGATGTGCCGGTTTACGAGGACTTCGAACGAACCATTCCCGAATTGAAAGGCCGAATCGCCAAGACGATTTCATTCCTCGGCACCCTCCAGCAGGCGCAGTTCGAGACTTCCGAGGGCCGGGATATCGCGTTGAAGGCAGGCGGGCAGGACATGCACTTCAAAGGCAAGGCGTATCTCATTGGCTTCGCGCTGCCCAATTTCTACTTTCATCTGACGGTTGCCTACGCGATCTTGCGCCATAATGGCGTAGACCTCGGCAAGCGCGACTTCATGGGCGGGCTGCCGACGGGCTGACGCCGGCGGAGGGCAATTATGCGTCGGAAGCGAGGTCCTTTCGGCTGCCGAACGAAGCTTGCCAAGAGGACGCTCATCGCGCTGCTTATGGGGCTTCCGTTCGCCGCGACTGCCTCCGACGAGGTCACGTTACCGCTTCCGCCGCTTGCCCCCGAGGTTGCGCCCGACATCGCCGAAGAACCCTCGGCTCCATCGACAGGCTGCGGCTTCAGCGACGAGGCTGCCTGCCATGCCGATGCAAACTGCTTCTGGCAAGAGATCTACGGCACTGTTCCCGGCGGGCCCGCCGCTGCGTTCTGTCGACCTCGGATGCACGCTGCGCAACCGCCACGGAACTAGGCTCCGAGAGGCCTGCTGGTGCGCCTCACTGGGGGCGCCAGAGCTCAATCTTGGGCAGTGTGTCAGGGGTGCGCCAGCAACCCATCTGTAGATCGAAAAATGCTCCCGAATGCTGCTTGACTATCCGACGGTGACCGCGTATCAGGACCGCTCTGTGACACGGGTCGCCCGCGCGGTGGCCCGATTGGAATGCGGGAGTAGCTCAGCTGGTTAGAGCGCCGGCCTGTCACGCCGGAGGCCGCGGGTTCAAGTCCCGTCTCTCGCGCCATTCAACTGACTGATTAATCAAAACAACACGCGATGCATTCCGAAGCGACCGTCGGCAGACAGAGGCATCCGGCCAGAAGGGGTCGTGCGGGTGTGTTCAGCCCTGGTCCGCTGATGACGCTTCAGCTAACGAGGCTTGGCGGGCCGCTGAGACCAACTTGACGCACCTCAAAGGCGGTGGCTCTCTTTTGCGTGATGAAACGCGATGCCACGCCGCATTCTGATCTTTGCCCTTGCCAGCCTGCTACTCGCGACGCCGCTGCGCGCCGAGGAGCGGTTGCGCGTTGGAGTGCTCGCTTACCTTGGGGCCGAGCACTCGATTCGCCTTCGCGCCGGCGTGGTCGATGCGGCGGCGCTGCTCGACGGCACGGAGCGCATCCGCCAGCAGGCGGCTCGCGCCGGCCAAGTCATCCAACGCCCATGCGGATCCGCCTCAACAGCGTCGAGGTGGTGCGCGAGACGGTCGAGCTGTTCGAGGGATCGGCGCGGCGCGCCGGGGTGTGCATCGAGGTCAGTGCCGCCCGGGTGCTACCGCAGGTCATGGCCGATCGCGTGCAGGTGCAGCAGGTCCTGCTCAATCTGCTGCAGAATGCCCTCGATGCCACCAGCGGCAGCCCGCATGTCTCATTCTCCTGCCAAACTAGCTTCGTGAAACGCAGTGCACCGGCAGGCCCGCGGCCCGCCACTCTGGCAATCCGTCCTCGAGCCGGCGCGCCTTGAATCCCTTGCCCCGTAAATACGCGACTGTCTCGAATGACAGAACGCAGTAGGGACCACGACAGTAGGCAACGACTTCTTTGGCTGGGTCGAGCGCGGCCAACTTCTTTTTGAGGTTGGCGAGGGGGATGTTGACCGCGCCTGCGACATGCCCCAGGGCGAACTCATCCTCCGGCCGGACGTCCAGCACCTGGACGTCACCCTTCTTGAGGCGTGCCAAGAGCTCCCGGCGGGACACCGGCTCCATACTGTCGCGGTTGTGAAAATAGTCGCGCACGATTTTACCGACCTCGGCCACGTTGCGCTCGCCGATACCGGCTAGGGCCGCAACGAGTCCAAACACGGCTCGGTCCGCGATCGCGTAATAGACGAACTTACCGTCCCGGCGGCTCTCGACCACGCCAGAACGCCGCATCTGCTGTAAATGCTGCGAGGCATTGGCAATCGAAAGGCCCGTGCAAGTCGCCAGCGCTTCGACGCTGCGGTCACCCTGGGCAAGAGCTTCCAGCAACTCCAGCCTGTGCTCGTGCGCGACTGCTTTAGCGATTGCGGCGAATTGCCGGAACAGCATCCGCTTAGGGCTCTCGGTTGACGGCATCGTCGACTCCATTATATCATTCAAGTGAGTACTTGAACGAAGGAGCAGCGTCAAGCCGAGCCGCGCTCAATGCGGAGCCGTGTATGGGAGTATCGAGTCTGGCTGACGAGGCCATCCTGCGCATCGCGGCATTCTCGGTCGTCTTCACTTTGATGGCCGCGTGGGAGGTGCGGGCGCCTCGCCGTCCACTGGCGTTGGGAAGGGCGGTGCGGTGGCCCGGTAACCTTGGCATCGTCGCCGTGGACGCCCTCATCGTTCGTATCCTGCTTCCCACGAGCGCGGTCGCAGTGGCGCTGTTGGCCGAGGCCCGCGGATGGGGGCTATTCCATGCGTGGTCGACGCCTGCTTGGGTCGCGCTACCGCTTGCCGTCATCATTCTCGACTTGGCAATCTACCTCCAGCACGTGCTCTTTCACGCGTTGCCGACCTTGTGGCGGCTTCACCGGATGCACCACGCCGATCTCGACTTCGATGTCACGACCGGCGGGCGCTTCCACCCTGTAGAGATCGTTCTTTCGATGATGATCAAAATGGCGGTAGTCGCAGTGCTGGGCGCTTCTGCCGTCGCGGTGCTGCTGTTCGAAATCCTGTTGAATGCAACCGCGATGTTCAACCATTCCAACGTGCGGTTGTCGCAGCGCGTCGACCGGGTGCTACGTTGGCTCGTGGTCACGCCCGACATGCATCGAGTTCATCATTCGGTGGTCATGAAGGAAACCAACTCGAACTTCGGTTTCAATCTGCCATGGTGGGATCGCCTGTTCGGAACCTATCGGGATCAACCGGCGGCCGGCCACGACGGCATGTCGATCGGTGTCGAGGACTTGCGCGACCCGGCCGAGCAGAGGCTTGATCGCATGCTTATGCAACCGTTTCGCCGAGCCCCCGCGACCGGACGGAACGCGTGAGCGTCATCGTAATCGCAGCTCAGGCACCGGGCTCTGAAAATTAGACTCGAGCCCCGGCAAAAACATGCCGGGGACCGCTTGCGGTATGTGAGGTGTCTCGCTATAAAGCGGCCTCGTCCGGTTCGGGGAGCCTACACGGTTTCCGGAACGGGCGGTGTTTCGCTTGGACAAAGCGGAGCTAACGGTCGGGCGGAGCGTAGCGCAGCCTGGTAGCGCACTTGCTTCGGGAGCAAGGGGTCGGGAGTTCGAATCTCCCCGCTCCGACCAATTCAGTCGACCTGATCGGACTCGCCGGCCCAGACAAGTTGACAGCTAGGCCTCCGGCGTAGCCCGCGCCCCATTGCCATTTACGCAATGCATTGCTCGTGGTTGAACCTGGTCGAATGCTGCGGGAGCGGATGCGCAGCGGATGACCGGCCATTGCGACAAAACCCATTTGCAGGTTTGATCGAACAATTTGCTTTGATCGATCACAGCTTCGCTGTTTGCATAGTCGCGGCTGCGATATCGCCGCAGTAACGCGGTAAGTTGAGATAATTGGCCAAAGTCCAAAAACGCGTCGCAAGCTTGGGCGTCACACAACGAATTCATACGCGTAATATTCCCCATGGAATAGTATATTTCTTTATTTAGAATTCATTAGCCATCCGGCGATCAAACTCATCGAACCGGGACGACAGCCCTCACATGTGTCTCGGTAAATGGGAGGTGGTTCCGGCTCGTCCCCGCGTCCGGAGCCACCTCTTCGTTCGCGCAGCCCGATTTAGACTGGCGCAGAAGGCCGACAGCGAGGAAGGCCAATTCGCCTGCGATGACGAGCCCCTGTCACTTGCAAAAAGCGATCGCGTCACTTGCAAAAAGCGATCGCGAAACCGCTCACTCCTTTTGAACGGTGCTGGGTGTGGCACTCAACGGAAATGCTGGGTCGAGGAGGCCGAGCCGGTTGATGGCCATGGCGGCCAGCTCCTGGGCAGCCGCCAGCACGTGCTCGTCACGCGAACTCTCCGCCAATCGCAGGTATGCCTCGGCCAAGTACTCAGAGAGAGCCGTCACATCGTCCGCTTGCTCTGGCGGAAGGGTGGGGGTGTTCAACTTCGTCGCGTGAGCCGCTGCGAGGGTCTGAAGTTTTTCGGCGGCTGTCCTCGACTTTGCTGCGAGTGTCTTGGCGAAAGTCGTCCAGCCGTCGCCAGCAGGGACGTTTTCGAGAACGTTGGCCAGGTGCCGCTCCGTCGACGCGAGTGATGTGAGGGAGGTGCTGGCGTCCTCTTCTCCTGGATGCGCTTTTGCGAGCCGATATGCATTTCGCCGCTCGCGCCGCAACAGGGAGGCATGCTCCAGCTCTTCCAGCGCCATCTTCTCGGATGCCTGCCGGACGTCCTCGCTGTCGGCATGGGCGGCGACGTACGTCCAAAAAGCAAAGGCCCGCTGTTCGTGACGCACGGCCGAGGCCAGCACGCGGTACGGCGTCATCAGCCGGGAGCGAGCCACCTCCTCCGGGGGTGCGTCGAATGTATCTGGGATCGGCCACGGCTCGTGCGAGATCGCCCGCATGTCCTTCCGCGACGCCCATTGCTCGACTTGCCCGACATGCGCGCGCTCGAGCCCGGCCAGATGTTCGAAGACTGCCGCTATCTGCTCGAAACCCTCGGCGCGCAGGAGACGGCTCGCCTCATCGTAGCGGGCCGCGGCGTCGGTCTCGATGGCATGGGCGACAGCAAAAAATTCCTCCATCGTGCGAACTTGGCCCGCAGGCTCCGCGTTTAGTGATACCATCGGGGTCTCCTTCCGTGTTCGGAGCGGACGCGCATGCGGGATCGGGGCCTGGTGACGGTGCATCGATACATATGGAGTGGGGGCAGGCGGACGCTAGCCCGACGTTCTCGCGCGTCGGCGTTGTCGATCCTCGTTCTCGCACTAGCTACCATCGGAAGCCTTGCCGCCTCGGCGGCCGAGTCCCACCTTGCCGAGTTCCTGCCACGCGCGACACCTCAAGAGTTGTTTCCCGGGGCGACGCGTTTCGGTGACCCACAGGGCGACCCGCCGATCTGCCCAATCTATGTGGGAGCGAAAGGCGTCGGTTTCGTATACCTCAACTCCGACTTCACGGGCTCCGTCGGCTACTCGGGCAAGCCGATCCGCATCCTCGTCGGCATCGACACGTCCGGGGTCGTCACCGGCCTGAAGCTGGTCGAACATAAGGAGCCGATCGTCCTGGTGGGCGTGCCCGAGCAGCGAGTGATCGCCGCCGTTAACAACCTCATCGGCACAAAAGTGGGGCCGATCGCATCCGGCGCTGAACTCAGTCCGCAACCGGATATCGTCAGCGGCGCCACGGTGACCATCCTTGTCATGGCAGACAGCATCGTCAGATCCGCGGTCCGCTTGATCCGCGAGGGCCGCCTCGCATCCGGGAACGCGGCCGCGCCGGCACAGCAGAGAGCCTCACAGAAGAAGCATGTCGACTTGTCGCGGGCCGAGGTTCGCGACTGGACGAGCCTCCTCGGTGATGGCTCGGTACGCCGGATGAAGCTGTCCGTCGGCGAGGTCAATGCGGCCTTTGCAAAATCCGGAAAGCCCGAGGCTGCCGCGAACCCCGAGCTGGGAGAGCCCGATGATGTCTTCATCGACCTTTACACCGCTCTTGCCAGCGTGCCAACAATCGGGACGAGCCTTCTTGGCGAAGCCGCCTACGAACAGCTTCGAAAACGGCTGAAGCCCGGCCAGCAGGCAATACTCGTTGCAGCCGACGGGCGCTATTCGTTCAAAGGTTCCGGCTACGTCCGTGGCGGCATTTTCGACCGCATCGAGATCGAGCAGAAAGGGTCGGGCACGCGCTTTCGCGACCGCAATCACGAACGCCTCGGCGCGCTGCAGGCGCAAGGTGCGCCCGAGTTGCGCGAGATCGGGCTATTCACCGTGCCTGACGATTTCGCCTTCGATCCCACCGACCCATGGACACTGAGACTTCTTGTGCAGCGAGCGATCGGCGCGCGGGAGAAGGCATTCCTCACCTTCGATCTCGCCTACACCTTGCCGGACAGCTACGTCGTGCGCGAAGCAGCGCCGACACCAAGCGTCGCGACCAAACCCCCCATCGGCGCGCCAAGCGGAAACAAGGGCCGCTGTGGCGGCAGACGATCCGCTGTGGAAGCAAATGTGGCGCCGCAATTCCACTCAGGTGGTCATAACGGGCGTGGGCATCGCCGCGCTCACCCTGATTTTCTTTTTCCAGAACGCGCTCGTCCGTCGCCCCCTGCTCTACACGTGGGTTCGTCGCGGCTATCTCATCTTCACGTTGGTCTGGCTCGGCTGGTACGCGAATGCGCAGCTATCCGTTGTCAATGTGCTGACGTTTGCCAATTCCCTTGTCACCGGTTTCAACTGGGAATACTTTTTGACGTCGCCGCTGATATTCATTCTCTGGTCGTCGGTGGCTATTTCGTTGCTGTTTTGGGGGCGCGGACCCTTTTGCGGGTGGCTGTGTCCGTTCGGCGCGCTTCAGGAACTCACGAATTCGGTCGCGAAAGCCTTGCGCGTACCGCAGTTGCGGATCGACTGGGATCTGCACGAACGGCTTTGGCCGGTGAAGTACATCATCTTCATCTTCCTGTTCGGCTTCTCGCTCTATTCGATCGCCGCCGCGGAGCAGTTGGCCGAAGTCGAGCCGTTCAAGACGGCCATCGTGCTGAAGTTCTTTCGCGACTGGCCGTTTGTGCTGTACGCCGCGATGCTTTTGGGTGTCGGTCTTTTCGTCGAACGCTTCTTTTGTCGTTACGTGTGCCCGCTCGGCGCGGCACTCGCGATTCCAGGACGCCTGCGCATGTTCGAGTGGCTGAGGCGCTGGCCGGAATGCGGCACACCCTGCCAGCGCTGCGCCAACGAATGCCCGGTTCAATCGATCCACCCCAACGGGCAGATCAACGTCAATGAGTGCATCTACTGCATGCACTGCCAGGAGCTGTACTGGGACGACCAGCGCTGCCCTCACATGATCCAGGTGCGTCTGAAGCGGGAGAGACGGCGGTTGGTCTCGCCCGGAGACGAAACCGCGCCCGCACGCAAAAGGCCCCTCATCACCTACCTCGGAAAAGTCATTCGCTGACGTTCAACGAACCGACGCAACTCAGTGCGCAAGGAGGTCGACATGACAGAAGACACCAGGAAAGCTGGCTTGACGCGCCGTGGCATTCTGCAAAGCACGGCTGTGGCGGGTGTGGCCGGCGCAGCTGGAGGCGTCGCGATCGGGCGCATGGGTGGCGCCGAGGCGCAAACCCAGCCGCCGCGGCATTCCGCCGAGGTCGCCCCCGGCCAGCTGGACGAATATTACGTGTTTTCATCGAGTGGCCAGTCGGGCGAGGTCCGTATCCTCGGCCTGCCTTCGATGCGCGAACTGATGCGCATCCCGGTTTTCAATCGCTGCAGCGCCACCGGCTGGGGACAGACGAACGAGAGCCTGAAGGTGCTGACCGAGGGTCTGACGGCGGAAGCCCGCGAGTTCCTGAAGAATCGCGGCGGGAGCTATACAAATGGCGACCTGCACCATCCGCACCCCTCATTTACCGACGGCACTTACGACGGCCGCTACCTTTTTGCCAACGACAAGGCGAACACACGCGTCTGCCGCATCCGCCTCGACATCATGAAGTGCGACAAGATCATTCAGCTCCCGAACCAGGAGACGGTGCACGGCTTGCGCGTGCAGAAGTACCCGAAAACCGGCTACGTCTTCTGCAACGGCGAGGATCGGGTCCCGCTCCCCAACGACGGCAAGATCCTCGACGAGCCCAAGAAATATGCGTCGTTGTTCACGGCCGTGGACGGCGAGACCATGACCATTGCCTGGCAGATTCGGGTCGACGGCAATCTCGACAACGTCGATGCCGACTACCAAGGCAAGTACGCCTGGTCGACCTGCTACAACTCCGAGGAGGGAGTGACGCTCGGCGAGATGATGGCCAGCGAACAGGACTGGGTCGTCATTTTCGACCTGAAGAGGATAGAGGAGGCGGTCAAGAACGGGGAGGGTGACATGATGAATGGCGTCCGCGTCCTCGACGGCCGCCACGGCTCTCGCCTCACTCGTTACGTTCCGGTTCCAAATAGCCCGCACGGCATCAATACGGCGCCCGATGGCATTCACTTCGTGGCCAACGGCAAGCTTTCGCCGACGGTTACGATATTCGACGCCCGCAAGCTCCCGGACCTGTTCGACGATAAGATCAAGCCGCGCGACGTGGTCGTCGCCGAGCCCGAGCTCGGTCTTGGCCCGCTGCATACGGCCTACGACGGCAAGGGCAATGCGTTCACAACGCTCTTCCTCGACAGCCAGATCTGCAAGTGGAACATCGACCTGGCGAAGCGGGCGTTCAAGGGCGAGAAGGTCAACCCGATTCTGCAAAAACTCGATGTGCATTATCAGCCAGGCCACAACCACAGCTCCATGGGCCAGACCAAGGAGGCGGACGGCAAATGGCTTATTTCGCTGAACAAGTTCTCGAAGGACCGTTTCCTCAACGTCGGTCCCTTGAAACCCGAAAATGACCAGCTGATCGACATCGCGGGCGATAAGATGGTCCTGGTGCACGATGGGCCGAGCTTTGCGGAGCCGCACGATGCCACCATTGTGCACCGATCCAAGATCACGCCGCTGCACGTTTGGAAGCGGGATGATCCGTTCTTTGCCGACGCTGTGAAGCAGGCGAAGGCCGATGGCATAAAGCTTGAGGCCGACAGTAAGGTGATCCGCGACGGCAATAAGGTACGCGTCTACATGACGTCGTCGGCACCCGTCTTCGGGCTCACGAGCTTCACGGTGAAACAAAACGACGAGGTCACTGTCTTCGTCACGAATATCGATGACGTCGAAGACTTGACCCATGGCTTCTGCATCGTGAACCACGGCATCAACATGGAGATCGGACCCCAGCAGACCTCGTCTGTGACATTCACGGCCGATCGCGCCGGCGTCTATTGGTACTACTGCTCGTGGTTCTGCCATGCGATGCACATGGAGATGCAAGGCCGCATGATGGTGGAACCAAAGAGCGCCTGAGCCATGCGGCAGTGGCTCGCGAGCAATCTGGCCGGGGCCGCGGTTGTGATCCTGATCGCCACCGCGGCTCCCCTTTGCGCCGCTGAACTCGTCGTAGGCCCTGGGGAGCTACTCCAGGCCGCGCTGGATCGCGCGGCGGACGGTGACACGGTCATCGTCGAAGGCGAACATCGCGGTGGCGTGCGGATCGAACGGAAGATCACGCTCGAGGGGCGGGGGGACGCCAGTATCGACGGGGAAGGCCGCGGCAGCGTCGTCTTCGTTGCCGCTCCCGGCGCCGTCGTGCGCGGGCTTACCCTGCGTGGCTCCGGGAGGGATCTCGTAGCCTTGGATGCCGGCGTCTTCGTTGAGAAGACCGCGACCGGCACCATCGTCGAGTCCAACCGGATCGAAGGCAACCTCTATGGCATCTGCCTGCACGGCGCCGAAAATGCGATTGCGCGGGGAAACACGATCATCGGCATCTCAGAGGGACGCATCAATGAGGCTGGCAACGGCGTCTCGATCTGGAACGCGCCGGGAGCAAGGGTCGAGAACAACGATATCCGCTTCGGGCGCGACGGTATCTTCGTCGTTGCCAGCAAACGCAATTCCTTCACGGGCAACCGTTTTCGCGATCTGCGCTTCGCCGTCCACTACATGTACACAGACGACAGCGAGATCAGTTGCAATACTTCGATCGGGAATACCGTCGGCTTCGCCATAATGTTCTCACATCGCCTTACGGTGCGTGGAAACGTTTCAGATGGCGACCGGGACCACGGCCTGCTTTTCAATTTCGCCAACAGCTCCGATATCTCGAACAACGTGGTCAAGGGCCGGCTGCAGTCCGCGGACCGCTGGTTGCGGTCCGGGATGCGCGGCAAGGATGCACGCGAGCACGGGCTGCCCTCGTCGGAGCTGCCGGTCGCTGACCGGACCGCTGGAGATCGCGTCGGGCCAGAGAAATGCGTCTTCATTTATAACGCCAACAAAAACCGTTTTCATGGCAACCGGTTTGAAGCGTGCCAGATCGGCGTGCATTTCACGGCGGGCTCGGAAGGCAATGAAATCACCGGAAACGCCTTCGTCAATAATCGCAATCAGGTGAAATACGTCGGGAGCCGTTTTCTCGACTGGTCCAAAGACGGCCGTGGCAATTACTGGAGCGACAATCCGGCCTTCGATCTCAATGGTGACGGCATTGCCGACAGCCCCTACCGGCCGAACGATGTCATGGACAAGGTTTTATGGACGGTGCCGAACGCCAAGATCCTGTCGACGAGCCCGGCGGTGCAGATCATCCGGTGGGCACAGTCGCAGTTCCCGGCCCTGCTCCCGGGCGGCGTCGTCGACAGCCATCCGTTGATGGCGGCGCCAACCCAGCCATCGGGCTGCGCGGGGGGGGCGAGATCGTGACCGCCGTCGTCGAGATCGAGCGTCTGTCCAAGTCTTACGGTCCGATCAAGGCCGTGACGGAGGCCTCCCTCGCACTCGGCTCCGGCGAGACGGTGGCGCTCGTTGGGCATAATGGCGCGGGCAAGACGACGCTGCTGAAATTGATGCTCGGTCTCGTGCGCCCCAGCTCCGGCCGTCTCCGCGTGCTTGGAGACGATCCGGCCGCAGGCGAGTTCGCGGCGCGAAGGCGCCTCGGGTATCTCCCCGAAAGCGTCTCCTTCAACACCTCTCTGACGGGTCGCGAGATCCTTTCCTTTTATTCGCGTCTCAAGGGCTGGCCGGCCGCAAGGTCGCTCAACTTGCTCGATCGCGTTGGGTTGGCCGCGGCGGCGGCGCGGAGAGTTGGCACCTATTCCAAGGGTATGCGGCAACGTCTCGGCCTCGCTCAGGCGCTGATCGGTGAGCCGCAACTGTTGCTCCTCGATGAGCCGACCACGGGCCTCGATCCTGCACTGCGACTTGAATTCTACGACATCATCGAACAGCTTCGCGCAGGCGGGGCTACAGTGGTGCTATCGTCCCATGCTCTTGCCGAGCTCGCCGAACGGGCGCAGCGCGTCGTGATCATGAGCAAGGGCGTGATCGTCGCCAACGGCTCGATCGAGGACCTCCGGCGGATAGCAAACTTGCCGGCGAAGATACGTCTCGAGGTAGCCCCCGGAGAGGGACCACGGCTGTCGAACCTGCTTTCTCCGGTCGCGAGCTGCCGGGAGATCAACGGCCACGTCCTTGAGCTCGAGGCCGCCGGCACCGAGAAGATTGAAATTCTGCGGCGTGCGACGGGTTCGGGAAGCCCGGCCAAAGACATCTCGGTCGTGCCCCCGACACTGGACGACCTTTACGCCCATTTCCTGCGCATCCAGGAGCGCGGTCTTTGAGAAACATGTTCCTCATCGCCGGCAAAGAGATCCAGGAGAGCCTCCGCAACCGGTGGGTGCTCGCGATGACACTGCTGCTGGCGGCGCTGGCGCTCACTCTCACGTTGCTTGGAAGTGCGCCCACGGGAAACGTCGGCGTGCAACCGCTCGATGTGGTGATCGTGAGCCTGTCGAGCCTCGGCATATTTCTCCTGCCGCTCATCGCGTTGCTGATCTCGCATGACGCCATTGTGGGCGAAATGGAACGGGGCACGATGCTGCTGCTGCTCAGCTATCCATTGAGCCGAGGGCAACTGCTCGCGGGCAAGTTTCTCGGCCATCTCGCGATGCTTTCCTTCGCGACGGTGTTCGGCTACGGCACTGCCGCTCTGGCGCTTTTGGCGACGGGCACGCACATTGATGCCGAGAGCTGGGGCGCCTATGCGGTCGTGATCGGCTCCTCGATCCTGCTCGGCGCCGTCTTCCTGGGGCTTGGTTATCTCGTCAGCGCGATCGTTCGGGAGCGCGGCACCGCGGCCGGTATAGCCATCGGGATCTGGCTGCTGCTTGTCATCCTCTATGACATGGGCTTGCTGGCTGTGCTCGTGGTGGATCAGGGTCAGCGCATCTCGACCGGGGCGCTGAATGTGCTGCTGCTGCTCAATCCGACGGATGTCTATCGGCTGCTCAATCTCGCGGGGACTGCGAGCGCCGGTGCACTCACGGGAATGTCTGGGCTCGCCAAGTCGGTCTCGCTCGGTCCCCCCGCGCTTGTCGCTACCCTCGTTCTCTGGATGCTGGGCCCGCTCGCACTCGCGGCGGCGGTCTTTTCTCGGAGAGAGCTATGAAGCGATCGACCTGCTTCTCGCTGCTGCTGATCGTGATCTCTGGACTCTCCGGTTGCCGTGACCAACAGGTCGCGACGCCGCCAAATCCGTTCGCACTCACGGCCGAGGCGGTCGGCCACTATTGCGGCATGAACCTCACCGAGCACGCCGGTCCAAAAGGGCAGATCATTCTCGCCAGCCAGGATTGGCCGGTTTGGTTCTCGTCCGCCCGCGAAGCGCTGTCCTTCACCATGCTGGCCGAGGAAGCGAAGGACATCCGCGCCATCTACGTCTCGGATATGGCCAAGGCCAAGAGCTGGGACCAGCCCGGGGCCGATAACTGGGTGGAAGCGCGCAACGCCTTCTTCGTCATCGGTAGTCGCAAGCAGGGCGGCATGGGCGCGCCCGAGACGATCCCGTTCTCAACCCGGCCGGCGGCGGAACGCTTCATGGCGGACAACGGCGGCAGCGTCGTCACCTTTGCGCAGGTGCCGCGCGATTATGTTCTCGGCTCGGGGACGCAGCCTGACGGTTCTGCCCAGAAACTCAACAGCGGCGAGGCGGGGAGTAAATGACGAGCAAGCCCCTTGCTAGGCGCAAATTCGTCGCCATCAGCGCAGCAGCGGCGGGACTCGGGCTGTTGCCATGGAACGCGCGAACGAGCGCGGCATCGCCATTGCTGATCGAGTGGACCGGCCTTTGGCTCGGCAGCGTGGCGAGCATTCGCCTGTATCACCAAGACCGTTCTGCAGGTGAGCAGTTACTGCGCCGGGCGCTGGCGGAGGCCCGCCGGCTGGAGACCGTCTTCACGCTCTATCGCCACGATAGTCTGCTGTGCGAGCTGAACCGGTCGAGCGCTTTGGCCGCCCCGCCAGCGGAGCTCGTTGAGCTCCTCGGCATATGCGATCGGGCCTGGAGCACGACCGGCGGTCTGTTCGACCCGACCGTCCAGCCACTTTGGCAGTGCTACCTGGAGCATTACTCGAACAGCGGCCCGCAGCCAGGGCCTTTGCCTCCGGAAAGCTTAGCGCGAGCGCTGGGCAACATCGGGTGGCGGCGCGTGCGCTTCAATCGTGATCGCATCGTGCTCGAGCCTGGCATGGCGTTGACGCTCAATGGCGTGGCGCAAGGCTACATGACGGACCATGTCGTCGAGCTGCTTCGCGCGGGCGGGCTCGACAGTTGTCTCGTCGACATGGGCGAAATCCGCAGCCTCGGAATGAAGCCGGACGGGATGCCCTGGCAAATTGCCATCGATGGCCCAACCAAGCGGCCACTCGGAGCCGCCGAGACCCTCGGCAAGGCCGTCGCCACCTCGGCGGCCGATGGCTTCGCATTCACCGCCGACGGACAATCGAACCATCTCTTCAATCCGATCACCGGGCATTGCGCGGCGCCCGGCCGTACCATCACCGTTGTGGCGCCGACCGCGGCCGAAGCAGATGCGCTGTCGACAGCTTTCGCCTTAATGGACGACGCCGGGATTGCGACGGTCTTGCCGCATGTCCGCGACGTCAGAGTCCATTTAAGTACCCGCGTAACGACCGGGGAGATCACGACCGCGGATCATCGGCTGTGAGCTCCGATACAGTGCTTTTAGCTGATTGCCTCGCGCCCTACATCTGCCGCGGCAGCCGACCGGATCGCGTGGTTTGCCGATGGGAGAACTTCGTCAGCGACGCGTTCGCCGATTACTGTTTTTCTCGAAAACCGATACTCCGAACTTCGCTGCCGACCTCGATCACGACACCGCAGTAGTCGTGACCCACGTGGGCGGGGCCGCCGTTGGGTTGCAGACTAGGGCCAGAGGTCGGAGCCACAGATGTCCTGAAGCTGATGTGTGAGCAGGGGTGGCTGCGCCGGGCGAAGGGCTCGCGCATCGTTCAGGTAACCCTTACGGGTGAGGTCGAAATCACAAGCCGCCTGGGCGTTTATTTTCTCGATCTGCGCGCCGAAGACTCTTAGCGCTTGGCTGCGTAGGGCTGTTCGAGTGCGAGGTGATGTTGGGAGCGCCAGCGTGAGGGCGCGCCAGGACGAAGAGGAAGGGCAAGTTTAAAAGCATAGCGTTTTGCAACATAGCTTTGCAACGCGTTTTTGGCCTTAAGGATAGACGTCGAAAACTACTTTCATACCCACTCAATTCCATCATAGCTCCAAGGCTCGTCTCCGATATCGTTTATGTCATTCATGTTCGACGTTCCCTTCAGATTGATGTCGGGGGCAAGAGGGTCGCAGGAGACTTCAGCAGCGGCCGGAGTTGTACTTGCGGGATCGGAACTATCGACGTTGCTAAGGTTCGCTGCCTTCTGATCAACCGGGCCGCCAGAAGCCTGTTATGCGCACGAAAAATGCCACCCGTGAACGCTCCAAGTAGTTGCGTCTCATTCCAATGCGGCAGAACTTGGATAGGATCACTTCTTGTGCTTTGCGGCCAGCCTCAAGAGGATATGGGCCGTTTGCTTCGAGACTTCGGTGAAATCGGCCACAATCATCTTGGCCGTTCTGACGACGTCCCGGTCGCGCGCGGTTTCAATCACTTGAGGATCGCGCCAGGGTTTGCCCGGTTCAGTTTGGATACGCCTGTTTCCCACCGACTTCTCCTAAGCATACATATTGCTCACCGGAGGGCAGGATGATCTCTCCTTTGGAGCCGATGCGGGCTGCCCTTTTGGCAACATAGGGGGTGTTATTGTGCATTGCAACATAGATTATGCCGCGGCGCAAACTGGAACATCCGGCGTTGCCGGGACCGCGTCCGTCTGTGAGTTCGCTAAGGGCACTAAAATCTAGTTCATGTCGGCCCTCGTGCAAAATAGCGCGCTCGCCACCGCGGAGCCGACCAGATGCGGCTCGCTTGGGATCGGATACCTGACAATTACAGCCTCAGTCGGGAAATACCGCGAAAAGCCGTCGGCCCTGGCCAGTCTCGCTCTCGGCGGCTTCTTCGCTTACGCATCAAGTGCAGCTTTGAACTCCGGCGCACCCCCGGGCCGTGCTTCAGAGGGGCGCGCGTTGCTTGGTCGGAATTCCCGCCACTGACCGCGGTACGACGTCGGGTGCGCGGTGCGTCACGAGACCGGAGTTCTTGGCGATGAGGCCGTCTCCGGAGATCCAGTAGTTCCGGCGATTTGCAGAGTTGGTTACCTCTTTGATCCACACGGGCGAGACACCAATCGGGACGAGGTACTTGTCGATCAAGGTGAGCCAGAGTTTGCGATTGAGCGAAAGTGTCTTGTGGGTCACCGCGTCGGTCGTCGACGCTTCGTGGAACAACCACAAACTGGCCGGCGCCGCGTAGCGCCGCTGACCCTGGGCGAAAATGAAGGAACACATCGAGGCACAGCGACCGCCAGCCTTGACCAGGGTATCCAGCTTGTGTGTGGCGCGGATCCGCTGCAATTCGGAGATAACACGTTCGCCTTCGGCCACAGAGCCGCCCGGAGAGTCCAGCTCTAGCAGGAACCGGCGGCTTGTCGATTTATACCTTTGAAACGCGTGAATGAACGCCTGCGACATGCCGTTTCTGACGGGGCCGTGCCAGCGGAGAATGACGGTTTGCGGGTTCTTGGGGCTGCGCTTCGCGAGTAATTGTCCGGCGGCATGCGCCGTGTGCGCCCCGTCAGATGGCAAGTGAGGAGGAGCGGGCTCAGCCGCAAGTGGCGACGAAAGCAAGGCGCAGAGGGCGAGCGCTGGCAACTTGCATGCGGCCGTGGCGCGGACAATTTGCATCGCTCGAGGTTTCATCATCAATCCCTAGGGTGGGTGGTCCAGCCGGGCGGCCGGCTCTCACTGGCGCGCAGTCAGCCAACGATGCCGTGGCCGTGCGGAAAGGGCTGTTCCCGCCGGAACGAAATGGGTAACGGATCGAGGATTTCAACGTCGCTGATTATCGCGCGAGACCGACGTGCCGCCACTCGGAAATGGCCGAGGCGCGATCTTCAGATGCCCCCTGGAATCCCTGTGATCGACGGTTCAGGGCCTCGTCACTGCCGGACAGCAAGCGGCAGCGCCACTCTGGCGCATGCATCCGTCTTAGCCCTTTGCTTGATGCTGTGTTCCGGCGTTGACGATCGGCTGCGTATCGCGTTCGCTGCACAACACCACCATGAGGTTCGAGACCAGTGAAGCTCGGCGTTCGGTGTCCAGCTCGACGATTTTTTTCGAGGACAGCATGTCGAGCGCCATTTCCACCATACCGACCGCGCCCTCGACCAGCGTCTTCCGTGCAGCAACAACCGCCTGCGCTTGCTGGCGGCGCAACATCGCGCCGGCAATCTCTGAGGCGTAAGCTAGGTGTGTGAAACCACATTCATCTACAGTGATGCCGGCAACCTGCAGCCGGTTGATGAGTTCGTTGCGCAATTCCGCTTTGACCTGATCGCCGTTTCCGCGCAGCGTCACTTCCTGGTGCTCGAAATCATCATAGGGATATCGCGACCCGATGGTCCTCACGGCGGCCTCGATCTGCACCTTTACGAACGCCTTGTAGTCGTCGACGTCGAACAACGCTTGGGCGGTATCGGTCACGCGCCAGACCACCTGAGCGGCCATCTCTATTGGATTGCCACGCAGATCGTTGACCTTGATTTTCTCGGAGATGATGTTGTTAGCGCGAGCCGACAGTTTTGACTTCCCCATCCATGGCCAGACCCACCGCAGACCGGTCGCCCGATCGGTACCCTTATACGTGCCGAACAGCATAATCGCGGCTGCCTGATTGGGCTGCAGCACATAAAAGCCCTTGCCGACGACCAGGAAGACAACCACGCCCAGCATGATAATTGCGGCCCCGACATTCTGACGGGAGATCGCCGCAAGACTGGTGAGAACAGGGATGGCGAGCAGCGCCGCGAGCATCACATACCCGCTCGAAGTCTGCGCTGCGAACTCCCGACTCGCGTTGAGCGAAGGCGACGACGATGAGTTGTTGTTCATTGAAGCACCATTTAAGGAAGACGCCGGCTCGGTTTCCGGCAAACCCGTCGAATTTAATGCAACGCCAGCCCCCCTTGTACCACGGAAGCCTGCTGGCCACGTCAGGGGTTAGCCCGCATGAAACGGCGGCGCAGAGCATTCGACAGACTTCGTCAGGAGTAGGTTTGGGCTGCAGTCTAATGGCTGCGCCAGCAATTTTATCATGTCATTATGGCGTGCCGTTCTCGAGAGGTACGGGGAACGCGACCACTTTGGCGGCAAATAGTCGGCGGAACAGAACACGAAAGGGGTTCGCCTGTTGGCAAGCGGTCGTTGAGTGTCAGACCGGGGACGACCTGCTGTACTGTGAAGCTCTTCACGCCCGCCGTCCTGATTCGTGCGATTTCCCCCACCTTGCGAACCGAGAACGATGGACAGTCATTATCGACGGTTGGGTACCAAGTAGCCCTGATTTCAGGTCTCTTATGGCGCGGTACGTTTTGATCGAGCAGAGCATGCAACTTTATCGGTTGGCGTTCGCAGTCGCTGCCAACGTTCAACAACACGTCATCAGCCGGGCCGGGGGCGACCGTCGCGATTTCCTACAGCGCAAAAACGCCTTCGATCTCGCCTCTTCAGCATCGTACACTGCTTTTCGGTTGAATTGGGTGATATTATGCTTCCGCGGAGGGCTTTCCAATGCTCGTTGTCAGAGCGGCGAAAATACTGGCGGTCGCATCGGTTGCAACGTTCGCAACCCTCGTGGCATTCGGCAACGTCAGTGATTACGACACGAACTTCGCTTTCGTACAGCACGTCCTGTCGATGGACACGATCTTTGAGCGCTCCACGATCCGCTATCGAGCGATCACAGACCCGACGCTGCAGCGCGCGGCCTATGCGCTCATCATCGCGGCGGAGGCAGTTACCGCGATCCTGTGTTGGAGCGGCGTAGCGAAACTACTCGGGAAGTTGCGCGCCGATGCTCGGACCTTCAACCGCTCGAAGTCGTATGCTGTCGCCGGGTTGGCACTTGGGTTTCTGCTTTGGCAATTTGGCTTCATCACGATCGGGGGGGAGTGGTTTGGAATGTGGCAATCGCAGCAATGGAACGGTGTGCCGAGCGCATTCCGCTTCGCCATGGTGATTGTGGCTGTGTTGCTACTTCTGGTTCTTCCGGACGACGAACTCGACGTTGGGCGCTAGGAAAATGCTAGCTCGCGATTTGCTTTGGCCGCGCCGCCAATCAAAGTCGTGGCCTGGGCCAACATTCGCTCCACCACCACTGCAGCTGAGGCAGATCCGAGATTACGGCCTCGCCGGCAATCACGGCGGCAGTACGGAATCGTCGTCAGCGCGAACTCCAGCGTAGCGCGCAGCCTCCCCGTTTCTTTGCTACAACGCAATCAAAGTATCGGGTGCTCAATGGTTAGGAGAGTAGTAGCGGGGCCGAGTTGACCGGCTCCAAGTCTCAATCCTATTGGCGAGAAGCGAGGCTCATTCAGGCTGGCCTTAGTTTGTGTGATTGGGCTAGTTCGCGATTCGGATGGTGAAGGAATGCAACGCGAGCGGATGCTTTTTGGGCATCTGCTCGCTGCGTTCAGTGCGGCTTTTTCTTCAGTTGCTTGATGCAGGAATGGCGGAACTTCACCCGCTTGAAGCCGTGAAGTCCCTTAAGGTCAGCTTGCTTTGAGCACTCGATCGACGCCGCGCTGCGCAACGACGTCCTCGGCTTCGTAGGAACTGGCTTAGTCGTAGCCGGCGGGGTTTTAGCCGACGGTGGCGTCGTTGATTGCGCGCTGGCGGCGCTGATACACACCGCGCTCGCGAGCAGTCCGATAAGTAGTTGTCGCATGTTCTTGATCCTTCACGTGGTGTTTGTCGTGTCTCGATTGTTTAGAAAGACGCGGCTGAACCCGACATGAATGCCGAAATGGCAATATGGTTAAGCGCGCCCTGGGGCTGCGCTCTGCGACCATCATTGGGGGGCGCTTTCGTCGATATCCCGCAAAAACAGCGGAGTCACACAATTCAGCTGCTGTGCCGCTTAATTCGGTGCAACTCACCGGGCCAGGTGCTTGGACGCACCTGGGCATCGTCGTGTCGTCCAGCAAACCCGTGCCTCGCAAAGCATACGCAAATCCAGTGCTTACCACGCATCCTAGATAGCCCTCTGGCCCTTGTGCCACGAGAGACAGCCTTCGATTGGAAAGACTGCTAGGTGCCACGTTCCACGTCCTTGGAGGCTCGCCCGTGACCCGTTCCCCTGACTTGCGCAGAGCAGCAGTTATGCAAAAGCGCGCCGACATCCTCCGGGCGGCCAGCTTCAAGCCGGTTGCCGCTGGCTACATCTACCGCGCGCCCAAACCGTGGGTCTTCGGCCGGCCAGAGCATTATTTGGTCAGCGCCGCTCAGCGGGACGCCATCATCGAGATTTTGGTGCCGCAAACGCCCACGACAACACCCGTCACGCGATTAACGCGATTGATGGTAATCAGCGCCGTTGCGTTTAGCGTCGCGTTGCTGACGATGAATTTATTGTTTCTCTTCAGCGTCCAATATCCGGCTCTGACTACCCTTGCTGGGGTGGCTTCCGTCCTGACAGTGAGCCTCCTCGCCACGACGCTTACAATACTTCATCGGCTCGCTTTGCTCCAACTTGCCAGACTGCGACCAATCCTGGCGTCTGCAACGGCTACTACCGACCGCATTTCGAACGATGACGTACTCTGGGCGGCGAGAACCGGTGGCGATCGCAAATCCAGGCGGCGGGGTTTCGTTGTCAGCGGCTCGATCAATGCAGCCGTGTCCTTAGCCTTTGGTGCGTCGACCTACCTGAGCTGGCGCCCGGGCGAAGGATTTTTTTCGTACTTGCAGCTGTTCTTCATGCTCGCAGCTGCTGCCATTTTCGGGATTCAGGCTGCATTCAATTACTATTGTGCGCGAAGCGAGAGACTACCGGAGTCCGCGCGGAAGATCGATAAATTCTTTAAGCGCACCATCCTCGGCGGCGCCCTTGCCTTCGTTGCCATTGCGTTGGTCTACGCGGGATTGCTTTCAACAGGTATTGTATCGCCCGATTTCGTAGCGGCCCACGCCAGGTTTGAAAGGTCAGCTATGGCCGGAGACGCCGAGGCGATGAGCAGACTGGCAGCGCAGTTTCGCGACGGACGGGGTGGCCCACAGGACTACGTCAAGGCACGCGAATGGTTTGAGAAGGCCGCGGCGACCGGCGATGCGAAGGCGATGTTCTGGGTTGGCTGGCTGCATCAGAAGGGGTTTGGCGGCGCCCAGGATTTGGCATTGGCGCGGCATTGGTTCGAAAGAGCCGCCGCCAAGGGTGATGGCGCCGCGATGAGTTGGCTTGGCGCCAACGCGCAATTCGGAACTGGCGTCGCCAAAGATCTCGCGCAGGCACGAGCCTGGTACGAGAAGGCGGCCGCCGCCGGCAACAGCTCAGGCATGAACAACCTCGCTACGCTTTTTCGTGATGGTTTGGGCGTGTCGCAGGACTACGCCAAGGCCCGCGCATGGTTTGAAAAATCCGCGGCCGCCGGATCTGCCCCGAGCATGAACGAATTGGGCGTTATGTACGTCAACGGCTGGGGCGTGACGCGAGACACTGCAATCGCACAGTCATGGTATGAGAAGGCGGCCGCTGCCGGTCAGCTCGACGGCATGCAGCATTTGGCCCTGTTGCTGGACAAGGGTGCAACCGGACAAGCCGATCCAAAGCGTGCTGCGCATCTATTGCTGCAGTCGGCGCATTTGGGCCATCCGTGGTCGAAAACCATGCTCAATGGACCGCTGCTGATTATTGCCCCAGCAACGCGGACCGAACTCAAGCGCGAATTGACCCAGCTCGGGCAATTTCACGGCGTCATTGATGGTGTGTGGAATGACGAGGCTCGCGCCGCCGTTGCACGGTACCTAAAGGTCGCGGGTTAAGATGCTCTCCCGCCGAATGTTATGCTCTTGTTTTCAACGTGCCTTGAGGTCATTAGGGCAGCATCGGCATCGCAAACCCGACGGGTCGGATGAACTGAGCGCTAGCGCTCTGCCTGAAAACTTCAGACGTTGGTCTTCTCGGCGATTTCTACCAGTAGTGCACGTGCTCGATCTTGGTGTGCCCGAGCAGCAGCTGGACCGGCGCAGGTTTCTTTGTGGGGCGGTAAATCAGCGTTGCCTTCGTGCGCCTCATGCCGCGCGCTCAGACGGCCTCGGCTGCGGCCGACCTGGGCGCCGCCGAGTTCCTGACCGGGGGCCGGCGCATTGCGCGCTCAGCTTCGACGATTGGAACTACACGCTAATGAGGGCGCCATTACGGGCCAGCTCGCCAAGCGTCTCCGCGGGCGGAAGCTGCGCCAGCCGTGTAACCTGAGGAACACGCGTTGCGTAGCGCGCAGCCCATTATGTTCAAGAACGCCCCGAAGGCAGTGAAATCGCCAGCCCCAGTTTGCTGCAGGAGTGCACTATGGATACCCCATTCGTCGTGAAGGAGAAGATGAGCCTCGTGGACACCATGATGCTTATCGCGGTTGGAAGTGCTGCTTTGATGTTCGGTGTAACTGCGCTACTCAATCCGAACCTCCCACCACATTCGAGTAGATATGGTTGGGGATCGATATTCCGCCTTATATTGGAGACACTCCCACACAACGCCGCGGGATGGTCGCTGGTGCTCTTTGGGATCGTTTTGTTGTTTTTTGGCGCCATTCTCGCCTACAGCGTGATTTGGCCAAGCCGCGTACTCGTGGTCGACCACAATGGGATTGAAAGTATGTCTGACAAAGGCAAAGGACGACTTGCCTGGCGTGACGTCATGAAGGTCCGGCAGATCGATAACACTCTTCATATCAGCGGAAGCGTGCCGACCCGTGATATTTCTATTGAAATCGACAGCATCGACAAAACGGTGAGCGATATTCTGTTAGCAATAAGAGGCCGTCGCCCAGACTTGGCCTAATGGTGCCTTGATCGCCAGCCGCGCGGGCGAACATCCAAGGTGATTGCAATGCTCATGCGCAGAATTCGGTTGTGCCGCTGTTTCGCTACTTGCACTGCTACTTCCCGAAGGGGCAAATTCGCAGGAGGCCGGCTCGTCTGAGGAACCAAGCCGCGTTCTTCATAGTCGGGCCGTCGAGGTCGATGTCGGGAACGGCATATTTCTACCCGGCACTCTGAGCGTCCCGGTCTCCGCCGGCACAGCGAAATCGCCGGCGGCGCTGCTAATCCAAGGCAGTGGCCCGACAAACCGGGATGGCAACCAGCCACCGGCTCTGATGCCGGATCTCTTGAAAAAGATTGCCTTCACGCTTGCCAAGGGGGGTGTCGCTTCCCTGCGTTTCGACAAACGGGGGCTCGGCGGAAAGCTACCTAGCCGGGCGGATGAGCTGGCGGAGTTCGCCCGCTGGGAAAACTTCGTCGACGATTCGATGGCAGCGTACCGGTTTCTTGCGAGCCAGCCCGAGATCGACCGTGCGCGGGTCGCCGTGCTTGGTCACAGCGAAGGGGCAATGCTGGCGCTCGAGGTGTCAGCCCGCCTGCAGCAGCATAATCAGCCACCGGCTGCCATCGTTCTGGTAGCGGCTCCCGGTCGACGGATGGATGTTGTGCTGAGGTCGCAGCTCGCAGCACTCGGGGAGCGGCAAGGGGGTGGCGCAGCCGCGAAGGCGGCTCTCGCAGAGGTCGATCGGGCAATCGCGTCGATCCGCGCCAGCGGCCAGGTTCCGAGCGATCTGGCACCGAATGTGGCTCCGATATTTCCCGCCTATCTCGGTCCCTTCATGCGGTCCTGGTTTGCCGTCGACACACCGGGACTTGCCAAGGCCTACGCAGGTCCTGTGCTGTTGATATTCGGTGAACAGGACGCGCAACTCATGCCCCATGAAGATGCCCGGCTTATCGAAGCGGGTCTTGCGCAACGTCCTAAAGACGAGCACGAAACGCTCTACGTCGCGGGAGCCAGCCACAACCTAAAGCTGCTCTCCGGCTCCAATGGCATCGACGGCATCCTGGCTCCGGCGGCAAGCCTCAAATTGCGTTCTTGGCTGGCCGCCAAGTTGGCCAATCCGGGGCAACGCTAGTGTAGCGCATCGGTAGTGTCGGCGCGGATGTCGCGGCGGTGGGCTGCTTTCGTGAGCATCGCGCAACGCGCCTCGGATGTCACCGCTGAAGGCCGCGCTTCAGCTCTTGCCGGTCGTGACGCATTCGGCCTTGTCGTGGTTCAAACCGCTTGTCGGACCGCTTTTTTCTGCCTCAAGCTTTGCGACTTCGCGGAAGCCCCGTTTTCACCGGATGCGAACGGTGACACGATGGAGATAAGGATGGCAAACGTCTGCGGTCAGCCGACCCTTCCTAGTCGGGCGCAAGCCCGCACCCATCTTGGACGTCAGCATGTTTAGGAGGTCTGAGAGCGGTCCTTCCTCAAGACATGTCGCCTGTCCTAGCCTGCTTGCATTCGCGAGGTGAGCGCAATGACCGTGCAATGCGATTTGTCGACGTCAACACAGATTGCAAGCGGGGTACGCGTGCGCAAGCTGTCGCATACGTTCCCAAACGGGACGCATGCTCTTGCAAATCTCAACCTCGACATTCCTCGCGGCCTCTTCGGCCTCCTTGGACCCAATGGCGCGGGAAAGACGACGCTCATGCGCGTGCTCGCCACTTTGCAGGTGCCCACTTCCGGCAGCGTGAGTTTCGACGGTCTCGACGTGCTCGCCAACCCGCTCGGCATGCGCCGACAGCTGGGGTACCTGCCGCAGGAGTTCGGCGTCTACCCGGGGATCAGCGCCGAGCGCCTGCTCGACCACATCGCGGTGCTCAAGGGCATCGGCCCCGCCTCACTGCGCCGCGAGCAGGTTGAGAACCTTTTGCAGCTCACAAACCTGTATGATGTGCGCACAAAGGCTGTTTCCGGTTACTCGGGCGGTATGCGGCGGCGCTTCGGCATTGCCCAGGCGATGCTCGGCGACCCAAGGCTCGTCATCGTGGATGAACCGACGGCGGGCCTCGATCCCGCCGAGCGGGAGCGCTTCCTCAACCTCCTGTCGGAGATTGGGGAGGACACTGTCGTCATCCTCTCTACGCACATCCTAGACGAAGTCGAAAAGATCTGCCCGCGCATCGGCGTCCTGCTCAAGGGTCGCCTCGCTGGCGTGGGTACCTACGATGAGCTTCTGCAGCAGCTCGCAGGCCGTGTCTGGCGCAAGGCCGTTGCCCGCAGCGAAGTGCCCGAGCTCAGGAAGTCCCTGCAGGTGCTTACGGAGCGGCACTCGCGGGGGCAGGTCGTGGTGCACGTGCAGTCCCCGACGCGTCCTGGTGACGGTTTCGAGCCTGTTTCCGGCGACCTGCACGACGTCTACTTCGCCATGACCGCCGAAGTGACCAGCGCGTCATGAGCTTCGCATCGCTCTTTAGCCAAGCGACCGTTTTCGAGTTGAGCGAGCGCCTGTTCAAGCGAGGGTACGCCCTCTCGGTTCTGTCCATGCTGGGGCTCGGAGGCCTCATCTCCTACATCCTCGCGGAGGGCGAATCGAGTGCGGTCTCGCCCGGCATGTTAAGCGCGGGCTACAAGGTCACGCACGCTTTGCTGCTTATGCAACTCCTGGCGGTCTTTCCCATAGCCCTGTCGGCCGCTGACTTCGTGCGCCGCGACCACGACACGCACATGGCCGAGCTTTTTCATGCGACTCCGGCGCCCGACTGGCTAATCCTGCTCGCCCGCTTCGCCGCGCAGATGCTGCTGGCGCTTGGCATCGTTATCGCCGGCATTCTTGGGTACGAACTCAGTTGCCGGATGCCGTGGATCGGCCGGGGCCTCGCGGGGCCCCTACCCTGGCGCGCCTGGACGAGCGCGTTCGTCGTTCTGACAGTGCCGACGATCGCCGCTGTCTCCGCGCTCGCGATGTGTCTTGCGGCCGCGACGCAAAACCGCTTCGCACACGCAATCCTGCCCCTCGGCATCTGGATGCTGACGCCGCTTGCGTTCCTCGCAACAACGAAGGGGCTCCCGACGCTCGGTTTCCTCGTCGAGCCGCTCGGCTTGGCGGCAGTCACGAAAGCGACGCTTACGCTGCCGCCCGCGGAGCAACTCTCCTGGCGCGTCACCCTAAAGGGTGAGCTGCTCTGGAACCGGTTGATCTGGCTGACGGTCGCCGCCATAAGTCTCGCGCTCGCATCGGCCCTTGTTACGAGGCGAGCCGGAAGCGTCTGGTTTCCGGCCCTGTCCCCGTTATGGAAGCGTTCCGCGCCGCTGGCCGACGCAGCACAGGCACGCGTTGGCCCAAGAAGGCCGGCAGCGGCGCCCTTCCCGGCGCCTGCCGTTTTGCGATTGCGGGTGGTCTCCGGCAGCCTCTCAGCACTCGCCATTTACTGGGCCCGGACCCGCTTTGAGCTTGCCGGGATCGTACGCAGCCTCCCAACGCTCGTTTTCATAATGCTGCCGGTGCTGGCTGCCTTTCCCGTGCTCATCTTCGGCGGCACCTCCGAGGCCGACAACGACACGCTGCTGCCCGTCTCCGCTATCATCGTCCCTAAGCTCGCTGAGGCGGTCGCGGCCGGAGCCGGGCTCTTCGCTGTCATTTTTGCCGGCGAGATGATGTGGCGGGAACGTCAGGCCGCTATGCACGAGATCGTAGAGGCGGCCGGCGTGCCGCCGCTCGCGGTTCTCGCCGGCAAGCTGATGGCGCTCGCCTTGGTCATTGCCCTGCAGTACCTCGTCGTGTCGATCATCGGCATTGTATGGCAGGCAACGCACGGTGCGCCGCAGATTAATATCAGCCACTACGCAGCGCGACTATTCCTGGCGGAGTGGACGACGTCGCTGATGGTCGCGGCTTTCGCCATGTTCGTCCATGCCGTCGTGTCGTATCGGATCGCCGCACATCTACTCTCGCTTGGCTTGCTTATCCTTTTTGGGTCTTTCGATCAGCTCGGCATCGAGCACAGTCTCCTCATCTTCGGTAACGTGCCGAAGATCGAGCTCTCTGACATGAACGGTCTCGGCCACTACGTGGCGCCCGCGCTGTGGTTCGTCACCTACTGGGTGCTCATCTCAGCGGTTCTCTTCTTATTGGCGGACCTGATCAGGGACCGGGGTCTCAACGCGCCCGTACTCGACAGACTGCGCGCCGTGCGGACGGCACCGCGGGTGGCACGTCAGGCGCTCACCCTGCTTGCGGTCGGCGCCGCTATCGTTGGGAGTGCGATCTTCTGGAACACCAACATCCGCAATAGCTACGCAAGTACCTCGAGCATCGAGCGCCAGGATGTTGCCTACGAGCGAGCTTTCGGCACCAGCGTTGTGCAGGCGCAGCCGCGGGTCGCCGCGCTCGACCTCGCCCTCGACATTTATCCGGAGCAGCGTGCGTTTCGCGTCAAGGGCGAGATGACGCTGCGCAATCCGACGGCGGAGCCCATCGCCAGGTTTTACATCGAGGCCAAGTCGGCCAACTTCAAGCTGAGCGTGCCCGAGGTCACAGCCGTCAGCGTGCCACGCCCGGACTGCTGCCGCGTATTCGAGGTGAAGCTGAAAAGTCCGATGGCACCCGGTCAAGAGCTGAAGCTCGCTTTCGAGGACGAGCAGCAGTCACGAGGTAAGCTCAACGGCGACGATTTCGGCGTGCACGAGAATGGCACCCGACTGGACGCGTACGATGTTGCTCCCATGATCGGCGTGCACCGCCGGCGTTTCCTCCAAAGCGATGCGCGCCGCGAGAAGTGGGGTTTGCCGAGGCTCAAAGATGCAACGGGCGGAGATGGCTCAGCTAATCAGGCGCTCTTCAGCCCCGATAGCGACAGCATGTTTTTCTCTGTCACGGTCTCAACCAGCGCCGACCAGACCGCCGTGGCCCCGGGGAAACTCGCCCGTCGCTGGCAGGCCGACGGCCGCGCGTATTTTCGCTATGAGATCGGCGTGCCTGCCGACAGCACCTGGACGATCACATCCGCGCGCTACGTGACCGTCGAGGACAGCTGGAACGGAATCCCGCTCTACGTGCACCACCACTCGCCGCATGCCGGCAACGTGGGACAAATGTTCGAGGGCATGAAGCGTGCGCTCGACTACTGCAGTGAAGCTTTCTCTCCCTACCAATTTCAGGAGCTTCGCCTCGCCGAATATCCCTACTCCGACGCGATCGCAGCCACGTCGCAGCCGGGCTTCATCGCCTATTCCGAAACGGCGGGCTTCATCATCGACACGACCAGTCCGGGCTCGGATCGGGCGAAGATCGCGCACGTCACGAGCCACGAGGTCGCCCACCAATGGTGGGGCTACCAGATCGCGCCCGCGAACCGACCCGGCGGGCGCTTCCTCGCGGAGGCGCTCGCTGAGTACACGGCCATTATGATCCTGCGTAAGCACAAAGGGGCCGCCGCATCGCGGACCCTCATTACAGCCGGTCTCGAGCGCTATCTCAAGGCACGCAAGGACGCGAGTGAGGAGCAGCCGTTGGCGATGCTCGACCTGTCAGCTCCTCCCGGCGTCTTCTATCAGAAAGGCAGCGCCGCCCTTTACGCGCTGATGGAGGAGGTCGGCGAGGCCTCGATGAACCGTGCTCTGGCCCGCTTCGTCAAAGAGAAGGGCGGTAAACACGACCCCTATCCTAGTGCTCAAGATCTCGTCGCCACCCTCAAAGAGGACCTCGGTCCTCGACATCACGCGTTGATAACTGACCTTTTCGAGCGCATCACCTTCTGGTCATTCAAAGCGCGGTCGGCAAAGGCCGCGGCGCAGCGAGATGGCACGTGGCGGACAACGCTTACTCTCGACACGAAGAAGCTCGAGGCCGATTCCAAGGGCGCGGAGAGGGAGGACCCGCTCGACCAGCGCGTTCCGATCTCGGTGTACACCAGCGATCCTGGGAACACGCCCGGCAAGGGCTTTGAGACCGTCCGCGTCGCGCTGCGCTCAGGCCGTCAAACGGTAAGCTTCGTCACGAAGACGGAGCCGAAGTTCTTGCGTATAAACCCCAGCCGGGCGCTCATGCAACGGGACCTGTCCACGACCACAATCGCTGTTGCGCGGTGACGGCCTGCCGATGCGTATGCGTACCGGCAGCGGTCGAGCGTGTGCCGAGTTAGCCCGCGCGAGCCGTCACCGCGACCGGCGAAAGGGAATAGGCGCGGCTTTCGGCTTGTCAGTCTCAGCTACGTTCGCCATCCGCGTCTGATCGCAACAGGTTCGAACTCCAGCTCAGACTTGAGGAGTTCTGCAGGGGCAAGTCAACTGCTGCTGCCAATCAATACGATCGCCCAAAACGCGATACACTTGTAGAGATAAGTCCGACCCGTAATCTCATTCAGGTGCAAGACTATGGCTGCTTCCATTGACAACGGCTTGGTACCGGAACGCGTTGACCGCAACGGTCTTCGAGTTGCCAAAGAGTTGGCCACGTTCCTCGAAGAGGACGCGTTGAAGGGCACGGGCGTCGACCTTGGACGGTATTGGACGGGGTTTTCGGCTCTCGTGCACGACTTCGGCCCGCGAAACGCCGCCCTCCTCCAAAAGCGTGAGGACCTTCAGGCAAAGATCAATGCTTGGCACATCGCGCGGCGCGGCCAGCCTCACGATCGCGAAGCCTACAAGGCCTTCCTGGAAGAGATCGGGTATCTGACTCCGGAGGGCGACCATTTCACTATCGAGACCGTGAACGTGGATGCCGAGATTGCGCTCGTGCCTGGTCCCCAGCTGGTGGTGCCGGTCACCAACGCTCGCTTCGCCTTGAATGCGGCCAATGCGCGATGGGGCAGTCTCTACGACGTGCTTTATGGAACGGACGTGATGGGCCCGGTGCCAACCGGGGCTTATGACCGGGGCAGGGGAGCTCGTGTCGTAACAAAGACGCGCGTGTTCTTGGACGAGGCATTCCCACTCGCGGGCGGAAGCCACGGTGATGCGCGGCGTTATCAAGTACGTGGTGGCGCGCTGCTGGTCGACGACCTGCAGTTGATGCAGCCGGCTAAGTTCGTCGGCTATCGCGGCCATCCTCGCGCGCCCGATGCGGTACTGCTGCGAAACAATGGGCTTCATGTGGAGCTGGTTTTCGACAGGGCGCATCCAATCGGGAGCCGCGATCAGGCATGCCTCGCTGACGTGCGGTTGGAAAGCGCGATGACGGTAATCATGGACTGCGAGGATTCGGTCGCCTGCGTCGATGCCGCAGACAAAGTGTTAGCCTACCGCAACTGGCTCGGCCTTATGCGGGGTGACCTTCAGGACACTTTCGAAAAAGGCGGTGAGAAGGTCAGCCGCAACCTGCACCCGGACAGGACCTTTATTTCGCCTGACGGCAACGGTGAAGTGACGGTGAAATCCCGTGCACTGATGCTTGTGCGGAACGTCGGCCATCTCATGACAACCCCCGCAATTCTCGACCGGAATGGCGACGAGGTCTACGAGGGGCTCATGGACGCGATGATCACCACAGCGATCGCGCTACATGATCTCAACAAGAAGAGCGGAGCCCGCAATTCCATGACGGGTTCGATTTATGTGGTGAAACCCAAATTGCACGGCCCAGAAGAGGTTGCCTTCACGGATGATGTCTTCACTCATGTGGAGACCGTCCTCGGTTTGCCCCGCTACACGGTGAAGCTCGGGATCATGGACGAGGAGCGGCGCACGAGCGTAAATCTGAAGGAATGTATCCGTGCCGCGAAACATCGCGTCGCGTTCATCAACACAGGATTCCTCGACAGGACCGGTGATGAAATCCACACCTCCATGGAGGCTGGACCCTTCAGTCGCAAGGAATTCATCAAACGCAAGGGCTGGATAACTGCGTACGAGAACCAAAACGTTGATATCGGCTTAGAATGCGGACTATCGGGCAGAGCGCAGATTGGAAAGGGCATGTGGGCTATGCCGGATCGAATGGCTGCGATGTTGGAAGCAAAAATCGAGCATCCAAAAGCTGGCGCCAACTGTGCCTGGGTACCAAGTCCAACGGCGGCGACCCTGCATGCGCTTCACTATCATCGGGTGGACGTCATGGCCGTTCAAGCAGCGCTCGCCAAGGAAGGGCGGCGCGCATACATCGACGCGCTGCTCGATATTCCCATCGCAAGCTTTCGAAAGTGGACGAAAGCGCAAGTGCGCCGCGAAGTTGAGAACAACGCTCAGGGTATCCTGGGCTACGTTGTGCGCTGGATCGATCAGGGAATTGGCTGCTCCAAAGTTCCGGATATCAACGACGTCGGCCTGATGGAGGATCGGGCAACCTGTCGGATCTCAGCCCAGCATATCGCCAACTGGTTGCACCACGGTGTGGTCGGCGACAACGAAGTAATGGAGATTATGCAGCGGATGGCAACGGTCGTGGACCGTCAAAACGCCCGCGATCCAAATTATCGGCCGATGGCCCCGGGCTTCGACGGGACGGCATTTCGCGCGGCTTGCGATTTGGTCTTCAAAGGCACGACCGAGCCTTCGGGTTACACGGAACCGATACTGCATGCTTACCGTCAACAGCTGAAAGCGAACTGCGCGCCGCGCCGGTGTAATTAGGTGAGGGGTATTAAAGCCAGGTGACGTCGCTAGGGGCGTAACTGTTCGTTGCAGTTCGCCCCGACCAGCTTCTGCTCGGGCACACCCAAGATCGAGAGCACGGTGCGCTACCTCGGCATTGAGATCGACGACGCCATTTGAATTGCGGACCTCAATTCAACTCCGCGCCACCTCAACTGTGCACCTAGCCAAGATGTCATGGAGCGCCTGCTTTCTTGGCGTCCAGCCGGACATCAGGTAGCCGATGCACAACGGCAATGCCGAAATCAGCTTGAGCGCGTTGCGTGCGAAGGCGCGGAGCAAGGTTGTGCGGCTGCCCTCATCGTCGACGACGCGTATGAACATGGCAAGCTTGCCGAGAGTGGCCTGCAGCCGGCTGCTCTCGAGGACCGACGCGTAAAGTAGCCAGAGCGCGAACAATAGGGCGAACGCGAGCGGCGAGGGCACCATCGAAAGGTTGGAGCTCCTGAATGTGCGCGGGCATGCTGCCCGGTTTTGATCGCATGTTGTCCATGTGACGACGCTGTGGATGGCCTGGAGGCCAACGGTCGCGGTGGTCGTCTGGACCGTCGTCGTTAGCGGGCCGTCGCGGGTGACGACGACGTGAGGCTTGGCAATTTCAGAAAGCGGTGTGGTGCGCCCGTATTTGGTGATCATGACGTTGCCGTTCACTTGCCCCACGGAAACGCCCGCAGTGACTGACATGCCAACGACGAGCGCGAGCATGAGCACGCTATCGATCGCTGCCGCCATCAGGCGGCGCCAGAACCCGGCGTAGAACGTCGGGATTGTGGTCGCTGCCGCGCCAAGCGCGGTGCCGGGCAATGGGGCGTGTGCAAGGATGGTCATCGCTCTTTCCCAAGATATAAGCTGGAGCCGACCTTAGCGGACAACGCCCATTGACGATGTTCCCGTCGCAACAGGATCGCCCAGACTTGTTTCAAGTACGAGGATCGATCCCGCCGAAAGGTGGGCAAATAAAACCAAGCGTGTCTGAAAGAGCGAGCTGAAAGGGCGCCCAGAGCCGACTGGGACATCGCCCACAGGTGCCGTTTCGTCCCGAATTGGCCCGTGGTACTGGCACGTCGTCTAGCAAGACGGCGATAGGCGAACGCACTGGCGGTTCGCGTTCAACGCCGGCACCGCTCCGGCTTCCCCAATACCTTCTAGTTAGTTTCTCCTGGAACACGCAGGTGAAGCCCGATGGGGTACTGTCTCATCACCCGCCCACGAGAGCACGATCAACGAGCCAGCGGCCCAACTTTCTTCGACCCGTCAGCTATCCTAGGAGCCTCCGATGAAACCTTTTATTACCGCGGCGCTGGCGATTGCGGCCGTGACCTGCACTAACCTCACCGACGCGAATGCGCTGGACAAAAGCAGCGGCCTCTCGGGGAAGTTTTATCAAGCCAAGATAGAGAAGTGCCTCGGCCTAGGCACTCTGACCCCCGCGGAGGTTGACAGTCTGCCGGACGACCAGCTCAAAGCGCGGCTTCGCAAGTGCGACACCCCGGCAACCAGCCCTGCTCCCCAGTCCGCACCGGCGACACCAATAGCCGCGGCTCCCGCTCCAGGCAATCATGGACCGGCCGCGCAGCCGGATGATGCCAACGAGGGAGGGCGGCAATTTGGGGTGGCGAATTGCCCGCCATGTTGCTGCTTGGTGGCCGGACGCTCCGCATTTTGAAACCCATTCGGCCACGTTGCCCGTTTCGTCTGAGTTGTTGGAGCTGACCCATGCTGGTGCCAACAAAGAAAAGTGGGGTTCACTGGCCGCGATTGCCACTGCGGCAATCTCTACGTTGACGGGCGATCCGCTCGCCGCGAACCCGCGGCCGCTTCTGGCTTTCTCGGCCTTTATGCCGAACGATTGTCCTTACCTTATCGTCGAAGCATCCCGGAACCGCGAATTTGCGGTGGCGGGGCGGCGTTCGCTGCGCACCATTCGCTGCGCGCCATTCGCGCCACGCATCGACTCGACATGTTCGTTGGCGCGGGCAGCAAGTGTGCCTCTATCTGCCGCTTGATTTATTCCCAGGGTGCGGCGCCGTACGGACTACTGCAAGTTGATGGCGGTTCCACGAAGTGCGAATTCTGATCCCGTGAGATACAAAAGCCGCGATAAGCGGCCCTAGATGACCGCGCGCCGCATTCCGCACGATAAAAGCGTCACCCAACCAATTGCTACGACATCCAAACTTCAGAAAATCGTTCTCACGGGCTGGGCCGGTTCCTAGCGGAACAGGCATCGGCGCCTCGCCGACGTAGTGTCTGGTCAAGCCGGAGACGACTAAGCCCTCGAAGACCGGCGAACCAATTCTCTCAGATGCAATACGGCGAAACGCCAGGAGCTTCCGATGAATTGCTTTCTTTTCGCAGCCGTCGCCTCCACTGCCCTGTCCTGTACCATGCTCACCACGGTAAAGGCCGCAGAGCCCTCCGCTTCGAGCCTCACCGACAAGTTCTACGAAGCCATGATCGAGAAGTGCCTGGCGCTCGGTACGTTGACCCCGGAGCAGGTGGACGGCCTCCCCGACGATGAGTTGAAGGCGGTTCTGCGCACGTGCGACACGTCCAAGGCTGCGGCAACTCCGGCCCCCGTTGCTCCGATCGCCACCGCGCCGGTGGTTCGGCCCCGTCTGCAGCCGATCGCCGTGCAGCCCGATCCGGAACCCGAGGCTCCGGTCTCCGGTGGCCGCCGCCGCGTTGGTGGCGGCAGCCGCTTCGGCGGCGTAGCGCCGGCTGACGGCGGTGATGCCGGCGATGGCGGCGGCGACGGGGGTTCGGGCGGCGGCCGCCCCCCGATCAACATCGGTAACGGCGGTGATGGCGGTGGCGGCGGAACCCCGGACGCTGGCGGAACCGGCGGCGGCACGACCGGACCCGTGGCCGGCACCCCGACAACGGGTACGCCAACGACCGGCACCCCGGCGACCGGCACCACTCCCACGCAACCGAAGCTGACCAATATTCAGCAAGATGCCGTGATCGGCAGTAAGCTGAAGCCCGGCGAAGTTGTTGCCAGCGAAAAATCCAAAGATTTGGGTAACGGATTGAAGCAGACAACGACCACTCTCGTCACGAAGGACGCCCAGGGCAACGTCCGGGTCACACAGCAAACCACCGTCAAGGACAAGAATGGCAATACTGTTGGGACTCCTAAAACCACCAATCAAAACTTCACGCCCGCCGACGTCGCTGTTTTGAAAGGCGCCGATCCGAAGGCCGGAAAAGGCATTCCGCACCTTGCTGCTCCGCACGCTCTGCAGCGTCCGACGACCCTCGACGCTGCGAAGGCCAGGGCACTGGAGAAGTTCAAGCTGCAGACCGCCGGTAAAGTTGGCGGCGGCCAGACTGCCCATGTGACTTGCGTCAAGGCGCCTTGCCCGGCTAGCGTCAAGCCCACCAGCAAGCTCGGCGATGCCCGTGCTGCTGCGCTTGAGCGCTTCAAGCAGATGCAGGCCGCCAAGCATCAGCCCGGTAAGAAGGTGGCTGAAATCAAGCCGCACACCACCCCGGTCGCTAAGGTGGCAACAGTGCCGGCCAGCGGCAGGAAATTCGGCGCCGCTGCCGTGATGAAGCAGCGCCAGATCCAGCACAGCCACCACGTTGCGACTGCCCCAACCCACACCACGCACGCCACCCCGTTCCGCCATACGGTTCCGAAACTTGCCACCGTCAGGCGGGCAGTATCTCATCAGGTCGCCCACGCAAGCTCTGGCAAGCGCCGGCACGGTTGAGCAATTTGCCGTCAACAGCCCTTCCCCGTGCGAGCGGGGAAGGGTTTTCGCGTTGTTGGAACCGTTACAGTTCCCCAAGCGTGATGTCGCGTCACCCACGTGCTAACGGCTTCAAGTTCCATCAGCCGGTCGGCCGAAGGCGACTGGCCGTATTTCTAGCTGGATGCGACCTACGCGAAGAACACAGCAACGGCCGCATCGTCTCGGTTCACGGTGATAATCGGACGGCTATGCCGCAGACCACGGCCCGCGCATCCCTTGTTTCCCATTTGCGAAACGGCCGTCAGCGTGAAGGCGGCCCAGCACGAGGTCGAGCCAGCCGTCTCCCGAAATGGTGACGAGGTAGCCGCCCGCGTGAGCGACCTCAAAGGTCACTATGCCGCCACGGGGGACTTCAGACCTGGATGGTCGGCGGGGAGCGGCGATGAAATTCACCTCTGCCGCCGGCCGCAGCCGCAGTGCTAGACCCTTGGCGGGCATGGCGGCAAGGGTCGCACCCGTCTCCGCCGGCGGCATATCCGGCGGGAGGTGACGGGCTGGCCCGAGCATGGCTCTCGCGGAAATCCTCATGATCAGCACCGCAAACGCCCAATGGGCTGGGTCTGCTGAGAAAAATGCGCTGCAAATTAAGATGGTTGCGGGGGCACAGCTAGCGTGAATTATCCGCAGTGCATCCGGTCGCCCCCGCTAGCCCGAGGGCCATGCTTCAGCCCAGGGCAAACAAGCTTTCATTTTTGCACTTCTACCGGGAAGATGGTCCTCCAGTCGTTCTTCATGTCCACCGCGATCCAATTGTTCCGGGAAGTGATGGACATGCAACTTCATGGCATCTCCTGAGCAAAACCGAACGAACCAAGAGGTCGACCAGCTAGCATCAGAGAGTGCGGACGCCCGCGGGCGTCCGCATGGTCACATCACACGCGCCTGATCCGGCTGCTAGTCGCTCGGATGCTTGTCGTTCCCTGCCTTGATCTGCTCCATCACCTGCGTGAGGTTGTAGCTCGCCGGTGCCTGCATCGGAGGGAACTCTTTGAGCGTCTCGAACCACCGGAGCCACAATTGCTGGCCGATGGGCAGCAGGTTCCAGTCATACATGAAGGCGGTCGTCGGAGCAGCAAGTGCGCCGCCGATGCTCATGGCGGTCTTCTGGTCGATGCCGACTGCCTGCTCGAAGGGGTCGCGCTTGATGTTCTGCACCAAGGTGAAGTGGAACGGCACGAGGGGCATAATCCAACCGGCCGGTCCCGGTTGGGACATGGTGTAGTACATCTTCCAGTTCTTGTAGCGCACTGCGGAGGGTGTCGCGGCGGAGAAGTAGTAGAAGACCTCTCGCGCCGACTTCTTGGACTTGCCCGTCAGATAGTCGATCTGGTTGACGCCATCGAGCGTGGTCTTGACGATGCCGGGGTACGTCCCGGTCTCGATCTGCTTCTTGAGCTCGTCTCCCTTCGGGCCGCCCGCGGCTTCCACCAGCGTCGGCATCCAATCGAGGGCGGCAAACATATCCGTCAGCAGCGTGCCCGGCTTGATGACCCCCGGCCAGCGAATGACCGCCGGAACCCGGTAGCCACCTTCCCAGGACTTCGCCCTTCTGGCCCTTGAACGGCGTCACGCCGCCGTCGGGGAAGGTGATCGCCTCTGCGCCATTGTCGGTAGTGAAAACGACGATGGTGTTGTCTAGCTGGCCCATGTCCTCGAGCTTCTTGAGGACAAGGCCGATGTTGTCGTCCAGCTGCTTCATGCCAGCTTCGTTGACGCCCCAATCCTTGCCGCCCTTCTCGCCCAGCATGGCCTCATACTTCGGCGACAGCATGGTGGTGACGTGCATGCGTGCGGGGTTGTACCAGACAAAGAAGGGTTTGTTGGTCTTCTTCGGGTCGTTGCGGTCGAGGAAGTCGATGACCCTAGCCGAGATTTCCTCGTCCACGGTTCGCGACCGATCGAGCGTCAGCGGGCCCTCATCCTTGCAAGTCTGGTTCTTCCCCGAGCCGTCGGAGGACGTGCACGCGAGCACCGGGCGCGGGGGCATCAGACACACCGTGGTCCTTTGGTCTACCGCGCCGGGGACATCAGGAAGCCCGGGGACCGGCGTGTTCTTGCATGGCGGTGCGACGGTCTGCTCGGTCGGCGACCTGTTGATGTCCTGGAAGCTCACGCCCTGCATGGCGTCGAGATGGTACAGATAGCCCCAGAACTGTTGGAAGCCGTGCGCCGTCGGCAGGGCGTCGGTGTGGTCACCCAAGTGGTTCTTGCCGAACTGGCCGGTGGTGTAGCCGAGATCGAGCAGGAACTTGGCGAGCGCAGGCGTCCCGGGCTTCAAGTAGGTCGGGCTGCCGGGGAGTTGTGGCGGGATCATACCCGTGCGCAGCGGATACATGCCGGTGAAGAAGGCATTGCGCCCGGACGTGCAGCTTTGCATGGCGTAGTAGTCCGAGAACGTTGCGCCCTCACTCGCGATGCGGTCGATGTTGGGTGTCTCTCCGACCGCCAGCCCGCGGTGGTAGGCTCCCACCTGCATCCAGCCGATATCGTCACCCATGATGAACAGGATGTTTGGTTTCTTGCTTTGCTGGGCGGCTGCTTGGGTGCCCGCCGTCGTCGCACTAGCAAACAATGCGAGCAGCGTAAGGCCGAGGTATCGCATTCGAACCATATGACTACTCCTTACAAAATGCTGACTAATTCTATTAGTTAGGACGTACAACTTCATCCCGTCGTGGAGAGGAGTTAAAGGATTAATCTGTTGGCTAGCCCCCATCTGTTTCCAGCAGCTGATGACTGTTTACGTACCCACATGACGCGCGTCGTGGCGTGCATTCGATGTCGACTCTGCGGCTAACAGCGAGCTTGCGAGTATCGAGGCCCAGATAAGCCCACGAACTGAAACGCGGGAAGCCATCAAGGTCGGGTGAAAGCGATGACGCCGCAGACCACATAGACGGCTGAGGTCCGCCGGGGGTCGACTGCGCCGGCGCATCGACGCCGCTGTCGAAGGTGCAGGCGGGCTTTAAGCCGGCGACGTTGCCGACGTTGAGTTCATTACCTGTTGCTGAAGCTCGTGCTCGGTGCCAAGTTCAACGACGGGCTGGAAGCGGTCGGGAACCCGATCGTCAGCCCATAGCCGCCGCCTGATCACCGGCGCTCATCGCCAAGATTTCTGCTTAGCTCGCGGAGCATTATGCCATGTTCATCCGGGGTCGTCCGGCTATTCTACTAGCAGCGATTATTGTCGTCCCAATCCTGGTCCCAGCGGCGCTCGCGCAACCAACTACTGAACCGGCGCCTTCAACACAGCCGCCTCTGAGTAAGAAGGAGCTCTATGCCCGGGACATGAAGACTTGCATGGACTCCTGGAACTCGTTCACTCAGATGACAAAAGCCGAGTGGAAGCAGACTTGCGAACGCACACTCAAAGACAAGTATTATCTTCCGTCGGACGAACTCAAAGACCAGTGACGTGGTCGAGCCTGCCGCCCGCCAGGGCCCCGAAGCAGCCGAGAGCTGTCCAACTTTTGCTCGGACATTCGAAGATCGAGAGCACCGTTCGATACCTCGGCATCGAGGTCGATGACGCGATCGAGATCGCGGAAAAGATCGACATCTGATCGCCGACGTGATCCCCCAACAGCCGACGTGATCGGCGGCCGTATCCGGGTCGCCGATCATGGCAGGCCGAGGTCTGCTTGTGGGATTTCGCGTTTGCGGCAGCTCGGCCACGATAGCGGCGATGTGCGACAGCGCTGCCGTGCTCGATAATCAGATGTGTTCGCCTATTTCCGAAAGTGTATGGGAACGCCAAAGCCAATGATCGCCGTGATCGCCGTCGTTTCGATGCGAGCTTGCAGCTTGGATTCTTGCCTTTATGCCGCGACGGAGTTGAAGCGACCTGCAATTAATTGCACGCATCGGATGGATCCTTACTGATGCGCCAGACTGAAGATCGCGACATTCCGAGTTGTGACGCGATTTCAGATGGCTTGCTGCCTTCAGCTAGCGAGCGCCGGACTTCCCCAGACTTGGACTTGGCAGTTGGAACGCGTCCCCGATACTTGCCTTCGGCCCGAGCCTTGGCGATGCCTTCGCGTTGTCTCTCTAGCATCATCGCGCGCTCGAACTCAGCCACGCTGCCGAGCACGTTCAACATCAGCTTCCCAGTTGCCGTGATCGTATCGAGGTGCATGGCAAGGATGCGCAGGTTCGCCCCCTTAGCCTCTATGGCGCGGCGGATGCTGGCGGCGGTGTGAGCACCGATGGGCGTGAGGCGAGCCATGCGCCCGCCGGATCGTCTCGAAGCGATAGGGGCCCCGGCGACGAGAACGCCGTCCAACGCCACCTGCAACGCACCGCCGCCGTAGATCAGAGGTTCCCTAGATCGGCGTGTGAGACAGTCAGGTTCACGGCGACCGAGACGGCGGATATCAGCAAACCGCCCATCAGATCGTAAGCATTTGGCCCTCCCGCAATTGGCGGTCATCCGGCGCGCGATATTGCAGGCCCTTGGTAGTGAAGCCAGAGGGATCAAGGTCGAGGCGACCGCCGAGGCGACTCGGCCGCGGCAAAATAGGCCAAGGACAATGCCGACATCGTGTTCTCGGCTTTGAGAGCTATCCGCTATTGCGAAGGCCGGCGGCGACGCCGTTGATCGTCAGGTGAATGCCTGTGACGACGGCTTCGGCGGTTTCGCCGGCGCGGTAACGCTTCAGAAGCTCGAGCTGCATGTGGTTGAGGGGATCGAGATAGGGGAAGCGATTGCGAATGGACCGCGCCAGCAGGGGGTTTCCCTCCAGCAGCGTCTGATGCCCCATGATCGCGAGCAGGGCATCGGTGGTATCCTGCCATTCGGCCCGCAAACGGGAAAATATCGAGTTGCGCAGGGTTTCGTCCTTGACCAGTTCCGCGTAGCGCGACGCGATCGCGATATCGCTTTTGGCCAAAACCATGTCCATGTTCGAGAGCAATGCTTCGAAGAACGGCCACTGCCGATGCATTTCCTGCAGCCGCGACATGCCATCGTCGGGGTGATTGGCCAGCCACGCTTTGACCGCCGAGCCGAACCCATACCATCCCGGCAGCATCAAGCGGCACTGCGCCCAACTGAACACCCAGGGAATGGCACGGAGATCATCGATGCGGCTCGACGCTTTGCGCGACGCCGGACGGCTGCCGATATTGAGCTTGGCGATCTCGCTGATCACCGTCGATTGCCAGAAGTACGCCTCGAAGCCATCCGTCTCGTAGACGAGATGGCGATAGGCGCGATAAGCGTCGGCCGAAAGCTCTTCCATCGCAGCCAGGTATTGGGTGCGGGGTGCGGCTTGCCCAGCGTGCAGCAGCGTCGCCTCGAGGGTTGCAGCGGCGAGAATTTCGAGATTTCGCCGCCCGACATCTGGGTTTGAGTACTTGCTGGCGATCACCTCGCCCTGCTCGGTAACGCGGATAGCTCCCTGCACGGCACCGCCCGGCTGAGCCAATATGGCTTGGTAGCTCGGGCCGCCGCCGCGGCCAACGGATCCGCCGCGACCGTGGAAGAGGCGCAGCTTGACGCCGTGACCCTTGAATACTTCGATCAATGCAATCTCAGCTTTGTACAGCTCCCAACCCGAGGTGAGGAAGCCGCCATCCTTGTTGCTGTCGGAGTATCCCAACATCACCTCCTGCCAGCCGTCGCGGCTCGAGAGCAGCCGTGAATATTGCGGAAGCGAGAGCAGATCATCCATGACGCGACCGCAGTTGCGCAGATCCGCGATGGTCTCGAACAGCGGCACGATGTTGACGTAAAGCTTGCCGGCGCTCGGCAATAACAAGCCCGCTTCCTTCAGCAGAAGCGCGACTTCGAGGACGTCGGATGCGCTGTCAGCTTTGGAAATAACATAGTTGGTCACCGCGGCACTGCCGTAATCCTCGTGCGCCTTAGCCGCTGCGCGCAGGATGCTCAGTTCAGATGTCGTCTCGGCGGAGTACGCCACGAACGGCGACGTGAGGGGTCTCGACGTTGCAAGCTCACCCAACAGCAGGGCCACGCGCTGTCCCTCGCCCAACGTTGAATAACTCGTGCCCGGACAGCCGACCTCCAGTAGCTCGGCGATCGCACGTTCGTGCACATCGGAGTTCTGCCGCAGATCCACGCTTGCCAAGTGGAAGCCGAAGGTGTTGACGGCGCGTCGCAACGTCCGCAACCGCCCGCGAGCGAGCATGGCCGATCCGTTCGTCGTCAGCGAACGATGCAGGATTGCCAGGTCGGCGCTGAACTCGGCGACGAGCGCGTATGGCGGCGCGTCACCGACGGCGTGGTGCGGCGATTCGAAGTGGTCGAGTGCCGATGCCGTCGCCACCAGCCGCGCGTACATTCCGGAAATTGCACGTCGATAGGGTTCATCATGTCGATACGGCGAAGTGTCGGGCGAACGCGCTGCCAGGGCCGCGAGATCGGTCGACACGCCGACGAGCCGTCCATCGAGCGACAGTTCGCCGCCCAATAAGTGGAGTTCATCGAGATAGAACGTCAGGACGTGATTGCTCTGCATCTGCAGTGTTCGGTGTAGGACCTCGGCGGTGACGAAAGGATTGCCATCACGGTCGCCCCCAATCCAACTTCCCATGCGAAGAAACGAAGGCAGCTCGGTACCGCCCCATGCTGGATCGGCGGCGACGAGCTGGTCCTCGAGCGTCGAATAGAAGCGCGGCAGCTCCTGCAAGAATGTGTAGTCATAGTAAGCGATGCCGTTCTTCACCTCGTCGAGAACGGCGAGCTTGGTGCTGCGCAGAATGTAGGTTTGCCAAAGAGTAAGCACGGCGCGGCGCAGTGCCTCGTCATTGGCCGCGAGTTCCTCGGGCGTGAGCGCGGTACGATCGCGATACGCGAGCAGCTGGGCGATCTCCATCTCGCGATCGATGGTGCTCTTGCGCCGCACTTCGGTCGGATGAGCGGTGAGCACCGGGGTGATTTGCGCAGACGCGAAGAAGGCCTGCAGCTCGGCGCGTGACAGACCGGTTTCGCAAGCTCGCGCCATCGCATGGGCCATCGTCCCTTCGCGCGGCGCCGAAGCTACCAAGGCGTGCGCGCGCGTGCGACGGATGTGATGCTGGTCTTCCGCGATGTTGGCCAGATGCGAAAAGAAGCTGTAGGCCTGAATGATGTTTCTGGCTTTGTCTGGCGATAGGCTATTGAGGGTCGATTCCAGCTCGCGCCGCGCTGCATTGTCCTCGTTACGGCGGAAGCGGATCGAGCGTCTGGCGGATGTGCTCGACCACCTCGTAGGTCGCGTCCCCCTGCTGTTCGCGCACGGTGTCGCCGAGAATGCGGCCGAGACGGCGAATATCATCGCGCAGCGGCAGATCCTTGTCGGGCATGTCGGTCGCATCATTGCTTGCCATGATGACCTGAAAGCTGTTTGCAGCGACATCAATCGCTGGCGGCCTACACTGCGAGCACCAAGGAGTGATCGCGGGCGGTGCTGAACCGCCCGCTCCTTGCTCGTTTGGCAGACCTCGTTACGAGTTGGTCGGCACCTCAGCCCGTCTTCTTCATAGCGTAGATATCCTTGTAGCGCTCGCGCAGCTCGTTCTTCAGCACCTTGCCCATGGTATTGCGCGGCAGCGCGTCGACGAACATCACGGCTTTCGGCAGCTTGAACTTGGCGAGACGGCCATCGAGGGCTTTCAACACCGCGCGATCATCAAGGGCCGCGCCCGGCTGCTTGACGATGGCGGCGGTGACGCCCTCGCCGAAATCCTTGTGCGGGCAGCCGATCACAGCGCTTTCGATGACGCCCGGTATCGCGTCGATCTCGGTCTCGACCTCTTTCGGATAGACGTTGTAGCCGCCGGAGATCACGAGGTCCTTGCCGCGGCCGACGATGCGATCTTGCCGAGGTCGCCGGTGATGAAGAACCCGTCGTCGCGGAACTCGGCCTTGGTCTTTTCCGGCATGCGCCAGTAGCCCTTGAACAGAGCTATGCGGGAAAGTTGGTGACGGCGTTAAGGGGTGAAGGCGGCGTATCGTGGCGGTGATCAAGCCAGCCACTTCTCCACCGAAGGAGGATACGCCGTGTCCGAAGATACCGTCGTCAAGCTCGTTCAGCCAGGCACGTTCACCGACCAACTCACCGAAATCCTACGCAGCGGCGCGCGCGCCCTGCTGACCCAGGCCGTCGAGGCGGAGGTCGCCGAATTCCTCGCCAAGCATTCCGACCTGAAGACCGAAGGCGGATTTGCCCGCGTCGTTCGCCACGGGCATCTGCCGGAGCGCGAGGTGATGACCGGCATCGGGCCAGTTACGGTTCGCCAGCCGCGCGTGCGCGATCGCGGCGCTGCCGCCGAGGACACCGCCCGCATCCGGTTCACGCCTGCAATCCTGCCGCCCTACGCGCGCCGCTCGAAGAGCCTGGAGGTGCTGATCCCGATCCTCTACCTGAAGGGCATCTCGACGGGCGATTTTGAGGAGGCGATGGCGGCCTTGCTCGGCAAAGACGCGCCGGGGCTGTCGGCGGCGACGATCTCGCGGCTGAAGGAGGCCTGGGTCGACGAGCACAATCGCTGGAAGAAGCGCGATCTGTCGGCGCGGCGATACGTCGACGTGTGGGCGGATGGCATCCATCTGCAAGCCCGGCTGGAGGACGAGAAGCCGTGCATTCTCGTGCTCATCGGCGCCACTCCGGAAGGCAGGAAGGAGTTGATCGGCTTCACCGTCGGAGCGAAGCTCCGCTTCGACGACGGCGCCCGCGAGAGCGCGCAGGACTGGCGCGAACTGCTGATCGACTTGAAGAACCGAGGTCTCGCCATCGCACCCAAGATCGCGGTGGATCACTGATTGCGAAGATTGATGTGAGTCAACGCGCATTTTGCGCGACGCGATACATACTGCACTCCGCAACTCGGATATCTGGAGAGCGGTATGCTCTTGAGCGACGACATTCCCGGCAGCGTCAACGCGCATGAAACCCCTCTCCCCAGCGCGAAAATTCCGCACATTCTCGTGCTCGACTTCGCAACCGCTCTATGCGTCAGCGTTGCGGACTGTCATTGACAGCCTCTTTCCACAAGCACACGTACTGGAAGTCACCACCACAGCCGCTGCCCAGGCCGCGATCGCCCGAAGGCAGCGCTTCGACCTCGCGATTGTTGAACTAGGCTCGATGGGGAGGAGCGGAGCGGATGCCATTATTGAATTGCGCGCCGCAGCTCCAAAGTTACGGGTACTTGTTGTTTCTACGCTCAATGAAATTCGCGCTATTAACGAAGCCAAAATGTACGGCGCAGTGGACGTTATTTCAAAGATGGCGAGCAAGGCGGAAATGGCGGAGGCCATTCGCTGCGCCGCGACGTTGGCGCAGTCAGTGATCGACAAGCCGCTACCCGAGACAATGGCCAGTCTGCGAAGGCGCCTTTCCACCCTCACCCGATCGCAATTGCAGGTCTTGCGAAAGGTTCGCCAAGGCAAACTGAATAAGCAAATCGCCTACGAGCTGGGGATTGGGGAGACGACCGTCAAAGCACACATGACGCAGGTGTTGCGCAAATTGGCCTTTGTTAATCGCACGGAGGTGGTCGCCGCGCTCAACGCTGGCTGCTGCAGTGTCCCGGGATAGCGTACTCTCAGGTACGATAACTGTTCGTACTATAATTGCGACCGGTAGCGTGCACTCAGCTCATTAGGGCGGGGCGAGCGCGCGAAACTGAAGAATGGTGGGGGAAAAAAACAGGTCGGCGCCGGGTGACCCCGCTGCTGCACTTTCCGGCCCGGTGGAGCTAACCGCGCAGTGGCCGGCGTTGTCACGGCGTGATCCTAAGGATAGGAGCCACCGCTTAGAGTAAAAGCCTGAGCGTACCTGCGTTCGGGCAATAGCCTTCCCACCCAGGATAATGAATGGGGTCCAGCCAAGCTTGTGTCCCAGCTAAAAAGCGACTTAGCCAAGCAGGTGTGTCGTTCGCTATTCACTTTCTGTTCATGTAGGATCTGCAACTGGGAAAGCAAACCTAGCCCGCAGCCACGCAATGAAGCGCCTCGCCCTTACGGCCGTGTTGATCATGATGACTGGAGCCGCATCCGCATTCTGGACAGACCGTACGAAGATCAAATCATTACTACTATACGCAGTCCCTGCCCTGTTCCTGCCCCCTGTATCGTGAGCGCATCTATGATGTCCCCCCCGAGTATACGGGTCTATAAGCCGCGTTCTTGGTCTGGGCGGCAGTTTGCGGGGAATCTCGCATATTCGGCCCCTCGCGGACATTATCGTCACTGGCGATGATCGCGTTATCTCGGGTCTTCCCGATATGGAGTACGTCCATGCGCCACATCTGGACAGCCTGCTTCCTTCTCGCGAGCTGCGGGCCAACACTCGCCCAGTCCTGGCCGCCGTGGGCCGACGAGGGTTACGGCAGACGCACCTATCGCCCTTGGAGCTACGAAGGGTGGAATGACCGGCCGCAGCACTGGCACTCGCCCGACTTTGACCAGGAGCGCCGCGTGCGGCCTCAGGGGAAGCATGACGAAGCGACCGGCGGCGATGTAAGGGACGGTGGCCCACGGCCTGAGATTAAGCCCATCGCCCCGGCCATCGTCTCCTTCAACTACGACTATCCTGTCGGCTCGATACTCATCGATACGGGTGCGCGCCGTTTCTACTACGTGCTCGATGGCAAGCGCGCGTACGAGTACACCATCTCGGTCGGGCGGGAGGGCTTCAGTTGGACCGGCACCGAAAAGATCAGCCGCAAGCAGGCTTGGCCTGATTGGTATCCGCCGGCCGAGATGCGAGAGCGCGATCGGGGCCTGCCAGTGAAAATGACCGGGGGTCTCAAGAACCCGCTTGGCGCCATGGCTCTCTATCTCGGTAACACCCTCTATCGCATCCACGGAACGAACGACGCGAACTCGCTCGGGCGTGCACAGTCGTCGGGCTGCTTCCGCATGCTGAATGCGAACGTGCTGCACCTCTCCACGCTCGCGGACGTCGGCACCTCCGTCACCGTCGTCCGCTCGCTCGGCCGTGGCATGGAAGTTGCGAGCCGGACCGGACCCAGATGACCGAGCACGGCATTTACACCAGCATCGTGCAGGTGCAGAACGTCACTCCTTAACTCAAGCGCGGCTATCGCGGTATGCAGCTCAACTTCGTCAGCACCAACACACCTGCCGTGGCGCTGTGGAGTTCTTTCGGGTTTGAGATCGTCGGCCCTGCCGCCAGCCTTCCATCACCCTAAGCTTTGAAATGTCGGTGATGTTCCGTCAGCTTCATGAGATTGGACCCTTAGTGCAGGAAATTAATTGCAATCGTGGTTAACGGCATCGGTGGCTCTGCTTGTGTCGACGTCCGTCACGCCGCCCGCTTGTTCGACTGGATAGTCGTGACGGCGGCGACCCACACCAGTTCCGAAGGCCTTCCTCTCCCTTCTGCTCTCAGGTCGCGCTGGCGCGTCGTACAGCCAAAGGCCGCGAGGCCCTGGCTGAAGGCCTTCGCGGACAGAGGCGGCCAACCACGGCGCTGAGCTTGGCTCTGATAAAGCCGATGGGCGACCGACCACAGCAACTCTCCCTCGTCTCCGAACACTCGCCGGAGGTCATCGAGGAAGGCACTGCAGGCAGTACCGGCGTCAACGGGGGCTCGGGGGACGGAACCGGTATCAGCCCCGGCGACACCCCGTGTTGTCGAGCTTGCCACCGGTGGCAACGAAGCTTCCAGTCGATCCACAGTCGGGCAACCCAGCCCCATGGCCAGCTCCGACACCGATGTCGCGGCTATCCCGCCCAACGTCAGTACCCCAAGAACAAGTAACATCGCTATCACCACCCAATCCTCCTGACGTGGCCGCACAAGCGCGAAGCAACCGTGATGTCCGGTTCGCGTCTCATGCGCAACCACGAGAGCGAGTTGCGGTCTACCTTGCGGTCCGGCGCCAGGATGGGATGTCCGAGACCGCCGACGTATTTTCCCCGAATTTTGGCCGGCGCAGCGAGCCGGTTACGGCGGCGTGGCGGACCTTGCCCGAGATTTAGAAGGGGATGCGGGGACGGTGGATATCACCTCGGGCCCGACGCTGAGAGGGCCGTGTTCTCCCTGTCGGTCGTGAGCTCCTCGTTCTCCTTGAGAGCCTTTTGCGCCTTCCCGTACGCCTGATCGTTGGTGCACGGGGCGGCCCGACGGCCGGAAGGCAGGGGTAGGATGACGGTGCTTGCGGTATCGGCGCTCAATCGCACGTGGGATCGTCGGTTGCTAACCTGATCGCGTCGTGTGGTCTGAAGCCTATGTACGTCAGCCTAGGGCCGGCAGCGACGTGGGTGTAACTTTAGGCAATCGCTTGTCCTCTGCGGTCGGGTGCATCATAGCAGCGAGTGCATGGTACCTAGGCGTGAGGGCAAGCATATGTCTCGGTCGTTGTTGCTAGCTGCAACCGGGGTTGCGATCGCAACGCTCATGAATTTCTTCAGTGTCAGGCCGGCTCTGGCCGACACGTGCGAAGCTGAGACCTTGGCTCTAAGGGCCGTTGGCGAAGGCGTTGAGGTCAGGGTGGATGCCCCCAAAGGCGGCACAACGGCGGAGAGGCTGCGCGTCTCCTGGCAGGCCAAACAGAAGGCGCCGCTGAAAACGCCCGTGTACATTGCTATCGCCATTCCCGGCGAGGTCCGCTTTCAGGTGGCTGCCGTGCCCGCCAAGCGCACGGATAGTCGAGGAGGATTTCGCGCCCAACCTTCCGGGGTTCCTCGCGCTCGGGCCAGAAACACGCGGGCCGCTCGGCCTCGAGTTCGGCCGCGGCAAGTCGCGCGCACTGGTGCCGTTGCATCAGCCGGGCGCCAAACTCTCGGGCACCTTCGACGTCACCAATCTCCCCGCCGGTCCGCTCGTGATTGAGGCTTCGGTGGTGGCGCGCACTGCGTGCGGGGAACGGGTCGTCTCGGCGCAGTTCGGCCGCGGCCTAGATCTCGCGCCTGGGCCGCCGGACATCGTTGTGCAGGACCCCTACGATATCGAGCAGCCGCGCAAAGTCATCCTATCCAACAACGGCCGCTATCGTGCGCACCTGTTCGACAGCCGCTATCGCGTATTCGACCTGCGGACTGGCGCCAAGATCATCGACCGCGCCGGTCACGACGTGAATTTCTCGCCGACCGCGCGGTTCGTGGTGGCCAATGCCGGTAGCTCCGGGTCGCAGGCCCATGATGCCTTCGAGGTCATCGATCTCGCAACCGGCGATGTAGTGTCGACCGCCCAGGGCCCGTTCATCGGCTTTGCCGAAGGCGATGCCTTCGTGATCGATGGGCATGGCGACTGGGGTGCCCTCAGCGTGCGCCCGACGTTGATCTCACGTCCCGTTGCCAAGCCGGCGGACCCCAACGAGGAGGCGCCCGACGACGGCCTCGCCCTCAGGCATCCTGGCTCCTGCCATGCCTGCAACTCCTGGGTGGACGACAACCTCATACTCGACCTCGACAACGGCATCCTGGCCTACACGGGCACGTTCGAGAAAGACAAGACGCCGGTCTTCGAGTTGGCCAGTGGTGCGCAGCTCTGTTGCGCCAAGGGCATGACGGCAGCCAATTTGATTGCCCAAAATTATGCCGTTCTGCCCGTCGCGCAGCGCACCGGTTGGCAGTCGCGCACGCCCATCGGCTTCAGTCACATCTACGATCCGGTCACCAACTCGGAACATCGCAATCCTGGCGCCCCCAAACAGGACCAGAATGCGCTTGTGCTCAAGAAGCAGTTCGTCGCGCATAACCATCCGGCTGCCGCGGGTGACCGCATCGAGGTGACAGCGGCGTCGACAGGATCGATTGTCGTGCGCGGAGACTGGCGTTCGCGGGTGAGGCGAGGCGACGGTGACGCCCCGCAGGACGCCAAATCCCGCATGCACGAGGAGTTGCTCGAACTGGGTCTCGCAACCGCACCGCCACTTGAACGCGAGCTGATTCAGTTCGTCAACACATCGCTCTCCCTGGACATGCGTCCCTACTGGGACGGCTCGCCGGCCAAGCAGAAGCAAATCGATGCGATGATCGCCAAGCGAACCGCAGGCGTCGAGCGGCGACTGGCCGCGGACGTGCCGTCGATCGCTCAACGCCTCGGCCGTTACAAGGTCGACATTGCCAAGGACAGCATGCGGGTGCGGCCTCTACCGCTCGACGACTTGGCCCGCGGCAAGCTCTACCTCGACCAGACTTTGCAGGGCCTCTGGCGGTGGAACGTCAACGGCCGTCCGGTCTGGCTCCTGCAACTTTGGGCCACCGAGGGCAACGGCGGGGTCGGCGAAGGGACGATGACCCTGCTCCTCGGCGATGCTCCCGGCCAGCCGCGCACCGGCGGACGCATCATTGACTTGACGAAGCCTCTCGAGACGTTCTGGGCCGGTCAGTACGGGATGAGCAAGCACGACGGCCAATACACGAGCGAAAACGAGACCAATCTCAAGCCGCAGATCTATCTCGGCCGCTATCTTGTCATGGCTTCAGTCGCTGCCAAGTCGATCGCGGTTTTCGACATCGAGAAGGGCACGGTCACGCGCATTTTCAACGATGTGCCGCAGGCAGATCTGCTCTCCGACGTGATCCTCGCCGACGACGCCCGTCAAGTCATTCAGCTCAACGGCGACGGTCAGTTCTTCATTCACGAGATTGCGTCCGGGCGCATGCCTCTGTCGGGCCGCGTCGTCGACGACGAGATCATCGTCTACACGCGCGAAGGCTACTATTGGTCGTCCTACGAGGGTGCCCACTTCGTGCAACTGCACTTCCCGGGCCTGCCGGGCGTGTTTCCATTCCAGCAGTTTGCCAATGTTCTCGACCGTCCAGACGTCATCAAAGCGCAAATCGCCTCGGCCGCACAGCCGCCGGTCGCGCCCAACCTGGCGCCACCCCCGACCTGTCCGTCGCGCTGGCTCCAGCGGAAGCCGGCAGCCGGCCAAAACTTCGCATCACGGCGCGCGGGACCGCGCCCTTGCAGCGGCTGAAGCTCTACGCCGATGGTCAGCCGGTCAGCGACGTTGGTCTGACCGGCGCTTCTCTCACTCGGGCCATCGAAGTTCCCCCGACCGGCGGGGCCCGCTGGCTCACGGCACAGGTCAGCGATGCGAGCGGGCTCGTCTCCAATCCGCAAGCCGTGCGGATGCCGACGGGCGTCGCTCCGACGCGGCAGCTCTACGGCATCCTCGTCGGTAACGATGTCTATAGCGACCGGCGGCTCACCTTGCGGTACGCCCGCCACGATGCCGAGCGGCTCGGCGCCGTGCTGCAGTCCAACCCCGGGCACAGCTACGCCCGGAGTTCCATCAAACTGCTGACCGACGCCGCCGCCACGCCCGAGGCCGTTCGCGCCGAGATTTCCCGCGCCGTGGAAATGGCCACGCAAGAGGACACTATCCTGTTCTCGTTTGCGGGCCATGGCTTCCAGAACCGGGAGGACGGCCGCTACTATCTGACCCCTAACGGCTTCGATATGGCTCGCAGCGCCGAGACCGCGCTCGCATGGCGCGACATTGCGGCCCTGCTGCACAAGGCCAAGTCGCGGGTCATCGTGATTTTGGATGCCTGCCAGGCAGGATTGTCCGGGACGGAAGGAACTCGGCACCAACGATCAGGCCGTTGGGGCGCTGCTGGCCGGCGATCACCCGCCGATGCTCGTGCTCGCGGCATCCAAGGGCCGCCAGACCAGCGCCGAGGACAAGAAATGGGACGGCGGCATCTTCACCTATGCGCTGATCGAGGCGCTGCAGTCGAAACGTTCCACCTACGATCTCGACCACGACGGGGCCATCGAGATCAGCGAGCTCTACCAAGGTTTGCGCCGAATCCTCGCTCGCGAGACAGGCGGCAATCAGACCCCGTGGCTCGTCCGGCAGGACCTGCTCGGCGACTTTGTCGTGTTCTGAGGGGCCGATCACAGACAGTGATGCCGTCCGGTTTGGGTCATCAGCTCGCCTGAGTATTCGTTGAGGGCATCGAAGAAATTTGCGCAAGGTCTCAGCCATCTCTTGCCATATCGTCAGCTGGTCCCCTAAGTGCCGACTGTTAAAGCGTCCGTAAGCGGACTACGCTGATTGGCCGCGATCGGCGGTCCGGCGTCACGCGTCGAGACAGCAGACTCACGGCGGGCACCTCGGGAGGAACGCGCCGGAGCGACGCGCTGATCGGATCGAGACGTTTTGCGCGATGCTGGGTCTGGTCTACATGATGGCAAATCTTAAAGCCCTCGCCTTGTTCGCTACAGTACAATGAAGATTGTGAAGGAAAAGAATGCGAAGCGCCGATTTCGTGCTTCTGGGTGGGGGCCTCGCCAGCGCAACGGCGGCGGAGACCCTGCGCGAGCAGGGGGCGGAGGGTTCGATCCTCATCGTCTCCCGCGAGCCCTTGCCGCCCTACAACCGGCCGCCGCTCTCTAAGCGCTATTTGCTTGGCGAGATCGCTACGCAAGACCTCCACGTCCTGTCCACAGAGCGCTATCGCGACCTAGCGGTCGATCTGCTGCTTGAGACGTCGGCCACATCGATCGATCCGACGAGCCACGTTGTCGCCACGGATCGGGGCGGTGATATCCGCTACCGCAAGCTGCTGATTGCAACCGGAGGAGTTGCCAACCGGCTGGCCGTGCCGGGCGCGGACCTGGACGGCATCTACTGCCTTCGCACCGTTTCTGATGCGGACGCCTTGAAGACTGCGGCTGCAAAGGCGAAGCGGGCAGTGGTGGTCGGCGGCAGCTTCCTCGGCATGGAGGTGGCTGCAACCCTGTCGGAGCTCGGCCTCGCAATCACGATCATCGATCAGGAGCAGCGGCTTTTCGCTAGGCTCGATGCCCCGGAGGTATCGGCATTCCTCTCGGACCTGTACACGCGGCGGAGCGTCGATATTCGCCTTTCGCAAGCCGTGGTGTCGTTTGAGGGCGAAGGTCGGATTCGTGCGGTCGTCACCGATCGGGGCGATCGAATTGATTGCGATCTGGTCGTGCTCGGGGTCGGAGTCACACCGGCCGCCAGCTTTCTCGACGGCAGCGGTATCGCTCGTGGCGATGGCATTCTCGTCAATCAGCAGCTGCAGAGCTCGGACCCGGACATTTATGCGGCAGGGGACGTTGCGAGTGTCTACGACCCCGTTGTTGGTCGCCACTGTCGCGTCGAGCATTGGGACAGTGCCATAAAGCAAGGCCGCATTGCCGCACGCAACATGCTCGGGCAACGCCGCATCTATGATGAGCTCTCGTATTTCTTCTTTGACGCGTTCGATCTCAGCTTCGAGGTTCTACAGCCGAGCGTGGATACCACCGAGAAAATCGCGCGTGGGGACTTGGCCGAGCGATCATACGCATTGTTCTATCTGAAAGACGACATCCCGCGGGGCCTCCTCTCGATGGGGCGGCCGCCGCAGGAAACGAGAGCGACCGAAGCCCTCATCCGTTACCGGGTCAACCTCAAAGCCAACAAGGCCAAGCTTGCAGACCCCACCTTCACGCTGGCGGCGATCCCCAATCAAACCGTATTGGTCCTTCAGGGCGGCGGCGCCATGGGCGCGTTCGAGTGTGGCGTGTCCAAGGCGCTCGAAGAGCGCGGGATCGTTCCGGACGTGATTGCCGGCGTATCGATTGGCGCATTCAACGGGGCAATTATCGCGGCCAATCCTGGTTGTGCGACCGCGGCGCTCGAATCCTTCTGGGACCAGCTGACGGTAGGCTCGCAGGAACTCGTGGGCGGCCAGTTCGACGATGCCGTGAAGTCCTGGCAAATGATCACCTTCGGCTCTCCCAACTTCTTTCGCCCCCGCTGGACCCAGCCGATCTGGAACGCCGAGCAGCTGCCCTACCGATGGACGAGTCTCTATGACACCTCGCCGATGAAGGCCCTGCTCGAGCACTATGTCGATTTCTCGAAGTTGAAAAATGGCCCGATTCGCCTGCTGGTCAGTGCGGTCAATGTGGAGACCGCCGAGCTCGAGGTCTTCGATAGCTATTGCGATGATCTGACTGCCGAGCACATCCTGGCGAGCGGCAGCCTGCCTCCCAGCTTTCCATGGACTACGATCAACGGCCGGCACTACTGGGACGGCGGCATTATCAGCAATTCACCGCTCGAGCTTGTTGCAGAGCGCTGCGGGGCAGCCGGCAAGCGCGTGTACATCGTCGATCTCTACTCGGCTGCTCGGCCGCTGCCGAAAAACTTGATGGAGGTCTCCGCCCGGCGCGACGAGATCGTCTACTCGGAACGGATCAGGCGCGATACGTCGGCTCGCGATATCGCCCGGGACTACGGGCGGCTCGTCGAGGAGCTGCTGCAGGAGATCGATCCGGCACGGGCCGTGATAATGAGGCAACGACCGCGCTATATCCAGCTCATGGGAGAGAGTGCGCCGCTGACGGTCGTGCGCATCGTCCGGGAGGCGGACGAAGGTGACTCGCTTGGTCGCGATTTCGATTTCTCACAACGAGCTGTGCGGCGGAACCGCGAGCTGGGTTACGCGGCTGCGCTCAAGCGCATCGACGACCAGAAGTGATCAGCGGTGCGAGGCCAGACGAGCCTCGCACGGCACGGCAGTCACCGCTCCCGTCGTTATGGCCGATGCCTGCTATGGGGCGAGCAACCTTTTCGCTGTTGCGATGTTCATCTCGCACCCGCGAAGCCCCCGCAGCTAGTCCACTTCATCGATCGCTCGAAGAACTTCGAGACGCAGGAGAAGGACGACGAGTTCTCGCGCTGCTCGATGCTCGACCGCTGGGCTCCCTCTGCTTGGTATGCCCGTACGCTCGCCAGACACACTGGTTGGAGCCGCCGGACGATGGCATCTCGCTGCGGGTTCGACATGACCCGTGCCGACGAGGCGCTGCTCACATCGCAGGCGCCGGGAAGAGGAAAGAGCTGCGCATGAAAGCCCATGAAGTCCGCGAGCGCGCCTACGCGATGCCGTTGACCTCGCCGGCGTTCCCTAAGGGTCCCTACCGCTTCGTCGACCGCGAATATCTCATCATTACCTACCGCACCGCCCCCGAGAAACTGCGCGCGCTCGTGCCGGAGCCGCTCGAGATCGCCGCACCGCTGGTCAAATACGAGTTCATTCGCATGCCGAACTCGACCGGCTTCGGCGACTATACCGAATCCGGCCAGGTCATTCCCGTCCGCTTCAACGGCCAAACCGGCGGCTACGTCCATGCGATGTTCCTCGACGACGGCCCACCCATCTTTGGTGGGCGGGAACTATGGGGCTTTCCGAAGAAATACGGCTCGCCCAAGCTGCAAGTCGCGACCGACACACTGATCGGCACCCTCGACTATGGACCGATGCGGGTTGCTACCGGCACTATGGGCTACAAGCATGTAGCGTTGGAGCCGGGCAAAGTGCTGGCCGAGATGCAGACGCCGAGCTTCCTTCTGAAAATCATCCCGCACGTCGATGGGTCACCTCGCATTTGCGAGATTGTCCGCTATTATCTGACCGACATCGTCCTCAAAGGAGCCTGGAGCGGTCCCGCCGCGCTCCACCTCGCCGCCCACGCGCTCGCTCCCGTCGCCGAGCTTCCCGTGCTGGAGGTCGTCTCCGGCACCCACATCCTCGCCGACCTGACGCTCGGCCTCGGCGAGGTCGTCTACGACTACATGCAGGTCGAGGGGCGTGCGGCGGGTGCTCAGAAGCCAGCCCAAATAAGCTGAAACCGAGGAGTATTTCCTATGAAGCTGATGGCAAAGTCTCGATCATCACCGGCGCTGGCAGCGGCATCGGCCACGGCATCGCCAAGCGCTTCGTCGAAGCCGGCGGTCGCGTGGCCATCGCGGACATCAATGTCGACGCCGCCGAAGCCACTGCCCGCGAGCTGGGCGACGCCAAGACCGTGCTCGGGGTCAAAATGGACGTCTCCATCGAGGCGGACGTCAACGCCGGTGTCGACAAGGTCGCCAAGGCGTTCGGCACGGTCGACGTCGCAATTTCCAACGCCGGTATCCAGATCGTTCATCCGATCGAGGAGTTCTCCTTCAACGAGTGGAAGAAGCTGTTGGCCATCCACCTCGATGGAGCGTTCCTGCTCACCAAGGCCTGCGTCAAGTACATGTATGCGCAAAAGAGCGGCGCCCTGATCTACATGGGCTCGGTGCACAGTCACGAGGCGTCACCGTTGAAATCGGCCTATGTCACGGCCAAGCACGGCCTGCTGGGCCTCGCGCGCACCATGGCCAAGGAGGGCGGCAAGCACGGTGTTCGTGCCAATATCATCTGTCCGGGCTTCGTGCGCACGCCCCTGGTCGACAAGCAGATCCCCGAACAGGCCAAAGCGCTGGGCATCTCCGAGGAGCGCGTCGTCAACGAGATCATGCTGGGCGAGACCGTCGACAAGCAGTTCACCCGCGTCGAGGACGTCGCAGAGGTCGCCCTGATGCTCGCGGCCTTCCCGACCAACGCACTGACCGGGGAGAGCATTCTCGTCAGTCATGGCTGGCATATGGTCTAAGCAAGCTAATTGCTTCCAGCGGAGTCGCAATTGGGTTTGGTTTACTGAAACGTCCGGGATGCGAGAACTTTCCACAGGACGCCTCGCAAGCGCCGGCGATTTCTACCGCGCCAACCTGCAGCGCTGGGCCAAGAGCCACCCCGGCGGTGCCCAGCACCCGCGAAGGCAACGCTGTAAACGGGGATGTTTGCCCTTGCGGCTATGGGGGCGCCCGCTCGGGCTCAATTCTGGTATTTGCTGCGCCAATCTCCAGTCCACGAGAGACGGAGCTGAAGCTCAAGCCGCCCCTCTCTCCCAGCATGATCGCCTCGACGAGCAGGTCGGGCGCATCATGTCCCTCTGCTCATATCCGTGGCTCCCAAAGGTCAAACGTTAGGATCGGCGGTATCACTAAGCTCGGGATTGAAGGTTCAAACTAATTGGAGCCCCTGCAGTGGCTCACATTGTAGCTCCGCGCAATCACCGCCAAGGTCTCTCGCCTAAACCGCTCGTGACGAACAATAGGTGGGTTTCGATGTCTCGCAGCATTGCTGGTAATCTGTGACCGATTCCTGACGATGGCAGAAATGAAACAGCCGGCTCAAAGAGAGCCGGCTGTATGGTGGTTTTTATGTTGTCCCGGTGCTTGGTAGCCGCGTGCATCAGATCGCGAAATCTTCGATTGCGGTGCCGCGCTTTTGCAGTTTGGCGACGAGCCAGTTGGGCTTGCGGCCGCGACCTGACCACGTTTCTTCCGGATTTTCCGGATTACGGTACTTGGGAGCCACCGGCGCCTTTGGTCCGCTGCGGCCCCGACGCAGGCCGAGCACTTCGTCGAGGCTCAAACCGGCCTCGGCGGCGAGAGCGGCGATCTTCGACTTGAGATCGGCGCGCTCTGTCTGCTGGCGCTCGACGATTGCGACCGCCACGCGCTGTTGAAGGTCGATAAGATCTTTGAGGCCCAATTCGGCAAGGTCGGTTGCAGTCTGTGGTGGGCGTGCCATTTCGGCTTCCTTTCGTTCGCTAAAATATGATGTCATCTGCCATATCCCATTATCCAGTCACCCATTTGATCTGACGAGTTGTTCCGTCACTTCGCTAGATTTGGGCACGATCTAAGCTTCGCCCGCGCTGTCTCTAATGCATCGTCGCCAAAGCCGCAATTCTTCATCTTTACCTGAGCGACGTTATCCGGGACCATTGGAAGTCTCATTTACGGACTGTAGCGCAGCCTGACTTTAAGTGCATCGGTCCGTAATTAGCGCAGCCCGCTCCCGCTTCCCCACTTTGGCCAGACGCGGCGGCCTGCGCGCAACCCGCTAAACAAATCGCCAAGTGAACGAAAAATCCTCGAAAGCGCGCAGGCATTCCCACATTGCCGTCAACGCTAGCAAGGGCGTTGCCAAAGCACTACTATCGCGCTTATCTCGCCTGCGGTGCCTGATCGACCGTGAAAGCGATCCCACACCAGCTCGCATAGTCATGCAGATTACCCTCAAGCCTCAACTTCAAATTGGAACAGAGCCTCACCTATTGCGAAGTAATGTCACTCGTGGGCAACGCACTTTGAAACCGAAGGCGCGATCGGAAAAGATATAGATCGCGCCGGTCGTTGCCGCGACCTATCTTGGGATATGGAGAAGGCTTCACACGTTGCAAGGACACAGCGAAGATGATGAGAATCCCGAACAGCTTTTTCCTCACTAACGGTATAGGGGTTCACCGCGAACGGCTGACCGCGTTCGAGCTGGCGCTACGCGATGCGGACATCGAACAGCAGAACCTAGTGAGCATTTCCTCGATTTTGCCGCCCAGTTGCTCTGAAATTGAGCGGCAGAGAGGCGCCGAGACGCTGCAACCTGGCGAGATCACCTTCGCCGTCATGGCTCGCACGGAAACGGATGAGCCAGGCCGTCGCATTCATTCCAGCATCGGCTTAGCGCGGCCGTCGGATCCCTCGATGTATGGCTATATTTCGGAGCACCATGGCTATGGAATGACGCGAGAGCAGAGCGGCGACTATGCCGAGGACCTCGCAGCGTCAATGTTAGCTTCCACACTCGGAATCGAGTTCAACTCCGACGCCGCCTGGAATGAGCGAAAGCGGGTATATGAAACGAGTAATCTCATCATCGGCAGCAAATCGATAACGGCTTACGCCGAGGGAGATGAAAGCGGCCGCTGGACCTGCGTCGTGGCTGCCGCAATATTTCGCTTCCTGTGAGTGACTTCGTGGAGCATCGCGGCGCGTGATCCCGTCGGATGCAGGAAAAAGCATAGACGGCAACCCGCTGGCCAGTTCGCCTCCGCATGGGTGGGTTTTGTCGACGACGTTCCGTTAGTCATTGGCGTGTTCCTCACATTGCTGATGGGGGCCCGTAACCTCGTCGCCGAGCAACAATCCCCTGAGCAATAAGTACACGGTCTAAAACTCAACTCAGCCATCAAGGATGGGTTGCGCGCAGCGCTACTCCAGCCGTTCTTTGGACAGTTGACTGCCGCCTATTGGGACTTGCCCCCCGCGTCAGGATCAGCGCAGCATCCCGTAGTACCCCTTTCTTCGTTGTCTTGGGCCCGGCTTGCGCTGGCCTGCTTTTTCGACAGATGTCGTAGGGTTCTGGCCATGGAACTTCGACGGAAGCCTCGTCTCAGCTTTGTGATGGATTGCTTAATCGGAGCTGGCGGCGGCGCATTGGCCGGCGGTGTCGCGTTGCTCCTGACTGACGTGTTCGGAGCGGGACTGCCGGAAGCCTCCGACCCGAGCATGGCCCTGAAGCACGCAGTCATCCTCTACGGGCGCGCTTGCCTAATCGGCGCGATCCTGTGGCTTGTCGCGACGATCGTGACGATGCCGGTCAATCGAAAGTGACGCAACGCCTCGGCCGCCTTGAGCGCCGGCCGGGCTTCGACCTCAGCCCCCGGGATGTTCAGGATCGTCCGTGCTTGCCCGAGCATGGTGGCGACCCGCGAGTGCGGGAGATGCGGCAACGACGGCCGACGGGAGCGGTAGTCCCCCCTGGTAAGTTTCGACGCGATTGCGCCTGCATGCAGAGCAACGTCCTGATTCAAATCAAGGTAATCAATCCCAAGGCCATGCTAGGAGCTGCTCATGAGTGACAGCCCGCGCAATTGACCGAGGGGGCGCAGGCTGGTCCTCAAGGAAGGGAGGAGCCCCTGAAGCAGGATGGGGACCGCTTCAGGGGCTGTTGCTCCGGGCATCGGAGGAGAGCCGGAGCAGATAACCCGGTCTGCTCTCCATAAACTTATCGCAGTCCAGCAAGATGTGAAGCCCGTCAGCTTAACCCTTCCAAACAGATGCTGAATTAGGTTGTTCCGCTAACCGACGCAATTCGAACTGCGGGTTCTCCACAGCTAGCAACGAAGTGCCTAGTCTCCGCACCTGACAGGCATTATGTTGCCAATCGAAGGCTCGCGGACAGGGCACATGGCTGCGGGTCTCAAAGCGGGGTTAGAAGCTGGTGCGCTGGGTTTCCTACTCGCCAGCTTCCCTCTTTGGGGACTCTGCGCTACTGGGATGGGGGTGACGTTGGAGTTGCTGGGCAAAAGCCGCTCACGGGGTTTGAACCCTGAAAGCTGCCGTTGTGCCGATAAGTCAAGACACAGGCTTGGCGCGCGACAAAGGCTTTCGAGTGCGCGGTGTGCCAGTGTCGGAACCAAAAAGGAACCGCCCATTCGGGGTGGGTGGGCGGTGAGGCAGATGGGACAGAGCAACATAGGGAAACAACGTGATTTTACTCCACCGACCTTCTTGGGCCGCTGACAAGTCAAGCAATTCGAATAGCGATGCCCTTGGTCGGCCTATTGGCCGATGCGATATGCCAGCGGTCAGGAATGCGGCGCGGTTATTGAATGCCATTGATTATCGTTGGGCGCGGCGACGACGATAGGAGTCGCCAACCGGTGTCACGCGAACAGCAGCAAACTTGCCCGCTCTTGGGGCAGGAAGCCTGGATTGAAGGACCCATTAGGCCAGAAACTTGCCTTCAATCTCCGTCACGGCCCAGAGCATCGAAATATTGCCGCGATCCCGAAGGTGACGTGAGCGGGACCTGCGATGGGCGAATTGCATTATCGTCGGCCCGAACGGGCGTTGGTGAAAAAACGATAATTGCAGTCGTAGTTGAGAGTGCCAAAAAAGCAGCGAGATATTTTCTCATAAACTCCTCCTTGGTGGATAAACAAAAACGGTATGCAGGGCGTCGCCCCGCAGATGCGCCGTTTCTCAGTTTTTCGGTTTTGGCTTTTTCTACAACCCGTCCCCGTTCGGATTGTAGATCAGGACATTGGGAACATGGTTCAGGCCGGCATCTTGCCGCGAGCCACTACGCGCGCCGAATGCAATAAAACCAAAGCGAAAATGGTTGCTACGAGGAGAGGTTTCATGCATCACCTCCGTCCGGCGTCGCGCTGAATTGGGCACGGGGGAAGCGGCTACACTTTTAATATCTGAACTCAAATTAACCAGCGTCAATAAAGTTTAGAAATCATGTCAGGTATATGGCGGCTGAAAGCGGATTGGCCAGAAGCATAGGCAGCTTGATGCAACCCCTGATTTATCGGGTCTAAGTGCCCCAATCTCTTAAGGCTCGACCCAATTGGCGCGCCGTAATCAAGTCGCGTCTGCTCTGTGTCTGCGCAGCAAGCTAAATCAGGACTTGGCAACTCGGAATAACCGCTCCAATGACTTCGCCATTTAGCTCACTCGATGTCTCGGCGCACGCCACCCCGCATGCAGTTTCGCGCTCTTAATTCGTTGTTTAAGAAAAAACGACTATGCCAGCAATACATTCGAGAGGCCTGCCCGCTTTTAACGATGTAATCGAGATGAACGGCCGGGCGCGAAAAAAAGGCCACGGCAGCATCGCACGGCAGGTCAGCACAGGAAAAAGAAGCATAGGAAGAAGGCTCATAATAGCAGCGACGGCGTTCGCCGCAAGCCAGAAGGCATTCGGAGGTGATCAATCAGCAGCGCAGTCAGTTTGCACGACTTGAGCGACGCTGAATCTCAGCATCGCCGCTGTTTCCATTCATCGCGCCGCCGTAGCGCCAGCGCAAACCGCAGCGAGTGCGCAGAGCCTGGACAATCCGGTGCAGACACACTTTGGGCGAGGCAATATGCCCCGGCGACGATTGGGGTCAGCCGCCGGGGCACGCCGACCACCGGGGATGGAGCGCCACGGCGGCATCAGCGGGGTGGAAAGCTATTCTTTGTCGTGTCGCCGAGCAACGGCATATGCAGGGCGGATGAACTCTGCCTGTCAGGGCCTGATCAAGAATGCGGAAATCGCTGAAGCCCACAGCAAAAGGAATCGGCCATCCTGGTGGCGTGGGCGGTGAGGAGAGGGGGACAGAACGACATAGGGAAACAAAGTCATTCTGCTTTACCGACCTTCGGACCGGTGACAAATCAAAACGTTCTAACAAACACGGCAAGTGACTTAGCCACTGAGACAATCTCCTTCTGCGACGCCCATGCCAGAATGGCGTCGCGGAAAGGTTTGAGCATCATCACTTCAAGAGAAGAAGGTGGCCATGTCTGACGGGTTCGCGCATCGATGTGAAAGCTCGCCCGAGCAGGTAGCTTTCAGGCTGATGCTTGAGATAGCTAAGGTGGAGAATAAGGCGTTTACGGGCCATCCTCGTCTGAGGGGCACCGCCCCGGACCGGCAATGGGTTCTCGACACCTTCAGCGAATGTTTAGAAGCTGTGCGCGGTAACCGGCCCGTGCATCCAGCGAAGGCCAACTCAGAACGGGCAGCGTGCGATTCAGGCCGGGCGCGGGTCATCGATAGGCTAAACCTGTCCGACGCCCCCGTTGAGGGCGGAGCGCTGGCCGACAAGTGCTGGGGCGGCAGAGGTCGGTCCTTCGGCAGATGATCCATTAATGGAACGCGCAGGCGTTGCTGAAGAGCGAACAATAAGATGCCGTCACATCATGCAGGCGACATCGGCGAGTAAAGTATCGGCCTTTTTCCTCTGCTCCGCGCTGAGGGCACCATAAAGCGCTTCAAGTGGGATTTTGAATTCTCGCACCGAGTTCAGATGTAGCTCAAGCGCCGCTAGACGGGCATCGAGCCGCTCGACCGGAGACTTGGCGTCCATCATGCTCTTCATGGCCTGCTGCACCTCCTGCATCCCAACCTTTGCCTTGAGTTGAGCGACGACAAAGCCTTCCCAAACGGCTTTCTGGCCTTCGGTGATACCAAGCTCGGTCTTGATGGCGTCGGCGGCTTTGGGCATGTCACCCATCATCGGACAATTGGCCATCATGCGGTCGCCCACCATGCCCATGGCCTTGCCGGGCTCTTTTGGTGTCGTCTTTGGATCGGTGGCGGTCTTTGGCGCGTCATTGGGGTGCTGGGTCTCTTCAGCCGTCGCGAGCGATGCGCCGCCAAGCAGCAGGACGGCCATAATCGTGGTTAGACATGATGTTTTGACCGGCCTCATGGTTCTCTCCTGGGGATTGCGAAGTGGCAGCGCGTGGCTCTTATACCCTGTCGGGTTCTCGCGTCGCCGCCACACTCTGGACCCCTAATTGCCGAACAAAGTAAGCCTGATGGCCAAGTCGTTCCTCCAAGCCATTGTGAATTGGAGCAGGTCCCGTGGCGGGTCTCTCACGCCGGGCTCGACCCCGATGGCTGCGACCGTTGCATGGGGATCAGGCCAAAGTGCATGCCACCAGTCGGGTTCGGTGCGGAAGCTGGAAAAACGGACGCCATGAAACGTGACCGGTTCAGCGCTGGGACGAGCTATCGACCCCATCGTTGAAGTGCCGTCGCGATCTCCCATCACATGGTTCCGACGGCGATGGGGCCGAATAGGCGATGCTGCCAATCGGCCCTAGGTTGAAGCAGGACGGCAATCTGTTGTCCGCGCGGAGCATTCCGCACCACCCCTTCCTCGGTAACTAACCTATGCCCTCGATAATTTTGCCGGTCCCGTCGCACCGTTCGCAGGGCTCTTCTGTTGCCTTGCCGGTTTTCTTGTCGACCAGTTTGCCAGTTCCATGACACTCCGGGCAAACGTCCTCGCCAGTGCCAGGAGTGCCGGGCTCTGGGTCGTCATCGGGCGTGCGATGACGTGTTGGGCTTTTACCACTCATCTTTTGCAACTCCTTGGACCGGATGCTTCACATTGAGACGGCCAGATTGAACCCGCCCTGGGGGCTAGGCCCTGACCCACGTCAAACTTACACGGTTCGTTCGGATTTGATTCCGATATGATGCGCGTAGCGGCGGTCCCGAAGCCGCGACAACGAGTCAGAGTGCGCGGTTCGGTTACGGGGGCGACTTGGCCTCCAGAACCGCGTCTCCTATGACTCCCAAGATGGGCGCTCATTCGCGAGCGAGCGAAGCATGTCAGAACTCAGAGAATATACAGTCTGGGATGCGCCAACGCGGTGGTTCCACTGGATCAATGCGCTCGCAATCGTTGGTCTCGTTGCAACCGGCCTCGTGATCCTGAACGACACCGCGCTCGGGCTTTCGGGGGCGGGCAAAATTACGATGAAGAGCGTCCACGCGGTGTTTGGCTATGTAATGGCGGCCAATCTGTTATGGCGCTTCGTATGGGCGTTCTTCGGCAATCGCTACGCACGCTGGCGGGCCATGCTGCCCGCAGGCCCAGGTTATCTGACTGCCCTGCGAGCCTATGTAGCCTCGTTCCTCGCTGGCGAGCCGGAGCAATACGTCGGACACAACCCACTGGCCCGCATCGCAGTGAGTCTGCTGTTGCTGTTGCTGCTGGTTCAGGCCATCACCGGCCTCGTGATTGCCGGAACCGATCTGTTCTGGCCGCCCTTCGGACGCTCAATGGCAGCGTGGGTCGCCGCACCGGGGGTCGATCCTGCCACCTTGCGTCCCGGTGTCCCCGAACTGCTGAACAAGGCTTCATACGACGCCATGCGAGCGTTTCGGCGGCCCTACGTTCAAGTGCACGAATGGACTTTCTATGCGCTGCTCGTCCTGTATTGTGATGCACGTCGCCGCCGTTGTTATCACTGAGGTGCGCGAAGGCGGCAGCATCATTTCGGCGATGTTCACAGGGCGTAAAATCCTCTCAAAAAGGCCGCCAGACATCTGATCCTGCTTATCTCGTCATCGGGGACAAGCCCCAGCCTATACGAGCTGCATCCTAACCACGTAAGGATGCCGATGCGGTCACATCCCCCAGGCGACATCGGCGAGTAAGGTGTCGGCCTTTTTCCTCTGCTCCGCGCTGAGGGCACCATAAAGCGCTTCCAGCGGGAGTCTGAACTCGCGCACCGAGTTTAGATGAAGCTCCAATGCGGCTAGACGCGCATCAAGGCGCTCGACCGGAGACTTGGCGTCCATCACGCTCTTCATAGCTCTCTGCGTCTCCTCCATCCCAACCTTGGCCTTGAGTTGGGCAACGACAATGCCCTCCCACACGGACTTCTGGGCGTCTGTGATCCCGAGTTCGGCTCTTGATGGCGTCGAGAGGCCCTGGGCCTATTCCCATCATGGGGCAGTTGGCCATCATGGCGTCGCCAATCATGCCCGCAGTCTTTTCGGGGTGGTCTTGAGCGGTGGCAAGCGAAGCGCCTCCAAGCACGAGGACC
>CAWJZR010000012.1:0-71857 GCA_963847435.1 uncultured Alphaproteobacteria bacterium | reverse complement strand
ACCCCCATAATGGCAAAGGCCATTGCGACCCACTCACGGTGATAAGCAAGCGGGTCGATTTTCTCCACCGGCCCGTCCGAAAGGCCTGCAAATCCTGACCTTGCGAGCGCTGCGCGGGCGAGCTGTTCGGGATCTCGGCCGAGGCGCAATAAAGCATCGGAAAACCTTTTTGCCTGTCTTGCGAGCGCGTTAAGTTCGGCAGCAGATCGATGCCAGTCTGAAATAGCCTCATCCAAGTCAGCCATGTTCGTTGAAAGACGAACGTAAAACTCGGCTAGTCGTCTGGCTTGAAGTTTCCAACCATCAGGCCAATTTGCAGTAGCGTCCCGCTTCGCCATTTTGCAACCCATCCGATACCTCTATGCAGGCGGAGCGACAGACCGGCGAGCGCGTCGGCCGGCTCGAGCACGCGATTCGCGAGGCGGTTCCCGACTGGTCGCACCCAACGCTGATAGCAATGTGCGGCATCGACGTGATCGCGGCCGTCACGATCCTGGCGGAGATCGGCTACCTTGCCCGCTTCCGGAGCCCGCGCCAGCTGATGGCGTGTCTGGGCCTCATCCCGTCGGCGCACTCGGCGGGCGAGAGCGTCAAGCGCGGCGGCATCACCAAGGCGGGTAATGGCCGTGCTCGGCGCGTGCCGGTCGAGGCCGCCTGGGCCGACCGCCATCCGCCGCGCGTTGGCGTCAAAAGGCAAGCAAGTGCTCGTCGCCGCAGCCCCGCGTGCCGCCCGCGAGATCGCATGAAAGGTGCAGGTCCGGCTCTGCAAGATCGTACCCAAAAGCACGCTATGGCATTATCATGCTATTGCTTCGCGTCGCTGATTACAAAGTCCGCCCACTGCTGCATAATGTCGATGCGTTCAGCAAGAAAGCGAGTGCGCCTATAGGCGGCTCTCACCTTGTTGTCATCCGCGTGGGCCAAGGCCGCTTCTGTGACTTCATCGCGAACGCCTCGTTCTGCCGCCCAGTCCTTAAAGCTGGAGCGAAACCCATGCGGTGTGCCTGGCAAGCCACCGTCGCGCATTCAACTTGGACAAGGCGTTGTCAGATAGTTCGCGCCCTCTCGCGGCAGGGAACACCAAATCGCCTGCATGCAGCGCACGCGCCTCCAGGAGGACTGCCACCGCTCGATCGGACAAAGGAACCACATGCGATTCTTTGCCCTTCAAGCGGCGCCGACCGCTGTGCGGATCAAAAACTGGGATCGACCAGAGGCTTTGCACAAGGTCGATCTCATTCCATACCGCCCCCCGGACCTCGCCCGAACGGGCCGCCGTGAGAATCAAGAATTCGAACGCAAGGCGCGTGACTGGCATGGTGGATCGCTGACGCAACTCCCGGATGAAACCCGGCACGCTAGACCACGGCAGAGCCGCGTGGTGCTCGACGCGTCGATGATCAACCCCCAATTCGCGCGTGACGCCAGTGCACGGGTTGGCCCGCTCCCGCGTGCCGCGCAGAATGGCGCTATCGAACACCGCCTTCACCCGCTGGAGCACGCGTGAGGCCGTTTCAGGTTTGGTGAACCAAATCGGTTCCAGCACGGCCAGTACTTCGGCAGCGGTGATCTCCGCGACCGGCCGGCTTTCGATCGAGGGGAAAACATAGGCCTCCATGGTGCTGGTCCATTGCGCAACATGCTTGCCGTTAGTGATTGCTGCTTGCGCACCGCGAAGAAGTCATCGAACGCCTTACGAAAGGTGATCCCATTGACGCGCTGCATTCGTTTCCCCTCGGCCTGAGCATCGCGACCGTCGCGGGCTGCCCGCCGAAGGTCCTCAGCCTTTCGCCGAGCATCGTCGAGGCTGATCATCGGCCACACGCCCAGGCGGCGCTCGACGCGCCGCCCCTTGATTGTGAGTTGAAGCGACCACCGCCTCGTGCCGGTCTCGGTGACGACGAGCCGAAGGCCGCCGCCGTCCTCGTACAACCCTTCGTCTTTGATTTTCGAAACCTTGATGGCGCTCAGGCGGTTGAGCGCCCGCGTTCGCGACTTCGTCATGCCGTCGCCTGTCATGATCCGAGTCAGATCTCCCACCACCCTATCACCCACCCTATTTAAGGGTCATTGGGCGGCGTTCAAGGGCGCAAACGGACGCATCACGGCAGGGGCCGAAGATCGGGCTGAACAGCGCAACCAGATGACGATACGTGTGTTTTTGGCGTGGCGAGTTACTACAAGGCTCTCGATGTCACAGCATGTTGAGATTGCGCTAGGGCTCAATTGGCGGAGGGGGTGGGATTTCGAACCCACGAGACGGTTGCCCGCCTACACGCGTTCCAGGCGTGCGCCTTCAACCACTCGGCCACCCCTCCGTTTGGAACGAAGCGGCGCGCACTATAACCGGATATCCCTTCTGCGCAACCGCGCGTGTGGCAAGGTTTGCGGATTAAGTTTCGGTGGCGATAGACTTGACGCAAAGCTGTCGCTCGGGCTTGGATCATCCCGTTGACCGGGCAAGAGGAATTCACGTCATGGCCGTCCTGCGGTTCATCGCCAGCCTGCTGCTGCTGATCGCCGTTATCGCATTCGTGGCGGACGCGACGCGGTCGTCGTCCGGGTCCGGGCCGTTTCAGCCGACGACGATCGCGCAGCAATGGCGGACGTTCGCGCCCGATTCGATGAAGGCGGCCAAGGCTACGGTAAGCCGGGCGTTGCATCCGCTGGTATGGGATCCGGTCATCGTCGGCCTCATCAACATGCCGGTCTTCATGCTGTTCGGCATCCTCGGCGCGTTCGCGGGCTACATGGGCCGACGGCAGCACCGCGTGAACATTTTCACGAACTAGCGCGCGATCGCGGGTTATTTGGTGGCTTTCGCGGGGGCTTTGGCCGGTGCGCTCGCCTGCGCCGACGCGCGCCAGCGGTCATCGCGAGCGATGTCGAGTAGCATGCCGGCCGCTACCAGCAGTGCCAGTGTGCCCACGAGGCCCGCCACCCAGCGGCGATGCAAAACATTGAGCCGCTGCAGCTCGGCTCCGCTCACTTGGGCATTCTCTTCGGCTGACGCGGCGAGACCGAGCATCTTCTTGTGGACTGCCCGGCGCAAATTACCGCGGTCGGTAACGGGAACACTGGCGCGCTCGGCAATGCGCTCGCCGATCTCAACGTAGGGCAGCGCGGGGTCGGGATCGGCCTCGTTCGTGTAGCCGAGGCGCACCGCTTTGCCGTCCTTCAGCAGAATGCGGGCGCCACGCATCGTCACGGGGGCCAGGGCGCTGCCGTAGATTTCGCGGCGGGTTTCAACGCCGGCAATGTCGGTGTACGGGATGGTGTGGCTGGCGTAGCGCAACATCGGCGTCGGGCCGCCGCCCGCGGGCAGGGTGAACCGGACAGCATCCTTGCCAAGCACGACGCGGGAGCGCAGCGAGTACATCAGCTGCGAGAAAATCAGAAACATGACCGCGGCGAAGGCAAGACCCATGATCGCGAGGCCGGCGGTGTCCTGGTAGAGACCGTGCTTGATGCGCATCGCCATCATGAACGGCAGGCTCGCGAAGAACGGCAGCAAGAGCAGAAAGAGCAGGGAGAAAATGGTCTTGCGGCCGCCGCCAATCTCATAGACGGCGGGGGCGGACGGCGAGACTGGGGACGGCGAGGCTGGGGACGGCGAGGCTGGGGACGGCGCTGCTTCGGCCATGTGAATTTCCCTCCCGCGAAACACAGGCGTCTCGGCGTGCGTACAACCGGTGCACGTCCGCTACTATATCAATCAGCGAAACGTACCGACAGCCAGTCCGAGGTGAAACCATGATCTTCGCCCGCAAGAAGGCCGCCATGCCGGCCCCCGAAGCCGCCCTGAAGGGTCGCGCGCAGCCGATCCCGACCGCCGAAGAACACTACATCCTTGGCCGGCCGTTGAAGGGGCCGTATCCGGAGGGGTTCGAGACGGCTTATTTCGCCATCGGTTGCTTTTGGGGGGCCGAGCGCAAATTCTGGCAACAAGGACCCGGCATCTGGATCACGGCAGTCGGCTACGCGGCGGGATACACACCGAACCCGACTTACGAGGAGGTTTGCACCGGCGGAACGGGGCATACCGAGGTGGTTCTCGTCGTCTACGATCCGAAGGTGATTTCCTACGACCAGCTTTTGAAGACGTTCTGGGAGAGCCACGACCCGACGCAAGGGATGCGGCAGGGCAACGACATCGGCACGCAGTATCGGTCGGGAATCTATACGACGACGGAGGCCCAGCAAGTGGCTGCCGAGGCATCGCGCGAGGCTTACCAGCGGGGACTGAGCGAAGCCGGGTATGGCGCGATCACGACCGAGATCAAGCCGGCGGGCCCGTTCTATTTCGCGGAAGCCTATCACCAGCAGTATCTGGCCAAGGTGCCAGAGGGCTACTGCGGTCTCGGCGGTACTGGCGTGTCTTGCCCGGTCGGCGTGGGGGTGAAGGGGTAGGCTTTCACCTCGACAGGGCCAACGTCGCATCTTGGCAACGGAGGAGGACTGTCCATGGCGCTCGATTATTGGCTCGCTGCGGGCGTGATACTCGCGACCGCGGCGACCGACGCCGTTTATGTGATGTTCACCTCCGCCGTAGTCGCGAAACGCCCACTCGCCGCCGCGAACTGGAGCAGTCTCTGGTACATGCTCTCGTCCTTCGCCGTCATCAGCTACACCAGCAACTGGATCTATGTCGCTTTTGCTGCGCTGGGGTCTTGGCTCGGCGCTTACATTTCGCTGACGTACCTTCACCGGCCGCCCGGCGGTTTCGTGCCGCACGAAGGCGCCGAGTGAGTGTCACTTGGTCGCAATGGCGAGGGTGCGCATCATGCCAGTGGAGACGATCAATCTCCGCGGAAATACTTCGGCGCGCTTGCCGTTGTCGAGGTCGTAGCCCACGCGTGGGCCGACCCTGTATTCGGGCTCACGAAGTTGATCCAGCGGCTCTACCGGCCCGAGCGTGGAGGGAAATATCTGTCGCGACGGTGACAACGGAAGGCCTGGTTGGAGACCACGTCCCCGGTCGCTAAGCGGTTTGAGAACGGCCAATTCGTAAATTCGCCAATACTGATGCGTGCGTCGACCACTATCCCTCGCACCAGCCGCAGGCGTTGCTGAAGAACGAACGATAGGTGCCGTCACATCATGCAGGTGACATCGAGTAAGCTCAATGGTTTGCCCATGCCTCCATGATTTTGCGTCGCTTTCGAGCGCATCGCTACATCGGTAAGCCGCTTCCGCAGCCTGGGGGCGAGGGACTCTTCAATTACATCACGCGCGAAGTGGTGGCGTCGCCTGCCCCAATCCCGGAACGAGGATCGGAAGCGCCGAGCCTACCGAAGCTCCGCGATAATCGGCAGGGCTACAAACGCACTGGTGATGAGGTGTTCCCTGCATTAAAGTCCGTTTTGGATCACTCTTGGGGAGTTGATCTGCAGTATAATCAGGGAGCAGTTGTAAATGAGAAATTTCGGCAAGCTCACATTCGCAGGCGGATTGATAGCCTTGGCGCTCGCGACTAGTCCCGCCTTGGCGGCACCGGCGTCAACCGCATTGGGCAAGGCACAGGTGGCCCCTAGCTCCATGAATGGCGGCATCGTTGAGGTTCGGTGCTGGAGTAGGTGCTGGTGGTCGCACGGGCGGCGGCGTTGCACGCGGACATGCCGTCATTGGTAGTGACCCCACCTCGCTCTCCGGAGCAGCACCACAAGATCCCCTGAAGCTGGCCAAAGGGTCCCCCCTCAGCTTCAGGGGCTTCCCAAGCCTGATCTGGGTCGAGACTGTCTCCTTCAATTGCCTTCAGGGGCTCTGTCTCCCCTTTCTTAGCGTATCTAAGTGGGCCTTCTCCCGCGCGCCCGATCTTGTGTGTATCGCACCATGCTCATCATAGCCCGAGGCGGCTAAAAGGTGAGGGCAGGATAACCGGCCCTTTGGGGCAACAGAGCCGTCCGAACGCCGGGGAACATCCGATTATCGCCGCGAAGCCCGTTGCAGCGCGCTAGCAACCTCACCTTCCAGCGGACCGACCATGCCCATCAAGAAGGGGAACGCTACCCACCGAAGATGTTCATTGACAGCAGCGATTAGAGAACGTCCTGGGACGCTACCCAAGCAAGCTGCACGTGTGGCCCTTTAGCCGATCGAGCGGGGAACATGTCACGGCCCGTGTCCCAACATTTGTCCCAACTCATTGGACGCGTCATTCGCGAATGACGCGTTTCCAAGAACCTGGGATAATTGTTTTTTCGCGGGATTGTTGGAGGCCACGCCCGGAATTGAACCGGGGTGCGCGGATTTGCAGTCCGCTACGTCACCACTCCGCCACGTGGCCGTCCGAAACGCGACCGACATGGCTGTGGTGGACCGGTCGCGCGAGAAGCGTGCATCTAACACAGGGCTTGGCGTTGCACAATGCCGTGCTTAGCCTTGCGCGGCTGTCGTGATTGACCAAGACCGTTACCCCGGTCACCGTCGCTTTGCGCATGCCCGTCATTTGGATTTTTTGGCGAGACTTCGGTTGCCAGACAGCGGCAGGCTGGCGTCAAGCTGGCGGGCGGCAACGTGTCAGCGCCTAATCCGAGATGCGGACTGGAAGGCGGGCGTGCCTTTGAGTAAGGTCCGCTTCGAATTTGCCGGTGCGCGTGCGCGCGGGCGGCCTCGCTGCGAATTGCAAATTGCGAATTGCGAATGCAGTGCCAATGGCCGTTGATCGCCGCTTGCGCCTCGGGGCTGGCTACAGGAGAGATCCGATGATCGACGCCGCGCTGCAACGCAAGAACATGGTCGAATTGCAGGTGCGGCCGAGCGATATGAGCGACCGCCGGGTGATTTCGAGCCATGCTCGAGGTGCCGCGCGAGGCTTTCGTTCCGGAGGCACTGCGCTCCATCGCTTACATGGACAGTGAGCTACCGCTGGCCCCGGCAGGGGCGGGACGTCCAGCGCGGGCGATGATGGCGCCGCGGACGCTCGCCAAGCTTTTGCAACTCGCCGAGTTCAATGAAACCGATGTCGTGCTCGATATCGGTGCGGGCACGGGGTATTCGTCCGCGGTGATCGCGCGCATCGTCAAGCGCGTTGTCGCGCTCGAGGAGGACGAGGCGCTGGTGATGGAAGCCGCCAAGATGCTGGGTGCGCTCGGCGTCGGATCGGTAGCAGTCGTGCAGGAGCAATTGGCGATCGGGGCTCCCAACGAAGGGCCATACGATGCGATCGTCATGGAAGGCGCGGTGGCCGACGTGCCCGACCGCATTTTCGATCAATTGAAGGATGGCGGCCGACTTGTCGCGATCGTAGCGGCCGGTGGCTTCGGTCAGGCGAAGGTGTGGCGGAGGCTCGGTGCCAGCGTTGACTCTCGGGTCGGGTTCGACGCTGGTGCGCCGATGCTGCCGGGCTTTGCGAAGGCCGCCGAGTTCGTCTTCTAAGCAGGTTTAGCGATTATCAGATGAGCAGCCGCATCCGCAATGCGTGTGGCTGCCTTTTCGCGCCGTTGAAACAAAGAGCTCGGCGCATCCCGGCTCTTGGGTGAGTTACCCGGTCGTTAGATCGGAAGGCCATTCCAGACGACGACGGCGGTGGTTGCCAGCACGGTCAACGACATCAGCGAGAATGATACGGTTTGGATGATGGTGTTGAGCATCGTCTTCTCCAGGGTGCCACGTGTGCTCTCGATGACGATGAGAGTACGGGCGGCTTGCATCTGAGGTATCTCCGACTTGTCGACTTATGTATTCGAGTGTCGCCGCCGGTCGTTATTGTCGACATGACGAGCGAGCACCCCGCGGCGCGACACCAACTCCTTCAAATTTCAGCTTTTTAGAACTTTGGTCGCGATGCGGCCGGAGAGGCGGCCGCAACCGCATTAGGGCGTGTCTTTTGGCGTCTGGGGTCCCGCGACGGCACGCCGATTTACGGTTCCTTTATCGGGACACTGCATAATCCGCGGCAAGGGGCTCACTGTCCCAGGGTCAGTGGTTGCATGCGTTGTTCGGGTCGAAATGCGTTAGCGCGCGCCACCGGCAGAGCCGGCCGATGCTCGCCCTCCCGCTTTCGCTCCGCGCCCTGGGTCAACAATCAAGCCCGCAAGACAATAGCCGGCCGCATACAGCGGACCGGATGCGCAGGAGCGGATGATGAGTTCGGGTAGCAGTGCGATGACATGGCCGAGGCGTGGAGTGACCGCTTCACGCTGGCTGACGAGCGTCAGCGTGCTCGCCCTCACGGCCTCTATTCATTGCACCGGCTCGGCGGTTCACGCAGAGAGCCTCCGCCAAGCGCTCGCCTCCGCCTATCAGTACAATCCCAAGCTCGATGCCGAGCGTGCGCGTTTGCGTGCCACGGACGAGGAAGTTCCGCGTGCGCAGTCGGGATACCGGCCGACGGTGCTCGGCTCTGCGGAACTGGGACGGCAAGCCATCACCACGAACCCGGCTTCGACTTCGTCGGGCAACACCAATCCGTACGGCTACCAGGTGACGGTTCGACAGAACGTATTCAAAGGCTTCCGCTCGGATAACGCGGTGGCGACCGCGGAGGCCGGGGTGAGGGCCGGACGCGAAACTTTGCGCAGCACCGAGATCACGACGCTGCTCGAGGCCGCGACCGCCTATACAGACGTCGTGCGCGACCAGATGATCGTCAAGCTTCGCGAGGCGAACGTCGCGGTTCTGACGAGAGATCTAGAAGCTGCCGAAACCCGTCGCACAGTCCGCGAGGTGACCAGGACCGACGTGGCGCAGGCCAAAGCCCGGCGGGCGAAGGCCATCTCAGCAGCCGATTCCGCCAAGGCAAACCTCAAGATTTCGCGCGCCATTTTCGAGAAGGTCATCGGCCACGCTCCTGCCAACCTCAAGGAACCGACGCTCAAGCTCAAGATGCTGCCGCCCTCGTACGAGGATGCCCTCCACGTGGCCGAACAGCAGAGCCCTAACCTTGCTGGCGCGCTTTATCGTGAAGAGGCCGCGCGCCACAGCGTCGACCTCGTGCGCGGTGAGTTAATGCCGGAGGTCAATATCGAGGCGAGCTACGGCCGGCAGTACGATGGCAGCATCTATTTGCAGGAGCAGGACTCGGCAACCATCACGGGGCGGTTGACCGTTCCGTTCTATGAGGGTGGCGAGGTGCAAGCGCGTGTTCGTCAGGCCAAGCACAGCCACGTCAGCCGCCTGCAGGAGATCGAGCAGGCGCGAACCGAGACGCAAGCCGCGGTCGCTACCGCATGGTCGCGGCTGATGGCGGCACGGGCGCAATTGCAGTCGGACCGGGTGCAAGTGGATGCCAATCGCGTCGCCCTCGAAGGCGTGCGCGAGGAGGAGAGAGTCGGGCAACGGACGCTTCTTGATGTGCTCAACGCCGAACAGGAGCTTCTCGACGCGCAAGTTTCGCTGGCGGCGACCAAGCACGACCTCGTCGTTGCCAATTATGCGGTGCTAGGCGCGATCGGGCGGCTTACGGCGGATGCGCTGGCCCTGACGGATACGGTTTATGACGCCGAGGCGCATGCCGACGAAGTGCGTGGCCAGTGGTTCGGGCTCGATATCACGCGGCCGGACGGCCGCCGTGAGATCGTGGAGGCTATCGATGAGGCTTCGGAGCCGGACGAACTGCTGAAATAAACAAGTTGTTCAAGACTTATGTCAGCCTCACGCAAGGCTCACGAATTTTCTTGCCTGCCACGGACGGGAATCAAAAAACCAAGCTAATTCGCCTGCCCAGGCTTTGGCGTCCAGGATTTTCGGAGCGGTTGGAGCGACTACCGCCCGGTTGGTGTGGGGAAAAAGCCACTCTTGAACAGCGGCGCATACGGCGTGGCATAGATGCCGCTTCTGGCACAGACACTTCTGCATTACGCAATCCTCTAGGCAATTGGTGGCGATTCGCGCGCTTCATCGACACTTGCGTCGAGCGGGCTCGTTGAATGTACCGGCGCGGAGGGCCTGTTTCTCCGCAAACACAACGGTTTGCGCATATGCAAAGACTTAGAGCCGCATTGATGTTGGGTGCCGCCAGCCTGGGCTGGCTTGCTGCCACGGGTGCACTGAGCGCGGTAACGGCCGAGTCGCTCAATCAAGCGCTATCTGCAACCTATCAATACAATCCGCAGATCGATGCTCAGAGGGCGCGGTTGCGCGCGACCGATGAGCAGGTCGCAATTGCGATGTCCGGCTACCGCCCCAAGATCAACGCCAACGGCGATATCAACTGGCAGCATCAAACAAATCGCCCGTTTTCGATCGCGGATGGCGTGACGCGGCCGGCGGGATACTCGGTCGATCTCGTGCAGCCGATTTTTACGGGCTTGCAGACTACGAACGCCGTGCGCGCCGCCGAGGCCACCGTGCGTGCCGGGCGGCAAACGCTGCGCGACACTGAGCGGACGGTCTTTCTGCAGGCGGTCACAGCCTACATGGACGTCGTCCGCGACCAAACGATCGTCAAGCTGCAGGAAAACAACGTCCAGGTCCTGTCGCGGGAATTGAAGGCGACCCAAGATCGATTTGCGGTCGGCGAGGTCACGAAGACCGACGTCGCGCAGGCTGAGGCGCGTCGCGCTGGTGCTGTGTCGCAGCTCGATCTGGCACGCGCAAACCTGAAGACCTCGCGCGCCTCCTACGAGCAGGTCGTCGGTCATCCGGCGAGCAACGTCGCCGAACCTGCGCTGCCGGCGCGGCTTCTGCCGAGAAACCTCGACGATGCGGTGGGCACTAGCGCACGCGAAAACCCGCTTGTGGTTGCCGCACTCTATAATGAAGAGGCCGGGCGTTATCAGGTCGATCAGATCCGTGGTGCGCTGCTGCCTCAGTTGCAGTTCGAGGCGAATTGGACGGACCGGTTTGAGCCGGGGAAATTCACAGACGAAACGAAGACTGCCACGGTCACCGGCCGGATGACTGTTCCAATTTACGAGGGCGGGCAGGTCTATGCCCAGGTCCGTCAGGCGAAGCACACTCATCTCAGCTTGCTGCAGACGATCGAGTTGACGCGGGCGCAGGTCCAGCAGGCGGTGACGGCTGCGTGGTCGCAAATGCAGGCGGCGCGCGCTCAGGTCCAATCAGATCAGGTGCAGGTCGCAGCCAACCAAACCGCGCTCACCGGCGTGCGCGAAGAAGAGCGCGTCGGCCAGCGCACGCTGCTCGACGTGTTGAACGCCGAGCAGGAGTTGCTGAACTCTCAGGTCAATCTGCAGACCGACAAGCGCAATCTCGTTGTAGCCGCCTACTCGCTGTTGTCGCAGATAGGCCGCCTCGACGCGTCGATGCTGAATGTCGCCTCGGACATCTATGATCCGGAAATCCATTACGAAGAGGTCCGCCGGCAGTGGTGGGGCCTCAGCATCACGCATGCCGATGGGCGGCGCGAGTTCATGGATCTGTGGCCGACGCGCGTCGATCATGAGCCGACAAAATAAAGCTGGCGATTTATTCTCTTCGTCAACGACCCCGCCGCCGCCATACGGTTGCCGCCGATGGACGTTATTGGGCGGGGTGTGCCAAGCGTTTGGCATGCAACCCGGTTTCGTCCCGGCGTTCGCATATCAGATCCGTTGAGGATTAGAGCCCGCGGTTGATTGATGCGTGCGCGCTCCGGGTGTACGACCGGCTATGATTCCCGCGCGCTGGGGGTGATTGGCGCGCTGAGACGAGGACGAGGCGATGAGCAGACCCAACCCGGCACAAGAGCCGAGCATGGACGAGATTTCTGGCTTCGATCCGGAAGATCATAGCGGAGGATCCAGTCGGCTCGACACGCGAGTCCGACGATGCTCCAGCGGCGCCACTTTCGGCCGCCCCTCGAGCACACGCTGATCCGGGTGAGTTCGAATTGCCGTCGGTATTCAAGCCGAAGCCTACCGCGCCCGAACGTTCCTCGCTGTTTGGACGCCTTTCCGGTGTCAACGCTGCGCCGGTTCCTTCGTCCCACTCAGCCGCCTCCGCGTCGTTACCCGCAGCATCGTCAAGCGCAGCCGATGCGCGTAGCAAAGCGGTCGATGCCGAAATCTCGGATCTGGTGGAGAGCGATCTCGGCGACCTGCTGGCCGAGACGCCGGCTGTCCTGCCGCCTCCAGCTCCGGGCGTGCCGCTGGGCGCTGTGACGCATCCCATTTTCCCTCCTGTGGAATTGCTTTCGGTGGAGCCCGAGGCTGCGGCACCTAATCCCGGTGTTCCAGCGCCGGCGGCTCTCAAGAGCCGGCTAGATGAGCGTCTTGCCAACTTGGGGGGTCAGAGTGGCCGGGATTATCTTGGTAATGAAATGGGCCGCAAAGAGCCGGCAGCAGCGCCGCTCAACGCGAGAACAAAGAATCGCGACGAGGCGATCGCAACCGCACTTGGCTCATTGATTCCGACCAAGGCGGAGCAAGCAAATCCTGCTTCGCGGCTACCTCCGCTTGGGCCATTGAACGAAACCTCGGCCTTCAGCGCAATCCGGCCCGGCGCCCCGTCGCCTAATCCGTCCGCACCCAGCGGCTTGACGGCGGGAGGGTGGCCGAGAGCCCAAATGCGGCAGTCTGAGCCGGTCGAGGCACCTAAGCCCCGCGCGGAAGATGCGTCGCAGAAGCGCGTTGAACCCGTCATTCTTGCTGCGATGCCGGTGGCGAAAGCCGCGGCGGAACCGCCCAAGCCTGCGTCTCCGTTCGGCGATAGTCCGGCGTTGGACGCGAGTCCGCGAGAGGTCAAGACTGCCCCCGTCGTTCTGGCGAGCCAGCCGAACATCGCGGAGCGGTACTCCAAGCCGGAGGTGCTCGCGTCCATGCCGGCGGTGCGTCCGGCTGCATCCGAGGGGCCGTCGGTTCGGGTCGAAGCGGAGATCATTAAACCTGAGGCTGGCCGTGGCCGGCCGGAGATCCTGGCGGCGATGCCTAAGCCGGCGGCGACAGAGTCCACGACGTCTGATTCAGCGAGGAGGCATTCGGCGGTTGGATTGTTGCCGCCGCTGAAACCGGTCGACGCTCCGGTCGGTGCGAAGGTTAGCGAGGTTGCCCCTATTTCGACCGCGGTCGAGGAGCCGCGTCAGGCTGACCCAGCTCCGAAGGCGGCAGCCGAAGAGGTCAAGCCGGCGATCGAGGAAGAGAGCGCGTTCGATGCTATCTCGGCGCTGGGTGCGCTGGCGGCCGGTCTGGCCAAGTCGAGCAGCGCACCCGTCGTGGCATTGGCTGCTGTCGAAGAGGTAAAGAAGACTCTGCCGCAAGCGGTGAACGCGGCGGATGGCGAGTTGCCGCCAGGCCCTTCAATCGAGGCTCCGGTCGTGCGGGCCGGCCAGGCGTCCTATGCGCCGGTCAAGCCGAAGCTGCCGGAGGCGCCGAAATTTTTGGCCCCGGCGCCTGCACCAACCGCCGAAGCTGGGCCCGTCGACCTCCCTCCCGCTGCTCTTGAGACGCCTCCCCTGCCCGCACCGCCCTTGCCTGCCTCCCCGGTAGAGGCTGCAGTCGAGCCGCAGGTGGATGCCCTGGCCATGCTTTCCGCTGCAATGGGGACCGCAAATCCGGTCGACTCCGCGAAGGCGCCAGCCGGAATCGTAGTTCCGCCCGTGCTTCCGCTTTCGGCAATGCTCAATTCCTCATCCGAGCCCGAAGACACGCCAGAGCGGACACTCGAGGATACGGTTGCCGAGTTGCTGCGTCCGATGTTGCGGCAATGGTTATCCGACAACATGCCGCGGATTGTCGAAAAGGCGCTCCGCATCGAGGTTGCTCAGAGCCTGAGGCCGGGCGGCAAGACGCGCAGTTGAAGCCTGCATTCGCAGAATGCAATCAGAACGGCACCCCTTGTGGGTGCCGTTTCTCTTTGCCGCCAGCTTCGGTGGGCTCCGACCCTTAGCTGCTCTTGGGAATATAAATAGCAAAAGCGCCCGAGGCCCCCGCAGGCTCCGAGCGCTTCTGGATGCTTTTGCGGTATTAGATCGTGAAATCTTCCAGCTTTGCGCCTTTGCCCAACTTGGCGACGAGCCAGTTCGGCTTGCGGCCGCGGCCGGTCCAGGTTTCCGAGCGATTATCCGGGTTAGCGTACTTGGCCGCTGAGCCGCTCTTGGCACGCGCACCGCCACGGCCGCCGAACAAATCTGCCATCGTCAAGCCAGAGGACTGAATCAATGCTTCTATCTTCTGCTTGATCTCCGCGCGTTCGCGATCGCGAGCGACAACGATGGCTTTTTGGATGCGTCCGTCGAGGTCCTGCAGTTCTCTCAGCGATAGGCGGTCGATGTTGATAGTGGCCATTGGCTCATTCCCCAGATGAAACGATGATCCGAACAGTGACGGCAGTTCGCGTGCATTGTTCAGGATTTGGGATCCAATATCACTCTAATTGTATTGCTCAATCCCTAAGACGTCTTCCATTTTAGACCATAGTAACGAATTTGTCTTGGTCGGAGTTGCTTTCTCAATGAAGTAAAGTGCGTTTTCTCAATCGGAGGCTGTGTTTCGGGATAATCGGGCAGGTCAACGTGCATTAAACCCTCGCTCATGGAATGGAAGTGACCAATTGGTTCTCCGGGCGGAATGTCGGTTATCACTGCCGGGACTTCTGCAGGGTTCGGCGCCAGCGCGATGTCCCGCTCCCGGCCTGGTATATCCGCTCTTCCTGTTCTGAGCTTACCTATTGCAGGTCGGAGCCCGGAAGCTGGCAACGAGCAATTTAAACTGCTCTTAAATGCTCCCCATTTCGTTGCGTTAATATATGCAAGGGTATCCGCCGGTTGAGGTTGGCGCGTTCGGGAAGGGTGTGCAGCATCCGAAGGTATTGCTTCGACCCAACGGAGGATGCGTTGGAAAGACCGCAGGAGGGTCCGTTACTTCAATCCTAAAAAATCGCATAGGCGATCGGGGCGGTGATCCCAGCCATCTTTGCCATGGCATGGTTTTGGGCTACGTGTAAACGAACGAAAAGATTTACCCTCCTGGACCGCTTCGAGAAGGACGGGGCTAGGGGAAGGCGTTCGCTCGTCGCGCCGCGGCTGAAATCAGGCAATCGGCTCTCGACGGGTTCGCCATCGGCGTCCCACGCAAGCAGTCGGTTTTCGATTTTGCGGAGTTTCGCAGCACGAATGTCCAATGTGGACAAGAAGGGAGCGATGAAATCAGCTCCAACTTTGTGACCAAACACCGGATGAATGATCTCGTCATTCCGATGCATGGTGCGGTCGAGAGGACTCGAACCTCCACGGGTTGCCCCGCTACCACCTCAAGGTAGTGCGTCTACCAATTCCGCCACGACCGCATTTTTTCGTCCCAGCAATACTGCCGGCGTGCCCGCCCTATAGCGAACCCGGCGCCCGCGAACAAGCCGCGGAGCGACGAAGGCTGCCCCACGTAACAGAGCCTTGGCTGGAACGCAAGTGGGACGCGAGTCCGGCTTCGCAATAAGGACGGATTGCGGTTCGCCGAGGCTGGCGGAGATGGCGGCACGGCCATATATGGTGGCCGCAAACCCCAATGGAGATGAAACCACCGTGGTGTTGCGCGAAAGTCTGCCGCCGATCGATTGGGCCGTATCCGACGAGCCGGTGGGATACGAGGTGGCGGTCGCGGTCATGGAGAAGCGGGCGGCTCAGATCGCGGCCGGCGAGGCAACGGAGCTGATCTGGCTGCTCGAGCATCCGCCGCTTTACACGGCCGGCACCAGCGCGCGGCAGGAGGATCTGCTAGCCCCTGACCGGTTTCCCGTGTTCAAGGCGGGTCGCGGCGGTCAATACACCTATCATGGGCCGGGACAGCGCGTAGCCTACGTGATGCTCGACGTCAGGGCGCGTTTCGGCGACGTGCGGGCTTTCGTCGAGGCTCTGGAGCGCTGGGTAATTTCGGGGCTGGCGCAGTTCAACGTGAAGGGCGAAATGCGGCCTGGACGCGTCGGCGTTTGGGTGGCGCGGTCCGAGAAAGGGCCCGGGATCGAGGACAAGATCGCGGCAATTGGAATTCGCGTGCGGCGCTGGGTCAGCTTCCACGGGGTCAGCATCAACGTGGAGCCCGACCTTAGCCATTTCACCGGCATCGTGCCTTGCGGCATCTCGGAGCACGGCGTCACCAGCCTCGCCGACCTGGGGCTGCCGGTCACCATGCCGGAGGTCGACATGGCTTTGCGCGAGGCTTTCGAAGAGGTATTCGGGCCGACGCGGCAAGCTGTCGATCCAATGGCACTTGGCGACCCATTGCGCTGAGTTGCACCCAGCCGCACGCCTTCTATTCGGCAGGTTTTGGGGGGTCGCGGCGGGTGCGTTCGGGGGTTGCGTTGAAATCGCAGTCGCAGGCTCTGGTACGTTCCATTTGCCGGCCTCCGGCGTCTGGTCCGTGCTCGCCTCAGGTCCACACCCCGTTTCGCAGCAGCGGCCGGGTTGCTTGGAGACGCGGCGGCCATCGGCCAGCACGCCGCGATCAAGCAGGCGCTCGACCAGTTCCACCTTCTCCATCACCGGGTAGTTGCGCCAAATTTCGCGCTTCATCGCTTCCGGCGATCCGCCACCGTGGAGCGAGATGACCGAATACCAGCCGGCTTGATGCGACGCTGTCAGGTCCTCCATGAAGCGGGCGACCTCCAGCCGCTTGGCGGCGGGAATATCCGAGCGGGCTGCCAATACGGCGGACAGCGAGGCGGCCGTTTCTGGATTGTGGTCCTCGTCGGGACCGGGAGAGCCACGATCAGTCCGCCGGAGACCGTATGGGCGAGACGGTGCATGTCGTAGATCTTGGTCGCCAGAATCAGTTTGCCGATATTGGAAAAAACCGGATCTGGCATCAGCACGCCGGAGGGATCGCGCTGGCCATAGACGGACGCGGCTACTCCGCAGGCGAAGAAGCCTTCAACGATGGTGATCAACTCCACCATGGTCTCGCGGATGTGGCCGTGGCGCTCCGGATCGAGACCATTGGCTTCGATCATCAGGGCGCCGGCGCCGATCAGGAGGTCGCCGAAGCCGGCGCGTGCCCCTATGCAGGAATGGCGATGATGCGTGGCGTAGGACGTGGTGAGGAAGCCGGCCTCCTCGCGCTCGCCCGCGAGAAACACGCGGTCCCACGGCACGAACACGTCGTCGAAGATCACTACGCCAGTCGATTGGCCGTATTTGCCAGAAAATTTCGCGGCGGCTTCGCCGGGGCGGCCGGCTGGCCTCGCCGCGATGGTGATGCCTTCGGCGTCGATCGGTACTGCGCAGGCGACAGCGAATTCCTTGTCCTCGCGGGTCATCGTGCGGCACGGCATGACGAGAAACTCGTGCATGTAAGGGGCGCCGGTAACGATCGCCTTGGTGCCGCGAATGACGATGCCGTCTTTCCGCCGCTCCTTGATGTGGACGTAGACGTCGCGGACGCTCTGAGCGCCGGGACGCTTGGAGCGGTCTCCCTTGGCGTCAGTCATGGCGATGCCCAGGGTTAAATCCTCCTCCTGAATACGATGCAGGTAAGTGAGGAAGCGCTGGTGATAGTCGGTGCCCAGGGCGGCGTCGGCGCGCTTCGTCGCCTGAAAGAGGCCCGAGAGCGCGTCGTGGCCGAGGTAGCGCTGGGCGCAGCCGGATTCGCGGCAGACGAGGCGCACGGCCTCCAGCTTCATCATCAGATCCTGCGTCGAGGTATCGACGTGGATCATCCTATTGACGGTGCGGCCCGAGGTCGATTGCGTGGCCGTCATCAGCGCTGCGTGCGCCGGGTCGAGCGCAAAATCGTAGGTGATGCCGACAGCGTTGACGCCGGGCGCCAGTCGGGGCTCGTCTGCCACGCTTTCGACGCGTTGGCCGTCGATGAACACGCGGGGCCGGTACCGGCGAAGGCTTTCACGATAGTCGGCTGCAGACATCAGCATGGTCGGGGCCTCCGGAGTTTCATTTTGATCGTCTCTAACGCCGTTAGAAAAATCTATCAACGCTTTTGCGTTCTCGAATGGCGTGTTAGTCTGGTGAATGACGAGGAACCAATGAGCAGCGATCCGCGCCGCAAACGTGCCGATGCCGTCAACAGCGCCAAACGCGAGATGATCCTGGCAGGTGCGCGTGCCGTGTTCGAGGCGGACGGCCTCGACGGCGCCAGTATGCGCGCCATCGCAGAAGCGGCCGGGTATACGGCGGCGGCTTTGTACTTTCATTTCCCGAGCAAGGAAGCCGTTTACGGCGCGGTGCTGGAGCAATCGCTCGACGGATTGATCTTGGCCGTGACGGGCGCGGTTTCGTCTGCGGAGAATGCTCCACGGAGGTTGCGGGCTGCGGCTCTCTCGTTCTTCGACTTCTATGCCGGCAATCCGCGCGACCTCGATCTCGGTTTCTATCTGTTCCGCGGGGGTATGCGCCCGCGCGGGCTTTCGCAGGAACTCGATCAGCGGCTCAATGCCAAGCTGATCAGTGCCCTGGCCCCTATCGGGACCGCGGCACGGGATCTCGGCGCGGGCCCGGCCCGGGCGCGTGTCGTCACGGCGGAAATCTTCGCGCACGCTGCCGGCCTGCTGTTGCTTGATCATACCGGCCGATTGAAATTGTTCGCCGCCAAGGCACGAGTGCTCATGGATGCGCACGTGACCCGCGTCATCCGCGAACTCGAGGAGACACCGCGATGAGCTTCGCCCCGATCGAGAGCCTGTTGCTGCTGGTCGATTTTCAATCTCGGCTCATGCCGTGGATCGAAGGCGATGCGGAAGCGGTGGCGAATGCGCTGAGGCTGGCGGGCGCAGCCAAGCTGCTCGAGGTGCCAGTGTTGGCGACCGAGCAGAACCCCGCGGGACTGGGTCCGAACGTAGATGAGATCCGGAATGCCGCCGCGGCCACGCTGGAAAAGCGGTTCTTCGATGCAACGCGAGAGCCGCGCTGGCCGGAGTTCGCTCCGAGAGGCCGCAAGCACGTTGTCGTTGCGGGCTGTGAGGCCCACGTCTGCGTGATGCAGACGGTGATCGGGCTACTCGGGAAGGGTTATGCGGTGCGGCTCGTCGCCGATGCCGTCGGATCGCGCACCGCCGAAAGCCGCCGGGTCGCGCTCGAACGGGCAGCGAGCAAGGGCGCCGAGATCGTCACCACGGAGATGGTGATCTTCGAGTGGCTGGTGACCTGTGATCACCCGCGCTTTCGCGAAATTCTGCAGATCGTGAAGTAAAGCTTAGGCGCGCTATGGGCGCGATCCTTATTCGTTCGGTACGATCGGACTGCGCAGGCGGTGAACGCGAGTCGACCAGCCGTGGCCGCCTCCCTCACCAGCGTAGGCAGGAGAGTGCCGAGCCGGTGACCCATCGTGATGGGCGTCCACGACGATGCGGCTGTGCTTCTTGCCGCTTTCGGTGGAGCGAACGCGCGGCTCGGGGGCGAGGGCTACCACCGCCGGCTCGCGGCCAAGTGCTGCCGGGTTGAAGAACGGCACCGGCTGCTGCTTGCCGGACTGAGCCACGAGTGCCTTCGCGACGGCCGGCCCGAGCTGTTCGTCGTAGTCCGGCAACGGCTTCAAGGGCTGTTTGGCGCGCATGTGCACGACCTTGTATCCGCGCTTCTGCAACTCCGCGAGAACGACCGGCAACGCCTTGGCCGTGGCGGCCTTGATGTCATGGAACAGGATGATGCCGCCGTTGTGTTCCTCGACGCGCTTGAGCGTTTCGTGGGCGAGTTTGCCGGCATCGCGGATGTAGCTGTCGTTGGAGACGATATCGACGGTGAAGCTGGCGATGCCGCGGGTCTGCAAGTAGCCGAGCAGGGGATCGCTGTCGCTCAGGCCGGTGAAGCGAAAGAACGGGGCAATGGGCTGGCCCGCGGCGAGGGCAACAGCCGAAAGGCCCTTCTCGATCTCGTCCTGCGCCTTGGCTGCCGGCATGCGCGGCAGATTGAACGGATGGGACCATGTATGGCCGCCGACGGTGTGGCCGCGGCCGAGTACTTCCCGGACCATGCCGGGATAAGCGACGGCCATGCGGCCGACTTCAAAGAACGTGCCCTTGGTGCAGTAGCGGTCGAGTGTGTCGAGGATCGACTTGGTGATCCACGGCATGGGGCCATCGTCGAAGGTCAACACGACCTCCTTCGGCTTCAGGAAGCTTGGCTCCTTAGTCCGGCGGGTGATGTCGCCGTAGATCGGGCCGGCGGCAGCGTCGATCTCGACGATGCGCTCGACGCCGAGGCTGCTGGCTCCGTCGCCACATGCCGCGGCGGCCTTTGCCGCCGGCGAACCGATCGCGAGAACAGCAAAAAGGGCGAAAGATGCGGCTCGTGCACGCATGAAGGCCTCGTGTCGTGTCAAAAGTTGTTTGGCGCTGGACGCGGCGCACTGTCGTCGTGGTCGACATGGAGGACGAGGCCGAAACGCCGCGTTACGAACTCCATTTCCTGGCCCTTTTTGGGGCTTGCGGGCGAATTGTCACCGCAAGCCATGCATCCAAACAAGTCGTGCCGTCAAGTCGCTGCATCGCCGCATAAAAAAAGCGACGCCGAGTGATGACGACCGGCAAACCAGATGCTGTCAATTGCGGAAAATTCTGAGCTGCCAGGGCTCGGTCTCTTCGGCGCGTCCAAGAGCCCGCGGGTGGCGCGGCGCCGCGGACGGCTGCGTCGGGTCGGTTGCGGCCGATGCCGGCGGGCGCGGCGTTGCCGGCGGTGGAGTTGCGATCGAACCGGTCGTCGGTGGCTTGAGGGAGGGCGGCGTCGAAGCCGGCCAAGTGAAGGCGCGGGGTGCCAAGGGCTTCGACGCAGCAACGGCACCACGGCTGGCGAGCTCTCTGGCGGCGATCGCGTCGTATTCGGGCAGCGTCTTGGCTTTCACCTTCGGCACCAGATGCACGACCTTGTAACCCTTGGCCTTCAGCTCATCGAGCAAGCCCTTCAAGGCGCCGGCGGTCGAGGGCTGGATGTCGTGGAACAGAATGATGCCCTTGCCGTGCGATTTGAGACCAGCCATGACGCGGCGGTGAACGGTGCCGGGGTCGCGAGTGCGGTAGTCCACGGCGTCGACGTCGATCGACCACATCGCGAGGTTGCGGGACTTGGCGTGGGCGACCATGGCCCTCGAGTTGCTGAGGTAGGGGAAGCGGAAGAACGGCGCGATCGGGTGGCCGAGGGCGGCGGCAACCGCGCTGTGGCCAAGCTCCAGCTCGCCTTTTGCCAACGCGGGCGCCATGCTTCGGAGGTTCCGATGCGACCAGGTATGGCTGCCGACGGTGTGACCGCGCCGCTCGATTTCGCGGACCATTTCGGGGTCGGCGACCGCCATCTTGCCGACAGAGAAGAACGTTGCCTTGGTGCAATGGGCGTCAAGCGCGGCGAGGATCGGCGTGGTGTAGGCGCGCAGGGGGCCGTCGTCGAACGTCAGCACGACCTCGCCAGGTTCAAGGAAGTCATTCAGCTTATACTGCTGCGATCCGAACTGAGGCCCGTCCGTGGCGTCCACTTCCACGACACGCGAAACGCCCAACGCCCCAGGCTTGCCAGCGCATTGGCCTGCGGGAGGTGTAGCGCCGGCGTGGCGGGAGTCTGCTGATACAAGTGCCAGAGCGGCAAGAAGTGCCACCGAGAGTCCGAGGACGTGCCGTTGCATTTGTCAAATAGTCCGCGTTCGAATTCATGCCGGTGCACGCCATCCGGAACTTCGCTGTGAAGCTTTGGAGCATGGGGCGCGGACTATATGTATTCTTCACTGGCAAAAAAATGGTGGCCGAAGAGACCAACCCACAGGGTATTTGCACCGTTACATGCGTGTGGCGGCTGTGCACCATTCGCGGGTGCTTGGACGCTTAGGACCCTTGCGATCCGATATTTTGCTGGCCGCAAATCGCGGGATCGGCGATCCGGGCATAGTGTGATCAATCTATCGCAATGCGAGCAAGGTGTGGAACCGCATGGCCGAGACCCACGATGAAATGCTGCCACCGGACGGCGACGTGGTCGTCAGCCCCGGACTGCTGCATTCCGTCGAGGATGCGCTGGAGTTTGAAAACAGTAGCCGGCTGCGCTCTCTGGTCGCGGATTTGCGCCCCCCGGACTTTGCCGATCTGATCGAGCTGTTGGCGCCGGAGCAGCGGGTCCGGCTGGTGGGGGCGCTGGACCATGCGCTCGATCCGGAGGTGTTCTCCGAACTCGACGAGGCCGTCCGCGACCAACTCTCCGAAGCGCTGCCGAACGACGTGCTGGCCAAATTCATCGGCGAGCTGCAATCGGATGACGCCGCTTACCTGCTGGAAAACCTCGAGGAAAGCGACCAGAAGGAAATTCTGGCGAAGTTGTCAGGCGGCGACCGCGCGGCCGTCGAGCGCAACCTCGAATACCCCGACCGGACTGCCGGCCGCTTGATGCAGGGGGAGTTCGTGGCGGTGGCTCCTTTCTGGACCGCAGCGCGCGTGATCGACCACATGCGCGAAGCCAGCGACCTGCCCGAGACGTTCGCCGAGATCTTCGTGGTCGACCCGAGCTTTCGCGTGCTCGGTAGCATCAATCTCAGCCGGTTGTTGAAGGCTGGACGCGACACTCCCGTATCGCAATTCATGGATACCGACCGGCACCTTGTTCTCGCGACGGAGCCGCAAGATCGGGTGGCGCGCGAATTCGAACGCTACGGGCTGATCTCGGCGCCGGTGGTGGATGATAACCGCCGCCTTCTCGGCGTCATCACGGTCGACGACGTGGTCGAAGTGATCCAGGAGGAGGCCGAGGAAGATATGCGCGCGCTTGCGGGCGTCGGCGACGAGCGCCTCTCGGATACCGTTCGCGAGGTCGCGCCGCCCCGGTTCTGGTGGCTGTTGGTCAACCTCGGCACGGCGCTGCTCGCCTCCACCGTGATCAAGGTGTTCGATAACGCCATCCAGAACATGGTCGCGCTCGCCGTGCTCATGCCGATCGTCGCCTCGATGGGCGGCAACGCCGGCACTCAGACGATGACCGTGACGGTGCGGGCCTTGGCGCTCAGGAACCTCTCAGCAACCAACCTCGGGCGCGTCGTGATGCGAGAGACGATGGTTGGGCTCATCAATGGCGTGCTCTTGGCCATCGTGATGGGTGGTATCGCTGTGCTGTGGTTCGGCTCCAACGGGCTCGGACTCGTCATCGGCACGGCGATGATCATCAACTTATTGTTGGCGGCGCTTGCCGGCATCCTGATTCCGCTGGCGCTCGACCGTTTCGGCTTCGACCCGGCGGTATCTTCGACCGTGTTCGTGACCACGGTGACGGACGTGGTCGGCTTTTTCGCCTTTCTCTCGCTCGCCTCCTTCTGGCTGGTCTAGGTCGCGAGAAGGGCCTAGCAACTCTTTCGTTCAATGCTGCTTTTTTGAGCAGGGCGACCATTGCACTGCCGTCATGCAGCGTCATTATGGGCATCGGGGAATGCCGCCGGCGCGGACGCTGCCGGCAGGAGGGGCGGATGCAGGACGTCACGGGCCGGCACGACGATAGGGATAAAGCGCTCGGCGAGGTTGCCGCGAAGCGCGTCAAGCATTTGCGCGAGATCCTGATCTGGCCGGTCTATCTGCTGCCGCTCGACGAGGACGCGCCGATCCAGAACCATTGGGAGCACCTGGCGACGCCCGGACCTGATAACCCCTGGCGCGAAGTCGACGACGAGTTCGGCGTGCCTGGCGAGTTCCAGGAGCGCCATTACAACGAGTTCGTGACGTTCTTGCCGCCGGTGCAGCGCTTCCTTTACGGGCAGGGAATTGGCAAGGCGGTGCAACGGACCTACGGCGAAAGCCCGATCAAGGTGATGCGCCGTACCGACGTTGCGGGCGTGCGCGTGCAACTCGACAAAGGTGGGCCTTCCCTCGATTTCCGCATCGCGCATGTCGACCTCTATTTCTTCTTCGATATCGACATCGCGATCCTGGCCGTCGAGATCCATACTGACGACATCGAGTTTGCGGTGTCTCAGGATGTGCTGTTCCGGTTCGGTCGCGCCTATCCGGCGTATTGGGACAAGGACGGGCGAGGGGGCCACTGCCCCAATCGGGTCGAATGGCTGGATGCAGCGGGGAACGTGCTGTCGGTCTCGGATTACGAGCGGCGCGAGAAGTTTTTGTCGTTCGTATGCCAGCACCGTGCGCCGTGCGTGGCGGCGCATTGGGAATTCATGATGGCTCCGATGGTGCTCCACCACTCGGACCGCAAGGGCGCCATCCGCTACCGGCAGCTCGAATATTACCGCATGCCGCACATGGCTTTCATGGCGATGGAAGACCCGCACCTGCTGACGCGGCCCGATCAAGTGCGGCTCGCCATGGGGTCGCCGCCCGGGCAAGCCGACGCGCTGCCCTACTCCCATGACTTTCTCAAGGATTTCGAGGCGCGCTATTGCTACGACCGCTACAGCGACGGTGAAACGGCCGGAGCGCGGTTCTTGATCGGCGGCAACTCGATGGTGGTCATCGGCGATGCCAACGACAAATTCTACATGGACGCCGACGGGGGCCTTCTCGGCCGATACCGGCACCAGCACTTCCTGTTGTTCCTGATCGCGCACTTCCAGAAGGCGTCTCTGCGGATGTTCTCGGACCGCTCGGTGGCGGCCGTTAGCCGGCTCGACATCAGCGACGCAGCGGCGAACCGGGTGTTCCGGCGCGACACGCGGCACGCGCTCGAAAACTTCCTGCGGTTCGAGCACCGCTACTGGTTCCATGAGATCTCAAACCAGCCGCAGGCGCGCGACTTGTTCGAGTTGCTGCAGAAGCAACTCAACCTAGACGCGTTGTTTCAAGAGGTGCGTGAGGAACTGCAGGACATGGGCAATTTCCTCGACGTGGAGGCGATGCGCCGGCAGAACGACGCCATGGTCCGGCTCACCGTCGTCACCACTTTCGGGCTGATCGGAACGGTGACCACCGGCTTCCTGGGCATGAACCTGCTAGCTTGGTCAGAGCAGCCGTTCGAGTGGCGCATTGCGGTATTCTCCGTCGTCATGGTGCTGACGGGGATGCTGACATTCTATGCGGTTTGGAAATCGCGGCGGCTGTCGGAATTCCTCGATGCCCTGGCTGACGACCAAGTGACCTTGTGGGCGAAGTGCCTAGCGTTTTTCCGGATCTGGGGACGATGACCATTCGCGCTTCATTCGCGAGCCGGCCCCATGCCGCACAACCCTCTTCCCCTCGCGGGGAAGAGGGCCGTCCACCGATGACTTACGACCGGGGGGAAATAAGTCACCGAGGAATGGAGGTGCGGAGGTAATTCAGAGATCTGCGACGGCGGTAGCAGATGGAGCCGTGCTCGGGGAAAAGGGGGGCAGTGCGGCCAGGGAGGCCCGCATGCACGTTTGCGCGCGCGATCGCGCGGCGTACGCCGGCACATCGAACGTGTCATGTGCTGCGAATGCGCGAGATCGACCCGCGCTCGAGCCCCTGTTCATGCCATCCCCCCAGCCGACGACGACATCCGCCTATCGTTAGACTTTTGTCTGATGTCATGCTGGGGCGCAATCAGTTTCAGCGCAATGGCACTTTCTGGCAAATCGGCATGCGGGAAATCTGACATCACCGTCAGTATCATGGCCCCGCTCGAGGAACTCAGAATCCCGCCAGTTGGACTATGCTCTGAAAGAACTGAACCATCGCCGGGTAGCCCTGGAGGAGTGTACTCAGATCGCCGGCGAGATCGCGCACGCGGCTGCGGCTTTCGGCGGTGGGCGTGCCAGAACGCATGAGCAACTCCAGCTCGGCCAGCCGTTCCTCGACGGGGCGGGCATGGGGGTTCTGTGCGTAGAAGCGCTGCATCTGCTCGATCTGCGGCAGCACGGTCGCGTAATCGATGTGGGTCTTTTGCACCGTGTTGGCGTTGCCGTTGGCGACAATGCCTCGGCCGAGCTGTGCGCCCGGCGAATTAATGGCCGTCAAAATTGTATTCTTGGTGCCGATGCGGGCTTCGGGCGAGTTGGCGACGACTTGGTTGTTGGAGCCATTGACGACGGCGGCGGTTTCGAGCTTGGCAATCGCGGCGACGTTCAGCGACTCGATGGTGCCCGTCTCGAAATTGATGTTGTACGTCGCCGTCTCGTCGTGGGCGTTGATCTTGTCGGAGAGCAGGCGGCGGACCTGTTCGAGGGTTTCTTCCCGCGGCCCAGAGAACAGCGACCGAGTACCGTCATTGGTCGTAATAATCAGGAAATTCGTCGAGCTACCCGAACTCGCGGCTGCGATGAACAACACTATGGCAATTCCGACGAGAGCGAGCCCCCAAGACGACGTCAAGAGCGAAATCAGCCCTCCGGAACTCAGCAACACCAGTCCAAGCGTGACCAGCGCCTTCGCATTCGATTCGTAAATTGTGCGAGTTGCAATTGTCGAAATGTTCGGGATCGAAATCGTTCGCGATGGCGTCAGCAAAACGCGGCGTTCAATCGTCAATGACCCGAACGTCTGCGGCGGCTCTCCCTTGCCGCCGCCAAGTCCTGGCATGCCCATCGCCATGCACTGTTCCCCGCCCGGATTCGTCCCCAGACGGAGCATAACCCTTCGAGGAGCCCAGTGTCAGCAGCACAGCGGTCAAAAATTGACGTAAGTCAGCCGGCGCTTCAGCTCGTGGGGCCGTCGAGCTTGCGCGTGAGGTTCTCGAACTCGCGGCGAAGCTCCTCGTTCTTGAAGATCTGGTCGAACGTCGGCGCTTCCAGCCGCTGCAGCGCCTCGAAGGACGATGAGCTGTCGCGCATCAGGTTGCGGAGCTGGAAGCTCGCCTCCACCGTCTCGTAAGTGTTGTCGGCGATACGCAGATCATGCGCGGCCTTGGTGCGGGCGCGGGCGATCTGCTCGCGCTGCTGGGCGAGGTAGCGCCTGTAGCCGTTGGCGGCCTCGTCGGCGAGTTTCTGGCTATCGCGATTGGCTTCCAGGGCGCGGCGCTGGTCTGGGCGGTTTTCAGCGCGCAAGAGGTCGTTTGTCTTGGCGCGCGCTGCGGCGATGTCCTTGATGATGGCATCGAGCTTCGGCATATATCCGGTGTCGATCTTTGCGATCGTCGTGTCCTGGGCGTGCACGAGCATGGCGAACAGCGCGGCGTGCATGGCGAAATACTTGCGGGCGGCATCCGTGTTGTCGCCCGAGGTCGACATCAACTTGCCGAGCTGGCCGTCGATCACCTTGGCGGCGTTGAAGACTGCGACGAGGCGCACGAGGTCTCCCGACAGCACGCTGTCCAGGATCATGTCCACCTGCTCGGGCGCGAGCTGGATGCCAGATTTGCCCAACGCCGCGTGGACCTCGGCCTTGGCGGCTGCGATCTCGCCCTTGTTGAGCTCGATGCGCTTCTTGGTCTCGTCGATGTCCTTGTCCAGGCTGTCGACGGTGTCCGTCCAGACGCCCGGTAGCATGCCGTCCTTGGGCGCGACGATCTGCTTTTCCTTCAGTTTGGCGATGCGTTCGTCGAGGTCGCGGATGTTCTTGCGCAGGCTCTCGATCTTGCGCTGCACCTCGACGACGGGCACGTCGGTGACGACGCCAAGGGCGGCATCGAGCAGGTTGCGGATCTTGCCTTCGCGATCCTCTCGCGTCTCCGTCCAGAGCGGAGGAACGATGAACTCGTCCTTGCCGGGAAGCTTCTTGGCGTCGCCGCGCTGCTTGGCGGTGTCCTGCAGGATGGCATCGATGGCCAACATCAGGCGGCGGGCCTGCTCGTAAGCGGCATCGCCTTCGCGAGGATCTTTCTCGACGGCGGGCTCTGTCGCAGCGGCGGGCGGGGCGGTTTTGGCTGCCGCTTGCGGCGGCGCTGCCTGCGGCCCCGGCGCGGTGCCTTGCGTTTTGGCGAGCAAGCCGGTGATGGCGTCGCGTGGTTTGAGAGGCGCCGGTTCGGCAGCAGCCGGGGACGTCCACGAAACTGCGGTTGCGCCCAGGGTCAGGGTCGCCAGCAGAAGCGCGGAGCGAAAATTCGCGGCCATGTGTCGGTCCTCCAAACGGACGGCAGTGAAGCCCCGAAATTCGGGCGAATCCATGGTGGCAGACGTTAACGTCAGGCCGCTGATCCGGCCTTTGCGCTGCGATCGGCGGCTCTCACCAGATCAGCGAATGCGGCGTCGAGCTGACGCACGTCGGTCAGTATCATCATATGGGTAATCCGCGGCGAAGCGCCGGGAATTTTTGCGCGGACGAGCGTGGCCTCAGGTTGGCGGTCGCCAAGATCGAGACCGAGGCGAACATCCTTCGGCGACGCGAGGATGACGGCGAACTCGCGCGGGTTGCCGAGCGAAACAAGGCCATCGTGGACGGAGACGGCTGCGCCAGGCACGGCTTTGTCGATTTCGCGAAGCATGTATTGGGCGAGCGGGCGGAAGGCTTTCGCCTTCGCGAGCACATCCGCGACCGTTTCAGGCGCAGAGGCCGCGCCCGGTGACGGCGCGGCCGGAGGCGGCGGAGCGTAAGGGGCCGGTGGGCGAGCGGCCGGCGGACGTGGTGCGGACGTTGCGGCGGGCTCGGCGACAGGCGGAGGCATCGACGTTACGGTCGGCAACGGCGCGACTGCCGGCGCAGGCGCAGCAGCTGGCGCAAACGGGCGGTTTACGACAAGCGCAGGCACCGACATCGGCTTCACCGCGACTGCGGGGGGCGTGGGTGGCGCAGCCGCAGGCGGGGCTGCGGGGGGCGGTGTGGGAGCAGCCGCACCAGGATACGGACCCGGCAGCGCAGTCCCGAAGGGAATGGAGTTCGCGCGTGGAAACGGCCGTGGCGGCTGGCGGGGCGCCGGACGACGCGTCGGCGGCTGGTCGGCGTAGATCGGCCGGCCGGCATTGTTGTGGATGCGTTCGAGCCAGGAGGCGCGCGAGAACATGAAGCCCTGCTGGCGCAGCCAGTCGATGATGTCGTTACGATGTGGGAGGGCCTGCGCGCGGATGGCGGCCATCCATTCGGAGAGGTCGCGTCCGGTATCGGCCTTGAGGCTGTCGAGAAACTCGCGCTCCTTGGCGGCGTAGTCGGTGCTCATGAAGATGCCGCTTCTGCTGCCGCCTCAGATCCAGCGCCGCGTCCGGCTCTTGTAGTCACGGTATGCGTCACCGAAACGGCGCTCCAGATAGGCTTCCTCAGGCTCTATGGCGAGCCTCGTCAATGCATAAGCGGTCGGCGGCAGAAGCACCAGCAGCCAAGGCGACCGCGCCGCCAGGGCGCCGCCGAAGAACGCAACCATCGCTCCAAGGTACATGGGATTGCGGGTGTAGCGGTAGATGCCGTTCACCGCGAGGTTGTCAGCGGCATGGGTGGGATGAAACGTGGTCTCGTCGGCACGGAACTGCACGATGCCCAAGATCGCGAGGCCGATGCCGGTCAAGACGAGAGCCGACCCCAGCCAGCGGAGGAAAAAGCTATCCGGCCAGGCGGGGAGTTGGGGAATAAAGTGTTCGAGCAGGAATGCGGCGGCGAAGACCGCGAGGTAGATCAGCGGCGGCCAGGGCACGCGGTTCGGCCGATCGGGACTTTCAGCGCTTGCGGGCAGCATTGACGTTTACCGTACTATGGCTCGGACAAAGTCATGGATGATCCTATAGCAGAACCCCGATACAATCGCGCCAGCGTCCGCCGATGCGGGGCCGACGGAAAGCACCGTCAGCCGCTGACGCGGCCACGTTCTGGGAGCCATTGATCATGCCGGAGCGAGCGAGCGTCGAGGCGTTGGCCGGGCAGCAGGTCTATTCGCCACTAACCTTGCGTCTTTACGATCTGTGGGTCCTCGGCATCTCCAATCACTGGCTCTGGCGATGCCCGACCGCGGATCTGCGAGCGCTCTATGACCGCAACGTGGGTGCGCGACACATCGATATCGGGGTCGGAACCGGATACTTTCTGAAGCACGCGGCCTGGCCGGTGGAGCAGCCGAAGATCACGCTGCTCGACCTCAATACGTCGAGCCTGGATGCCGCATCGCGCCGCATCGCCGACTTCCATCCGCGCACGATCCAAGCCAACGCGCTGGCGCCGCTGCCGGAGATCGGCACCTTCGATTCGGCCGGGCTTTGTTACCTGCTGCACTGCCTGCCGGGGCGGATCGCGGATAAGGCGGTAGTGTTCGACCACTTGAAGCCGCTGCTGGGGCAAGGCGCGCGCGTATTCGGGGCGACGATCCTGCCGTTCGCGGCGGACGGAACGGCGCCACGGCCGGCGGCGCAGAAGCTAATGGCCTTCTACAACGCTAAAGGCGTGTTCTCGAATACGGATGATCGGCTGGAGGATCTGCAATCCGCGCTGACCAGCCGGTTCGACGACGTGAAAGTCGAAATGAAGGGCAATGTCGCACTGTTCGAGGCACGCGCCGGCGGCACCGCAGGAAGCACTGGGTCTTGGTAGCTGGGAGTTGATCACCAATGCTGAGGAACTCGCTGCGCGGTCTCGATTTCGGACTCGGGGAGGTGGCGGACGCATTGCGCGACACGGTATCCGCCTTCACGGCCGGCGAGATCGCGCCGCTCGCGGATCAGATCGATCGCAGCGACGAGTTCCCGCGCGCTCTGTGGCCGAAAATGGGGGCGCTGGGCCTGCACGGCATCACCGTCGAGGAGGACTACGGCGGCTCGGGGCTTGGCTATCTCGAACATTGCGTTGCGATGGAGGAGGTCAGCCGCGGCTCGGGCTCGATCGGGCTCTCCTACGGGGCGCATTCGAACCTTTGCGTCAACCAGCTCCGCCGCAACGGATCGGAGGAGCAGAAGCGCCAGTATCTGCCGAAATTGATCACCGGCGAATGGCTGGGCGGGCTCGCGATGTCGGAGCCGGAGGCGGGCTCGGACGTGGTCTCGATGCGGCTCAAGGCCGAGAAGCGCGGCGACCGTTATGTACTCAACGGCACCAAGATGTGGATCACCAACGGGCCGGGCGGCGATCTCCTGGTCGTCTATGCCAAGACCGATCCCAGCGCGGGGCCGCGCGGCATTACCGCATTCCTGATCGAGAAGGGGTTCAAGGGTTTCCGCGTCGCGCAGAAGCTGGACAAGCTCGGAATGCGTGGATCACCCACCGGCGAGCTCGTGTTCGAGGATTGCGAGGTGCCGGCCGAGAACGTGTTGGGCTTACTGGGCGCGGGCGTGAACATTCTGATGAGCGGGCTCGATTACGAGCGCGTCGTGCTCGCGGCCGGGCCTATCGGCATTGCGCAAGCAGCCCTCGATATCGCATTACCGTACGTGCGCGAACGCAAGCAATTCGGCTCGCCCATCGGCTCCTTCCAGCTCGTCCAGGGCAAGATCGCGGACATGTACGTGAACCTCAACGCGGCTCGGGCCTATGTCTATGCCGTGGCGAGAGCCTGCGACAGGGGCGAGACCCACCGGCGGGACGCGGCCGGCGCCATCCTCTACGCGGCAGAGACGGCGACCAAGATCACGCTCGACGCGATCCAGCTTTTAGGCGGCACCGGCTACATCAACGATACGGCGACGGGTCGCCTGTTGCGCGACGCAAAACTCTACGAGATCGGCGCCGGCACGAGCGAAATCCGGCGCTGGCTCATCGGCCGCGAACTGGTTGCAGAAGGCTGACCCAATGTCCGAGGATACGATGTCCGAGGATGCGATCCAAAGCGACGCCGTTTCTCCGGCCGTACGCTGCCACATCGACCACCGTCTTTCTGAAGCCGCGCGCGAGGCCGGCGTTCGAATCCTCTATGCGGCCGAGTCCGGCAGCCGCGCCTGGGGCATCGCCTCACCCGACAGCGACTACGACGTCCGCTTCATCTACGCGCATCCGATCGACTGGTACGTGCAGCTTGCAGAGCCGCGCGATGTGATCGAGGGTCCGCTCGACGCGATGCTTGTCGATTTCGCCGGGTGGGACGTGCGCAAGGCGCTCAGGTTACTGCTGCGCTCCAACCCGGCGCTCTATGAGTGGTTGGTTTCGCCTATTGTCTATCAGGACGACAACGCATTCCGCCCGGCGGCCAAGGCCCTTTTCGAACGGCACGCGAGCCAGAGAGCGCTCGCCCATCACTACTTCAGCATCGCACGCGGCCAATGGCGGCGCGAGATCGAAGGGCAGGAGCAAGTCAAGCTCAAGAAATACTTCTACGCCGTGAGGCCGTTACTCTCGTTGCGGTGGGTGATCCGCCACGGCACGCCGCCGCCGATGATGCTGCAGGATCTCGTCGCGACAGTCGGGCTGCCGCAAGCGCCCGCAGCCGCCTTGATCGATCTCGTCATCTTGAAGCGCGATACTCCCGAACTCGGACGACGGCCGCGGCTAGCAGTGATGGACGATTGGTTGCTGAGCGAGATGGATGCGCTCAATCCTGAAAAGCACGACCTTGCGACCGAGCGCGGGCCTGAAGCGCGTGCCGCGGCGGATGCACTTTTTCGTACCACCATTGGTTTCGCGCCGGGGGCCTGACGACCGGAATGTTCTTTGCGCTTTCAAAGATCCTTTTTCTACTTTTGCAACCGTCAAGCCTGGCGCTGATCGCGTGCGGGACGGGGTTCGCTTTGCTACGGAGCGAGAGACACCGCCGGTTCGGTTATCGGCTAGCACTCGCAGGCTTCGGATGGATCGCGTTCGCCGGCTTCGTGCCGGTGGGCAACGCCCTGGTGTTGCCGCTGGAGGAGCGGTTCAGCACCCACATGGGCAAGGTGCCGGATGGGCCGGTGAGCGGAATCATTCTGCTCGGAGGGTTCGAGGACGGGTGGGTGAGCGGCGGCCGCGGCGGGCTCGCCGTCAATGAAGCAGCGGAGCGGTTGACCGAGGGCTTGCGGCTGGCGCGCGCGAAGCCAGAAGCCAAGATCGTTTTCACAGGCGGCGTCGGCAACTTCGTGTGGGGTGAGGACGTCGAACGGCCGGTTCACGACTACCTCGTCGATGCCGGCATCGCGCGCGACCGCATTGTGATCGAGCATCGGTCCCGCAACACGTGGGAGAACGCCATCTTCACCCGCGAAATCGTTAAGCCTAAGCCGGGAGAGCGGTGGCTGCTCGTCACGTCGGCCTATCATATGCCGCGCTCAATCGGCGTTTTTCGGCAAGCCGGCTTCGATGTCATGCCCTATCCGGTCGATTTCCGGACGCGCGACCGACGTGACGCGATGCGGCCGTTCGAGAGTATGCCGCGCGGCCTCGAGCGCCTGGATCTCGCAGCCAAGGAGTGGATCGGTCTTGCAGCCTATTGGATGTCCGGCAAGTCGAGCGCGCTTTTTCCCGGTCCGATCCCGCCTTGAAGGTGCGGTCGCTCCGGCGCCTACCGTTCGCCGTATTTGCGGTTCAGAGCGCAGGAGATTATTTGAAGGACGTTGGTTGCGACAGCGAGGCGGGCCGGTGAGAACTCTTCTCCGACGTTTCGGCGGCCTGTTGGCCGTGGCGGTGCTTTCGATCTCGATCGGCGGTTCGCTGGCGCGTGCCGACGACGCCGAGGACTGCTCCAGCGAGGATAACGACCGCCGCATTGCCGGTTGCACCGAGGTTTTGGCTACGCCCGATCTGCCGCCGGACATGGCCGCGCTCGCCTACTCGATGCGGGCGCTCGCCTACTCAGTCAAAGGCCAGTATGACAAGGCTTTGCCCGACTACGATCGGGCTTTGGCGATCAATCCCAACTTTGCGGCGGCGCTGAACAACCGGGCGTGGGCGTTATTCAAATCAGGCCGGGCCGAGAGCGGTAAGGATGACGTCGAGCGGTCGCTGGCGCTGCAACCGGGTAGTCCGCACGCTCTCGATACTCGAGCTCACATCCGGCAGACGCTCGGCAAGGTTGACGACGCGATGGCCGACTACGAACTGGCGATGCGGTTCGGTGGCGAGCGGATCGTCAAACTTTATCAGTGCGGGCTGCAGGCGCAGGGCCTCTACAAGGGAGATGTTGATGGGATCTATTCGAGCGCGGTAAAGCAGGCTCTCAAGTCTTGCGTTTCCAGCCGTTCGTGCGATCCGCTTCCTGCAGAGGAAGAGTGCCGGAAGGTTACCTCGTAGCGGCCGTCACTCCGTTCTAGCTCCACTCCGACCGAATCCCTCATCAGACAGGATCAGCCCCATCATGCGCCGCCGTGGATTTTTGACCGCCCTTCCAGTGCTCGCATTCGCCTTCGCTGCCGGGATCGGGCCGCTCAGCGCTCAGGAGGTCACGGCCAAAGGCGTGACCGTCAGTAATGCCTGGTCACGGGCGACGCCGGCCGGGGCAAAGGTTGGCGTGGCGTACATGACGATCGCCGCGGCCGCGGGGGCGGGTGACCGTCTCGTCGAGGCCAAGTCCGATGTCGCGAGCCGGGTCGAACTTCACACCCACATCATGGACGGCGATGTTATGAAGATGCGCAAGGTCGACGCCATCGCCATTGCGGACGCGAAGTACGCAAGGCTGCAACCGTCCGGCGACCACATCATGTTGATCGATCTCAAGAAGCCTCTAAAAGAAGGCGAGACCGTCAAGCTGACGCTGGTGTTCGAGAAGGCCGGGCCGATCGATGTGGAGGCGAAAGTCGAGGGCTTGGGCGCTAAAGGTCCGAACGGCCTGACGTTCCAGCCTGCTCCCGACGGCTCCGATCCGGACGCCGGAAAGGCGGCTAAGACGGAACAAGGCGGCCATCACCACCACTGAAGCGGGGGCGACCGAGGCGCTAGGCTTCGGCTATTGAAGCCGGTTCGTTCTGCCGCGTGACGAGATCGATCAACTCGCCCAGGACCTGCTCCGAGGTCTTGTCGGTGGTGTCGATCTCGCAATCCGCTTTGGCGTAAAGCGGGGTTCGACTCTCCAGAATGCTATTGAACTCCGCCATCGCATGCCGGCCGAGAGTGTTGGCACGCAACTCGCCGCCCTTAGTGGCGCGATCGATATGGCTGTTCGGTGAGGCTTTCAGCCAAACCGTATAGCACGATGACAGCAGGAGCTCGAACGTATCGGGCGCCGTGACGATACCGCCGCCGGTCGCGATCACGACGCGATTATAAGCCTCGATCACCGACTGCAGGCATTCGTGTTCGACCCTGCGGTAAACGGCGTGACCGTGCACCGCAAATATTTCGGTCAGCTCCATGCCGCTGACGCGCTCGATCTCGCGGTCGAGTTCGACGAACGGAATCGACAGCGCCTTGGCGGCTTCCTGGCCAATGGTGGATTTGCCCGCGCCGCGCAGGCCGATAAGGGCAATGCGACCTTTCGGGGTCGCCGAGCTGCGGCCGAAGCGGGCCGAGAGCATGCGACGGGCCTCGGAGATGTCCTGAGGACCGAGCCGCTCCAGTTGATGGATCGCAAGCTGCAGGTCGATAGAGCGGTCGGCGTGCTCGGAGGCAAGGTCGGCCACGCGCAGACTCATGGCTTCCGCGATCTGGCGCAGGACCAGGAGCGATGCATTGCCTGTGCCGCGCTCCAGCTCCGCAAGGTAACGTTCCGACACGCCGGACGTCTGAGACAGCGTCTTGCGCGACATGCTGCGGCGCACTCGCTCCAAGCGCACGCGTTCACCAACCAGCTTGAGGTAGGCTTCCTCCTCAGCTGCCGTTCCGCGACGGGGCTCACTCGCGCTGTCGGTCAGTTTGCTCATCATCTTCCAGCAGTGCTGTTCTTCTGTCGGCGGTATTTCGGAAGCATTACGCTTGCTCTATCAATCACATGATCGACTGTCCATGCGTCTTGCGGGCGCTGTGCAGTTATTGGACAGTTTTTGCGTGCGGTAACGAAATATAGTGCAATAAAATCCGTTGCGCTTTGCCAAGAGGCTAGTGATCAGCCTTGCGGCACGGCCCAAAGTCTGATGCATTTTCCTTCACGCTGCAATGCACCATTCCGTATTTCAACGGATCAATTCGACCCAGTCATCGAGATGGTGGCTCGGACAGCCTTTTTCCACGTGGCGAAACGGCGCTGCCGCTCAAGGACCGAAAGGTGCGGCTCAAAACGGCGGTCGAGCCTCCAAAGGTCTGCGAAACCGGACTGGTCCGGCCAAGATCCCAGCGTAATGGCCGGCAAGCCAAGCCGCCCCAAGGGCCGTGGTTTCCAGGATCGTCGGACGGTCGACCGCCATATCGAGCATGTCCGCGAGGTCCTGAAGCATCCAATTGCTGGCAACCATGCCCCCGTCGACGCGCAATACGGTGGGCTTGGCATCCGGCCAATCAGCGCCGATGGCCTCCAAGAGGTCGCAAGTTTGGTAGGTGACCGATTGAAGGGTGGCCCGGGCGAGTTCCGCGGCGCCGGTTGCCCGCGATAAGCCAAAGACCGCGCCACGCGCGTCCGGAGACCAGTGCGGCGCGCCGAGGCCCACGAAGGCCGGCACGAGGATAACGTCCTGCGTCGGGTCCGCCTTGGCTGCCAGGGCGGCGGTCGAGGCTGCATCGGGGATGACTTTCAGGCTGTCGCGCAGCCACTGCACGGCGGCTCCCGCAATGAAGATCGAGCCTTCGAGCGCGTAGGTGCGCTTGCCTTCTAATTGATAGGCGATGGTGGTCAGCAAGCCGTTCCTGGACGCTACCGCCGTCGCTCCCGTGTTGACGAGCGCGAAGCAGCCCGTGCCGTAGGTGACCTTGGCGGTACCGGGCATGAAGCACGCCTGCCCGATGGCCGCCGCCTGCTGATCGCCAGCGATGCCGAGGATGGGTATGGGGCTCCCGAACACTCGGCGTCGGTTGCGCCGAAGTGGCCGCTCGAGTCGAGCACCTCGGGCAGCATGGAGCGTGGGACGCGAAACAATCGTAGAAGGTCGTCGTCCCAGCGGCCTTCGTGGATGTTGAACAGCAGGGTTCGCGCGGCATTGGTGGCATCGGTCGCGTGGCGCCGGCCGCCGGTCAGCCGCCACAGCAACCAACTGTCGACAGTGCCGAAGGCAAGCTCGCCCGCTTCAGCGGCGGCTCGGGCTCCCGGCACCTCGTCGAGCAGCCACGTGAGCTTGGTGGCCGAGAAATATGGATCGAGGCAGCAGGCCCGTCGCGGCCGTTATGCCGAGCTCATACCCGGCTTCCCTCAACTGGCGGCAGGGCTCGCGCGGTGCGGCGATCCTGCCAGACGATCGCGCGATGGATGGGCCGGCCAGTGCGGCGGTCCCAGACGATCGTGGTTTCGCGCTGATTGGTGATGCCGATGCCGGCCACCTGACTGCTTCGATTCCCGCCGCCTCCAGGGCAGCCCGCGCGGCGGCTAATGTCGTCGTCCAGATTTCCTCGGGATCATGCTCGACCTCACCGTCAGCCGGGAAATGCTGAGTGAATTCGAATTGGCCTCGGCCGCGCACCGCCAATTGCGAATCGAAAACAATCGCGCGGCTGGATGTGGTGCCCTGGTCAAGGGCAAGAACGAATGGTGTCATGGAGTTGCCGGGTTTCTGTTGCGACGAGGTGTGAAGACGGACCAGCGTAGCGGCCGGCATTATCGGTGCTTCGGCGGCGGCGGTCCAGGCTCCCGGCGGCTCGCACGTTTTTTGTCCCGAAACGGATCGTTCGCTGTCATCTGACTATAGCGGCTGCTGTCAATGGCGCGCGCGGATGCCAGGGCGCGACTTGAGCGATCTGAAGAAACAATCGGCAGCGCAGCGGCCTGAAGCGATTGCATACTTTTGCGAAGAGCGGTTTCGGACGGTGACGAACCTCACATTGCAAAGAATTTTATTCAACAAGCCGCATTTACCGAGCGTTCCGTCTGGCGCAGTTGTGAAGCAATTGGTTATGGTTTTGCAAACCTTGATGTATCGGGTTCCAAGACGGAAACGAAAGTTTGAATTACTTTGCGCATCTAATGGCAATGAAAATTCCGCAAACAGGCGGTGCGCTATATGAATGAGAGTTGCCCGACCAGGTTGGACCTCAACCTGCTGGTGGTCTTCGACACGATCATGACCGAGCGCAGCCTCACGAAGGCGGGCAAGCGGCTGGGCATGACGCAGTCAGCAGTCAGTCATTCGCTGGCTCGCCTGCGCAAGATCGCCAACGATCAACTTTTCGAACGGACGGGGCGTGGCATCCGGCCGACACCGCGGGCGACGAGCATTGCACAGGACGTCAGCGATGCGCTGGTCGTCCTCCGCGGGGCGCTGAGCGATCGACGCAGCCCATTCAACAGCCGGTCGGCGAACCGGCAATTCTTTCTCGATATTCCCGCTGGTTTTGATGCCTGCATCGCGCCCGAATTGGCGGTGCGGACAGTTGGGGCCAGCAATGTGTCGTTCCGTATATCGGGCGGCCGCGCCAGAAACGTCCTGTCGCAATTGAGAGACGGTGAGACGTGGCTTGCGCTCGACTATGAGCTTCCGGACTTGCCAGGCTTTTGCAACGAATTGCTGTTCGAGGACCCGTTCGTGGTCATTGCCCGCAAGGGGCATCCGCGCCTCGAGAAGGGGCTTTCGCTCGACGTCTACCGTTCACTCGAGCATGTGGCGCTGGTGTGGGGCCGCGGTTCCACGCCGGTCGCTGACTATTTCGAGCGGGCCGGCGTGAAGCGTAATGTTCGCTTCGGGGTGCCGAATGTCATGGCGCTACCATACCTGGTAGAATCTCACGATTTCGTCGCGGCGATACCGATGCGGATTGCGCGCACGCTGGCGAAGCGGTTCAAGATCGAGATCCATGCCTTGCCCGGCCCTGTGCCGCCGATGCCAGTGCACATGGTCTGGCATGAAAGCCTCGACGACGACGAGGCGCACCGCTGGTTGCGCGAAATCATGCGCGACGCCTGCAAGGCGTTATAGATCCGGCCTACTGACAAAAAACCCCGCGAGCAGGTGCGCTGCCGCGGGGTTTCGATAAACGGCTTGCCCGGCGCCCCTGCGGGCATCGGGCAAGAGCTCGCGCGCATCAGTTGTTGAAGATGTCCCGCTTGTAGGTCTCGGGCACGAAGATCGAACCGATCACGACGGTCATGAGCGCCACGACGATCGGATACCAGAGGCCGAAGTAGATATCGCCGGTCTGAGCCACCATGGCGAACGAGGTGGCCGGCAGCAGGCCGCCGAACCAGCCGTTGCCGATGTGATAGGGCAGCGACAGGCCGGAGTAGCGGATGCGGGTCGGGAACAACTCGACCAGCGCGGCGGCGATCGGGCCGTAGACCATCGTCACGTAGATCACCAGGATGGTGAGGATGGCGATGAGGGTCAGCTTCTGAGCGCGTGAAGATGTCGAACATCTTGGCGAAGTTGGCGAGCCCGGCCTTCGGATCGATCGGATCTTCACGATCGCCGGGATTGTCTGGCGCCGGGATAGCCAGCCGCCGTCAGCGCCGCGCCGACGTCCTTGGCGAAGTTCGGGATCGTTTGCGGCGTATTCCTTGTCGCCGATCCTCACCTTGGCGATGCGTGCCGCCCGGCGCATCGACGGTCGTCGCGTCTCACCGAGCTGCGGCCAGCAGCGCCTTGGCGATGTCGCAGGACGTTAGTGAACTTGGCGGTGCCGGTCGGGTTGAACTGGAACGAGCAGTCGCGCCGGGATCGGCGAATGATGGCGACCTTCGCCTTCTCCTGCGCCGCATACAGCGCCGGGTTGGCGGTCGCGGTCAGCAGCTTGAACAGCGGGAAGTAGGTCAGGGCCGCGATCAGGCAGCCGCGCGAGGATGATCGGTTTGCGGCCGATCTTGTCGGACAAGCGCGCCGAACACGATGAAGCCGCCGGTGCCGAGGATCAGCGACCACGCCATCAGCACGTTGGCAGTGAACGCGTCGACCTTCAGGATGTTCTGCAGGAAGAACAGCGCGTAGAACTGGCCCGTGTACCAGACCACGGCCTGGCCGGCGACGAGGCCGAACAGGGCGAGCAGCGCGATCTTGGCGTTCTTCCACTGGCCGAACGCCTCCGTCAGCGGCGCCTTCGACATCGAGCCTTCCTCCTTCATCTTCTGGAAGGCCGGGCTCTCCTGCATCTGCAGCCGGATCCACACCGAGATCGCCAGCAGCAAGATCGAGACCAGGAACGGAATGCGCCAGCCCCAGGCGGCGAACGGCGTGATCTTGGCACCGGCCGCCGTCGTCACCTCGGGATAGTTGGCGTTCACGTAGATCTGCGTGAACATGATGACGATCGAGCGAGAGCAGGAGGCCGAGGGTCGCGGTGGTCTGAATCCAGCTCGTGAAGAAACCGCGCCTGTCCGGGGGGAGCGTGCTCGGCGACGTAGATCGCCGCGCCGCCGTACTCGCCGCCGAGCGCGAGGCCCTGGGCCATGCGCAGCGCGATCAGCGCGACGGGCGCCACGAACCCGATCGTGTCGTAGCTCGGCAGCAGGCCGACCAGGAAGGTCGACGCGCCCATGATCAGGATGGTGATGAGGAAGGTGTACTTGCGGCCGACGAGATCGCCGAGTCGGCCGAACACCAGCGCGCCGAACGGCCGCACCAGGAAGCCGGCGGCGAAGGCCAGCAGCGCGAAGACGTTGCGCGTCGCTTCCGGGTACTGGCTGAAGAACTGCGCGCCGATGATTGCGGCGAGAGAGCCGTAGAGATAGAAGTCGTACCATTCGAAGATGGTACCGAGCGGAGGAAGCGAGGATGACCTTCCGCTCCTCGGCGGTCATCGGCCGGCTTCGGTCATTGAAGTTTGCTGTCGTGACACTCATCGGTCCAAGAATCCTTGTGTTGAGAGTTTCGAACACAGGACGTCGGCAGGCGCGCCGCTGCCGGCACGCTCGCTTCCAAAGAACCCGACTAGCAGTTTATGAACTGCAGCCGCTTGTTCGCTCCGTCCCCGGCGGCGCCCGGCTCCTTGTGGAGCTCTAAATTCGCCACCTATTTTTCTTTTCGTTTCCGCCTGTTGTCCATGAACCTTGAGCCAAATCAAATTTAGCCCGCGGCATACTTCCCCAAGCAGCCCAACTTTAGCCGTATTGCGAACGGACGTCGACTTAGCGATCGACTAACCTTTAGTCTAGTGCGCCAAAAATACTTCATTTCTTGACGTCGATCGAATTAACCGGGTCCGGAAGCCGATGTTCCAAAATGTCGATGCATAATAGTGCCGTCCGTTTGAAGCCGGCCTCGCGGGTTAGTTGGCATTGCTGGCGTGTTGGCGGCTACTACTTGAATTCGACTGGATTCGACTGGCCTGACTCAAACGGGGCATCTCTGAGAGGGGGAACGAGTGGGAAAGAGACCGATACCCAAACCGTTCGTGCGCCTGCGGAGGCGCACGTTCCTGCTGACTTTCAACGTGGCGATTCTTGCGTTGGGCGTGCCGGTCCTGGTGCAAGCGTTCAACGCCGTGACGGTGTCAGGCTTCCCTCTTGGGTTCTACCTCGTGGCGCAGGGCGTGCCGGTGCTCCTGGGCGTTCTTCTCTTCTTGTTCGTCATACGCGCGGACCGGATCGAGGACGCCGATCGCAATGAGGGCACGCGCGGGTTTCGGGGGGATCGAGGGGCATGACAACGGCAGGCGACAGGGCGGGCGATGAGCGGACAGCGCACCATGGAACTTTGCTCTGGATTGTCGCGCTTGGATGGCTCGCCTTCGCGATCCTTCTCGCCATCGCCGAGCAGATGGGGGTGCCGGGCCGCGTTTTGCCAGCGCTGGGCCTTTTCGCGGTTGTGAGCTTGGTTGCGGCGGCCTTCACCGCGGCGGTGTTCGACGACGAGCGCTCAGCCGCTCCTCCAGCCGCGAATGGTTGGGCGATCTCGGGCACGCTTGCCGGCAGTGTGTCATTCCTCGGTACGCTAGGCGGGCTTTTTGCCGTCGGATTCGATGGACTATGGGTCGGTCTTGGCCTGACGAGCGGCGTCGTGCTAGCGGCCGCGCTTGTGGCACCGTACATTCGGCGCATCGGCTGCCGGTCAATTCCGCAATTCATGGATTCGCGCTACGGGGGCTGGGTGCGAGGGCTTACCTTCGCCGTCATCATGTCGGCGGCGGTGCTGATCCTCGCGGCGGTTTTTTCGATGCTGGGACAGGCTGCCGCCCTCCTGACCGGAACCGTTCCCGTTGCTGGCATCGCGGTGGCGGCCGCGCTTGTGCTGGCCGTCTTGCTACGGGGAGGAGCGGCGGCGGGGCTGACCCTTGCCGTACTCGGCGTCGTTATCGTGGCTGGTCTAATCACTGTATCGGGAGCGCTGGGGTGGTCGCACAGCCGGAATCCGGCCGAGGCGCTGGCCTACGGCAATGTGTTGGCCGAGATCTCGAACCTCGAAATCGGCCTGCTCGGGCAGAAACTCGCCGATGGCGCCAGCATCAAGCGGCACAGCACGCCGTTCCTGACCCTGGATGCCGTCAATTTCACCGGCTCGGTATTGACGGTCATGGCTGGTACCGCCGCGCTTCCGATGATGATCGATCGATCGCTTGGCAGCGCCGATGCGCGCGGAACGCGGGCGTCGCTCGCGTGGGGCCTGTTGCTGTTGCTGCCGTTCGTCATCTTGGGGCCAGCTGTTGCCGCCTTCGTCAAACTCTCTGTGTTGAAGCAACTCGTCGGTGCGGCGGCAGTCGCTAACCTGCCTTCGTGGATGCTCGACCTGGGGCAGGCTGGATTCCTCAAGATCTGCGGCGTGGCCGCGATCGACCCCACAGCGGTGGCGATGGCGTGCAAGTCGCTCGGTGGCCACAAAGGCGTCGTGCGCTTGCAAGATTTCGCGCTTGAGCCGGAGGCGGTGTGGCTGGCGGTGTCGCGTCTGTCGGGGCTGCCGTTGGTGATTTCGGCATTAGCCGCGGCAACGGTGTTCGCTGCCGGGGTGGCCGGTTTGATCGCCGCCGCGCAGGCAATCGGCTCCGCCTTCGGAAGTCGCTATCCGGAGGGCGCCGCTGCTTCGATCTCGGTCGTGTTGGCCGTCGTCGGCGCGGCAGTTGCGGCAGTGTTGTGGCCGGAGGAGGCCAAGGTTCTCGTCATGTGGCCGTTTGCGCTTGCGACGGCCGCACTCTTTCCGGCGCTCGTGCTCGGAGTGTGGTCGCGCCGTGTCAACTCCTGGGGCGCGGCTGCCGGCATGATCGCAGGCCTCGCTGTGACCCTCTACTACTTGTGCGGCACGCGGTACGGCGCCGTTGGGTTTGCCGAGATGTGGTCCGGTTTCTCGAACGCCTCTCCCGCTGCGCAGCGCAAACTGCAACTGTTGCGCGATGCTTGGCTGGGAGCCGAGGGCGCGACAAAGGACGCGGCGTGGATTGCCTTGCAGTCGCATGCCCGCTCCATTGCGAACTGGTGGGGCGTGAAGCCGTCGGCAGCCGGGCTTTTCGGCCTGCCGGTGAGCTTGGTCGCGACACTCGTCATATCGTGGATGACGCCGCGGCCGAGCGGCACAGCCGCAGCCGCTGTTAGCGCGCTTCGCGGAGAAAACGAAACGTCAACGGCAGTCTAACGCCTGCCTGCTACGATGCCATGAATGAGTGGCATCGGGAGCGGCGTTGCGGCCTTCCCGTTCAGAAGGCTGCATGAATGCGCGACGCCATGCTCGATCTCGTCGTCATCGGCGGAGGCATCAACGGCACCGGGATTGCCGCTGATGCGGCCGGGCGCGGCTTGAATGTGCTTCTCGCGGAGCAAGGAGATCTCGCGGGGGCAACCTCGTCGGCGAGCTCAAAACTCATTCATGGCGGCCTGCGCTATCTCGAGCATTATGAGTTCCGGCTGGTGCGGGAGGCGCTGCAAGAGCGCGAGGTCCTCCTCGCCAAGGCGCCACACATCATCTGGCCGCTACGGTTCGTGCTCCCGCATAGCGCGGGACAACGGCCGGCGGCCCTAATTCGCGCGGGGCTGTTTCTCTACGACCATCTGGCGCGCCGGCATCGCATTCCGGGCTCCTCCGCGATCGAGCTCGGCACCGATCGCATAGGGGCGGCCCTGCGACCGGAGATCGAGCATGGCTTTTCCTATTGGGACTGCTGGGTTGATGACTCGCGGCTGGTGGTGCTCAACGCGCGGGCTGCCGCCGACCATGGCGCCGAAATCGCAACTCGGACGCGCGTTAGCCGCGTGAACGAAGAAGCGGGCTTTTGGCGCGTGATTCTTGAGGCGGACGGGCAACAGCGCGAGGTCCGCGCGCGCGGCCTCGTCAACGCCGCCGGCCCCTGGGTCGACACGGTCGCAAGTCTCGCGCGGGGTGATGGAGAGGCGCCGGCTCGGCCGCGGCTGCGGCTCGTCAAGGGCAGTCATATCGTTGTGCCACGAATCAGCCGGCGCCGAGGATGCGTGCCTCTTCCAGAACAGTGACGGTCGTGTTGTGTTCGCACTGCCGTTCGCCGAGCGGTTCACTCTGATCGGTACTACGGACATGCCCTACAGCGGCGATCCGGCGGATGCAGCCATCTCGCCAGAGGAAATCGGCCTATCTGATCGGCGTCGCCAACCGCTATTTCCGCCAGCCGATAGCGGCTTCAAACATTGTGTGGACCTTTGCGGGGGTGCGGCCGCTCTACGACGACGCCGCCGGCAATCCATCCGCCATAACACGTGATTATCGGCTTGAGGTGGCGGCTAGCCCTGGCCGCGCGCCACTGCTCACGGTGCTCGGCGGAAAGATCACGACCTACCGGCAACTCGCTGAACAGGCGATGGAGCAGCTAGCTCCGTTCTTTCCGCGCATGGGACGGGCTTGGACGGCAACGTCGCCTCTGCCGGGGGGCGTCATGGGCGAGACGGGATTCGAGCCTTGGCTCGCCGATCTCGTGCGACGGAGGGCAGGTATTCCGCCAGCCTTTCTAACACGACTAGCCCGCCGGCACGGCAGCCTGACCGATACCGTCCTCGGCTCCGCCTCTTCGCTTGCCGGTCTCGGGACGATCATCGCCGGTGACGTCAGCGAGCGCGAAGTTGCCTATCTCAAGGCTGCCGAATGGGCCCGGACCGCCGAAGACGTGCTGTGGCGTCGGACGAAGTGCGGGTTGTTGCTTGGCGGAGTTGAGCGGAGGGCTGCGGAGGATCTGATCGATCGCTGGTTGGCGTGATCGTAGAGGTGGCGCAGTCACGTTCTCAACCTGATCCTTATCAGGTCCGTCCACCTGGCGCTTTTGCGATGGGCGGCTCCGGCGCAGGTTCGACGGGCACGACTGGCTTGCTTCGCTCCGCGGGCTGCATCGCGGGATTGCGCCATGGGCCGCGAAGCACCAATGCCACGCCCGGATCGTGACCGCTTTCGCCTGCTTGCGCCAATGCCAGCGCCCGCGTCAGCACGAGATCAAGTGTGCCAGCGGGCGCATTTATCGCGCCGGTTCCGCCGTAGAGCGCGATGCCGGAGCGGGCGGTGAGCTGCTCGGCGCTCCACAGACCCCGGGTGATCTGAAAGCGGCCGATGAAATTGTCCACCGTGGTATGGCCGGCGGCGGCGTCGCCCCATCCGATCGTGGGCGATCTGGCGAGAGCGGTCGAAAACAATTCTGTCAGGTCCAGCCCAAGCTGACCGCCGGCCGGCATCGCGATGGTGACCTTGCCGCCCATTGTCGAGAGCAAGCGGGGGCCGGTTTCGCCGGTTGCCGCGACGTCGGCGATAACGTTGGCGCGGCCGCGCATCGAAAATTGATTGAACAGCACCGCGGGAAAGCGGCTGGCGTCGAGCTGGTCGATTTTGCAGCGTAGCGTATAGCGCGGCTCGGCCGCTGCCATATCCACCTCGAATTGGCCCGCGCCGTGTGCGGCTCCGTCGATCTCGAGCTCGGCTATATCGGCGAGCAACCGGCCGTTCTTCAGCGTCAAAGAGGCGGCGGCCCGCCCGAAGCTCATGGCACCCAAAACGACCTTGTCCGCAGACAAGCGCAAATCCGCATCGAGATGCTTGATTACGGGTAGCGAGAATTCGCCGGTTGCGCCTTCCGGGCCGTCGGTCTTGCCGGGCAGAGCGAGCTTTGCCGCGTCCTCTGCGGGCGGGGTTGAATACGTTGTCAAATCGAGCTTCTGCAAGGCCAACGTCGCCTCGATGGCCGGCCGAGGGCCTGTCAGATCGATCAACATCGTGCCGTTCGCGACGTTTCCGTCCAGCTCGAAAGTCGCCGCCTGGAACGACATGTCACGATCGGCGAGATCGAGGTTTCCTTCGACACGGAACTTCTTGAAGCCCGGGCCATCCGGCCAAGCTCCGCCCAGCCAGTTTGCCGTTCGCCGCAAATCCGTAATGGCGACGCTGGCGTTCTGGGACGAGATCTGGATGCCGTTGCCGAGTGTCAAGCGTCCATCGATCGAGGCTTCCAGCAGGCTGCCTTTGACGAGCGCGCGGAACGGCAGCCGGTACATGGACTTGCGGTCGCCGAGGGCGATCGTGGTGTCGAAGCTCATGATCTGGCCGCGAAGCTCGAAGGTGCCCTTGGCGGCGACAGTTCCCTTCCGTCGCAACGAGACCTCGGCATTGAGGTCGGTGAGTTGCAGCAGGCCTCCGTCGGCTTGGCGTAGTGCGACCTTGCCATGGTGGATGCTCAGCGACTCGAAGCGCGATTCCGTCAACGACATCAGGAGGGGGGCCAGGCCTTCGACGGCATTGGGCGTCATCTCCGCCTCGACCTTGGCCGCGGTGGAGAACGTGAACACGGCGCCTTCGAGGATGAGGCGGGCGCTGCCACCCGTGAGGAGGGCGAGGATCGCTTCGCCGCTGCGGGCCGAGGCCGCCTGCGAGGGCGCGATCGAAATGGAGCCGGCATCAAGTGACAGGCCGGCAGACGGAATGAGTGGAATCGGGGCGGCCAGGCTGTAGCTGTCGCGGGCGGCGGACAGGACGGCAAGCGGTCGGAAGGCCACGCCGGGATTACGGCTGCCCACGATCGCAGGCAACGCGAGCCCGAAGGCAATGAAAGCCAGCGCCACGTAAGCCATCGAATGATGGTGGCGATGGCGTCTGCGTGGCTTAAACACGCTCCGCCAGCCCTGCAGGCGAACGAATGACACCTAGCCCCCTCTGCTGGCACGTTTCCCGAGCGGCAACTCCTGCCCCGGATCCAGCGACGCTCTGTTTAGTCCATCCGCTTATTGCGATGCAAGAAGCCGACAATTCTGTGGTCGGGAACTGAATCGCACGATCCCCTCGCATTTCCCTGGCCGTCGAGCCTATATCGTTTCAGAGGTAGGCTACGACATGAGGCCTGGAGACGCCATGACCCAACCGCTATGGACGCCGTCGGCCGAGCGCTGTGCCGGCGCAGCCATGACCGAATTCATGGGCCATATTGCAAAAGTCACCGGGCGCGAAATCGCCACTTACGAAGATTTGCACGCCTTCTCCGTGAGAGAGCCGGCGAAGTTCTGGTCTGAGCTTTGGACCTACACGGGCGTCGTAGGCGAGAAGGGCTCGGAGCCCTATCTTGTCGACGCCGACAAGATGCCGGGTGCAAACTTCTTCCCCAATGCGCGGCTCAACTACGCCGAGAATGCTCTTTCGAAGCGTGGTCCGCAAACGGCACTCGTCTTCTGGGGTGAGGACAAGGTGCGTCGTCGGGTGTCCTGGGACGGGCTGCGCGGCGAGGTCGGGCAAATGCAGGCCGTGCTCACTGAGCTGGGTATCGGTCCCGGCGATCGCGTCGCGGCCATGCTGCCAAATTGCCCGGAAGCCGTGATGGGGCTGCTGTCGGTCTCGTCGATTGGAGCCGTGTGGTCCTCATGCTCGCCCGATTTCGGAGTCCAAGGTGTCGTCGACCGCTTCGGCCAGATCGGCCCGCGTGTGCTGCTCGTCTGTGACGGCTATTACTATGGCGGCAAAACCATAGACATTGCGGACAAGGTGACGGCGATCGTCGCCGCGCTGGGCAGCGTCGAGCATGTCGTCGTCGTGTCGTATCTCGGACGAGCCGATGCGCTCGCGGCGAGTCTCGCGGAGCGAGGTGGTCGCACGGTGAATGCGGTGACTTGGTCCGACGCTACCGGCGCGCATCAGGGCAGGGAGCCGCGCTTCGAGCGTTTGCCGTTCGCGCATCCGCTCTACATTCTCTATTCATCGGGAACGACCGGGGTGCCGAAATGCATCGTGCATTCGGCCGGCGGTGCGGTGCTGAAGCATCTAAGCGAGCACGTCTTGCACACGGACGTGAAACCGGGGGACCGGCTATTCTACTTCACGACGCTCGGCTGGATGATGTGGAACTGGCTCGTTTCAGGGCTTGCTGCGAAGGCAACGCTGATGCTCTTCGATGGTTCGCCATTTCATCCTACAGGCAACGTGCTGTGGGACTACGCGGCAGCCGAACGCTGCACCCAATTCGGCACATCCGCAAAATACATCGATGCGTTGAAAAAAAGCGGTTTGCGGCCACGCGATACGCACAACCTCAGCGATTTGCGCTCTCTGATGTCGACCGGCTCGCCGCTGGCGCCGGAGAGCTTCGATTACGTCTACGACGGCATCAAATCAGATCTGCATCTCGCCTCGATCTCCGGTGGCACCGACATTTGCGGCTGCTTCGTGCTGGGCAATCCGTTGAAGGCGGTCTACCGAGGCGAAATCCAATCGGCGGCGCTGGGCTTGGAAGTCGATGTTGCTGACGACGAGGCAAATCCAATGGCGAGCGGCAAAGGAGAGCTTATCTGCCGCAATCCGTTTCCCTCCATGCCGGTCGGCTTCTGGAACGATGACAGCGGCCAGCGCTACCGGAACGCCTATTTCGATCGCTTTCCCGGGCTTTGGCATCATGGTGACTTCGCGGAGTGGACCGAGCACGGAGGTATCATCATCCACGGACGCTCGGATGCGACGCTCAACCCTGGCGGCGTTCGCATCGGCACGGCGGAGATCTATCGTCAGGTCGAGCAACTTCCGGAGATCCAGGAAAGCATCGTCATCGGCCAGGATTTCGATCATGACGTGCGAGTGGTGCTGTTCGTAGTGTTGAAGCAGGGCTTCGCGCTGACTGAGGATCTGATCAACCGGATCAAGCAGAAGATCCGCACCGGTGCGTCGCCGCGGCACGTGCCAGCCAAGATCGTTCAGGTTCTGGACATTCCACGCACCAAATCCGGCAAAATCACAGAGCTGGCAGTCCGCGATGTCGTCATGGGCCGCGACGTGAAGAACAAGGAGGCGCTGGCCAATCCGGAGGCGCTCGATCTCTATCGCGATATCGCGGCGCTAAGGAGCTGAGCCTGCAAGAACTCTTGCGCGCAACTCAGGGCATGGGCACCATCAGCTGAAAGCTGGCCTGTTTACAATTTGTAGGGGGGAGCGCGCCACCACGTGAGACAGCCATTCTTGATTGCCGATGCGCGCATCGAGCCGGGTGAGCGACGTCTCATCGACATTCCGGTGTCGCGGCTGTCCAACCACACGCCGGTGACGCTGCCGGTCCACGTTCTGCACGGGGCACGGCCGGGTCCGGCGATGTTCTTGTCGGCGGCGATCCACGGCGATGAACTCAACGGAGTCGAGATCATACGGCGGGTGTTGCGGACACTGGCGCCCGGCAACATCTCCGGAACTCTGCTTTGCGTGCCGGTGGTCAACGCCTACGGCTTTATCGGCCGATCGCGCTACCTGCCGGACCGGCGCGACTTGAACCGCTCGTTTCCGGGCTCTCCCAATGGGTCGCTCGCGGCGCGGCTGGCGCATCTCTTCTTGAAGGAGGTCGTGAAACGCTCGCAGATCGGCATCGACCTGCACACGGCTGCGACGCATCGCGTGAACCTGCCGCAGATCCGTTGCGAGTTCCAGAAAAGGCCGCGCACGCGCGAACTCGCCATCGCGTTCGGGACGCAGGTGATCCTCGACAGCCCCGAGCGGCCGGGTTCGCTGCGCAAAGCCGCGCGCGATGCCGGCGTCGACGTATTGGTCTACGAAGGCGGCGAGGGTTTGCGTTTCGACGAGTTCGCGATCAAGGCGGGAGTCGATGGGATCGCACGTGTGATGCTCGATATCGGCATGCTCGAACTGCCGGAGGGTATCGAGAATGTGCGCCCGGATCCCAACCTGCGCCCGACGCTGTTCGCCAACGCATCTAAATGGGTTCGCGCGCCGGAGGCCGGAGTGCTGCGGTCAGCGAAGCGCATCGGCGAGGCCGTGACGCAAGGCGAAGTGATTGGCCACGTGGCGAACCCCTACGAGGAAAACGACGTCGAGGTTCGTGCGCCCCGGCGCGGCATCATCATCGGCCGAACAACGCTGCCCATCGTGAACATGGGCGACGCGCTGTTTCACATCGCGTGGTCGGAGGAGATCGCGAACATCAGGCCCATCCGGCCGCAACCGAAAGATACGGCGAGCGAGCCGATCATGGATGAGGACGAGATCATCTGACCGGTGCGGCGCTTAAAGAAGCGCTCGCCACCGGCCAGGTCCCCCGAAAAAGTGTCAGGCTCTGCGCGGGTCTGGGCCTTGCGCGGGTCTAGGCCTTGCGCTCGTCCTTGTGTGCCAGCAGGAACACGAACAGCACGATCGTGACGACGATGGTCACGCCCAGGCCGGCGAGGGCGCCGAGGGCTAGCGGATCGGTGTCGAATAGGGCTTGCAGCTTCATGGGGAACAGCTCCGGCTGCTTGAATTTCGAGATTTGGATTGGGGCAAGCGCCGAAATCCGTTCTCAACCTGTCACGCCGAAAGCCGGGCGGCGTTGTCGCCCGTCAACCTTTCTGCTGACGTTCGTCAGTAATGCGCCTGAGGCCAAATTTAGCCTGCGTTTCGACTGCGTTGGACAGACTAAAGAATCAGTGGCTGCCGCCGCCGGCACGACCGCCAGCAACGGCCTTATGCAGAAGCAATACGGGCACGAGGCCGACGAGTACGATCGTCAGCGCGCCAAGTGCAGCGCCTTCGAACTGTTCGAGGGCGGCAAAGCCATACACATGAGTTGCGAGCGTCTCGAAGTTGAGGCGACGCAGCAGCAAAGTGGCCGGCAGCTCTTTCATGCAATCAACGAATACGAGAAGTCCCGCCGCGCCCAGCACCGGCAGCAGCAGCGGCATGTGAACCCGCCGCAGAGTCGAAAGCGCGGTTTCGCCGAGTGCGCGCGCAGCCGCATCGAGATTAGGAGAAATGCGCTCGAGGCCGGCGTCGATCGACCCCAGCGCAACGGCGAGGAAACGCACCACATAGGCGAGCGTCAACGCGAAGATGGAGCCGGATAACAGAAGTCCGGTCGAGATCCCGAAGTGGTCGCGGAAGAAGCCGTCGATGCGATTGTCGAGCGCCGCCAGCGGTACCAGGATGCCGATCGCCAGCACTGTGCCTGGGATGGCGTAGCCGAGCCCGGCTAAACGCACTGCGGGACGCGTAAAGCCATTGGAAGCGACGCGCCGGGTATATCCCAGCGTCAACGCGACGACGATCGCAACGAGAGCGGTCAATGAGGAGAGCATCAAGCTGTTTGCGGCGGCGAGAAGGAAGCCGCCCTCGATGGCTTCGCCAACGTGGGTGAAGGCGTGGCGAACAAGCACGAAGAACGGCAGTACGAAGCCGGCGACAAACGGCAGGGCGGAGAGGATGCCGGCCGCATAACCCTTCCACCCCTCGATGTCCTGAAAGGGAATGGAACGATATCGCCCCGTCGTCTGGTGAATTCTGGCGCCGCCGCGGGCGAGCCGTTCGGCAGCAAACAGGAAGGCGACGAGCAGCAGCATGATGCCGGCCAACTGGGCGGCACCACCGAGATTGGACCGCTGCGTCCAAGTGGCGTAGATGCTGGCCGTCAACGTCTGCACGCCGAGGTACTGCACGGCTCCGAGATCGTTGAGGCATTCCATCAGGACAAGAGCCAAGCCGGCGGCGAGCGCTGGGCGGGCCATCGGAAGGGCGACCGCGCGGAAAGCACCCATGGGAGTGCGGCCAAGGGTCCGCGCCACCTCCAAGGCACAAACGGATTGCTGAACGAACGTGGCTCGGGCGGAGAGGTAAACGTAGGGGTAGAGGACCGAGCCGAGCACGAAAATGGCGCCTGGCAGAGAACGGACGTCAGGGACGGGAAACCAGTAGTCGTTGGCGGTTTTCCAGCCGAGCGCGGCGCGCATCGTGGTTTGCAGCGGCCCGCCGTAATCGAGCAATTCGCCGTAGCAGTAGGCGACGATATAGGTCGGCATGGCGAGGGGCAGCACCAGCACCCGGTCGATCAATCCGCGGCCGGGAAAGCGGTACATGGTGACGAGCCAAGCCGTCGCCGTGCCCGTCACAAGTGTCAGGAATCCCACTCCGAGCATCAAGATGGCGGTGTCGAGGATCGCTTGCGGCAACACATGGGCCATCAGGTGCGGCCAGATGTTGTCGGCCGGTGCCAAGGCCAGCAGCAAAATCGTGACCAGAGGTAGCGCCATGACGGCCACGATGGCGCCGGCGATGAAGGTCCACGCTGGCGACGAGCGACGCTTGCCGCGCCATGTTGCGAGCGCGCCCGGCAAGTCAGCGACGCGAGAGAACACGTCTCGAACAGAGAAAGTCTTCGCCGGGCCGCTCGGGGCAGATGTCATGCACCGCCCCGATTGAAGCGTTGCCCGCCTGACGCCAGCAGTCCCTCAAGCGTATGAGCCCGGTGACCCTGTTCGCCGCTGGCTGCGCAGGAGCTCATGTTCCCGTCAGGATCCGGCGCCTGCATCGAATTTCACGCGATCGACCATCTCGGAGGCCGCCTTGCGTAACTCGCCGATGCGGGCCAAAGGCAGGCTATCCGGCTTCAGTGAACCCCAGCCCCTGACCAGGTCCGACGCTTCGGCACCGGCGATAACCGGGTACTCGCCGTTGATCTCGGCGTAAAGTTTCTGTGCTGGCGGCGACGCCAGATACTCCATCAGTTTCACGGCCTCGGCCTTGTTGGGCGAATGAGCTGCCAGGGCCGCCCCGGAGATGTTGACGTGGGTGCCGCGGTCGCCGGCATTCGGGAAGATGATGTGGACGGCGTCGGCCCAGGCCTTCTGCTCGGGATTATGGAGCATCGCCGCCATGTAATACGTGTTGCCGATGGCGAGATCGCAGAGTCCTGCCGCGACATCACGCACCGCTTCGCGGTCGCCGCCGGAGGGTTTGCGCGCGAGGTTCGCCTTCACGCCCTTCAGCCATTCCTCGGCCTTGGCCTCTCCGTGATTGGCGATCATCGCAGCGACAAGCGCGACGTTGTAGGTGTGCTGGCCGGAACGCGAGCAGATCTTGCCCTTCCACTTGGGGTCGGCAAGGTCCTCATAGGTGATCGCAGTGGCCGGGACGCGCTCCTTGGAGGCGTAAACGACGCGGGCGCGGCGCGTGAGCGCGAACCAGTGGCCCTCGGGGTCCCGCAACGAGGCTGGGATTGCAGCCTCGAGGCCGGCGTCCTTCAAACTCTGAGTCGCGCCCTCTTTCTTCGCCTGAACCAGGAAGCCAAACTCGTTGGCCAGGATGACATCGGCGGGGCTGTTGCGGCCTTCTGCGGCGATGCGTTCGACAAGGCCGTCTTTCGCGAAGATGAGGTTCGTCTTGATGCCGGTCGCCTCGGTGAAGGCCTTCAACATCGGTGCGACGAGCTGCGGCTCGCGATAGGAGTAGATGTTGACCTGGCCGTCGGCGTGGGCCACCGACGGCAACGCCAAGGCCAGCGCAAACGGCGTTGCGCCCAAGCCGGCGAGGAAGCGCGCGAGCGGCTTCAATATCTGCATGGGAATTTGCTCCAACATTCGGGACGGTCGAGGCCCGAAATCGGCCAGACGCGAGGCGCCTGGATCCGTGTTCGATCGCCTGCGCCGCCTGCGGACTGGTCCGCACGCCGGAGCGACTAGAGCAGCCACGACCGTTGGCGTCAATAAATACACTTCTACTTTCAAGAATAGGGCTTTTTGCCTCAAACCGGTATGACGCGGTTCTTCGGGAACAGCAAAGTCACCGAGGTGCCCTTGCCCTCGGCGCTCTCGATGGAGATCTCGGCGCCGTTCGCCGCTGCCAGCTCGCGCACCAGGGGCAAGCCCAGTCCCAGGCCGCCCTCCGCTCGCGGACCCGGCTCCGGGGGATGGAGCGGATCGAGGGAGCTCCGAATGGCCGCTTCGCTCATGCCGGCGCCGGTATCGCAGACCTCGATGCGAACCGGACCGTCGAGGACGTAATGCGTCGATATCTGCACCTCGCCCTCAGGCGCTGTGAACTTCACCGCATTGGTCAACACATTGAGCAGGATCTGGCGAATGCTTGTGGCGTCGGCAATTACGTGCGGCAACCGCGGGTACAAGGCGATCGGCAGGGCCAGTCTGGCCTGCTCCGCGAGTGGCAGCATCACGGACACGGTGCGCTCAACCAGCGCGTTGATGTCGATCTCGACAAACTGTTGGGGCTTGGTGTTGCCGCCCGGCTCGGGGTGTCCAATCATGCTGTTGATGACAGCCAAGGCATGACGAGCGCTGTCGTGGATGTCGGCTGAATAGCCGCGATATTGCTGGCTGCCAATGGGGCCGAAACGCTCGTCACGCATGATCTCGGCTGCGGCGACGATTGCACTCAACGGGGTGCGCAACTCATGCGCCAGCTTAGACATCGCAAGGCCGTTCGGAAGCTCGAGCGCACTTGGCGGCTCGGTCGGAGGAGTAGCCGGTTGCACCGAAGCGCGAGCGGCGGCGCGTTCGGCTTGGCCTTCACGAATACGACGGGCAATTTCGCGCAGCGTCTCAGCGTCGGTTCGCGGCTGCGAAACCCGGACGTCGTCACCTGCAGCCTCCGCGCAGCCATCGACTTGAGGCGGGTGATTCGCGCTGATGCCGGCCGAAGTCTGCATGTTGTCGGAGTTACCGCTCTCGTCCATTCGTGCCGATTGCCGTCTCCTTACTGTGTCACAAATCGTTAGCGCGATCTGTTGCCATCGTCCATCACGGCTGACTGCTATCCCCTGCGAATCCCGAGTGGTGGCACGGGAAAAATGCCGGTCGCAAGCGCCGAAGATGCGGCTATAATCTAGGTATAAGTCAACGCCGTGAGCCGGCAATCCACCCGAGCGACCATCAAGGAGCGAGGTCATGAACGACAAGCCGCAAATGGAAATTCCCGAAGCTGTTCGCGAGCTGGCTGAAAAAAACGTCGAGCAAGCGCGGTCGGCCTATACGCAATTCATGGACACGGCGCGGCAGGCGCAGCAGATGGTGCAGCAGTCGCAGGGGGCGGTGACGCAGACCGCGCTCGAGATCCAGTCAAAGGCACTGAAATTCGCAGAACAGAACATCGACGAGGGTTTCACCTTCGCGTCGGATCTCGCACGCGCGCGCGATCTCAAGGAGTACCTCGAAATCCAGACACGCTATGCGCAGAAGCAGATGCAGGCCTATGCCCAGCAGGCGCAGGACCTCGGACGGATGATGGCCGAGGCGGCGCAAAAAACCAGTCCCAAGGCGTAAAGCCCCGGGTCTGCGTTGACACCTCACCGCTGATCGCCGGGTCATGCTTACGGTTTCGCAAGCGGCTCCCGTGCAAGCGTTCTGGCGCTGCGGCTGCCGATACGGCAACTCAATCGGCTAAGTCGCTCCTGTGAAGCTGGGGCTGACTGGCCGCCGCTGGTGCATCGCGTACGTTTTCGCTTGACGAGGCCGGTGCGGAAGGGGTTTTAAGAGCGCCATACGGGGCGCTCGCCCCGGGCCATGCGCCACGCGGGCCGCCTTAGCTCAGATGGTTAGAGCGCTAGATTGTGGATCTAGAGGTCGCCCGTTCGATCCGGGCAGGCGGTACCAATCAATTCAGGGTCTTAGGCCAATTTTCTCTCAGCCTAGAGGGTCCGCCCGCCACGTTGCCGTCGCGGAACGGGCTGGCTAAGGCGCGCAAATAGATGATGCGATCATCGGCATCGAGCGGCGGCTTTGACAGTTTGAATGCCGTTGCCGGGTGCTTGTGCTCCGACGTGGCGTTGAACAGGCTTGCGCTTGTTTTTTCAAATGGAACTTGTGGCCGCAGCTCTGTATCGGCGATCCCGTCGACATTGGCACCCATTCGCGGGTCCTGAGGCGCGCCCATAAAAGCAAAGGCCGCCGGAGGTCATTCCGGCGGCCTTCGGTTGTCAGTGGCTCAATTCTCAGACGAGGATCATGCCGGCTTTCATCATCTCGGCGGTCGTGCCGTGGAAGCCGTCGAGCACCGCAACCTCGTGCTCCTTGCCGTCTATCATGGCGAAGACGTGGGAGTTGACGCCGTCGTCCTTCACCGAGACCAGGCTGGCATTGCCCTTGGCTATGTCGTGCAGATCGAGCTTATCGCCGACCGAGAAGTCGGTGATGTGATCGATGCCATAGGCTTTGTTGTCGGCGTAGACGTCCTTTTTGAAGAAGACAAACGTGTCGTCGCCGCTGCCGCCGGTCAGGATGTCGTTGCCCGCCATGGAGCGGATCACGTCGTCACCTGCGCCACCATCGATCGTCTCGGCCCGGCTCGACCCCTTGAACGTGTCGTCGGAATTGGAGCCGATGACGTGCTCGATGCCCGAGAACTGAACCGTCCCGAAGCCGATCGCCGTTCCCTTCGACATGTCGACTGTCACAGCCAAGGCGGCATGCGAGAAATCGAGCGTGTCGAAGCCGGAGCCGCCGACCACCGTGTCGTTGCCGTTACCGGCGAAGATGTGGTCGTCGCCGGAGTCGCCGTAGATCAGATTGGCACCGCTGCCGCCGTCGAGGACGTCGTTGCCGGAGTTGCCATGCAGAACGTCGTCGCCGTCGCCGCCGGAGACATAATCGTCGCCCTTGCCGCCGTAGATCACGTCATTGCCGGCATCGCCGAACAGCTTGTCGTCACCCGAGTTGCCCCAGATGTGGTCGTTGCCGTCGCCACCGTGGATGGTGTCGTCATCGGCCGCGGTCACGACGTGAGCAGGCGGGGCTGCACCCGTCGGGATGCTGCCACCGTAGATGACGTCGTCGCCCTGGTCGCCAAACAACAGGTCGTTGCCCTGGCCGCCAGCGATGACGTCGTTGTCGCCCGAGGTGAGGGTGACGACGATGTCCGACGCGGCGGTCAGGCCGCTGCCGTCATTGGCGTTGGCCTCGACATGCAACTTGAACGCAGACGCATCCGACGCCGTGATCGTGAGACCCGCGAGATCCGCAACCTTGAGTGACCACGAGCCATCGCCGTTGTCGTGGCCGGCCGAGAGCGTCGCGCCCTTCGGCAGACCCGACACGAGGATGTCGAGCGCATCGGCCTGAGCCGCATTCACCAGCGAAGCGTCGATCTTGATCGGCGCCGTGAAGGTGCCGGTCTCGTCACCGTGGATGACGTCGTCGCCCTTCTTACCGACAACGGTGTCGTCACCCTGGCCGCCCGACAACGAGTTGGTCGACTTGGTGCCGAATATCGTCGTGCCGGTTGCCTGGTCGATCGAGTCGGCAGTGTGGAGCAGGATGCCTTCCCGATGGGCGGCCTCGTAAGCGGCCTTGTCGGCAGCTTCCTTGGCAGCAGCTTCGGCGGCGGCCTTTTCGGCGGCTTCCTTGGCGTCGTGCTCGGCCTTTTCCTTCGCGTCGTGGTCAGCCTTTTCGGCGGCTTCCTTGGCGTCGTGCTCGGCCTTTTCCTTCGCGTCGTGGTCAGCCTTTTCGGCGGCTTCCTTGGCGTCGTGCTCGGCCTTCTCCTTCGCGTCGTGTTCAGCCTTTTCGGCGGCTTCCTTGGCGTTGCGCTCGGCCTTCTCCTTCGCGTCGTGTTCAGCCTTTTCGGCGGCTTCCTTGGCGTCGCGCTCGGCCTTTTCCTTCGCGTCGTGGTCAGCCTTTTCGGCGGCTTCCTTGGCGTCGTGCTCGGCCTTTTCCTTCGCGTCGTGGTCGGCAGCCTTTTCGGCGGCTTCCTTGGCGTCGTGCTCGGCCTTTTCCTTCGCATCGTGTTCAGCCTTTTCAGCCGCTTCCTTGGCGGCTTTCTCGGCAGCGGCCTTGTCAGCGGCTTCTTTTGCAGCCTCCTTCGCGGCCTTCTCAGCAGCCTCCTTCGCGGCCTCGTTCTGCTTCTCGAGATCCGAGGTCGACTTCAGCGAGACGTTGTCGATGAGGCCGCCATAGCTGTCATTCTGGCCGCCAAGCTCGCGGAACTCGATGCGGTCATTGCCGCCCGTGCCGACGACTTTGAAGGTGCTCTTGACCCAATCGGTCGACGTCGGCGTTACGGTGCCGACGAGCTTGCTGTTCCAATAAACCTGGATGGTATTGGTGGCTGCCGAGGTGTCGACCCGCTCAGAAGCATCGAAGCTGAATGTGTATTCGGTGCCCTTGTCGGTCTTGACGTCCTGCCAAACCTTGCTGGCGCCCGTGTCGTAGTCGAGCTCCATCAACTTGTCGCCGTCCGAGGCGCCATGCGGTGTGTTGAAGCCCTTGCCCCAAACCTCGATTCCGGTGTCGGACTGCCATCCGCCGACCTTCGCGAAGTGAGACCAGGTGTTGGCGCCCACGTTGGCGCTTTCAAAGCTGCCGTCGACTAGAAGCTCTTGCGCGACGAAGCCCCCGCTCGAAGTCGTTTTGTCATTACTCATGCTACTTGCTCCCTTGAGGGCCTTCTCGCCCTTGACTTTTACGCCTGCGCCATCTGCCGTAAGCGCCTGCGCACCGAAACATCTGCCCAGCATTTCCGCGCGTTTTCCAACACGCGCATGAAATGCCTATGCTTCAGGATGCACTTTGATCCGGGTTGTCCCCAATTTCAAACGATAGCAGGAAAGACGCCTACCAATCGTTTTTCAAAGTGCGGACAATTTTATAAGGATTGCCGGCGCGTTATGGTGAACATGAACTCGGCCGCTCATGCCCGAGCATAAGCGGCCGACTATTGTTTTGGATAATTTTTCGTCAATAACCGTTTCGCGACGGGTATTGGCTAATTGCGATCACCAAGCGATGCCCTGATAGGTTGCGTCTTCCGGCAGCTCCTTGAAGAGACGCGCAAGGTCGAGCACGTGAACGTTCTTGTGGCGGGTGCGGACGGCAGCGCGGAACTCCTCCGTGGCGTGGCTGACGACCACGACGTCGCTGTTCGACATCAGATCTGCGATGTCATCGACGACCAGCGTCTGTAGCTGATCCATCAGCGCGGCTTGCGAGGGCACGGCATAACGAACGTAATCGATCTGGCCTTGCAACATCGGACCGAAATGCAGGTTGCTGTCGTAAGCCTTCAAGGTCTCGCCGGTTGCGTGCAGGCGCGCCATCAGCTCGAGCGTCGGGCTTTCGCGCATATCGTCGGTATCTGGCTTGAAGGTGACGCCGAGGAAGCCGATGCGCTTGCCGTGGAACGGCCGCAGCAGGCGGACCGCCTCGTCGATGTGACGCGAGTTCGAAACCGAGAGGCTGTCGACGATCGGCAGCTCGACGCCGAGCTCGTGGCCGAGGTGAGCGACGGCGCGCACTTCCTTCGGCAGGCAGGAGCCGCCGAACGCAAAGCCCGGTTTCAGGTAATAAGGCGACAGGTTGAGCTTCAGATCCTTGACGAAGATGTTCATCACATCATGGCTGTCGATATCGAGCGCTTTGCAGAGGCGGCCGACCTCGTTGCCGAATGCCACCTTGGTCGCGTGCCAGACGTTGTCGACGTACTTGACCATCTCGGCGGCGGCGATCGAAGTGAAGATCACCTTCTCGTCGATGCGCGAATAGATAGCGGACACGGTGGCCGCGGCACGGTCGTCAGAAGCGCCGACAACGGTCTTGGGCGGTGCGAAGAAGTCAGCGACGGCGACACCTTCGCGCAGGAATTCCGGATTGAAGCAGATGCCGAAGTCCGGTCCGAGGCGCTTGCCGGACGCGGTGGCGATCTCTGTGGCGACGACGTCGAGCGTCGTTCCCGGAGGCACGGAGCAGCGCAGAACGACGACGTGATAGCCGTCCTTCATGGCAATGGCCTGGCCCATGGCGCGGCTTGCCTGGCGCACGTAGGTGAGGTCGCAGCTGCCATCGGCAGAGGTCGGCGTTCCGACGGAAAGGAATGTCACGTCGGTATCGAGAACGGCGGCAACGAGGTTGGCGGTCGCATCGACGAGGCCGGCTCCAACGCCTTCAGCCAGTAACTCGCCGAGGCGTTCCTCGACGATCGGCGAGCGCCCTTCCTTGATCGAACGCACCTTCTCAGGGCTCACATCGACGCCGACCATGCGAAAGCCAAGGTGGGCGAGGCAAGCCATAGACACAGCACCAACGTACCCTAGGCCGACGACGCTGATCGCAGGTTTTGCGACGTCGAGTCCAAGCGAAACCGAGACCGCGGCCGAGATGCGATCGACCGCGAGTTCTTTCGTAGCAGCAAGCATATTCATCGTTGTTCCGACGCTCCACAGCAGGGCGTTGATCGCCCCATTTTTCAATCACCCCGCACAGTCGGAACGCTCGCGCTATCAAGTGACCAGTCCGGCACTTTTATCGTGCCGTTGTTCTGTTCGCCCTAGCGAAGAGTCTCCGGGGATCCTTGCAAAGACCGGCCCAGAAAGTCCGTCGTGCTCGATGTCAATATTGGCTGGGAGGTGTCGAATTAGGTTGAAATGCATTGATACAATTGAATGCATCTCCGAATCTTATTTTGCGAGAACTGCGGCGACAAAATTGAAACTCGGGACAGTCAGCAACTCGGTGTAAATTATAACGCCAAGAAAAAGGGCCGCATAGGAAAGCGTGGTCATGTATTGTGCCATCCGCTCGCGAAGAATGGCGGCGAGGCTCTGTCCGGAGAAGCCGGCGGTCTGGTTGCCGCGGTTGGCCCATTTCTGCTTGGCCAGGCGCCACATCATGTAAACCTTGACGTTGGCGTTCATCTTCTGGTTGGCGGCGAGTGCCCAAATGTAATTGAGGTCCACCTCGCGCGCGTAGCACCACAGAACGATCGACAACAGGCCGCGCGAGATTGCGAGGTAGACGATGTAGCTGGCGATGAAGGCAAAGCCGGTCTTCAAAGCGCCGGCGAGCGCGAGCAATGGGCTGACCAGCGTCGTCCACATGGCGAGGCGTTGATCAACGCAGCACCACCAGATGAAAAACGGCATGCGCCAGGGTCCAAGCGCGATGGCGCGGGCGCCGTTGCGCAGCATGTTGCCCGACCAGCGGCGCAGGTTTTCTTTCATACGGTCGTAGCCGCTGCCGTCGACGACCTCGATGGTGACGCCGGTTGCATCGGGCACGTAAGTCATCTTCACGCCGTACTTCAGCAGCGTGTACCAGGTGCTCTTGTCGTCCCCCGAAAGGAATCGGAAGGTGCCCCACAGCCAATGGGTCAGGTAGTCGGCCTCTTGCAGCCGGATGAATTCGTGGCTGACGATGTGGGTTGCGCGGAACACCGAGAAACGACCAGTGAGTGTCAGGACGCGGTTCGACAGCGCATGGCTCTGCATCGCGAGGCGGCGCTGAGCAAAGCGCATGTTGAGCCAGGACTGCATCCAGCCCGGCCCTTTCACCAACACGTGCTCGTCCGTGGTGAGGGCATGCAACTCCGGATCGAGCGCAAACAGCGGGAATGTCTTGCGCACCATGCCGGAGGAGGGAACGAAGTCGCCGTCCATGAAGATGACGATGTCATCCTTGCCCAGTCCCGCGCGAGACATGGCGCGCAGGATGAGCGCGATGGCGACGCGCTTGCCGGGCTGGTTCTGGCGAATGATGCGAAGAGTGATGTCGCAATCGCTTCCGACAATTTTCAAATGGCGCGCGATTTTCTGCTCGTCGCTGGCTTCGCTCGATCCAAGCCAGATCGTCGCCGGTACGCCCGCTTCACGGATCTCACGAACGAGCGCGCGGATAACGGCTTCCGAGATTTCGCGGTGTTCGCGGAAAGTCGTCATCTGGATATGAATGTGGCGGGGGCGCCAGCCAGACTTCCATAACGCGGCTGCGCGGTCGCGCATTCGAGGGTAAGTGATGTTGCCGAAGATCAGCGCCCGCGCGAAGTGGTTCATCCACCACAGGTAGCGCCAAATGCCGAGGATGCCGATGACGTACACGACCTCGTTGTTGACGGGGCTGTAAATGGAGTTCGGCACGATGCAGAGGCCGATGAAGCAGGCCGCGAAATAAAGCGCGAGCTTCAACTGTACCGACGGCGACCACTTTTCTGAGAACGGCAGCGGCTCCGCAGGATCGTAGAACTTCGGAGAGTTGCTCATCGCCGGCAACTCCTGTCTCAGAAGACGATCGCGAACTGCTTTTTCAGGGCCGACATGAGCGCGTTGGTCGAGCGGCGCTCGAATACGACGACAACGGGCAGCCCTGAGCGGTAGCGATCAAAGTTGGCAACCTTCTCCAGGTCGGCGAAATCGATGGAGACCTTGGCGGACCGGTCGGTGGGACCGCGCCAAGCGTAGCCGGGGGTTTGGCGCTGATCCTGCTCGTGCACGAAGCCGCTGGTGCGGTCGATCTTGCGGACGCGGCCCTTCAAGGTCTCGTTCAGGCCGGGGACATAAAGGAGGGCCTCGTCGCCGATTCCGACGCGCAATACCTCATCCTGGTTCAGGTAGGCCATGACGAAGCGGTCGCGCCGCTGCTCGATGATTGCGATGGTATCGCCGCGGCTGACGGCGCCTTTGTCGACGCGGGGCAGGTCGACGATCGTGCCCTCGAACGGTGCGCGCACGGCGAGGCGGTCGCGGTAATTGAGGTTGGCGATCAGCTTCTGCTGCGCGATCTGGATCTCCTGCTCGGCCTGATGCATGGCGGCCTCGATCTCGGCCTTGTGGCCGATCAGATCCGAGGTGCCGACCGTTTCGGAGCCGGAGTAGACGCGTTTGCCGACATTCTGCTGGGCGAGTTCCACGCGCGATTTCAACTCGACGCGGCGGATGTCGAGTTGCTTCCTCAGGCCGATGACGTTGCTTTCGGCAGTCGCAAGCAGGGTCGCTGTCGTGAAGCCCTTGTCAAAAAGGGTCTTGAATTCGTGCGTAGTTCTCTTCGGCGATGCGGACTTGGCTTTCCAATGCCTCGAGTTCGATCCTGGTCTGCAGGACGTTCTTCATTTCCATCGTCGCGTAGCCGCGCAGGCGGTCCAACTCTTCGAGCTGACGGCGCTGCAGGCCCGCAAACTTGGATTTATTCTCGCGGATGGCGATGTCGGACAGCTCAATCTCGCGTTCGAGCTGGTTGTCGATCAGCTGGAGGATGACGTCGCCGGTCTTGACGGGGTCGCCGGGCTTCAAGCCGGTCCAATTGACGCGGCCGTCGGCAGGAGCGGTGACGGTATCGACAGGCGCGGCGATGACGGCAGTCTGCACCTCAAGGCGCCAGAAGTTCGAATATCCGAGAAGCCCCGCGTAGCCAAACACAATGGCGCCCAGCACCGCGTAGATGCTGGTCATGACAATGGTCTTGATCGGCCAGCGGCGCACCGGAACGGGGCCGGCGATGGCTGCTACCGGCTTCTTGTCGGGCTCGAGTGAGGCCGGCGTCACCGGCACGTCGATGCGCTGGATCGTGTCCTCGACGTCGACCATCGAGCCGCGCACAAGCTCCTCGAGGAAGTGCTGCATGAGTTCACGTTCACGCTCGCCCACCTCGGTAAAGCGAACGGCGAAACCCGCTACATCCGAGTCGACGCGGACGACCTCCGACTTGACGTCGAATGATACGTCGAAACCCTGGAACGGAAGCGTGAGGTGCAGCGGGAGGGTGTCACCGCGGGTAGGAAGGTCGCCCTCGAAACCGTCGATCCGGAGGCCGCCCTGGCTCCAGTTCGTGGCGCGCACATCGTGCCCACCGACGCTGATGAACAGCGGCGCAGTGACCCTGTGGTGCCGCCGCTGGTCCGGCCGCTCCCGCTTGATCTTGACCGCCATAACTCCCTACACCCGCGTACTCGTTATTTACCTGCCCGGATATGCTCCTGGCTCTTCAGCAATGGTTCTCGCACATTGACCTTAACAAGGGGTTCGCCGGCCGGTTCGCGCCGACTAAATACTGCGGCTAAGAGTCGGAATTCGTTGCGCTGGGCCACTCAATTAGGACCTATTCGGAAAAACTCTATTGAATGTCTCAGGCGTAGCGGACATGATCGACGACTGATGGTGTGGCGACTTGGCCACATTTTCCAATTCTTTGATGGTCGCGTTCGAGGCTGCGGCACCTGCCGCTTGGGCGCTGGAAAACTCCTTAACACGCTGATTTGGCGGAGTCCTGACGTTGCGTTGGGACCGCCCTTATTTGCGGCAAGCATAGGCGGAATGAAGCTTCATTCCGTTGCGCTACTATCCGGACCCATCACAGCAGACTGACATTCCACGATTGAGTGTGGCCAAATCGCCTCGACTTTCAGCTGTCATCCCCATGACCCAGCCTTTTTTTTATGCCAGCATTGAAGTAAGAACCCGGTCGAAGCCGGGGGCTTCGAGCGTCCAATTAGGGGAGTCTCTTACATGTTGCGGAAGCTGGTATTGGCTGGCGTCGCCGTTGCGGCGACCGGCGCCATCTCGGGTGCCCAAGCCCAGGACGGTGATCTCGTCCGGATCGCCACGCAGACGATCGACCTCGCCAACCCGAAAGTCTCGATCGACCTTAGCAAGACGAAGGGCGCCTTCCACGGCGTCCGTGTTCGCGCCAAGAGCGGCGATATCGATGTCAGCTGCGTACAGGTCGTCTACAGCAACGGCTCCGTGCACAACGAGGACCGTCTCATTCATATGCTGCAGGGTGAGCGCAGCCGTGCGATCGATGCCGGCCCGGCCCGTCACATCGATCTCGTCAACGTCGTTGCCAAGAGTGGCAAGGGCAAGGCGACGCTGGAGGTGCTCGGATACGAGTTCCTCGAAGTCAGCGAGCATGGCCCGTCAGCCTAGCAAGCTGCCATCCGGGTCGCCGGGTTGCTATGGCGAAATCCCGGCCTCCAAGGCTGCTGTCGCCGCCACGGCTGCAAAGGATAAGCCGCAGGAGGTGACCACCTCTCCGACTCAGGCGAAGGCGACGACCGCGACGCCTGGTAAGGCGCTGCCCGGTGGCGACGTGCTGTTCGGCGTGCAGAGCGTCGGCTTCGGCGTCGATCGCGATGTGATTCGCGTCGGCTCGGAAGTCGGCAAGTTCGACCGCATCCGCCTGCGCGTTCTGGACAACGACATCCACCTCAACGAGGTGAAGGTCATCTATTCGAACGGTGAGCCTGACACGCTAGGCATCAACGCCGACCTGAAGCAGAACAGCAAGACCAACTGGCTGGACCTGAAGGGTGACCGGTTCATCAAGGAAATCCAGCTCAACTATCGCTCGAAGCCGAACTTCAAGGGCCAAGCGCGCGTCGAGGTGTTTGGACAGTTCGCCGACGGCTGGCTCGGCTCGGCCGGCGAAGGCCGCAAGTACAACCAGGGCTGGGTGCTGCTCGGCGCCCAGACCGCAGGCTTCGTCGGCTTCGACAGCGACACCATTCCGGTCGGTCGCAACGAGGGCGGGTTCAAGAAGATCCGTCTCACGGTGAAGGATCGCGCGATTACTCTGAAAGAGGTTCGCGTGCTGTATGAGAGCGGCGCGGAGGACGTGATCCCGCTCAATAACACCCGCATCGACGCCGGCTCGACGTTTGGTCCGGTCGATCTCAAGGGTGCCAGCGCGCGCGCCATCAAGGAGATCCAGGCGAAGTACCGCTCGCGCATTTTCGACAAGGGTGCCAAGGGCAAGGGCGCTGCGATCGTCGAGGTCTGGGGCCAGCACTGATCCCAGGTTTCTCGTGGACTGAAGAGAGGGTCGCGCCACAGGTGCGGCCCTCTTTCTGTTTTGCGTGCTGTGATGCAGTCGGATCGATTTGGGGCTGCTGAATGCAGTCCGGTTAGCTTAAGGAACTTTCTTTGCCGCTCTCGACCGTTCGAGCGCGACGAGGGTCAAGGATAGAGCTTCGACGTCGCCACCGAGCCAGCGGTGCGACTTCGGCGCGGACGGTGTCGCGCCTATGACGCGGCCGGGAAAGCGCCGCCCATAGAGCTCGATCCAACCAGATCCGGGGTTCACGGGCCGTTCCTGCGTGTGGTGCGCGAGGGTGTCAAACACGTCGGGATTTTGCAGGCCGGCGGACGTAACGGCGACGAGACGGTGCAACGCGCCCGAATTCAGCGCGTACCAGTCCTCGCCGCGTAGGTTGCCGAGCTCGGCCAACGCCACCAGCGCCGTCAGCGCAAAGGCGTGATAGTGGAGCGCACGGGCCTCGCGCTCGAGCTCCATCGGCAGGGTTCCATTGGCGGCTATATCGTTTGCTGCATCTCCCATGATGCCGCGGGCCAACTCCCAATGCCGGTTGCTGTCGGTCGCGAGCGCGGTGGCGGCGAGGCCGAGACCAAGCCAATACCAATGGTTGTTCCGCTTGCGCGTGGGATCGTCGAAGAAGGCATGGGCGGCGTCGGCGAAGCGAATCAGCCAAGGCTCGACGATGGCTCTGGTGCCTGGATCTGCAAACGGGCGGAGCTTCAAATAAGCTAGCGACACCCCCGCGAGGTCCCATTTGCGCTGATACTCGGCCTGCTTCGTACCCATCTTGCCGAGCCAGGCATCGCCGCGCGCCCAGGCAGAGATCCACTCCAGCGCGCAGGCGGCGTGCGAAGAGCTACCCTCGCGCAGAGCCTTGTCGGCTTCGGCCGTTACGACGCGTAGGAATGCGGTCAGGGGCTGCACCGCTTTCTTGTGTTCCTCTGCGAGTCTTCGGATCGATGATGCTGCCGGCGTCATCGCCATAGAAACGGGTGACGTCGAGATCCTTGACGGCGGGCGGCGGTGGGCCGCACGGGCGCGCAAGGGCTTGCGATGCGACGCATGACGACAAGAGCATGACCGCGACGGCGCGACTTGGGAAGATCCGGGGGACCTTGGCGCTGGTGGACAATGACGCTCGCGGCAACACGTGTGCCTTCGGACCCATTACAGGCTCCGGACGACGCAGCTCACTTCGGCTCAAAGGGCTCATGGTTCCCCCAGCCTTCCATGATGCGCCGCGATCCTTACGAGATCGTAGCCGTGACGGTGGATGGATGGACGACGGGTGCGACCGCGCCATGAGGCTTTGTTTGCTGTCGATGTTAGAAAGGAGAGCGAAGCCTGGATCGAGTTTTTCAATGCCGGTCGCCGGATGCGACCAGGGCTCGAGGAGGCGCTTGGTTTCTTTTTTGGGATTGCATTGTTTCTGATTTAGTCCGCCAGTTGATCAACGAGCGAGTTCCCGGCGTTGAACACGTGATAGCCGCGCGCCAGCCCGCCGATCCTGTCCGCTCATCGTCGGCGATCTGCAGCGTCCCGCTCGAACTCGATCTCCTTGTAGAACACCACGAGCGACGATTTCTCGCCCTTGCGCACCTGGCATCCGGCCTCCTGGAACTGCTTATAGGTTCCCCACACCGGCACCGCGTAGCCCTTGATCTGCGCCTCGACCCACAGCGTCACCACGTTGATGCCGCGATAGGCCTTCTTGGATTCGATGTTGGTGGGCCGCGTGATGGACCCTCGGTCGACGGCTCCCTGCAAGGTAGTAGATCGATGACCTTCGGATTGATCCATCAAGTCATTAACCCGTGAGGCGTGGCAAGCGCCGCTGCGGGCTACGCCGCGGCCCGTCGTCGGACCTCTTCGAGAATTGAAACAACTTGGTCGACCTCAGACTGAACGAAGACCCCACCGATCCTCCATGGGGTCGATGTCGGTGAAGGGGCTTTCGTATAATAAGCGTGGGTCCATGGCCCCCCGCTTAGTCCGATGATCAATCACCATGTTCAGGAACTCAATCTGATCTGATGATGAGCGTTTGTTGGCGAGGAATCCATCTAATGCCTTTTTCGCAGCGTCTCGCTCTAGGCCAACGAGAGAGCGACACGAATAGGCCAAGTCCGCCTGCCTCCTTTAACTGCTCAATCTCGCCAACTTTTGCGCCAGCAAAGACGAACACCTTCTCAAGTTCAGCTAGGTCCAGAGGTGTCAGTGGCTCGTTCCGCCTGACGCAGGCGATCACACATAGTTGAGGCCCGTCTCAGGGTCCTCATGCCGTGACGCTCGTTTCGCTCTTGGCTCCGGCCGCGTGGCCTGCCTTGTCCGCAATTTCAAGCGTCTTCCGAAGGCCGGTCGCCGATCTCGCCCCTACACAGACCTAACGACTGCACTGGCGCGCGAGGGTTAAAGAATTTGGCAACCGCCGGTCGCCCTGCCTAAAGAGGCCGCAAACATGACCGAGAGCAGCCAGCATCTGGTGAACCGCATCGTGGTGATGAACCTCGACAGCCTGTGTTCGGCCACGGGTCTGCACCGATTATTCGAAACCTTCGATGGCCGGATTGTCGGAATCATCGGGTCGCTCCGGTACGGCGGCAAGTACGGAGGATTCTTTCATCAAGCCTGGAAAAACTACCGACGCTCGGGATACGACTTCTTCGACTATCTGGGCTTCAGCGAGTTCTGGCATTTGCCCATGACGCACATTGCCGATTCCATCAACGCGATGCGCGGCAGGCCGAAGAAGGTCTACACGTTGAAACAGCTCGCAGCGGCCTACGACGTGCCGATCCATTACACGCGCGAACCCAACCACGACGACGTAGTCGCGCTGGTACGCGACATGGAGCCCGATCTCATCGTCTCGGCCTGTTTCGATCACGTGATCAGGAAGCGGCTGATCGCTGTGCCCAAACTCGGCGTCATCAATGTCCATCCCGCGCTGCTTCCGGACTACAGGGGGCCATTTCCCGGACTGTGGCAGGCCATCCACGGCTGCGACGAGGTCGGCACGTCGGTTCACTACGTCGACAGCGAGGAACTCGATGTTGGGCCCATCATCAAGCAGAAGAAGATCAAACGGTTGCCGGGCGAATTTGTCCTGGGATTGGACTGCCGCCTGTATCGGCTCGGAATTCGAATGCGCGATCGAGACGATCCAAGACATCGACCACGGCATCGTCCATGCCGTCGAGCAGGACCCCAATGCGGGCGCCTACTACGCTTATCCCTCCAGGGTCGACCTGCAGGCGCTGAAACGGCAGAACGTTCCCCTGTATCGCCGCAAGGACTTCATCGCCGAGTTTCTATGAGAGGCGTCGCCACCTCTGCGGGAACGGTTCATGGAAGCAAGCGCTTGTCTGTTGCGCAGGCCTCAGCCTTGCCGGGGCGTGCGCTCTTACTTCTGGGTTCGCCCGGCGGCTAGGAGTGGTATAGCTCAATGGCACAGGGGTGGAGAGATGTTACGGAGGAACCTCATGTCCCTCGGCGTACACACCATGTTGGCCGCGGCCCTATGCGTCGTTTGCACTCCGGCGCTCGCCCAGCAGCAAGCTGCCACATCGCCTCCATCGATCCTCTTCGAGAATGTCCGCATCTTCGACGGCAAGAGTGCGGCCCTGAGCGAGCTGGCGAACGTGCTCGTAACGGGCAACGTGATCACAAAGATCTCGAAAGAAGCCATTCCAACCGGCCAAATCGCCGATACGAAAATCCAAGGCGGCGGGCGCACGCTGATGCCGGGCCTGATCGACACGCACTGGCACACGATGCTGGTGCGGCCGACGCCGGCAGCGCTGCTCACGGAGGACGTCGGCCACCTCAACCTGGTGGCAGGCGCCGAGGCCACGGACACGCTGATGCGCGGGTTCACCACCGTTCGCGACATGGGCGGGCCGGCGTTCGGGCTCAAGCGCGCCATCGACGAGGGCATCGTCGCCGGTCCGCGCATCTACCCGTCCGGCGCCATCATCACCATCACCAGTGGTCACGGCGACTTCCGCCAGCCGTTCGAAGTGCCGCGCGTCCTCGGCGCTCCGCAGTCACGCGGCAGGAGCAGACCGGCGCCGCCATGATCGCCGACAGTCCGGATGAGGTCCGCGTGCGCGTGCGCGAGCAGCTCTTGCTTGGCGCGACGCAGATCAAGCTGACGGCGGGCGGCGGCGTGGCGTCGCCCAACAGCCCGCTCGACGCGTCCACCTTCACCGAAGCCGAGCTGCGCGCCGCCGTTGAAGCCGCCGAGAACTGGGGCACCTACGTCACCGTGCACGCCTACACGCCCGTTTCGATCCAGCGGGCCATCGCCGCCGGCGTGAAGTGCATCGAACACGGCCACCTGATGGACGAAGCAGACCGCCAGACTGATCGCCGAGCGAGGGCATCTGGTTGAGCACTCAGGCGTTCCCCGACGAATTGGCCGACGCGTTTCCGCCCGGCTCGCAAGAGCGGGCCAAGGCGTTCGAGGTGTTCGCCGGCACGGACAAGACCCTCACGCTGGCGAAAAAGTACAAGATCAAGACGGCGTTCGGCACCGACATCCTGTTCTCCGCGGAAGCTGGCGCAGCGCCAGGGCGAATTGCTGGCCAAGTTGGCACGTTGGTACACCCCCGCCGAAACGCTCGCCATGGCGACCGGGACGAACGCCCAGCTGCTGGCGCTGTCCGGAAAGCGCAACCCGTATCCCGGCAAGCTCGGCGTCGTCGAAGAAGGTGCGCTCGCCGACCTTCTGCTGGTCGACGGCGATCCGATCGCCAACATCAAGCTGATCGAGGACCCGGCAAAGAACTTCGTCGTCATCATGAAGGACGGGAAGATCTACAAGAACACGTTGTAGACTAGGCAGCCCTCGCTATCCTAGCTTCTGCGGGGTGTTTCCGCCGTCAGCGTGCTAGCCCAGGAATACGGCCGGCGAGCACGAGCCCTGTGCCTCAATTGGCACATCTTCAACTGTCGCCGGTCGAGTTCGCCTTCGTCGGCCGCGACGATGATGCGTTTGGTCAATGGAATCCGCGGGTTTCTTTGAGAGGCGTCGTCACCTCTGCGGGAACGGCTCATGGCTGGGAAACTGCCCCCGTCGCATATGATCGTGCTCGTCACGGGTTGCTCCTCCGGGATCGGCAAGGCTGGTCTGCGGCTTGAAGAAGCTATAGGCGAATAGGATGAAAATCGCCGAGTTGATCAGCACTAAGCCCCACAACCCATAGGCTGGCGCTTGCTCGGTCATGACTTGTCCCCTTTGCTGGGGTTCCAGGTGCCGCTGGAGCGTCGCAGCGGCGCGTTGGAATCGGCGCCGCCAATGCAGTGCCCACCCTGGCCGCCGTGCCCGCCATGCATGAAAACGTGCATCAGCGGGCAGGCGAGCAGAAACAGCCAGGGAATTAACCCGAGAATGTGCGCGCTATGCTCTTCCCAAAGCAGCACCAGCGCGATCGCCGCGAAGCCGAGGAAGACGAGGAATGCACGCGAGCTCCAGAAGCTGCTGTCACGCGAGGTTGGAGCGCCGTGGCCGTGACGAGAATGGTCATGACCTGGCATGAACTTATCCTCTCATTCAACGATCAGACGGCCGCGGAACATGCCCATCGGGCAGGCGAAACCAAATTCGCCAGGTGTTTTCGGGAGCAGCTCGACGGCGATGGTCTGGCCAGTCGGCAAATCGGCGCTTTTGCCGAAATCCGCGAAAATCACCTTGTCCGAGCAAGACGCGGTCTCCTCGCGCCGGAAGTTGAGCCGCACCGGCTTGCCGGCACTGACCACAATGGTGTCCGGCGTATAGCCGCCCTTGACCAGGATCATCGCCTCCTGGTACCCGCCCGAAACTTCGGAAGCGCGGCTGCCTGCCGAGCGCTTCAGCCAAAAGAACCAGACGATCGTTGCGATGAGGGCGAGCCCTGTGACAAGCACGAGCGTGCGATCCCAGGTCATGACGTCATCCTCTTCGGTTGAAAGAAGCGCAGCCGGTTGGCGTTCGTTACGACCGTGACCGAGCTGAAGGCCATTGCCGCAGCCGCGATCAGGGGCGACAGCAGCACCCCAAGGAACGGATAAAGCGCGCCCATTGCAACGGGGATGCCGAGCACGTTGTAGCCAAACGCCCCCAGCAGATTTTGGCGCACGTTTGACATGGTCGCCCGGCTGATCTCGATCGCGGTGACGATGCCCATCAGGCTGCCCTTGATGAGCGTCACGTCGCTTGCCTCGATGGCCACGTCGGTACCGGTACCGATGGCGAAGCCGACGTCCGCTTGGGCAAGCGCGGGCGCATCGTTGATGCCATCGCCGACCATGCCGACGCGCTTGCCCTCGAGTTGCAGCTTCTGCACCTCGTGCGCTTTGTCGTCAGGCAGTACTTCGGCCAAGACGCGCGTGATACCAACTTCACTCGCGATGGCGCTGGCGGTGCGCGCGTTGTCGCCGGTCAGCATCACGACCTCGATTCCGAGATGTTTCAGCGCTTCAATCGCAGCCTTTGAATTGGGCTTGACCGTGTCGGCGACGGCGACGAGGCCAAGCGCCTTGCCATCGGCTGCCACGTACATCGGCGTCTTACCTTCGCCGGCCAGCCGCTCCCAGTCGCCGATCAACGCCTCGATCGCGATGCCACGTTCGCGCATCAGCTTGGCGTTGCCGAGCAGCACAGCACGGTCGTCGACACGACCACCTACGCCGTAACCTGGGATGGCATCAAATTCCTTGGCCTCGGCCAGCGCGACGTTGCGGCCTTGCGCGCCTTTG
>CAWJZR010000011.1:0-183599 GCA_963847435.1 uncultured Alphaproteobacteria bacterium | reverse complement strand
ATGATACAGGCGAGCGGGGAGCCGACCGCTACGGGCCTTGTCCCGCTGCTCCGCTACCGCAATGTCGCGGCGGCAGTTGATTGGCTGTGCGCGGCTTTCGGCGTCAGGCGAGACGCCTTCGTTTCTACAGGTCGGGCGGGAATTCTGCCCTCTATGCTCAGCTAGTCTGCGGGCCGAGCATCATCATGATGGTGCCCGTGGGGCAATCTCACCTCGACGGTCTCATGCGGCAGCCCGACGAGGTCGGCGGGGCCGAAACACAAAGCTGCTACCTGGTTGTTGCGGACGTCGATAAGCACTATGCCCGAGCCAAAGCGGCGGGTGCCGAATCGCTCTTGAGTTGGCGGGCGATGAGATCGGCCAGCGTGGCTACTCCTGCCGCGACCGGGAAGGCCATATTTGGACCTTCGGAACGTATGATCCCTTTCAGCGGAGACCGCGGCAAAGGGACATGGTTGCAGATCGCTCGCATGGCGGCGAGTTCTGCCGACGATCTGGCCGCAAGCGTTGGGTCCTAACGGCCGGATTGGCAGCGGTTCTGCTTGCCCCAGCGGTGCTCATGCCATCGATTGCGGGAGACGGTGCCGCTGCTGTCAGGAATATTGTTGATGGGTTGTCCCGCAATCTCGCAACGGGAACTGCGACCGACAAGGCCCTCGCAGCCGCACGCGAGGGATTTCTACACGAGCAGGCCGCCCGCGCTGCCGCGGAGTTCTCTGCGCAACAGCTGAAGGACGAGTTGGCGGGCGAGCGCTTGGCGAAAGAGGTTGCCGTCCGCGCTGCGGTGGAGGCCGAGGCTAGCCTTGCCCGAGGGTTTGACGCCCAGCGCCTCGGCTTGCCGCAGAAGGCCGCGCTTCCGCGCCCGAGGGGGAGAAGCTGGGAGAGCCCTACGGAGCGGAATTTTGCCGGGCCGAAAGAAGCAAAGCCGCGCCTGGCCTCGAAGCCGCGCGTGACCCAGAGCGCGCCGCGCAAGAGGCCTCCCCGGCCGGCGGATCAGGCGCGCTGGCTCTACAGCACCCAGTGAGGCTGCTGCTAGGACAAGCGGTCAAGGTCGTCGCCGATCGGCAATTGGCGGACACGACGGTTGACGTTGGCAAGCTCCGGTGAATCTTCATGTCAAGCACGGAACGCGCCGTTCGATCAGAACGGGGTACCGAAGCCATTTGATCGCCAGGTTTCAAGGTGACGACGACTGCGCGTCGCTGGCCAAGCCGGCATTGACTGAAACCCGGTGCGCGATCCAGTCGGAGCCAACTTCCGCAACTTAACCGCCCTCGTCAGCGCGGCTATGCGCCGTACACGCTCCGATTAGCGACATCCCGTACCGGGGCCCCTGGGACGAGTAGAGGGGGTGGCTTTCGGCTGAGTTGGACGTGCGACGTCCTCGGTTATAGACTTTCAATATACTCAACTCGATCGGTGGAGGTCATCATGGCATACGCCATTGTTCATCACTTCCCAGGCGGGACCAAGGAGCAGTATGAAAAGTCGCTAGCGGCAGTTCATCCGGGCGGCAACCTTCCCCTCGGCCAAATCGTGCACGCCGCCGGGCCAAATCGGGGCGGATGGACAATTATGGCCATCCATGACTCCAAGGAAAGTTGGGAGGAGTTCCGAGAACAGGTCCTCATGCCGTATATGAAGCAAGGCCTCGAAGGGGGATTGGTCGGGCCACCTGAGGAAACAGCATTCGAGCTATTCAAATTGCAAATGTAGGAACTCATTCCACTGCCCGGAAACTTCACTCGTTTAACAGCATAACCGCCGCAGTGGTGGGTTGACTGCGGCGGCGCCTGAAGCGGGCTTTTTTGGAGTAGCCACCCGCGGCGTGGGTACGAGAAAACACTGGACGCGAGCGGCAAAGATGTTCCAGCCCAAATCGGCAGGAACCTCCCTATCATAGGTCACGTGACAATCTTCCTGCTGATGCCTTCATTTCTAGATGATGTTCTAGTATTGGCAGTGTTTTTTCGGCAAACGCCTTCAGCTTTTGGGCGAGGGACTGCTCTGAGCATAGCAACCTCGAAATAGCGCAACGGCATCTCCGTGGGCTTTAAGCTGCGCTTTGGCATAAACTCCCGTCGAAGCTGTCCAACGTGATTCCAAGCCCTCCGCCGGGTTTTTGGGGCTCCAGCGTGTCGGTGAGCGTCCCGGTTGAAAACCGTTTTAGCCGCCCTCGCCAAAATGGTTGTGCGTGCGATTGTTCCAAACACCGATGAGAATTAGCGAGGTACCGACTATTACAAGCGACATATGTGTCATGTTCGCCTCCGCTGGGTTCAATAGCTGGCCGGTCGGTCAATTACCTCACAATGGAGGAGTTGGGGACCAAAGGCAGGTAAAAGACGCAGAACGTGAACGGAATCTCCTGTCGACCGTCTAGATGCAAAGGAGGGAGCGCGAATGGCTCACTCGACAATCGCCCGGCAGAAGGTCATAGCGCAGCCCGGACATTTTGCGTGGCAGGTCCTGAAAGCATTTAAAAAGAGCCAGGGGCTGCTGCTGTCAGGAGCGCTGGCCTATTACATCCTGCTATCCGTTGTCCCACTTTTCACCTTCCTGCTCCTCATGCTCTCGCACGTGGTCGACGAAGCGGCGCTTATGGCCACCTTGCGCCGTTACATCGGCCTCATCATTCCCGGCGATTCGAGGGCCGTTCTCGAGCAAGTACAGCACCATCCTCGAGCACCGGGAAGTCGCGAGCTGGGTGGTGCTGGGCTCAATGTTGTTCTTCAGCTCCCTTGCGTTCAGCGTGCTCGAGAGCGCCATGTCGATTATTTTCGTTCACCGGGTGCGGCACAAACCGAGGCCGCTGATCGTCTCCTTGCTTCTTCCTTACGTCTACATCTTGCTTGCTCGGCGTGGGCTTCCTGGTGATGACCGTGATTGCGAGCCTGCTGCAATCTATGAGCGATGATCAGCTGGTGCTGCTGGGGCGTGGCCGGTCGCTGGATCGGCTCTCCGTTGTCCTCCTCTATCTGATGGGCGTCGCGGGTCTGATCCTCGTCCTCACCTCCATCTATCTGGTCATGCCGCCGCAGAGGACGCATCTCCCACGCCATGCTCTGGTTGGCGGCGATCGCGGTCGGATTGCTGTGGGAGGCAACGCGGCACATCCTGGTCTGGTATTTTTCTACGCTATCCGTGGTTGGCGTCGTCTACGGCTCGCTGGCGACTACGATTGTCGGCCTGCTGAGCCTCGAGATCGCCAGCATCATCTTACTGCTCGGCGCGCAGGTGATTGCAGAATATGAGCGGCTTCAAGATGGTGACGCCGCGACGCCGGGCGAGCTGAAAACAGACGCTGCAAAATGAGTTTACCGCGCGCATCCCCTTCGGTCAGCACCGGCCCTGGCGCTACCCGCGTTTCAAGCACTGGCAGCAGTAGCGCGGGTCCGTGATGATCGGGTGTTTCTTCGATGACGACCGAGACACCGCAGGCGGTAAGTGATGGCGGCCCCCTTAAAGTGGGACCCCTGTTAAGGATTGCCGAAAGTCAGGATGCCCCACTCCCGCGCGGCTATCGGGCTTGTTACGGCCGCTGCGGTCAAGCCCGACCGCCTCTAAAAGTCTCGGTGCTTGCCGGTCAGTCGATCTCGCGGCGACCTTCTTCGGCTTTGTAAAGGTACTGAGAGCAAACGAGCCAACCCTTTATCGGCCGAAGTAACAGCAATGTAGGCAGGATCAGAAGTGGGAGCGTCGTCACGAGGTGAACCCAGAGCGGAGGCGCGTAGCGAAACTCGACCCACAGCGCGAACGCCATCGCCGGCAAACAGCCTGCCCATTGGGCAAAAAATGCCGGTCCATCCGCCGGATCGGCAAAGCTATAGTCTAGCCCACACACTTCACATCGCTGCGCCAGCCAGCCCGCGAAAAGCTTGCCGCACCCGCAGCGCGGGCACCGCCCGCGAACGCCAAGCGTGAATGGCGTCTCGCCCGCAGGCAGCTCGGGAATTTTCTGCTGATCCATATTCGACGGCCATAAACCAGAGCCTTCAATATATACTGCGAGAGTCTTCTCTTGTCCCGGCCAGTGTGAGGCGCGCTGCTGCGCGGCGGCACAGTACGCACGCCTCGCTAGGTCGCCACGTCCCAGATTTGCGCCACCAGTGTTGCCCGATGGCTTGTGCGCGCTCAACCCTCAGAGCAACAGGAATATGAGGCCGAGCATCAGCCAGACACCGAGCGCACAGAGGAGGCGCCGCCATGGCGAGACCCCTAGCAGGTCATCGTCCATTTGCCGTCTCCCTCGTTAGCTGGCGAGCTTTGCATCTAGGCGAGCGGTTTAACCTTGGGCGACGCTTGCTAGTTCCACCTCCACGCAGATGCCCGCTTCTGCTTCCACGCCCAACGTGCACGGTGCAAGGTGCTGTAACAGGAACGCTTGCCATTCATGATGGGCAAAAAATGGCAACCGTGTTTGGTCAGGACCTCGTCGTCAACCGCCACCACCACTGGAGCGCGCTCGACGGCGCTATCGGTAGCCCTATCACTGGCGAGGCTCTCAGCGTCTGCGAGCCCGCATTGAGCCCGCCCAAGCCCGCGCTGATTGGTCCTTCCAACGCTTCGCGACGGACAGGGCCGTAATTTGCACTGCAAGCATTGCAATGGCCGCGAACGGGGCGTGGAAGGCGAGGCTGGGTAGGCCACTTAACAGCAGCGCGTCGTTGCCGCCGGGGATCAGACTTGCCGCGAAGCCCATCGCAGCACCTCCGGATGCGGAGCGTGCCAGTTGCGCGGCCCGATAGGGCGCCAAGCAAAGCGTCCACCGAGCAGAGCCGCTGATGCCCCTCCCACGATCAACGCTAGCGGACCGATGATGGTTACGACGGGAAAACTTGCCGGACGCCCAAAAGTCAAGTTGCCGAGTTGGCGCAGGAGGCTGGGATAGGACCAGGGGCCGCCGGCCGCAAACAGCAATCCGCCCGTCACGCCGATGACCACCATGGCGACCGAGGTTCGCCAACGCGCCGCGCGCAAGATGTGTGTGATCCCAAGCCCACCGCGCGTATGTGCTCGGATGGTCCGGAGTAGTGCAGCCGCAACCACAATGGCTGAGAGTAGCAGCAGTGCCCACCCGCCAAGTGTTGGCTGATTGAGCAATGATACGGTTTGCCGGGAAGGTGGCGGCAATCCAAAGGCGCCGCCGAGACCGGCTCCTAGGGCGATGCCAGGAAGGGCGGCTGAGAATGATAGGTTTCCGGATAGGGCGCGGGCAGCAGTCCCGAACACACATGCGCCGTTCAAGACCGTACCGAGGCCGTAGAGAGCGCCGCCGAGTACCGCAACCGCGATGCCATCGCGGGAGGGGCCGAGGACGAAATGGGCTGGCATAAGCCATACAAGCGGAACGGTCACCACCAGCGCCCATAGGCTGGCGGTGACGAAGGCCATGAGCCTGCTGAACCGCCCGGTCTCGACGATCTGTCGGGCAGCCAGGACGCCACAAACGCTGCCGCGTTGCGTCGCGAAGCCGACGGCAAATGCCAGAACTGCGACAGCCGAGATGGTCAGTGTCATGCGGCTGATGATCATTCCTAAGCCGCAACACCGCAAGGTGCATGCGCTAACGAGTTGCAAAACAAAGCGCTTCATTCGGCCGCCACGGCTACCGCTGCGGGCACATTCGTGAGATCCAGCGTCGCCCTCCGACCGCAACCCTCCGTGACTGGCTGTCACGGTCATCCGATCCAGCAACTGCCCAGTCGGCCTTGTGGTCGGTCAGGCTAAGATCTTCTGGCTAAATTGTGATGGCGATAGTGCTGCCTGGGTCTCAGGTCACTCCTTGGCCGAAGTTGACGACTGACGTGAGCCGTTATGCTTCCGTGCCCGGCCTGCAACGTAGAAAGCATTCGCCAACGCGGTTACGCCTTTGAGAGCGGCAACCTCCAGATAGGCGACGATTGCTTCCTCGGTAGTCAACAAGGCGGCTGCGTCGTGATTAACTTTTTCGGGTTTTGGTTTGCTTGACATCGATCAGTTTTGTTCCGTGGTGCAGCGAGCGCGTCGAAGACGATCGGCCTCAAAAAAATTGCGGCGCCAGGATGAGGGGAGCTGACGCCGCGTTGCCTTGTCGCTGCGGAGGACCCGACTTGTCGAAGGCTGACTTAATATCCGGTAGAGACTTGATGGGGGCAACTAGCCTGATCGCCTGCGATGCCCGGCCGTTAGAATTGGCGTGGTCATGCCCCAACGGCCTAATGAGTTAAATTAAAGCATCAGGGTCGAAGCACTGAGATGGCGAGAGCTTTCTGATCGACGCCAAGTTGACCGCTTGAGGTCATCTATGGACTTTGCCCCGATGGGTCCTGTCCTGCACGCGAGCCACGAATTGCGTGATCCTACACGCCTCCTCGTGCGGCACGAGCGGCTTCATCGAACCGGCGAATGTTTTCGCGCTCTTCCAGCATGCTCGCGGTTTCTTCAACGTGGGCCCGACCGATGATTAGCAATCCTCCGGCATCGCGGGTGACGAGCACAGTATCGTCGACTGCGAGGTGAGCATGCGCCAAGAAGCTCTTCAGGTAGGATGAGGGCGCCGGAGTCGCCGAATTTCACAATTTTCAGCAGCATGGGTGGCTCCATGAAAACTCGGATCGTTTCAATATATCACTGCATCGCCGAAGTGTCGGTCAGCTTAATAAAGCGCTGATTGCGAAGACCGTAGCGCGGCCTAGAGCGCGGCCAGGAGCCAACGTTTCGGCGCGTACCGAAACATCCCGACGGCTTCGGGGGTAAACTCGCAACCACCGGGAGGTGCGTCATGACCCAGCAGCCGAATGTATCCGCCGTTGGCGCTCTTGTCGGCGGTCACAACAGACGTGAGGTTTGCCGCGCTCGATGTTGGCACCAGCATGAGCGGATCGACGAGTTCGCCGTCGAGTTCCGTCCCATCGTCGCAGTAAGCAGCAATCAACAGCCGTTCCCGCACAATGCGCTTCGCTTTGGGTAAGACGATTGCGCTTCACTTCGGGGCAGTTCGAGCGTGCGCGAATCGACGCCAAGTCGTCTCAGGAGACGTCACCCTTTCAAGATCCCGTTGGCGCTATGATGTGCGGCTCAACATAATCTGCCCAGGCATTCATCAGCCAGTGGCGCTTCTCCAGGAAATCGCCACGACGGTAGGCCCTCTCAACAGTGTCGCCGACCGTATGCGCCAACGCGGCTTCGGCGAGCTCGCGCGGATGCTCCGTTTCCTCGCCGCACCAATCTCGAAAGCTCGAGCGGAAGCCATGGACGGTGATCGCGTCGGCTTTCATGCGCCGAAGTAGCATCTCCATGGCCATGTTGCTCAAAGGCTTAGCGCGGCGTGGTGAGGGGAAGACGAATTCGCCGCTGCGGATCTGCCGCAGTTGGTCAAGAATAGCGAGTGCCTGCGGCGACAATGGCACCCGGTGTTGCTGACCCGATTTCATGCGATGCGCTGGGATGGTCCAAACTCTGGCGTCGAAGTCGATCTCGGACCACGTCGCTCCTAACACCTCCCCAGATCGAGCCGCTGTCAGGATACAGAACTCAAGCGCCCAGGCCGCGACCGATTCTGTTCCCTGAGTCGGCTCATAAACTCAGGCAGCTCCCGATAGGGCAAAGCCGGGTGATGGCCCCGTTGGAGCTTCTGCCGCCGGGGCAGGAGGTGGTCGAGATGGCCTCGCCAGCGGGCGGGATTCTCACCCGAGCGATGCCCCTTCGCCTTGGCAGCATCGAGAATTTTCTCAATCCTCCCACGGAGGCGTGATGCCGTCTCGTTCTTAGCGGTCCAGATCGGCTGCAGGACCTTAAGGACGTCCTCTGTCGTGATCGCGTTGACCGGCTTTGCGGCTATCAGGGCGCAATAGGTGGCGATGGTCGCGTGCCATTGATAGCGGTGCTTGTCGTTCCTCCAGCCGCTTTCGAGCGATGCGATGACAGTCCGAGCCAGCTCGCCGAAGGAAGGAACGTCGACGGCCGCGGTTCTGACCAACTTGCGCTCCTGAACAGGGTCTTTCGAAGAGGCCAAAAGCGACCGAGCCTCGGCCGCCAACTCCCGAGCTCTCGCCAGCGGAACCGATATCAGGCCGCCGAGCCCCATCTCCGATTGCTTACCGTCACTCTTGCGCCGGTAGATAAAAACCCATCGTTTGGCCCCGTTCCTGTCCACGACGAGATACAGGCCACCGCCATCGGAGTGCCGCCCGACCGAAGTTTCCGTTTGCACCTTTCTCACCGTGAGTCTGTTCAGTTGTCTCGCCATGCGTTTTGGTGTCCTTGCCAAGGGGAGCAGGTTCGAAATCCCGCACCGTCTGCCATATTTAGCACCCCAGCATCCACCCCGGCAGTTGGCACGGATTTCGGCGGACTGCCAAGAACGCAGTTGGAGTTGTGGCGAAATGTGCTCCGAGAGAGTCAGAGCGATAATCGGACAGCAGCGGGCAGCCTCGCATCTTAATTCGACGGACACCCTCTCCGCCAGGTCTCGGTTCGTTCACGTTCGTAAGTGAACACCTCCGAACACAAAACAAATAAGCGCAGCGTGCTGCGCCGGGTGCTGTGCCTCACCTCCTACTCCAAACACCCGTGAAAGGGACATGGGCTGGTACGTGACGGGCGTGCCCGATGGCAGGGCTCGGAGCTCGCAACCTTCACACAGGCATGGCGTTTTTCAGCATCTCAACCAGGAGCCAGTTCATGAAACATGTGCCTCTTGCGGTGTTGTCTCTTCTCTCGATGTCCCTCCCAGCGCTCGCGGCCGACTTAGGTCCGCCGGACCGCTACGTCGAGCGGCCGCCCGTAGTCGTAGAGCGCGAGCGAATCATCGAGCGCCGCTACGTCCCACCTCCGGTCTACCGTGAGCGCAGGGTCTACGTGGAGCCCGAGTATGTCGAACCGGTGTATGTCGCTCCACGGGTATATCGCCCCTATGGCTACGCCTACGGTTATGGCCGGGGGTGGCACCCGGGGCGGTTCCATGGCGGCAGGTGGGGGCACGATCATCGCCGCTGGTAGCGTGAGCCAGATACAGTGTCCCGCGCCGATGACACCTGCGAGTTGTCATTTTCGCTAATTCGGCAACGTCGCGAGCTGCCATAGGCCCGGCCACCTGCCCGGGCCTATGGCTGTCTTACGGTGGCGGCGCGTAATGGTCTCCGGAACGCCAGGACTTGGGCGAGGCTTTGCGCACGGCCCGCGAGGGCTTTGATCTTGTCATCCTTTGATCTCAGCCCCACCGAACCCGCTTTGGCTCGACCCCGACAACGAATGACTAGAGCCGCAGTTCTCTGATGCCGCTGCAGCGGCCCGGGCGCGGTAAAATGGCGTCTCGGAAGGCCAACTGCGGCGCAAGGTGAGCAGAGCCATACCGCGTACCTTTCGTCTTCGAGACCAGCAACAGCAGTTGCGCCGAGTCCGTTAAAGAGTCTCCTCTCCGTTGTGCTATGCCCACAAGCTAACGAACATTCAGGAACTCGGCGGAGTCTTTCTCGTTATCGCGGAAACATGGATGAAGGAGGTTTCCGTGACCCGTGTAATGATGGTGGCGGCAGTCATTCTGGGCTGGGCCACAGCAGCTATTGGGGCCGACACACCGAAGGAAACGAAAGACTTCGCAGACAGTGTTGCGTCGGCCACCCAGTTTGAAATTCAGTCAAGCCAACTCGCTCAGAAGTATGCAAAAGCACCTGAGCTTAAAGCTTTCGCGGACCAAATGATCGCAGACCATACCAAGGCGGCTGAAGAATTCAAAGCGGCGCTGCGGGAAGACGGTGTCGCCGCGCCCGGCGACAGTATGGGAATCACCGATCTCGCGAATTACGAACGACTGCATCTTACCACTTCGAATAGCTTCGACGGAGCTTATGCCAAAGCACAACTTAATGCCCACGAAAAAGCCGTTGGCCTGTTTCAAGGCTACGCTAAGAATGGTCCATCGCCTAAACTCAAGGCATTCGCCGAGAAAACACTGCCGATACTCGAGCATCATCTGGAGATGATTAAGGAAATCAGTAAGAAGATCGGACAGACATGAACCTCGCAACGGCGTCTCTTGCGTGTTGTCATATCTCCGGATTTCGCTAAGCCGACAATGGCGATTTCGTTGGCTTTTGAATGCAGGGGGCTGCCGGGATCTCAGCTGTATTGCGTTCACACGCAATTGAGCCCCTCCGGTCGCCAAAAACGCCTGAGGAATTCATCTCTGGCCGCTGGCAGGATGCGGCAGCAAGCATACTCGATCCCGATGGGCTTGCCATCCATAGTCGCGTCATCCGCTGGACCCTTGATGATTTCGAGCAGCCGCCGCGACCCCTTCGCGCGGACATATGGAATGGCTCTATCGCCGCGATGCATTTGCGCGCGGCGAATTCTCGCCGGCGGGTGCGGCGATACGTCCGGCTACCCTGGGCAAGGTCCCGGTCGCCGCGGTGATTGATCGGACAAGCCGTCTCGTTCCCACCACGTCTTCACTTGACCAATGGCCGGTCCTCCGGTTTTCGAGTATGTGCCAGAAATCGGCGTAGCGCTTCAGCATCTCGGCCCTTTGCTGGGACGCCGTGCTAATCGCGTACTTTGGCCCCGGTTAATTGCATGGCTCAGCGAATAAGACGGACCAAGGCAGCCGTGCGTGTGGGACTGGTGTCCGATACGCACGGACTGGTGCGCCCGGAGGCGATAGCGGCGTTGAAGGGTTCGGATCTCATCATCCACGCCGGCGATATCGGTTCGCCGCAAGTGCTCGAGCAGCTGCGCCAGCTCGCTCCTACGCATGCCGTGCGAGGTAATATCGATACGGAGCCCTGGGCGTTGGCAATCCCGGAAAGCGAAATTGTGCGGGCTGGCGGTCACCGGCTCTTCGTCCTGCACGACATTTCACAACTGAGCATCGACCCAGTGCATGAAGGCTACGGAGCAGTCGTCTTTGGGCATTCTCACCGCCCATCGGCGGAAATCAGAGATGGGGTCCTATTCGTCAACCCAGGAAGCGCCGGGCCGCGCCGCTTCCGCCTCCCGGTCACGCTTGCTCGCATTGAGGTGTCGGCAGGTGAGATGAGGCCGGAGTTCATAACCCTCGCCTAGCGTCACAGAACTCAATATGTGCCATTGCTTTGATTTGCATGCCGCGAGCAAGTGGTTTTACTATTTCCGTTACGCTAGGCTGGCGGCCCCAAGGCTATTCGCTAAAACCGCTTTTCCGGCCGGCTTGGTGAGCTGCCTGTCCTCCACTGTCTCATCAATGCCCGCTTAGCGACCTATTCGACGGAGGAACATTGGCACCGTGGCCTGGTTCGTCGGACGGAGGTGACCATGACACATTTGGCCCTTGTATTGATCGGTACGTTGCTCATTCTCATCGGGGTTGTGTCTATGGCCGGCCAGCCGCTCTGGCGAGGTCCGCTGAGCGGCGGGAAGCGAACGGGGGCACCCAGCGATACACTGGAGCCTCAAACACCTATCAAGGGCTTTGGAATCAAATCAAATTGGCCAGGTCTCGCGCTCTTCGCGGCGGGTGCCGTTCTTTTAGTTGCTGCCGTAGTCTTCTGATTTGCTGGGATAGTAGATGCTAATTCTCCAGCGACATAGCAGCGACATAGCAGCGACGTTGCAGAGAACGGCGCCAGTTCCTGTTTTTTGAATCTCTTGAGCTGATCGACGACTTCCTGTGCAATGTCGGCCTGCTCTCTCCACTGAGCAGAAGACGTCAATTCCTCTCCTTCCCCTGCGATCTTTGCAGGCTGTCTAAGCATTACCCACTCTTGATAGGACCCGAATTGTCGCCCACAGCGCGGCTTCGGTCGCCTCAGCTTGCGCGGCCATAGATACTTTCGGGCTATGCCATCTCTCACCGGTGCCGAACTGAAAGCGTCCTTGACGCGGCTAATGTTGCAGGCGGGAGATGGCGTCGTCGGCGTCGGCGCAGCCACCTAAGCCTTTTGCCCGCTCGTACCAGCTGAGCGCCACCCGCTTGTTCGTCTGCACGCCCATGCCGCTTTCGAACAGGCGGCCGAGGAAGCACATGGCGACCGGATCTCCCGCCACGCTCGCGACCTCCCATAGATGGCGAGCTTTCACGAAGTCCGCCGACTTGTTGCTTGCGTCGGCGTACGACGATCCGAGCTGCGTCAATGAGCGAATGAGTTGGCGATCGCCGATGACTGTCTGCAGATAGCGCTTCAGCCAGAACGACGCCTCTTCGGTGTCGCGCGCAGGATCGGCTAGCAAGCGAGAGGCCCGCGACAAGGCTCGCATGTCGCCGATGCCGGAGGCATTGGTGCCGCGTGGGGAAACAGTGCCGGCCGCGAGCGCCTCGTAGAGCGGCGTGCCGTTCGCCACGATGGGACGGTTCTCGGTTGCGGCGGTACCCGAGGTGACGGACAGGAAGCGTGCCGCGCCGCGCTCGAAGCTCATGGCGAAATAGCCACCGAGCAGGGCTAGCGGCACGAGCGCGAAGAGCCAAGCGACCGGAATGCTGCGGTAGCGGCTACCCTGCTGCACGGGTGCGGCCAACTGAGGCATCCAGCGCGCGGGCAATTGAACGCGGCTGTGCGGGCTCACCTCGTGATCATGGCCCTCCTGCAAGGCACGGATGTCAGACTTGAGCTCGGCAAGCATAGCGTACAGCTGACGCTCGGCCGGCGGCAGAGACTGGGCATCCTGCTCGCGGCGCAGCACCTCGACGTCGCGCTTCAGGTCAGCGAGGAGGCCGTAGAGATACTTTTCCTGCGGCGGCATCGCCGTCTCACGGTTCTGCTCATGTTGCAAGGCGGCTATGTCCCGGCGCAGTTCGGCCAAGACGCCGTAAAGCTGCTGCTCTTGCGACGGAGGTGGCGTTTCTCGCTGCTGCTCGCGCTGCAGGACGGCGATGTCGCGCTTCAATTCCTTCAGCAATGCATAGACGTCGACCGCGGACGCCTGCGCTGGAGCCGTCTTTGCTGCCAGAGGCGGCTCGGCAGGCGGCGGGGGCTCCTTCGGAGTTGTAATCTTTGCCTCGGCGAGCGCATCGAGCGCGTCCAGTTGGTTCAGCAGCGACGCAGGTCGAGACATGGATCACCTTGATTGATTGTGGAGCGACGGCGCGTCTGGATGCGGCCGGTAATTGGATGCGGTGCGTCTTTCGGAAAAGCGCGATCGCCGCGAGTGAATATTATCGCGTGAAGTGCGATCTCAATTGTCGGATTTTCCAATTGGAAGAAATCGCGACCCTGCCACGCTCTTGCGACTAGGGCTGATCGCGGCTTATTGCCGGCAATGTTTGGCGAATTGCTATCGCGGTACCTTCCTCGCGGAAATGCCACGCGAAGAGGCGCAGGTGCATCTAATCTTACGGAACGCAACTTCACTAGCTTCAGCACTTCCGAACTCCCTCTGGGCATGCTGCCCCGAGCGTCCCCGCGCTGAGAGGAGGACGCTGAAAGCTAGTCTCGCAGCCAGCAACTGCAACGCAATTGATCGAACGACAGTTGGCGACATTTCGCCGCTCGTCTTTGATAGGCGTCATTCAGACTAACTGGATCGGCTGCCGACGGAAGAGTACATCATTGAGCGCCTCTGAAATTCGCTTGGCTGGAAAACAGGAAAAAACAAATCGACTGCGCTTTATTTGCAACATTTGAATGTGGTCCACGACGACTTCCCCAAGAGTTCAGCGGATTTAATATCTACGTCTGTAGTCAGAATAACGCATCTAGATCAAAATTCATTTTGCAATCGTCGTTAATCTCGCAATTCTGCAGTAGTCATTAGCCAAAAGCCCAATACAATGCTTTCGGGGGCACACTGATACTGCAACAAGCCGTGATGTCTTTCCGCGTTCCATGCTTGAATGCGGGGCAGTCTTTGTTCGGGGGGCGGAGTTGAGAAGGGTCGAAGTTCTTGCGTACGAGGACCGGGCGCATCCCGAGGGAGGGCACGCGGTCCTGGTCATCCCGGAGCTCGACGGGTTGCCCGACGGTGCGACTTTCCAACTTAGGTCACCGGAGGAGCAATCAGGCTTCGAGGTGCCAGAGGGGTGGCCCCGGGGGCACCACTTTCCGGTGGAGACGCGCAGCGCCGGCAACGGCGCAGAGTTCGTGGTCGGCCCGGCCGTCGCCGATAACGAATTGCTGTTGCCAGGCACGGTGGTCCGCATCGAAATCCCGAGTGCGGAGGTTTGGGGTGAGTTTGTATGGCCAGACGTGCCGCCGACGCGCCGACCACGCCGCCGCAACCTCATCGTCAATCGCAAGACACGAACGAGCCGCGCGGGGGTGATGCTGCCGCCACATCCTGCCGGCTTGGGGGAGGACGCTGCAGCCGCGGATGCCGTGGATGCCGAGTGGCAGGACACGGATGCGCGAGGCAGTGAGGTTCTCGGCTCAGCGGCAGCCGGCGTCTCCGATCGCTTCGACCAAGCCGCAGAGGGACCTGCAGAGGGGTTTCGCCTGTCAGCGGACGACCACGGCTTGGCGCAAGACGATTTCGGCGGCGAGGGCCAAGTGACCTCAGTGGTGCAGGACGATGCTCGTTTCGGCGCGCCGGCCGCACAAGCTGTGCCATACGACAACGAGGACGAGACTGATCCTGCATACGCAGCGGAGGCAACGCTCAGCCGCCTGTTGCAGCTTGAGACTTTTCAACCGCGTATCGAAGCGCAGACAAGCGCGAACGTACCCGATTTGACGGCCGACCCCGTAGCCAAATATTCGCGGCGCAGCCAGCAAGATTACTCATCACATGCCAGTTCGAGGGGATGGAGCCCTAGCGCAATGGAACCCGATTTTCAGCCGGCCGTCGCGCGCAGATCGATCTCAATCAAGACGCTCGTCGGGGCCGGCCTTGCCGCAATCGTGGGGGGCGCCGCCGCAATCATGCTGCTCGCGCCCGACAAGGTGTTCGGCCCACGTAACGGTCGGGCTGGACCGACAGTCAGCGTCTACAATGCTGGCGATACGGCGGTGGGCGACGACGACACACCCGACTCGCTGTTCGAGGCCTTGGCCGTGGGTCCGACCTCCCCCCGGGGCACGACGGCTGATCTGCCGCTCGCGCGTGTGCTTGAGAATGCCAACAAGAACGCGATGACCAGCGCGGCGGCCGCAGACCGCGAGGAAGGCGCATTCTGGCGCAAACGCTATATCGTTGGCGCGCTCGGCAATGATCGCACGAAGAAGGCGCTGACGCAGCTCGGCAGCCTGTTTGCCGAACCAACCGGGCAGGCACCGGACTTCGCGAAAGCGCGGCTGCTGTGGGAAGTGGCCAGCGCGGCGGGCGATCCAGTGGCGATGTGTTTCCTGGGGCAGCTCCACGAAAGCGGGCTGTCGGTGGCTGCCGACAAGAAGAGCGCGCTGCAGTGGTATGAGCGAGCTAAGCAAGCCGGCGGCTGTCCATCGCTCGAGGAATCCATTGCCCGGGTCAGGCAGTGACGCCATGCGCATCGTGAAGATAGTTCTCGGAGCATTGGCGCTGCTATTCGCGTTGGGAGGGGTGTACTGGCAGTTGTTGCCGTCAGAGCGCCGGACCGCGTTCGCGATCCCGAGTTCAAAGGGAACGGGAACAGCTGCCAAGACGACGGAAGCGACGGCCACGGCTCAGACTTCGCCGCAGATGAGCTTCGGCGACAAGCGACCGCTCGTGACGTCCACTGCGTCGGATGCACCCGGTGCCCCAAGCGCACCCTCGTTCAAGGATGGACGGCTTGCTGCGCCGGCTGCCGAACCGGCGGCTACAACAATCCCGGCTCCGGGATCGCCCTCTTTCAAAGATGGCCGATTGGCTACAACTCCAGGCAGCGAGCCCGTTGCTGCGGATACTGCCGGGGGTTCGCCATCGTTCAAGGACGGCCGGCTTGCCACTGGAGGTGTCGCCGAGCCTGCGCCAGCTCCCTCGTTCCGCGACGGCCGCATCGCCACCGAGGCCACGCCGTCATTCCGAGATACCCGCATCGGACCCGCGTTCAGCGACGACCGGCCGTTGCAGACGCCTTCCTTCCGAGACAAGCGAACCATCGAGGCCCCGACGTTTGCCGACGACAGACCTGTCCAGCCTGCGCCCTCGTTCCGCGACGAGCGGGGAGTCGGCGCTCCGTCGTTCCGGGACGAGCGTACGCTTGGGCCCGGCGCGGACGATGGGGATGGCGCGCCGCAGGTTGTAGCGCTGGCGCCGGCCCTGAAGCTCGATCGCGCCAATTGCCCGCTTCCAGAGCTTTCCGGTGAGCCTCTCGACGGGGGACGCATGAACTTGCGGGCGCACGCGGCATGCCAAGCCAATCAGACCATTCGTATCACGTACGGCGGGGCGGAGCTGATCCGCACGCTGGACGCATCCGGTAATCTCGACTTCACGCTCGATTGCTTCGCGGGCGTCAGCTCTGCAGTAGAGGTTCGGTTCGCCGACGGGACGAAGAAGTCAATACCGGCGGTGGCCTATGAGTTCGATAAGATCTCGAAGATCGCCGTGATCTGGCGCGCAGCCGTGAACCTCGACTTGCACGTGTTCGAATATGCCGCTCGCGTTTCGCAGCCGGGGCATCTGTGGGCGAAGTCCGCTTCAACGCTGGCCGCCGCGCGGTCGCTGGCACGGGCCGAGCATCGCGGTCACGGGTTTCTGAGTTCCGTCGACAGCGAGGAGAACCCGGGCGACAAGATCGAGGTCTACACCTTCCTGCACGACGACGAGCAGATCTCGGGCGCTATCGGCTTGGCGCTCGATTACGAGACGCGGGGCGAGACGCCGCAAGGCGCGACCTGCGGAACGGGAGCGCTGGCCGAAGTCGATTTCCAGGTCGTGGTGTTGCCGCGCGGAGGCAATCCCGCGCGGCAGAGTGGCGTGCTGACCCGCGTTGATTGCGGCACCAAACTCACCGCCGATACACGGTTCAGCCAGTCGGCTCTGCCGAGCCTCAGGATCCGCAAGTAGCCGTGTATGGGGCGCAGTCAGCGCGTGGGGTGGGGGACGGACGGAAATGGGGTGGTGGCGTAACAGCCGGCGGGCGATGCTCGCGGCGGGAATCCTTTCGGCGCCGATTTTTGCGAATGTGGGGTTGGCAGCGGACGTGGTGTTGCGCCTCAAGGACGGTGACGGCTTCGAGATCGCCGGCACCCTCGCTTCGTTCGACGGCGCGAGCTACGTGGTAGAAGCGCGCGCATTCGGCCGTTTGAAACTCGAGGCCAAGCGCTATGATTGCGTTGGTCCTGGCTGCAACAAAACTCCCGCCCCTACCGCACCGCAAGTCGCAACGCTTTCGCTTGAACCGCAGCACGCCGCCGCTTCCAACGATTTCACGATCGAAGGCGCGGACGCGGTGAGCCTGTCGCTGCTGCCCGGATTGGTTCGCGGCTACGCCACCAGCATCAATGCGTCCTCGGCCCAACTTCTGGGAGTTGATCCGCGCCAAATGCGCTTCCGGTTGACCAGCGGGAAGGGACGCGGCGTCTCGATGATCGACGTCAGGCGAAGCAATTCCACCTCGGCGCTCGACGCGCTCATCAACCGTCGCGCCGCGGTCGCATTGTCAAGCCGGGCCATCACGGATTCGGAGAAGGCGTGGCTGGAGCGGGCCGCGCCGCGGCTGCGAGAGCAGCCCTATGAGCATGTGATCGGGCTCGATGGGTTGGCGATCATCGTAGCGCCCTCCAACCCTGCGAAGATTCTGAAGATCGACGATATCGGACGCATCTTCACGGGCCAGATTACGAACTGGTCGGAGCTGGGCTTGCCGGCTGGCAAGATCAACCTCTACGCCAGTTCGGAAAAGGGTGGCGCCAGCGAGCGTGTGGCCGAGATCGCGCTCAATCGCAGTGGCATAGCGCTGCCGCAGGGGACCAAGGTGCTACCGGACGAGGTGCAACTCGCGGACGCGGTGGCGCGAGATCCGCTCGGCATCGCGGCGGCGTCGCTGTCGTTCATCCGAAGTGCGCGGGGCGTGGACATCGCGAATGCGTGCGGCTTGCTGTGGCGGCCGACAGCGTTTGCGGTGAAGTCCGAGGAATATCCGTTGAGCCGGCGGATCTATCTCTATACCGCGGGAGAGGCGCGGCCCGAGCTGGCGCAAGGGTTGGTCGCGTTCGCCTCGTCCGCCGCCGGGCAGGCGGCCGTGCGTGACAGCCAACTGGTCGACCAGAGCTTCGAATGGACGGCTTTCGCCGACGAGCTACCACGCATCGAGGCCTGGGCGGGCATCCCGAAGCCGGACACGGCCGTTGAGCGGGAGCTGTACCGCGCGGTGCCGGAGGCTTTGCAGGGCGCGCAACGGCTCTCGACGACGTTCCGCTTTGCCCGCAACTCCTCTTCGCTCGATGCGAAGGCGCGGCAGGATTTGCAGCGCTTGGCTGCCTTCATTCGCAAACCCGAAATGGCGGGTGCTTCGCTAGTTCTTGCCGGCTTCACCGATATCACCGGGTCTCTCGATCACAACGTCGAGCTGTCACTGGCACGGGCCGAAAGCGTCCGTGATGCACTGCTGGAGACGGGAGGGCGGGCCACGGTCAAGCTGCGCAGCGCAGGGTTCGGTCCCGCCGCGCCAGTCGCCTGCAACGGCGACGACAAGGACCGCTTTCTCAATCGGCGCGTCGAGGTGTGGATGCTCGATGGAAAGGCGGGTCTGCGATGAGTTGGCGCGAGGACCCAAGCACGACGCGGTCCGGTTTCGCGGGAAGGGACGCTCGCGCAGCAAACAATCGCGATCCTTTGGCGGAGGCGCAGGCGGCGACGGCGCGTGGGGCGGTGATCGAAGCGAGGCTGATCGAGGCGAAGGCCGCTTCGGCCACAGTCACGCTCATTGCCGACAGCGCGATCCAGTTCCTCGACTTCACGTTGAGCAAGGATGCCGTCGGCGCCATCCTCAATCGCTATTTCGAGGACAAGTCGCCAGGCGAACCTGCACTCTATACCGTCGAGCTCGAAGACGACGTGCTCTACCACCCGGCGACGGGCGAGGTCGCGGATGTCGCGCAGACGTTTGCAATATCGGGTGAACAGGCGCTGGAACCCTTTCTCGATGCGTGGCTGCCAGTCCCGATCTTGCGCGTCCGGGCTGTCGACGGTGGTGAGGAAAGAGCGTTCGAGGAAGGCCCGTCGAATTGGGCGCGTGTCTTCATCGCGCGGATGTCCCCGAATAGTGCAGGGGACGCCGCGGAACCGGCGTACCGCGTTGTGCTGGCGCTCGATACCAACTGCGAAGCGCGTCCGGTTGCGACTGGTGAGCGGTACGCGGCGCCAACAGCCGACGACATCCGTGAGGGAGCCGCATTCCGCTTCTCGAGCAGCGAGGCCGATGTCGCGTGGCTCGTCAGCGAAGCCTGGGTCGATGACTGGCTGCGTGAAGCCTACCGCGATTTGCGGGGACGGACGGGGACGGCGTTGGGCGATTCCGGACTGCAGCCCGGGCTCGACTATCTCGCCCGCTACCTCACTTTGCTCTCTGTCCTGGAAACGTGCCGCTTCCCCGAGATCCGGTTTGCGCCGCCGCAAGCCGAACGCGGATCTGTCGGTGTCGATCTCGTGCTCGATATCGGCAACACGCGCACGACGGCGCTCTTGAGCTTTGCGCAGCCGGCGATAAACGGGGCTGCGAACCAGCCGCGCACTGCGCGGGCGCTCCAAGTTCGCGATTTGACCGAGCCTTGGCGCGTCCACGAGGGCATCTTTGCCAGCCGCATCGAGTTTGGGCAGCCAAGCTTCGGCAAGGAGGCTTTATCGAGGCTCAGCGGACGCTCGAATGCGTTCTTCTGGCCGAGCCTCGCGCGCATAGGTGCCGAGGCCGAGCGGCTTGCGGGAGCGCGGCCGACAACCGACGACCTGACAGGGCTCACGAGTCCGGTACGGTATCTCTGGGACGAGGAGCCGGCAGCAACTGCGTGGCGCTTTGCAAAAAGTAGTGCGGGTGGTGTCCAGCGCGGGGGGCTGGTATCGGGTTCGCAGCTCGTCTACGTGTCAGATGACGGGTCTCTTCGCGATGAAAACCAGGTCGCAGTGCCCGTGAGCCCGCGCTTCGCGCGTGCGGGTCTGACGACCTTTCTGGTAGCCGAAATTCTCTCGCATGCTTTCGTGGCGATCAACGCGCCGGCTGGCCGTGGCAAAGGCCCACGCAGCAACCTGCCGCGGCGGATCCAGCGCATTCTGCTAACGGTTCCGGGCAGTATGCTATCAGCGGAGCGGCGGGCGTTGCGCCGGCGCATCCTCGATGCGGTGCGGCTGGTGTGGCAGACGCCGGGGTGGGTCAGGGGACAGCAGCCCAACCAGCGTGTGCTGCCGGAGGTCCGCTTCGTCCAAGACTGCGCCACCAACACGATGCTCGCCTTCCTTCACAACGAGCTCGTCGCCAAATTCCGCTCTCGCGCACACGATTACTTTCAACTCGCCGGGCGCCAGCGTCCTGAATATCGCGGCGGACGCTCATTACGGCTGGCTGTGATCGATGTCGGCGGCGGGTCGACCGGGATCAGTGTCGCGACGTTCGGTGCAACCGATGCGACGCCAGCCGTTGGTACCATCGATGTCGCAGATGGAATCCGTATCGGCGGCGATGACGTCGCCAAGGCCGTCGTCGAGCGGCACCTGATGCCTGCGTTGGTGCAAGCGCTCGATCACTGCAAAATTGCGCATCCGCGGGATTTCCTCACCGAGATACTGGGCGGACGCTCAAAGAGCCGTCCCGCTTGGCTCGGCGGTTTCGCGCGACGGTTCGCGCGGGATTTTGCCTATCCCTTGGCGATGGCGCTAGTGAAGGCCCACGCCGAGGCTGGGGATCTGGGCGGAGACGTCGCCAGCAAGCATACGATCGGGTCACTGTTGACGCGTTCGGGCGTTACCTCCCGTATTGTCGTCGACGAGCTGGATGACCTCGCCGGGGAGGAGGGCGCAATCGGGTTTTCCTGCCAGGCGGTGCAGGTTTCATTTCTCGCGGACGAGTTGAATGCGACGATCCTCGGCGTGCTCGGTCAAATGCTCGGCAATGCGGTGCACTTGATTGAGGCGCTTGGTTGCGACGTAGTTGTCTTATCGGGCCCGATATCACGAATTCCGGCCGTGATCGATGTGCTGATCGAGGCCATGCCGGCGCGGGCGGGGCGCATTGTGCAGCTCGCCGACTATGCGTTTGGCGACTGGTGCCCATTCCGGACAGCCGCCGGCACGATCTCGGACCCTAAGCTGCTAGCCGCTGTCGGCGCTTTGATCGCCGCGGATGATGCTGGCAACGCGATGCCGATAAGAATGAGGCCGAACGTGTCCGAGGAGCCACTGCTCGTCGGGTGCATGGACGCGGACGGCCTCGTGCGCGACGACCGGGTGCTGTTCAGGCTCGAACAGCCGGGCGAAGAGCGGCTGAAGAGCGAGCGCACGACCACTCTGACCACCGATATGCCCTGCATTTTGGGCGCGCGCCGGATGCCTTTCGAGACGTGGCCCGCGACGCCCTACTTTGTCGTCGATCTCGCAACTCCTCGAAGGGACGCGTCAAAGAGCCGTTAAGGGTGACGATAGAGCGAGTCATCCAGATTGATCCCGACCGTGAAGAACTGATCCTCATCAAGGCAATCGATGCGGAAGGTGCAACTCTGTCGCCGAGAGATGTGGCGCTGAGGTTCCAGACGCTGGCCGCGTCGCGCGGCTATTGGCTGGACACTGGGGCGATCGCTCTCGGATGATGTGAGAACCGGTATGAGTGTGGTCGAAAACAGATTGGTGTTCGATTGCCACCAGGTCGGAGAGGCAGCCTCCGAATTCATGGATTGGGTCGCGGACAACAGTCTCCCGCTTGGCGCCGAGCGCGTCTCTCTCTTGCATGAGCTGTATGAAAGCGGTGCCGCAGCAGAACGCCTTGCCTTGTCCGCCAATCAGCCTCCGAGCGTCGCCTTCGTCGGACCCCCTCGCAGCGGTAAGACGAGCGTCATCGTGCCCCTGGTCAGGGGCGGCGGGGGCGGCCGGTTAGCGCTACGCTTCGAGGGCATTCAAGAGGCGGTCGACTACACCGGTCAAATTCTACCGGACGGTAAGTCGGGCCTCGCCATGACGATCCGGCTTTCGGCCAAGAAGCGAACAGCTCTCAAGAATTTTCCAGTCGGCATCCGGCTGCTGACCATCCCGGACGTGATCAAGATCCTGAGCAGTGCATTTCTCGCCGATGCAGCCGGCCGCGAGTTGGTGCCGAGGCTCCCGGACGTGCGCCTGCTGCACGAGGCGGCGGCGGCCAAAGCCGAATTCTGTCGAACTGCCGGGGCTTTCCGAAGACGACGTTTGGGAAATACGGAGCTTTCTCGCCGAGCGGTTCGGGGCGGGGCCGGTGTTTCGAGCGCTGACGGCGGCCAATTACTGGCAGATGCTCGCAAAGCATGGGCCTTATTTGCCCAACCGGGCGCGCGGGGAGTTGCTGCAGTTGTTGTGGGGGGGCTGAACCCGTTCACGAATGCGTTTGTCAAACTTGCCGGCATCATCGAGATGCTGGGGAACACACTCGAAGCCAATTGCGCGTTGAACGCGATCGTCTCGATCGATCCGCGCACGGGCAAGCTGCTGCGCTGCACCGATAGTGTGATCGATGCGGCGACAGCGGCAAAATTCACTGTGCCGAGCAGTGACACGGTGCTCGTCTGCAATGAGTATGGCTTGTGGAACTCCGTCCCGCGGGCGGGACTTGCCGCCCTCGCGGCCGAGCTGCGCTTGACGCTCGTCGGGGTGCCGAGCGGCATTCTCGAGAATTCGGATGTGCTGGAGTTTCCCGGTATCGACGCCAGCCACGGTACCGGCAGCTTCCTCGAACCTCTGAAATCCAATCCGAACGTAGTCGGACAGGTGTTTTTGAGGGCCAAGGCGAACTATTTGCTCGACCGCTCGATCGCAGACCACAAGATCACGGCCATGGTCGTGTGCATCGACCCGTCGACGCACGAGGTTGGCGACATCGCGGGCCTCGTTCAGAAGTGGGTGGAGCGAACGCATGGCGCGGACGCCAGCGTGCGCGAACATCGCGACAGCGCTTTGTTTCTCGCCTTCACGAAGATCGACAAGCATCTGGCGCCGGCTCATCATCATGATCTGGATTGGCAGGACCGCATTCGCGGCATTCTGCTCGATGGATTTGGACGCCAGCATGCATGGCCGCATCAGTGGGTAACCGGACGCCCATTCGACGGCGTGCATTTGGTGCGCAGCCCGGCAGTTCGTCGCAAGCAACTCATCGACTACGCCGGCGATGGCAGCGAGGCCGGTTTCAAGCCGGCCTACAAGCACAACATCGAGCGGGCGCGTGCGGCGTTCCTTGAAAGCGATATCGTCCGCCGCCACGTCGCAGAACCCGAAAGCGTCTGGCGGGAGACGATGGTGCTGAATGACGGCGGCATCAGCTATCTCGCGCATTCCATCGCTGAGGTCTGCGACAGCCGGGTCAAGCGCCGGCAGCTCATGCTTGCCCTCAACGGCCTGCGCAACGGGATGAAACGCCGGCTGCAGCGCTATTTTCTCTCCGACAGCTTCGCCTTCGATCAGGACCGCCGTCATATCAGCGGGCTGCATGTCGTGCGCCGCTTACGCAACTGTGCCGAGAGCCGGAGGCTCGGCCACCTGATGCGAGCGCTCCAGGTCCCCGACGCCGAGATCGCCGACGTGCTGCATGATCTCGACATCAAGAACGGGGCTGAAGGACCGGCGGGGCATCTCAGTGCCGAGGCGGTCGCTACCGCTTTTGGCCGGGCTGCGATCGACCACTGGGTTCGGACCGTGCGCGCGATCGCGAACAATGCCGCGGCCTGCCAGAAATACCAGATGCCGCGGCAAGCGTTGCTCGATCTCGTCGACGAACTGGTTATCGGCGCCGTCCGCCTGGAACTCGACCGCCGCATCGCGGAGACGACGCAGCGGGTGATCGGCGACAGCAATGATTGGAGCACGTGCATCGACAGGGCTGCCATCTGCGCCTCGCGGGTGATCTCGGACTACGTCACGAGCCTCGGCTTCGAGCAGATGATGTCGAACGCGCATCCGCGCCGAAAAGGCAAGGAAGGGCAACCGATCTTCGCACCACGCCATGCGATCCGGCTGAACGCGATCGGCGAGGCCGCCGGTGCGATCATGAATACCGATTTCGAAAGTGACTGGACGCAGGCGTTTCTCAATCTCGTCGAGGACAACGTTGGTGGACTGCGAGAGCGCGACGTCAGCGACGAGCAGAACCGCAAACTCGGACGCCTGCTGAAGCTGCTCGACATTTCACTTGTTTAGCGCTGCCGCGGGCAGCGTCGATAGGAATAAACGAGATCACAAAGGAGAAGAAAGTGGCCCTCATCGAGTGGAGTAACGAGCTCAGCGTGAATATCCCGCTGATCGACAGAGCAGCACATGATTCTCATTCGCGCGATCAACCTGCTGGCGATGGCAGTGCAGCATAACTCCAGCCGCGAATTGATGCAGGAGATCTTCGTCACGCTGCGCGATTACACGGACACGCACTTCGCCTACGAGGAGGAGTTGTTCGACCGTTTTGGTTATCCCGATACGGCCGAGCATAAGGCGCAGCATCGCGGCCTTCTGCAGAAAGTCGTCGACCTCGACCAGCGCTGGCGTGCGGGACAAGCCGAGATCGGCCCGGAAGTGCTCAAGTTTCTCGTCGACTGGCTGCGCAGTCACATTCTCGGTTCCGACAAAAAGTATTCGAAGTTCCTGGTTGAGGCACTAGGAAAGACTAGTCCGAGAGGCGGAAAATCTCATTGATTTGAGGTGTGTGTTGCCGGTCGCTTGGCGAAATGCTATCTACAAGGAACGCTTCTGACATTGTCAGGCGACGGGTGTGCACTCCTCTCAGTAACCGTGCGTTGAACTGAACTCTCAGGGGACACCAGCCGGTGCGGTCGATTTAGTGACGGCGCATCTCGATGGTGGAAGGAGCCTCGCGAAATGAACGACGAGAAGGACGATAAGCGCACGACGTCATGTAAATTTGTCGACTCCAACGACGCTGACGCCCGCAATGAAATACTGTTCAAGAAGCCCGAGACGATCGACGAGTGGCAGGCCAGCATGGAACGCTGCATGCAGATCGTCGAGGGACGCATGGACGCCATCGAGCGGAAGATCATCGAGGGCGGCAAGAAGAGCGAGTGAGGGCGAGCGCCTTCAACTCGATAGTCATCGCGATAAAGCCTGCGGAGACTGGATAATTTTCCGCGGGCTTACTTGCGCTCTGTGCCGGTTGGTGCAGGGGCAGGTTGCCGCTTAGGTGTTAACAAGCGTGCGGGCGATGATTTCGTTCGCGAGCATTTCGACATCGATGAGAGCGGAGCCGTACTTCTCGGTCGCGCTACGCAGCTTGCCGGTGCCGGCATCGGATGCCGCGCGCTGGATCGCGGTCGAAAACGGGATCGGTCGTGGAAGATAGTTCAGGCCCTTGATTTGGGACTTGATGAATTTGAGGAATCGCTTCTGCTGAGGGTCATCCTCCACGAACATCGTGAACAGCAAATGGACCGTCAACTTGCCCGCGAGACCGAGGTCGTCGTCGAGAATAATCCGGATGAAGTCCATCAGCTTCGCGAACGAATTGTCCTCGAGATTTGTGGGTGCAATGACGTGCTGCGCCAGCCGAAGCGCGGCGAGATTTAACGGTGCCGTACCTGCCTGACAATCGAAGATGACGACATCATAGCTTGCGTCGAGGCCGTGCAACTCGGCTTCGAACACGCGGGCAATGGCATCGTCTAGCCGCCGGTCCGGATAGCGAGCCCGGATCTCCTGCTCGATACTGCCGAGATCCTTCAGGAGAACCGTGTTCGACGCTATGATGTCAACTTTGCCGCGCCAGCGGACGTCGTGCAGTTCCGCGAGGTCACTTGCCGGCATACGAGTCGAGGCGAGCTTCAGCGCCTTGCCTTGTGCAAAGCGTCCGAGGACATGAGCGAGGGTGCGTCTATCCTTGACTACTTGGCGCAATCCGCCAAATCGTAGCAGCAACTCACTCACCATGGCCTGGGGATCGATATCCAGGACCAGCACGCGCAGCTGCTTAAGTGCGAGCCCCTCCGCCAGCATCATGCTGGTCGTCGATTTGCCCACGCCCCCGCGCACGTTGGCGATAGCGATTTCTGACGGCCATTCCCGCGCGCCCCCGAGGCGTTGCCGCCGCTTCCCATTGCGATCTTTGTCTTGTGATCAGCAGAGGGTGCGAGGTTCGAGCAACGTAGCTCAACCCCCCTGCGTTGCAAGATCACAGTCGCCTACGGATAGTCGTAAATCAACCCTAAGCTGGTTCGGTCGATCTGGTCGCGACTTCTACGAGGCGCCAGGGGCTGCGCAGGCCTCAGTCGAACCAGAAGCCGAAGCCGCCACCGCCGCTTGAGCGCCGGACTCGCCGTCCGCGATCCCCCCAGTCTCCTTCGCCGGCATAAGAGCGCTCGGGTTTGGCGTGCTGGCGAATAGCAATGCCGCCTTGCGGCTCGCCGCTCATGATCACTACGAAATCCGTGTCCTTGCCGGTCTCGAGGTTAGGCGGCTCGTCCGAAATGATGAGCGAGGAGCCCGCCAAAACGACCTCGGAAATTCGGTCCGCGATCTCGGCCGGGACGACGAGCCGGCCGAGAGCGGCCTCAGCTGCCGCGGCGTCCGTAATCGGCAGCTCGATGGGAGCGGCCCGCTTCCCGGCTTTCGCGTGCGGCGCGGGAGGCTCGATGAGCGTCGGATTCTTGTAGAGCGAGAGGACGCTCCAACGTAGCTTTCGCGAACCCTCCGCCGCCTCGTTCGCCGTGAACACGAATGTGCCTATTGGCTTATCTGCGTCTCGGATGAGGACGGGGCCTTCCCATAGAGGTTGCAAGGCCTTGCGGACGTAGATGCGCTGTGTCTTACGGCTCACGAACACCGAGACGGGAGCCATGCTCTGCTTCGCTTGCTCTACCGCTTCCAAGGCCTTCGCGTGGGCAGTCTCGGCAGCGGCAGACGCTTGCTCCGCATCCCTGGCTGCGTCGAGTTTGCCCTTGAGGTCCGCTTCCATTTTTTCCCGCTGCGCGCGAGCCGCTTCGATCCGCGCCGGCGCCGAGGCTTTGAGGGCCTCAGCCTCGGCGAGCCTCTTACCCGGTCCGCCGTCCGCAAGCACTTTCTCGGCCGTCTTGAGATCGGTCTCGGCCTTGGCAAGCCCAGCTTCTGCTTGGCGCAATGCGCGTTCGGCCGGTTGCACAGGCGCCTTGGCACGGGTCGCAGCGGCACGCTTCTCGCGGGTGCGCTGTGCGGCCTCGTCCGCGGCATTCCCAAGTGCGGCGACGCGCGCTTCGAGGGCTGCAGCCGACGTCGCGCGGCCTGTCGGGTCCTCGGCCGGCTTCGCACTGCCCATGCCCTCGGCCCGCACGACGGCAACGTTTCGCCTGAAGATCGACGGCTCCGAGATTGCCACAGGGGCAATCCCCTCGCGCGCCACCACGACGCGCATGCCGACTTTGGTCAGGTCGTAGATGTGCTCGGCGAAGTCATTGGGCAGTCGAACGCAGCCGTGCGATGCCGCATATCCGGGCAGCGCCCCCGCGTGTAGCGCGATGCCGGTCCAAGTCAGGCGCTGCATGAAGGGCATCGACGCGTCGTCATAGAGGTTCGAGTGATGTTCGAGTTCTTTCTGCACGATGCTGAAGACGCCCGGCGGGGTCTCATAGCCATCCGACCCGCTGGAAACGGGAGATTCCAGCATGTGTGCGCCGGTCGAGTTCGTAGATCCTTATGCGCTGCTCTCGAAGTCCGACGACCGCCAGCATCGGCGTCGGCTGCGGCCGCAATGGCGCCGCGGTGCCGCGCGGCAGGCGCCCTCGCCATTTTTCCTGAGCGTGCACGTCACCCGGCACAAGACCTGCGAAGATTGTCATGGCGCCATAGACGGCAAGGAGAGTGCGGCGGGCAATCATCATCTCAATATCGTCCCCCAACTGGCTAGAGGCTGATCCGCGAATGAGGCGCTAGAGCGGGCGCGCGACGCGCAAGCCAACGTTGTTCAAGCGCACGTCACCGGGGGTCGCGTAGCGATACGCAGACCGGAGCGTCCAAGGATAATAGTTCCAAGCTCCACCACGCAGGATGCGCAGCTTGCAGTCGCTGCTCGAAACTGCCGATCCGTCAGCCGGAGCGCCTCGGTAGTCCGGCTTGTAGCAGTCCTGCACCCACTCCCACACGTTGCCGTGCATGTCGTGGAGGCCGAACGGATTGCGCGGCAACGAGCCGACATCGAGAGTTTTCTGCCGGTAGACACCGATCTTGCTCAAGCCGTAGACGAAGTTGGCATCGTAGTTCGCCTGCTTGTAGCCGATGGTCGCCCCAGTCGAGAACGGCTGGGAGGGCACGCTGGTGCTGGTGACGCCACGTGCGGCATATTCCCATTCCGCCTCGGTTGGAAGGCGATAGGCCGCTGCCGGTGCTGCTCGCGAGCCACTTCACGAATTGGACTGCGTCGTTCCAGGAGATGTTGACAACGGGGTGCTTGTCTCGTCCCCAGCCCTCGTCTGACGGCTTGTGGCTGCAGCCGCCCTTGGCGACGCAAGCGTCCCACTCCGCGAAGGTCACCTCGTATTTGGCGATGGCGAAGGGCTGCGCGATTACGACGCGATGCTGCGGCCCCTCGTCGGACCCGCGCCGGATCTCGCTTTCCGGCGACCCCATCATGAATTCGCCGGCCGGTACCGGGACCATGAGCGGACAGGTGGAACAGTCGCGAAAACTTCGCTCGGGGCTTGCGGTGCGCGGTGTACCCCGGCCCTGAGCATCCGCGGTCGAAGCGAAGAAAACACAAGAGATCGCCAAGCCGATGACCTGAAGCACCGTTTGCGTCGACAAGAGCACCCCCTGTATTCTCTTCCCCGGCCGGCGACCGCATATTGCCGACCGCATCGCCCGAGTCGCGCAGACAATATCGCGGGCAGGGTGTGCGGTACATGCCCACGCTTCGGGACGCAGGCATGGTGGGCGAATGCGCTCTTTTCTTGGCGCAAGAGACAATGCCTGCCGGGTGCAGCGGCAGCGGCAACTTCCTAATAACTCAAAGCAAAGCGAGCGGTTGCCGGCGAGCGCTCGCGCCGGATTAAGACGACCGTGAGATAAGCTCAGTCCCGGGCTTCCCCGCTATGTCACCGACACCCAGCCGGCACGGTCTCAGGGGTGGATGTAACCTTCAAGGCCCAGCTCCAAAGAACATTTGCCGTGTCGCAAGCGTGTAGTCCGATTCAAGCGTCATGATCGCCACGAACACCAGCACCAGAACTGGCGGCAATAGGATCGCGTAAGCCAGCGCCAGCCTTTCCCACGCCATATGCATGAACACGGCGATGATAAGTCCCGCTTTCAGCATCATGAACAGGAGGATCAGCGACCACCTGAGAAGCCCGACCAGATGGAAATAGTCGACCAGATAGGAGCACGTACTGAGGATGAAGAGCCATACCCAGACGACGAAGTAGACCCGGATCGGGTGCTCCTGCCCTTTCTCGTGCGCGGTCGCATGTGCTACCGCAGGAAGCGCTGCATCCGTCATACTGCTTCTCCTCACCAGAGATAGAAGAAGGCGAAAATGAAGACCCACACTAAATCGACGAAATGCCAGTAAAGACCCATGATCTCGACAATTTCGTAATTGCCCTTGCGGCTTGTGAAAAAACCGCGCTGCCCGGAATCGAAGTCTCCTCGCCACACCTTTCGCGCAATGATCAACAGAAAGATCACCCCAATCGTGACGTGGGTGCCGTGGAAGCCGGTAATCATGAAGAACGACGAGCCGAATTGCGGCGCGCCCCAGGGATTGCCCCACGGCCGCACGCCTTCGATGATTAGTTTCGACCACTCGAAAGCCTGCATGCCCACGAAGGTGGCGCCGAGCGCGGCGGTCGCCAGCATCAGAATAGCGGTCGTCTTACGCTCGCGGCGGTAGCCGTAATTGACCGCCATCGCCATGGTTCCGCTGCTTGTGATCAGCACGAACGTCATGATCGCGATGAGGATGAGTGGAACGTCCGCGCCGCCGATGTGCAACGCGAAGACCTGGCTTGGATTGGGCCATGGCACCGTAGTCGACATCCGCACGGTCATGTAGGAGAGCAGGAAGCAGCCGAAAATGAAGGTGTCGCTCAGGAGGAAGATCCACATCATGGCCTTCCCCCAGGGCACGTTCTTGAACGCGCGCTGGTCAGAGGACCAGTCGGACGCGATGCCCTGCAGACCGGCGGGAGGCCCGAGCGTTGGTCCGGTGTCGGTCGTCGTCATTTGCGCAGACTCCAGTCTATTTGATCCCGCAAAAGGCCAGGGCGGCGCCGAGATTGTTGCCGGAGAACAGCAAGCCGAATAGCACGACCCAGACGCCGAAGAGGTAGTGCCAGTAGACAGTGGTGAGTTCCAGGGTCGGACGGATCGTTGCTAAATTCGTTCCGCGCGCCCACTTGGCGCCGGTGAGGCTCATGGCAACGAGGCCGCCCGCAATATGCAGCGCATGCAGGCCGGTGATGAGGTAAAAAAAGGCGACGGATGGTATCGCCACGCCGAACGCACCCATGCCGCTCAACTGCAGCCAGGCGATGAGCTGCCCGAGCAGGAAGGCGACGCCGAGCAGCCCTCCCGCGACGAAACCGGACCAAGCGTCCGCGCCGTGCCCCCGCCGCGCGGAAACCGCTGCCCACTGCATCGCAATGCTGCAGGCAAGCAGCACGACGGTGTTCAGCCATAGCAGCCGGAGTTCGGGGCCGGGCCGCCAATCCTCGAATGCCATCCGGCCTGCGTAGGCCACGATCAGCAGAAAAAACAGCATCGTAACGACGGCAAGAAACACCCACAGCCCGATTTTTGCCTTGGGCGGGCTGATGGTCTCGACAGGCTCCACATCACCGCTCAAGTATTGCGGCGTAAGCCAGGGTCTCTCGGCGAGTTGCCGGAAAATGCTCACGTCGGCTCTCCTTGGGTCAGCTGCCAGTCGCTGCAGCGGTCGATGGGAGAGGCGCATTTGCCGGTACATTCTGCGGAATGAAATCTTCTTTGGCGCCGGGCACGCTGTAATCATACGGCCACCGGTAGACCACCGGCAGATCGCGGCCCCAATTGCCATGCGCCGGCGGCGTCTCCGGCGTCTGCCATTCGAGAGTTGTCGCGCGCCACGGATTGCTACCCGCCGGCTTGCCCTTGAACAGGCTCCAAATCAGATTGAACAGGAATACGAGTTGGGCGAAGCCGACGATCAGCGCCGCAATCGTGATGAAGGCGTTCAAGGTGTGGGCCGAGGCCGGAACGAAAGCCGCGTCGACCGTCTCGTGATAGCGGCGGGGCATGCCGAGCAGTCCGAGGTAGTGCATCGGAAAGAAGATCGCATAGGCGCCGACGAAGGTGACCCAGAAATGGAACTTGCCCATGAGATCGTCGAGCATGCGGCCAGTGACTTTCGGATACCAGTGATAGATGCCGCCGAAAACGACCAGAATAGGCGCTACGCCCATCACCATATGGAAGTGGGCGACGACGAACATGGTGTCGGACAGCGGAACGTCGACGACGGCATTGCCGAGGAACAAGCCGGTCAGGCCGCCATTCAGAAACGTGACGATGAAGCCGATGGCGAACAGCATCGGCGTCGTCAGGTGGATGTCACCGCGCCACAGGGTGAGGATCCAGTTGTAGACCTTGATGGCAGTCGGAACGGCGATGATCAGAGTGGTGACAGCGAAGAAGAACCCGAAATAGGGGCGCATACCGCTGACGTACATGTGGTGCGCCCACACGACAAAGCTCAGCGCGCCAATGCCCACGATGGCCCATACCATCATGCGATAGCCGAAGATGTTGCGCCGCGCGTGCGTGCTGATCAGGTCGGAGACGATACCGAAGGCGGGAAGCGCCACGATATAAACTTCCGGGTGGCCGAAGAACCAGAACAGGTGCTGGAATAGCAGCGGGCTGCCGCCGCCATATTTCAATTGCTCGCCCATCGAGACGAGGCTCGGCATGAAGAAGCTGGTGCCGAGCAGCTTATCGAACAGCATCATGATCGAGGCGACGAACAACGCCGGAAAGGCCAGCAGCGCCATCACGGTGGCGGTAAAGATTCCCCACACCGTCAATGGCATCCGCATCAGTGTCATGCCGCGTGCGCGCGCCTGTAGCACCGTCACAACGTAGTTCAGGCCGCCCATCGTGAAGCCAATGATGAACAGCGCCAACGAAACAAGCATCAGGACGATGCCCCACTCTTGCCCCGGAGTGCCGGCGAGGATGGCCTGCGGCGGGTAGAGGGTCCAGCCAGCTCCTGTCGGCCCGCCGGGCGCGAAAAAGCTGGCGACCAGCACGAGGACCGCGAGCAAATAGATCCAGTAGCTCAGCATGTTTGCGTACGGGAACACCATATCTCTGGCGCCCACCATTAGCGGAATGAGGTAATTGCCGAAGCCGCCGAGGAACAGAGCCGTCAGGAGATAAACCACCATGATCATCCCGTGCATGGTGATGATCTGGTAATAGGCATTGGCGTCGATGAATGTGAATGTATCTGGGAATGCCAGTTTCAGCCGGATCAGCCAGGATAGCGTCAGCGCGACCAACCCGATCGCCAGCGCGGTCGCCGAATACTGGACGGCGATGACCTTGGCATCCTGGGAGAAGACGTAGGTCGTCCACCAACTCTTGGGATGGTACAGTTCGACATCCGTGACCTCGGCGGGCGGTGCAATCACGCTCGGGGTGATCGTGTGATTGGACATGGCTTTGCCTTTTTTACCTCTGTCCGTTAGCCCGAGCCTTTACGCCGGCATCATTTCTTCACGGCAGCAGCAAGCTCGGCAAATGTACGCTGCTTCTGCAGCCACTTTTGATAGGCGCCATCATCGTCGACGATGACTGTTCCGCGCATGTTGGCGTGCCCCACGCCGCAGAGCTCAGCGCAAAAAACTCCAAACTTGCCGGGCTGCGTTGGCGTAAACCAGAAATAGGTGACGAGACCAGGCACCATGTCCATTTTTGCGCGAAACTGCGGAACGTAGAAATCGTGCAGTACATCGTTAGAGCGCAAAAGCAGCTTCACCGGCTTCCCCAGCGGGAGATGCAGGTCGCCGCCTTCGATGACGACATCGTCATTGCCGTTGGCATCGGTCGCGATCAGGCCGAGGGGGTTCTCGGCGCTGACGAGGCGTGTGTCTGCTTTGCCCAGGCGACCGTCTTTTCCCGGCAGCCTGAAACTCCATTGCCATTGCTGCCCCACGACCTCGATTTCCGTGGCGTCTGCTGGGACAGAGATGAACTGGTTCCAGACGACCAAGCCGGGTGCCAGCAGGGCCGCCACACCTATCGCCGTCGCGAGCGTAAGTATCCACTCGAGGCGCTTGTTTTCGGGCTCGTATTCCGCGCGATGACCTTCGCGGTGGCGAAAGCGAAATACGCAATAAGCTGTGAACAGGACAATCGCTGTGAAAGCGAGCCCGGTAATCCAGAATGTGACGGTAATGGTGTCGTCAACGTAGTGCCAATTCGAAGCAATTGGCGTCCACCACCACGGGCTCAGTATATGGAATGCCACTGAGCCGAGGGCGATTAATACGAGTACGACAACCATTGCCATGACAGAGCAACCTTATATCAAGGCTTGCCGTCTTCTCGGTCATCTTCTTTCAGGTCGCTGGATGGTACGAACAGCGAGGCCGGGAATTCCGCGCCGTGGCGTATGCGCTTAGGACGCGGATGATATTCGGGCCGCGGACCGCTATCTGGCTCAACGGCTCTGCGATAGAGATGCCATGTCGAGTGTCCGAGGACGGGGAGCACGACCGCCATTCCGACCAGCATCGGCAACGCGCCAATGAACAGAGCGCCGGCCACGATCAGAAACCAAGCGGCCATTATCACCGGGTTCATTGCCACCACGCGCAAGGAGGTGAGGATCGCTGCACCAACACCGACGTTGCGGTCGAGCAGCAGCGGAAACGAGATGACGCTCAGCGATGCTGCAACGAGGGCGAACACGAAGCCTACCGCATTACCGACGATGATCAGGCCGTGGCCTTCAGGCGTGGTCAGCACCGACCGTGCGAAGGCGACCGGAGAAGTCAGCGGCTGATCGCCAAAATACGCGACATAAATGGAATGAGCTACCGCAATCCAGATAGCAAAGATTATCAGCAGCAACATGCCAAGTGCCAGCAATGGGCCCTAGCGACGGCGAATGGATCACGTCGAAGGCATGTTTCCAGGACGTGTCCAGACCCATCTCGCGACGCCGGCTCAACTCATAGAGTCCGATTGCTGCGAACGGGCCGAGCAGCGCAAATCCGCTCGCCAGTGGATACAGCAGCGGGAATAGATCATAGGCGAAAGTTGCCCTGAAGATCAGGAGACCCGCTACCGGGTAGATGAGACACAAGAAGATCACATGCGTGGGCAGCGCCCAAAAGTCCTGCAATCCACGTCGAAGCGCCTCGTTGAGATCGTCGAGACCGATGGAGCGGACAGCCGGAACCGCGTCAGCCGGCTGTATCGGAAGGATGATGTCGTAATGCGCCACTGCCAGATCTCCTCTACAGGAGTGGCCGGATCCGCGACGCAGCGTGACGCTAGGCGCCTAGCTAAGGCAATCGTGACGCCTATCGTGATGCGCCGCTGAACTCATTTCCTACAACAGTAAACTATTTCCTTATGCCTGTCATGCGCGATAGCGGCCGTAGAAGGTGTGATCGTCGTATATTCGCATATAAGATTGGATCCCAATAATAAGTTTCGCACCTTGATTCGGAGTTCAGCCCCATTGCGTGGGCGCATTAATGACGACATTTGGAGAGCGTCGGCTGTGCGACTTGTCGAAATCATCTTTTGTACGAGGTTTCATCAGGTCAAACGTATTTCAGCCTAAAGAGACATCAAGCGGCTCGAGTTAATTTCGTGCGATAGCGCCGTTGCTGCTGTCGAAAGCGAAGCGTAGGATCAAAAAATGGGGTGCAGGTCGCGAAAGCCCCAATACGCCATCTTTGGAAGCCGCTTTCGCCACACCGTTGGCAGCTCAGAAGCCAACCTCAGGGAGTGAAGCTATGGCGATCGCAGTGACGTTACGAGAGTATCTCGACACCAGGGCTATCAACTACGATGTGCTCAAACATCAGCCGACCCATACGGCCTCGCACACGGCGGAGACGAGCCACGTACCGGGCGATAGGCTCGCCAAGGCCGTCGTTCTGAAGGGAGCCGCCGGCTTTCTCGTCGCCGTCGTCCCGGCGTCTTACCATGTCCGGCTCGATGAGGTCTCTGAGTTGCTCGAACGCACCCTCGATTTCGCGACAGAAGATGAGTTTCAACCGCTGTTTGCCGATTGCGAGCGCGGCGCCGTTCCCGCACTCGCCTCGGCCTATGGTCTGGAGACAGTGATCGACGAGCGGATGGACCAGCCGCAGGACATCTATCTTGAGGCCGGCGACCATCAGAGTCTCATTCACCTGTCGCAGCAGCAGTTCCGCGAGTTGACGTGGGACGCTTTCCATGGCCGGTTCGCGAAGCACATGTAACCGGTCACCCGGCGGCGAAGTTGTTCACGCCGCTTGGCCACGTCCCCAGCGGCGCAAGCGAGAAGGCGCGGACCAGATCGGTTGTCTCGCGGCGGCGCGATGGAGTTCGCCCATGCATATCGAAAAGACGACGGGCAAATTCGGCTACCATCTGGTCGGCGGCGCCGATGAGCCCGAACATGCCAGGCCCGATGTCCAGATCTTCGTGCGTTCGAGCAGTTTGAGCCAGAAAGCCGACCTCGCTATTTCGCCACATCTCTCGACCGAGGCGGAGATCGACCAGTTCATCAACGATGCACTGGTCGCGCTGGAATCGGTTCGCGCCGACGCCAAGGCGGCGCTGGTGAAGGCGCGTGCGCCCTGAGGGGAGCTGCTGCCTGTTTTCCTTGTCATGCCGCCGTCGGAAAGTGACGGCCCTTCGCCCGAAAATAATGGAAATCGCCGCGGGTTACGACGCGATCGCCGTCCGCGGGCTCGTGGGCTTCGTAGATCCGTCCCGAGCGCAGCCGGTCGTAGAGCGGCCCGAAATCCTGCGCGCAATCCGCCAAAAGCTTTTCGAAACTGTCGATCACGAAATATGTCTGCTGAAAATCGTCGATGATGTACTTGGTCCGCATGATGCGCTCGAGGTCGAAGGCGACGCGGTTGGGCGAGGTATCCTCCAAGGCGAACACTGTCTCGGCCGGTGACGACATGATGCCGGCGCCGAACAGACGCAATTCCTTGGCGGTCCGAATGAGGCCGAACTCGATGGTGTACCAATAGAGACGCGCAAGGTTGTCGAGTTGGCCGCGATCAAGCGCGCGGCGGCCGCCCTTGCCGTACGCTTCGAGGAAGTCGGCGTAGGTCGGGTCGGCGAGAAGCGGCACATGGCCGAACACGTCATGGAAGATGTCCGGTTCTTGCAGATAATCAAGTTCCGCCTCAGGCCGGATAAAAGCTCCTGCCGGGAAGCGACGGTTGGCGAGATGATCGAAGAACACATCGTCGGGGACCAGGCCTGCGACGGCGACGACACGCCAGCCCGTCTTTTCGGCGAGCCTTGCGCTCAGCGCCGCAAAGTCCGGTATTCCGGACGGCGACAGCTCGAGGCCCGCCATAGACGTCAGGAACTCGTCACATGCCCGGCCGGGCAACAGCGTGCTCTGGCGGGCGAAGAGCCGGTTCCAGCGGTCATGCTCGTGCTCAGAGTAGGACGACCAATTCTGGTCGATCGTCCAGTCTGCGTTGCGGCGCGCGTTCGCGTAGCGGTTCCTTGGCGGTTCGGTACCAGCATCGGTGTTGGAAATCGGCATTCCATGACCTCTGCGCATTGAACGCGTGCGGGTCTCTTATGGTCGCGGCGCTTCCGAAACCGCCTCAGTGTTTCCTGCCGCCGTGGCCACCGCCGCCTCCCCTCGGGGGCGCGGCTGCGGCCGGTCTAGAAGCAGCTGGCCGGGAAACGCTGGGCCTCGCCATGGATGGCGCCGCACGGTGCGCGGGCGCTGCACGGGGCATCGGGGCTGCACGCGGTGCTGCGCGATGAGTGGGAGCGGCACGCGGTGCTGCGCGATGAGTTGGGGCTGCACGTGGTGCTGCGCGATGGGTCGGAGCCGCGCGGTGCGCTGGCGCGGAACGAGGAGCTGCACGGTGAACGGAGCGTGCAGGCGCCTGCCTAGTATGAGCGGGGCCTCTCGTCACGGACGGCGCGTGCGTCGGATGAGCTGGGGCTTGTTTGGCGCCGCCCCTGTGAGTGGGTGGAGTGATACCCTTCGGCGCGATCTTGGTTGTCGCGGGGCCATGCTTCGGTTGGGTCCCCTTGCCCCTGAATTGCTGAAGAGTGGCGCGCTGGGCCCGTGTGGGGGCTGCGATGGGACCGAACCTTTTGCTCAGCGCCTGCGCCTTGAAGGGGACGCCCTTCCTGTGCTGGGGTTTAAACGCCCACGCGGGATTAGTGACGTTCGTGCGGTTGAAGGCGTTGTAGCGGCGTGCATCGATGGCAATGTTGCGCCGGCGCCAGTTCCACGTGGCCCAAAGCGCCGTTCCGAGCACCACCGCGCTACCGAACCACAGCGTGTAATCGCTAGGGTAATCCCAGCCGGACGGATACCAATAGTAGGGCGGGTAGTCGTCATAAGGCCAGACGCCATAAACCACGGTCGGGTCGTAGACCGGTACATAAATTTCGTCCGGGCCCGCGGGCTCGATGGCAATATATTCCGCTCCGTCACGGGATTCATCGCTGACGCGCAGTTTCTTGGAGGTCTTCAGTTTGCCGGCCGCTTCGGCACGTTGCCGCAAGGTCTGTACGGCCGCGAAAACTTCGGTTTGCTGCGCCAGAAACGCCTCCCCAAGCTCCTGCGTCCACTCGAGTCTATCGCTCATCATTTGCAGCACTTGGGGAAAGGCGGTGAGCGCCTTGACGCTCTCATCCCAGCTCTGCCGTTGCATCGCTTGCTCCAACTCGGGTCCCTTGACATCGGGGTTTGTGCGACGCCAGCGCTCAGCCTGAACGATCTCCAGCGGATAGCAGGCGCCCATTAGAATGTGTGTGAGTAGCGCATCGGGATACAGAGCGATTGGTGCGAGGAGCTGCTCGAGCTGCTTCTCGTTAAACGAGCGCGGGGCGGCTTGGTCCGGAGATTGAGCCATTGTCGGGATCAGCGAAGCATTCAGCATCGCCAGTACGGCCATCAGCGCAGCCAACAGCCGCAGCCGAATGTGGGTATCAAAGAAGCCGATCATGTCTTCCCTTTTGCCTCTTTGGGCGGGGTTTCCCTAGCTTCCGCCGATCTCGGCTGTCCCGGCGATTGCGTTCGACCGGTTCCGCGCGTGTTGTTTCAGCGGCGGGCATCAATCTAGCCCATTCAGCGAGTTAACGCCTGGACTCACATTTTTGTCGCAACAGGAATGCCGCGGGAATTGAACTCACGGGAGATTTCAGCGAGACTGTAGAAAATTTATATGGCCAGCCGATCCCGCCGCTGATCCAAAGGCCGCTGGAGCGGGCAGTGCGCGAGCAGGGTTCACCGGTTTCCTTGAATGTAATGTTCGAGCTGGTCGATTGTGAACTGCTGATCGGCGATGATGCTTTTGACCATATCGCCTATCGAAACGATGCCGACCACTTTCTTGTGCTCGAGGACCGGGAGATGACGCACGGTCTTCGCGGTCATCACGGCCATGCACTCCTTCACCGTCTGATCAAGCCGCGCGCAAATGACCTTCGTTGACATGATCTCGCGGACCGTTGTCCCGATCGATGTCCGTCCTTTCAAGACGATCTTTCGAGCGTAATCCCGTTCGGAAATGATGCCGACCAGATTGTCGCCGTCCAGAACCACCAGAGCCCCGATCTGGTTCTCCGCCATAATCTTGAGCGCTTCGAAGACAGAAACGTCAGGATGAACATGATGGACGCCGCGGCCCTTCTCGTCGAGCACATGCCGTACGGTTGACATCTGTCACCACCATTTCCCAACTCGACAGAACCGGCGCGGTTGCCGACCGCTATCATTTCGGGCGGCAGAACCATCAGAGGAAACAACCGGTGACCGGGTGAAGCGGACCCGTGGTACCGGCAGAGCCCGTGCGGCGACGGGCATGCGTCTCCAGTCCCCGTCGTGCATGGTTTCGTCGTGCATGGTTTCAGCGCCAAAGTAATTGGACGTCATTAGTATTGTGGAAACTATAGGCCAAGTTGTTGGCTTGCGGTAGTCCAGCTAACCGACCGATCCCCAACCTGGGCGTAAGTTCGTTGGTTGCGATGATCGCGGACGCTGCCGCTGGCTCTCAGACCCATGATGCCCTGAAGCGCGATAGAGAACGACCGAGGCGGAATGGGTTGCTCTGGCTTTGAAGCAAGAGGCATGTGCCTCTTGATTCTGCGTCGCTCGAAACAGGAGTATATTGACGTTGCGGGCGGGCGGGGGCGTCAGGAGGTTGCCTCATGTCTACGTTCATCGTGCTTACAAGCTTCACTGAACAAGGCGTCAAGAACGTCAAACAGACCATCGAGCGAGCCGACGCATTCAAAACGCTCGCGACCAAGGCAGGCGGCACCGTCAAGGACATATATTGGACGCTCGGCGCCCACGACGTTGTGATCGTCTTTGATGCTCCGGATGAGCAAACCGCAACGGCGCTGTCACTAAGCCTGGCGTCACGCGGCAATGTCCGTTCTGAGACGCTGCGCGCTTTCTCCGCCAGCGAGATGCAAGGCATCCTGGATAAGATGGTGTAAGAGCCGATGCGGTTCGGCGTCGTTCCCCATCCGCGCCCGGTCGCGGCAACATGCTTACGCAACACGCCATCGATGCGGGGGATCATCGACGTGGGACAAAAGAAAACCGGCAAGCCGCTGGGGGAAGCTTGCCGGGGAGTAAATAAGCGGAATATGACGAACCGGGCCGACACGCGAAACTGTGCCCGTAGTGATAGAACGATCGCGCCAACAGCTTAATCCCACAGGCGCGCGTTTATTCTCGGCCGTCTCATACTGGCGACGACGAGCCTGCAGCAGAACCAGATAATTTGTGGCAATTTCAAATTGCTGTCGCGGACACTGCCGTCGTCGTCACAATCCGTCACACAGCAGACAAATCGGCGCTACGAAGGTTCTCTACGTTGGGCGCATGATGATAACAACTTTCGTTCTGGCAGGCATGCCGATGGCGGCCGTGTCGACTCTCATGCTCGGTGACTTGGGCTTCCAACCGCCCAAAGCCGTCGGTGCCACCGCCGCCCTGTACTCGGCTTATGCCGTAGGATGCTGGGCCCTGCTGGGCCTTTGAGAAGGGCTTGGAGTTCTGGAAGACAGATAGCCCGCGGGCATTAAATGTGCACCCGCCCGCGGACTTGAAACTCGGCGTCCGGCGCGCGCCTTTTTTTTGGCTGCCGCTAAACATCCAAGCCGATCGCAAACGCTCCCGATCCCAACCGGTTCCTGATTCTGCTCCAGGAGCATCGGGGGATTCGAGATCGTGCTGGAGACCGGTGGTTCCGGTGGCGGCATTCAATCGGGCCAATGATCCGCAAACCCGATGGATCGAGGACGCGGTGCGCTGACACTGCAACCCGTGGGGCAGCGCTTATTTGAAGTCGGCTTCGTCGGGAAGAACGTCCATCAGCAGCGGAGCTACAGGCGGCACCGCGTGAGGCACACCACTGTCCGGAATCGTCCGTACGGCGGCCGCCATGGCTCTTACGCCATGCGCACCGAGCAGGAAGCGGTGCCCGGCCCGGTCAAGTGTGTTGCGGGTAATGCACGCGGCATTCCGGCGCGCGATCACGTCGTCCAAAGGCGGTCCGCTGGGCCCCTCCAGTGTCACGCAGCCATACGACATCGAGACGCCGCCGCCATCGATCCGCCGCGTCCAGTCGCGATGCCGGTTGAGGGCATCGGTCAGATCCGCATGTTTGTGCTTGTGTTTAGCCACGTAGCGCTGTGCGGCGCCACGCAGGTGGGACCATTCGAGCGACGAGGCAGGCAGGTCACCGGCCTTGCCCAGGAGTGCCGATATCACCGGCGCCATGTCTGCCGCGGTGAGCCGTTCTTCGCGCGTCATCTGCAGCACGGCGCGTAGCCGCCTGAAAGCCCGCGCCATCGCAGGGTCCTGTCCAGACCGCTCCCAGGGTCGCCGCAGGAACTGCGCAATCTCGTCGTCGGACCCGTAGTGCAGGCAATAGGCTCCAGCCGCGAGTAGAACGCTTTCGGCGTCGACGCCGTCTTCCGCATCGGAAGTCAGGAGATGACGGCCGAGAATGCGGGCACCATCGTGCAGCCGCTGACCGGCGAAATGCCAGAAGCTGCTGGCGACGCTCGTCGGATAAAAGACGCTGAAATCTAGCCCGCGGCATCCGCGCGTCATCTTCGGGACGATCTCGAACGAGAGTGCTTGGTCGTAAGTCCGCAATGGCAGCAGATGCGTGGCTTTGAGCGAGTCCGGTTCGGACGCGCTGAAAAGGCGTGCCTGAGTGGCGCTTGTTGCGGGCACGCTGACCCGGAGGGCGCGGACCAGCCCGCCGACTGACTTGACCTCGGTCTTGATGGGAGTCAGCGAGGCCTCCTGGCCCAGTTCGAGCCACAGGAGTTGTTCAGGTCCAAGGGCGCTTGCTGGAGTAAAGCCCCAGAATGCGATGCCAGCCCTCGCTTGCCGCGATATTTCGATCAGCGACCACAGCCGTGAGCCGATGTCATGGAGTTCGTCGTCCCGGCACTTGATGGACAGGCGTTCGCCACTTGGCAATGTGGCCGCGCAAACGAAATTGTGGTTCCTGTACCCGCTCGTTGGAAACAGGCGGTCGTGACGGTTGGCTTTGCTGATAACGGCATGACGAAACTCGGTTTCGTCGAACAAGCCCCTGAGTTCGACTGGCAGCGGAGGGATCTGCGCCGCATAGGACGTTGGGCAACCGACGCACAGTTGCGAAGCCTCGCGACGGCACAGTCTTTTGAGGCGCTGTCTGGAGTTTCGTGAACCAGGCTGCGTCAGGATTTTCAGAAATCGTGACGGCATCACTCGATTTCCTCGAAATGCCAGAGGTGTACGGCGAGCGGATCTTCATTTCCCGGCAGGCGAACGGGGCAGAATGCAAGTTTTCGCGATTTCCGCTCGTAGACGAGGAATCTAAACGGGACCCGGTGCGAAGCTTCTCCGTGCCAGCGCACATGATTTCTTGGAGGATCGGTGTGCATAATACCGTTGCCATTGCACTTCAGCAATAGGTCTGTGTAGCGGTGTGAATAAATGCCAATAAGTCCGTGTAGCGCTGGCTTTACGGACCGGCCAAATGGAAGGTGGTGGTGGTGGGAACGGAATTCCGCCATTATCGGCTGAATTTCATCGACAAATGCGCTCCAGATTGGATTGACGCCGCAGAGAAGCGGAAATGCATCGTAGTTGCGCTCGAGCCATTCCTCCGCGATGAGCGACGCCAGTGGTTCGAGAAAGCGTTGCGGATCGCCTATTCGTCCTTGCGGATTGGCAGCATGACGCGTCAGCGCGCGGATGATCGCCGAAGCGAACAGTGTGGGCCGGTGGCGGTCCTCTTCCGCAGTGCCTTTGGCGGACCGGCCGTCGCCACTGCCAATGAAGATGCGTTGCCACTTCTTGTAGGTGTAATCGGCTGCGGGCTCGTCCGGCCAAGGGGGCGGCACTCGATCCTGGCTGAAGCGCGTGCTGCAGCAGTCGAAGAAGAAGTACTGGACGTGCGCCCGATGTACGCGCCCGATGTAAGCCGTGAGTTGTTGAAGCCAAGCGGTGTCGCGGCTGCGATCGACCTGCTGGCGCGCCAACGCAGGCAAATACAAAATGTGGTTGTCTCGATCGATCTTTTCGGCGTGACCTAGCCAATAGAAGAACAGAGTGTCGTCTGGGCGAATGTCGTCGGCTTCCACGGCCTGGTCGATAAGGTCGAGGAGCATATCGCGCCGGCAGTCGCGGCCAATCTCGAGACTGCGCACGCTCAGGATGTCGGCCGCGGGCTTATGCTCGGACAACCCGTCACCGGCGTCGATCCAGAAGCGGCCAAGCGCCGCGAGGGTCGCCTTGGCCGCAAAAATGGTTGGTAAGGAACCCTGCGTCTCACCGACGGCAAGGCACCAAACATGCATTCCCGGAGCGCCCGGAAGCCGTGCCCGGTTGCGGAGTAGTTGCCACGATGGCGTCATCGCATCATTCAGACATTCAACTCGCGAAATAAACGCCGAAGCTCGGTACGAATTTTCGCCAGCACGATCGAGCTGTCGAGATAGGTGCCGTGAGCGGAAAGGAAATTAGTTCCCGACGTTACCGCGACGTCGAGTTCGGGCTCTTCGTTGACATTCACTTTGAAGCCCAGCGGGTCATTGGGATCGACGATATTCCGGTAGCGCACGCGTCCTGCGAGATCGCGGCTCAATTTCAAGCCCCGATCCATCAGTCCGATCTTTTCGAAGATCGTCAATTGAGAGCCGAGACAGAACAGGATCCACGGGCCACGGTCGGCTAAGCCGCGCTCGACGAAAGCTGGGCTGGTGATCGCCTCGTGCGCAATGAAGCCGCCGAGGGAATGCGCAAGAATGACCACCGGCACATCCGGCGACTTGCGCGTGATCTCCGAGAAGCGTTGCAGCACACGCGCCCTCACCTCGGCACGCCCTTTGCCGAAGTACCAGACGATGTCGATCCAACGTGAGGCAAGCTCGGTCGCTATCACATCGCGCGGGCGGCCGCCGAACGGTCTGACCGCAAGCTCGAGCGACCGGGCGAGCGTGTTGAGCACCATGCTGGAGCCGAAATCCAGCGACTGCGCGGACCGGCCGGCGGCCTGCGGCCTCGCCGATGCGATGCGCGTGACGATCTGCTCGTTGGTTTCGAGCGGAGCCGGGGGCGCGACGACGACATTGGCTTCCGAGATCTCGTCCACGAACCGCATGCCCTCGCTTAGCTGGTCACCGGTCAACGAGGCATCGCGCAATAAGCCGGCTTCTACGAACGGGGCGGCCTGGAGATCGCCATTGGCTGTGAGAAAATCTTGCCAACGCACAGGATCTGGCGTGAAGCCCATGTTGGCGCCACTGCCAAGACGCTGGCCGCCCCTGTCGCGGGTGAGGTCCGGGCAGAGATCGCCCCAGCCCGCCGCCTCGAATGAAATGATGCCGCGATCGAGGCGTTTGGAAACGAAATGCGCAAAGGCCTGCCGTCTCTGCCGTAAGGCTTTATCGAATTCGTAGGTGTCTGGCCGCTCGGAAACGCCGTGCACATAGATCACATGCATCGCACTGTTGTCCTTGTCTGTGCTCAGCCCCCATCCGGTCGGCGGGGGCGCCATGAGGCAACAGGCCAGCGCATCCGGCCGGACTTTCAATCCGACCGGTTTCGTTGTTTGGACTTTTTGCGTTTTTTTGCCGTGGCCGACGTTGAATACACGGCACGGCAGTTCCGCCGCTCCGACCTGTCTCGCCTCGCCTTGTTTACAGATTATATGGTTTCGTCTAAATAAAATTTAGTCCGATGCCCTATTCTTTTTGTTAGATCGTCGGGCCGATTAAAGAGTGGACGCTCTTTCGTCCAAATTGGCCATACTGGTTAACGCGACTCGATTCGGCATTTACAGGCCGAGACGCTGCAAAGCGTGTTTCATGAGGGCGCGATCATTTTCATCCCGGAAGGGGAAAACGCGCAGGAAATCGCATCTGTTGTATCCGGGATGGAAGCGCCGAATGTGGGCGACATAGGCGTCGGCGTTGGCCCGGTTGCCAGCCAACTCGTGGGTGATGGCCGCAATCGTGTAAATTTGCACATGCGCATTAGGCGAGCGCACTGCGCGATCCGCCCACGCCGCCGCCTTGTCGTGATTGCCGCGAATGAGGTGGGTGAGCGCCCGGGTGGCGAGCATGGCGTAATTCAGGGGATCGATTGGGCTCAAGGAAATGGCGCGTACAACCTTGGGCTCGTTGTGCTCGCCGTCGCCCTGCAGCGTCCCGACGAGCGCGCTATTATAGATGGCGAAGGCGTAATTGGGACTCAACGCGATGCTGCGTTCCATCCAAGGCAATCCGCCTTCGAGATTGCCGGACAGCCACTCGGCCCGGCCCATGGTCAGGTTGACGAACGGGTCCAGCGGATCGAGCTCCATGCTCTTGTCAGCGTGCACTCTGGTCAGCCGCTTGTCGTTCTCGCCGTCGGAGGAGAATCCGAGAAACGCATTCTGGAAATGCGTGAAGGACAGCCCGGCGTAGGCACGGGCGAAGTGGGGGTCGACTTTCAATGCATGCGCGAAGAGGTGCGAGGCGAGCCGGTTATCGTGCTCGTTGAAGCGATACATGTGGCGAAGGCCACGATGGTAAGCCGCCCAGGCGTCCAGATGTTCGGTGGCAACCTTGGCCGCGTCGTGGGCCTCGTTGAGTTGCACGCGGACCTCGAGCGCGGCCGCAATCTCCCCTGCCAGGGTCGATCGCATATGCATGATGGAGTTGAGTGGCGTGGTGAAACGCTCGCCCCAGATCACGTGGCTGCCGGGCATGCGGGCGAGTTCGACGGCGACGACACAGCGGCGGCCATTCTCCATGATCGTGCCGGTGAGGAAGTAATCGGCGCCGAGTAATTCGCGCGCAGCCGCAAGGTCCACATCCAAGCCGCGAAATTTGAACGAGGAGCCGCGTGCGATCACGAACAGCGAATGCAACCGCGATAGCTCCAGGATGACCTCCTGCGCCAGTGCATCGCCCATCAAAGCCAGCGCCGGGTCTTGTGACAAAGGAGACATCGGTAGCACGGCGATCCTGGGCGGAGAGGCGATCCTCGGCGGAGACACCTCCCGATCGAGCGTGGTCGATGCCAACGTAAGCGGCGCCGCTTGCGTTGGAGGTTGGGTCTGGGGGTGATCGCGTGCCGAGACGTCGGCCGGCACCACGGCATCCTTATCAACAAGCGGTACGAACTGCAGGCCGCGACCGCGGATAGTGCGGATGTAAACTTGGCTACGGCCGTCGTCGCCGAGCGCCCTACGCGCCGACTTGATGCAACTCGATATCGTGGCGTCAGAGACGAAGCGGCCGTGCCAAACGTGCTCGACGATGATGTCTCGGGTGACGACCTGTCCGGCGCGCTCGACGAGGAAACGCAACAGGTCGAAAACCAGCGGCTCTATGTGGATGTCGCTGGCGCCCAACCGCAGCGCGAACTGCAAAGTATCCAGCTCGAACCGATCGAAGCGGTACCGCATGGAGTTCTCCGGCAGTGGCTGCATCGAGCAGTCGGAGTGGCAAGCGGATAGGAGCTTCTACGGGACTTAGCCGCAACGAGCGCCTCTTGGTTTCTCCACCTCGTCCCAACGCAATCTCCACGTTGCATTCAAGCACGCCGCGTAAGGGTAGGCGATAGGTCTGCTGGCCAGCGCCGGAAGGGAATAATCAAACCTGCAGCGGCGCTGAACGCCAGTCCTCACCCATTACCCCGCAAACCTGCCAAGGTTGCGAGCATGAGACAGGAGCAGTCACATGACGGCGATGACCGAGATCCACGTGCTTCCCGACTACGCGGCGATCAAGTCGAAGCAGAACGCAGCCTGGGCTTCCGGCGATTACGCCAGGATCGGCGTCACATTGCAGATCGTCGGCGAGAATCTTGCCGAGGCGATGGACCTGGCCCCTGACGCGAGGGTGCTCGACGTGGCGGCCGGCAACGGCAACGCGACGCTTGCGTTCGCACGCCGCTGGTCGGACGTAACTTCGACGGATTATGTCGGTGCGTTGCTCTCACGCGGTCGCGCCCGGGCCGAGGCGGAAGGGCTCTTCGTCACCTACCAGGTCGCCGATGCCGAGCAACTGTCCTTCGCGGATGCGGCCTTCGACGCCGTGGTTTCGACTTTCGGGGTCATGTTCGCGCCGAACCAGGGTAGGGCAGCGACCGAGCTGCTCCGCGTTTGCCGCCCAGGCGGCAGGATCGGGTTGGCGAACTGGACCCCGGAGGGCTTCATAGGCCAGGTTTTCAAGGCTATCGGCAGACACGTCCCGCCGCCGCGGGGGATCAACTCGCCTGCGCTGTGGGGCAGCAAAGCATGGATCGACGAGTTCTTCGGACCGCACGCCAAATCGATCGCGGTAGCAGACCGCAGCTACGTGTTCCGTTACCGCTCGCCGCAGCACTTCGTGGAGGAATTCCGGACCTATTATGGACCGGTCCACAAGGCATTCCTGGCCCTCGACGCTATGGGCCAAGCTGCGCTCGAGACCGACCTCCTCGCCACCGTTGCGCGGTTCAACACCGCCCGCGATGGTTCGGCGCGGGTGCCGTCCGCCTACGCGGAGATCGTCATCGATAAGGCTTGAGCCCAAGCTCTGGCGAGCGAGGAATCAAAGCGGGCAACAATGAGGCGGTCAACCTCGCCGGCCGGGGTGAGGCCGCCTCTATCGCTTGAATAAATTGTTTATTTCGGTTGCGGGTTGCTCCTCGCCAAAGCGTTGCCAGGGCGACTCAGTCATTCTCCGGCTCGACTCCCCATGGCAGCGATCGAGTTCTAGCCGGTTGAAAATGAATTTGAGCCAACGACCTAAGCTCCTGGCGATCGGCCTTGCGGCTGCTTTGGCAAGCGGCTTGGCCCTGTTCGTGCTTGGGTCCTTTGGTCATCTTCGCGTGGATGCAGCGGTCGAGCGCCGCCAGGCTGAGCTGACCAGCCCAGCAACCGTGGAGTTGGCCGGACCGATCTTCACGCCGGCGCCGCTCGCGCCGCATTCCCGTTTCGCTTTCGTGCGGCTTGAGGCCTTCCCCCTGCTTTTGCCGCCGGTCGAGCCGGCGTCGTACGAACCGCCGCCGGCAGGGCTCCCGGACTCTTGGACGGCCGAAACACGGATGGAGCCGCCGGGTGCCGCAAGTGGTCCTCGGCTGTCCGCATTGCCGCCGCCGCGTCTGCCTTGGCAGACACCGCCCCTGAGCGCGCCTCAGCGCACCTACACGCTGGCGGAGCGCCTGGGCGAGATCGCACCGCCGGCGACTAAGCGCTTGGCCGACAAATTCGAAGCGGCGAAAGCGGTCTGGCCGCCCGCCGAAATCAGTCTCGTCGCCATCAAGGACGAAAAGACGATCGAATTGTATGCAAGGCCGAGCGGAGGCGAATGGAAGTTCATCCACCGCTATCGCGTGCTGGCTGCCAGCGGCGGGGCTGGGCCCAAACTGCGCCAGGGAGACAAGCAGGTCCCCGAAGGAGTGTACGGGATCTCGTTCTTAAATCCGAACAGCCGCTATCACGTCTCGCTGAGGGTCAATTACCCTAATGCCTTCGACCTTCAGATGGCCGCGATGGATGGCCGCAAGGATCTCGGTGGCGATATCATGATCCATGGCAAGGCGTTGTCCGTCGGTTGCCTCGCAATTGGCGACGAAGCGGCCGAGGAGATCTTCGTGCTCGCAGCTCAAATCGGACTACCCAAGATCAGGCTCATTATCGCGCCGACCGATTTCCGGTCCAAGGCCGTCCCGGCGCCCGAGCCGGGTCAAACGGCTTGGTTGCCGAAACTCTACGCCGAGGTTGCCGGCGCGATGTCGGAATTCAAGGCGCCGCCGCGGAGCACCGGACTGTTATCATTCTTTGCAAATTAGCCTCGCGGATTGACTGCGCAATCGACTTTGCAGATTGAGCCGCCGGCGCCGGCTTGGAGCTGGTTGCCTTATTGGCCGAGAACAAACAGCGCTGACACGCGTTTGGAGCGAACGGGGTAGAGTTCCTCTTCCCAGCTCTGACCGGGGTGTCCATGCCGCGCAACTCGATTTACTTCGTAGTCCTTATCACGCTGCTCCTGGGCGGATGTCGCGAACAGGCGAAGCTCTCCGAAGCCGAAGGCTCCGGTCCACAACCAAAAATCCCGGCCCCCACGAAATCGTGGATTCCAACTGTCAATATTGCCGTCGCAAAAGGCTGGCCTGAAGGCGCCACGCCGAAGGCCGCATCGGGCCTGGGGGTCGAGGCCTTCGCAAAAGGGCTTGATCATCCGCGTTGGCTTTACGTGCTACCCAACGGCGACGTGCTTGTGGCCGAGAGCAACGCGCCGACGCGTCCGAAGGACAATCCCGGCCTCAAGAATTGGGCCATGGGTTTGATCAAGAGCCGCGCGGGGGCGGGGGTTAAGAGTGCCGACCGCATCACACTGCTGCGCGACAGCGACGGCACCGGGCACGCGACCAAAACAACGTTTCTCACCGGTCTCAACGCACCGATCGGCATGGCACTGGTTGGGTCCGATCTCTACGTTGCCAACACGGACGCAATTCTTCGCTTCCCCTACAAGGAAGGCCAGACCTCGATCTCGGAGCCGGGCGTGAAAGTGGCGGACTTGCCCGCCGGCGAGATCAATCATCATTGGACCAAGAACATTCTTGCGAAGTCCGGACGGCCGTTTCCTCTACGCCACCGTCGGGTCGAACAGCAATGTCGCGGAAAACGGCATCGAAAACGAGGAGAGGCGCGCGGCCATTCTTCAGGTCGATCTCAGCAACGGGAAATCCCGGGTCTTTGCATCCGGGTTGCGCAATCCGGTCGGGATGGGTTGGGAACCTAAGACGGGGGCACTCTGGACCGTCGTCAACGAGCGCGATGAACTGGGGAGCGATCTCGTCCCCGACTACCTGACCTCTGTGAAAGAGGGCGGATTTTATGGCTGGCCCTACAGCTATTTCGGCCGGCACGTCGATGATCGGATCCAACCTCCGAAGCCTGATCTCGTGGCGAAGGCAATCGTGCCCGACTACGCGCTGGGGCCGCATACCGCATCGCTTGGGTTAGCATTCTACAATGCCAAGCTGTTGCCCGAGCACTATGCCGGTGGCGCATTCATTGGTCAGCATGGGTCTTGGAACCGGATACCGCGCAGCGGCTATAAAGTGGTTTTTGTGCCCTTCGCGGACGGTAAGCCATCCGGGTCGCCGGAAGAGGTCCTGAGCGGGTTCCTCAGCGACAACGGCGAGGCCCAGGGCAGGCCAGTTGGTGTCGCAGTGGATCGGGCCGGAGCACTGTTGGTCGCCGACGATGTCGGCAACGTCGTGTGGCGGGTGACGCCGACGGCAAAAAGTGCGGAAACCACAGGGCCTCCGCCGAAGCAGCCCTAAGGACGGTCGCATGATGAAGCTAGAGGGTTCATGCCGGTGTGGCGCTGTGACCTTCACGGTCAACTCGCATACACCTTACCCTTATCAGCTCTGCTATTGCTCGATCTGTCGCAAGACCGCGGGCGGTGGCGGTTTTGCCATCAATATCATGGCCGTCAACCAAAGCCTGAAAATGAAAGGCGAGAAAGCTCTTGGTCTTTATCGAGCCAAGATCAAGTCGCCGCACGCGAACACCTGCGAAACCAGCACAGGCGAAAGACAGTTCTGCGTGCATTGCGCGAGCGCACTCTGGCTATTCGATCCCTCGTGGCCCGATCTGATCCACCCCTTCGCGTCGGCGATCGATACCGACCTGCCGGTGCCGCCCGAACGCACTCATCTTATGCTTCGCTATAAGGCCGGCTGGGTGCAGCCGACAATTGGCGCGCAGGACCTTTGCTTTGAGGAATACCCAGAGGCTTCCATCGAGCAATGGCACAGGCAGCGCGGACTGTGGCTCGATTGACTCGTAAAGGCCTCGGGCCACTATCCCCGGGATTATCGAGGGCTCGCGTAGGCGCTCATGAAAACGCGAACGGCGGAACCGACGATGCGGTCGATGTCGATGGCGCAAAGAGCAGGCCCGGCTCCATAAAGGGTAGCGCGGAACACGGTCGCTTGACTGAGCTCCAGGAACTGGACGGCAGCCAATCTGGGATCATCCATCGTCAACCGTCCCATCTCAGCATGGTAAGTCAGATAGCTCGCCAGCTCACGCGTGAGACGTTCAGGCCCTGCTTCGAAGAACTCGCGGCCAACTTCCGGCATGCGCTCGGCAACGCCGATGACGATGCGATGCGCGCCGATGACGAAGGGCTGTGACAGGCGGAACAGTGTCTCGCGTCCGAATTCCAGCAGCACGTCGGCCACGGGCCTGTCGCGGTCGAGCATGGCGATCAACTCAGCGATACTGCGATCCCGGCGCTCGCTGCAGATCGAAGCGAATAGCTGCTCTTTATTGGGGAAGTATACGTAGAGCGTTGGCTTCGAGACGCCAGCTTCTCGCGCGATATCGTTCATGCTGGCGGCGTCGAAGCCTACCGATGAGAACACGCGGCCTGCGCCTTCCAGGATTTGGCGGCGCTTGTCAGGATCGGTCCCTGCAGCAGGCCTGCCGCCTGGCCGCCTGACTGACGTTATCTCGGTCATCATCGAAAAGGCTCCTTAATTTCGCCGGTGACGTTCACAGGCGCGGCTTCTCCTTGCTGCGACATCGACGCCTGCAATCACGTCCTCGCGACCCGGAACTAAACCGTTTGGTTTGGTCTTGATTTCGGCCAGCGAGAGGGATATGTCAAGACCAATCAAACTAAACGGTTTGGTTTAGTAACGGCCAAGGGCTACGGAGAACGTGAGTATGGCTGCCCAGAAAGCACAGCGCCGGATGAAGTCGGATGAGATGGCGCCCGGGGAAGCTCGCCCGGGACCGCGAGCGGTCCAGCTACCCGTCCGGGGCCCGGAGCCATCCCCAGCGACAGAGGCAGAAGCGCGGGCAAGGCCCGCTGGGGAAACGGTGGCCCCAGCGCAGCAGGCGGCGGCATCTGCTCCAAAGGGTAAGCGCAAGACGATTTTCTCGCTCGTTGGCGCGGCAGCGCTCGTGGCGGCAGGCTGGTACGGCTATCATTACATGACGGTCGGCCGTTTCATCGTCTCGACGGACGATGCCTATGTCGGCGCCTACATGTCGATGGTGTCACCGAAGGTGTCGGCAAACGTCGTCGCCGTGCCGATCGTCGACAACCAGGCCATCAAGGCAGGCGACGTCCTGATTCAGCTCGACCAAGGCGACTACAAGCTCGCCGTCGACCAAGCCGCCGCCAAGGTCGCCACCCAACATTCAATGATCGAAACGTTCGATGCGCAGATCAAGTCCGCGGAGGCCGCTGCTGTGCAGGCGCGAGCTCAACTTGACTCCGTCAAGGCCACGCTCGAGCGCGCCGAGGCCGACTTCAAGCGGACGGACACACTTGCGCAACGGGATTACAGCCCGCGTTCGACATTGGATGCCGCGCGCGCCGCTCGCGACACCGCTAAGGCGCAGGTGGCGGCCCAGAATGCGGCGATCCAGTCGGCTGACGCCAATATTACCGTCCTGCGGGCCCAGAAGGTGCAGGCCGAACGGTCGCTGAAAGAGCTCGAAGTGGCGCAGGCGAAGGCGGAGCGTGACCTCTCGTTCACCACCATTCGCGCGCCGTTCGATGGTGTCGTCGGCAACAGGAGCGTGCAGGTCGGCGACTACGTGACGCCCGGCAAGCGGCTCGCCGCCGTCGTGCCGCTCGACAAGGTGTTCGTCGACGCCAACCTCAAGGAGACGCAGCTTGGCCCGCGTGCAACCCGGAGAGAAGGCCAAGGTGCGCGTCGATGCGCTCGATGGCGCCGAGATCGAGGGAACCGTGCAGAGCATCGCGCCGGCCTCGGGTTCGCAGTTCTCGCTGCTGCCGCCGGAGAACGCCACCGGCAACTTCACCAAGATCGTTCAGCGTGTGCCGGTGCGCGTCGAGATCGCAGCCGAGGACGCGAACGGCCGTTTGCGTCCGGGCCTGTCGGTTGTCGTCGACATCGACACGCGAACTGCTCCGGCGCCACAGGCCCAGCAGACAGCGGCGAAGTAACCGCCGCCAAACTCAGGTGCTCGCGCCGATCGAGCCTTCACTAGAGGCCAGTCATGTCCGACATGCACTCCCCGACATTCGAGATCGGCGCCCCCGAAGCTGCCAAGCTCGCCTGGATAGGCGTGACGCCCCGTCAGCTTGTTCGGCTTTCTCGCCATGGTGTTCGGCATGTTCATGGCGATCCTGGACATCCAGATCGTGTCGGCGTCGCTGGCTGAGATCCAGGCGGACTTTCGGCCAGTGCCGACGAAATCGCATGGGTGCAAACCGCCTATCTCATCGCCGAGGTGGTGATGATCCCGCTTATCGGGCTTCCTGGCTCGGCTGCTTTCGACGCGCGTGCTGTTCACAGCCGCGGCGGCCGGCTTCACGGTGGCGAGCGCGCTCTGTGCGACGGCCACCACCATCGATCAGATGATCGTCTACCGCGCGCATGCAAGGTTTCATCGGCGGCGGCATGATCCCGAGCGTCTTCGCCGTGGCGTTCTCACTGTTTCCGCCTTCCAAGCGCAACATCGTCTCGCCCTTGATCGGCCTCGTGGCGACGCTTGCGCCGACCATCGGTCCGACGGTCGGCGGTTACTTGAGCAACGCCTTCTCCTGGCATTGGCTGTTCCTGGTCAACGTCGGACCCGGCATCCTTGTCACGATTGCTGTATTCTTGCTGGTCGACTTCGACGAGCCGGACCACAGCCTGCTCAATCGGTTCGACTATATCGGGCTGGCCGCAATGGCGGTCTTCCTCGGATCGCTCGAATACGTGCTCGAGGAGGGCCCCCGTTACGATTGGCTGCAGGATCAGACCATTGCGACGTTTGCCGCGGCCACGCTCGTCGGCGGAGTTGCGTTTTTCTGGCGTGCATTCACCGCCGCCGACCCGATCGTCGAACTGCAGGGCCTTCAAAAACCGCAACTTCGCATTCGGCTCCGCCTTCAGCTTCGTCATGGGCATCGGACTCTATGGCCTGACGTACCTCTATCCCGTCTATCTGGCGCAGGTTCGCGGCTATGATGCCTTGATGATCGGCGAGACGATGTTCGTCACAGGCGTTGCGATGTTCCTGACCGCACCGATCGCCGGGCGGCTATCACAGTCCTGGATCCGCGCTTCCTGATGCTGACCGGCTTTCTCGGCTTCGCCCTCGGCACCTACATCGCGTCCGGAATTACTTCAAATTGGGACTTCAAGGAGCTGCTGATCCCGCAGATTTTGCGCGGCTGCTCGCTGATGCTGTGCATGGTGCCGATCAACAACCTCTCGCTTGGCACGCTGGCGCCGGAACAGCTGAAGAATGCTTCCGGGTTGTTCAATCTCAACCGGAACCTCGGCGGCGCAGTCGGGCTCGCGCTGATCAACACGCTGTTGAACAAGCGGTTGGACCTTCATCTCGCCCGGCTGCACGAGCAGGTGGCCTGGGGCCACGCGCGAGCCGAGGAGACGCTGGCCGGGCTCGCGGAGCGCCTTGCGAACACGGCGGACGCCGAGTTGGCGGCGGTCAAGCAGCTCGCGCGCATGGTCCGCGTGCAGGCAGAAGTGCTCTCGTTCGCCGACGTATTCCTGGCTCTCAGCATTTTGTTCGCTAGCCTTGCCCTGTTCGCGCCGCTGATGAGCAAACCGGCCGCAGACGGAAAAGGCGCGCCCTCACACTGACGGCGCCCGAGCCACGACGGTGAATGAGTTCGAGATCGCTTTCAGGTCCCATCAATACAGGGAACTGCATTTTTCCTCCAGCGCCGAGTTCGCGTTAACGATGAATTTGCGCAGCACTATCGGCTTGCCTGAATATGAAATCTGCAATTGCGGCCGGCAAAAAACGTTGGCAATCTTATGCGGACGCTGGGTAATCGGGAGCGAGCTCGATGAAGCAATCCGCCGTGGAACTAGCCGAGCTCGTTTCGCTGCATGAAAGAGAGATCCTGGAGGAGTGGCTAAAGCTATTGAAGGCCGGCGGGGCGCTGCAGACGGGGCGCATCAAGGAAGCCGAACTCGATACCCAGTGCCGCGCGTTTCTCGCTCAGATGCGGGCCGCGCTTCAGGGCGGCGGCTCTGGCGACAAGCCGAGCGAGGCTTATGACATATTGCGTAACATGGTCGGCGAGCTTTCTGCTTCGCGGGCGATCCAGGGCTTCTCACCGTTTGAGACGGCCATGTTCGTGTTCTCATTAAAGCAACCGCTGTTCACTGCGATCAGCAAAGCAACCCAGAACGACGCCGCTAAGACGGCAATGGTCTGGCAATCCACGTTGTTGCTTGATGAACTGGGCATCTACGTCATGGAGGTGTTCCAGAAAACCCGGGAACAGGTGATCGCTCGCCAGTCGCGTGAGATCGCCGAGCTGTCCACGCCGGTCGTGAAACTATGGGAGGGTATTCTCGCGCTTCCGGTCATCGGCACGCTCGATAGTGAACGCACACAGACGGTGATGGAAAACCTGCTGCAGTCGATCGTGGACGAGTCCGCGGAGATCGCCATTCTCGACATCACCGGCGTACCGACGGTGGACACGCTGACGGCACAGCATTTGTTGAAGACGGTGGCGGCCGCGCGGCTGATGGGCGCCGACTGCATCATCTCCGGCATTCGCCCCCAGATTGCCCAGACGATGGTGCACCTCGGGGTCGAACTGAATGTCGTATCCAAGTCCAATCTCGCCGACGCTTTTGCGATGGCTTTGACGCGACTGAATAAAGCCGTGGTGCCGATCAGGTCGCACGTGCCGGGACGTTCCGCGAGGTCCGGGTTGGCCGAATAACTGCGAGGTCGCGCAGTGGATCGTATCCCCATCCTGAAGCTCGGACGGGCCCTGCTTGTCACCATTCAGGTCGACATGCATGACCGCCTCGCCATGGCGTTGGAAGAAGACCTGACGGCCAAGATCGCGGCCACCCAGGCCAAGGGCGTCCTGATCGACATCTCGGCCCTAGAGATCGTCGACTCCTTCATCGGGCGGATGCTCGACAACATTGCGGCGGTCTCGCGGGTGCTCGATGCCGAGACCGTCGTGGTGGGAATGCGCCCAGCGGTGGCTATCACGCTCGTTGAACTCGGACTGTCGCTGACAGGCGTGAAAACCGCTCTCAATGTCGAGCGGGGAATGGCGTTGATACAGCGAAGAATAGACGCCGACGCGGTCAGTCGGGGAGATCTCGATGACCGTACTGACGAGTAGCTTCGTTCAGATCACATCGGGTGATGACGTCGTGCGCGTCCGTCACGAAGTGCGCGCGCGCGCCATCGAGGTCGGGCTGGGATTGGTCGATCAGACGAAAATCATCACCGCGGCGAGCGAGCTGGCCCGCAACACGCTCGATTACGGAGGCGGCGGAACTTTGCTAATCGAGGGCCTGCAGGAAGGCTCGCGCAAAGGGGTCAGGTTGACGTTCGAAGATCAGGGCCCGGGAATTGCCGATATCGAAAAGGCATTGACCGACGGATACACCACTGGAGGGGGCCTCGGTTTGGGTCTCGGCGGCGCTAAACGTCTTTCAAATGAATTTTCAATCGCGTCGAACCCGGGCCGGGGTACGCGCGTTGTCATAGCCCGTTGGAAGTAATCCCATGAACTCGGTGACCGTCATTGAGACCAGCCAAGTCGCCGAGGCGCGCCGTGCATCTTTATCGCTCGCGCGCAGCATTGGCTTTGACGAGGAGGCATGCGGCCGGGTCGCCCTTGTGACCACCGAATTGGCTACCAATCTCGTCAAGCACGGCAGTGGCGGCCACATCCTCTCGGCCATTGCGGACGACCGGGAGGGCACGGCGGCAATCGAAGTTGTTGCAATTGATAAGGGACGAGGGGTGGCCAATGTCGACGCCGCCTTGAGCGACGGCAACTCCACGGCAGGGACCTTGGGGCACGGGTTGGGGGCGGCACGGCGGCAGTCCGCGGAATTCGAGATCTTTTCCCAGATTGGAGCCGGCACCGTCATCGTGGCGTGGATTACTGCAAAGCGGCCGCGACCGGGCTACGCGACGGCGGCGAGGAGGTCGTCGATGCCGTCCTGGGGGGGCGTGTGCATCCCGATCCCCGGAGAGGTGGTGAGCGGAGATGCCTGGGCGGTGCGGTCCGACGAAGCTGGCCGGACGATGATGGTTGTCGATGGCCTCGGGCACGGCCCCGAGGCCGCCAAGGTTGCGGCCGAGGCCACACGCCTTTTCGACAAGTACTGGCGGTCGGGACCAATGGAGACCCTTCAGGCTCTCCACGCCGGGTTGCGGGCCACGCGGGGAGGCGCCGTCGCTGTCGCGCGAGTGGAGTGGTCGCCAGCTCGTGTCCGCTATGCCGGCGTCGGCAACATTGTCGGTGCGATCGCAACGACCGATGCACGCTTGCGGCGAATGATCTCGTACAACGGCACAATCGGGCATACCGCTCGGAACATTCAGGAGCAGGTCTATCCGCTGGAGCAAGCCGATGATGCGACCGTCATCATGCACTCCGATGGGATCGGCACGAGTTGGTCGCTCGCCGCTTACCCCGGCTTACTGGCAAGACACCCGTCGTTGCTGGCCGCGGTCATCTACCGTGATTATGCGCGCGGTCGCGATGACGCCACGGTCCTGGTGGTGAAGGGACGGGCGACATGACAGGCCTCGGCACGACGTCGTGGCTCATCCTGACCATGGACATTGTCAGGGAGGCTGATGTCGTAGCCGCGCGCCAACGCGCGCGCAGAATAGCGGAATTGATCGGGTTCGAGACACAAGACCAGACGCGCATAGCGACTGCTGTTTCGGAAATTGCGCGGAATGCCTTCGAATACGCCCACCAGGGCCAGGTGGATTTCAATGTCCACTGCCCAGAACAGTCGCCGCAACAGTTTCTGGTCACTATCAAGGACAATGGGCCCGGCATCCGTGATCTCGATGCGGTCCTCGAAGGCCGCTTCAATTCATCTAACGGTTTCGGTGTGGGACTTTCTGGTGCCAGGCGGCTGGTCGAAGAGTTCCGAGTTGCCAGTGCCCCAGGTAAGGGGACAGCGGTGACGATCGGCAAGGCATTCGGGCGGCGGCAGGCGCCGCTGACGCCGAATGCCGTTGCCGCCGTCAAGGCCCAGCTAGCGCAGGAGCAGCCGCAGGACCAGCCATTGAACATCTTGGCGCAGCAGAATTGGGAGGCGGCGAGCAGTCTCAGCGAACTCGGCCAGCGCCAGAAGGAAATCGGGCAACTCAGCCTCGAACTCGAGGATACCAATCGCGGCGTCGTGGCGCTTCACAACGAGCTCGAGCAAAAGGCTGAGGAGCTTCGGCAGGCGAGCGAGCTGAAGACCCGGTTCCTGTCCCACATGAGCCATGAGTTCCGGACGCCGCTAAACTCGATACTGGCGCTTTCGGATATTCTGATGAGCCGCGTCGATGGCGATCTCAGTTCGGAGCAAGCCCATCAGGTGCGGCTGATCCACCGGTCAGCCGAAAGCCTCTATGAGCTGGTCAACGATTTGCTCGATATAGCCAAGCTCGAGGCAGGGCGCATCGACTTGCGGGTCTCCACTTTCGGCGTCGCCGATCTCTTTAGCGGCTTGCGCGCCGTGATGAAGCCGCTGCAGCGAAACGCTCGCGTGCAACTGATCTTCGAAGAGCCGTCGCCAGATTTGCCAGAGTTGACGAGTGATGAAGGCAAGGTTGTTCAGATCATCCGAAACTTTATTTCCAATGCTCTGAAGTTCACGCTGGATGGCGAGGTCCGGGTGAGCGCGTCGCATCAGGCCGGGCGCCTGCACTTGACGGTGAAAGATACCGGCGTTGGCATTGCGGAGGCCGACCGCAACTGCATTTTTGAAGAATTCTCGCAGATAGACAGTCCGACACAGCGCTTGGTCAAGGGGACCGGGCTGGGGCTTTCACTATGCCGTCGTCTCGCCGACGTGCTGCAAGGCGATATCATTCTGGAGAGCGAGGTCGGCAAAGGATCGGAATTCACGCTGTCGGTTCCCGTTGCCATCGCATGCACATCCACGCGGGCGGAGGGGGAGCAACTGAGCGAGGAGACTGCGCCCCATTCGTCAGGTGGATCGGAGGAACGGGCGGCAACCAGTGCGCCTGCCGCCTTCGTGCCTGTAATCCTCATCGCCGATGACGACGCGGCATTCCGTTACGCGCTGAGACAGATGATTGCGAGCGGGGACCGGTCATTCGTCATCGAGGAGGTTGAGGACGGTCTGGAGTGTCTTCGGAAAGCGCGCGAGAACCGGCCGGATGTGATCGTTCTCGATCTTGAAATGCCGGGTCGATCCGGTTTCGAGGTGCTTGAACAGCTCTCGCAAGATGCCAAGTTGAGGGAGATTCCGGTCCTGATCTCGTCGTCAGCGGATTTCGATTCCGTGCCGCATGAACGCACCAGCGGGGCGAGCGTCTTTTTGTCCAAGCGGGAATTGACACGCCAGACGATCACGGCAGCACTCGATCGTATTCTCGAGGGTCGGTCATGACGTCCGGAATTCCACCCAAGGTCCTCCTCAACGTCGACGACGACGAAGCCGGCCGGTACGCCAAGAGCCGCATCCTGCGCCACGCGGGATATGAGGTGACCGATGCAGCCACGGGTGAGCAGGCGATAAAGGCGGCGCGCGAGCTGAAGCCCGATCTCATTCTGCTCGACGTCAAGTTGCCCGACATGAGCGGACTGGAGGTATGTCGCGTTATCAAGCGCGATCATCCGGATATTTTCGTGCTGCAGATCTCGGCCTCGCTGGTAACCGAGGGGGATCGGGTCCGAGGTCTCGAAGGCGGCGCCAACTCCTACCTCACCCAGCCCGTGGCGCCGAGCGAACTCGTAGCCTCGGTGCGCGCTCTGCTGCGGATACGGACGGCGGAAGTGGCGCTGCGTGGAAGCGAGGCCCATCTGCAGGGCGTCCTCGCCAGCGCGACCGACTATGCCATCATCCGGCTAAATGAGGGCGGACGCGTCAGCGGCTGGAATGCGGGCGCGGTTGAGATTTTCGGCTGGAGCCAGAGCGAGGCGCTCGGCCGTGACGTCAGCTTCATTTTCACGGATGAGGACAGGGACCGTGGCATTCCGCAATGGGAACAGCGAGAATCCCGAGCCACGGGTCGCGCCGACGACCGCCGCTGGATGCAGAAGCAGGACGGCACCCATTTTTTCGCCGTTGGCGTGATGACGCGTCTCTTGCCTCCCGCGGCATCCGGATTCTTGAAGATCCTTCGTGATCAAACCGCCCAGTACAACGCCGAGCAGGCGCTGCAAGAGCTGAATGCAACGCTTGAGGAACGCGTTGCCGCGCGCACACGAGATTTGGAGGAGGCCAACAGCCGCCTCCAGGCCGAGATGGAGGAGCGCGCGAGGGCTGAGGAGCAATTGCGTCAGAGCCAAAAAATGGAAGCGCTCGGGCAACTCACGGGTGGCATCGCGCACGACTTCAACAATATGCTCGCGGTGGTGATGGCAGGGCTGGGCCTCATCGAGCGGCGTTTGGCCCGCGGCGACACCGATATTTCCCGATTTACTCAAGGCGTCCTGGAAAGCGCTCGCCGCACGGCGGACCTGACCCAGCGGCTGCTCGCCTTTTCGCGCCGGCAGCCCCTGAACCCGGAAGCGCTCGATGCCAACAAGCTTGTGATGAAACTTGCCGACCTGCTGGAACGCACGATCGGCGAAAACATCAAAGTCACATCAGCACTCGGCGACCACATCTGGATTGTGCGCGCGGACCCGGGGCAGCTCGAAAACGCTTTGCTCAACTTGGCGGTCAACGCGCGCGATGCCATGCCCGAGGGCGGAAAGTTGACGATTCGAACCGCGAATGTGCGCATCGGCAGTGGAGATCCATGCAGCAATCAGGTGACTCCCGGTGAGTACGTCAGGTTCACCGTCAGCGACACTGGATCGGGCATGAGCCACGAGGTCATCGGCAAGGCGTTCGACCCTTTCTTCACCACCAAAGGGGTCGGAAAAGGCACCGGTCTCGGTCTCAGCCAGGTGTTTGGATTTGTTCGTCAGTCGGGCGGCCATGTGAAGATTAAGTCAAACGTAGGCACCGGGACTACGGTGACGATCTATTTGCCGCGTTATCTGGGCCGAGAAGAGCCTACAGTGAAGGCGGTGCCCAAGGCCGCTCAGGCCGGCAGTCCGCGCGAGACGATATTCGTGGTCGAGGACGAGGATAGAGTGCGGCTGATGGTCGTGGCCTCGCTGAAAGAACTCGGCTACACTGTCATCCAAGCTTCGAACGGCACAGAGGCCCTGCGCCTGATGGAGGAGGGCCAGCATCCGACACTGCTTTTCACAGATGTCGTCATGCCGAACATGACCGGACGCGAGCTGGCTGATCAGGCGATGCAGCTTATTCCCGGCCTCAAGGTGCTGTTCACCACCGGATACACGCGCAACGCCATCGTCCATAATGCTGTCGTCGACCGCGGGACGAACCTCCTTCTGAAACCATTCAGCCTTGATCAGCTGGCCGCAAAACTGCGCAGCGTACTCGACGCTGATTAGGCTTGTTGTTTGCTTTTCGATGGGCTGTGCTTCCATAATTCGCTACAGAAAAGAGGTTGGTCCGAAAAACTCGGCTCAGTTCGCAACCAAATCTCACGTCGGCGGTTAAGTCGCGGATGTGCCCGAAGCCGTTCCAATTAAAAGGGCGAGCTTTAGCGCCACATGTAGTCCATTTGACACCAGTGTCCTGACATTTTGCTCGTCGTGCTTAGGTTCTGAATCTGAGGAGTCTTCGGGGTCGAGGGGAGTAGGCTCTATGGAAACGGACGCTGGCGCCGTCGGCGCATCTTTGGCTGCGACAATGCCGGAGGGTGCCGTCGCGAATGGCAGCTTGAGCAATGACGAGCTGCGGCAACTCCTCGAGTTCGCTTCAAGCCGTGCGCGGCGGAGATTTTTCTGTAAGGCTACCGCACGACTGGCCTGCGCTGATGGGCAAGGTCGCTGACTGCTTCAATGATATCGTTGCCGCTAATCAGCGGATGGCGCGTCAACTTGAAAACGTTGGCCAGGTCGTCGGACGCGAGGGCCGCATCCGCAATCGCGTCCGTCTCGGCTTGGCCGATGGCGCCTGGGCCGAGATGGAAAACTCGGTCAACACCCTGATTGATGACCTGCTGTGGCCGACGCTCGAAGTCACTCGCACGATTGAAGCCGTGGCGCAGGGCGACCTGCTGCAGACCATGCGCCTCGACGTTGACGGTCGCTCCCTGCAGGGCGAGTTTCTCCGTTCGGCGACGATCGTCAACACGATGATCAAACAGCTCAGCGTGTTCACCTCCGAAGTGACCCGCGTTGCCCGCGAAGTCGGCACCGACGGAAAGCTCGGCGGTCAGGCGCAGGTTAGCGAAGTCACTGGCGTCTGGAAGGATTTGACCGAGAGCGTCAACTCGATGGCGTCGAACCTGACGGCGCAGGTTCGAAACATCGCTGACGTGACGATTGCGGTGGCCAACGGCGATCTTTCGAAGAAGATCACCGTGGACGTGCGAGGCGAAATCCTGCAACTGAAAGAGGCCATCAATACGATGGTTGATCAGTTGCGCTCGTTTGCAGCCGAGGTGACGCGCGTCGCGCGCGAGGTCGGCACCGAGGGCCGCCTTGGCGGCCAAGCGGTCGTGCCGGGTGTCGCCGGAACCTGGAAGGATTTGACCGACAGCGTCAACTCCATGGCGTCGAACCTGACGGCGCAGGTGCGAAACATTGCCGAGGTGACGACTGCCGTCGCGCGTGGCGACCTTTCGCGAAAGATTACTGTCGACGTGAAGGGCGAAATCTTGGAGCTCAAGAACACCATCAATACGATGGTCGATCAGCTCAACGGTTTCGCATCGGAAGTCACCCGCGTCGCCCGCGAGGTGGGCACGGAAGGCCGGCTCGGCGGGCAAGCGAATGTTCCAGGTGTCGCAGGAACGTGGAAGGACTTGACCGATAACGTCAACTTGCTCGCCGCCAATCTCACGACCCAGGTTCGCAATATCGCGGAAGTTGCCACCGCGATTGCCGGCGGTGATTTGTCGAAAAAAATTACCGTCAATGTCTCAGGCGAAATCCTGCAGCTGAAAGAGACCATCAACACGATGGTCGATCAGCTGAATGCGTTCGCCTCGGAAGTCACGCGAGTCGCGCGCGAGGTCGGCACGGAAGGCCGGCTGGGTGGCCAGGCGAACGTGCGCGGCGTGGCCGGCACTTGGAAGGATTTGACCGACAGCGTCAACTCGATGGCTTCCAACCTCACGACTCAGGTTCGCAACATTGCCGAGGTGTCGACGGCCATCGCCAACGGCGATCTTTCGAAGAAAATCGCGGTCGACGTGCGCGGAGAAGTGCTGGAGTTGAAGGAAACCATCAACACGATGGTCGATCAGCTCAACGCATTCGCTGGCGAGGTGACGCGCGTCGCGCGCGAGGTCGGAACCGAAGGCAAGCTTGGCGGACAGGCGGTCGTGCGCGGCGTGGCCGGCACTTGGAAGGATTTGACCGACAGCGTCAACTCGATGGCGTCGAACCTTACCGGCCAGGTTCGCAACATCGCGGATGTCGCCACTGCCGTCGCCAAGGGCGATCTCTCCAAGAAGATTACCGTCAACGTATCGGGTGAGATTCTTCAGTTGAAGGAAACCATCAATACGATGGTGGATCAGCTGAATGCCTTTGCCGCAGAGGTCACGCGCGTTGCGCGGGAGGTTGGCACGGATGGCAAGCTCGGCGGCCAAGCTGCGGTGCCGGGTGTCGCTGGGACATGGAAAGACCTCACCGACAGCGTCAACTCGATGGCCGGCAATCTCACCGCGCAGGTCCGCAATATCGCTGAAGTCGCCACCGCCATCGCGGGCGGTGACCTTTCGCGCAAGATCACCGTCGACGTGCGCGGCGAGATTTTGCAGCTGAAAGAAACCTTGAATACGATGGTCGATCAGCTGAATCGCTTCGCGGGCGAGGTTACGCGTGTGGCGCGCGAGGTTGGCACCGAGGGTCGCCTCGGCGGCCAGGCGAACGTTCCCGGCGTCGCGGGGACATGGAAAGACCTTACCGACAACGTCAACCTGCTTGCTGCCAACCTCACGACGCAAGTGCGTAACATCGCCGAGGTGACGACCGCGGTGGCTCGGGGCGATCTTTCGCGCAAGATCACCGTCGATGTGAAGGGCGAAATTCTAGAGCTGAAGAACACCATCAATACCATGGTCGATCAGCTCAACGCCTTCGCCTCGGAAGTGACGCGCGTGGCACGCGAGGTCGGCACCGAGGGCAAGCTCGGCGGTCAGGCAGCAGTGCCGGGCGTCGCGGGGACCTGGAAGGATTTGACCGACAGCGTCAACTTCATGGCCTCCAACCTCACGGCGCAAGTCCGCAACATCGCCGAGGTGGCGACCGCGATTGCCGGCGGCGACCTTTCGAAGAAGATCACGGTCGACGTCCGCGGTGAGATACTCCTACTGAAAGAGACGCTCAACACGATGGTCGAGCAGTTGCGCTCTTTCGCAGCCGAGGTCACGCGCGTCGCGCGCGAAGTCGGCACGGAAGGCCGGTTAGGTGGCCAAGCGGTCGTTCCCGGCGTCGCCGGCACGTGGAAAGACCTGACGGACAGCGTCAACTCAATGGCGTCGAGCCTCACCGCGCAGGTCCGCAATATCGCCGAAGTGACCACTGCGATCGCGCGCGGCGACCTTTCGCGCAAAATCACCGTTGACGTGAAGGGCGAGATCCTCGAGCTCAAGAACACCATCAATACGATGGTTGATCAGCTCAACGCCTTTGCTTCGGAAGTGACGCGTGTGGCGCGTGAGGTCGGCACCGAAGGCAAGCTCGGCGGACAGGCGACGGTGACGGGCGTTGCCGGCACCTGGAAGGATCTCACGGATACCGTCAACGTGATGGCAGCGAACCTGACCGAGCAGGTGCGTGGCATCGTCAAGGTGGTGACGGCCGTAGCCAACGGTGATCTGGCGCAGAACCTGACCGTCAAATCGAAGGGTGAAGTCGCGGCGCTTGCAGAGACCATCAACAACATGACGGCCACGCTCGCCATCTTCGCCGATCAGGTGACGACGGTGGCGCGCGAGGTCGGCGTCGAAGGGCGCCTCGGTGGACAGGCCAATGTGCCGGGTGCGGCCGGAACTTGGAAAGACCTGACCGGCAACGTCAACCTGCTCGCGGCTAACTTGACGAACCAGGTGCGTGCCATTGCCGAGGTGGCGACGGCGGTGACCAAGGGCGATCTCACCCGCTCGGTACAGGTCGATGCTCGCGGTGAGGTCGCCGAGCTCAAAGACTACATCAACACCATGATCGACAACCTCCGCCTGACGACGGAGCGAAACACAGAGCAGGACTGGCTCAAGACCAATCTCGCGCGCTTCACCAGCATGCTGCAGGGTCAGCGCGATCTCACAACCGTCGGCAGCAAGCTGCTGTCTGAGCTGGTGCCACTTATCGGCGCGCATCAGGGCCTCATCTACCAGATGGATACCGAGAGCGTGGCCCAGCTCAAGCTCCTGGCCAGCTACGCCGATCGCCAGGATGGCCGCTCTGCACCAGTGATCCGGCTTGGCGAAGGCTTCGTCGGTCAATGCGCTGTCGACAAGCGCCGCATCATGGTGACCGACGTGCCACCCGACAGTGCGCGTATCGATACGTCTTTCTACGAAGCCGTGCCGCAGAGCGTCGTTGTGCTGCCGGTCACGTTCGAGGAGACCGTCAAAGCGGTCATTGCTCTCGCCTCTCTTCACAGCTTCGACGAGGCGCGTCTGACGTTCCTGGACCAGCTCACCGCGAGCATCGGCATCGTGTTGAACAGTATCGAGGCGACGATGCAGACCGAGGGGCTGCTGAAGCAATCACAGCAACTCGCCGCCGAGCTGCAGGCGCAGCAAAAGGAGCTGCAACAGACGAACGAGCAACTCGAGCTCAAGGCCCAGCAGCTTGCCGAGCGCAACGTCGAAGTCGAGCGTAAAAATCAGGAGATCGAGCACGCACGGCGCGCATTGGAAGAAAAGGCGACCGAACTGGCTCTGACCTCGAAGTACAAGTCAGAGTTCCTGGCGAACATGAGCCACGAGCTCAGAACGCCGCTCAACAGCATCCTCATTCTCGGCCAGCAACTCGCAGAGAACGCCGATGCCAACTTGACCGGCAAGCAGGTCGAATTCGCGCGCACGATCCACGGCGCGGGCACCGATCTGCTCAACCTCATCAGTGACATTCTCGATCTTTCAAAGATCGAATCCGGCACCGTCACGATCGACGCGGAAGAGATCTATGTCGGCAATCTGGTGGAGAGCATCGCGCGGCCTTTCCGGCACGAAGCAGAAGGCCGCAAGCTCGCCTTCAACGTCGAGCTTAACGCGGACCTTCAGCGCAGTATCGTGACGGATTCGAAACGGTTGCAGCAGGTATTGAAGAACCTGTTATCGAACGCCTTCAAGTTTACGGAGCACGGCAGCGTAAACCTAAAGGTCGCTCCCGTGGTTAGCGGCTGGTCTGCGGGGCATCCGGTCCTTGCCACATGCGGTAATGTCGTTGCGTTCGAAGTCTCGGACACAGGAATCGGGATCCCGACCGACAAGCAAAAAATCATCTTCGAGGCTTTCCAACAGGCCGACGCCAGCACAAGCCGCCGCTATGGCGGAACCGGATTGGGCCTCGCGATCAGTCGCGAGTTGGCCAACCTGCTCGGCGGTGAAATCCAGCTCAGAAGCACGCCTGGTCAAGGCAGCACTTTCATCCTCTACATCCCCCAAAGACACCCCAAGAGCCAGCAAGCGGCGACGCCGGGCATCGAACAGCATGGCCCATCTCCGGTTATCGCCTGGAAAGCGGTGGAGCGGCCGGCTGAGGACATACCGGACGACCGCCGAACTATCGTGCCTGGAGACCCGGTTCTGCTCATCGTCGAGGATGATCCGTCCTACGCGCGCATCCTTGCGGACGTGGCGCGTACAGTTGGATTCAAGGCGCTGGTGGCCACGCGCGGCGCGGAGGCGTTGGCGCTGGCGTCCGAGTTCGAGCTAGTTGCGGTGTCGCTGGATATCTACCTTCCGGACATGCTTGGCTGGTCGGTGCTGACGCAACTCAAGCAGAATCCGCGGACCCGTCACATCCCGGTTCAGCTCATTACACTCGACGAGAATAGGCAACACGGGCTCGCCAAAGGCGCCTTCTCGTTCATCAACAAGCCGACCAGCCTCGATGGCGTTCACGGCGCGTTCGATAGGATTCGCCATTTCACGCAAACGCGGCGGCGGCGCCTCCTGGTGGTCGAGGATAATGCGGCCGAGCAGGTCAGCCTCGTCGAATTGCTGGCACACGACGACATCGAGATTGTGACGGCCTCGGACGGAGAGTCTGCTCTTGCCATACTTCGCGAAACGGGCGCCGACTGCATTGTCCTCGACCTCAAGCTGCCGGATATCTCGGGTTTCGAGGTGCTGGAGCGGATCAGCGGCGACGCCGAACTCAACGGAATACCGGTCGTCGTATTTACCGGACGTGAATTGTCCGCCGAAGAGGACGCGAAACTCCGCGCCATGGCCCGCAGCGTCGTGGTGAAGGGCGTCGAGTCTCCCGACCGCTTGCTCGATGAGACGGCCTTGTTCCTGCACCGGACCGTAACTAATCTCCCGGCTGCAAAGCAACAGATGCTGGAGCGATTGCTTGTTTCGGACGAGGATCTTTTCGGCAAAACGGTGTTGCTGGTCGACGATGACGCCCGCAATATATTTGCCCTCAGCAGCGTGTTGGAGCGCCGGGGAATGAACGTACTGACGGCCACGACCGGCCGCGAGGCCATCGAGATCCTTTCGCAGAAGCCGGAAATCGCAATCGTGCTGATGGACGTAATGATGCCCGAAATGGATGGCTACCAGACCATGCAGGCAATCCGCGTGGAGGAGCGTTGGAGGCGCCTGCCTATCGTCGCGTTGACGGCCAAAGCCATGAAGGGCGATCGCGAGAAGTGCCTCGAAGCCGGCGCTTCGGACTATCTTGCCAAGCCGGTCGATACCGAGCAGCTTTTGGCGGCGTTGCGCATATGGCTCCATCGCTGAGGAGGTATGCATTGTGAGCGAGGAGGGGAAGGTCAACATCCTGCTGGTCGACGACCAGCCGCAGAAGCTGTTGAGCTATGAGGTCATCCTGCGCGATCTGGGCGAAAACCTGATCAAGGCTGGCTCGGCACGCGAGGCCCTGGAGCAACTTCTGAAGACGGATGTTGCCGTTATCCTGATGGACGTCTGCATGCCGGAGCTCGATGGGTTCGAGCTGGCGTCCATGCTGCGAGAACATCCGCGCTTCGAGAAGACCGCTATTATCTTCGTTTCGGCCATTCATCTGACTGAGTTCGACCGTATCCGCGGCTACGAGACCGGCGCCGTCGATTACATCCCGGTTCCGGTCGTGCCAGAGCTGCTGCGAGCCAAGGTCCGCATCTTCGTTGAACTTTATCGCAAGACCCGGGAGTTGATCGCGCTCAACCGCGAGCTTGAACGCCGCGTCGGCGAGAGGACAGCCGAACTGGAGGCGTCGAATGACCGTCTGCGCGAAAGCGAAGAGCGCCTTCGGTTGGCCGGAGAAGCGGCCGGATTTGGCACGTACGATTACAACGTCGATGCCGACCGCGTACATTGCTCGACCGGGTTGAAGCGGCTGCTCGGTACTCAGCTGGAGGGGGACTTCAGCCTCGATGTTCTGGTGTCGCTGGTTCACGACGTCGACCGCGAGGCATTCCGCGAGTGCCTGTTGGCGGCGCGGGCGCAGAATCAGGAGCGGCATGAGATCGAGTTCCGCGTTGTCCTACCGGACGGCAGCGTCCGCTGGCTCCTCGATCGCGGCCGCACCTACGTATCGGATCACTTCGCCGGCACCCGCTCGCACGTACGCGTGATGGGGACCATGATCGACATTACGGGGCGCAAGCGCAGTGACGAGCGGCAGGCGCTCCTGATGGGGGAGCTTGATCATCGCGTCAAAAATATTCTCGCCAACATGAGCGCGATTGCGAAGTTGTCGAGTGCGAAGGCCACCTCCGTGGCGTCTTTCGTCCGCGATCTCGATGGCCGTATTCAGGCAATCAGCGGCGCTCACACGTTGCTGCGCGCGCATGCCTGGAACGGCGCGGATCTCGTTGATTTGGTCAACGAAACGATGGCGCCATTCCGCTCATCGGGAAATATCAGCGTTGAGGGCGGCCATATCATGCTGGAGCCCCGCGTCGCGCAGACGTTCGCATTGATGCTGCACGAGTTGGCGACAAACGCCGTCAAGTACGGGGCACTTTCGAGCCCCAAAGGCAGGATCAACATCAAGTGGTCGGGGTCGTCCGATGTCCGCAAATTAAAATTTGTCTGGCAGGAAACAGGCGGTCCCACTGTACACCAGCCCGAACTCGACCGGTTTCGGCAGCCGGGTGCTGAAGAGTGCGGCAAAAGACGTGGGCGCAATGGCTGCTTGCTCATTCAAGGCGGAAGGATTCGAATTCACGCTCACGGCTGGCCCAACGCCAATCGCAACGGATGCGCGGATCGAAGAGGAAACGATGCCGGCGGCATTTCCGGCACAAAGCGGCTTGCGGATACTGGTCGTCGAGGACGAGCCACTCGTGGCGCTGCAGATCCAAGGCGATCTCGAATCCGACGGCCACTTCGTGATCGGGCCGGCTGGAACGGCCGAACAGGGCTTGGAACTGGCCGCTGGCGAAACATTCGATTACGCTATCCTCGACGTGAGACTCGGGCAAACAACGAGTGAGAGCATTGCGAACAAGCTGATCGAGCGGCAAATTCCGTTCGTGTTCTCGACCGGTTACTCCGATAGCAGCGAGCTTCCGGTGCATTTGCGGATCGTTAAGCGGCTCTCCAAACCTTTTATTCTGCAAGATTTCCGCGACACGCTGGCCGCTTCGTCAGAAACATGTGGCAGCGTTATTCCGCTGACCGAAGCAATGCATATTCGCGCGGCAGCGCAGCTGAAGCCGGAGGACTTCTCAGCGCATCCAGTGGCGAAACAATCGTAAATAAACCGGGATATATGACCAGTTAGGATAGCATTAATTTACCTTGAAGAAGCGTTGATTGTGATGAGGCGGACCCACCGCCAAGTCCCCAAATTTGACATCCACGCTAGTGTGTTGCGCAGCCGCGTTCGCGCTGGCAAACGGCGGCGGCCTCGATACGGTGATGTATGCCGGCAAGGCTAGCGAATACGACGTTACTATGCTGAGCAAGGGTGTCTATGAGGTCGTGGATTTGGTCGCTGGCCGAAATGGCACCGATACGCTTCGGGGCATCACCTACATCAACATCGGCAGCGCCAAATATTCTGTAGGATCCCTTGCGCCGCGCAATCACGCCCCCGTTGTTACGGCGGCCAGCAAGCCGGTGGCCAAGTACGCCACGTTGTTGGCATCGGGGTTGTTCTCGGTGACTGATAGCGATGGAGATTCCATCAATCAATATCAGATCAAGGACGCGACGATTTCCAGCTTGAGCGGACATTTCGAGATCGGCGGAGTGGCCCAGGGTGCCAACAAGACGCTTACGCTGTCGGATACGCAGATGTCATCGCTCACCTATGTCTCTGGAAGCGTTGCAGACGATCTGTGGGTCCGCGGCTATGACGGCAAGGACTGGAGCGACTGGAAAACATTCCGGCTGACGCCGCCGGTCAATCACGCGCCGGTCGTGACGCCTTCGAACACACCGGTAACCAAGAACTCGACGGTGGCAGCGTCCACGCTGTTCTCCGTCAGCGATAGCGATAGCGATGCCATCACGCAATATCAGTTCAAAGATGCCAGCGCGTCCATTACGAGCGGACACTTTGCAATCGGTGGTGTCGCGCAGGCCTCCCAAACGGTTCTGACGGCATCAGCAGCACAACTCCCCTTGCTTAGTTTCGACGCGAGCACCACCAAAGACGATCTGTGGGTCCGTGCCTTCGATGGATCCGCCTGGAGCGGCTGGAAAGAGTTCTTCGTGACGCCGATCTGAGAGGAGCATTCAACGCGTCCGCGAGGAGCGAATGCGCGGCTTATGCCAGTTGAGGGACCCGCACGCGCGTCGTGATGAGGTGGTCGAGCGAAAGCGAACCGGCGCCATACTTGATCAAGTACAGAAGCGTTGCTGCCCAGACGCCGTGCGTATCAAAGGCGTTCGGGTAGACGAAAATCTCGATCACCAGCGTCATTGCGAGCATGGCCAGCGCTGAAAAGCGCGTGGCGAGTCCGGCAAACAGTAGCAACGGCAGCGTCAGCTCGGCGCTGATGGCCATAACCGCGGCCAGTTTGGGCGGCAACAACGGCAGCTTGTATTCGTCTGTAAACAAAGCGAGCGTGTTGCCATTGCTCCAGCCTTCGAGCTTCAACAAGCCGGCGCGCAAGAATGTCGTGCCGATGCCGATGCGGGCTACGACGGCGATCAAATCGTGCGGGATGCGGGAAAAGAGAGCGATCGCTCTGTTGACGGCAGCGAGCATGGCGAAGTCTCCTAGCGGGTTAGGGGATGAGGTGGATATGGCGAATTGCACCGGTGGCAATGAGCAGGGCGAGCGCATGTGAAATCGACGTGGTAGGATCGACCGCAAGAGCTGCCGTGGCAGCTGCTGCGAGTGTGCTGCGCGCCTGAAGCGCGGCGATGAAGGTGTACGCTCCCGCGTCGAGTGATATGAGACGCACCTCGAGATGCTGGCGAACGATCAAGCCCTGCTCGCCGGGGATGTCCGGACCGATCTCGCGGACCTCGTCGTCGCAGCTATTCGTGCGCCATATGGACACGACGGGAAAGTCCGAGCGAACAAGGTGAGCGGAAGCGTGAAGAATGACCCCAAGATGCGCGGGATCTGAAGCAGCCAGCGCCGCGATCTCGCTCGGCTCGGCATGCGGTTCGTCGGCGGCGTGGTAGCTGCGTGTCCGCAACCACTCGAGGGCGGCGATATCGCTCAGATACGGCAGATCACGAACGGGCTCGAAGTTGACGAGGAAGCGTGGGAAGGTGGCACCGTAATCGATGAGGGCCGGCGTGCGCGGGGGATCGCTTTCCACGTAAACGCGCGCCATGGCCTGAAAGAACTCTGGTCCGACAAGCCGGCTTACGACGGGATAAGTCTTTTCCAGTGAACGAACGAGACTTGTCACGACGTTGTTGCGGTAAACTTCGAAGCGACTGGCTCGGGCTCGATTAGAGCCGCGAATGCCTTGCGGAAGCGGCTCACCCTCGCTCCAGAGCGCCGCTGAAAACTGCGCCTGCAGCGCGGCAATCCCAACCGTATGTGATGGATCAGGCGGCGGCATTGCAGGAGCTCCGCGCGGCGAGAATAGTGTCCGCCTTGTGAGCCTCGGCGACGAGAGAAGGCCAGACTGGAACGTCATTATCCCATTCGATCAACGTCGGCAGCGGTCCGGCCTTCGCGACGACCTGCCGATAGAGGTCCCAGACAGCGTTGCGGACAGGGCTGTCATGGGCGTCGATGAGGAGCGCCGCGCCGTCCGCGTCAGCCGCCTCGAAATAGCCCGCAAGGTGGATCTCGCCGACCCGTTCGAGCGGGAAGGATTGGAGATATTCGGCTGCGTTGAATCCGTGATTGACCGCGCTGACGTGCACATTGTTGACGTCGAGGAGCAGGCCGCAACCGGTGCGGTTGGCGAGTGCGCGCAGAAACTCGACTTCGCTCATTTCGCTCGACGTGAATTGCACGTAGGTGGACGGGTTCTCGATCAAGATCGTGCGGCGGAGCGACGCTTGAATCTGGTCGACATGTTGGGACACGAGATCAAGTGTCTCGGCGGTATAGGGCAGCGGCAGAAGATCGTTGAGATAGCCGCAATCGTGCGTGGACCATGCGAGATGCTCGGAGAAGCGGCCAGGCTGATAGCGTTCCACGAGGGCCGTCAATCGCTTCAGGTGATTGGCGTCGAGCGGTCGTGCAGCACCGATGGAAAGACCGACGCCATGCATTGAAATCGGATAGTCGCGGCGGATGCGGGCGAGCCAATGATGGGGCGCGCCGCCGTCTCCCATGTAGTTCTCCGGATGCACCTCGAACCAGGAGACGGCCGGGTCGCCACTTGCGATGTCGCGATAGTGCTCGGGCTTCAGCCCGACCCCGGCGCGAGCCGGGATCGGGAGAGGAGCAGGGGCTACAGAAAGTGCCGCGATCATTGTCATTGCTCCGGCAGTCGTTTCGCAATTGCTCCCGCTGAGGGACTTTCTCAGCCCTTGATGGGCTCCAGGGAGCCGCTGCGCGTGGTGCCGTCCTTGAGCTTGACCTGCGTGGTTGCGCAGGTGCCCTTCGGCACGTATTTCCAGGCGCCCTTCTCGAAGTCCCCTTTGGCTGTGCCCGCGCAGGAATTGTTGCCGGCCGACGCGCAATCGTTGTGGCTCGCCATCGAGATGCCGTAGCACTTCTCCTTGTCGGCCATGGCTTCCTCGGCAGCGAAGGCATTGGCTCCGATGAGTGTCAGAGCGGCTGCGAGCGAGCCAGCGAAAGCGACGGTCTTGGTGCATGTCGTCATGTGATGTTCTCCGGACTTGTTTGATGAGCCATTCAGGGCTCGATGGAATTTCGGGCTCAGAGAGCCGATTGTTACGTGGTAACGCGCACGTGATCGGCAGAAGGAGGATGCTGCCGCTCATCCGAGCGGCAGCCCCAGCTCGTCTTGAGGCATCACGTCGATGTGGATCGTCAGGCCGACGCCGTTCGCGATGTCTTGCGGGGCGGCGAAGTCGACGCCGATGACAAAGGCGGGCAGCAGAAAGGCAATCGCCGTCAGCATGAATTTGGACACTGGTCGCTCTCCTTCATCGAAGCCGTTCGGCGACTGCTTGCTTCAGAACGCGTCGAAGACGCCGTGCGGGGTGATCTGGCCGCTCATGCGGGCGGCGTCGCGAAGCGCGTTGCCGAAGTTCGGCGCGGCGTTGGCGGAGGCAATGCCAGTGAGAACGGAAGCGGCGAGGACGAGCGATGCGATAAGCTTGGTCATGATTTCATCTCCTGGGTTTCGAGTTCGGCGGCTGTTGCGCTTATGGGGCGTTGGATCAGAAGGCGTCGAAGAGGCCGTGCGGAGTGATCTGGCCGGTCATGCGGGCGAGATCGCGAACGGAGCTGCCATAGATCGGCTGCGCATTGGCGGACGCGATACCGGAAAGGACGGAGGCGGCGAGGACGAGGGACGCGATGAGCTTGGTCATGATTTTTCCTTCCTGAGATTTATGATTGGGCGACTTGTGGGATGGTTTAGTTTCCGCGCAGAGACATGGTCTTGAAGTAGTCGGTGGCGAAGTCGCCGGCCGAGGCCGGAGCAACGGCAGCCGCCGTTAGCGATAGGCCGAGCACGGCTGCGACGATGTAGGCTGTCATGATAATCTCCATTGTTTTGATGCCGTTTTCCCGGTCGTTTCGTTTTGTTGTTGTTCGACAGGAATTGTTTTAAGCGCAGCGGTGGTCCGCGTGAATGTATGGTTCCCATAGCCGGCGCGTATGCACGCCTGCAGCCGCGCCTTGCGTGTTTTCGGAGGTGTCAGTGGGCGAGCGCCGGTATCGCCCCGCACGCGCCGAGTTCCTATATGCAGCAGGTTCAAGTGATCCGCATTCTCGCCACGGGAAGCGGCGGAGACGATTAGCAGCGAGGAACGGCAATGATGAGTTTGCGACCGCGCTTTCTTCAGAACCAGCAGGAGACTGCGTCAGGCGCCACTGACACGCGTGCGGACTCGAACCGTGTGTCGGATGGCGAATTGCTCGATGCCTATTCGCGAACGGTTGTCGGCGCGGTTGGCCGAGTTGCGCCCGCCGTCGTCCACGTGAATGTCACCGGCGAGCAGCAGGGCCGCAAGCGCTCGGGAAGCGGCTCTGGCGTGGTGGTTTCACCCGACGGCCTCGTGCTGACCAATCATCATGTTATCGACGGCGCCAAGCAGATCTCGTTGACGCCGCCTGAGGGGCCGACGTTCGGCGCACATGTGCTTGGGCGCGATCCCGATACGGACCTCGCTGTTCTGCGCGCGCATGCCAACGAGCCGCTGGCCTCGGCAAGGCTCGGCGATTCCAAGGCCGTGCGGGCCGGACAGATCGCTATCGCTATCGGCAATCCGCTCGGTTTCCAGTCCACCGTCACGGCGGGCATCGTCAGCGCCGTTGGACGCTCGATGCGCGCGCAGAACGGGCGATTGATCGGAGACGTGATTCAGACCGACGCCGCGCTCAACCCCGGCAATTCAGGCGGCCCGCTCGTTTCCTCCGCGGGAGAGGTGATCGGCATCAACACGGCGATGATCCCGTTCGCGCAGGGCATCTGCTTCTCGGTGGCGTCCAACACGGTGCTGCATGTGCTGAGCCAGATTCTGGCGCATGGACGGGTGCGGCGCGGCCGCATCGGAATCGTGGGCGAGCAGGTGCCGATTCCGCGGCGCATCGCGTATCAGGCAGGATTGCAGCAGGCCGGCGGGGTTGGTGTGCGCGAGCTTGTCGTGGGCGGACCGGCGCAGCGCGCAGGGCTGGTGGCCGGCGATATCATCGTCCGGATCGGGGAGGCCGCTGTCACTGGGATCGACGACTTGTTACGCCTGCTCGATCATCGCAGCATCGGCATGCCGGTGCAGATCCACGCTTGGCGGACCGGCGGTTTGGTCGATGTCGCGGTTGTACCGGAGGATAGGGAATAGCGGACGCTACCGGCGAGGCCATAAGCTCGCGAGCAGGACTGCAACGATGCCAGTCAGAAAGACGCCGTCGAAGGTGCCGGCGCCGCCGATCGATACGATGGGTGCGCCGAGCCCTTGTACCTTGCCGAGATTCAAGAGGTCGGCGCCGATCAGGGTGCCGAGGCTGCCGCTGATGTAGGCGACGGCGGGGGCGTCGTTGCGCGACACGATCATTGCGGCAAGGGCGGTTACGATCGGCGGAACGAACCCCGGAATGGCAATTCCGAGTCCGGGAACGGGTGTCGCGATGGCGTGGCAGGCGGCCGCTACGATGGCCGTTGCGACAATGCCCTGACCCCATAATTGACGGCTCGACAGAAGGAAGAGGGAGAGCATCGTAGGGATGAGGGCGCCACCCACGTTTACGGCGATGATCGTTTGCGGCCAATCGACCACCACCGGCACGATGTATTGCATCCCATAATAGTCGATGACCCGGCCGGATACGACCTCCTGCTCGCCGAGGCTCCAGACCGGAATGTTGACATAGCTGCCGAACAGAGAACCAAACAGCAACATGATGACGGCGGCCGGGGAGAGGCCGAGCCGGGTGTAGATGAAGTGCAGCACGCGAACCTGGATGAGGACAATCAGAAGTGTGACAATGCCGGCCAGCAGGAAGAAGAACGGAAATGCGATGGGAAGGTAATTCATGGCGTCAAATTAGCCTGTTTCGCCGAAGCCTCCGACGACCCGCACCGGCGAAGGCCATCTCGGATCATCAGTTCAACACGTGAGGCAATTCACGTGTTCCAATCCGAATGGATGTCGTGCGGGGCAGGTCGCTCAAGTCCGCGCATCGCGGTAGCGAGTGGACTTGATCCTAACGCAAGCGGACTCGACCGCTCACGCGAGCGGACTCGGGGGCGGCGGCCAGGACTGAGGCACAAGGTGCGGTCTCCACATCGGCCGCGGGCGCACTACATGCAAGGGGATGCCCCTCAAACATCATGGAGACGACCATGGCTGCTATCACCAAAACAGCGTCCGCACAGTGGCAAGGTGCGGGCAAAACGGGCAAGGGTACGTTGACGACCGAGAGCAACGTTCTCTCCGGCGCCGCCTATGGCTTCAAGACGCGATTCGGCGGCGACAAGGGGACTAATCCGGAAGAGCTGATCGCGGCCGCTCACGCCGGCTGCTTCTCGATGGCGCTGGCTTTCGCACTGGAACAAGCGGGATTTACTGCGAGCCGCATCGCGACCTCAGCAGCCGTCACGATCGAACCGGAAGGGTCGGGGTTCAAGATCACCAAATCGGCGTTGAAGCTCGAGGCCTCAGTGCCGAATATCGATCGGGAGCAGTTCGCCAAGGCGGCCGAGGGTGCGAAGGCCGGCTGCCCGGTCTCGAAGGTGCTCAATGCCGAGATCACGCTCGACTGGCAACTTCTCTGAACTGAAGCGAGGGTACGCAAGATGAATATCGATCTCTCGGGAAAGACAGCGGTCGTCACCGGCTCGACCGCGGGCATCGGGCTGGCGATCGCCAAAGGGCTCGCCGCGTCAGGGGCCAGCGTCGTGATCAACGGCCGCAAACCCGGGACGATCGACCATGCGGTCGATGTGATCAAGGCGGCAAGCCCGGGCGCTAGCGTGCACGGGATTGTCGCCGACGTCGCTACGGCCGCCGGGTGCGATGCACTGGTTGCCGCGGTGCCGGCGACCGACATCCTCGTCAACTCGGCCGGCATCTTCGAGCCGAAACCCTTCTTCGAGATCCCGGACGAGGACTGGAAACGACTGTTCGAGACCAACGTGATGTCCGGAGTTCCGCTTGTCGAGGGCCTACATGCCCGCGATGCTCAAGGCGAACTGGGGCCGCATCATTTTCATCTCCTCCGAATCGGCCCTCAACATCCCGACCGAGATGATTCACTACGGCATGACGAAGACGGCTCAGCTCGCGGTCTCCCGCGGGCTTGCCGAATTGACTGCCGGCACCGGGGTTACCGTTAATTCCGTGCTGCCCGGCCCCACACGCTCCGAAGGCGTCGAGGATTTCTTGCGCGAGATGGCGCGGCAGTCCGGTCAGACGGCCGACGACGTCGCCGCAAACTTTGTCAAGCAGCACCGGTCGACTTCGCTGTTGCAGCGGTTCGCAACCGTCGAGGAGGTCGCCAACATGGTCGTTTATGCGGTGTCGAACGAGGCGTCGGCCACCAACGGGGCGGCGCTGAGGGTCGAAGGCGAAATCGTGCGGACGATCGCTTGAAGATCTGCGATGCTGCACTGCACGACCTTGATAACTCGCAAATTCTATTGACGAGCCTGCCATCATTTCCGACCCTGAAGCAGAAGGGTATGGGGTGGCGAGACTTTGTCCGAAGAGATCTGCGATTTCGTTGTCATCGGTGCCGGGTCCTCAGGTTGCGTGCTCGCCAACCGGCTGAGCGCGAGCGGGCGCTATCGCGTGGTGTTGCTCGAGGCTGGGCCGGCCGATTGGAATCCCTGGATTCACCTACCCATCGGCTACGGCAAGACGATGTGGGACCCCACCATCAACTGGAAGTTCCAGACCGAGCCTGAGCCGGAACTCGCCAACCGCCGAATCTATTGGCCGCGCGGGCGGGTGCTCGGCGGGTCGAGTGCCATCAATGGATTGATCGCCATTCGCGGGCAGCCGCAGGATTTCGATGCGTGGCGCGATCTCGGGTGTCCGGGCTGGGGCTGGGCCGATGTGCTCGGCTATTTCCGGCGCCTGGAAAACAACGAGACGTTCGCGGCGAGCCCGTACCATGGCGCTCAGGGTCCATTACAAATCAGCAGTATCGGGGCGAAGCACGAGTTGATCGAAGCGGTGATCGCGGCGGCGGGACGGCTGGGCGTGCCGAGGAACGACGATTTCAATGGTCCCGTGCAGGAGGGCGTCGGCTATTACCAGTTGACCACCCACCGGGGTTTGCGCTCGAGCGTAGCGAAGGGCTATCTCCGAGGCGCTAGAAAGCGGCCCAATTTGCGCATTCTCACCAACGCGCAGGCCAGCAAAATCACGTTTAATGGTACCCGTGCCGACGGCGTGGCGTTCCGCCGTAAGGGTGCCGACTGCAGGATCGTTGCACGTCATGGCGTGGTGCTTGCCGCTGGGGCGGTGCAGTCACCTCAGCTGTTGATGCTGTCCGGAATCGGTCCCGGCGCGCACCTGAAGGACAAGGGATTGCCGGTGCTGGTCGATCGGCCGACCGTCGGGTCCAACTTGCAAGACCATCTGCAACTTCGCCTCATCTACAAGGCCAACAAGCCGATCACCACGAACGACCAATTGCGGACCCTCGCTGGCCGGATCCGTATCGGCCTGCAATGGATGCTGATGCGGTCCGGCCCGCTGGCGATCGGCATCAACCAAGGCGGGCTGTTCACGCGCGTACTGCCGGAGTCTGCAACTCCCGACATCCAGTTCCACATCGCGACATTGAGCGCGGATCTCGCCGGCGCCGAGCCGCATGACTTTTCGGGGTTCACCCTCTCAGTCTGTCAACTGCGTCCCGAAAGCCGGGGCCTCATTTCGCTGGCCAGTGGCGACCCCTTTGCAGCGCCGAGAATTGAAGCCAAGTATCTGTCCGTGGAAGCCGACCGCCGCTGTGCCGTGGCAGCGATAGAATTCGCCAGAAGGCTTGCAGCAACGGAGCCTCTGAAGTCCCTGGTCGAGGACGAATATCTCCCGGGAGCAACGGCTGCCGGCGAAGCCGACCTGCTCGAGTTCGCGCGGCGATACGGCGCTACCATTTTTCATCCGGTCGGGACCTGCCGCATGGGCGGCGATGCCGATGCCGTCGTCGATCCACGGCTGCGCGTGCGCGGAGTGGCTGGACTGTGGGTGGCCGACTGCTCGATCATGCCGCGGCTGGTTTCGGGCAACACCAACCTGCCGGCCGTCATGATCGGCGAGAAAGCGTCCGACATGATCCTGGAGGATGTTGAACGCTAAGCGGGTCGATCTCAAAAAGAAAAACGGCACCAAGGAGGGACGCAATGCAGCAAGGAAAGCCGACCGAAACAGACATACGCCGCGTGGTGATGGCGAGCGTGATCGGCGCAACCATCGAATGGTACGATTTCTTCCTCTACGGCGTCGTTGCGGGCATCGTTTTCAATAAGCTGTTCTTCCCTACGACGGATCCGTTCTTGTCGACCATGCTCGCGTACGCCACGTTTGCAGTCGGCTTCGTGGCCAGGCCGCTGGGCGGCATGATCTTCGGTCATTTCGGCGATAAGGTCGGCCGCAAGAGCATGCTCGTGATGACGCTCATGATCATGGGCGTCGCGACTGTGTTGATCGGACTGCTGCCGACATATTCGCAAATCGGCATCGCGGCGCCGCTTCTGCTCCTGCTGCTGCGAATCCTGCAGGGAATTGGTCTCGGCGGCGAGTGGGGCGGCGCGGTGCTGATGGCCTATGAATACGGGCCGAAGGAGAAGCGCGGGTATTACGCGAGCCTGCCGCAGATCGGTCTCGCAATCGGCCTCTGCCTCGCGTCGGGGCTTGTCGGGTTGATGTCGAAATACCTGAGTAACGAAGACTTCCTGGCCTGGGGCTGGCGCGTCGGCTTCCTCGCCAGCTTCGTCCTCGTCGCGGTCGGTCTTTATATCCGCCTGCAGAATCCTGGAGACGCCTGAGTTCCAGCAAGTGAAGGACAAGGGGGAGGCAGTCAGCATTCCTTTCGTCGAGATGCTGCGACGCTATCCTCGCAATGTCCTCCTGGGTATGGGCGCGCGATATATCGACGGCGTGTTCTTCAACATCTTCGCCGTTTTCTCGGTCGGTTACCTCGCGAACACGGTGAAAGTGCCGCGCACCGAAGCCCTGTGGGCGGTCTCAATCGCCGCCTTCGTAATGATTTTCTCCATCCCGGCATTTGGCGCGTTGTCCGATCGGGTCGGGCGGCCGAAGCTTTATGCGATCGGCTCGCTCCTGCTGGGGGTGAGCGCGTATCCGGGGTTTCTCGCCTTCAGTTCGGGCAACTCGATCGCCATTTTCGCCACGCTGATCGTGGTGTTCGGCATAATCTACGCGATATGCTACGGGCCCGAAGCGGCGCTGTTCGCCGATCTGTTCGACACGCGCGTGCGCTACACCGGAATTTCGTTCGTCTACCAGTTCTCCGGCATTTTCGCCTCGGGTATCACGCCAAACATCGCCACCTATCTCGTCGAGAAGAATGGCGGTCAGCCGTGGTACGTGTGCGGCTACGTCGTCTTCGCGGCCCTGGTGAGTATGCTGTCGGCTCTGGCTATCGGGCGTATTCGGTTGCCCGATGTCGCCGGCACACCGGCGCCGCGCACGACCTAGCGGAAAGCGCCACCGTCCTCATGTGAGCGGAACGGCTCGACAGCTTCGAGCCGTTGCGCCACGTATTCCGCAAGTTGCTCGGCGGCGGCGCCGAGACTTTTCGGGCGCTTCAACATGACGAGATCAATCGGCGCCAGACTGGGCAGATCCTCCGCCGCGCCGAGGCAGCGCATGGCTGGCGACACGGCGCAGCGCGGCAGCACCGTGATCGCGAGGCCGGCGTAGACCGCGGCCTGCAACCCCGCGATGCTGTCGCTGATGGAGGTGATCTCCCAACGCCGCTTGGCGCGTCCGAGAGCTTCGAGAGCGCGGCTACGGTAAACGCTGCCCTCGGGCAGCAACGCCAGCGGGACCGGACCACGCTCGGGACGCAGCGTCGAACTCGAAACCCAGACCAACTGCTCGCGCCGCACAACGTGGCCCGGTTTCATGTCCGGTTGGCGGGTCACGATGGCCAGGTCGATTTCCTCGTTTCGCAGTGCGGCGGCGAGAAAGATGCTGCGCTGGCAGCGTAGCTCGATCTCAATTCGCGGATAGGCGCGGGAAAAGCTGCCGAGAATTCCGGGAAGCAGATAGGCGGCGTAGAGGTCTGGCGTGCCCAGCCTGACGCGTCCCTCGACCTCCGGGCTTGCGAAACGCGCCCTCAACTCGTCGTTGAGCTTCAGCATATTGCGGGCATAGCCGAGCAGGATCTCGCCTTCACGCGTCAGCGTAAGGTGCCTCTTGTCGCTGCCGAAGATAGGCCGCCCGACCGCGCACTCCAGTCGTTTCGCTTGGTGGGATACGGCTGGCTGCGTGCGGCCGACGACGCGGCCCGCCGTGGTCAAGCCGCCGGTTTCGACGATGGCGACGAATGTTCGCAACAGCGAAAGATCGAACTCGGACTCCATGCATCATAAATAACAGGCATGGGTTCAATGCATATAATAAATTTTCGTTTGGCTGATGTCCAAGCTAGTGTTACCGAAAACAGTGCCATAAACGATTGGGTACTGAACAATTTGATCGGGACAAAACCACGATCAAGGGAGGAGACCTGACATGCATCACGTGATCAACCGCGTCGGTATGACGTTGGGGCTGGTGGTGACGGCGTTGGCCGGCGCCTATTCAGGACCGGTGGCGGCTGACGACAAATACCCCTCGCGCCCCATCGAGTTCGTCGTTCCTTGGGGACCGGGTGGCGGCGCAGATCAGCTCGCACGGCTCACGGGCAAGCTGCTCGAACCCGTGGTCGGGACCTCGCTTCCGGTAATCAACGTGCCTGGCGCCACGGGCGGCACCGGCATGGCCAAGCTGCTGTCGTCGCCGGCGGACGGCTACTCGATGGCGGTCTACATTGCCGATAGCCACGCGCTGCTGGCGGGAAAGGACGCGCGCTGGAAACCCGAAGACATCAAGCCCGTCGCCGTCATGCTGCAGGGGCCATCCTTCATTTTCGTACCGGAGAACAGCCCGTTCAAGACCTGGGCCGACTTCGAGAAGGCCGCGAAGGAAAAGCCCGGGACACTGAAGGTGGCGACGCTCGGTTTCGGCAGCGTCGACGACTTCACGCTCAAGTATCTCGAGGGACAAGGGATCAAGGTGATCCAGGTCCCGTTCTCCAAGCCGTCGGAACGCTACGTGTCGATCCTCGGGGGGCATGCTGACGCGCTCTACGAGCAGGCTGGCGACGTCGCGCAATTTCTCAACGGCAAGCAGATGCGCCCGCTCATCCTGTTCGGCAAGGAACGTCATCCCGCGTTCAAGGACATCCCTGCCTCGTTCGAGCTTGGGTATAAGGTGGCGCTGCCGCAGTTCCGATCGATCGTGATGCGCGCCGGGACGCCGCCTGAAATCATCGACAGGCTTTCCGTTGCGCTGGCGAAGGCTGCCGCCACGCCCGAATACAAGAAGTTTCTCGAGGAGCAGTTCGCTGATCCGGCGAGCTTCATCGACGCCAGCAAAGCGGATGCCTACCTCGCCGAGCAACTCGCCGACATGAAAGCACTGAACGGATCGAAATAAGCTGTATCCCTCCAGATGAACTCCGCAGGACTCGCGTCCGGCGGAGTCCCCGCGCGCCGGACGCAGCGGCCACCGCTGCCCCCAAATCAAACACATCGGCGATCGCAGCACATGTCCCCACGCCTCAAGTCCCTCATCCCCTATGTCATCGGGCTTGCCGTCACGGCTGCGCTCTGGTTGGTGACGAACGAGTTCACCTACAGTGAGCGGCCGGGGCAACTCGGGCCGACATTCTGGCCGCGGCTCGGGCTAGGCCTTATCGCCGCGTCTTGCCTCTATGAGATCGGCCGGATGCTTTTTTCGCGAAATCCGCTGAGCGAGCCCTCAGGTCTGGCCGATGCGCTGGATCGCTCCGAGAAGGAGGCCCACCCGGAGAACGAGGGACCACGATCGCAAGGCCTACTGCTCGCCGGCATTGCGCTGGTGACTGCTTACGCGCTTGCGATCGAGAGGCTCGGTTTCCTGCTCAGTTCGTTCCTTTTCCTTGTCGCCTTCATGTACCTCGGGCGCTATCGCAGGCACTTCGTGATCTGGTCGTCGGCGACGTTCGGCATTCTCGCTTTCGCCTTCATCTTCCTCAAGATCGCCTACGTTTCCATCCCGCGCGGCGCACCGCCGTTCGATCAGGTCACGCAGGCCGTCTACACCCTTCTCGGCATCCATTGACAGGGCGGATTTGAACATGGACGTCCTGCAACTGCTCGGACAAGGCTTCCTGAACTGCCTTGCGCCCGTACACCTCGCGATGCTGACGCTAGGTATCGTCATCGGCCTGTTGATCGGCGTGTTGCCCGGCCTCACCCTGGTCATGGGCGTGATCCTGGCCCTCCCGTTCACCTACAAAATGGACGTCACGGCTTCGATCGTGCTGCTGGCCGCCATGTACGTCTCAGGGACTTACGGCGGAGCTTTCACGGCGATCCTCTATCGAATACCCGGCGAGCCGATCGACGTGCCGATGCTGTGGGACGGCTACCGGATGGCCCGCCAAGGCCGGCCGGCAAAGGCACTTGGCTGGACCTTGGTCGCCGCTCTGGCCGGCGGGCTCATTTCCTCAGCGATCATGGTGGGATTGACGAAGCCGCTCGCTGTTTTCGCTCTCAATTTCTCGACGCCGGAATACTTCGCGATCGTCGCGTTCGGTCTGACGAGCGTGATAGCGCTCGGGTCCGGTTCACTGGGCAACGCCTTCATAAGCCTCGGTATCGGCCTGCTCATCGCAACAGTCGGCACGGACCCGATTTTCGGCAGCTATCGCTTCACTTTCGGACTTCCGCTGCTGGCCGATGGGATCGAGTTTCTCGTTGTGATGGTCGGCGCCTACGGCGTCGGCGAAGTGCTTTCCCGCCTCGAGCAGGAATTCGCCACGAAGCCGCTGGGTGACGCCGTCGATACGCGCACACAACTGCCGACATTAAAGGAGATTTGGGCGATCAAGGGGATGCTGCTGCGCTCATCGCTGCTCGGCAACATCATCGGCATCGTGCCCGGCGCAGGCGCCACGATCGCCTCGTTCGTCAGCTATGGCGTCGAGGCGCAGGTGGGCCGCCGGCGACATCAGATGGGCAGCGGAATCGAGGAAGGCATCGTTGCGCCGCAGGCAGCCGCAACCGCCTCCGTCGGTGGCGCGCTCGTGCCGCTACTCGCACTCGGTGTTCCAGGCAGCGGAGCCACCGCTGTCATACTCGGCGCGTTCACTTTGCATGGCGTGCAGCCGGGTCCGCAGGTCTTGCTGACGTCGGCGCCGATGGTCTACACGATCTTCGCGTCGCTGTTCGTTGGCATCATCATGATGTGCATCATTGGCTTCTTTGCAATTCGCCCGCTGGTGAAGATCCTCGAATTTCCCGAAGCCGTCGTATCGGCGTTCGTGATGATCATGTGCTTCGTCGGCGCGCTGTCGATCCGCAACAACGTCACCGATCTGTGGCTGATGATCGGCTTCGGCGTGCTGGGCTACGTGCTGGAGCGTCTTCGCTTTCCGATCGCGCCGTTGGTTCTGGGCACGATTCTCGGGCCGATCGCCGAAGAAAACTTCATGAACACGATGATCAGCTTTTCCAACGATTGGACCATCTTCTTCCGCCGGCCGCTGTCGGGATCGATCCTCGTCCTTGCACTAGTGACGCTGGTACTGCCGCTATTGGTCAAGCTCCAACGCCAGATCAAGACCCGCGGTTTCAACTAGAGAGTCATGTGCCGCTGCTCTAGACGGTGGAGAGGTCGTCCGAGAACTCCTTTCCGGCGCTCATGCACGGCGTGAATGGACCGGATGAAAACAATAAATTTTTCTTGGGGATGCGATGGGCCTATATTGCATGGGTGGGTGCAACGCCTCTGAAATTCCGGTGCCCCTATGCACTTAAATGCGAACGAAATGCCGTCCGTCGCTGTTTAGCAGCAATTCAGAAACGCAATAACAAGCGAGCTTGACCACGGCAGGGTCGAGACCGATCGAAGCGGCACGCCAACAACGATGCCGCGCGACAAGGGAGGAAACAACGCGATGCGCCTATTCCGCCTGAGAGCGACGGATACAATTCTGCTTATCATCTGCTTGATGTATCTCATCACGTATATCGATCGGGTGAACATCGGAACTGCAGGCCCTGCGCTGCAGAAAGATCTGGGGCTTACCAATACCGAACTCGGCCTTGCATTCTCCGCCTTCGCTTATCCTTACGCCTTTTTCCAGATCGCCGGCGGCTGGCTCGGAGACCGTCTCGGACCGCGAATGACCCTCATCATCTGCGGAACGATCTGGTCCGCGGCCACGGTTCTCATCGGCTTCGTCGAAGGTGCCATGTCGCTGATCGCCGCCCGCTTCCTGCTGGGCATAGGTGAGGGCGCTGCGTTCCCGACCGCGACCCGAGCCCTGGCAGCTTGGCTGCCCGCAGAGCGCCGGGCCTTTGCGCAGGGAATCACCCATGCTTGCGCACGCTTCGGCAATGCCGCAACGCCGCCGCTGATCGCGCTTCTCGTCACCATGTATACTTGGCGCGGCTCGTTCATCATCATCGGCTGCATCTCGTTTCTGTGGGTGCTGCTATGGGCAGTCTACTTCCGCGATGATCCGCGAACTCACCCGAGAATCTCCCGCGAGGAGATTGCCAAACTGCCGGCCGAGCGTCTCTCCAGCATGAAGCGCGGCGTGCCGTTCTGGAAACTTCTGAAGCGCATGATGCCGGTGACGGCGACGGACTTCTGCTACGGCTGGATTCTCTGGCTCTACCTCAACTGGATCCCGTCGTTCTTCTTGCACCAGTATCAGCTCGACCTGAAAAAATCGGCGCTTTTCGCATCGGGCGTGTTTTTCGCAGGCGTGGTCGGCGATACGGTTGGCGGCTTCGTCAGCGACTACATTCTAAAGAAGACCGGCCGCAGCTCCATCGCTCGCACGTCCGTCATCATCGTCGGCTTCCTCGGTTCGTTCTGCTTCATGCTGCCCGTGCTGTACGTCACGGACCTGACGACGATTGCCCTCTGCCTCAGTGCGGCATTCTTCTTCGCCGAGCTGATCGTGGCGCCGATCTGGGCCGTGCCGATGGATATCGCTCCGGAGTTTTCCGGCACAGCGAGCGGCTTCATGAACTTCGGCTTCGGACTTGCCGGCATGATCTCGCCCGTGGTGTTCGGCTACATCATCGACCGGACCGGACGCTGGGACTATCCCTTCGTCGCGTCACTCGGCTTCCTCCTGCTTGGCGCTTTCCTTGCGCTCTTCATGAGGCCAGACGACCGGTTCGACGTGACGGGGGAGGTCGCCGCCGATCGTACGGCAGCCGCAAAACCCGTATCCTGAAGCACATGCAACAGCCGGAGCGCGGTGCTTCCGGCAACCCTCTAACCGGATATCAAAGGAACGGAGAAGCCGATGTCATCTCCTGCAACGCGCCCAACGGCGATGGAAGCCGACCACGGTGTCGGTGAGGTGGTTGCCCGCGCACGGGCCGCCCAAAGTCAATTCGCCAACGCCAGCCAGGAACAGACCGACGATGCCGTGCGGGCGCTGGCCTGGTCGCTCTACGAACCGAGCCGCGCGCGTGCGGTCGCGGAAATGGCGGTGGCCGACACCGGCCTCGGCAACGTGCCCGACAAGATCATCAAGAAACAGCGCAAGACGTTCGGGACGTTGCGTGACCTGCTGCGCGTGAAAACGGTCGGCATCATCGAGGAGGACGCGGCGCGGGGCATCGTCAAGTATGCCAAGCCGATGGGGGTCGTCGCTGCGGTGACGCCCTCGACCAACCCGGGCGCCACGCCGGTGAACAAGGCGATGATGGCCATCAAGGGCCGCAACGCCATCATCATTGCGCCCTCGCCGCTGGGCTACAAGACGACCGAAACTGTGGTCAACTTCATGCGTGCGGAGTTGGACCGGATCGGCGCCCCAGCCGACCTCGTGCAGATCCTGCCGCATCCGGTCACGAAGGAATCGACGACGGCGCTGATGCGCGCGGTCGAGCTGGTCGTCGTGACGGGCTCGCAGGACAACGTCCGCCGTGCCTATTCAAGCGGAACTCCGGCCATCGGCGTCGGCGCCGGCAACGTCCCCGTCATCATCGAAAAGACCGCAAACCTCGACGATGCGGCCGAAAAGATCTGCGCGTCGAAAATTTTCGACAACTCGACCTCGTGCTCGTCCGAGAATTCCGTCGTCATCGAGGACGCCATTTACGACCAAGCCATCGCGGCCCTCGAGCGGGCCGGCGGATACATGTGTTCGTCCGACCAGAAGGAGCACATCGAGAAGGCGCTGTGGGTCGGCGGAAAGCTCAATCGCAACCTGATCGCGCGCGGACCCGAGGTGCTGGCCCCGGCATTCGGCTTACCGGAAGCTGCCAAGTCGGCGAAGTTCTTCATGGTGGAAGAATCGAAGATCGGCAAATCAGCCCCATTCTCGGGCGAGAAGCTGTGCCTCGTGCTGACCGTCTACCGCGCTCGCGATTTCGCCGATGCCAAGCAGAGGGTCCGCGACGATCTTGGATCACCAAGGGCGTGGCCATTCGTGCGGCATTCATACCAAGAATCCGGAACTCGGCCGCGAGCTTGCGGAGGATCTCGACGTTGTCCGCGTCCTCGTCAACTTCGCGCACACCTTCGGCAACGGCGGCGGCTTCGACTGCGGACTCAATTTTACGCTCAGCATGGGTTGCGGCTCTTGGCAAAAGAACAGCATCTCGGAAAACCTGAACTACAAGCACTTCCTCAACATCACGCATCTCGTCACCCCGATCACACCGGACAAGCCAGGCGAGGAGGAACTGTTCGGGCCGTTGTGGGCAAAGATTGGCCATAAGGGAGGTGCGGCATGAACTTCCTCGAACACGCTGCCAAGTCCGGAGTCTTGGAACCAGCCGGCATCCCGACGCCGTTCGGTCGAGTTCTGCCGAACCCCGGAAGAGGCGAGCGCGCTTTTCGCAGAAGTTGGTCCCTGCGTGGTGAAGGCGCAAGTGCCGACCGGAAAGCGGGGCAAAGCGGGCGGCATCAAGGCGGCCGACAGCCCCGATCAAGCCGCAGCGCGTGCCCGCGACATCCTCGCGCTGACGATCGACGGCCACGCCGTGCGCGAGTTGCTGCTGGAGCGGCGCGGCGACATCAAGCGCGAGTTCTATGCCGCCATCATGAATGACTTCGCGGCACGCGCACCGCTGGTGCTGTTCTCGACGGAAGGCGGCATGGACATCGAGGAGGTCGCGGCGCGCAACCCGGCGAGCATCCGCAAGCGTCACATCCCCATCGACGGTGCATTCGGCGAAGCGGAGGCTCGCGAGCTGCTGGCAGGCTGCGATCTCGGAAATGCGGGCGACCAGATCGCCATCATTCTCGCCAGGATGTACGCGGCTTTTGTCGCGCGCGACGCCGAGCTTATCGAGATCAACCCGCTGGCGCTTCTGGGCGATGGCAAGGTGGTCGCTCTCGACTGCAAGCTGACGCTTGACGATTCGAGCCTCTACCGGCAGCCGGACCTGGCGGGCAAGGGCGCCGCGGAGAAGATGACCGATCTGGAGCAACGCGGCGCGGCAGCCGGCCTCAAGTTCATCCAGCTCGACGGCAACATCGGCGTTCTCGCCAACGGCGCCGGCCTGACCATGACGACCATGGACGTGGTCAGCCATCTCGGCGGCAGGCCCGCGAACTTCCTCGAGATCGGGGGCGAGGCCTACACTAAGGCCGAGACGGCCCTCGACCTCGTGTTGTCGAAATCCTGGTGTGAAATCGCTGGTCGTCAATTTCTGCGGCGCTTTCGCCCGCACTGACGTGATGGCCGAGGGCGTCGTTAAGGCCTGGCAGAAGTTGAAGCCGACCGTGCCGGTGTACTTCTCCATCCACGGCACCGGCGAGATCGAGGCGCGGGAGCTGGTGCGTCGCGAGCTCGGGCTCGAACCGCTCGATTTCATGGAAGATGCCGTCGCAGCGGCCATCGCCGCCGCAAAGGAGGCCGCATGATTATTTATCGCCGCGAGCACCGGGTGCTGGTGCAGGGATCTTACCGGAAAGCAGGGTACGTTCTGGGCCGAGAAGATGATCGCGTGCGGCACGCAGCGTCGTCGGCCGGCGTCAATCCGAAGCGGGCTGGCGAAAGCCATATTGGCCTGCCGGTGTTCGCTTCGGCCAAGGACGGCCATGGAGTCCGTCCATTCGATACGGCGGTCATGTTCATTCCGCCCGCCATGGCCAGGATGCAGCGCTCGACGCAATCGGCGCCGGTGCAAAGTCCCTGGTGATCTTGACCGAGCATATCCCGGCCCGCGACGTCATGGCGATCCATGCCGCGGCGAAGACCCGCAACACGCGCATCATTGGGCCCAATACAGCGGGCACCGTCACGCCCGGAGAAGGCTTCGTGGGATCATGCCCGGTCACAACACGAATGTGTTCCAGCCCGGCCGCGTTGGTGTCATCTCACGCAGCGGCAGCCTCGGCACGCTCGTTTGTCTCAATCTCACCCGTGCAAGCCTCGGCCAATCGGCCTTCGTCGGTATCGGCGGCGATCCGATGATCGGCACGACGACCCGGGATGCGCTGCAGGCGCTGAACGAGGACGAGCGTACCGACGGCATCGTCCTGGTTGGCGAGATCGGCGGCAGCATGGAGGAGGAGGCGGCCGAGTACGCGAGAACCATGTCGAAGCCGATCGTCTCGTTCATCGCGGGCCGCGCCTCGCCGCCGGGCAAGAAGATGGGCCACGCCGGCGCCATCGTCACCGGCAATGCCGGCACCTATGCCGGCAAACGGAAGGCGCTGGAAGCCGCAGGCGTCATCGTCGTCGACACGCCCCGCGAGATCCCGGTCGTACTGGCGGAGCGGCTCGCCGGAACCGGCGGAGAGCGCCGGCGCACCGCCACTTGAAACGCAGGCTGACCTCGCCCTATCAATCCAAACCCATCGTTCGCAAGGATGCCCCCAAATGAAAATGACGACCGAAGAAGCCTTTGTGAAAGTGCTGCAGATGCACGGCATCGAGCACGCCTTCGGCATCATCGGCTCGGCCTTCATGCCGATCTCGGACCTTGTTCCCGAAGGCGGGCATCACGTTCTGGGACGTGCGCGCATGAGACCAACGGCGGCCTGATCTGCGACGGCTACACGCGCGCGACCGGCAAGATGGCCATGGCCATCGCGCAGAACGGCCCCGGCGTCACGGGCTTCGTCACCGCCGTCAAGACCGCCTACTGGAACCACACGCCGATGTTGCTGGTGACGCCGCAGGCGGCCAACCGCACGATCGGCCAGGGCGGCTTCCAGGAAGTGGAGCAGATGGCGCTGTTCCGCGACATGGTCTGCTACCAGGAAGAAGTGCGCGATCCCTCGCGCGTCGCCGAGGTGCTGAACCGCGTCATCGCGAAGGCCAAGCGCGCTGTCCGCGCCCGCCCAGATCAACATGCCGCGCGATTACTGGACGCAGGTGGTCGACATCACGCTGCCGGCGATCGTGGAGTTCGAGCGGCCGGCCGGCGGCGCCAAGGCGATCGCGGAGGCGGCGCGGCTGCTGTCGGAAGCGAAGTTCCCGGTCATCCTCTCCGGCGCCGGCGTCGTGCTCGGCAACGCGATCGGCGACTGCGCCGCGCTGGCAGAGCGTCTCGACGCGCCGGTCTGCTACAACTACCAGCACAACGACAGCTTCCCCGGCAGCCATCGGCTGGCGGTGGGGCCGCTCGGCTACAACGGCTCGAAGGCGGCGATGGAGTTGATCGCCAAGGCCGACGTGGTGCTGGCGCTGGGCACGCGACTCAACCCATTCTCGACCTTGCCCGGCTATGGCATCGACTACTGGCCGAAGTCGGCGAAGATCATCCAGGTCGACATCAATCCCGACCGCATCGGCCTGACCAAGCCCGTGGCGGTCGGCATTTGCGGCGACGCCGGCAGGTGGCCCGGCAGATCCTGGCGCAGCTGTCGCCGAACGCCGGCGAACGCCGGCCGCGAGGAGCGCAAGGCGCTCATCCACAAGACCAAGTCGGCCTGGCTGCAGACGCTCTCGTAGCATGGACCACGAGGACGACGATCCGGGCACCGACTGGAACGCGGAAGCGCGCAAGCGGGACGCCGACCGCATGTCGCCGCGCCAGGCCTGGCGAGCGATCCAGGCGGGATTGCCGAAGGATGCGATCATCTCCACCGACATCGGCAACAACTGCGCGATCGGCAACGCCTATCCGACCTTCGAGAAGGGTCGCAAATATCTGGCGCCGGGGCTGTTCGGTCCGTGCGGCTACGGCTTCCCGGCGATCATCGGCGCCAAGATCGGCATGCCCTGACGTGCCGGTGGTCGGCTTTGCCGGCGATGGCGCGTTCGGCATCTCGATGAACGAGATGAGCTCCGATCGGCCGCGAGGAATGGCCGGCGATCACCATGGTCATCTTCCGCAACTATCAGTGGGGTGCGGAGAAGCGCAACTCGATCCTCTGGTACGACAACAATTTCGTCGGCACCGAGCTCGACCCGCATCTCTGCTTACGCCAAGATCGCCGAGGGCTGCGGGCTGAAGGGCGTCACCGTGCAAGACGCAGGCGGAGCTGACGGCGCGCTGAAGGAAGCCTGCGAGGCACCAGAAGAAGCGGCGTGACGACGTTTATCGAGGTGCATGCTCAACCAGGAGCTGGGCGAGCCTTTCCGCCGCGATGCGATGAAGAAGCCGGTCGTCGTGGCAGGCATCGACACGCGAGGACATGCGTCCTCAGCGCGTTGAATAGCGATCTGAAGGAGCTGCCGCCACTTCGGCGGCGGCGGCGCGCCCATCCAGCCACGACCTCGCTGTTGCGAGGTCGGCGAGGAAGGCGCGCCACTGCGCTCGCTTCTCGTCCTCGGTGTTCAAGCGTAGCAAATAGGACGGGTGCACGGTGGCGAGGGCGGCGGTGCCGTCGTCGAGTTGATGAATCGCGGAGCGAACGCTGCTGACGGTCAATGCCTTGCCAAAAACCGCGCGGATGGCGGTCGCGCCGAGCGCCACGATCAGCTCCGGCCGCACGAGCGCTCGTTCCTGCTGCAGCCACCATCGGCAATGTTCGATCTCGGCAGCGTCCGGCGACTTATGCAGCCGGTGCTTGCCCCGCGCTTCGAACTTGAAGTGCTTCACGGCGTTGGTGACGTAGCAGGAGCGGCGGTCGATGCCCGTGCGCTCCAGCGCGATATCGAGCACGCGGCCAGCCGGTCCGACGAAGGGTTTTCCGGCGATATCCTCCTGGTCCCCTGGTTGCTCGCCGACAATCATCAGGGGTGCGCGGTCAGGACCGTGGCCGGCGACCGGTTGCGCCGCATGGCAGTGCAACGCGCATCGACGACAGGCCGATAAGGCGTGCGGGAGATCGGACAGTGTCGTCAGCGGTTCTTCGGCTCTTAGAGCTGAAGTTTCGCGGGAGTGAGTTGCGCAGGCGGACAAAGATCGACGCGCTTGCGTTGCCGGTGCGGCGATCATTGCTTCGCTACGGGCGCGCGCGGTTGCGATCAATGGCCGAATGAGCCGCAACTCGGGAGATTGTGCCAATACTTCTTCGGCATGTGCGTCTGCATGGCCTTTGGCATCAGCCGGGCCGGATTGAAGATGTGCGCATAGTAGGTGCGCCAGACATCTTCCACCGGATCACCGGCCGCCGCATCGCTGGGTGTCGCGCCATCGGCGATCGTCAGCGTCTCCAAGTCCCAGTGGGCACTGCGCCTGGGTGTCAGAATGGACCAGCGCATGTTGGCGAAGCGGCGGACGAAGAAGGGTGCCGTGGCCGCCACGATGTGATGCTCGGGCTCGAACCACGCGACGAAGGTCTCGGCTTCCGCCGGGCCCGATTACCTCGCGGAAACGAACGAATGCGGTCATTTTGTGCATGTCGCGCCGAACCGCCTTTTCCATCTTCCGCGCTCGCGCGATGTCGCGATCGGACCCTATGGACAGAAGATGCGGTTCGCGGCGGCTGCGATGGAGAAGACGAAAGGCGAGGGCGAACCGCTCCGGATCGGAGTGCATCACGACTTTGTCGAGTAGATCCTTCAACCCAGAGGGGAAGGACTGCATACGAAACGGATGAGAGCGATCTGGCGTTGACTGCTCGTCTGCGAACAAGTCCTGCGTATCGCCGGCGACCTCGAACACGACTTCGTTAGGAAAAATGTCTCCGAGAGCGAGCGCTCGACGCCAGAATCCCGCGACGTCATCCGCAGCACTGAGTTCGATCCGCTGTAGCGTCATGGTCACGCCGCAAACAAGTCGAGTTGCTGATCAGGTGGCGCGAGACGCGCTTTCAGCCGCTCTGTATCTAGCAGTTTCGGTGTCCAGTCGGCTGCGCAAACGAACGGCAGCAGCTTGCGCAGGGACGCCGTCAATCGAGACAAATCGTCGAGCCGCAGCCGGTGGAAACGGCGCGTCTCGATGATGCGCTCGACCGCGCGGACGCCGAGGCCCGGCACGCGGAGCAACATCTCCTTGGCGGCACGATTGACATCGACCGGGAAGACGGCGCGGTTGGCGACCGCCCAACTCAGCTTGGGGTCGACGCTGAGGTCGAGCATGCCCCCGTCCAACCCGGAGGCAATCTCATCGATCGAGAATCCGTAATAGCGATAGAGCCAATCCGCCTGATAAAGCCGGTGCTCGCGGACGAGGGGCGGCGACTTCAACGGCAGCACGGCGGAGGCGTCCGGAATGGGCGAGAAGGCGGAATAGTAAACCCGCTTCAATCTGTATCCCGCATAGAGGCCGCTGCTCATCCGCAGGATGTCGATGTCCTTGGATTGATCGGCTCCGACGATCATCTGGGTCGATTGTCCGGCCGGGGCAAATCGTGCAGCCTTCGCATTCTGCCGCCGTTCCCCGTGGCGTTCTTCGATCGTTTGCCTCAGTTGTCCCATCGAGCGTCGAATGGTGGAGCTGCTTTTTTCTGGCGCGAGACGTTTGAGGCTGGCGTCGGTCGGCAGCTCGATATTGATCGACAGGCGGTCGGCGTAGAGCCCAGCCTGCTCGATAAGGGCCGGGTCGGCTTCGGGGATCGTCTTCAAATGAATGTAGCCGCGAAAGTCGTGAACCACGCGCAGCGTTTCAGCCACCCGAGCCAGCTGCTCCATCGTGTAATCCGGCGAGCGGATGATGCCGGAGGAAAGGAATAGCCCCTCGATGTAGTTGCGCTTGTAGAAGTCGAGCGTGAGTTGCACGACCTCGTCGACTGTGAACCGTGCCCGCCGGACGTTTGAGGACTGCCGATTTACGCAGTATGCGCAGTCGAACATACAGGCGTTGGTCATTAAGATTTTCAGCAGAGAGATGCAGCGGCCATCCGGTGCGTAGGCGTGGCAGATGCCGGCGCCTCCCGTTGAGCCGACTCCCTTGCCGCCGACCGAGTTGCGGGCCGGAGCCGCACTCGAGGCGCACGAGGCATCGTATTTTGCGGCGTCGGCCAGAATCGCCAATTTATCCTGCAAACTCAGCATGCACGGTCCTCTGTCAGCGCGCATGTTCTTGTTTAGTTCTCTTGCTTATGCATGTCAAGTTGGAGATTATCCGCCCGTTCGCCTCGCGGCCGCGTGAGGCGCGATGATGACCGATGAAGCTTTTGTTTTCTGGAATCGTGCGTATCCTACTGAAGCGGTCGAGTATCGCGGGTTCGCTCCCCCGGCCGCCATCCCGAGTTCCGACAAGCTCCGGCTTTGCATCATCATGGCATTCCTCACAGCGTTCGCTCGCAAATCGCTGGCCCTCATGGGCGCCGGTCTCGCCATCCTGATCGTGTTGGCGATCTCGTCGTTCCTCCTGGTCTCTCTGACGGCTGAGAATGCCGAGCAGGCCGCGACGGAGAGGGCTGTCAGGGTCGCGGCCATGAACATCCGCACGACCGTGGTCGATGCGGAGACGTCTCAACGCGGATTTCTGCTGACTGGAAAAGAGACATATCTCGAGCCCTTTGAACGAGCGAAAACGCGAATTGGCGAGGATTTGAAAGCTCTGAAAGAAACGACTGCGGCGATGCCGGAGCTCAGCGGGGATGCGGCCAAGATCGTCAAGTTGGTCGAGGTCAAAATGCGTGAGTTGGAACGGACACTCGATCTCGCCAAATCCGGCCGTCGTGACGACGCGCTGGCCCTCGTCAATTCTGACGAAGGGCTTCGCTACATGGACGAGCTCCGCGATACCCTGAAGATCGTCATCGATCGCGCGGAATTGAGGGTCAGGGGCAGCATGGCCGGCGTCGAGCATAGCGCCGTGCGCCTTTTGTGGTCCACGGGGCTCGGCGGTCTCCTGATCATCGCCTTTGCCGGATATGCGTTTCATCTCGTCGCCGATAATACGAAGAATCTCCACAAAGCCCGGCAGGAGCTCGAGACCCTCAACCAGGACCTGGAGAGTCGCGTCGTAGAGCGCACCACGGCTCTGACGCGCGCGAATGAAGAGATCCAGCGCTTCGCCTACATCGTCAGCCACGATTTGCGCGCGCCTCTTGTCAACGTGATGGGGTTCACGACCGAGCTGGAAAGCGCGACGGCTGCATTGAAGGCCTATTTCCAAACTCCGGCTCCGTCGCCGGAGACGGTCGCTGCCGCGAAACTTGCAACTGATGAAGATATTCCGGAAGTCGTTGAAGTTCATTCGGAACTCGACATCCAAAATGGACAAGCTGATCGGCGCAATCCTGAAACTGTCGCGCGAGGGCCGGCGCGATCTGAAGCTCGAGCGCTTGAACCTCGCCGAGGTCATCGACGGCGCGGCGAACAGCCTGCGTCATCAGGTCGAGACCGCGGAGGCTAAGATTGAGATCGCGCGACCTCTTCCGACTGTGATGGCGGACCGTCTGGCGGTGGAACAGATCTTCGGCAATATCCTCGACAACGCAGTCAAGTATTTGTCCAACGGTCGGCCTGGACGCATCGAGGTAACGGGGGAAGCGCGCAATGGGCGCGCGCGTATAATGATCGCCGATAATGGCCGCGGCATCGATGCCAGGGATCTCGAACGCGTTTTCGAGCTATTCCGCCGCGCCGGAGAGCAGGATAGACCCGGTGAGGGCGTCGGCCTCGCTCATGTGCGGGCGCTGACGCGGCGGATGGGCGGTGATGTCACGGTCACGTCCCGGCTCGGGGAAGGAACCACGTTCTGCGTGGAACTGCCAAAGCGGGCGACCATCAGAGACTGAAGCGAGGTGCAGCAATGACGTCAGGAGCGAACGGCAACCCGGTCACCATCATTATGATCGAGGATGATGAAGGTCATGCCCGCTTGATCGAACGCAACATCCGGCGGGCAGGCGTAAACAACGAGATCGTGGGCTTCTCCGATGGCTCCAGCGCGTTGGCGTACCTGATGGGCCCCGACGGCACCGGGGTCTCCAATGCAAAACGCGCGATCCTGGTTTTGCTCGATCTCAACCTTCCCGACATGAGTGGGATCGATATTCTCGAGCAGGTCAAATCGAACGTGCATCTGCGCCGTTCTCCCGTCGTCATTCTCACGACCACCGACGACCAGCGTGAAATCCAGCGCTGCTATGATCTTGGCGCCAATGTGTATATAACGAAGCCCGTGAATTACGAGAGTTTCGCCAACGCCATTCGCCAACTGGGGCTCTTCGTGTCGGTGATGCAAGTACCAGTGACGGACTGAGGGCGCCTTCCGGGATGGTGAATCTGCTCTATATTGACGACGACGCGGGGTTGGCGCGCCTACTCGCTAAGGCGCTGGGCGTCCACGGCATCACAGTTTCCCATGCCGAGAACGGCAACGATGCTTTGCTGAAGCTCGCCGGCCGGTCGTTCGATGCCATCGCGCTCGATCACATCCTGGCGAGCGAGAGCGGCCTCGACATCATGTTTCGGATCCGCTCCGAAGGACATTCTCAACCGATCATCTACGTGACGGGCTCAGAGGATGTGCACGTGGCGGTCGCCGCGCTGAAAGCGGGCGCGGCCGATTACGTGTGGAAGGATGTCGATGGGCATTATCGCGAGTTGCTCGTCCGATCGATCGGGGCAGCGATGCGTCAGCAGCAACTGGCGGCCGAGAAGGAGGAGGCTCTGCGGGCCATCCTGGATGCGAAGAATCGCGCCGAGATGATGCTGGCTGAGGTCAATCATCGGGTCGCGAATTCGCTGGCTTTGGTTGCCTCGCTTGCGTCGCTGCAATCGAACGTAGTCACCGATCCTGCCGCCAAGGCTGCGCTGAACGAGATGAAGGCGCGCATCACCGCAATCGCTGGAATTCATCGCCGCCTCTATACCTCCTCCGATGTTCGCACGGTCGCGCTGGATGCTTACCTGCGCACGCTGGGAGGCGAATTGGTTGCCGTGCTCGGTGCGGACGAGCGGCGCCACAGGATCGAGGTGCTGACAGACGCCGATATCCTCATCTCGACCGATCGCGCCATTTCGCTTGCCGTGATCGTCACCGAACTCGTCACAAATGCACTGAAATATGCCTATCCGGACAATGTGGCGGGCGACATCCGTGTGCGACTTCATCGCGTGGAAGCGGATCATCTCCAGCTTGCGGTCGAAGACGATGGAGTGGGCTGGGCTGGGAATGGCGAGATCAAGGGCTCCGGGCTTGGCTCCCGCATCATAAAGGCGATGGCCAAGTCGTTGGATGGCGAACTCGTCTACGAGTCCGCCGGACGCGGTACTCGGGCCGTCATTGAGTTTCCCCGCGAGATCGCGCGGAATTGAAGCGCCACCAACTGCCATTGCCCTCGGCGCCGCGGCGCGCGAAGAAGCGCCCGCACTTGCGCAGAGGTTGCAGGTTTCCCACATCCCGAAGCTCAAGTGCCCGAAGCTCAAGTGCCCGAAGCTCTAAGTGCCCGAAGCTCAAGTGCCCGAAGCTCAAGTGCCCGAAGCTCAAGTGCATGTGGCGAGGTGATCTGCTGCGATGATTGCGATGAAGACGGCTGTGCCGCCTACCGATCGAGCCGAGAAAGAACGAATCGCTCAAGCGGTCGCCCGCATCGAGGCGCTGGCGACACTGATGGATGGCGCATTCGTGATCCCCGGAACTGGTATCCGCATGGGGCTCGATGGAATCATCGGCTTGGTGCCGATCGCGGGCGACCTCATCTCGTCGTTGGTGTCGAGCTACATCGTCTGGGAGGCCAAGCAGCTCGGTGTGCCGCGCTGGCTGATCGGCCGGATGCTGCTCAACGTCGCCCTTGATACGACGCTCGGCGCGGTGCCGGTGGTCGGCGATGCGTTCGATGTGCTGTTCCGCGCCAATTTGAAGAACCTGCACCTGCTGCGTCGGCACCTCGAGCGGCATGGCCATCTCGGAGCCAAGCGAACCCTTGAAGCGTCTGCGACGCATGTTCGCGATGCGGCCGCGTAATCGGTTCCGCGAAAATCGAAGTTCTCTAAATTGAAACACTGCCGGGTCGCTGCCCCGGCAGTTTTTTCAATTGCGCCTTATTCAAGCAGTGTCGCTGCCGCCGCGCCTGAATGATCCAGCTCGCGTTGTTCATAAGTCGCCGGGCTCGCTTGACCCTTTGAAGCGAGTTTCGAATGCTCCCCGCGAGGGGGCATTATGCGAATCATTCACACGGCTGATTGGCACATCGGCCAGACGCTTGCTGGCTACGCGCGCGACCACGAGCACCGCGCGGTCTTGGCGAGTTTGGCGCGGATTGCCGAGGAGCGCGAAGCGGACGCGCTGGTCATCGCCGGCGATATTTTCGAGCACCAGAACCCCTCCGGCGAGGCGCAGAGGCTGTTCTATGAAACGCTGGTGGCGCTGAAGCGCGCGCGCCCGTCCATGACGATCGTGGTCATTGCCGGCAATCACGATGCAGCGGGCCGTCTCGAAGCTCCGCGTGTTCTGCTCGAAGGTCTCGGCGTGCATGTCGTCGGCAGCGTTCGACGCGTGAATGGACGCATCGTCGATGCCGTGCGGCATCTCATTCCGCTAGCCGGGGTGGACGGCGAGATCGCGGCAAATGTTCTTGCGGTCTCGCATCCGACCGCGGCTTGCCTGCCGCCGTTCGGCTCGCTCGCCGCAGCGGAAGGGACCTCGCCGGTGGTGCAGGGTACGCGCGAACTCTACGCAACGATGATGCACGAGACGGGCGCCGGACGCGATGGTCTGCCGCTCGTCGTAACCGGTCATCTTCACGTTGCGGGGGGCACGGAATCGGACGGCGCCGAGCGTCGCATTCTCGTCGGCGGCCAGCACGCAGTGCCGGCCTCCGTGTTCCCCGATGAGGCCGCCTACGTGGCCCTGGGTCATTTGCACAAAGCTCAAAAAATTGCGAGTGAAAAGGTCCGTTATAGCGGGTCGCTGATGCCGCTGTCGGCGTCGGAGATCGACTACAGCCACGGTGTCATTCTGGTCTCGCTCGACGGATCGAGGGCGGCGGCTGAGCACGTCGACATCCCGAGGCCTGTCGAGTTCCTGCGCTTGCCGAAAAAGGGCGCGATGCACCTCGATGAGCTCGGCGATCATCTGAAGGCGCTAGACCTGCCGAAAGAAATCGACGCCGCGCATCGACCGTTCGTCTCGGTGCGTATCAGCCAGGCCGGCGCTCATGCCGGTGCACGCGCAGAGATCGACCAGATCGCGTCGAAATTTCCGGTGCGGGTCGTCGACAGCCGTATCGTCGCGCCGGAAGCTGCTGCCTCGCGCGAGGATGCGGAGCCGATCGTGCGCCTGACCGAGCTCGATCCGGAAGATTTGTTCCGAAAGGCGTTCGAGAAAACGCACAAGCGCGCCCCCGAGGCGGCGCATCTGGACGCCTTCCATCGTGCGGCGGCGGAAGCCGCGGAGGGTGCATGACATGCGCATTCTCGCCATTCGCGGCCAGAACCTTGCCAGTTTATCCGAGGCCTTCGAGATCGACCTGACGGCGGACCCGCTGAGCGGGACCGGGCTATTTGCGATAACCGGTGATACAGGCGCTGGCAAGTCGACGATCCTGGATGCCATGTGCCTAGCCCTCTACGGCAACTACCCGCGCGCCAGCATCGAGAAGCGCGAGAAAGTCGCTGATCCGAGCGGCGAGCTGATCGAAGTGTCGGATTCGCGCAATATCCTGACGCGCGGTGCGTCGCATGGGTACGCGGAAATCGACTTCATCGGCCAGGACGGCGTCGGCTACCGCGCGCGATGGCAGGTCCGTCGTGCGCGCAATAAGGCGGCCGGAAATCTGCAGAAAGCCGACTACGTGCTGGAGCGTCTCGACGGCTCGGGTGCGATTGCGACGTCGAAGCGTGATGTACTCTCAGCCGTGGAGGAGCGGTCTGGTTTTACGTTCGACGAATTCCGGCGCTCGGTGCTGCTGGCGCAGGGCGAGTTCGATGTGTTCCTGCTGGCGGACGAGGGAAAGCGGGCGGATCTGCTGGAGAAGATCACCGGCACCGAGATCTATTCGCGGATCTCGATGCGGGTGTTCGAGGATACCGCCGAGCGAGAGCGCGCGCTCGAAGCGCTGATGCAGCAGCAGACGGCGATCGGCGTCATGCCCGAGGACGATCGCGATGCCCTGCTCGCTGAGCAGCAGCAAAAGATTGTCGAAAGAGCAACGCAAGCCGAGGCTTGCGAGCAGTTGGCGCACGTACTGAAGCGTGGCGACGACATCGCAAAGGCGCGGAGTGGAATTGCGATTGCGCAATCGGCGCTCCAGGAAGCCGAGGCCGCATGGGAGGCGGCAAGCGCGGAACGCGAGCATCTACAGCGGCTCGTTATCGTCATGCCGTTGCGCGTGAAGGCGGAGGCCGTGTCCGGGTGGGAAGGGGAGCGGACTGAACGCTGCGTCCATCGCGGCGCAGCGGCAGCAGCAGCTTTCCGCAGCCGAAGCAGCGTGTGCCGAGAGCGTGAAAGCGTTCGCAGAGTGCGAAAGCCGGGGGCGGGCGGCAGAGGCTGAGGTGCTGCGCTGGGAGCCCGAATGGCGGCTGGCGGATGCACTCGATCAGCAGGCCGCTCTGGCGCGGGTCGAGCGCGAAAAAGCAGACAAACTGGTCGCAGATGCGGCCACTCTTGCGGAAAAGCGGCGGGTCGAGGCAGAGCAGAGCCGCGAGCGTTACCGCGCCTCGCAAGTGCTGCACGCGAAGACGCTGGAGGCGTTGGAGGACCGACAGCCGCACGCGCGGTTGAAGGACGAGGCAACCAGCATTGCGCAACTGTTCGCCAGCCGCGCCGGACTCGTAGCTCGTATCGCGGGTGACAGGAATGCACTCACCATCGTCGAACGGGACGAGGTAACGTTACTCAAACGCCGGGACGCCTCGAGGACGGCGGTGGCGGCGCGAAATGCAGAGCGGCAGAATTTAGCTCGCCAACTCACGGAGCGGCGTGCGGCCCTGGATGCGATTGATCTCGACGCATTGGAGATCAGGGACGAGGTTCTTCGTGCTCTCGAGGAAAAGCTGGGGAAGTGCCGCGATGCGGTCCAGCGGCGCGATGCGGCGCGGGGCGCGGAAACGCGCGGGCACGCCGAGGCAGCAATGGCCGCGCGCCAACGCGACGAAGCGGCGTCGAAGCTCAAAATCGCGGAGCAGGTTCATACGCGCAAAACCGATGAGCGAGCCGAAACTGCCCAGATGGCGGACCTCGCGGAAGCAACGCTGTCAGAGCATGCCGCAAGCCTGCGGACGCATCTCGTCGAGGGCGCTCCATGTCCGGTCTGCGGCGCGGACGAACATCCCTTCGTTGCCGAAAACTCGGCCGCGGCCAAGCTGTCGCGCGCGGTGCGTCAGCGCCGCTCCGAAATCGATGCGGCTCTGAAGGCGGCCGAGGCCGATATTTTCGCTGCCAATGCGGCAGTGATGAAGGCGATCAGCGCGTCCGAAACGGCGGAGAGAGCGACGGCGGCGGAAGCGGCCAAGGCGGCTGAGGCGGTGGCGACGCTTTCGGCACTGTTGCCCGAGGTGGCGAGCCAGTTCGCGCGATTGCGACTGACGTCCGCATTCAATGCTAATCCAGAAGCCGTTGGATTTGCGGCTCTGGGGTCCGCAACGACTGAGGTTACCGAAGCACGCAAAGCGATAGCGGATCCGCGCGATCGTGGCCGCGTCCTGCGTCGCGAATGCAATGACCTGCAACCGCGGCTCGACGCGCTGGTGAATGCGATCGAAACTGAAACGGCTGAGGCACAGAAAGAGGCGGCCGAGTTATCGAAGTTGCAGGCAGAGAGAAGCCACCTCGCTGCCACGGTGCAGGCGTACGAGGAGCAACTGGCGCTGGGCCTCGCGGCAATGGAGCCTGTGCTTGCCCGCGCGGACTTGGCGCCAGCGGACGTCGAACGCGATCCGGCAGCCGCCGAAAGGCGGGTGCGGACGCTAGCCGACGAATACGCGAATTTGATCTCCGTGAGAGACGATCTGTCCGAGAAGCTGCGCCGTCTTGATCTCGAACAGAAGGGCTGCGAGGAGCGTTATCAGGCGGCATCGCATGACCATGACAATGCCGTCCGCGGCTCTGCCGTGCGGGCTCGGCAACTCGAAAGCCTCGTGCAGCAGCGCGCGGCGCTGCTCGGGGGACTGGCGACGGAGCAACATCGGGAGAGCGTGCAGGGCGAGGCTGCGAGTGCCCGGGCAAGAATGGAAGCGGCCCGAAAGCAGAAGGATATAGCGGAACTGACGCTGGCCAAATTGGGGGCAGAGCATCAGTCTGCGGTCGCATTGCTGGCACGAGCGGTCGAACGACTGGCCGACGCTCGCGCGGCTTTTGCCGAAGCGATTGCGGGCGCGGGGCTCCAAGAGGCGGCCGTTCACGTGCTGCTCGCCGTGCCGGAAAAAGAGCGGGAGAAACTGGCGGCGCAAATCGAAACATTGCGTCAGACGCGCGAAGCAGCTTCCACCGCCATGGCGACACGCCGCAGCGATCTGGATGGGCTTCTGGCGTCCGGTCCCGACCTCGCCGCGGACGAGATCGCGGAGAACCGCACGCGGCTCGAACATCACAGTGGCGTCCTCAAAGAGGTGCAGGACCGGTTAGCCATCATCGCAAGCGACCTTGCGCGGGACCGCGACAAGCAGAAGGCGGCGGCCGACATCGGCGAAAAGATTGCGAGGCAAAAAAACGATCTGGCGGTATGGCGGGAAATCGACGCGGCAATCGGCCAGAAGGACGGAGCCAAGTTCCGCCGCTTTGCGCAGGGCTTCACGCTGGAGCAGCTCGTTGCACTCGCGAATCTCCAATTGAAAGCGCTCAATCCGCGTTATGCGCTGCGGCGAGGGGCGCCCTCCGACCTCGCGCTCGACGTCATCGACCGCGACATGGGCGACGAGGTGCGTTCGCCCCGCTCGCTTTCCGGCGGGGAGCGCTTTCTGGTATCGCTTGCGCTGGCGCTGGCCTTGTCCGGTCTCGAAGGCCGGCAGTCATTCGTCGATACGCTGTTCATCGACGAAGGCTTCGGCAGTCTCGACCGCGATACGCTCGACATTGCCATCGACGCGCTGGAAAGCCTTCAGGGACAAGGCCGCAAGGTGGGCGTGATCACCCATGTGCCGGCTATGATCGAACGGATAGCGGTGCAAGTCCGTGTCGAGAAACGCGGCGGCGGACGCAGCGCAGTGCGCGTCAAAGATTGGGTCACGGCTGCGTAAGAGGCCGTAAGGAAGCCGCGTCCGCGATTGCGGAACCATTTCTTCGCGAGAGCCGTTCTGACGTTGAATGAAGGCTTTGCGGAGAAAAAGCGATGAGAAAATCGGCAAAAGCGATTGTGATTGCGATTGGCGCGTTGACGCTCGGCGCAGCTGGCGCCTCGGCTGAAATTGTGTGTAACGACGACGGCGATTGCTGGCACGTGAAGACGCGGCACGAGTATCGCCCTGAATTCAAGCTGAAGGTGCATCCGGACGATTGGAAATGGTCCGAAGGAGAGCATTCGAAGTATCGTTGGCGCGAGCATGAAGGCCGCGGATATTGGCGTAACGGCCTCTGGATCGAATTCTAAAGCACGAGTGCGGCCGCTCATCTTCATGGGCGGCCGCTATTGCGTTCGCTTGCGGCGGTAATTTAATTATTCGATTTTTTTTTAAGGCGGAAAACGCAAGTGGTTCCGCTATTTCCCGTGAGGCGGAGCGCTCGCGCCTAGCTAGCATTTGGCCATTTGGAAAACCGTTTGCCGATCTGTTTCAGGGCCGCAACCTCACGCGCCCACTCCTTGAACGGCTTCGCGGGCGTCCCGCCCATTCGCGCTCCTGGCTCGACGTCGTTCTTGACGTGCGCCATGCCCGCGATCTGCGCGCCGTTACCGACCTTGACGTGGCCGATCACGCCGGAATGCGCGCCCATCACGACGAAGTCGCCGAGTGTCGCTGAACCGGCAATGCCGCTTTGTGCAACGATCACGCAATGGCGGCCGATGACGACGTTGTGGCCGATCTGGACGAGATTATCGATCTTGGTCCCTCGCCGATGCGGGTGTCCGACAGGGACCCGCGATCAACGGTGGAATTGGCGCCGATCTCGACGTCATCGCCAATAAGTACGCGCCCAACCTGCGGAACTTTCCGATGGCCCTTGGCGCTCATCGCGAAACCGAAGCCGTCTTGGCCGATGCGAGCCCCGGCGTGGACGATGACTCCGTTGCCGACGATTGCGTGCGTAATGGTGGCCCCGGCTCCTACATAACAGTCACTGACCGAGGACAACCCGAAATCCTATGACAGCTCCGGCTGCAACGGTTGTGCCTTCTCCGATGACGGCTTCGCGGCCGACGACCGCGCCAGGTTCTATCGTCACGCCTTCCGCGACGAGAGCGGAGGGGTGAACGAGCCGGCCATCACGGTGAGCTGGGTTGGCGGCAGCTTTGCTGCGAAGCGCATCCGCGTAAAAAAGCGTCAACGCGCGCGCAAAGGAGTTGTAGGGCTTCGAGGTTGTCAGCGTGGCCGTCGCAACGGGAGCGCGAAACGCGTCGGTGCTCGTGAGAATGCAGGCCCCGGCCTTCGTGGCTCCGAGCTGCTCGATGTATTTGCGATTTTCGAAGAACGCGAGGTCGGAGGCGCCAGCCGTCTGCAGGGATCGGATGTCCTCGATCGACCGAGTGCCGTCCTGGTTCTCAGTGAGAGTTGCACCGATTGCATGTGCGACATCGGAAAGGGCAAAGGGCCCCGCTCGATGGAAGAAGCCCTGATGCTGCATGTTCTCTCTTGCTACTGGCTGTGTTCAAGGCATTGAACACGCTTCTCTATAGCAGCCTGTTCGCCCCCCTGTCCCGAGCTATCACGAACGTCTTTCGGATGACTAAAATTCAGATATGGGCGGTAATGCCACACCAGTGTAGCCTCACTCGGGGCAGCTGTTCTCGGGCGGGCCTCGCTCTGGGCAACGGCTGTGGCGCTAGCCGCGCCGCTCATGGAAGAAATCGTAGATTTTAGCGGCCATTTCCGCGGAAATGCCCTCTACCGCTTTCAAATCCTCGACGCCGGCGCGGGACACGGCCTTGGCGGAGCCGAAATGGTTGAGCAGCGCGCGGCGGCGCGTTGGGCCGATGCCAGCGATTTCGTCGAGTGGATTGGCGCTGATCGCTTTCGATCTTTTGGCGCGATGAGTGCCGATAGCAAACCGGTGCGCCTCGTCCCGCAGGCGCTGCACGAAGTAAAGCACCGGGTCGCGCGGCTCCAGCATGAATGGATTTGCACGACCGGGAATGTGGAAATGCTCGCGGCCGGCATCGCGATCGGGTCCCTTGGCGACGCCGATCAGGGCGATGTCCGAAATGCCCAGTTCGGCCAACACTTCACACGCGACTTTGAGCTGGCCGGCGCCGCCGTCGATCAGCACGATGTCCGGGCGGTCGGGGAAGGCCTGGTCGTCGATCACCTCGCCGACGTCGACCTCTGGCTCGTGTTCCCTCTCCACATCCTTGCGCTCGATGGGTGCGGCAACAGGCTCCGGAGCGAGGGGCCGCCCGTCCCCTGAAGACGGGGGAGAGGGAGAAGAACTCGCTTGCTCCTTGGAGCGTCTCGGCTTGCGATGCCGCCACTTCGGTTTCCGCGACCGCCAGCCGCTTGAACCGGCGTGTCAGGACTTCGCGCATCATGGCGTAATCGTCGCCCGGGGTGAGTTCGGTCGAACTTGATGTTGAACTTGCGATACTGGTTTTTGACGAAGCCTTCGGGGCCAGCGACGATCATGCGCGCCGACGGCATTGGTGCCGGAAATATGGCTGTTGTCGAAAACTTCGATGCGGCGCGGGAGGCTCGGCCAGATCCGAAGCGCTCGGCAAGGCCGTCGAGCAGGATGCGCTGCGAGGAGCTTTCGGCGAGCTTGCGCCCGAGTGCCTCGCGGGCGTTGGCGAGCGCATGCTCGACGAGAGCGGTCTTCGCCGCCGCGTTGAGGTACGCGGATCTCGACCTTGCGCTCGGCCTTGGTCAACAGCGCCTCCGTCAACAGTTCGCGGTTCGGGACATCGTGGCTCAGCAGGATCAGCCGCGGGCACCGGCTTGTCGTCGTAGAACTGCGCGATGAAGCTATCGAGCACCTCTTCGACTGGAAGCGAACGGTCGGCCCTCGGAAAGTAGGCGCGATTGCCCCAGTTCTGGCCCGTTCGGAAGAAGAAAACCTGAATGCAGGTCTGTCCGCCGTCCTGGTGGGCGGCGAAAACGTCGGCTTCCTCGATGCCATCCGGGTTGATCGACTGATCGGCGGTCACGTGCGCGAGGGCCCACAGACGATTGCGGTACTTGGCGGCAACCTCGAACTCGAGCTTGTCAGAGGCATCCTGCATCAGCCGCTGATACATCTGGCGGACATTCTGGCTCTCGCCCTTGAGGAAGCGCACCGCTTCGTCGACGAGCTTGGCGTAGTCGGGCAGCGAGATCTCGCCAGTGCAAGGCGCGGAGCAGCGCTTGATCTGAAAGAGCAAGCAGGGGCGCGTGCGGCTTTCGTAGACGCTGTCGGAGCACGAGCGGAGCAGGAACGCCCGCTGCAGGCCGTTGATGGTGCGCATGACGGCGCCGGCGGAGGCGAACGGTCCGAAATACTCGCCCTTACGATTGCGGGCGCCGCGATGCTTCATGATCTGCGGCGCGTATTGGTGGCTCTTCGGTTGCCCAGTCATGTCGGAGACATGCTTCGCATGGGCAACCGCGCTCGGGTCGCGCGCGATCAGGATGTAGGGGAAGGACTTGTCGTCGCGCATCAGCACATTGAAACGCGGCTTGAAGCGCTTGATCAGGTTGGCTTCGAGAAGCAGCGCCTCGGCCTCGGTGCGGACCGTGACGAACTCCATCGATACGGTCGACGCGATCATGCGGGCGATGCGGTTCGGCTGGCCCGTCAGTCGCGTGTAGTTGGTTACGCGGGCTTTGAGGCTGCGCGCCTTGCCGACGTAGATGACGTCGTTGTGGGCGTCGAGCATGCGGTAGACGCCGGGGGAACCGGGAAGCTGGCGCACATAGCCGGCGATTACGTCCGGTCCGGACGGGCGTGAGGGCCCGACTGGATCCGCCGCGGTGGGCTCGCTGGGTTCGGTCGTGGGCTCGATGGGATCGTCTGGCAGCATGGCCGGACCATTGGCATTGCGGGCGGCGGCGTCAAGGGAGGCGTGTTTTTCGGGTGCCAAGCGATGTGCTAGCGGCTGCCCCTCACTCTAACCCTCTCCCGGAAAGCGGCGGGGAGAGGCGATGTGCTTGCGGCTCTGGACCCTTTCCCGCAAGGGCGGGAAGAGGGATGCCGGTGTCACGCCCGGAACAGCGGTGGCACCACCGACCGGCGATTGTGGGGGCAACCATAAGCCCTAACGAGCCGGAGGACCTTTTCCATGACCGACGTTGCGAGCCCCACCTACGTTGCAGAGGAAGCGCCCGCCAAGGCGCGGACTTCGTGGTTCACGATGCCGCTGACCGGGCTGGCGATCGTCCTTTCGAGCTATTTCTTCATCGCCGCCTTCTCGCTCTACTGGCTGACTGCCATCGGCGCCGCGATCGGTGCGTTCATCGTCCCACGCAAGCTGCTCGAGAAAGGCACGCTGGCGTGGCTTACGGGTTCCTGGCTCGCAGTCGCTGCGCTGACGCAGGGCATCTCCGGCTTCTTCCCCGACTACAGCCACAGCCGCGAAATCTTCGCTGAGATAGGCATGTGGCTGGCGCTGGGCTTAGCGTCCCGTGCGTACCTGCTCTACACCGAGCACCCGACGACGTTCGAAGGCCTGAAGGCCTCCATCGCCGAGCGCCCTCTCGACCGCTGGTTCGCCAAATCGCTGCTGCGCCCGATCGACGCCGTATTCACGCGCATCGGCATCGCCAACACGATCGTGCTGCTGCCGGTGACGGTGATGCTGTTCCTGCCCTCGACGGTCAATTACCTGGTGCTCGCCGCCTACGGCACCGCCGCGCTGCTGATCCAGTTCCCGCAGGACCTGATGGATCACGCCAACATTCACAACCGCATCTTCACGCCCAAGAACGACGCGTCGCCCCGCGTGAAGAAGATCCTTCGCGGTTGCCAGCTCTATTACGAGAACATCGAGTGCCTGCTGGCGCTGCAGATCCCGCAATACTACCGCATCCAGCACAACTACGTGCACCACGTCGAGGACAATGGTCCGGCCGATAGCCAGACGACGCTGCCCTACGATCGCATGAGTTTCTTCGACTTCGCCCGTCACGCGCTGCGCCAGGGCTTCGACCTCATCACCGGCTACCAAGTGTTCCAGTACCTGAAAGCGCGCGGCAAGCAGAAGCAGATGCGTGAACTCGCCCGCGGAATTGTCATCTGGTACGCGTTTCTCGCCGTGGTCGCCTGCTTCAACCCGATTGCCGCGGTCGTGGTGTTCGTGTCGCGCTTCGTCGGCGGCAACATCCTCTCACTGTTCTCCTTCTGGCAGCACGGCCTCATCGATGAACACGACGTCCATGACGTGCACGGCAACTCGACCAACTACGCCGGCACCGAGCACGGTAACCTCGGCCACGACTATCACGTCGAGCATCACCTGCGTCCCGGCCGCCATTGGGCCGACTACTACGAGCAGTACGCCAAGGCGGCCGCAGCCGAGGGTGGGCACAAGGCGCTGGTGATGGACAAGGACACCTTCGGACCGCTGACCTTCGTTGCCGCGCTGTGGCGCAAGGATGCGGATGCGATTGCCCACTACGGTCAAATCCACGGCATCGAGGCCGGCGATACAGCGAGCTTGGCCGAGTTGGTGCGTGAGCGAACCCGTCCAGTCGGCGTCGAGGAACGCACGGGCATCATGGCGCAAGCCGACGCCCTGATGGGCAAGGTGATGGCGATGGCCCTGCCGAAGGCTTTCCGGGTGTAACGCGGGTCCCCCTCGCAACCGTGTCGATGCCTCGCTTCGCGATGGCCACGGGGGAGAGGGCTGGGGTGAGGGGCGGCTACTGGCGAAACTGCCGGTGGTTGCCTCTCGCTCTTTGCGATGTCACGTGCAGGGACGTGGGTCGAAAGAATTGATTTCAGAACCGGTAGCCGTAGCGGATGCCGATGCGGTCCATGCCTTCGTTATAGGTCGCCGTGTAGGCGTTCGACGTGTGTTCGAAGTAGACCGAAACGCTGTTGTGGGTGTCGAGGCGGTAGCCGATCTCGGCCGGGATGTGGAACAGCACGCGAGAGCCCAGCCACTTATGATCGGGGCCGCCGTCGGGACCGATCTCGCCGTTGTGGATGGCGGCCCCGAGCCCTAAGCCGACATAGAATCCAACGGCGTATCGTACTGCCAGCGAGCGTCGACATAGCCGTGGCTGGTGTCGCCGCGCGTGTTGATGGTGCCGCCGATGGCCGGCCGGATGGCGCCGCCGAGGAAATAGTAGGACGGGCGCAGGATCACTTCGAGATTGATATCGGGAGCGCTCTGTTTGGCCTGGAAGCCGCTCCACAGATCCGGCACGTCGTGGGCGAGAACGCCGGCTGTCAATTCGTAGATCAGCCCCTCGCTGGAAGCCGGGCCCGCGCAGGCGAGTAGCGCGGCGGTCGTCAAGGCGAGGGAAGTGGCAAGGCGCATGCGGCGATCCTGAACAGGGCGCAGGCGTCCCTGCGAGAAGCGCGGATCATGCCGATGTTCGCGGCCCGTCGCAACCGGCCGGAGTGCGGTTTGGAGCCGCTGCGGTGCCTATCCACAACACCTGGAAGTATCTGACAAGCTGTCAGAATTCAGGTTCAGGTCTTGGGCGTCACGGGGGCTGCGGTGGGGGCGGCGGCCTCGTTGCCGGGGCACAGCAGATGGGCCTTGGCGAGTGCCTCTTCCCGGCTGGCGAACTCCCCGATGTTAACGCCGCCGGGTGCATGATCGCGCAGGAAGACCTCGGTCATCGAGCGCTCGAAGCCGTCGAGAACCGACAGGGCCGTGTAAAGCGTCGCGCCGCTCTTCTGGTACCGGATCAGCAAGGTCTTCTTGCCGCCGTAGCTGGCGGCGGCGACGCTGCACCCGGGGGCGGCCGGAGCAGGTGTTACGGGTGTCGCGGCAGTAACCGGCGCGGCAGACTTCAGCGGCGCGGCTTGAGCCTCGGGGGCGGGAGCAGGCTGCGACGCGGGAACGGCGGCAGGTGGCAGGGCGGCCGCTTGCTGAGGTTCGGATGCGGGCGGCGCAGTCTGCTGGGCGGCTTCGCGGTCCCAGCGGTCGGAATTGGCTTGCCGGAGTCGGCCCGCCACAACGTTCGAACGGCTGAAGGCTTGGACGGCTTAGGAGCTGGAACCGCCTGCGCGGCAACCGCGGCCGACGCCTGCGCAGGGGTCGGGGAGCGCCGAGATGGGTCGGCTGCACAGCGGCAAGCGTGGTGCGTCGTGCGGCAGGCTCGGGTTTGGGCGGCACTACGTCTTCGGTGGCCTGTTGCCCAGTGCAGAAGCCTTCGCGGTAGCGGTCGGCGATGGCTGCGATCGACTTGGCGTAGTTACGATCGATGGCCCAGCGGCTGGTAAGGTCGTCGAAACGAACCGGCCGACGCAGGCGGAGAGAGACCTCGACGATGTCGTCCTGCTTCAACCGCGTGCGCGGGGCCACCGGCTGCGCCACCTTTTCGCCGGAATAGGCCACGAGATGCTGGATCTGCGCGAGCACGCCGGTCTACACGTCGGGGTAGGCATCGCCGGGAACGCCGCCGCCGGTCGTGCCGATGCCGGCGAAATTGTTCTGGCGAGGGCGGACGTCGCCCCTGTCTGCCGTTGCCGCTCTTGTAGGAGAGGTAGTTGGTCTCGACGCATCATCTGGAAGAACGCGTAGTCCCAGCGGACGCGCCAGGCGCGTCGCCGTGCGTCTTGTAGTAGCGGGCGATGTCGGCGAAGCGCGGATCGAGATCTTGCGTTGCGCGTCTTGAGGAAGCGCATCAGCCGGTCGGGAGTGACGCAGGCCGGCACGGGGTTGTCGGCGGCGATGCGGATCTCAGGGCTCGAGCAGCGGCGGCACAACTGCAGCGGAGATGCGGCGGCAAGCACGGTGGCCATGACAAGCATGGCGATGCCGGACGCGCCCGGCCGTCTCCCTGGGAGTGCGAGGATCGACACGGGCTGCACTTCGCTCCTCGACGTGACTCTGGATGGCAGGCGGGCATGGCCGGCTGGCCGGATGCAAGAGAAGGCGGCGCCGAGTGGCGACTAGCCCTCGGGGCAGAGCTCGAAGGCCTTGTCGAGCGCCTGATCTGAGTCTGGAACTCCCCGGCCTCTGGCCGCCCTTGGCGTAGGCTGAGATGTAGGCGTCGGCCTCGCGCTTCTCGGCGCCTTCATTGACGTCGAGCACGGTGTAGTTGGTCGACCTTGTCGGTGATCGCGCGGATGATGATCGCCTTCTGACCGCCGTAGCTGGCCGTCCAGACGTTGCATTTGCTCTTGGCGGCCGGGGCGGAGGGCTTGGACGGCACTGTGACGGCGGCTGTCTGAACCTGGGCGCCTTTGGGGGCTTCGGCCGCCGACGTCTTGGTCGCCTGCTCGGGCTCGGCCTTGGCAGCCTCGCTCTTCGGCGCCTCAGTCTTTGCTGCTTCAGTCTTCGGGCCGTTGAGAATGGTCACGGCCGGTTGGGGCTTCGGCTGAGCCGGCTCGGCCTCTGGCTTAGCGGCAGCCGGTGGCAATTCGGCAGCCTTGGCGACGCCGGTCAAGCCGAGGCCGGAGCGCTTGCCGCCCTCGGCCCGCTGCTCCTCGACGGCGCGCTTGCGGATCTCGGTGGCAGCCTCGTGCTCGGGGGTGGGCGCTTCGGCAACCTTGGTCGTGCCCTGCGTCACGCCGCGTCCGGCGCGGGCTTCCTGGACCCATTCGGGGTGGGCATCCTCGCCTTTGCAGGCGCCCTGGAAAAAGGCATCGGCGACGCTGTCGATGTCGGACGTATATTTCTTGCTCTTTGGAGCCCATTGCCGCGCCAGCTGGGCGTAGGTCATAGGCCCCTTGATGGTCTTCTGCCATCCCGTCAACACGCCCCATTCCTGCACTTTGCGGGTGCGCTCGGCGACCGGATTATCGATGTGCTGGCCAGAATACATCAGCACGTGCTCGAGGTGGGCGCGGACACCGGTCGAGATGTCCTTGAAGCTTTCGCCCGGCTCATGTCGACCAGTGGCGCCGAGGCCGGCGAAGTTGTTCTGCTTCGGCTGTACGTCGCCCGTGAAGGTCAGGTTGCCGGTTTCGAGCAGCATCTGGAAGAAAGCGTAGTCCCAGCGCAGGCCGAGTTCCTCGCCGTGGCGCATGTATTCGGTGGCGATGGTTTCGAAGCGGGGATCGAGCTTGCCATTGCGCGACTTCAGAAAGGCCGCGAGGCGTCCCGGTGTGACGCAAGCCGGCACCGTATTACTGTCTGTGGCCTTGATGGCCGGAAGGTCGGTTGCCGAAGCCGGTATCGTCGCCCCCATGACCGCAAGGGCGGCCAAGCTAGCGGCAAATCGGATGTGCATGTACGAACCCCTTCAAACCATGCGGCGTCCCTAACGCTCACATTGCGCCGACCGGCGTTTATAAGCTCTTAAGGTTAACGACCCGTTGAGACCTGCTGCACGCGCCACATTTTCCCCGAACTTCAGTGTTGACGGAGGTTTCAGGCGCGAGTGGGGCGTTACAGGGAAGAATTGTGGCAAAGAAACGCCGATTGTGGCGCAGCCGGAATTCGCGAAGTCTGTGAAACTACTTCGGGGCGAACCGGGCGTAATCGAATAAGCGCCTTAACTGCCGAAGTTTTTCAGCTTTATCCGTGTTGTGGGGATCAACTTAGGTCTGATCTTGACGTGGCCGCGCGCTCACAACCTCTGGATTAGACCAAGTGAGATGCTGGCCACCGTCAAGTGCGATCATCTGACCCGTCATCGACGGTGTAGCGAGAATGAAGCGGACGGCGGCGGCGATTTCGGAAAGCTGCGGACCGCAGCCAAGCAGGGTCGAACGGCTTTCGGCAGCGAAATCGTCATCGGTCTGGTGGACGCTGCGCAGGACTGGGCCCGGTCCGATGGCGTTGACCCGTACGCGCGGCGCGAGCGCCTGAGCCAGTGTCTTGGTTGCAGTCCAAAGCCCGGCTTTGGAGATCGTGTACGAGAAAAAGTCGGGCGTCAGGCGCCATACGCGCTGATCGATAATGTTGATGACGTTGCCGGTGGCCGCGGCGGGCAGATGCAGGGCCAGCGCCTGAGCCAAAAAAACCGGCGCCTTCAAGTTGATGTCGAGATGCGTGTCCCACGCCGATGGGGTGACCGTGGTGACGGTGTCGAGGTGAAACTCGGAGGCGTTATTGATCAGGCAAGAGGGCGCGCCAAGAGCTTCGACGCAGCGCGGGATCAAGCTTGCGGTTTCGGCAGGGTCGGCGAGGTCTGCTGGGATGACCGCTGCCATCCCTCCGCGTCCGATGATATCGCCTGCCAGAGCCTCGGCGTCCGCATGGGATCGCCGGTAATGGACACCGATGCGCCATCCATGGGCCGCCAGATCCAGTGCGATCGCACGGCCGATGCGTCGGGCCGCGCCAGTGATCAGAACCGTTTTCACGTGATGGGGCGAGGCAGTCGGCACTCGGGGCAGAGGAGCGGGCGGCGTGGACATCTAATGCGGCTTCCAATTCGGGCTCAGCCGAACCCAGTCCGGCGCGTTTTCGAAGCTAAGGATACATGATTGCCTCTTGCCGCAATTCTTACGAATCATTAAGGGCGCGGATGTGCCCATAAATTCAGCATTTATGCCAACTTTTGAGCTGTCGGCCGTTTGGAAAATGCCTCAGCATTAGGCGTATTTTGGGCAAGTTCTGTTCAAAAGAGCACATGCGTTGCTGATCGGTTACATGGCCGTTCGCAAGGACCTTCAGATGGCAACTAATGCTTGTTCGGACCAGGGGATTTGAGTTCGATACAGCACGAAGCGACCGCGAATACGAAGTCCAGACGGCCTCTCAACTGAAAGCTGGATTGCGGAAGCAGGGGACTTGTGGATCAAATGGGGGTGGTGGGAACCATGCTTTATACTCGTTCAATCTTTGGCGCCGCGGGCGCTGCCGCTTGCGCCCTCGTGGCCATGACTGGCGCTGCGTCCGCCGAGGATAAGCCGGCGTTCGTCTATTCGTTCAACGTCGGCGTCACCACCGACTACGTCTTCCGCGGCTATTCGCAGAAGAAAGAGGACCCGGCTCTGCAGGGCGGCGTCGACCTCAGCTACACGGTGATGCCGAATGTCGTGACCTATTTCGGCATCTGGGGCTCGGGCGTCGACTTCGGCATCAATGGCGACGGTACCCGCCTCGCCGGCGCTGAGCTCGACGTCTACGGCGGCGCCAAGTACACCATGGGTTGCGCGACGTTCGACCTCGGCGTGATTTGGTACACCTACCCGGGCGCCAATGATCGCGGCCCCGCGGTTGGTGAAGCTTTCCAGCAGAACTACGTGGAGTTCAAGGCTGGCGTCAGCGGCGCCTTCATTCCGAGCCTCGACAAGCTGACCACCGGCGCGACCGTGTTCTACTCGCCGAGCTATCAGGGCGGCCAGGGTGAGGTCGTGACGATCGAAGGCACGGCTGCTTACGAACTGCCCAAGATCTGGGTGTTCGTGCCCTCGATCAGCGGCACCATCGGCGGCCAGTTCGGTTCGGACGGCAAGAACCAGTTCCTCGGCACGGGCCTCAAGGGCTTCGCGCTGGGTAACGGTGAGGACTCTCTCGCCTACTGGAACGCCGGCATGACGTTCACGCTCGACAAGCTGTCGTTCGACTTCCGCTACTGGGATACCAGCGTGAAGAACAATAACGCGGCCGGCGGCGGGCTTGATGGCTGGTGCACGGGCGCCTTCAACCAGTGCGACTTGCGCTACGTCTTCACCGCGAAGTTCACGTACTGAGTTCGACCCGGACCACTGTTGACATTCGAAAGGCGGGGCCTCTGGCTCCGCCTTTTGCATTGTGGGGCGTCCGGCGTAACGACCGACCCCGCTACGGAGCAGGGGCCAAGCCACGGTCTCGTCGTTTTGTCTGCTGCCGCCCTTCGTGGCTTGAGCCCACGGCTAACATGCCGCTTATCCCCGCGATCCTCCGTTTTCCCACAGCTCGTCGGTGCCGATCCCTGGGCATCGGCGTCCCGGAGCCGTATGACGGACTGTCCCCCGAGTCCTTCCAGGGATCGAAAGCTCAGTGTTCTTCGCTATCGTCATCATGATCGCTGTCACCATTGCGATTGCCGTGCTTCGGCTTGGACCGCACATGGCGCAAGGGCGCACAATTTATGAGGTCGAGCCCGACCGTCCGGCGCCGTTCGGCTACAAGATGGGCTGGTTGGCGGTGCGTACGCGCGATACCGAGGCCGTAGTGCAGGCGCTGGGCCTCGTGGAGCCGACGGCGTCGAACTGGAATTCCGGAATTGGCTCGGTCTACGACGACACGCTGGGCGAGGACCACGTGTTCGTGTCGCCCCCGGTCAACGGCTGGACCTTCGTGGTCGGGCTGTCACTGCCATTCCCCGCGAGCCGCGGGTTTGTGGATAAATGCAGCCCGATCCTCTTGGGGCTCGGCGAGCGCTTCGTCGAGGTCCAGTTCTTCTTCACCTACCCGCTGATCGATTATTTTGCCTGGGCGCGCGTGATCGACCGCCGGATGGTGCGCATCTTCGCGGTCAGCGACGAGGGCGTGGTCGTCAACCGGGGCAAAGTCAGTCCCGAAGAGCGGGCGCTCGGCCTGAAATTGTTCGAACTGCGCGGCGTACGTGGCCGCAAGGGCGATGCCGGCGGAGAGATGATCCTGCATCCGACCGAGGACCATGTGCTGCGCTTGGCGCAGAAATGGAGCATCGATCCAGTAAAGCTCGACGATATGGCCACCGAGCCGGGCATCGGTTGGATCGGATTGGCTCCGGCTCATTGGCGCGCGGAACGGATGCGCAAGACGGCTTGAAAGATGGCAGCCCGCCAGGTGGCGGGCTGCAGTATTGGTGTGGGCGTCAGGCCGCGCGGCGCAATGCCTGTACCCTCGCTTGGCCGCCCATGGCGGTGCGGGCCTTGTTGAAGTCGATGACGGTCGCCGTCGGGCGATTGCGCGAGGTGTCGCGGCGAACCTGGATCCAGGCCTGAGCGACCGGGGCCTTTTGCTTGGTGGACTTGGACGCGGCTGCGGCGGCCTTGGGAACGGGGCGGCCGGCTGGTGGCGTTGTCTTGGACTTCCGCGATTTCGCTTCCGTTGGGCCGTTGAGCTTGGAAACGGCCTTGAGGCGCCGCGCCAGCATGAAGGACTTGAGCGCCGGTGCAATGAAGGCTTCGGCCGGGCGCACCTCGGTAACGTCGTCTGCTGCCTCCACGATTGCGGCGACGACCGGCTCGGCCGCGATTTCTGGGATCACGAGCGACGTCACCACAGGCTCGGAGGCGGCCAGCGTTTCAATCACAGCCGTAGGGGCGACTGGGGCGGCGGCCTGGAACGACGCGGAGGTGACTGGCCCAACGGTGGCCAAGGGGAGCGCAGTGGTCGTGAACAGGGACGCGATGTAGCGAGCGAAGCGTACGATCAGCGTACGATTTGTCTCTGGCATTGTACTTCCTCGGTGACGATCAGTTGTCAATCAACTTGACCGGATCGTCGCACTAGGTGAGTTAAAGCGTGCCTAAAGACTGGATCTGTTCGGAACAAAATGCCAGTTCACGGGCAATTCTAATAAAAAATTACACGCACCGATAAGCCGGACATTTCAGGGTGCAACCTCAGGCTGCTGATCGGCCTACGATCGCTGCCATTTGGAGGGCGATCATGCGGTCGAGGAAGCCCTCGAACGGGACCGTGAAAGTGGTCAGTCCGCGGGGATCACCCTGCCAAGCCTCGAGGGCTTCCAGAAAATGTGGCGGGGGCTCGGCCTCGCCGTCAGCGCGGACAATTGTGTCGAGAACAGCCTGCTCGGTCATTGGAAGGAAAGGAATGGTCACCGTGTCGATGCTGTGGTCGGGACGCCGGCGTGGCGCGCCGGTGACGCTGCAGCACATGACGCGAGGCTGGCCGGGAAAGGTCAGAATGGCGCCGATGACGAGGCGTGAGGACTCGAAGCTGCGAGGGGCGCGGTAGGTCCAGCGCTGTCCGGCTGCAAATGTCATCGAGACGCTCCCTGCGTGATACGTGCAACCACAACGTTCAACATCGTAAATTCTGCCGCAATAGGCCCGGCGCGGGCCATCAACAACGGAATTGCCGATGTAAGACCCGTCGCGGCGGTAGGGCTAGCGGGCGTTTCGGGCGTCAATCGGGCAAGCCGAAGAATGGCTGTCAGAGGATGACCTGTGTGTGATTTGGCGGCAACCCCGTCAGCGCGCCGGGGGAGGTGCCGGGGTGTCGGTGGCATCGACTTGGACCGTCCACGTCGCGGCGGTGGCCGCGGGGGCTGTGACGGCAGCGAGATCACCACGGGGGGAGCCTTCGAGCAGCGGCAGTTCCCGCGCCAAACGCCGGCAGGGTAATAGATCCGTGCGACCGCTGCGGCGATCGAGGGCAAGGGTGACGCAATCCTCGACCTCGGGCGCCAAAGTCGACACCAGGGGGACGATGGCACGGGCGCCGTCCCTGAGGCGTCCCGGTTCCTTGATGACTTGCTCTTTGGTGACTTGCGTATTGCGGCCGGGATCCTTGCGGGCTGCGCCGCCCGCCGGACCGGTCAGCACGACGTGTGAGACGAAGCTCCAGAAGCCGACGAAATGCCAGAAGACGGCGCCAAGGATGAAGCCCGCGACGCTGAAGACGACGGCGTTGAGCCAGCGCCCGCTACCAAATCCGCGTGACATTTGCGAGCGCAGGCGGCGGCGCGCAAGACTATGCCCCGACGCATCGGCGGGACGGTAGACTTGGTTGGCCGGGGCACCTGCGGTGCCGATCTCGATCACGGGGATTGCGCTCCAGACTGCTGTTCCGACGCTCTACCAGACGGGGAACGACCGAATGCAGACAGTTTGCCCGCGCGCTTCAATTCGGCAATATGGATCGTGGCGCGGGGGAGTTGCGCTCGCCAATCTCCACAGTAAATGGACGCGCTGTGGATAACGTGTGCAGGGAGACGGGCGCTCGCGTCACCGCGCCGCGCCCGATTCTACGTGCCGAAAAAAGTGATGTGCTTCAGTGAATGACGCGTGGACGCTGGGGCGGTGTGGCGCGGGCGCGATCAGCCGGCGTATCTGGGCCGGCCTTCGTCGAGCGCACCGGCGGCAGGTACATCTTCTGAGCCGAGCACATGCGGCGCTGGTTCTCGTTATGGCCGCAGGCTCGCGGCTGTCCCTCTTTGGAGAAGCAGAAGCGGATCTCCTGCAGTCGGTTGCCGCTGCCGCCGCACGAGATGGCGAGCATGTCCGGCTTCAGGCCCGGATTGGCGTCGACGAACGCCCGCATCACCTCGTCCGGCGATACGGTGCGTGGCTCCATCGGATTGGTGAATTCTTGCGGGATCTGGATCTTGCGATAGAGCGAACGCGCCAAGCGATAATAGTTCTGCGGATCGAGGCCAGAGCAGGTGCCGTGCTTCTTGTACTCGTGGATGACGAGGCCCGGCGCCGGCATGATATCCAGCATGTCGTCCACGACGGGGCGCGGCACGTAATTACGACCGCCGCGTAGCGGGCAGGCTTCCGGGTAGCCGCGCTCGTACTGCGGCCACAGGCCATGCAAGACGAAGGAGTAACGGCGGCCATCACGGCGTTCGCACTGCAGATCGTCGCGGCCGCGCTGGGCTTCGGCGCAATGGCTGGGGCTCCAAGACATCACCATCGCGTAATAATCGAACTCGCCCGCAACGTTTCTCTGCCGCGGGGAGAACTGAGCGCTGGCCGGAAGGCATGCGCCGAACGTCACGCGCGAGGGCGAGCCCGGCCAGGAGTTTCACGCGGCGGATGGTCATGTGGAAATCGGGCTCCTCGAGGTGTGCGGCGTCATGGCCGCAACATAGCCTGCGAATGCGGCTTCGCAAGCGCTCTGCATTCGACTGAAAAGGCGAACAGTTTTGCCGAGTCGAAGGTTCAGCCTCAGCCGGCCTTGTCCGCGAGCTTGGCGAGAATGCGCGCCCAGCTGCGGGCGCCCTTCCTGAAGCTCGTCAGGTTGTATTTCTCGTTGGGGCGAGTGGATGCGGTCGTCGTCGAGGCCGAAGCCGACCAGCAGGCTGTCCATGCCGAGCGCGTCCTTGAACGAGGTGACGATCGGGATCGAGGCGCCGCATGCCCATCAGCACCGTCGGGCCGGCCCCATTCCTCCTCCAGCGCCTCGGCCGCTGCGCTTGATCGCGGGAGCATCGGTGTCGAAGGCGATGGCGGCGGAGCCGCGGTGCGCCGAGGAACTCGGCCCTGCAGTCGGCGGGCAGGCGTTCGCGACGAAGCGCTGGATGGCGGCGATGCACCTTGTCGGGGTCCTGGCCGGGCACGAGCCGGCAGGTGATCTTCACCGAGGCCTTGGAGGGAATGACCGTCTTGGTGCCGACGCCCTGGTAGCCGCCGGTGATGCCGTTGAATTCGAGCGTCGGCCGCGACCAGAGCTGCTCGAGCACGCGAAGCTCCTGCTCGCCGGCCGGCTCCGTGAGGCCGACCGTCGCCGAGGAACGCTTCGGCCTCGGAAGCCGAGCGCCTGCCACTGCTCGAGCTGCTCTGGCGGATGGCTCTTGTCACGCCGTCGTAGAAGCCGGGGATGGCGCACCTTGCCGTTGTCGTCGTGCATGTCGCGCCATGATGCGGGCCAGCGCGCGGATCGGGTTGACGCGCCGGGCCGCCGTAGATGCCCGAATGCAGATCGCGGCTCGGGCCGGTGATGACGATCTCCGTCGCCGACGAGGCCGCGCAGCTGCGTCGTGATGGCGGGCGTGTCCTTGTCCCACTGGCCCGTATCGCAGACGAGCACCAGGTCGGCCGTCAGCTCCTTGCCGTGCTTCGCGAGGAAGCCCGGCAGCGACGGCGAGCCGCACTCCTCCTCGCCCTCGATCAGCACGGAGACCGCGATCGGCAGTTCGCCCGGCGACGTCTCTCCAGGCGCGCGCCGCCTCGAAGAAGGTCATCAGCTGGCCCTTGTTGTCCTCCGCGCCGCGCGCGACGATCACCTTGCCGTTGACCTTCTCGGTGGCGATGCGCGGCTCGAACGGCGGCGTCTTCCACAGCTCGAGCGGGTCGGGCGGCTGCACGTCGTAGTGGCCGTAGAACAGCACGTGCGGCATGCCCTTCGGCACGCGTCTTGCGGTCGTGGCCGACCACCATCGGGTGGCCGGTCGTCGGCACACACGAGGCGTCGAAACCGATGTCGCGTAGCTCGGCGGCGCACCATTCGGCGGCCTTGCGGCACTGCTCTTGATAGGCGGGGTCGGTCGAGACGCTCTGGATGCGGCAACAGCTCGAACAGGCGCGCAAGCGCCGCCTCGTGGCTCTGATCGAGGCCTTCAAGACCTTGGGCAGAGCAGCGGTCGACATCGCGAGGTCCTTCTCGATCTTATCCGCGGAATTCGCGGCGCAGAGTGCCTTGAACCGGACCGGTTCGGCAAGGCAGCTTCGACGGTCACGCAAACGCCGATCCGGCTTCCGGGCGGGGCGCGCGGCTGCTATGCCAGGGGCGCGCATCAGCATGCGAGCCAGGTCACGAACCGCCTCAGGCTGTTGGGCGTTCAGAGACGGTTTCGTTCGCGGAGATCACGACGTATGGCAGCAGCCAAGCCCAAGCCGGCGAAGATGGTTTACGTCTTTGCGGCGGACCGCACCGAGGGCGGCGGCGAATTGCAGGAGCTGCTGGGCGGCAAGGGCGCCAACCTGGCCGAGATGGCGAGCCTCGGCCTGCCGGTGCCGCCGGGCTTCACCATCACCACCGAGGTGTGCACCGCCTACTACGCCAACGGCCGCAAGCTGCCCGACGGCCTCAAGGCCGAGGTCGAGCAGGCGCTGGCGCGACGTCGGCAAGGCCGTCGGCGCCACGCTTCGGCGATCGGACAACCCGCTGCTGGTCTCGGTGCGCTCGGGCGCGCGCGCCTCGATGCCCGGCATGATGGACACCATCCTCAACCTCGGCCTCAACGACGAGACGGTCGAAGGGCCTGGCCGCCAAGTCGGGCAACGCGCGCTTCGCCTACGACAGCTATCGCCGCTTCATCCAGATGTATCGGCGACGTCGTGCTGGGCGTCGACCACGGCGTGTTCGAGGACATCCTCGAGAACCACAAGAACCTCAACGGCTTCTACCTCGACACCGATCTCGGCGCCGACGACTGGCTCGGAGATCATCGCCGACTACAAGGCGGCGGTCGAGCGCGAGCCGGCAAGCCGTTCCCGCAAGATACCAGCGAGCAGCTGTGGGGCGCCATCGGCGCCGTGTTCGGCTCCTGGCACAATCGCGCGCGCCAAGACCTACCGCCGCCTGCACGACATCCCCGACGAGCTGGGGCACGGCGGTCAACGTGCAGGCCATGGTGTTCGGCAACCTCGGCGACATCGTCGGCGACCGGCGTCGCCTTCACGCGCAATCCTTCCACCGGCGCGAGCGAGATCTACGGCGAGTTCCTGATCAATGCGCAGGGCGAGGACGTGGTCGCCGGCATCCGCACGCCGCAGCCGCTGACCGAGGCCGCGCGAGGCGCGACGGAGAGCGAGCATCCCTCGCTCGAAGCGGCGATGCCGGACGCCTTCAGCCGAGCTCGCGCAGTGTTCGCCAGGCTCGAGAAGCACTATCGCGACATGCAGGACATCGAGTTCACCATCCAGGACGGCAAGCTCTGGATGCTGCAGACGCGATCCGGCAAGCGCACCACGGAGGCCGCGCTCAAGATCGCCGTCGACCTTGCCGCCGAAGGGCTGATCACCCGCGACGGAGGCGGTGCTGCGCATCGATCCGGCGGCGCTCGACCAGCTGCTGCACCCGACCATCGACCCCGCGGCCGAGAAAGCTCGTCGTGACGACGGGCCTGCCGGCTTCGCCGGGCGCGGCCTCGGGCGAGATCGTGTTCGACGCCGACGAGGCCGAGGCGCTGAAGGCGCAAGGGCCGCGAGGTGATCCTGGTGCGCACCGAGACCAGCCCCGAGGACATCCACGGCATGCACGCGGCCGCCGGCATCCTCACCACGCGCGGCGGCATGACCAGCCACGCGGCCGTGGTCGCGCGCGGCATGGGGCGGCCGTGCGTGTGCCGGCGCCGGCGCGCTGCGCATCGACGCCAAGGCCGGCACCATGACGGTCGGCCGGCGAGGTGCTCGAAGCGGCGACGTCATCACCATCGACGGCGCAACGGGCGAGGTGCTCAAGGGCCGCGTGAAGATGCGCCAGCCGGAGCTGTCGGGCGACTTCGCCACGGTGATGCAGTGGGCGGACGCGTGCGCGGACGCTGGGCGTGCGCGCCAACGCCGACACGCCGCGCGACGCCAAGCAGGCGCGCGATTTCGGCGCCGAGGGCATCGGGCTTTGCCGCACCGAGCACATGTTCTTCGAGGACGAGCCGCATCCTCGCCATGCGCGAGATGATCTGCGCCGACGACGAGGCCGGGCGGCGCGCGGCGCTCGCCAAGATCCTGCCGATGCAGCGCGCCGATTTCGAGGAGCTGTTCGAGATCATGGCCGGGCTGCCGGTCACGATCCGCCTGCTCGATCCGCCGCTGCACGAGTTCCTGCCGCACGACGAGGAGGACGCAGGCAGCGCTGGCCGAGGAGCTCGGGGTGCCGCTTCGGAAGCTGCGGCGCGCGTCGCCGAGCTGCACGAGTTCAACCCGATGCTGGGCTTCCGCGGCTGCCGGCTCGCCATCCGCTATCCCGAGATCACCGAGATGCAGGCGCGCGCCATCTTCGAGGCGGCCGTCAGCCGTGCAGGCAAGACCGGCAAGCCGGTGCGTGCCCGAGGTGATGATCCCGCTCGTCGCCTACCGCGCGGAGTTCGACATCGCTGCGCGGCATCGATCGCAGGACGGCCGACGCGGTCGAGAAGGAGACCGGCGCCAAGCTCGACTATCACATCGGCACCATGATCGAGCTGCCGCGCGCGGCGCTGAGGGCCGACGAGATCGCGCGAGGCGAGGCCGGCGCCGAGTTCTTCTCGTTCGGCACCAACGACCTCACGCAGACCTGCCTCGGCCTGTCGCGCGACGATGCGGCGCCGATCCTTGCCAACTATGCGTCGAGCGGGGCATGTTCGACGTCGATCCGTTCGTGTCGATCGATCAGGACGGCGTCGGCGAGCTGGTCCGCATCGGCACCGAGCGCGGCCGCAAGCGCGCGGCCGGATCTCAAGGTCGGCATCTGCGGCGAGCACGGCGGCGACCCGGCCTCGATCGCCTTCTTCCACGAGGCCGGGCTCGACTACGTGTCCTGCTCGCCCTTCCGCGTGCCGGTCGCCCGCCTTGCCGCGGCGCAGGCGGCAATCCGCGCCAAATCCCCGAGTGAACACACCGGCGAGGACCGCACCACGTGACAATCGGAGGGGGAAGCGTGGCTCGTGCCCAAAGCGGGGGCTTGCGCATGGGGAGTTGGGGCGCGGGATTGAGCGAGCGTGCATCCGTGCTGATGCTGCTGGCGGCGCATGTGGTGGTGTGGACGATTTTCTGCTCAGTGACGCACGGCACGCTGCATCACGACATCACCGAAGCGTGGACGTGGGGGAAGGAATTTGCGCTCGGCTATCCAAAGCATCCTCCGGCTTATGCATGGATCGCGGCAGCGTGGTTTTCGGTATTTCCGCGTGCCGACTGGGCGTTTTATCTGCTGGCCGAGTTGAACGGCGCTCTCGGGCTGCTCGGCGCCTGGGCCATCGCCGGGCGGCTGCTTCCGGACCAATCGCGGACGGCGGCACTTGCGCTGTTGGCACTGACGCCGCTCTACAACCTCTATGCTCTTAAATACAACGCCAACACGGCGCTGCTCGCGCTGTGGCCCTGGACGGCGTATCTCCTGATCCGTTCGCTGGAGACGCGCTCGCTGCTGCACGGCGCGCTGTTCGGCCTGCTGGCGGCAGTGTCGGTGCTGACCAAATACTATTCTGCGCTGCTGCTCGCGTCGTGCTTCGGAGCCGCGCTGCTGCATCCGGGGGCCCGCGCCTATTTCCGCTCGGCGTCGCCCTATGTTGCGGTGGCGGTGGGTGCGTTGGCGATTGCACCGCATGTCTGGTGGATGTTCACCCACGATTTTCAGACCATCGAATACGCGATGGCGACCACGAAGCATCCGACGCTCGACATTCTGGGCCGCGGATTGGCGGCTGTTGGACAGGCGATTGCGATGCTTTCGGTCGCGGCGGGGTTCTATCTCTGGATGTTGGCGCCGGAGGAACGGCGCTCGCTTCCGTCGCGGCTGGTGGCAGGTGCGTTGAAACCCGTCAATTGGTGGGTGGCGCTCCTGGCGTTTGGGCCGTTCGTGTTGACGTTCGTGGCACTGCTGGTCGGACACGTGCGCATCTCGGCGCAGTTTATGATCCCGATCTTCTTCATGGTGCCCGCGGCGGTGATCTATCTCGCCCAGGAGCACATCGATGGTGCGCGATTGCGGTTCCTGGCCCGGCCGGCCATCGCATTTCCACTGCTTGCGCTGCTCGCGGCCCCGGTCGTTTCGATCGCGACGTTCAAGGGCGGCGCCGACACCTGGAGCATGCCGAGGCGCGCCGTCTCCGAAGACGCCAACCGCATCTGGCGCGAGGTCATCGGTTCCCGGCTCGATGTCGTGGCGGGAGATGACCGCTATTCGCAAGCGCTGACGTTCTACGGTCCCGACGCGCCCTCCGATTTCATCGAATTCGATATGCGCAAGGCGCCCTGGATCACACAGCAGCGGTTGGCCCAGTCGGGGTTGCTCGTCGTGTGCCGCAAGGGGGACGATGGGTGCGGGCAAGCCGCGAAGCCGTTCCTGACGCCGGGTACTCAGGTTCGGGAGATCACGCATACGCCAAGCTTGTGGGGGCTCACCGGCAAGCCGCGGACGCTCGTGCTGTATTTGATCCCGCCGATGAAACAGTAAGCAGCGAACCTACGCCTGCTTGGCCTGGGGCGTCGCGCCGCGGCGGGCGATGAGTTCGAGATGTCCAAGCAGGACGCCGACCGCGGCAACGGCGAGCGCGATGCCTTGCATCTCGTTGCGCAGCGAGAGCAGCGCCGCCAGCACCAGCACGACGTTGCAGGCGGCAATCCGCGATACGACCGCAGAATGGGAGCCGAGCACCCGGCCCGAGCGCTGGTAGAAGTGGCGGCGGTGGGCCTCCCACGGTTTTTCGCCGTCGAGCACACGCCAGACAAGGGTGATGGTGGCGTCGGCGAGATAGTAGAGCGGCAGGATCAGCGCGGCCGCGAGATGACCGCGCACCGCCAGATCGAGCATCAGCCAGCCCATGATGAAGCCGAGCGGCACGGCCCCCACGTCGCCCATGAAGATCCGCGCGGGATGCCAGTTCCACACCAGGAAACCGAGCGCTGCGCCGGTGATCGCAATGGCGAGGCCGATCAACGCGTCGTCGCCAGCAGGGCCGAGCGCGAGGCGCACCAGCCCATAGCCGCCAGCGACGGTGATGGCCTCGATGCCGGTGATGCCGTCGATCCCGTCCATGAAATTGGTCAGGTTCACGAACCAGACCAATGCGACGCCCGCGACGAGGCGGTCGAGCGCGAACGGCAGCAGACCAGAGAAAATGAGCGCGTCGGAGGGCAGCGCGTAGACCGCGGCAACGGCGGCGGCGATGTGGACCAGGAACCGCACCGAAGGCGCGAGCGCGTTGACGTCGTCGGCCCACGACACGATGGCCAGCGCGGCTATGGCGGGGAGCAGCACGGAATGGACACCCGCGAACGGCCAGAGCGCGAGCGCCGCGATGAGCGCCGACACCAGCAATGGCCATCCCGCGCCGACCGGAATGCGGCCCTTGTGCATCGAGCGGTGGTTTTCTTCGGCCACGATTTGCCGGCCCTGCATGTAAGCGAGGAAAGCACGCGTCAGCACCACGCTCAGAAGGCCCGCGGCCAGCAAGGTCAGCAACGATCGCAAAGGGTCGGCTCCCGCAACGCTTTTTCAGGTCTGAACGCGAGGGATACCAGATCGCAAACGCGATCGCCAACGTGTGAGCTCAACGCTCGGCCGCTGTGCTGGGGAGAACGGCCGGCGTGACCTCGAAGCGGACCGCGAGGCTGGCCGCCGAGCTGCCGCCGGCGAAGGCCGCGAACGGGCCGGGCTCGACGACGTAGTTGCCCTGGTCGTCGTGGTAGCCGAGGTCCTGCACGGGCACGCGGAGGGCCACGTCACGAGATTCGCCGGGAGAAAGGCGGACCTTGGTGAAGCCCTTCAACTGCCGCACCGGGCGGGATCGGCTGGCTACGAGTTGACGAATGTAGAGCTGAACCACGTCTTCGGCGGGGCGCGGCCCAGTGTTCGTGACGGTGACGATCGCCTCCAGCGTCCCGTTGACTGAAACCGACTGCGCTGCCAATCGCAGGTTGGAATAGCTGAAGCTGGCGTAGCTGAGGCCGTGCCCGAACGGGTAAAGCGGGCCGACGTCCTCGTCGACGTAGCGGGAGGTGAAGCGGTCGTGGCCGGAAGGGCGGCTCGTCGGCAGGCCATCGTAGGAGGTCGGCAACTGCCCGACCGCGCGCGGAAAGCTCATCGGCAGCTTGCCGGAGGGAACACTTTCGCCGACCAGGGTCTCGGCCAGAGCGGTACGGCCCTCGGTGCCGCCTTGCCAAGCGATCAGGATTGCGGAGGCAAACGGCTCGGCGCGCGAAAGCACGAGCGGACGACCGGTGTCGACGATCAGGACGACGGGCTTGCCGGCGGCGGCGACCGTTTCCAACAGAGCCTGATGGGCGGGGCCAAGCTCGAGATAAGCCCGCGATGCCGCCTCGCCATAGGTGTCGCAATCCTCCGCGATCATCAGCACGACGACGTCGGCCTCTTGGGCCGCGGCGGTGACAGCGGCTTGATCCGCCAGAGACCGGCCGCAGGCGTCGGTCGTGCCGGGCACGAACGTCATCTCCTGGCCAGGTCGAAGGCGCTCGCGCAGAGCAGCATCGAGATGCTGCGTCTCGGGCTTCACCAGGGCCGCCGGACCCCACCAGCTCATGTCGTAGTCGGTGGCGGCGGCGGCGCCGATGAGGGCGATCTTGCGGGCTGAGCTGGCGAGCGGCAGCACGTCGCCCTTGTTTTTCAAGAGCACGAGCGAATGCCGCGCGACCTCGCGCGCTACGGACCGGATTTCGGCGTCGGAAGGGGCAACAGGCGGCGGCCGCTCATCGAACAAACCCATGCGAAACTTCAGCCGCAGGACGCGAGCCACCGCTTCATCGAGCACGGTCATGGGAACGCGGCCACTCTCAACCTCATCAGCCAGGAAGCGGGCGTAGGCGGTGCCTTCCATATCGAGGTCGATGCCGGCGAGGATCGCTTTGCGAGCGGCTTCGGCGCGGTTCGTGGCGACGCCGTGATTGATGAGCTCGCCGATCGCGTTGTAGTCCGAGGTCACGACGCCGTCGAAAGCCCAGCGGTCGCGTAGCAGGCCAGTCAGCAGGTTGCGATTTGCAGAGACGGGCACGCCGTTGACGGTGTTGAAGGCGGCCATCACGGTCTCGCTGCCAGCGTCGATCGCGGCCTTGAACGGCGGCAGATAGCGATCGAACAACTCGGAAACGGGGATCTGAGCGCCGTTGTAGTCGCGTCCGGCTTCGGCGGCGCCGTAGCCGACGAAGTGCTTGACGGCCGTCGCGACGCCGCCGCGGCGATAACCTGTGACGCGCGCGCGCGCGAAGGCGGCACCCAGAAAGGGATCCTCACCGGCCCCTTCGATAACCCGGCCCCAGCGCGGATCACGCGAAACGTCGACCATCGGAGCGAACGTCCAATTGATCCCGCCGGCCGCGGTCTCGCGAGCAACCATCTCGGCGGCGCGCTCCGCTAGCTCGGGTCGCCAGGTCGCGGCCCATCCCAAAGGAGAGGGCATCGCCACACGGAATACGTGGACGGCATCGAGACCGAAGATCAGGGGAATGCCGAGCCGCGACTGCGCTGCAGCCTTGCGGAAGGCTGCAATTTCAGTAGGCGAGAGCACATTGAGCATTCCGCCGATGCGGCCCTTGGCGGCCAAATCAACCTGTTCGACCGGCGGCTCGGCTCGCGATAACAGGTTGAGCTGGCCGACTTTTTCATCGAGCGTCATGCGGGCCAGCAGGCTTGCCACTCGGGCTTCGACGGCGGGATCCCGGTTTGCCCAATCTCCGGCGGCGGCAGGCCTGGATGCGGCTGCGGCGAGTAGCGACAAAATGACCGCGAAGGCGGCTAAGAGTGTGGTCCGAGAATATATCTTCTGTCGTAATCGGGTGGCTGCGGGAACTTGCCGTGCCGTACCGCTGTTCACCCGCATGCCGTATAATTCCCTATCTCATTCGTCCAAGGTACGGATAATATACGGCGGCGGTTAGGGTTTCCAGCGAAGCAGATTACGGAGCGTTTCGTAAGACCACGGCCTGTCCGGTCCTCCTTGGGGAGACCGTTCATCGTTCATTCAGGTGAGAAACGCTTCAGATGACCATCCCGCGCCCCTTGGGATGCCTTTACGTCTCCCAAGTTTTCAGCACATATGCCGCGCGTCGAGTGTGGAGAGGCAGATGAAGTCGAATGCTTTAAGGTCGGTGGCAATGGATATCGACTGGACGGCGCAAACCGTGTTGCCCATGGAGTTCAACGGGCGCGAGCTCGAGCTCGAGGCGCGGGCGTACCAGGGCGTGGATCCGACCATGCAGGCGATGGCGCTGATTCGCCGCACCGAGAACTCGGAGGGGATCGTCCCGGTGGTCCGCGTTCACAGCGGCTGCGTCACGGGCGACATCTTCCACTCGCTGCGTTGCGATTGCTATCAGCAACTCCAGGCCGCGCTCGGCCGCATCATCGATGCGCCGCTCGGCGTGCTGATCTACCTGCCGTATCACGAAGGTCGCGGCATCGGCCTGTTGAACAAGATCCGCGCCTATGCGCTGCAGGACCAGGGCCGCGACACCGTCGACGCCAACGTCGAGATTGGCGCGCCGATCGACGCGCGCGACTATGACCTCGCCGCCGACATCCTGTTCGACCTCGGATTCCCGGAGATCCGCCTGATCACCAACAACCCGGCCAAGGTCGAAGCGTTGAAGGTGGAAGGCATCAAGGTCGTGGAGCAGGTGCCGGTCGTGACGAAGCCGAGCATTCATAACAAGCGCTACCTCGAGACCAAGCGCGTTCGCATGGCGCATAAGCTCTGAGGCAGCGGACAACCGGGATTCAGCGATGCTGCATCCCGGCCGCAGCCGCGCTTTTCGCGGGGCATGCATCCCGGCCGCAGCCGCTTCGACGCCATCGCCACACGTCGAGGGCGGTGCACGCGCGAATTCCGGGAGGCAACTGTCCGCGCCATTGACGCCCCATCGCCACACGTCGAGAGGGGGCATGCGCGGATTCCGGAGGCAACTGCAGAAAATTCAGGTACTGCGGATCGAAACCAACTGTGCGTTCGAATGATAATCGCACGGCCGCGACGTCAGGAGCGAAGCGTGTAGGGCGCTGCATCCCGGCCGCAGCCGCTTTGGCGGCGCAGAGCCGGGATCTTTACCGTCTGCAATTCCGCTCACGACGGGCCGCTTACGAACCCCCAAGAATGACGGGTAAAGATCCCGCATATCCGCGCCATCGTCATCGCCTCACGGAGGCGGTGCATGCACGGATTCCGGGAGGCAACTGTCCGCGCCATTGACGCCCCATCGCCACACGTCGAGGGCGGTGCACGCGCGAATTCCGGGAGGCAACCTTGAACGGTTCTCGGCCGGCTGGAGTAGCGTCAGCCGTCCACTCGTCCCGCCGTCGCCATTGGGTCCTGGGTCTCGAGTTCGGTCGGGACCGTGAAACCGCCTTCCGCTACCATGCGGGCGAACAAACCGCGGTGGGCGACGAGGCTCTTGAAGGTGCCGCGCTCGACGATGTGGCCCTGATCGAGGACCACGATCTCGTCTGCGTTGGCGACCGTCGAGAGCCGATGCGCAATGATGAAGGTCGTGCGGTTCTTGCGCAATGCGTCGAGCGCGCGCTTGATCTTAGCTTCGGTTTCGGCGTCCAGCGCGCTGGTCGCCTCGTCGAGAATCAGGATCGGGGCATCCTTGAGAATGGCGCGGGCGACCGCGATGCGCTGGCGCTCGCCGCCTGACAGGGACGCACCGCGCTCGCCGATCACGAAGGAATAGCCGCCTTCCTTGCGCATGATGAACTCGTGCGCTTCCGCGAGCTTGGCCGCGCGCTCGACCTCCGTGTCGGTGGCCTCCGGCTTGCCGATGCGGATGTTGTCGGCGATCGAGCGGTTGAACAGGCCTGCATCCTGGAACACGACGCCGATCGAGTGGCGCAGCGACGACAACGTGACGTCGGAGATGTCCTGACCGTCGATGAGGATGTGCCCCGACGCGGGCGCGCGCAGCCGCTGTAACAGCGCGAGCGTCGTCGTCTTGCCCGAGCCGGTGGGACCGACGAGCGCCAGTGTCTTGCCGGCTTTGACCTCGAAGGCGACGTCAGTGACGCCCTGCTGGCTCTTCGGGAAACGGAAGGTGACGCCGTCATAGCGGACCGCGCCCTTGATCGGCTCGTCGAGCGGCTTGGCGTCCGGTTTCTCGACGATGGTCGATTTCTCGTCGAGGAGGTTGAAGAAGGTCCGCAGTGTCGGCCCTCCTTGGTGAAGGCTGGTGACGAACCCGGACACTTGGTCAAGCTTGCCGATAAGCAGGCCCGCGAACGCAACAAAGCTGACGATCTCACCGACGGACAACTCGCCGCGGGCGGACAGAATCGAACCGACCGCGAAGACGGCGACCATGGTGATGGTGGCGGCAGCGCGTTGCAGGACGGTGAGGATGCCCCACCAGGTGAGCACGGGGTACTGCGCGGTCAGCAGCAGGCCGGTCATGCCGCGCATGGCGTCGGCTTCGGCCTGCAAACGGTTGAAACTCTGAACCACCGTGACGTTGCCGAGCACGTCGCCGACGCGGCTGGAGACCTCATAGCGGAACCGCTCGACGTCGTTCTGGCCGGCAGAGGTCTTCTTGATCGCCAGGATGTTGAGGCCGGTATAGGCGAGGGCGAGCGCGGCGAGGATCAGAGCCATGCGGTAGTCCATGCTGATCGCGGTCGGCACCAGGAAGACGATTCCGACAAAGGCGGTGAGCTGATCGCGGAGCGCCCTGAGCCACAGCCAGAACAGACTGTCGGTCCCCCACGAAATGGCACTGACGACAGCACTCGAGCCGCGCTCGGCGTGATAGGCGAGCGGCAGTGTGATGGCCCGCTCGAACGCCTCGCTCATGATGGCGAGGCGGCGGCGGTGCGCCATGCGGTCGGCGTGTACGGCAACGATGACGCCCGCCAGAATGCCGAAAAGGCCAATGGCGGCCCACATGGCGATGATGGACGCGGCGGATTTCTTGCTCGACAGAGCATCGACGACGCGACCGAACAGGATGGGCTCGGCGAGCTGCACGATGGCGAGCACGATGCTGGCTCCGGCAAGCGCCCAGGCGCGCCACTTCTCGGGTCCCAACAGCGCCAGGCCGCGCGCGTAGATTTTGAGCAGTTCCATGAGGAGTTCCCGAGATCGCAGTGTTGTGCGCTCTCTTTGCCCCGATTTTCGCCAACAACGCAACAAATCCGGGCGGCAGAACAGTTACAGCACCGTCCTCGGAGCTTCCTCGGAGTGCATTGCTCCGGGCTTCATAAGCGAGGGCAGGGTTCGGAACCCGTCGTTGCCGATGCGGTTATGCAAGCACCCCCCACAAAGCGAGGTTCCTATGAGTATCAACGGCAAGAAAATCGCGATTCTGGCAACCCACGGATTCGAGCAGTCCGAGCTCGAGGTCCCGCGGGACAGGCTGAAGCAGCAAGGAGCGCAGGTCGATATCGTGTCGCCTGAAAAGGGGGAAATCAAAGGCTGGCAAATGAAGGATTGGGGCAGGTCGGTTCGCGTCGACAAGACGCTGGACGAGGCAAAACCGGAAGACTACGACGCCCTGGTGCTGCCGGGAGGCCAGATCAACCCGGATCTTTTGCGGGTAAATCCAAAGGCGCTGAGCTTCATTCGGGCGATGTTCGACCAGAAGAAGGTCATCGCAGCGGTCTGTCACGCACCCTGGCTGCTGATCGAGACCGGTATCATCAAGGGCCGCAAGGCGACGTCGTATCCGTCGATCAAGACGGACATGATCAACGCCGGCGCGCGATGGGAAGACAGCGAAGTCGTCACCGACCAGGGCATCGTAACTTCACGCAAGCCTGACGATCTCGAGGCGTTCTCGGCGAAGATTGCGGAGGAAATCGGTGAAGGCCGCCACCAGCAGCGCGTGGCATAAGCTGAAGCGCGTGGCGTAAGTGAGGAGAACGGCGGCATCCCGGTGCCGCCGCAGCCTATCATCCGGCGACGTTGGGGTCTTCGCGATCGCGACGGTGCCGGATCGCCTCCAACAATGCGCTGTCGAGGGCGTAAGAAGCCAGCATCACCTTGCCATCGTGAACGGACTTGATCGCGGCTTCGGGAATCTCGAAGTCGCCCGCATTTTCGATATAGAGGCGCAGGGCATGCGGCATCACTTCGCGGACCGCACCGACCGGGTCCGTCCCCTCCCCGACGAAGGCGGCGTAGTCCGGCTGCACTTTCTCAAGCATCACGATTTTCTCCTGGATTGCTGTTTGGGCGCAATGGTCGAAACGGCGGCTAGTTCCGGGCCTGCGGCGGTGTGACCAGTCACGTTGGCTTCACATTGGGTTGTCCGGGCGGGCGTGGTGGAGGTGTCTCTGGAGTGGCGGGCCAGTCATTCGTTCGAGGCCAACTCGGTCGCTGCCAAGTGCTTTTGGGGAGGTCTGCTAACGGCGGCATGCAGCTGGGGCAGATCCCCGCCCAAAGTAGCGGGGATGACGCCCTTGGAGCAGGAGATTTAGGCAGCTTGGACGCTGAGAGGGCGGCTTTCGATCAAGAGTGGCGGGGTGACTCCGCTTGAGACAATTGCCGGTCCACTCTGCCCGTACCGTCATCCCCGCCGTTTCGGGCGGGGATCTATTCAGGCTTGACGGGCGCAATGGTCGTCAGTGCCTTGCGAGTTCAAGCCGCGTCCGCCGGAGGCGCTGGAGGAAACGGGTTGCCGGATTGCCATCTCCTCGATTGCCCCTATGTTCAGGGCGGCCTTTTCCGCGTGCATCTCTCAATCCCGGACGCCATGGCAGCGATCATCACGGTCTCCAACCTCTCCAAGACGTATGCCTCGGGCTTTCATGCCCTCGATGACGTCAATCTCGAGATCCGCCGAGGCGAGATCTTTGCGCTTCTGGGGCCGAACGGCGCCGGCAAGACGACGCTGATCAACGTGATCTGCGGCCTTGTGATCCCGACGGCCGGGACGGTGACAGTGGACGGCAAGGACATTGTGCACGAATACCGCCCGGTGCGGGAGATGATCGGCCTGGTGCCGCAGGAGCTCAGCACCGACATGTTCGAGACGGTGTGGGCGACCGTCAGCTTCAGCCGAGGGTTGTTCGGCAAGCGTGCGAACCCTGGATATATCGAAAAGGTGCTGCGGCAGCTTTCGCTGTGGGACAAGAAGGATTCCAAGATCCTGACCCTGTCGGGCGGCATGAAGCGGCGCGTGCTTATCGCAAAGGCGCTGGCGCATGAGCCGCGCATCCTGTTCCTCGACGAGCCGACGGCAGGCGTCGATGTCGAGTTGCGGCGCGACATGTGGCAGGTGGTGCGCGAGATGCGTCAATCCGGCGTCACCATTATTCTGACGACCCACTACATCGAGGAAGCTGAACAGATGGCCGATCGCATCGGCGTCATCGCGAAGGGCCGCATCGTGCTCGTCGACGAGAAGAACGAGCTGATGCGCAAGCTCGGCAAGAAGCAATTGGTGCTGCATCTCAACGCGCCGATCGGCGGGCTGCCTGACGGTCTCGACGGCTATCCGCTGCATTTGGCTGACGATAAGCGCAGCCTCGTCTTTACCTACGATGCCCGTTCGGAACGCACCGGCATCACGGCGCTGCTCAATGACATGCGGGCGTGCGGACTGCAATTCCGTGACCTGGAGACGACGCAGAGCTCGCTCGAGGACATATTCGTGGATCTCGTGAGACAGTCGCAATGAACCTCGGGGCAATGAACCTGTCGGCGGTCCGCGCGATCTACATGTTCGAGATGAGCCGCTGGGGCCGCACGCTGCTGCAAAGCATCGTCTCGCCGGTGCTGTCGACATCGCTCTACTTCATCGTATTCGGAGCGGCGATCGGCTCGCGTATCTCTGAGATCGACGGCATCAGCTTCGGCGCATTCATCGTGCCCGGTCTGGTGATGCTGACGCTGCTGACGGAGAGCACGTCGAATGCCTCGTTCGGCATCTATTTTCCGCGCTTCACCGGGACGATCTACGAAATCCTCTCGGCGCCCGTGTCGCCGGGTGAGATCGTGCTCGGTTATGTCGGCGCGGCGGCGACAAAATCCGTCATTCTCGGGCTCATCATCCTTGCGACGGCGAGCTTCTTCGTGCCGGTTCGCATTGCGCATCCGGCGTGGATGCTGGCGTTCCTGGTGTTGACGGCGGTGACGTTCAGCATGCTCGGGTTCATTATCGGCATCTGGGCGGATGGGTTTGAGAAGCTGCAAGTCATTCCGCTGCTCATCATCACGCCGCTGACGTTTCTCGGCGGCACGTTCTACTCGGTGAACATGCTGCCGCCGTTGTGGCAAAAGGTGACGCTGCTCAATCCGATCGTCTACCTGATCAGCGGCTTTCGGTGGAGCTTCTACGAGATCTCGGACGTGCGCGTCGGCGTCAGCCTGGCGATGACGTTCGCGTTTCTGGCGCTGTGCCTGGCGGTGGTGTGGTGGATGTTCAGGACGGGCTACCGGCTGAAGCCGTGAGCGGCAGAGGATCGGGGCGGGATCATCCGCGCTCGCGGCGGCGTTATGCCGCCCATGACAGCGTCCCAGGTTCCCTCCCATGAACGGCAGCCGGCTTCCGCCGGGATCGTCACGACCGACATTCCAGCGCGGCTCGATCGGCTGCCGTGGGGCCGATTCCATACGCTTGTCGTCGTTGCGCTGGGCGTTACCTGGATTCTGGATGGGCTGGAGGTGACATTGGCCGGTGCCATCGCTGGGGCCCTGAAACAAAGTCCGGCGCTCCACTTCAGCAATACCGACGTCGGGCTCGCCGGGAGCGCTTATATCGCCGGGGCTGTCTCGGGCGGCGTGCTGTTCGGCTGGCTGACCGACCGGTTGGGCCGCAAAAAGCTGTTCTTCATCACGCTCGCCGTCTACCTGCTGGCCACGGCCGCGACTGCGCTGTCCTGGAATATCTGGAGCTTCGCCGCCTTCCGCTTCCTGACCGGCGCGGGGATCGGTGGCGAATACGTCGCCATCAACTCGACAATTCAGGAGCTTGTTCCGGCGCGCGTGCGAGGGTGGACCGACCTCGCCATCAACGGCAGCTTTTGGGTGGGTGCGGCGCTGGGCGCTGCGGGATCGCTGGTGCTGCTCGACCCCGCCGTCTTCGATCCGGATACAGGCTGGCGCCTTGCGTTCCTGATCGGGGCAGCGCTGGCGCTGGTGATCTTCGTGATGCGGCTGTGGATTCCGGAAAGTCCGCGCTGGCTGATGACGCACGGACGAGAGGCGGAAGCGCAGGCCGTGATGGCGAGGATCGAGAGCGGCTTCACCGCCAGCGGCTACCACTTGCCGACGGAGGATCTGCCGCGGATACGGCTGCGGGCGCGTACGCATACACCAATTTCTGAGGTCGTCGCGACGCTGTTCTCGTCGCACCAGCGGAGGACCTTGGTGGGTCTCAGCCTGATGGTCGCGCAAGCGTTCTTCTACAACGCGATCTTCTTCACCTATGCCCTGGTCCTGACCGACTTCTACGGCATCGCCGCCGATCAGGTCGGGTGGTACATCCTGCCGTTCGCGCTGGGCAATGTGCTCGGGCCGGTCTGCCTGGGGCGGCTGTTCGATACGCTTGGCCGTCGCCCCATGCTGGCGTTCACCTACGCCGTCTCGGGTGTTCTGCTGGCCGGGGTCGGATACCTGTTCGCCTCCGAGCAGCTGTCGGCGACGGGGATGACGATCGGCTGGATGATCATCTTCTTCTTTGCTTCAGCCGCCGCGAGTGCGGCTTACCTGACGGTGAGCGAGACCTTCCCGCTTGAGATCCGCGCGCTGGCGATTGCGTTTTTCTACGCCGTCGGCACGGGCATTGGCGGCATAGCGGGACCGTGGCTGTTCGGGGTCCTCATCGAAAGCGGGTCGCGCGGCCGCGTGTTCATCGGCTATCTGATCGGCGCGGGACTGATGCTCGCTGCTGCTGCGGTCGCCGCTGTCTGGGCGGTGGCTGCGGAGCGCAAGTCACTGGAGCATGTCAGTCCGCCACTGTCATCCATTGATCATTAATTGACTACGTATCCAAACGACTGTGCACCGATTGTGCAAGCTATGCATATTTCGCATGGCCGATTTTCGCCTCCTGCGGCCAAAATCTGACAGAGACACGGCAAAGCAGCCGCAATGCAGCACATTTGCGCTTCATCAAAGCCAAGATCCCGGGAAATCACAGAGAACCCAATGGCATCGGCCTGTTGTGCGGCGCGATAAGTAACCGTATGGCAGGACTACTGTGCTAACGTATGCGTAAAGTTTCGGGCAACCAAAATGGCCATCAGAGCCACGGGGCCGGGAACGGGAAGTCGAGCAAAACGAAGGCCACGATCATGAGCGAACTCAAGACCTGGGGCGCGAGCATCCGCAAGCTGGCCCCGATGGAAGTGTTCAAGTTCCGCGATCACTTGCTGCGCCTCGATAAGGACAGCCGCCGCCTGCGCTTCGCGCACGGTGTTTCCGACAGCTTCATCGAGAAGTATGCCTCCGGCATGAACGATGACGGCAGCATCGTGTTCGGCTACTTCGAGGGCAACGAGGTTCGCGCCGCCGCTGAGCTGCGCAAGCTCGGCCGGGACAAGGAATGGGGCGATCAGGCCGAGGCCGCGTTCTCGGTCGAGCGCAACTTCCAGGAGAAGGGGCTCGGCAGCGAGTTGATGGCGCGGGTGATTCGCTCGGCGCGCAACCGCAACATCAAGCACCTGTTCCTGTCGTGCCTGGCCGAGAACGGCAAGATGCTGTCGATCGCCAAGAAGCATGACGCTTCGCTGCATTTCGAGTTCGGCGAGGTGACGAGCGACATCGTCCCACAGGAAGCCAACTACTTCTCGTTGATGGCTGAGGCTGTGGAGGATCGCGTCGGCTACATGATGGCCGTGCTCGATCTGCAACGGCGTCAGTCCGAAGAGGCAGACAAGGCAGCCTGATCCTGCGATCGGCACGCAATCCCGTGCGGTGCGACGGCAAATGCGCGGTCAACGCTGCGCCTGCCGCGAGCTGCGCCGGATTCCGTCCGGGAAGATCATCAGGCTTACACGAATTTCCCGTAGATCCAAGTCTCGCGGCCGGCGGGCGTGGCATTCACGCTCAGCCTCTTCGCTCGCGCGGGCTTCAATCAGACGAGTTGATACCAATGCAGCAGCTCAATACGCGTGCCCCCGGGCGCAAGGATACTGAAGCGACTCACAATTGGGTGCTCACGCTCAATGCCGGCTCGTCATCACTGAAGTTTGCCCTGTTCGACCAGGCCGGCCAGGATGTGAAGCCGTTCGCGATGGGCCAGATCGAGGGGATCGGCCTCGAGCCTCACCTGCAAGTGAAGTGCGGGGACGGCAAGGTGCTGGAAGATCGTATGCTCTCCGGCGACGAGGCGAGCGACCATCAGCACGCGCTCGCGCATATCCTCGAGTTCATGAAGTCGCACTTTCCTTCGGTTGAGATCTCGGCGGTCGGCCATCGTGTCGTTCACGGCGGCACCAAGCATGCCGCGCCCGTCGTCGTCACCGACGCCATCATCGACGAGCTGTCAGGCTTCATCCAACTCGCACCGTTGCATCAGCCCTACAACCTGGCAGGCATGCTCGCGGCACGGTCGGCGTTTCCGCACGCGGTTCAGGTCGCCTGCTTCGACACGGCGTTCCACCGCCAGCATCCGTGGGTGAATGACACGTTCGCGCTACCTCGCCGCTTCTACGACAAAGGCGTGCGCCGCTACGGCTTCCACGGCTTGTCCTATGAATACGTTTCGCATCGGCTGCGCGAGATCGCGCCGATGCACGCCGCGGGCCGCGTCGTGGTGGCTCATCTCGGCAGCGGCGCCTCGATGTGCGCAATGCGCGACGGCAAGAGCATCGGCTCGACGATGGGCTTCTCGGCCCTCGAGGGCCTGCCGATGGGCACGCGTTGCGGGGAGATCGATCCCGGCGTGGTGCTCTATCTCCGTGACGAGGAGAAGCTCTCCAGCAAAGAGATCATCGACCTCCTCTACAAGCAGTCGGGCTTGAAGGGCCTCTCGGGCATCAGCGGCGACATGCGCCAGCTCGAAGCTGCGGGCACGCTGGAGGCCGATCAGGCGATCGACTATTTCGTCAACCATGTGCAGCGCGAGCTGGGCGGCATGGCGGCGCTGCTGCAGGGGCTCGACGCGATCGTTTTCTGCGGCGGCATCGGCGAGAACTCCTGCTTCGTGCGCGAAAAGATCTGCACCGGGCTCGAGTGGCTGGGAATCGAGATCGACCAGGCTCGCAATCACGCTGGCGATACGCTGATCTCCTCCGATATCAGCCGGGTCAAGATCTTCAAGGTCAAGACCAACGAGGAGGCGATGATCGCGCAGCACACGATCGAGCTGTTGAAATCGCCTCAGGCCGTATGCGCGGAAGTCGCCAACGAGGACTTCGCGCAGGCGGCCCGCAACCCGCGCAAGAAGCGCCCACCGGCACGGGCGAAGTCCGCCTGACCCGGAGCTTGCAGCACAAACCGGCCAGGAAGGGGTAGTCTGGACACCCCGACGTGGCCGGCGGTATGGCTGTCCCGTGAGCGAGGAGGGCTACGGATGCTTGCGCGCGACCTGATGACGACGAGCGTGCTCACCGTGTCGCCGGGAACGCCGGTGCAGCGCATCGCGCAGTTGTTGCTCGAGCACGGCATAAGCGCGGTTCCAGTAGTGGCGGACGGCGCTCCCGTCGGCATCATCAGCGAGACCGATCTCGTCGCGCGATCCAACGCTCAGCACGCGCCGCGCAGCAACTGGGTCGTGCGTCTGCTGGCCGACCGCAAGCCTCTCGCCGCCGATTTCCAGCGCACTGTCCTGGCGGACCGGACGGCGCGCGACGTCATGACCTCTCCCGTTGTAACGACGCCGGACGATGCGGACGTCAGCGCTATACTTCAACTCATGATGACGCACGGGATCAAGCGCCTGCCGGTGGTGCGAGCCGGGCGCATCGTGGGCATCATCAGCCGAGCAGACCTCCTGCGAGCAATCGCACAGGCGGCGGCCCTTCCGGCGCCATTGCGCGAGCAGTCTGCGTTGGCCAATGGTTTCACCGGAATCGACAAGACTTTCCTCAACGGGCGCGGCGATCGTCATGCGCCTGCCGCCACGCCTGCCGAGCCCGAGGCTGTCATCTCCGCCAAGGACTTCCGCAGTGCGGTCGACGGGTACAAGCAGCACGCCGCTTTGGAGCGCGCGGAGGCCAAGCGGCTGCAAGCTGAGCAGCACGCGCACGACGTCGAGATTGTGCTCGGCACGCACCTGACGGAAGACTGGTGGCGGCACATGCTGCTGGGGGCCCGGCGCGCGGCCGAGAACGGCGAGACGGAGTATCAGGCGCTGCGAATCCCTCGCGAAGCGTGCAGCGACGGCGGCCGCATGATCAACATGGCCGAAACCGGATGGCCATCGACCCTGCGCGGCGAGGCGGCTGAGTTGTGGCTGCGGTGGAGTAAGGAATTGCAGCCCCGCGGCTTTCGACTAGCAGCTCGGACGATCGATTATCCGGATGGTCTGCCCGGTGACATCGGGCTGTTCCTGGTATGGAAAGGCTGAGCCGCCTGGCCCGCGAACCTGGCCTCGAGTGCCTTGAACACCGCGTGCCGCAACACGGATTTATCGAACGGCTTTTCAATGAGCGGCACGTCAAGGTGCGCTACCAAACCCTCCGAACAATTATATCCGGAGGTGAAGACGATGGGCGTACCCCGCTCGTAGAGTTGGTCCGCGATGCGCAAGCTCGTCTGCCCGTCCCCGAGGTTGATATCCATCAGCGCGAAATCGAAATTGTTCGCGGCGATGGCGCGTTCGGCGTCGGGCAGCGAATAGGCAACGACGATGCTTTCGAAGCCCATATCGCGCAACATCGCCTCGCCATCCATGGCGATGAGCACTTCGTCCTCAACGTAGAGCACCTTGGCCATGATCAAGCTCCGCTGCGGCATCTCCCTCGTCCCGGGTTGCGCGATGATAAGGTATGGCAATAATGCAGTTGAAGCCGGCGGGTTCATACGCGCAGCTATATCGGCCGCCTAGACTGCCTTCGACGGTCGTGCGGACGAGCTGACTGCCGAAGCCAAGACGGACGGGCTTAGAGACGGGCGGTCCATTCGCCTCACACCAACTGAAAACGAGGTGCTCGCCGTCGCCCTCGTCGATGCGATGCCAGGTCAGGCTCAGTTTGCCGTCGGCATTGGACAGCGCACCGTACTTGGCGGCATTGGTCGCCAGCTCGTGAACGGCCATCCCGAGGGCCAGCGTCGCACGCGCGTTGACACGGATATCGGGGCCCTTCAGCACGGCACGTGCGTCGCCATAGACGTCGGTCAACTCCGGCTTCAGAACGTCGCGAATCGGTGCTGGGCGCCAGTTCTGAGCTGTCAGCAGATTGTGCGTGCTGGATAGGGCTTGGATCCGACGCACGAGCGTATTGAGAATGAGCTTCGGATCGCCGTCCTCGCGCCGGGCGCGGTTGATCAGCGCGGTGACGTTGGCCAACATATTCTTCACGCGATGCTGCAGCTCGCGCATGAGACGGCGCAGGTCCGCTTCCATCGTCTTGTGCTTGGTGACGTCGCGCACGTTGACGCCAACGGCATAGACCTCGCTGTCGCGGCGGACCGGGTACCAATCGATCTCGCAAACCCGCGTCTCCTCGGCGCCGTTGACCGGCGCGATGACGAAGCTCGACATCACCTGCTCGCCGGTCTGGAAAACATGGCGTGCGGACTTGTCGATCGCGCCGGCGAGCTGCGGCGCGAGCTCGACGGCGTTACGGCCGATATGCTCATCGATCGAAAAGCCGTTGATGTCGGCGAATTGCTGATTGACTCGCAAATAGCGCAGATTGCGGTCAAGCAACGCCTTGGCCTGCGGGGTGACGCGGTAAAGCTCCTCGATCTCACTGAGGCGCTGGCGCGCGGAGACCTGTGCCTCCTCCAGGCGGCGTGCGTAACGCCGGAGCTCGGTGATTTCCGTAAGCGTAATGACGACTCCGCCGACCGCGCCGGATTTGGCGATGTAGGGCTGGGTGCGGACGAGCAGGTCTGTGACGCCGTCGCGGCTGCGGCGCTCGGTTTCGAGGGGCGTCAGTGTCTCCAGCGTCCGCTTGCAGGAATCGAACAGACCATCGCCGTCGAGTTCGCTGGCAATGTCGGCGAAATCACGCCCGCGGTCATGCTCGACCATGCGGAAGTATTTCGCGGCTTCGGGAGTGAAATTGCGAATCTTCAATTCAGAATCGAGGAAGACGGTCGCGATGCGGGTGCTTTCGATGAGGTTGCGCTGGTCGTCGTTGAGCTCGTTCAGCTCGGTGACCTTGTTCTGCAGTTCTTCGTTGATCGTCGACAGCTCCTCGTTCGCCGATTGCAGTTCCTCGTTCATCGACATCATTTCTTCGTTGGAGCTTTTCAGCTCCTCGTTTGATGTCTCCAACTCCTCGACCGTCGTGCGAATGGTTTGGCACGCCGCATCGAGCTTTTCTTCCAGGCTCTGGACATAGGCCGCGTCCTGCGCACGCGGTTCGAGCGGCATAGTGTCGGGCTCACTGCCCGCTCCCGCATCGAAGCGGTCCTGGAAGACGATCAGCAAATTGTCATCGGGCAGCCGCTCGATGGCGAGGATCAGGCGGACCCGCTCGTCATCGATCTCGCCATCGAAAGGACGACGTCGGATGCGTCCGGCCTCTTCGGCGACGCTGGCCAAAAGGCCGCGCAACGCCGGCTTGATGCCGGGCTTGGCCATCTCCAGCAGACCGAGCTGCGAACGGCCTTGCGGAAGCTCGAGGTAGCGTCCGGTACGGCCCGACGAGTAGACAATCTCGCGCGCGCCGTTGATCACCACATGCGGCGGTGTGTGACGCGCGAGAACGGCTTTTTCATAGCTGCCGTTGCGGTCGATCTGGCTCGGCGACGTGCCTTCGCGCGAGTAGTGAGTGACCGGCGGGTCTCCCGGCTGCGGCAGCAACGGCAGGCTCAGCGGCCTTGGCGGCCCCGCGCTCCGCCTGAACAGGCGGTCGGACAGGCTGACGGTCTCGAAATGCGTGGCCATCATGCCGAGATTTTCGCTGGGTCCGAGGAACAAGTAACCCCCCGGCTTCAGCGCATAGTGAAACACCGGCAACGTACGGTCCTGCAGATACTGGTCGAAGTAGATGAGCAGGTTGCGGCAGGAAATGAAGTCGAGCTTGGAGAAGGGCGGGTCCTTGACGACGCTGTGGTGGGAGATGCGCACCATTTCCCGCATGCTGCCGACGATGCGGTATCCATTCGCGGTGCTGGTGAAATAGCGATCGAGCAGATGCTGGGGCACCTCGGAAACGATTGTGTTGGGATAGACCGCCTCGCGGGCGACCTGCAGCGCTTCGACGTCGATGTCGGTCGCGAAAACGCTGACGCTGGGCCGCGCATCGACGCGTGAAAGCTCCTCCTCGATCAGCATTGCGATCGAATACGGTTCCTGCCCCGTGGAGCAGCCGGGCACCCAGATGCGGATGTCGTCGCCGCGCGATTTGCCGCTGACGAGGGCGGGGATGACCTCGCGGCGCAATGTCTCGTAGATGTCGGGATCACGAAAGAACGCCGTGACGTTGATGAGAATATCGCGGAATAGCCGCGACGCCTCGTCATGGTCAGTGATCAGCCGCTGCAGGTACTCGTGGCCGGTGCTGACGCCGAGAACGGACATGCGCCGGGCCACGCGCCGCATCAGCGTCGATTTCTTGTAGTGGGTGAAGTCATGGCCGGTACGGTAGCGGATATGGCGCGAGACGCGGTCGAGGAACTCGGCGTCACTCTCGATGATCGGCTCAATGCCGAAGCGTCGGTTGAAGTACTCGTCGAGAACGGTCACCATCTCGCCGACCGGCAGGACGAGGTCGACGGCGTTGGTGGCGATCGCGCTTTTGGGCATCCCGTCGTACTTGGCCTGCTTGGGCTCCTGCACGAAGACCAGGCCGCCGGCCTCTTTCACGGCCTTCACGCCGGCGCTGCCATCGCTGCCGGTGCCGCTGAGCACGATGCAGGCGCAGTTGCTGCCGAGGTCGGACGCCAGACTCTCGAAAAAGGTGTCGATGGGGCGGCGCTGGCCCCGGGGCGTGTCGAAAGAAGAAAGATGCAGCACGCGTTCGGAGACGCCGAGTTCCGCGGCCGGCGGGATCAGGTAGACCTTCCCAGGCTCCAGCTTCATGCCGTCCTTGATGGCGACAATCGGAACCTTCGACCGGCGGGCGAGCAATTCCGGCAACATGCTGTGATGGTCGGGATCGAGATGCTGGACGAGAACGAAGGCGCGCGATTGCCCAGGCTCCAGTTTGGCAATGAGCTCCTGGAAAGCTTCGAGGCCTCCGGCCGAAGCGCCGACGCCAACGACGGCGAACGCATTATTTCGGCCGTCCCCGTACACGCATGGCTCCTTCTTGTTGCAACAAGCTGTGATCGCTAACCTGAGACGAGACCCCTCCGCGATGCTTTGCACCGCGGCCCGAAAACGACGCTGACGTGCCGATGGTTCCCCGACTTGGAGCAAAAGCCTGCATGATGCCCATTCCGAGCTCGATCGAACGTTTTTTCGCCACTTCACAGATCCCGCTTACCCTGGCTGCCACGGAGGAGCCCGACCAACCGCTGGTGATGGTCAACGATGCGTTCTGCAAGTTGACGGGGTTCAGCCGTGAAAAGATGTTGGGCCGCAATTGCCGTTTGCTTCAGGGGGCGAGGACCGAGGCCGCCGCACGGCAGGAGCTGCGCAATGCCATCGATGGGGGACGGGATGCGCAGGTGCTGATCACCAACTATCGCAGCGACGGCAGCGTCTTTGAAAACCTGCTGTTTCTCTACGCGCTGGAAGGGCTGAGCGGACCAACTTACTTCATGGGTTCGCAATTCGATACCCACGCATCGGCACCGCTGGCTCCGCTCGACGACCATGCGCGCATCCTGGATGCAGGCGTCGCCCGCATCATCGACGAGACGCGGCACATTCATATCCGGACGCGGCAGCTGTTGGCGCAGACGGCGGTCAACGTCTTGCGCGCCCGCCTCAATGCGCCAGGCTGAGGCCGTTTCCCGCATCTTGGACAAGATGCGGAAGGCATTTTACGCGCAGTAGGCTGCTGTCGCAATTATCGCCCGGCGCGTGGGGGTTCGTTACTAAATCGTCAATTTTTCGGGCAGCGTTTAATCAACTCGGCCCACTGCCTTATGGCATGTCGATTGCTTCGAGGCTGCCTATCGTGACGTGATCCTCTTTTGGGGCACGTGCGGCAGGAATTCGGCCGGTATTGGATGCCATGGCAGCAGCAATCGATAATTCAGCCTGGATGACCGATGAAACGCGGATTTTCCGCAAAACGGTGCGTCAGTTCGTCGAAAAAGATCTGGCGGCGAACGAACGGCGATGGTCCAAACAAGGACATGCCGACGCCGAAGCCTGGCTCAAAGCGGGACAGACGGGATTGTTGCTCCCGGATGTGCCGGAATGCTACGGCGGCGGCGGTGGCACATTTGCGCACGAGGCTGTGGTCGTCGAAGAATTGGCCCGCGCCGGCATGCACATCGGCTTCGGCATTCAGAGCATTGTCGGACATTATATCCTGGCTTACGGCAGTGACGAACAGCGCCGCCGTTGGCTGCCGCGCCTGGCCGCGGGCGAGCTGATTGCGGCCATTGCCATGACCGAGCCGAATGCGGGCTCGGATCTGCAAGCGACGAAGACGACGGCGCGGAAGGACGGTGGCGTCTACGTCGTCAACGGGTCCAAGACATTCATTACCAATGGCGCGCAGGCCGGACTGGTTTGTCTTGCCGTACGCACTGATCCGCGACCGACGCCACGCGCGTTGTCGCTGTTGATCATTGAAACCGAGGTTTTGCCCGGTTTTCGCACTGGTCATCCGCTGGAAAAGATCGGCCGGCACACGCAGAGCACGTGCGAGCTGTTCTTCGATGACGTGCGTGTCCCGGCCGCCAATCTGCTTGGGGCGAGCGAAGGCCGCGGAATGCTGCAGATGATGGACCAGCTTCCCTACGAGCGGCTGTCGATTGCGCTCAGCGCGGTTGCGGCTTCCGAGCGCGCCGTCGAATTGACGGCGGAATACGTCAAGGCGCGCCAGGTTTTCGGCAAGCCGCTCTTGGAAATGCAGAACACCCGGTTCAAGCTGGCAGAATGCAAAACGGAATGCCAAGTCGGCCGCGTCTTCGTCGACAATTGCATTGAACGCTTTATTGCGGGCGACCTCGATGCCGTAACGGCGGCGATGGCGAAACTCTGGCTGACGGAAAGCCAATGCCGGATCATTGACGACTGTGTCCAATTACACGGCGGCTACGGTTACATGCAGGAGTATCCGATTTCCCGCATGTGGGTCGATGCCCGTGTTCAACGCATTTACGCCGGCTCCAACGAAATCATGAAAGAAGTAGTGGGTTCATCGATATGACGAAACTGACAGAACCTCGCGCCGAAACCCAAGCAGCGAACTCCGCCGCACTCGTCGAGCAGCTCGCGGCCTGGAACGACACGGGTGCCGACTTTCCGGACATTTGCGCACACGAGCTTTTCGAGCGGCAGGTCGCGCGCAACCCGCTTGCGACGGCCGTCGTGTTCGGGGATCGAAAGGTCAGTTACGGCGAATTGAACGAGCGCGCCAACAAAGTTGCGCATTTTCTGCGCAAATGGGGCGTCGGACCGGACGCGCTGGTCGGTGTGTGCCTGGAGCGGACGCCGGACCTGATCGTGGCCTTGCTCGGCGTGTGGAAAGCGGGCGGCGCCTACGTTCCGCTCGATCCGGGCTATCCGCCGGAGCGCCTGTCGTTCATGCTCGAAGACGCGCAGACGGTGCTGCTGCTGACTGAGGAGGGTTGCCGGCCGCTGTTTGCCGGCGTTGGAGCCAAGGTCATCTATCTCGATACCGACTGGGCACGTCTCGAGTTCGAGAGCGCGGATAATCCGGCACCATCTGCAAATCCTTCGCATCTCGCGTATGTCATGTACACGTCCGGTTCGACCGGCAAGCCGAAGGGCGCGATGATCGTCCATTCGGGACTTGTCAATTACCTGACATGGGCCGTGAAGGCCTATGGCGTCGAGCCGGGACTGTCGGCGCCGGTGCATTCCTCGATCTCTTTCGATCTGACGGTGACGAGCCTGTTTGTGCCGCTCATGGCGGGTGGCTGCGTGGAACTGCTGCCGGAGGACGTGGGCGCTCAGAACCTGCTGGCGGCGCTGCTGCGCGAAGGCAATCGCAGCCTCGTCAAGATCACGCCGGCGCATCTGGAATTGCTCAACGCGCAGATCACGCGCGAGCAGGCGGCGGGCATCACGCGCGCAATCGTGATCGGCGGCGAGAACCTAGTGGCGGAGAGTTCTGAAAGTGTGGCGCGACCTGACGCCTCCGACGCGGCTCATCAACGAGTACGGACCGACCGAAACAGTGGTCGGCTGCTGCGTTCACGAGGTGGGACCGCAGGATCCGCGAACGGGGTCGATCGTCATCGGCCGGCCAATCGCCAACACGAAGCTCTACGTGCTCGATGAAAAGTTCCAGGCCGTCGGCGCCGGCGTCATGGGCGAGCTCTATATCGGCGGCGCGGGTGTAGCGCGCGGCTATCTCAATCGGCCGGAGCTTACGGCCGAGCGCTTCCTCGCCGATCCGTTCAGCGGCGTGCCCGGCGCCCGTCTCTACAAGACTGGAGATCTCGCCCGTTTCAGGCCCGACGGAGTCCTCGAATATCTCGGCCGCGCCGACGATCAGGTGAAAGTGCGCGGCTACCGCATCGAACTGGGTGAGATCGAGGCCGCGTTGGCCGGTCACGCCAAAGTGCAGACGTGCGCCGTCGTGGCTCGCGAGGACGAGCCCGGCAACAGGCAACTCGTGGGCTATATCGTCGCGACCGACGCGGGCATGCCGGCAATCGAAGAGGTCCGCGAATTCCTGAAAGAGCGGCTGCCGGACTACATGGTGCCGTCGCAATTCATGCAGATGGCGGTGTTACCGCTGACGCCAAACGGAAAGATCGACCGCCGCGCGCTGCCAGCACCCGTAGCAGCAGAGACCGGCGGCGGCAAAGGCGGCGCGCCGCGCACCGAGACGGAGAAGGCGGTTGCTGCGGTCTGGAAAGATCTCTTGAAGAAGGACGGCATCGGCATCGAGGACGATTTCTTCGATATCGGCGGGCATTCGCTTGCTGCAACTGCGCTCGTGGCACGGCTCGGCACCGCGTTCGGCGTCAACGTGCGGCTGGCAGCTCTGTTCGAGGAGCCGACTATCGCCGCCCTCGCCAAGGTCGTCGACCTGCTTGTCTTGACACAGCGGGGCCCCGCACGTTCGTCGGTGGAAAGTGAACGTGAGGAGTTCGTCGTGTGATGGATACGATGGCACTGCTTTCGACGCTGCGCGCGCGCGACGTCAAGGTGTGGGTCGAGGAGGACCGCTTGCGCTTCAGCGCGCCGGCTGGTGCGATCGACGCTGATATGCGTATGACGCTGACGCAGCGGAAGGAGGAGATCCTTTCGTTTCTGACGCGCGCCGATGCGTTGAAGAATGCTCCGGCTTCCATCGTGCCGATCAAGCCCGAGGGGCACCGACCGCCGGTGTTCGCGCTGTCCGGACATGGCGGCGACGTCTATGCATTGCTGCCCCTGGCGCGTGCGCTCGATGCAGGGCAGCCCGTGCTCGGCGTTCAGCCGCCGGGACTCGACGGCAGCGAACCGCTGGAGAGTGTGGAGGCACTGGCACGCTACGAACTGGAGCAGATCCGCAAAGTGCAGCCGAAAGGGCCGTATCATCTGATCGGTCATTGCGCGGGCGGCACGCTGGCATTCGAGGCCGCTCAGCAGTTAGTTGCGGCCGGAGAAAAGGTCGCGCTGCTTGCGCTGATCGGCAGTCCGTTTCCGAAGATGTTTCGCAAGATGCCTCAGACGTGCGTCTACCTGGTCAATCACGCGCGGGCGTTGATGGCCGGAACATGGGAGGAGCGGACGCAGTACGTGCGATCAAAGCTGCAGCAGCGCTTCGAGGAGAAGGAGCCGCCGCCGGAAGGCAGCGCGCAACTGCTGGCGCACCGCAGTCGCGTCGAGCGGGCGACGGTGATTGCTGCGAGCAATTACCAGCCGAAGCGGTATCCGGGCGAGATCCATTTGTTCATTACCGCTGAGCCGTGGCACCGGACGTATAGCTGGCGGGCGCGGGGGCGGACAGCGCGCGAGCACGTCATCCCCGGCATGGGAGTTGACGAGCGGTTGCAGGGTCCGAACGTGGCCGTGCTGGCAAACGAGTTGCAAAGGGTGCTGAACGAAATTGCGAGCGGGGATAACAAAGTGTCGAAACTTGCCAGTTGATCAGGCGGCGATGCAACTCGCGCTCCCCTTGCACCCACTTATCCTCGTTGGCCGTCGCGTCATTGCCGGAAACGATGAGAACAGGCTTTTACCGGCGGAGTCCGTGGCGTTCCGCAGCGCTGTTCCGCAGGTGAGGCGGCAGAGCGGCGCCGCGCGGACGGTGGCCCGGCAGTTGCTTGGGCAACTAGGTTTTGACAGCGTAGAGATTGCGCGATCGCCGTCACGGGCGCCGGTGTGGCCGGCGGAAATCGTCGGATCGCTCGCGCATTGCTGCGATGTCGCGGTGGCCGCTGTTGCCAGAAAGGCGGACCTAGTCTCGGTCGGCGTCGACATCGAGCCCGACGAGCCCGTCGAGGCGGAGGTTGCCGCCCGCATCGCGACCGCCAGCGAGAAAAACCGCTACAGCGCCGAGATCATAGAAAGTCGCCGGCTCTTCGTCATCAAAGAGGCGGTCTACAAGGCCGTTTTCCCCATCGACGAAACCTTTCTCGATTTCGACGATATCGAAGTCGATCTCGAGAGAGGCATCGCACGAACGACGGACGGCCGACTTGTGCCATTCAAAATGACGGCTGGCAGCCACATCGTCACGCTGGCGTGGATCGCCTCGTAAGTCTCAATCGACAGGATCGAGCCGCACTGTGTTGAGCCGCAGCGCGTTGCCGATCACGCTTACGGACGACAGGCTCATCGCCGCCGCCGCGACGATCGGCGACAACAAAATGCCGAACACCGGATAGAGCAAGCCGGCGGCAATCGGAATGCCGAGGGCGTTATAGCCGAACGCAAAAGCGAGGTTCTGCTTGATGTTGTTGAGTGTGGCCTCCGCGAGCGAGCGCGCCCGCACGATGCCGCGCAGGTCCCCCTTCGGCAACATGAGGCCAGCGCTCTGCACAGCGACGTCCGCATTCAGGCCGAAGGCGACGCCGACGTCGGCGGCGGCGAGCGCGGGCGCGTCGTTGATGCCGTCGCCTGCGAACGCGACCTTGCGGCCTTTTGCCTTCAATTCGGAGACGATGCGCGACTTCGCATCTGGCAGCACCTCGGCATGAACGGTTGTGATGCCGAGCTGCTTTGCGACGGCGTTCGCCGTGAGGGTGTTGTCGCCGGTCGCCATGATCACGTCGATGTTGCGGGAACGCAGCTCGGCCAGCGCTTCCGCGGCCTTGGGCTTGATGGTGTCCGAAAGCGCGATGAGGCCCGCGACCATGCCATCGATGGCGACCACGAGGGCGATCTTGCCGTCGGACGCGAGCTCCCTGATCTGCTTCGCGGCCTGTGTCAGCGCCGCTTCTTGAGCCGCCGTGGCTACGCCGGATTTTCGCATGAATGCCAAGTTGCCGACCTGGACGTCATGGCCGCCGACTTTGCCTACCACGCCAGAACCCGTCACAGCCTCGAAGGCTTGCGCGGCTTCAATCTCGAGACCCTTCGCCAAGGCTTCCGCGACGATGGCCGCGGCCACGGGATGCTCGCTCGAGCGCTCGAGACTGGCTGCGATGCGAAGAACGTCAGCTTCAGAGAAGGTTCCGGTCGCCCGCACGTCCGTGACCTTCGGCTTGCCTTCGGTCAATGTGCCGGTCTTGTCGATGACCAGGGTATCGACACGCGCTAGTTCTTCGAGCGCCTCGGCCCGCCGCACCAGCACGCCCTGCCGGGCACCACGCCCGGTCGCAACCATCACCGATATCGGCGTCGCAAGTCCGAGCGCGCACGGGCACGCGATAATGAGCACCGAGACGGCCGCCACGATTGCATAGGCGAGCGCGGGTTTCGGCCCCAGCAGCATCCAACCGAGAAATGCGAGCAGCGAGATGCCGACGACGGCGGGAACGAAGTAGCGCGAGACGCTGTCTGCAAGACGCTGGATTGGCGCGCGGCTGCGCTGCGCCTCGGCGACCATCGAGACGATCTTGGCGAGCGCGGTGTCGGCGCCAACCTTCTGTGCCTCCATCACGAAACTGCCCGTGCGGTTGAGCGTGCCGCCGGTAACAGCGTCGCCCGGACCCTTGTCGACCGGCAGCGGCTCGCCGGTAAGCAGTTGCTCGTCGATGGCTGATTGTCCTTCGCGAACGGCACCGTCGACAGGGACGGATTCGCCGGGTCGCACGCGCAGGCGGTCGCCGACCTGGATTTCCGCGAGGGGGACGTCGTGCTCGCCGCCGTCGCTGCTTATGCGACGCGCCATCTTGGGAGAAAGATCGAGCAGGGCGCGAATCGCATTGCCCGTCTTGTCGCGCGCCTTCAACTCAAGCACTTGGCCGAGCAGTACGAGCACGATGATGACGGCTGCGGCCTCATAGTAGACCTCGACAGTGCGGCCGCCATGAGTCCGCAAAGCCTCGGGGAAGAGACCCGGCGCCAGCGTGGCGACGAGGCTATAGATGAACGCCGCGCCGACGCCGAGCATGATCAGCGTCCACATGTTCGGACTGCGATTGCGCACCGAAGCGATGCCGCGCGCGAAAAACGGATGTCCGCACCACAATACGACCGGCGCGGCGAGCGACAGCTCGATCCACTGCGTCAGACTCGGTCCCAACCAGCGGTGCACGGGCAGCCCCATATGCTGGCCCATGGTCATCACGACGAGCGGGATCGCAAGAGCGGTGCCGATTTTGAAACGACGCATGAAATCGAGGAGTTCCGGATTAGGGCCGGCATCGACGGCCGGGACGCCCATCGGCTCCAGGGCCATGCCGCAGATGGGGCACGTGCCGGGTTCGTCGCGAACAATCTCGGGATCCATCGGGCACGTGTATTTGGTGCCAACGGGCGCAGCCTTGGCCTCGGCGACGGCCGCCTTCGCCTTGGCCTCCGGATCGAGAAAGCGCGCGGGCTCGGCGAGGAAGCGCTCCTTGCAGCGTGGATTGCAGAAATAGAAGGCTTTGCCGCCATGTTCAGCCTTGTGCTTGGCGGTCGCGATGTCGACGGTCATGCCGCAGACGGGATCGATAGCCTTTCCCTCAGCTACACCCGCCTGAGGCGGGACGAGCGGCATGGGGTCGTGCGCATGGGCGCCACCGCAACACGAGCCGCCGCCGCTGGAGTGGACGTGGCCGGCGGGTTGGGCTGAATCAGCATCGTGCGCGACTTCGAGATAGAGTACGGGATCGGCGGCGAAACGCTCCCGGCAACCGTTGCAGCAGAAATAGTAGGTCTTGCCGATGTGCTCGAAGCTCGGAGAGGACGGCCCAACGGCAATGGTCATGCCGCAGACGGGATCGATCGCCTTCGCGTAGGGTTGCGCCGTTTCGGCTGGACGATGCTGACCATGGCCGGCGGCCTTCTTGAACAGTTCGGTCATCAGCGTCTGTCTCCCATCTCGCTTCCAGTAGCGGCAGTCCCCACCCCTGCCGGCAACCGCATACCCAGTCAGGGTATCTATTGGCTTGACGGATATACCCCGGCAGGGTACCTGTCAATGATGCAGGACAAAGCCAAAGCCTCGTGCCTGAAGCGGCTCAACCGAATAGAAGGTCAAGTGCGCGGAATTGCGCGAATGATCGAGGAAGGCCGCTACTGTATCGACGTCGTGACGCAGATTTCTGCTGTGCGCGCCGCATTGCGCCGGACCGAGGAAGAGGTCTTGCGCGACCACGTCGCGCACTGCGTCGAGCACGCCATCGAGAGCGGCAATGCGGCTGATAGCCGGGTCAAAGTCGCGGAACTGATGAACGTTCTGACGCGCATCGAGCGCTAGCGCCGGAAGTTGGTTACGCGTGGGATTTCGCAGCTTCAAAGGCAGGAACGTCTGGCCAGAAGACATGCGCGCGGGCGCTGATTTCACCCGGCTCTCCGGTAGTGAGCAGCAGAAGCCGTCCGCCCTCGCAGCCATCGGTATAATGCGGATGCCGTGCCAGATAGTCCTCGAAGCTGTCGGCGACGATTTCCGGTTGTGACAGGATGCGCGTGAACGCCGGCAAATGGCGCCGGAACAGTGGCTCGACCAGAGGAAAGTGCGTGCATCCCAGGATGGCCCGGTGCGGAGGCTGCCCGCCGGTCTGTTTCAGAAGGCCCTGCACCCCATCGTGGACCAGCGCCTCCAGTTCTTTCTCGTCTGCTTCGTCCTCGATGGCCCCGGCGAGATGGGCGCATATTTGCTGCACAACCTCGAACTCGCGGGCAGCGCTTGCGGATCTCCTCCGCATAGACGCCGGACGTGACGGTACGCGTTGTGCCGAAGATGCCGATGAGATCGGTGTTGTACTTCTGGGGATATTGCGGCGACGTGACCGCCCAAGGCGTCTGAGTCGCCGCCTCCACGGTCGGTGCGACGATGCCGACGACGTTGTGACCCTTCCAGCCACTGCCCGGTAGCCAAGAGCGTTGCAGCCGCCGCGCCGCAACCGCCGTTGCCGTATTACAGCCGAGCAGGACAAGCTTGCAGCCGCGCTCGAACAGCGCTTCGACGCTTCCCCGCGTCAACTCCACGATTTCGTCGGAGGGACGATTGCCATACGGGACGTGAGCGTGATCGCCGAGATATGTGAAATCGAGCTGCGGAAAGCGACTGCGCAGCGCGCGCAGCACGGTGAGACCGCCCAATCCGGAATCGAACACGCCAATCATGGGCTGTCCCCCTAGCGCATGCTGTGCGGTTTCTCAACGCGACCTTATGCGCTCGACAATAAAACAAGACCGCAACCAGCGTCGCCGGTCGCGGTCCTTGTCGTACAGGCGGTCGGCGTCAGTCGCACTTCTTTTCGCAGAAGCGCAAACATCGACGGTGAAATTACGGTCTGGCTATTCGGCGGCTTCCGGCGAGCGGCCGGCGGCGCTCGCCTCGCGCTCCGCGGTCTTCAGCGCTTCCAGCGTCGGCATGGCGACGGTGTTATAGCCGCAGTCGACGAAATGAACTTCGCCGGTGACGGCGCCCGACAATGGAGACAGCAAGTACAGCGCGGAGCCGCCCACTTCTTCCAGCGTCGGCGTGCGCTTCAACGGCGAATGCTCTCTCTGATAGTTGAAGATCACGCGCGCATCCGAGACGCCGGCCCCGGAAAGCGTCCGCATAGGCCCGGCCGAGAGTGCGTTGACGCGAATGTTGTCGCGGCCGAGATCGAACGCGAGATAGCGTACCGAGGCTTCAAGTGCGGCCTTTGCGACGCCCATCACGTTGTAGGACGGCACGGCCCGTGTGGCGCCGCCATAGGACAACGTCAGCAATGAGCCGCCGTCCGGCATCATCTCGGCGGCGCGCTTGGCGATCTCGGTGAACGAGAAGCACGAGATCACCATCGAATTCACGAAGTTTTCGCGCGTGGTGTTCGACATAGCGGCCCGATAGCTCGCGTGGGTCTGAGTAGGCGAGCGCGTGAACGACGAAATCGAGTCTGCCCCACTCCTGCTTGATACGGGCGAACACGTTGTCGACGCTGGCGATGTCGAGGACGTTGCAAGGTTCGATGATCTTGGAGCCGAGCGACGCTGGCGAGCGGTTGCGCACGGCGGCCGAACGCACCATCCTGATACGTGAAAGCGAGCTCTGCCCCTGCGCGTTAAGCAGCTTGGAGATACCCCACGCAATCGACCGTTCGTTGGCGACGCCCATGATGAGACCGCGCTTGCCGGACATCAGCAGGCCAGGTTTGGAAACTTCGGTATCGGCCATGGGAGCCCTCGATATGCTGCGGCCCACGCGGGCGCGCGTTGACGTCAAACCATCCGGTGCGGCGTGGGTAGTAATTCATGTTGCGGTATCCTAGAGCACTCGCAGGAGAGTGCTATCTAAGCCGCAACCATTTCAGTTCCTGAAGGCACAGTCTCGGGCACGTGGATACGTGTGCTTCAGGCGTCGTAGCGGCTGAATACCAGGGTGGCATTCGTGCCGCCGAAACCGAAGCTATTCGACATCACAGAGTTAAGGTCGGCGTCGTCGATACGCTTCCTCACGATCGGCATGTCGGCGAACGCCGGATCGATCTCATCGATGTTGGCGCTTTCACAGATGAAGCGGTTGTTCAACATGAGCAGCGAGAAGATCGCTTCCTGCACGCCGATGGCGCCGAGGGAATGGCCGGTGAGTGATTTGGTGGCCGCGATCGGCGGCACGTTCTTGCCGAAAACCTCACGGATCGCCTGAATCTCGCGCTCGTCTCCGACCGGCGTGCCGGTGCCGTGTGGGTTGATGTAGTCGATCTTCTCGATCGGCTTGCCGTCGAGACCCTTGAGCGCCAAGCGCATGCAGCGCGCCGCGCCTTCGCCGGACGGGGCAACCATGTCGAAGCCATCAGAGGTCGCACCGTAGCCGGTGACCTCGCCGTAAATGCGGGCCCCGCGTGCCTTGGCGTGTTCCAGCTCTTCGAGCACAAGGACGCCAGCGCCGCCAGCGATCACGAAGCCGTCGCGGCTCTTGTCGTAGGCCCGCGAGGCCGTAGCCGGTGTCGCATTGAAGCGCGATGACATCGCGCCCATGGCGTCGAACATGTTGGAGAGCGTCCAGTCCAGTTCCTCGCAGCCGCCCGCGAAGATGATGTCCTGCTTACCCCATTGGATCAGCTCGGATGCATTGCCGATGCAGTGCGCGCTGGTGGCACACGCCGACGAGATCGAGTAGTTGATGCCCTTGATCTGGAAGGCTGTGGCGAGCGCAGCGGACGGTCCCGAGCACATGGCCTTGGGGACCTCGAAGGGGCCGATCTTTTTCGGACCGCCGGATTTGATGGTCGTCTCGGCTGCATGCACGATCGAGCGCGTGGAAGGCCCGCCGGCGCCCATCACGATGCCGGTCCGCTCGTTCACGACGAGCTTGGCGTCGAGACCCGCGTCACGGATGGCTTGGTCCATCGCGATGTAGTTCCAGGCGACGCCTGCATCCATGAAGCGCTTCGGCTTACGCGGGACCATGGCTTCCCAATCGAGCTTGGGCTCGCCATGCACCTGGCATTTGAACCCGAGCTCGGCGTACTTTTCCGCGCGCACGATGCCGGATTTGCCCTCGCGCAAGGAGGCCGTCACCTCCTGGGTGTTGTTCCCGATCGAGGAGACGATCCCCATCCCGGTGACGACAACGCGTCTCATTAACGAACCCCTTCAGTTGCACCCGGCGGGCGCTCAAGCATCATATGGCGCGATGTTCGGCCTTACCAATCGCCGCCGGCACCGATCAAAGTGTCAGGTCGCCGCCGAGGGCGCTTGGCCGGTCTCGAACAGGCCAACGCGCATGTCGGTCGTGGTGTAGATGACCTTGCCGTCGGCCTTCAAGGTTCCGTCCGCGATGCCGAGCTTCAGCTTGCGAAGGATTACGCGCTTCATATCGACGACGTATTCGAGTTTCTTGGTGGTCGGCAGCACCATGTCGGAGAACTTCACCTCGCCGACTCCGAGGGCGCGGCCGCGGCCGGGCGCGCCGAGCCAGCCAAGGAAGAAGCCGGTGAGTTGCCACAGAGCATCGAGGCCGAGGCAGCCCGGCATGACGGGGTCCCCGTCGAAGTGGCATTTGAAGAACCAGTCGCAGCGCGGATTGCCGGCAACTTCCAGCTCGGCGACGACCAAGCCTTTGCCATGTGCGCCGCCGGTCTCTGAAATGGTGGCGATGCGATCGAACATCAGCATTGGGGGTAGAGGCAACTGCGCATTGCCCGCGCCGAACAGCCGGCCATGCCCGCATTCCAGCAGGTCGTTGAATTCGAAGCTCGAACGCCGCTCGGCCATTGCTTTCCGTCGTCCCCCATGGTCCACGGCTCGCCGGCTCCTGGACGGACGACCAGCGGCTGCGGCGTTTCCTAACACACTCGCCACACCTTCAAAAGACAATCGCGCCACCCGTCAAGGGCTTCCAACCATTCTGGCACTGTCATCCAAGGCCATATTGCGGTAAGCGGTGGCGGGCTCTATATTGCCATTTCAGAGTCGGATTGAGCCGGGAACGCCCGATCGCCTAAAGGTTTAAGTAGAAACGTGGATAGACAACTCAGCGCTGGCGCAGCGGATCAGATGAGCGAGAAAACCACCGACAGGGCCGGGCGTTGTATCTCCGGTATGTTGCGGCAGGCTGGCTTGCGCCCGACTCGGCAGCGCATGGCCCTCGGCCAACTTCTGTTTGGCGGCCATGATCGTCACGTGACGGCGGAGATCCTGCACGCGGAGGCGGTGGCGACGGGCGAACAAGTGTCGCTGGCGACCGTCTACAACACGCTTCATCAATTCAAGCGGGCGGGCCTGTTGCGCGAGCTGGCAATTGATGGCGCCAAGGCGTACTTCGACACCAACACGTCCAACCACAATCACTTCTTCGTTGAGACGCAGGGTGAGCTCGTGGACATCCCGAGCAACACCATCAAGGTCGACGGCTTGCCGCAGCCTCCGCCAGGGATGCGTGTGAGCCACATTGACGTTGTGGTCCGTCTCGTCCCCGACGAGAAGTAGCCGACCTGCGAGAAGCGAAGTTGCCAGGAAGCTGCGAGAGCACCGGTCCGATTTCCGGCCGCTGGCTCTTACTTGATGATCTCGTTCTCGTAGACGCCCCACAGCTTCTTCTGCTCGATATAACCCCGATAACTCTCGACCGAGACGTAGCACCAGCGGCTGTCGCAGGTGTGCACGTTAGCGATCACCCCCGCTTCGATCATGACGAGCGTGCGCGACCCGGCGCTGTCGCTCGCGCGGATCGCAATCTGGGGTCTCGGTGTGTCCGGCTTGACCTCCCACGGCAGCACGAGCGCGGTGCGGCGCCCGGACAAAAACGATTGCAGCACCCAGCCGGTCGCGCCCTCCGCGTCGCGCACTTGGCGCCAGCCCTCGTACTCCTTGACGATCTCGAGCGGCAACCCCGCCCGGCGATAGACCCAGGCGGTGGGGTAGTCGGTGCTCGGGCCGTTGCGCAGGTTGACCCGGTCGGACTTCAGGCTGACGAAGCGGGGGATTGGCAAGCCGCTGCCGGCGACCGCGGGCGGCGGCTCGTCGGCTGCGGCGGCCGGGGTCGCCAACGCGAAGGCAAGCAGCAATGTGCCGATTCCGGTTCGCAACAGGGCGCCAAGTCTAGAGAAATTCGCCATCCGTCCCGTTCGCGTGTGCTCGGCTACCTTTGGAGACTAGCCGATCAAATCGATCCTGCCAGCGGCCCATTGTCGTCGCGTCCGGCAGTTCGTGCCAGGAAACAGTGCCGCAACTTTGTCAACCCATCGTCAAGGCCTAAACCTTCTGTTAGACACGATAGGTACCAAGTCCCACCTCGTGACGCGCGGGCACCATTCGGGAGCCCGGCGGCACGCCTGACAACATTTCGCGGAAGCTGAAAAAACAATGAGCGCGAAGAAGCCTGTCATCATCGTTACGCGCAAGCTGCCGGACGTCGTCGAGGCCCGCCTTCGCGAGCTGTTCGACGCACGGCTCAATGCCGACGACAAACCGTTGACCCAGGCCCAGCTCGTCGAGGCCGTCAAGACCGCCGACGTGCTCGTCCCGACCGTGACGGACCGTATCGACCGCGGTGTGATCAGCCAGGCCGGCCCACAGCTCCGTCTCATCGCCAACTTTGGCACCGGCGTCGACAATATCGACCTCGACACCGCGCGCAACAAGGGCATCACCGTTACCAACACCCCCGGCGTCCTTACCGAGGATACGGCGGACATGACGATGGCTCTGATTCTGGCCGTGCCGCGCCGGCTGGCCGAGGGTACGAGCTATCTGAAGGACCCCAAAAACCAGTGGGCAGGTTGGTCGCCGACTTGGATGCTCGGCCACCGCATCTACGGCAAGCGTCTCGGCATCATCGGCATGGGTCGCATCGGCACGGCTGTCGCTCACCGCGCGAAGGCCTTCGGCCTGCAGATCCACTATCACAACCGCCGCCGTGTCAACGAAGTGGTGGAGAAGGAACTGGAGGCGACCTACTGGGAAAGCCTCGATCAGATGCTGTCGCGTGTCGACATCGTGTCAGTGAACTGCCCGCATACGCCGGCGACGTACCACCTGTTGTCGGCGCGCCGCCTGAAGCTGCTGAAGCCGTCGACCTATATTGTCAACACCGCGCGCGGCGAAGTCATCGACGAGAACGAACTGGCGCGCCTGGTCGAGTCGGGCTCCATCGCGGGCGCTGGTCTCGACGTGTTCGAGCACGAGCCGGCGGTCAATCCGCGGCTTGTCGCTTCGGATCGGGTCGTGGCGCTGCCGCACATGGGCTCGGCCACCATCGAGGGCCGTGTCGATATGGGCGAGAAGGTCATCATCAACATCAAGACCTATCTCGACGGGCATGCCCCGCCGGACAAGGTCTATCCGGCGATGTTCTGAAAACGCGTGTGGCGAGCGGTCGTTTGACCGCTCGCCACAGGTTCCCTATGGCAACCGAAATCAGCCGAGCTGGAACGTTCGCGACCAGTCGAGAGGCAGGTCGACGATGCGGCGGTTGAGAGCGATCAGCATGCCCCGCTGCATGGTGGCCCCGAATGAGGCCTCCCAGCCCGGAATGAAGTAAGCGTGCGTCACGCTGGGGTGGCGGAACAGCGGCCCATAGAATTCCGCCATCAGCGCGGTCGAGAACGGCTTGCCGGCATTGGCCGGGTTCTTCTCCCAGGAGATGCGCTGATCGACGATGCCGGCCTCGAAAGGCAGCGTGTCGAACACCGCGGGGTCACTGCGCCGCAAGGACGCGATCGACGCATTGAACACGCCGAGGTTCTGCTCGATGTCGCCGAGACCGCCCGTGGAGATCGGTCCGCAAACTAGGGCGACGTCGCCGCCGAGCTCTGCGAGCTCGGATATCGCGAGCTTGGCAAAAGCCTGCAGCGAGTCCGCTTTCTTGGCCTTTGACCGGATCCACTCGGGAACTGCATGGGTCATCGTCGTCTCTCCGTTCTCATCGGCGCAGCGCAGGATGCCCGCTAGACCGCGCCCCCGTCGCGCCCTATCGAGCGGCGACACCTTCTGCTCATGTCGGCCATTTTCTACAGCGAATCGTCCCGGATGGGATTGATCGAACAGCCGATGCAGCACCGTCTGTTATGCATGGCTGGCTTGCGCCGTTGACTTAGACGAGCATTCAACCCGGAGCCGCGCAAGCCGGAGTTTCGTTCGCCGCGCGATGCAGCTCGAGGTCGCGAATGGTCGGGTTGGCGCCTGAGAGTGGATTCTCGGGGTCCCAAGCGACTTTTACCGTCTCGAATCGTGCACCGCGCGCGTCGTAGATCAGCAGTCGTCCGGCCAAGGTCTCGCCGATCCCCATGATTTCCTTCAGCACCTCGGTGGCCTGCAGGGTGCCGAGCACGCCGACAACGGCGCCGAGCACGCCGACTTCAGCGCAATTAGCGACGGTGCCGGGCGGTGGCGCTTCAGGGAAAATGCAGCGGTAGCTCGGGTACGGCTGCCCGCTTTCATCCTTCAAGTGCGGCTTGAATGTCGTGACGTATCCGTCGAACGGCCCCTGGGCGGCGAACACGAGAGTTTTCTTTGCGAGGTAGCAGGCATCCGAGACCAGATAGCGGGTAGCGAAATTGTCCGAGCCGTCGGCCACCACGTCGTAGCCCGAGATGAGGTCGAGGGCATTGCCGGCGTCGAGCCGGAAGGCATGGATTTCGACGTTCACGTGCGGGTTCAGCCGGGCGATCGTCGCGCTGGCGCTCTCCACCTTCAAGGTCCCAACCGAACCGGTCTCGTGGGCGACCTGCCGCTGCAAGTTGTCGAGGCTGACGGTGTCGTCGTCGACGATGCCGATCGTGCCGACGCCTGCGGCGGCCAGATAGAGTATGAGAGGCGAGCCGAGGCCGCCGGCTCCCACGATGAGCACGCGCGCCGCTTTCAGCGCCTGTTGGCCTTGGCCGCCGACCTCCTTCAAGATGAGGTGGCGCTTGTAGCGCTGGATTTCGGATGCGCTGAGTGGTGCTTTCGATTTGTCCTGCATCCGGGCACCATACTCATCCAGCCGGGCCTGATAAAGGGCGGACGAGTGTAAGAGCCGCCCGCGTCCTGGTTGCTCTCAGGGTTACTGAACTGATCATGGTAATCAAAATCCGAATGCAAAACTGATCTGGCGCAAAGAAATAGCGTAGACAAATAAGTGGCGCGCGATCGCATTTTAAATGGGCTTTAACAGCCCTCGGTGCATATTCGTTTTGTCGACGCCGGGATGGCAGTTCTGGCGCGGTTCGACGGAGTTGAATGAGCAGTCGCTCGGTTTTTTGGAGAGTACGAGTATGCAGACCATTTTCGCCCGCTTCGTGAACGACGAGTCCGGCGCCACCGCCATCGAATACGGCCTGATCGCCGCCATCGTCGGCGTGGGCATCATCGCGGGCCTGGGTACCCTGAAGAACTCTCTCAGCAGCATGTTCGCCAACGTTTCGACGAACCTCAACGTCAACTGAGCGCGTCGCCGGCGAATGCGCCGGTCAAGTCGAATTCGCGGCGGGAGACTTCAGGTCTCCCGCCGTTTTGTTGTCTAATTAATCGTGAAGCCGAGGCAGCGCTCCACACGGCGATGCAACTCAACGATGTGCAGCAAGCGCCCCGTAGTTTACTCCTCAGCCACCCGCCAATAGGTCTGAGCGTGAGACGCGGCGCAGCGAGACTTCGACGCGAGCCTCGTCGCGACGAATCTCCTCAATCGTCTCGAAGGTGTACTTCATATGATCGGAAGCGGCTTTCTCCGCCGCCTTGCCGTCGCCGCTCAGAATGGCGTCAGCGATCGCCAGATGCTGCTTCAGTAATTGATCGCGCACACCAAAGCGCCGGTAGAGCTGGTTGCGATTGTACAGCACGTCGTTGCGCAGCAATTCACTGAAAACCCGCATGACGTGCAACAGCACCACGTTGTGAGCCGCCTCATAGACGAGGAGATGGAGATCGGCATCGGCGCTGCATTCCTCGGTCGGATCGTCGAGATCGTGCGCGCGCCTGATCCTTTCCCGACATTCCTTCAGCGCCGCGCGGTCGACATCGGTAGCGCGTGTCGCGGCCAACAGCGCGGCTTGGCCCTCGATGATGCGCCGGTATTCAAAATAGTCGGCGGTGACGCGCGGCTTGTCGGCAAACAGCTCGGCTAGCGGTCGCGACAGAGGCGAAAGGAATTGCGACACCACAGTGCCTGCCTTGGAGGTTTCCAGCAGCCCTTTGACCTGCAATTTGTCGAGCGCTTCCCGGAGCGACGGGCGCGACACGTCGAGCTTCTCGGCGAGCTCCCGTTCGGCTGCGAGCTTTTCGCCGGGCCTGAGCACCCCCTCGAGGATCATTTTCTCGATGTAGTCGGCAATTGCATCCGCAAGCTTGGCAGGTCGGATCATGAGGCCCCCGTAAGGGTACATCCTAAAAGTGGCTGGATTCGATGTCCACAGACGCGATTAGTGCAGCATAATTCCCATTGACTAGCATGGTCATATAATTATACCAAGATAATGTCTGGGCTACAAACAAGGTCAAAAATCCTGGACGCTGACTAAGAGCCGGATGTCCGAGGCGGGTGCGGCAACGAAGCTGGATCTCGTGCGGGCCATCAGGGTGGGCAGAGCGGCCGATCAACGGCCTACGGTCCCTGAAGCGATCTCATGAGCAAGCAGCGCCGTCGTCCTCGCATTCGCGGGGCGAATTGGCGCCGGCGTCTATCAGAACGACGCCCAACTGCTGTCCGCGTCCCTATCGGGTGCGGGCCCGTGACTTCGTTTTCAAGGGGAGGACCCATGACCTGGAATCAGATCTACGATCCATTCAGCAACCCGTGGTTGTCGACGGCAGCCGCCGCGATTCCGGTGGTCGTGCTGCTCGGGGCGATCGGTATCTTCGAGATGAAGGCGCATTGGGCGGCCATGCTCGGGCTCGCCGCCGCACTCGCGGTGGCCATCCTCGGCTTCGGCATGCCGGCGAAGATGGCGGGCATGGCGGCCGTCTACGGCGCCGGCTTCGGGCTGTTGCCGATCGGCTGGATCATCCTCAACATCATCTTCCTCTACCAGCTCACCAACGAAAAGGGTGAGTTCGAGGTCCTGCAGCGGACGATCAGCACGATCAGCGACGACCGCCGCCTGCAGCTTCTGTTCATCGCCTTCTCCTTCGGCGCCTTCTTCGAGGGCGCGGCCGGCTTTGGCACGCCCGTCGCCGTCACCGCCGCCATGCTGATCGGTCTGGGCTTCTCGCCGCTCGCCGCGTCCGGCCTCTCGCTGATCGCCAACACGGCGCCTGTGGCCTACGGCGCGCTCGGCACGCCCGTCATCGCGCTGGCCGCCGTCACCGGACTCGACCTGCATGCGCTCTCGCGGCATGATCGGGCGGCAGCTGCCGTTCTTCTCGTTGATCGTCCCGTTCTGGCTGATCTGGGCCTTCGTCGGCTTCCGCAAGATGCTGGAAGTCTGGCCGGCAATCCTGGTCGCCGGCGTCTCGTTCGCCGTGCCGCAGTATCTTGTCTCCAACTACCACGGGCCATGGCTGGTCGACGTCGTCGCCGCAATCGTTTCGATGATCTGCCTCGCCCTGTTCCTGCGCGTCTGGCACCCGAGCTGCGCCGATGAAGCGAAATGCCAGCCCGGTACGGCGCGGCGCTGCCGGAAGACCGCGCACGAGCATCAGGTTGACGATGACTTCGAACGCCGCAGTCGCTCGCGCCTGGATGCCCTGGCTCATCCTATCCGTCTTTGTGTTCCCATGGGGCACGCCGCAGGTGAAGACGTGGCTCGACGGCATCTGGATCGCCAAGTTGCCCGGTCGAGGGCCTGCACAATCTGGTGCTGAAGGTGCCGCCGGTGGTCGCCAAGCCCTCGCCGGAAGCCGCGGTTTACACGCTCAACCTGCTCTCGGCCACCGGCACGGGCATCTTCTTCTCGGCGATCATCTCCGGCCTGCTGCTTGGCTATAGCCCGCTCGGCCTCGTCAAGATGTACGGCCGCACGCTACATCTCGTCCGCTACTCGCTGCTGACCATCGCCTGCATGCTGGCCCTGGGCTTCGTCACCAAGTACTCCGGCACTGACGCGACCCTTGGCCTGGCCTTCGCCCAGACCGGCGGCTTCTATCCCTTCTTCGGCACAATGCTCGGCTGGCTTGGCGTGGCGCTGACCGGCTCCGACACGTCCTCCAACGTGCTGTTCGGCGGGCTGCAGAAGATCAGCGCCGAACAACTCGGCCTCAACCCGGTGCTGATGGCGGCGGCCAACACGTCGGGCGGCGTCATGGGCAAGATGATCGACGCGCAATCGATCGTCGTCGCCTCTACCGCCACCAAGTGGTACGGGCACGAGGGCATCGATCCTGCGCTTCGTGTTCTTCCACAGCCTCGCGCTTGGCGGTGCTCGTCGGCTTGCTGGTCTACTGCGCAGGCCTACGTCCCGCCGTTCACGCACCTTGTCGTCAAGTAAGCTGCCAATATCCGGAAGGGGACGCTGCGTCCCCTTCCGGCCCCGTCACCCCGAACAGATCTGCTATGATCCTCGCCTTCAGCTGGCGTCGAGGAGAGTGCACCGTCATGAGCCGCATCGACTACAGCGCGCTGGCACGCGCTCTCGAAGCCGTATTGCCGAAATCGCGCATCGCTACCGACCGGCTGAGAACTCTCTCCTACGGCACCGACGCGAGTTTCTACCGCCTCGTGCCTCAGATCGTCGCCACGGTTGAAAGCGAGGCCGAGGTGCTGGGCGTGATGGCTGCTTGCCGGTCAGTTGGTGCGCCGATGACCTACCGGGCGGCCGGCACGTCGCTGTCCGGGCAGGCTATCACCGATAGCGTGTTGATCGTGCTCGGCGACGGGTGGAACGGCTCGCGTATCTCCCAGGACGGCTCCTTGATCGCCCTGCAGCCAGGCGTGATCGGGGCAGAAGCCAACCGGCGGCTAGCGCCGCACGGCCGCAAAATCGGGCCCGACCCCGCTTCCATCGGCGCGGCGATGATTGGGGGGATCGCCGCCAACAATTCGTCGGGCATGTGCTGCGGCACAGCGCAGAACTCCTATAAAACGCTAGACTCGATGCGTCTTCTGTTGGCCGACGGCAGTGCGCTCGACACCGGCAGTGTCGAGAGCCGCGAGGCTTTCGCCACCTCGCATCGTACTCTGCTCGACGGGCTACTGGCGCTGGCGCGCGAGGTGCGAGCTGATGCCGGGCTGACGGCACGCATCCGCCGCAAGTTCGCGATTAAAAATACCACCGGCTATTCGCTGAATGCGCTGACCGATTTCGACGACGGCTTCGAGATCCTTCAGCACCTGATGATCGGCTCCGAAGGGACGCTCGGGTTCATCTCCGAGATCACCTATCGCACAGTGCCCGATCATCGACATAAGGCCTGTGCGCTGCTGTTCTTCGAAACCCTTGTCGAGGCTTGCCGCGCGGTGACGCGCTTAAAGCCCGAGCCGGTTGCCGCAGTGGAATTGGTGGATCGCGCTGGGCTCGCATCCGTCACCGGCAAGCCGGGCATGCCCGAGTTTCTGGCTTCGCTCGGATCGGATGCGACCGCGCTGCTCGTCGAGATCCAGGGCGGGGACGACGCGGACGTGGCGGCCAAGGTGGGCATCGTAACACAGGCTTTGGCCGAGACGCCTCCCGCACGCCCGATCGAATTCTCGACCGATCCCTATCTGATCGACAAGTACTGGAAGATCCGCAAAGGCTTGTTCCCCGCAGTGGGCGCGGTGCGGCCGGTCGGCACGACCGTTATCATCGAGGACGTGGCGGTACCGATCGAGCACCTGGCCGCGGCAACGGCGGACCTGCAGGCGGCTCTGGTGAAATACGGATATCCGGAAGCAATCATTTTCGGACACGCGCTGGACGGCAATCTGCATTTCGTATTCGCACAGGGTTTTGCCGACGCGGAAGCCATTCAGCGCTACTCGGATCTGATGGACGAGGTCGCACGCATCATCGTCGGCCGCTACGATGGTTCGCTCAAGGCCGAGCACGGCACCGGGCGCAACATGGCGCCGTTCGTCGAGATGGAATGGGGGAGGCAAGCGACGGGGCTGATGCGGCGCATCAAGCAGCTGTTCGACCCCCAAAACCTGCTCAATCCCGGCGTGATCTTGAACGATGATCCGCATATACATTTGAAAAACTTCAAGCCGATGCCCGCGACGGACCCGCTGGTCGATCGCTGCATCGAGTGCGGCTTTTGCGAGCCCATGTGCCCGACTCGCGGTTTCACCGTCACGCCTCGCCAGCGGATCGTCGGGGCGCGCGAAGTGGCACGGCTTGCTGGCGAGCAGTCGCCTAATCTGGCGTCATTCCGGGCGGCGTTTTTCGATGTCAGCGTCGATACCTGCGCCGCGTGCGGATTGTGCGAAGGTGCGTGTCCCGTCGGCATTAATACCGGACACCTATCGAAGGCCATCCGCGGACGTAATCAAGGCGCGCTCGGTGCCAAGGTCGCCTCCGTGGCCGGGCACCATTTCAAGGCAGCGACAAATGCGATGCGGTTCGGGCTGAGCGCGGCCTCGGCCTTCGACGCCGCTACGGCCGGTTATGGGCTCGATGCCGCCGGTGCTATGCTGCGCAAAGTGACTGCCCGCATGCCGGTCATCTCGCATTGCGCAACGCCGAAGGCCGGCGCCACTGTAACGCGCCACGAGACCCCACCCGCGCCGGGACAACAGGCCGTTGTCTACTTCGCGAGTTGCGCCAATCGCATGTTTGGCCCGGCCCGCGACGATGCCGACGGCGAGGATCTGGCCGCCACCCTGTTCCGGCTGATCGAGAAGGCCGGTCTCGCGGTCATCACACCTAGGCACCACGCAAGTCTCTGCTGCGGACAGCCATTCGAACTCCAGGGGCCTCGCAGACGAGGCCGGCCGCAAAGCCGAGGAAGCGGTCGCCGCGCTCATGTCTGCAAGCGAGGACGGTCGCTGGCCTGTGCTGATCGATACGAGCCCATGCTCTCAGCGGCTGAAGCAAGCAGCAGCTGGCCGGATTGCGTTGCTGGATATCGCCGAGTTCCTGCACGATCTCGTTCTGCCCAACGTCGAAATCGCACGGCGTTGCACGGAGCCGGTGGCGCTGCATCCCACGTGCTCGACACGACGCATGGGGCTCGATTCAAAACTCTTGGCGGTCGCGCAAGCATGCGCCGAAACCGTCGTAGTCCCGCCAGATGTCGGCTGCTGCGGCTTTGCGGGCGACAAAGGCTTCGTTCGTCCGGAAATGAATGCGCACGCCCTGCGAACCTTGAAGCCGGCCGTAGCCGGTTGCACGGCCGGATATTCAACGAGCCGCACCTGCGAGATTGGCCTCTCCGTGCATGGCGGCATTCACTACCGTTCCATCGCGCGCCTCGTCGACAGCGTCGTAGGACCCAGATCGCGAGACTGTCAGGCAGAGCCGACTTCAGCCTCGGCCTCGTTCGCGAACTCGGTTGCTCAGTGATGAATGCGGTGGAGCCCGAGGTAACGCGTCACGCCCTGCCGCAGAAGATTGCTCGGCACCTTACCTTTTGCGAAGTGCCCGATGCGGGATAGCGGACCGACCGGATAGCGAAACGACGGCCTTCCTGATTCCAGGGCCCGCAGCACCACATGTGCGACTTCCTTGGGATCGCGCGCGCTGCGGGCGACATGTTCGTCGGCAGCACGGTAGAGACGCTGTAACCACGGCACATAAGCGCTCGTCGACGGCGCCCTCCTGGGAGAGTTCTCCCAGATTTGCGTTCGGCAAGGCCCCGGTTCCACGAGGACGACTTCGATGCCGAAAAATGCCAGCTCGTAACTGATGCTTTCGGCCCATCCTTCCAGCGCCCATTTCGATGCGCAGTAGATTGCATTTCCCGGCCCACCCGCAAATGCGCAGTCGCTGGATATGAGGACAACGCGTCCGCGCTGGCGCAAGCGAAAGACCGGAAGCAAATCTCGGGTCAGCTCCAGCACGCCGAAGAAATTGGTTTCCATGACGGCACGCACGTCGCGGTCGGCGAGATCTTCGAACGCGCCGCCAACGGCGATACCTGCATTGTGGACGACGGCGCTGAGATCATCGCCGGTTAGCGCGCGAATTTTATCGACCCCGGCGTGGATCGATGCCGGGTCCGTTACGTCTATTTGAATGACTCTCACCTGCGCGCGCAAGCCGGCTTCTTCAAGCGCTTTCTCGAGAGCCGTGCTTTTAGCTGGGTTGCGCATCGAGGCAAACACAAACCAGCCCCGGGACGCGAGCTCCAAGACGGTCGCTTGGCCAATTCCCGAAGAGCATCCGGTTATGAGGACATTCGGCACGACGCGTTTCTCCTGTGCCGATCTACCTGGCGAATACCAAGGCGGGATCGGTGTTAGTCACTTTCACCAGCGCTCCGATGGCTGCGATCATTCCGATTGCCAGCGTGATTGCGAACAGCTCAGCGAAAGCGAGTGGCGTAACGACCAGCGGCAGTGGAGACCCGCTGCTGGACCATGCGACAATGCCGACGCAGATGCTGCCGATGCCGAAACCGGCAAGGGAGGTCAGCAGAGCCTGCGCCATAACTATCTTGCGCAGATAGCCGGTCGACGAACCGAAGGCTCGCAGTGTGGCATACGTCACGAGGTGCTCGTTGGTGCTCGAATAGATGGTCTGCGCGACGATGACCGTACCGATGACGATGCCGAGAACGAGACCCCAAACCAGCGCTGCGCCGGCGCCTGTTCCAACAAGCCAGCGGTCGAGGCTGCGTTCCCGGAACTCCGCGGCAGTCAGCACCTCTATATCTCCAAGCCGTCCGGCAAGACGCTTTTTCACGTCTTCCGGATCGGAACCGGCCTCGATGCTGACCAACACGAAACTCGACTTGTTTTTGTCAGCTTCGAGAAATTTACGTGCATTCATCGCCGATGTGAAAACGTATGGCGACTGGGTGAATGATCTGATCCCGTTGGTTACAGCTGAGACGTGCGCGCTGAGACCTTCGATCGTTGCGCGATCACCGAGGAGGCCGACGCCGAGCTCGTCGGAATAGCTGCGTTCAACTGCGACGGCACTCCTACGGCTTATTGCATCACCCTCGCCGTCGACGATGCCCCAAGGGGCGAGACCACCGGCGCTTGGATCGGCGCCGACCACGACCACGTGCGTCAGGGCATCGTCCGGCTTGTGCCAGTCCGCGAATGCGACGACGAGCGGGACTGCTGACACAACGCCTGGAGTTGCCAGGGCGCGGAGCCGGATTGAATTCATCGATGATCAGGTTGCCGTCCTCGAAGCTTTCAGTGCCCTGCGGCATCAGCCAGATCTGGCCACCCGCGTGATCGATCATCGACGTGATGAGACGGCAGGAGCCGAAATAGAGGCCGAGCTGCACGCCGATAAGCGTGACAGAAAGGCAAAGGCCTGAAAGAGTCGCAATCCACCGCGTTCGGTCGTGAAGGAGATTGCGGAGAGCCAGCGAAAAGATCATTGCAAAGCTTTCATCTGCTCCGCCATGCGATACGGCCTGCAGGATGGGTTTCGCATCGCGTCCGCTCGGCGCTTTCCGACGTCAATCACCAGAACTTGCCGAGCTCTTCTTTGACCGCTTGTACCGTGCCGACGATTTCATCGGCAGTATGCTCCGAGGTGATGAAAAAGCGAAGTCGCCCGGAATTGATCGGGACGCCCGGATAGATAATGAATGAGATATTGTACCCGCGTTCCGATAGCCGATGGACTACGCGCCCCGTCCGCGACACCGACCCGACGAAAATCGGGATCATGCCATAGCCACGGCTGTTTCCCGTATTGAGGCCGGCGCCGCGCGACTCGTCCAGAAACAGCATGCAATTGCGACGCAATCGTTGAATTCGATCGGGTTCGGCTTTGATGACACGCAGCGCAGCAAGTGCGGCGGCCGTGTTCGACGGCAACAAGCCGACCGAATAGACGAATCCGGGTGCGGTATATTTAAGAATCTCGATCATTGTCGTCGAGCCGGCTATATAGCCGCCGCATGACGCCAGCGTTTTGCTCAACGTCCCCATGAGGATGTCGATCTTTTGCGGCTCGACGCCCCAGTGTTCGGCACATCCCCGCCCTGTTGCACCGAGAACTCCCGCTCCGTGGGCATCATCTACCATCAACCAGGCGGCGTGGCGCTCCTTGATTGCCACGACGCGCGGTAGATCCGCGAGGTCGCCTTCCGTGGAATAGACGCCTTCAACGACGATCAGCACATTCTCATATCGAGGCCTGAGTTCTGCTAGCAGGGCATCCAGCGCCTCGTAATTATTGTGCGGGAAGGTGCGGTAGGTCGCGCCCGACAAGCGGACGCCGACCACGGCACTGTTGTGAACGAACTCGTCGCAGATCACGAGATCTTTCTCGCCCATCAAGGTGCCAATGGTCGACACATTCGCGGCATGTCCGCTGACAAAGAGCAGCGCGGCTTCGGTTCCACAGAATTCCGCCAGTTCGGCTTCGAGCTGACGGTGCAGAGGAAACTGGCCCCCGACCATTCGACTCGCGGAGAGGCAAGTGCCGAATTCTTCGATTGCAGCCAGCGATGATTGCACCACTTGCGGATGGGTGCTGAGACCCAGGTAGTCACAGAAAGCGAAGTTAAGTTGGCTCTGGCCATCAATTACAAGCCCCGACTGACCCTCCCGCCGCTCGATCGTCCGGAAAAATGGATTGTTGATGCCGATGGTCCGAGCGAGCAACTTATGACGTTCGATGAACCGGTAAGATGCAAGCGATCCGAACGACCGCGGCTTCGGTGTGCCTGATTTCGAGAAGAAAGTGGGTCCCTCGGCGGACGACGGCGTCTTCGTATGCTTTATTGCAGCGGCTATGCGACGGGACCAATTCGAGATCATGCGGTAACCTCCGTACGTCGGCATTGAATTGCCGTGTAGCATCCAAAACCGACAACTTACTGAAAGCTGGAAGGGACGAGTGCGAGCCACAAAGCGAGCTGCTACTGTTGTAGAGCCCTTGATCGGATGCGGGCATCAACTAGGCGCGCATGATTTGGTTCCGCTAGCGAAACAACCAGCGAGGGACCGTCCGGCAACGATGAAGTTTCCAGCTCTAAGCGGATTAAATATGCATGCGATGGCAATGGCAGCTGATGCTTGCCTTGGCCAGCTTTAGTTGCGGGGAATGAATACGCCGATTGTCACTGATGCCTCATCGGCGCCGGAATATCGATAAATGGCCAGGGCCGCCCGCAGAGTAAAATAGCGCATGCGCCGACCGACTTCGAAGGGGTTGGGCCTGCATGCGCTAAGATCGCCTGAGGTTTAGGTTACATTCGTCAGTTTAGCTCGGACTGCGAGCCCGTTGCCTCATAGTTCACGCAGCATCGGGCCCGAAGATAGGACGTACGCACAAGCTGCCCTCGATGACGCTTTATTCAGCGGGGAGCGGATGAGAGTGCTGCAGAAAAAAGCGAACCATTTCTCTTGAGGCGTCCGGTCCGCGTGGATCCGTATAGGTCCCGGCCACATTCCCGCCCGACCAAGCGTGGCCACTACCGTGAATGGTCCACTTCTCGAGCAATGCCCTTTCCTCGGAATCCAAGTGGCAGGTTCGGCTATATGAGAGCCCGCCGTCCGCGTGCCCCTTCACGGTCATGGCGCGCAACTCACCGCGCTCTGCCGGCTGGAACTGTTTTATTATTTGTACGCCATTGTGGGGATGCACGATCTTGTCCTGATCTCCGTGAAAGACGATGGCCGGAATTCTCTGAGTTGCGGTCGGCTTATGCAGAGCCACGCTACCCTGTCTCATGGCAGACAACGCGGATGGCAGGTCGCTCGCGGCCCCGAACGGCAGCCCGGAATGGACGCCGACGGCAGCAAACAGGTCAGGATAAGCCGTGGCCATGATTGCGGCTGCGGCGCCGCCCGCCGAAAGTCCCGCGACGTAGATGCGACGGGCATCGACGGCCATCTCGCGCGCAACTTTCTTGGTCATGCCCGCGATCAGCGACGGCTCTCCGGCGTCACGACGTTGATCGGTTGGCTTAAACCAGTTCCAGCAACGCGAGCTATTGGCGGATTGGGCTTGCACTGGATAAAGGACGAGAAATCCATGCTTCTCGGCCAGTGCATTCATACCCGTGCCCGTTGCGAAATCGTCGGCGGATTGTGTGCATCCGTGCAGCATCACGATCAGGGGTACCGGCTCGTTCCGGTAGCCGCTCGGAATGTATAGCTTGTAGTCCCGGCCACCGGCCGGTCCGGAGAATTTGGCAGACACAAAGCGGGCGCCATCCGGCAACGGTGGCGCCGGGCCGAACGAATGGGTTGCCAGACCTTCGCCCTGCCGGAGCATGGTGCGCAGGCGTTCGAGGTGACCGACGGTGCTTCGCAGCGAAGGCCGTGACGACTGGCGCCCCGCGCGATTCCTCCCATCGGTGTTCGATTCCGTTGACCGGGTCCGCTCCCGAGACCTGCGCGTGATATTCTCGGCCGTAAGCTCGATCGGAGGGACTTGCCTCGCGCCGGCGGGGTGGTCGGCGGCAGTGTCACTTGCAAGGCCGCCGCCCAATAGACGCTGAATGAGCGCGGTCGCCTCCGCAAGCTGGCCCGCTTGTGTCAAGCGCGCGGCCTCGATCATGTCTCGATGCAGTAATGTTTTCATTTGTCTGGTTCCTTGGTGAAGAGGACGCGGCATCGCTGCCGGTCGAAGCGCCGTTTGAGTGAAGCAAGAGCATGTTTTAGGGATCGGTCGTCAGCCGCTGCGGTCGGCGACCGCGGCTTTTACCGCTGCGCTCGCATGCAAGGCACCGAGCACCTCGATCGAGCTTATGGTCGCTCGCGCCAGCTCTGGGCTGACATCCTCGGCAATGCTGGCGAGTCCGAGTACGCGGATCTCGAGCATCTCTCCGGCCGCACGCACACCCTCCAGTTCAGCCCGCGTGAAATGGCGCAACCCCAGCACCAAGGATTTGCGGGCGACCGACTGGCGCGTCGACTCGGCGTGGCGCTCGAGCTGGTTGCGGATTGCAGTACGGATGAAGTCGGTCCGGTTGGCATAGAACTTCTCCGCTACGAGAAGATCGATGTGACCGAGGTCAACGAAACCGAGATTGATCGTGATCTTTTCCGAGTTTGGGTTCTTCGCTCGGAGCTCGTGGACCGTGCCGGTCATGAAACCCTCCAAACCATCCAGTGAGATGGTAAATGGATGGCGGTCTCGCATATTCAAGACCCAAATTGGCCTCGCGGGGGTAATCTTAGGAAACGGGGCCCCGATCCTGCCTTGCCGCCGGCCATTCGCCGATCTTGAACGCACGCGAAGGCGCGAACGGTCCGGCACCGATTTGCTATGAAATGCGCGCCGCCATACGAATGCGCAGTGTGATCGCCACGTGCGGCTAGAGATGCAGGCTGTTCAAATTGATGGTGAAAGCGTGGCGTCTTAAGGGGCGAGCGGAAGTCGATCCAACTGAATGTTGCGCCACGACAGAAAGCTTTGTTTCGCCGTTGACTGACGCGTTCCCAGCGGCGCAGCTTGAGAAACAACATTTTCACTGGATCTGCGGGCGGCCCTTTCTTGTCCTGCCCGTTATTTGAGTTTTGGGTGGAGCCGACTGTCATGAAGCGTATTCATTCAATTTTCGCAGCTATCGTTTTCATCCAGATTGCTTGGGCTCATCCTGGGCTGGCACAGCAGATCACCGGCACGCCGGGCGCGCCCGGAGCCACCACCACGATCGACGGAAAACAACTTCCGCCGCCCGACCCGAAATTTGGCGGAGTAATCAAAGAGAAAGCATCGGAGTCGAGCGCCGTGGTGGGCGCCACGCGTCGTGCCGCCGAAGGGCGCACCCAACGTGTTGCTCATTATGACGGACGATGACGGTTTCGGGGCGCCGGGCACGTTCGGTGGGGTGATCCCGACACCGGCACTCGACCGTATCGCCGCAGCTGGCCTGCGCTACACCAACTTCCACTCCACGTCGCTCTGCTCGCCGACGCGGGCGGCAATCATCACCGGACGCAACCATCATTCGGTGGGCTTTGGGGTGGTCGGCGAAATAGCAACCGGGTTTCCGGGTTACGACTCGATCATCCCCATCGAGAAGGGCACAGTCGGCACCATCCTCAAAGACAACGGGTATGCGACCTCGTGGTTCGGCAAGGACCACAACACGCCGTTCTTCGCGAACAGCCAGGCTGGACCCTTCAATCAGTGGCCGACCGGCATGGGCTTCGAGTACTTCTACGGCTTCGTCGGCGGCGACGCGAGCCAGTGGCAGCCAAACCTGTTCCGCAACACCACACCGATCTTCCCCTTCCAGGGCAATCCTGGCTGGAACCTGACCACGGCCATGGCCGACGAGGCGATCCAGCACATGAAGCAGTTGAAGGAGCTCGCGCCCGCCAAGCCGTGGTTCGTCTATTACGTACCCGGCGGCACGCACGCGCCGCATCATCCGACCAAGGAATGGATCGATAAGATCAGCGCGATGCATCTGTTCGACGATGGCTGGGAAAAACTGCGCGAAACCATTTTCGCCAACCAGAAGCGTCTGGGCATCATGCCGGCGAACGCGCAGCTGACCCCGTGGCCGGACGGACAGGAGATTTATGGCGGCGCAAAGCTGCCCCGTTGGGACTCGCTCAGCTGGGACGAGAAGAAGCTCTTCATCAAGCAAGCGGATGTTTACGGGGCGTATCAAGCCTACACCGACCATGAGATCGGCCGCGTCATCCAGGCCGTCGAAGACCTCGGTCAACTCGACAACACGCTGATCATCTACATCAGCGGCGACAACGGCGCCAGCGGCGAAGGCATGGTCAACGGCACGCCGAACGAGTTCACGACCTTCAATGGCATTCCCGTGCCGGTCAAGGACCAGTTCCTCTGGTATGAGTTCTGGGGCTCCGAGCGGACTTTCCCGCACTTTTCGGCAGCCTGGGCGTGGGCGTTCGACACGCCGTTCAAGTGGATGAAGCAGGTGCCGTCGCATTTCGGCGGGACGGCGCAGGGCATGGCCATGTCGTGGCCCGGCCACATCAACGACGTGGGCGGCATCCGCCGCCAATTTCACCACGTCATCGACATCGTGCCGACTATCCTCGAAGCTACCGGCATCCCGGCACCCGATACGATCAACGGCATCAAGCAGCTTCCCGTCGAAGGCGTGAGCATGGCCTACACCTGGAACAAGGCGAACGCCAACGCGCCCACCACGCACACCACGCAATACTTCGAGATGCTCGGCAATCGCGCCATCTATCACGACGGGTGGGTGGCGGCCACGACCCCGGCAACTGTGCCGTGGGAGCTGAGCACCAAAGCGCCGCCGGATGTGATCACCGGCTACAAGTGGGAACTCTACAACGTCATGGAGGACCCCACGCAGAACAACGACCTGGCGGCCAAGATGCCGGACAAACTCAAGCAGTTGCAGGGCATCTTCTATCTCGAGGCGGCGAAGTACAACGTGCTGCCGCTCGATAACTCGACGCTCACGCGTTGGAACGCACCCAAGCCGAGCCTGACGGCGGGACGAACGGAATTCACCTACTCGGGCGAGTTGGCCAACGTGCCGGGCAGCACCGCGCCGAATATCCTGAACAAGTCCTACACCATCACGGCCGAGGTCGAGATCCCCGAGGGTGGCGCAGAAGGCATGATCGTCACCGAGGGCGGGCGCTTCGGTGGCTATGGCCTGTTCTTGAGCAAAGGCGAATTCGGCATTGGTCGGGGCAAGGTGGTATTCCTCTACAACCTGCTCGACCTCAAGCGCACGACGTGGGAGGGACCCGAACTGAAAGCCGGCAAGCACACCATCGTCTTCGACTTCAAGTCCGAAGGTCCAGGTTTGGGCAAGGGAGGTACGGGCGTGCTTTCCGTCGACGGAAAGGAAGTGGCCAGGAATTCCATGGAGCACAGCACCCCGGTCACGTTCGCAGAGGACGAAACCTTCGACATCGGTCAGGATACGCGCACCGGCGTCGCGCTGGTTGAATATCGCTACGATTCTCCGTTCAAGTTCACCGGCAAGATCGACAAGCTGACCTTCAAACTCGAGCCAGCGAAGTGATCGACAACACAGCGCTTTGGCGGACTTAGCCTGACTTCAACGATCGCACCGCGAGGTCTCGTGAAGGCGATGAAAAAAGTGCTGATGTTCGCAGCTGTCGCGGAGGCCGTTACCGGATTGGCACTGGTGATTGTTCCGTCGCTGGTCGGCCAGTTGCTGCTCGGCGTGGAACTGACAGGCATCGCCATACCAGTCGCGCGCGTTGCTGGCATCGCCCTGATCGGGCTCGGCCTCGCCTGCTGGCCTGGCCCGCCGATATTCGGCATGTCGGTCTACAGCGGGCTGGTCACGCTGTATCTCGCCTACCTCGGCTTTGTAGGTGGTTTGAGCGGCGTCATGCTGTGGCCGGCGGTCGCTCTTCACCTGGTCCTCACGGTACTCTTGACGCGGGCCGCAGCAAGCGACGGCGAAGCAAAAATGAAGAAGAGAATGCCGTAGGTAGCTCAGGCCGTACATCGGTGCGAGAGCCCAATCAAATTTCTGGAACTGGCCTTGACCGCTTCCATTCGGATTGGCAGGTTTTGGGTGGCGCGCCGAGCCCCCCGCCGATCGATCGTGGGGCTTGCCACTTCCCCATCGCCGACCCGCCTGCCGGGTGCATGACGGGCGACTGCTTGCCAGGGATCGCGAGAAGCTTAAAATGCTGTTTTAGCTGATTTTTTGGTGCCGGCTGAGGGAATTGAACCCCCGACCAACGGTTTACAAAACAGACGCTCGATAGATTACCTACGCTCCCGTAAGGTCCGATGTGTCCAATTTCGGAGCGTTTGGTTAGCGGGATAATATCCTCCGCATTCCTGTGCGTGCCCTTGTTTACCTGTTCGGTGCTTGCTATTTTCGCTTCAGCAAGCACGCTAGCAAGCACCGAGGGAGACCGGCGCATGCCCAGAGGGAAGATCTCGAAGTCTAGCGTCGATGCTCTGAATGCTACTCGGGGCAAGCCTTCGTTCCTTTGGGACACGGAGTTACGCGGATTTGGCGTCAAGGCGACGCCCGCCGCACGCAAGGTTTACCTCGTGCAATATCGGATTGGTGGCAGGGCTGGCCGCTCTCAGCGCGTTACTCTTGGCACCCACGGCAACATCACTGCCGATGAGGCCCGGCGGAAAGCCAAGCAAGTGCTCGGTGAAATCGCGGACGGCATCGACGTTGCGGCAGAGAAGCGCAGGCGCAAACACGTCGACAAGAGCGCCCCCACGATCGCGGAGTTATCAGCCGACTTTCTGGAGGTCCTCGTCAAGGGAAAGCGCAAACGATCAACCCGGGTCGAATACGAGCGGTTGCTTGCCAAGGCCATCATCCCGGTGTTGGGAAAGAGGCTTGTCCGAGACGTGACGCACGGCGAAGTCGAGCGTTGGCATCTGGGCCTCAAGGCGACGCCGACTCAAGGCAATCGCGCGATGGCGGTTCTTTCGACACTATTCAGTTGGGCAATCCGTGGTGGCTATCGGTCGGATCGGCACAATCCATGCACCGGGATCGAGAAGTTCAAGGAAGGACCGCGAAAGCGGTATCTGTCGGAGCGAGAGCTTGGTGCGCTGGGGGCCGCACTACGCGAAGCAGAAACAGTCGGCGTTGCCTGGGATATCGACGAAACGAAGCCGACCGCCAAGCATCTTCCGAAGCGCCCCGAGAACCGGCGGACTCGGATCGATCCATTCGCCGCGGCTGCTATCAGGCTTTTCGTCCTGACCGGCGCGCGTCTAGGAGAAATTTTGACTTTGAAATGGGAGTATCTGGATCTCGACGCTGGCGTGCTTCGGCTCCCCAACTCCAAGACCGGGGCGAAAATCCTCACCCTCAATGCTCCCGCCAGAGCAGTTCTAGCTTCTTTGCCGCGCGTCGAGGGCAACCCCTATGTGGTTCCAGGTGATCTTCCAGGGGCTCATCGCACAGACATCAAGCGGCCATGGACAATGATCCGCCGACTCGCCGGTCTCGAGGATGTTCATATCCACGATCTGCGGCATACGACGGCATCGGTTGCGGTGGCCAGCAACGTGTCGCTCACGCTCATCGGCGGCCTGCTCGGACATAAAAGCCAACAGACGACCCAGCGCTATGCCCACCTCTCGGATGATCCGCTGAGGGACGCCGCGGAGAAGGTGGGAGCACGTATTCAGCAGGCAATGGATATGACAACGGATCAGTCTGCCTTTGGAGAGGCGCAGATGAGCAGCGGCGGCCGTCGAGAAGGTGCAGGTCGAAGAAATAAGACGCCGCCAACATTGGAGGAGTCTCTACGGCTAGGTGGGGAGTGTCAGCGCTGGCATGCCGTTCTGATTGGTGGCTACTTCGCAAAAAACTGCGTGCGTTCTGGAAAACGCACCCGGCCGGCGAAAATCACTCCCAGCTGCTCAAGTTCTATCGCGAAATTAGAGCCATCCCAGCACACCTCCGACCGCTAGCGGGCCCAAAGGATGACGAGGAAGAAGCGGTAGAAATCGGCCAGATTATTGGACTTGCGGGGGCTCAAATTGCACTTGGCCACGCTCGGGGGGAGCGACAAGCATTTCTTGAGAAGCTGGGGCGAATGCGTCTTGAGATAGGCGACAAAGACGAGGAACTGGAAATCCCGGCCGACCCGATGCCTGCACCTCCGACGTTTAGCGTCCCCGCGTTCCCACGCGGCTATCGCGACAGGGTCATAGCCAAGGTGCAGGAAGACGCACACAGGCGCTATGGCAAGCGTTTCACTAAGAACGAGATTGCAGAAGCCTGGACAATGATTCGCACGGTCGAAAGCGAAGACTGAGGCACGAGAACCAGTATTTTAGGCGTGTTTTGAATTCCAGGTAAGGTTCAGCGGACGCCCCGGCATCAGCAGCTAACCTCCGGCCAACTCGTCCATATCGGGCGAACGCAGACGCCGGAGGGCACGATGAAGACCGATCAACTCCTATCTGAAGACCAAATCGCGCAGCGCCTTGGCATGTCCACTTCGTGGCTGCGCAAGGCGCGCGTCAGTGGCGGCGGACCGAGGTTCGTGAAGATCGGGAAGCGCGTCTTCTATCGTGACGCGGATGTGGAAGCCTTCATCTCCGATCGAGTGCGCAAGAGCACTTCCGACACCGGACCGAACCAGCGTGCCGCCTGAAACGGCGAACGGCCGCACGTGACCAGCGTGCAGCCGCTCCAATCTCACCCCTCAACGCCGAAATCGAGGATGCTTATCTAATGCCAGAAAAGGCTATCATTTTCAACCAGCGAGGCGCATCGCCAAGCGCATTCGCGCACGATCATGACGCGGCGGATTTCCGCCACGTCAACGCAGTGATTGGCCGTCGTCTGGTCTCCCGTATCCGTTATGTATCGCGTCCGAACCTGCCGGTGGCAGCTGAGGGCGCGACCGATGCGCAGCGACGAACTGCGGTGGTCCGAAAAAATGCGGAAGCGGCCGTCGAGAAAGAGCTAGCTGATCTTCGCTCCACGACCGGACATGGCAATAACTCACTGAATGAGGGCGCTTTCGCCATCGGTCGGATGATTGCGGGCGCCACCCGTGAAGGGGTGGAGCTTTCGCGTTCCGACGTTGACCGTCGTCCGATCGACCTGACGAGTTTGCTTGCTGGTGCAACCGACACTGAAAACACCCGCATGATTGCCGCCTGCCTTGCCGCGCACCCGCTTTCGAGAATGCTGATGCAGGCGTCCACCAAGCGGCTGGCCGAGATCGGCTTTCACGAGCGCATCCCGACCGTAACCGACAAGATGATGATCGTGCAGCTAGCAGACCTGTTCTTGCTCGCCGACGAGGCTGCGCCATGAGCGTGCAAGCCATCACCTGGGCCTATGAGCAGTCCTGCAAGTCGCCCGTTACAAAATTCATGCTGATCACGATTGCCAACTATGCCAACGACCACAACGAGGCGTGGCCGAGCAAATCGCGGCTGTCGTCGGACATGGACTGCTGCGAGCGCACCGTGCGTGACAATCTGCGGGCGCTCGAAGACGCGGGGCTGATCGAGATCGAGGCCCGTTTTCAAGACGGCGTTCAGCTCACCAATAAGATCCGTTTGGTCGGTGCGCCGTGCCGCGGCATGAGGGGCGGAGATGGTTCAGCCCGGGGAAGCACGAGCCGCACCCCCCAGGGGACAACTGCTGCACCCGATGGGGATAGCTACTGCACCCCCCCGGGGGTAGCTGCTGCACCCAAACCTTCACTTAGAACCGTCAATGAACCAAGTGAAGTGGCGCGCAAGCGCGCGACGACGCTCCCGGGGAGTGGAAAAGCGTATTGGTCGCAACACCTCGACGACCCGGCAAGCAGCGAAGGCGTGGCCATCGTCGACGGCAAGCTGACGCTCACCAATGGCACGCGCACCGAATGGGAGGAGCGGCTTGGTGCCAAGCAACTCGACCTGGCGCTGATCGAGATCCATGCCGATCTGAAAACCACTTCACCAACCGAGATTGCAAACGCCGTCAGAAAGCGGCTCGCCAAGATGGCCCGCGACAAAGCGGCCAGCGATGAGCGCTACGCGGCAGCCGTCGAGCGCAACGGCAAGTCTGCCGCCAAGCCGGCAACGCGCATGTCGAGGTATTGATTATGCAACTCATTATCATCAACCGCGACGACGATGTGGCCGCCTTGCGCCGCGCTAACTTCCGCTCGGTGCGGGTCGTCACCTCGGCCGAAGCCCTCTACGTGCCAACCGCGTCGAGCTATGAACTCGACCCAACGCTGTCGGTGTTTGAAAAAATCGTGCTGGCGTTGCCGCTCGACTGCCACGAACTCCGCGATGACATCGCCATTCGGCTTGGCGACACGCGCTGCACATGGGTCGACTTCACCGACGATTTGCCGGGCTGCGCTGAATATATTCAGGACGCCGGACCGGAAGCGCTCGCTAACGCGATAGCGTCGGCTAAGCCGATGTGGACCGACGAAGTCTGCCGCATGTCGGACGTGCCAGACGGCGGCGATGAGGTGGCCTATGAAACGGGCATCCCGTCGCTCGACATGCATGGCGTACGGCTGGGGCGGCCGGCGTTCATGCCGATCATCGGGCCGTACGGGTCAGGTAAATCCGTAATCCTGCGGCAGTTGGCGACCAGCCTGTGGAAAAAGCACAGCTGGAAAACGCTGCTGACGTCGTTTGAAGAAAAGATCAAGCCGCGGTTCGAGCGCGATCTCAGGAAGCACATGATCGGCAAGGTGCCGCAGTATTGGACGGAAGAGGCGGTTGCGCGCGCCGACATCGAGATTGAACAGGCGTTCCGGTTTTTGCGCCGCAAGCGCAACACGACGCTCGACCTGGATCGTTTGCTCGATCGCATTGAGTTCGCGGTGAAGGTGCATGGCATCGACGTCGTGATGATTGATCCGGTGAACGAGATCGATCATGCGGTGCCGCGCGGACAGTCTAAAACCGACTACATGGGCGACTTCATCAAGGCGCTGAAGGCGCTCGCCGACGATTACAATCTGCTGATGATCGTCGCCGCGCACCCACCCAAGGATGGCGTTGAGAAGCGGCTATCTAAGGGCAAACTGCTGACGCTCAACGATGGTGCAGATACCAGCCATTACGGCAACAAGGCTGACTTTGGCTGGTGTGCGTGGCGTCCGTCGTTTGACGGCCCGACCTACCTGCACATCGACAAGGTCAAGAATCATGAGGTGTTCGGCAAGCCGACGTTGTTCGAGTTGCGCATGGATGAAATGACCGGCGGCTTTGTTTGCGTCCGTGAAGGCTACGATATCGCGATAGAAGGCGCGGTATGATGGACAACCGCTACGCGGTTGAGCGCATTAGCGCCGCGCTGAAGGCCGGCGGCGTCGAGACCTTCGCCGATCCGCAACTGGGGGTACGCCTTGTCACCTGATCCCATCGTGAAGTCTGTGAGCGCGAAAAAGGCGGCCTCAAACCGCGCGAACGCCGCGCGCTCGACCGGGCCGAAGACGCCCGAGGGGAAGGCGATCGCCAAGCTGAATGCCGTGAAGCACGGTCTGTTTTCCGAGGTGTCGCTGATCGAAGGCGAAGCCGAAGCCAGCCTCGTTGCATTCGGCAAACGCCTTCGGGCGGCCCTCGCGCCCGTTGGCGAGGTGGAGTTCATGCTTGCCGACCGCATCGTGTCCCTGGCTTGGCGCATCCGCCGCCTGACCGACATCGAGGGCGAGTGCTTCGACCGCGAGACACAGACCAACGTCGCCGTGTTCAATGGCGACCGCATGCTGAAACTGAACCGCTACGAAACCACGCTCGACCGGCAATTCTACAAGGCGATGCACGAACTCCAGCGGCTCCAGGCGGCCCGTCGTGGCGAGCATGTTCCAGCGCCGGAAGCCGTCGACGTGACCATTTCAACGACCGAGAACGAAGGCGAGGGCAGGACCGAAGATTTGGCTTCGTTTGGCAAAAACGCGGGTGCGGAAATCAAGCTCGTGAACGGGCACGGAAATCAACGGGAACACCAGTAACGGCAGGCGTTTCCGACGACCAGGCCGAGTCGAGGCGGATGATTTTTGTCTGATGATTTGGGATAAACGGACGAGCAAATGGGTGGCTACGGCTCAGGCTTCCAGGGCGCACGAAAGTCGACAGTCGAGGACGGACTGACGATCTCGATCTCGGCCATGCTGAAGAAGCGGGCGCTCGTCCCTGGCTCGCTCACGTCCGGGTCGTGGATGTGGAGTTACCCCGGCCGTGAGCCGCACGCGAAGATCGGCTATCGCGCCAACATGATCGACATCGAGGACGCGCTGATCACGCTCGATTACAGCGCCAACGGTCAGCCCATGCGCTACGACGTGCGTCTCGTCTACACGGTGCCCCGCTTCGGCGGCCGGCGCTGGTGGTTCATGTGCCCGTTGCAGCCGAGGAACGGCGGGCAGCCGCCGCGTGTCGCGAAGCTCCACCTTCCTCCTGGCGGGCGATACTTTGCCAGCCGTGCGCATTATGGCCTACGTACCGGTCGAGCCAGGAGAACGGGGCGCACCGCGCGCTGTTCAAGCGCTTGGCGCGGGATATGGGAACCGACGTGGCAGCGGTGCGCCGCGCCTTGCGGGGGCAATCGACGACTAGCGGAGCCGGTAGCCCGCCAAGGGCGGACGGAGAAGCGGTACTGCCGCACTAGCCGATCTTCGCAGACAGCCGGTCAGCGGCAAGGCGATCGACGATGACCGCAAGATGCGACCTTGCCGTAACCCGGCTTTCCGGCGAGGATTCGTCGATGGCAACGATTCTCGAACCGGGCGATGTGCAGGGCTACGGCGAGCGCCAGACGCCGGCCGTCAGCACGTGAAGCGGGCTCGGCGCACGAGGACCGTCCACTAGGGGAGTGATATCTGCTGGGCCACAGCACCGATATCACAACTGCCTTCAGGCGACCACGGTCGCCTTGGGTCCCATAAGCGCCTGAACGGCCTGAAGCTGCTTCGCGCCGCTCCACACATTCTCGATGCGGAACTGCTCGCTGCCGCCGCCGAAGATGGTGACCTTGGCCTCGATATCGCTTGTGCCGAAGCCGATCATGCCAAGCCCCAGCACTTTGTGGGCTATGAGGTCGTCGCTGATCAGGTCAGCCGAATGTGCATCACCGACCAGCTCTCGGGTGCACGGCCGAGGATGCTCGAGAACTTCTGCACGCGCTCGACCTGCGTGGCGCGGAAGCGCCAATATATGAGCCGGTCGAAGATGAACACGATGGCGAACCAAATAATGAACAGCACGCTCGA
>CAWJZR010000010.1:0-35652 GCA_963847435.1 uncultured Alphaproteobacteria bacterium | reverse complement strand
TTGCGCCACGCAGTTGACAGCGGCCTCGGCCCCGTCGTCGGTCATGAGGCCATCCTCGTCGGCAGCGCCGATCCGGTCTCACGCAAGGAGGCGATCAGCGCCGCCGCCACCTGCTCAAGCTCCTTGGCGGTCAAGCCGGCGAACATCGGCAGCAGCAACGTTCTCTCTGCCGCCGCCTCGGAGAGGGGCATCGAGACGTCTGAATAGTCCTGGCGGTAGCCCGACTCCTTGATGGATGGCGATGATGCGGCGCGTAGCTACGTCGCGCTTTGCCATCGCTTTCATCATGTTGAGCTGCGTATGCGGGCCGGTCAAGCGGACGCAGTACGACTGGTAGACGTGACGATACCCGGCCGGCTCGAGCGGCAGCTCAATGCCATCCGCGCCGGCGAGCAACTCGTCGTAGCGGCGCGCAAGCCTGCGGCGCATGTCGATGAACTCTTGAATTCGGCCCATCTGCACGATGCCGATCGCCGACTGGAAGTCGGTCAATTTGTAGTTGAAGCCGAGTTCAGTGTAGTTCTCGAGAACAACCGACGACGTGGTATGGCGGGTGACCATAGGCACGGACGCCGCATGGGCGCGCAGGGACCTTAGGCGCTCGGCGGCCGCCCCGTCGTTCGTGGTGATAATGCCACCTTCGCCCGTCGTCAAAATTTTGCGGGCGTCGAAGCTGAAGCACGTGAAGTCGCTGAATGATCCGACGAACTGGTTGCCGATCTTGGCTCCGAGGGAGGGTGCGGCGTCCTCGACGACCTTGAGGCCATGGCGGCGGGCGATGTCCAGGATCGTCGGCAGATCGGCGGCAAGACCGATCTGACTAACGGGCAGGATCGCCTTGGTCCGGGACGTGATGGCCGCCTCGATGAGCGCCGGATCGATATTGTACGTGCGGGGCTCGATGTCGACGAACACGGGCGTCGCGCCGGCGTAGCGGATGGCGTTGGCCGTCGCGATGAAGCTGTATGCGGGGCAGATCACCTCGTCGCCCGGCCCAACGCCGGCGACGATCAGGGCCAGGTGCAGAGCCGTCGTACAGCTGTTGACCGCCACCGCATGCTCGGCGCCGACGTAGTCCGCGACCAGCTTCTCGAACTCGCTGGTCCGCTTTCCGAGGGCCAGCCAGCCGCTCCGGATCGTCTCGGCGGCCGCAGCGGCCTCTGCATCGCCGACGCTCAGCCTCGTGATAGGGATCATCCGTCACTCTCTCTGTTTTTTCGCCATTTCAATGCAACCCACCTCGATGCGAGCTTTGTGACTTTCCGGCTTCGCAGTCGATCATTCGGCCAACGCGGCAGCGGGCATGGTGGCTGCGCAATAGTGGAAACAGGGGTTGCGCAGGTACTCCGCTAGCGATTGACCTTGCAGTTTATCGCGCTCGGAAAGAACAGGATTGCTTGTGGGCCAGACAATCCCGACACCCTCGTCGTTCCAAGTCAGTGTCCGCTCCGCGTTCGGCGTATGATGTCCGGTAACCCTGTACTGAATTTCGGCAACTTCGAGAGAACCGCAAACCCGTGCGCGAATTCCGGTGGGATGACGAGCTGATGACGGTTGGCCGTCGATAGCACTACGCCGAGCCAGCGACCGAAAGTGGGTGACCCGACTTTCAAGTCGACAACAACATCGAGGACTTCACCTCTGCGTGCACCGAATTACCCGCGTTTGAGGCGCGGTGTTGTCCTGGAAATGAAGTCCTCGAACCACATTCTTCTTGGAGCGTGAGTGGTTCTCTTGAACAAAATCGAAATCCAAATTGTGCCTACGCCAAACCGCTTTGTGGTAAACTTTCCAGGAAGAAACCCCGGTCATCTCTCGAAGCAATCGGGAGTAACGATAAGTATACCTTCTATTGCCGTTGTCGTTACGCGAATATCCATGGTTGCACCGCTCCATCTTGGCCTGCTGCTGTTATGGGCTTACGCGTGGAGACGCGCCCCGAATTGCGGGTTCGCCGCCTTTTCCGCTAGCCACCATTCCACGAGCTCGCCGAGACCGGCTTGCAGCGGGATCGTGGTCTCGAACCCGATCAGACGGCGCGCGAGATCGGTGTCGGCAAGCCGGCGCGGGACCGGATTGACCGCACGCTCCTCCCAGTGGACCGGCTCGAGGTCGGGTCTGCCCATGACCTGCGCGAGATGGCGCGCAAGGGCAAGCAGCGACGTCTCGGTTCCGCTGCCGACGTTGATCGCAACATCGGATGCGGGCGAAATCGCCGACAGGATGTTGGCACGCGCCACATCGCGCACGTGCAGCATGTCCATGGTCTGTTTGCCGTCGCCAAAGATGGCCGGCGCCTCACCGTTCTCGAGCCTCTCCATCCAGCGGACGAGCACCTCGGTGTAGCGGCCGTGGATGTCCATGCGCGGGCCGTAGACGTTGAAGTACCGCAAGCAGACGTAGTTCGTGCCGTACATGTCGTTGTAGGAGCGGAGCAGCCCTTCGCCGAACGCCTTGGCCGCCCCGTACAAGGTGCGGTTGTTGTAGGGATGGTGCTGCTCGCGCGTCGGGAACACTTCGGCCATGCCGTAGATGGAAGCCGAGGACGCCATGATGATCTTGCGGACGTTCGATTTCTGGCACTGCTCGACGAGATCGAACGTCGCCTTGATCATCACGTCGAGTGCCGCGCGCGGCTCGGCCGCACAGTGGGTGATGCGCAGCGCGGCCTGGTGAAAGACCGTATCGCAGCCCGGAACAATGTCGGCGAGCAATTGCGCATTGCGGATGTCGCCTACGATGACGCTGATTTTCGCGCCCGTTGCGAGGGCACGCTCGAGATTCTCCGGCCGGCCGCGCACCATGTTGTCGACGACAACGATCTCCGCACAGCCGGCTTCGACCAGGAGATCGACGATGTGCGAACCGACGAAACCGGCGCCGCCGGTAACCAGGACGCGCTTACCCTTGAGCAGATTTGCAGTGCCGAGAGGGATCGTTCTGCGAGCCTCCTTCTTCCCCTGCTGCGGCTTTACTTGCAATGGCACTTGCGCCTCCTTGTTCCGGTCGTCCGGGTCAGTGACTGACTGTTTATTGAGCGTGATTATTCGGCCGCTTCGGCCGGTTGCACGGAGGACCTTGCACAGATCCGGCACACTGCAGCCGCGACGGTTTCCACTTGCTGCTTCGTTAGCTCCGGATACATCGGCAGCGACAGCGTCGTGGCGCCGAATTCCTCCGAGACCGGGAAGTCGCCGGCGCGGTAGTTCAGATCGGCGTAGGCGCGCTGCAAATGGACGGGCGTCGGATAGTGGATGTTAGTCATCACGCCGACGGCCTTGAGCTCCTCCGCCATGCGATCGCGGTTCGTCGTCTTAATCGCATAAACGTGGTAGACATGCTCGAGCCCGGCCGGCTTCAAGGGCAAGCCGACGCCGCTGTCCGCCAGACGCTCGTCGTACAGGGCGGCGTTGGCTCGGCGGCGCTCCGTCCATTCCGGCAGGTAGCGCAGCTTGACGTCGAGGACGGCGCCCTGGATCCCTTCCATGCGGTAGTTGAAGCCCTTGCGCACGTGGTTGTACTTCGCCGTCCTGGCCCCAGTCGCGCAGCATGCGGACGAGTCTTCGGCGTAGTCGTCGTCGTTGGTGACGACTGCGCCGCCCTCGCCGCAGGCGCCGAGGTTCTTGCCGGGATAGAAGCTGAAGCAGCCGATGTCGCCGAAGCGTGCCGGCGCGCTGCCGTCGACTTCCGCGCCGTGCGCCTGGCAGGCATCCTCGATCACGGGGATGCCGTGGCGTCGGCGATCTCCATGATCGCGTCCATGTCGGCCGGCTGGCCGTAGCAGATGCACCGGCATGATCGCCTTCGTGCGCGGCGTGATGGCGGCTTCGAGCAGGCGCGCGTCCATGGTGAAGGTGTCGGGATCGATGTCGACGAACACCGGCGTCGCGCCGGTATAGCGGATCGCGGCGACGGTGGCGACGAAGGTGAACGGCACCGTGATCACTTCGTCGCCCGGGCCGATGCCGAGCGGCGAGCAGCGCGAGGTGCAAGCGCCGACGTGCCGGTGTTGACGCGCGACGCCGTGCTTGGCGCCGCAATAGGCGGCGAACTTCGCGCTCGAAGTCGCTGACGCCGCTGCCGAGAACGAACTCGCAGCGCCGCATCACCTTGAGTGTCGGCCGCGTCGAGCTCGGGCCCGATGGCTGTGTACTGCGCCTGAAGATCGAGAAATGGGATCATCGATGCCCTCCGCTCGGCGAAAGATCGATTGGCATGTCCGCGCTGACGCAACGACCGCATGGCGCCTTCGAGCATAGCTGACGACGCGCAATCCCGCTGGCCGCTCCCGTCATGGGTTGCGTGCCGTTAGTCGATGCAATCGATGAAGTGTTCGATTTCGGTCAGCAGCGCTTCTCGCACCGAAAGTTGCGGCGCCCACATGTCGCCGATTCGATAGCCGACGCGCAGGTTGTGCACCTCCTCAGGGTTGTCGCGTGACGTGACGCCCTTGTCGTAGACCTTGACCTTCTCGCTCGGCTCGAGATCGTCGTAGACGATCATCTTCCGGCTGCCGCCGATCAGTGTCTGGCGCACCTTCACCGGCGCGAGCCAGTTGACGTTGAGTTGGCTACCGCGCCGCTCGGGGTAGAAAAGCATGATGCGGGCGATGTTTTCCGGCTGCCCTGAATATGGCCTGCGCCGCTTGCGGAGACGGCAACCGGCTGCTCGTCCATCAGATAGTCGATGATCGACAGATCGTGGACGGCGAGATCCCAGATCACGTTGACGTCGCGCTGGAAAAGCCCGAGATTCACGCGCGTCGAAGTCGTAGTAGTAGACGTCGCCGAGCGAGCCGTCGGAGATGAGGTCGCGGATCTTGCGCACCGCACGGGTGTAGACGAACGTGTGGTCGACCATGAGCACGAGGTTGCGGCGCGTGGCCTCCTGGATCAGGATCTGAGCTTCGGCCGACGTCGCGGTCATCGGCTTTTCGATCAGCACGTGCTTTCCGGCCTTCAGAGCGGCCAGTGCAATCTCGAAATGACTGGCAACAGGTGTTGCCACGAGGACGGCATCGATGGTCGGATCGGCGATCATCGTCCGCCAGTGTTCGTGCAGTTGCGCCCCGGGATGCCGCTTCTTAGCGCGGACAAGAGCCGGGGCGGAGAAATCCGCGATGGCCGCCAGTTCACCACCCTCCGCCTCTGCGGCGTTGCGGGCGAGGTTGGGGCCCCAGTAGCCGTATCCGACGATACCCAATCGAATCATTGTCAGGCCCCATTCTGATGCGCGATGCGCGTGGTTGTCGTGGATTTGGCGGAAATGGAATTGGCGTGGCGCTTGGCGTGCTCGCGGGCATCGCCGACGACGCGGGCCGGAACCCCGACGACGAGAGCGTGGTCGGGGACGTCGTGCGTGACGACCGCGCCGGCCCCGACAAGAGCGCCCTTGCCGATCACGACGCCGGCGACGATGGTGGCATTCGATCCGATGGAGGCACCGCGCTTGATCAGCGTCGTCGCCAATTCCCAGTCGTCGCCGGTCTGCAGGCTGCCATCGGCATTGGTGGAGCGGGGGAAGAGATCGTTGGTGAACATCACGCCGTGGCCGATGAACACCTCGTCCTCAATGGTCACGCCTTCGCAAATGAAGGAGTGCGACGAGATCTTGCAGTTGCGACCGATCGAGCAATTTTTCTGGATCTCGACGAATGGGCCGACGCGGCTGCCACTGCCGATCGTGCATTTGTAAATATTGACGAGATCGGGATGCGTTATGACGACGTCATCACCCTTCTCGACATTTAGGATTGGCATCCTAACGCTCTCTTTCTGCGTAGTTGTCGTCGGACTGACGATAGCGTCGGTCTGTGAGCGTCAGGGCAGTGGAAAAGAGGAGACCGGGGCCCCAATAGGTGGCAGGACGCGCGCGAACGTGCACCTCGAATTGGCTTTTCGGGTGAGCCCTCTCAAGAAGGCGTAGACGCTGGCAGTCGCCCCGAGCTGCAGTCCGAACGCATGGCGCGCGTCTGTGACAACTCGGTTCGGGGACCCTTCGACGACTGAGACATCAGCCGATGGTCGATCGATGCGCTCGGAAGGGTTAGACGGCTAGCACCAATTTACCCAGCAAGGCGCGGAAGGCGTGGTCGGGCTGGCATGAAAACCGGAATAACGTGCGCATGTCCGGGGCCACGTTCGACCGATCGGATAATTAAGGGTTGATGATGACTGACGTACGCCGATCGCTTTTCCTCGTTTCCATGGAGCGCTACACGTGCGCCGCGATAACTTTCCTGTCGCTGGCGGTCACGTCCCGGCTTCTCAGCGCTCGCGAGATTGGCGTCGCCATGCTAGGGGCGGGAATTATCGGCGTGCTCGAGACGTTACGCGAATGCGGCGCCTCAACCTTTCTTATTCAGCATAAGAACCTGATGCTCGAGAACATCCGGACAGCATTCACCGTCATGCTCGGAATTACGTTCGCACTCATTGCGATCGTATGGCTGGCAGCCAGGCCGATCGCCCTCTGGTTTGGCTCTGAGGCCGTAGAAGGCTACTTGCATTTGGCGATCGTGGGACTGCTCTACGGCCCATTTATTTCGACCGTAAGCGCCTTATTTCGTCGTGATATGGCATTCGGCAAGCTGGCGCTGATCGCGATTGTTTGCTCGATCGTGCAAGCCGCAACCTTAATCGTCCTGGCAATACGCGGGTTCGGCTCGATGAGCTTCGCGTGGGGCGGATTGAGCTACGGCTTCTGCGGCACCATGATGATATTTCTGCTCGGGGCCGACCCCTCGTATTTCAAGCCATCCCTGAAGGGATGGCGGCAATCTCTCAGTTTCGCGGCCTATGACAGTGCATCGGCATTGCTCAATCGAGCATGGGAAATCTTGCCGACTTTCGTTTTCGCGCGGACGCTGGGAGTCGACGCCGTCGGTCTCTACAGTAGAGCAACATCGGTTTGCCAGTGGCCGGAAAAGATCCTGTTCGCTGGGATCGGCCCCGTGCTCCTACCCGCATTTGCTTCCGGTGCCCGCGCTGGCCACTCCCTCAAAGCAGCTTATCTGCGAGCACTGGAGTATGTGACGGTGCTTCAGTGGCCCGCCCTGGTGATGCTCATCCTTCTGGCGCACCCAATCGTCCTGCTCGTGCTCGGCGAGAAATGGCTCGCAACCGTGCCGCTGGTGCAACTCATCTCGGGCGCAATGCTGCTGTGGTTTCCCGCATATCTGACCTATCCTTCACTGGTGGCGGCGGGCGCTATCCGTGATGCTTTGCGATCAAGTCTTATCTCTTTGCCGATATCAGCAGCGGTTCTTTGTTTGATGGCGCCATTCGGCCTCACAGCGGTGGCATCGAGCATGTTCGTAATCATCCCCGTACAGGCCGGGGTGTCGCTCGCGCTTGTCAAGCGTCATGTCAATTTCACTGCGCGGGAGTTCCTGATGGCCCTACGCAACAGCGTCATCGTTACCGCATTCAGCGCGACGGGTCCCTTGATATGGATGGCGGTATCCGACTTTAGGTCGCCGACGGCGCCAGTCGATGCACTCCTGATCGCCTGTCTTGGCGGCTTGGGATGGCTATTCGGCGTTTGGTATGCCGGCCATCCGATTCTGCACGAGTTGCTCAAGGTGAAAGCCGCGTTATCTACCCGATTATCGGCATATCGAAGCGGTTCCTTGCCTGCGCGTTAAACTTCGCTAGGACGAGAACATTGCCCGCATCAAATCGTCGACCCCGCGAGGGGCGCCACCAGCGCACGTCTCCGACGTTCATTCGATACGATATTGCTCAGCCAATCGGAATCGCTACTCGAGAGGCGCTGGCGCCACTCCATGCGGCAATGCAGATCTCTTACGACGAACTTGGTACTGAATTTTTAGCTAGACTAAGCCCTTGGGTGAACGCCTATTTGTATGCGCCATTCACCTCGACATATACGCCGGCCTGAGGCAGATTGGCAGAGTGATACTTAACGACGCGTGACTGCACGCTCGAATTGGCGCCAACTTGCGAAGTTCCTAAGCACGCTTAAAACCGGCAGGGCTACTACATGCGTTTCTTGACCGCCTCGCTATAACTTTTCTGAGAGCCAACAATCGCGTTGGCCTACATTGAGTACACTCAGTGGATCATCCTGATGAACGGCGAGGCAAAGTTTGCGCTAAAGGGCCGGTTTGCCGTCAACGGGGATAATAATAAAGCCCGTTTGATTACTGTTTTTGACATAATGCGCGACGGGGAGGCGGTGACTGTCGTCCTCCTTCGCTATTCGATTGAAAACGACTTGGTGATGCGCCCGATCGTCGAGGTCTTCGAGGAGTTCTCCGTTTTCTGGGGTGAAGACGACGCCGATAACTTCATAACTGGACATGGCAACCGGGAAGCCCATTGCACCACGCTGGCGGGATTTGAAACCGAGCTGGAAGCCGGCACCGACTCCACGGCATACTTGCAGACGGTCGGAAACCGTATCAAGGCTGCGCGCGTGAAAGCCGGCCTGTCGAAGCGGGAGCTCGCTAAGCTTGTGGCTGTCACCAATCAGACCATCAAGAAGTGGGAAAAGGGGCAACAAATGCCTCTACGGGAGGACGTCTCTGCAATCGCCCAGGCGTGTGGGACGTCGCCCCAGTGGCTCCTGGCCGGCTCCAAACTCCGCGATGACGGCCACGGGTCCTGAAAGCTGATTTCGGCATACACGATCAGGCCAACGCGTGGCGGGGGCCAGGTGCAGAGGTACTCCAAATAGAGTAGCTTGCTGCACTTGCACATAAGCCAATTCGGGTTAAACTAATGCCAATCAACGATTATCTCGGAGTATGAATTTAGGCCCTATCACCACATTTTAGCGGGTGTACCAATGAGCGGCGTTCACGATGACACTACTGCCATAGGACTGAGTGGCCGTCATAATGGGAACACGGATGAACGTAGGGTTAGGGAACTCAGACCAGGGTCTAACGTCCAATCCGCAGAAATCGTTCGAGAAGTCTAGTCCTCTCGATGACACGGTCAGCATATCCGCTCCGGTTGCCGGCATCGTCGTCATTGATCACCGCACGCTGATACGCGAATGCCTGGTTCGCGCTCTTCGCACGGTCATTACCTCTAGGATCATCTCGTTCGCGACAGTTGCCGCTTGGCTCGAGGTCGCCGATAAAGTACTACCATCGGTAATTCTGCTCGGCGTTTCCGGTACGCCTTCCGGCTCCGACGCGCTGCATCAAGCCTCCTCTGCAGTCCGGGAGAACTCGCATGTCCCGATCATCGTCATAGGCGATTCGGAGGATCCGGATCTTATTATCCATGCATTAGAGAACGGGGTGAGGGGGTATATTCCCACCAACCTCCCGTTATCGATCGCGGTTCAGGCGCTGAGATTGGTTACAGAAGGAGGTATCTTCGTTCCAGCCAGCAGCCTGATTGCCGCCCACCATCAACCGGTCGGCAAAAGCCAGTCCACTGTGGCGGAGCTCGAAATGTTCACCGCACGACAGGCTGCGGTGGTGAGGGCGCTCTGCCGTGGCAAGGCGAACAAGGTCATAGCTTACGAGCTCAATATGTGTGAAAGCACCGTGAAGGTGCATGTCCGCAACATCATGAAAAAACTCAAGGCGAAAAACCGAACTGAAGTGGCTGTAATGTTCAAGTCTCTAGGTAATTCAGAAATTACCAAACTCTCCGGCCATTCACAGTTTTGATCGCTGAATTATACAAATAATCCCCAATAGCTCGCAGAGTGCGGCTTCGCCCCACTGATGATGCACCGCTCCGGCGGCAGCATATCCCCCCGAATTTATATTCACCAGTACCCAGGACGGCGCCGCCGTGAACTCCTCGCCGTGCGCGCAATCATACGGCGGCCGGTTGCGGGACTTAGCGCCCCTGGGACGAAGCGCAATAGGGGCAACCTAACAAAATTGCATTAACTTGTGTAAGGGCAGGCACGCCCTTGTTACCCCTTTTTTTGCCTTGCCCTACAAACACGACGCGGCAAACAATTGGGGCCAAAGCCATTTATGCGTTTTATGGAGCGTCGCGATGTTGGCCTCATTCTACAAATCGAATTCGCCATCAAGCGTCCGCTCCTGGAATGCATCCGGCAGCAAAAGCGCCAATCGGGTAGCGCCGATCGGAGGAGTGGCAAAGCGCGCTTTCGACATCGCAGCAGCCTCAGCGGCGCTCATACTGCTGGCGCCTCTTATGCTGCTGGTCGCGGCACTGATCAAATACAACATGGGTGGCCCTGTCATCTTCAAGCATCGCAGGGTGGGCGTGGGTGGCACCACCTTCGGCTGCTGCAAATTCCGAACCATGGTCATGAACGGCGATGCTGTGCTGGCTAAGTATCTCGAGAACAATCCGGCGGCAGCCGATGAGTGGGAAGCGACGCGCAAGCTCATGCACGACCCAAGGGTCACCTGGCTCGGCCACGTCCTGCGAAAGACGAGTATCGACGAGCTGCCGCAGCTCTTCAACATTCTCCTCGGCGAGATGAGCTGTGTAGGGCCGCGGCCGGTCGTCCCGGATGAACTGGAGCGGTATGGCAGCAATCGGTGTGAGTATGTACGCGCAAGGCCGGGACTTACGGGGCTGTGGCAGGTCAGCGGCCGCAGCCGCCTGAGCTATTCGGAGCGAGTTCGGCTTGATGCCCAATACGTCACTCGCTGGTCCTTCCTCGGGGATCTCAAGATCATCCTGCTGACTTTCCCCGCAGTCCTAGCGCATAGCAACGCGGCCTGAGCCGTCAATCCGTGTGGGCAGGGCCGGGGGTGTCGGGGTAGCGCACCCGACGGCGCCAGAAAGGAACGCGCAATGGAAGAATTCCCCTCAGCATCGCGCCGCAGAGGTATCCGGCATTAAGAAGCGTCAGGAAGAGGACGACATGCCAGCCGATCTGCAACGCGAAATGATCGCCGAGCTCGCGCGCGATTACGGCACCAGCGAGAACCGCTCCGACGGGCAAAATTACGATCACCGGGCTCGTGGCGCCGCACAGCAATCCTACCGCCAGAACCAAGAGAGACATTTGAATCACCGCATACTCCCGTTCCGAGCCAGGTGCCGCCGCTTGCAAATCGGGGGTTCAAGCTACTCCCAAAGAATGGGGCCTACAAGTGCGCGGCTCCTTCATCGCCAAGAAGGCGTACGCCATCGATACTGCCAATTACGACTTTGGCGCACCTATCTCCAGCGAAGAATACGAAGCCTAATTTAAGCTTGAAGTTGCTTTCAGTTGAAGGAATGTTTGAAGCGACGCGCCGGAAGAGCTGCAGAGCCGGCGTAGCCGCGGAAGAGGAGATGACGCCATGTGGAATTTCACTCGTGATCACGCACCTTTACAGTCAACAAGGATTGCACGCATGGCGCTGAACCTGCCTGTCATGGCGATTCCGGGAGCGGCGGCGGCCGTGATCTGCCTTGGCATGTTTGCAACGCCACTCGGATCGGGCTTAGCCCTCGCGGCCGAAGCCAATGGTCGCGTCGAACTCGCCGTCAGCGCAGCCAATCGATGCCTATCGGCTCGGTCCGCTCGATAAGGTGCGCATCAGGGCATTCGAGTGGCGAGCTTCCCGCGACGAAGTTTACGACTGGAAGGCGATCAACTCCGAACTCGTACACGATCGGTGCCGGCGGCTTGCTGTCCGTACCGCTCATCGGCCAAGTGCGAGCTTCTGGCTTGCAGACCGCCGAACTTGCAAGGGTTATCGGTGAAAGGCTGAAGCAGCGGCTCGGCCTCGTCGACGCGCCCGACGTTTCGGTCGAGGTAACGAATTTCCGCCCGTTCTACATCGTGGGCGACATCCAGAAGCCCGGCGAGTACGAATATCGGCCGGGCTTGAGCATTCTGCAGAGCATATCGCTCGCTGGCGGATTGCTCCGCGGCGAGGAAGGGGCAGCGGCGCGAGTCCGACGTGACTTGATCACGACACAGGGTGATCTCAACGTCTTCGACAATGAGAAGCGCGTGCTGCTGGCACGAAAAGCGCGCCTTGAAGCCGAAATGACGAATATGGCCGAAATGCCAATCCCAGTCGAACTGCAGGCGCGCAACTCCGATCCAGCGGTGGCGGCGCTGATCCAGCAGGAGCAGATCTTCTTCCATACCCGCAAGAAGTCATATGACTCGCAGATCACGGCGCTAGAAAAGCTCCGGGCATTTCTGGAGAAGGAGACTGCCTCGCTCGGAGCGCAACTGAAAACTCACCAGCGGCAGACCCAGCTCGTGCAGCAAGAGCTCGACAGCATTGCAGGCCTCTATAAGAAGGGTCTGTCCATCGCGCCCCGTAAACTGGGCCTGGAGCGCAACGTCGCACAGCTCGAGGGCGAACGCATCAAACTCGAGATGGAGCTGGCGCGGGCCAACCAGGAGGTCAGCAAGATCTCGATCTCGATCGCTGACCTGCGTAACCGGCGGCTGAACGAAGTCTCGGCCGAGCTGCAATTGACGCAGACGCGCCTCGCCGAGATCGGCCAGCGCACACAGACGGCTCAGCACCTGCTGCGAGAAACAACCGCATCGACGCCGCGCATGATGTTGGTGGCGAATGACCCGACGGGCCGTTCGTCGATCAAGTACACGATCGTGCGAAATGTCGGCGGGCAGGTGAACGAAATTGCCGCGACGGAGAGCACCGAGCTCATGCCGGGAGACTCTGTAAAGGTCGATTATGACATCAAGCCGGGGCTCGGCATCGAAGCCAATTTCGCGTCTGATAACGGCCGGGCACCAAATCGACAACTTCCGGAGAAGGCGCAACAGGAGCAGCCGCATCTCCTGGGCCGGGCTCAGCTCACGTCGACTCACGAGTTCGGCGTGCGCAAGCGTTACTGAGGCGGCTGAGGTTACCGTTCTCGGAGGTAGCGGCCCGTCATGCCTGCATGGCGAGCCGCCCCGAAAAGACCAGTAGCAGAATATAACGCCGGCACACGCGACAACATCGCTTGTGTCGCTTGCGGACTCGGCGCGTGTACGATCTCCGCCTTGCGCAGTTATTGTTCGGCAGTACGCGGGAGGCCGCGTTGGCAACGGCGCTTTCGAAAGCCGATCGCTGCGATGAACAACGCGTCTACACATTGGTCATTATCGATCTCGCGACGCTGCACTCGTACTCGGGGCTAGAAATTCATTCGCCTTGCAAGCCACCTCGGTCCTGTTCTTGGCCCGTAACTTCTTCATAATGTTTCGAACATGCACCTTGACCGTGCTCTCGCACATGTTGAGTTCGTAGGCGATCACCTTATTCGGCTTACCTCGTCGTAAAGCCTCGATAACAGCGATTTGCCGCGAGGTAAACGTTGCGTCCAAGGTCGTCAGATCGGAGGAAACTCGATCACAGGTTTGAACAGCCTCGATGAGACTGCGGGAGGGAACGAAGCGCCCACCCACTAGCACGAGCCTCAGTGCATGGATCATGACATCCAGCGTCAGATCGGTGGTGAGGTAACCGCTTACGCCCATCGACAGCATGTCGACAACATGCCGCGGGGATGTGTCGTCTGTGATTACGACGATCGGGCCTTGGCCATGGCAATGCCCCCGCACGTAGGCGACCAAGTTCCGCTGGGCTTCCCAGCCCTCGCCCGTCATCAACAAAAGATAGAGCGCGATATCATTGGGCAAGCCTGCCTCCAGCCAAGCCTCGCCGCTGGCAAATGACAGGATTGGCGTGCACTGATCGAATGCATCGTTGATGCAGCGGGTGAGACATTCTCCCACCAAGGTTTGCTTGATGATGATGATGGAGGGCAAGTGGGTGGATCTTGGCGAATTAGCACGCGTCGCAGAAAGTCCTGGCGCTGTCGGGGACGTATCCACGCATGGCTCATTCATCGCAAGCCTCCTTCCTGCCAGCATGTCAGTTCTTCCGAACGTCGTAAGAATCGCCAAACTCCGGAAAGGCTTTAGTGTTCAAAACATTTCGATTACCTCGACGAGTGATGCGGAAGACCTAGCCTGGATATCAATGCTTACGTACTAAGTAGAGGGATGAAAACCATTGTGCAGCGCAACAATCTACCACGACGCATCGTTAGGCACAAGATTATCCAGCTGGCCTAGCCGCATGACTTTCAAGCAATTATCAACCATCATGGAGCGCATACTGAGCTGCAGCTCCGTCGGCGCGTTGTTCCAGTAGGAGCAACAATAAGACACTTCGGCCGACATTCTCTAGACGATACGTGACGCGGGCGGCATCGGACAAAGCGCAGGTAGGCCGGGACATAAGCAAGTGGCGAACAGCCGCCCGAGGTCAGAAAACAAAAATTGCAGCACAAATGAAATCGGATCAAAATAGTGTAAGCAAAAGTTACTGAAGGCAATAAGGCCCAAAGCAGCAAGGTGAGAACGGCCGTCATATCATCTGTCAACAAACCTCGCTCGTTTGCCGATACGTTACAAACATCAGAGTAATGGATATTAACCGGGCGCTCAATTGAATTGCACAAGTGTCAGATAACATGGAAGAATGGAACATGGGTCCAGCGCGGCCAGCTTCTTTTTCAATGATCCCGCCGACAGCCACCTCGACCGCTACCAAATTTTGTAGGGGGCCGCTTCCAGCTCAACTGCCGGTACCAACAATACTGAGACCGAGCTTTTCGCCCGATCCCGTTTAGAGCAGGTGTACCACGATGAGTACAGTTCATGACGCTAGAGCAAAGGTAGGCGCCTGCAGCGCCGAGACAATCAGTGATTTTTCCAAAGAAATACGTTTGAAGCCACGCATCCGCCCAGTCGAGGCGATCCCGCGAGCCGCGATAACGGAGGAAGATCCGGCACTAAGACCTCTCCGGCATCGAGCCTGGTGGTAATCGACAGACGATCACTAACGCGAGAGTGTTTTGTGCACGCGTTGAGCACCGTGATCACTGGTAACATCATCTCGTTCCCAACGATTGAGGACTGGCTCGAGGCTGCCGACAAGCATTATCCCCTCTGCCATACTCGTTCTGCCTGTCCGGCATCCACGATGCCAATGGCTTCCAAAAAACAACTTCCATGCTGCGAGATGGAGCTGGCACCCCCGTGATATTCGTGGGCGACTCCGAAGATCCTGATCAGATCATCGAAGCGCTGAACAGCGGGGCACGCGGCTACATCCCAACGACGCTACCGCTTTCGATCGCAGTTCAGGCCGTTCGCCTCATCACGGAAGGCGGCGTTTTCGTTCCCGCCAGCAGCCTGATCGCAGCGCATCGCCACAATGGCGGGAAGAGCCAGCCAATCGCTGGGTTGGACATGTTCACAGCCCGTCAAGCCTCGGTCATCCGCGCGCTCTGCAGCGGCAAGCCCAACAAGGTGATCGCGTATGAACTCAACATGTGCGAGAGCACCGTGAAGGTTCACGTCCGCAATATCATGAAGAAGCTCAAAGCGAAGAACAGGACGGAAGTTGCCGTTATGTTCAAGGGCTTGGACAACACCGCGATCGCTAAGACACTGGCCAAAGTGCCAAGCAGAGGGTTTGCGGGAGGCGTACTGGCAGACTAGGCATCACCAACCGCTCGTGCGGGATTCGATGCCGCCCAGGATGCTTACAGGAGGGTTGACGGCCGAGTACGGGATCAATTGCCGAACAGCTTCCACATCGCAAAACCGCCACTGATGAGGCCGCCCGCGACCAAGCTGCCGAATGCCTTCAACGGATTGTCGCGGAACATTTCAGCCGCCTCTCGGACGCGGCCAACATTCATCACCCACCACGTCGCGCGCGTGATCAGAGTCCGGTCATGTGTGCGGTGTAGAATATCGAAGAACAGTCCAACCTTCGCGGTCGTCGAGCGCTGCACCGAAACGTAGTCACTGTGGGAGAAGGCTTCAGCCTCCCTCTCTCCAGACAGAAAGTTGGCAAGCGGTAGCTTGTTAAGCCGGGCCAACGTTTCGAAATGCGGTGCCTCGACGTAGTCAGAGCCGTAGATCTCCTCCAGCAACCATGCAAGATCGAACCGCTGCATCTCCGGAATGCCAATCGGCCCGCCACCGAGAACCGAATAGCGATGCTCGATCGCGGCAAACCCGTAGGTTGCGTTCCGCATCTTCCAATGCACGAAGCGGGCGTGGCGGTTGATGGAAACGAAACGGAAGAATTTGTCGAGCATATTTCGCTCGAGACCGTCCATGCGGGCGAGGACGCCAACGGGCGATAGCCCAAGCAGCTCGGCTTCCGCCTGCAGCGAGAAGGTCTCGGTATGGCCCGTCCCGACGTTGCGCGCGACGATTGAGGTCACGCGCGGCGACTGCAATTGGCGCCCGTGATTGAAGCTCTGGCAAGCGTAGTGGATGACGTACACCGTCGCGGCATGCCGGAACAGCTCCGCGATGCGTTGCCGCGCTGCTTTCTGCCGTTCCGGGTTGGGTGCGGCCATGCGTTCCACTTGCGTTCCAGTTGCGACGCGCGACGTGCGCGCAGACCGCGAACCGCAACGTGGTCGATTCCCCCGGGCGAGACAAGCGCCGCCTGTTCGTTTTTTGTTCCAAAAACGGCGCAACAAGCGCTGCTCAGCGCACTAAATGCAGCGACGCAGGCACTTAAATTGCAATTATAAGAGAAGGGCGGGAGGTTGGCCCTGCTAGAATACGCCCCGTGCCTGGCGCGCAGTAGAAGCAGGGCCGACGTCGCAGATCAGTGCTTCGTCTCAGTCTTTAGACGAGCGATTTCGTCCTTCAACCTCAGCTTCTCGCTCTTAAGCCTCCGGATCTCGGCATCGTCTGACGCCGGACTGGCTATGGCTTCTTCGATTTTACGCTCCAGTGTGCGATGCTTTTCGGAAAGCTCTACAAGATGAGCGTTCAGCGACATCAGTCCCTCCGTTGAGAGTTGAGCGACGAGTGAAGTGTGACAGAATTGCTGCGGCTTGTCGATTCCTCGAACTCCAAGACGAATTCGACTGAAGACGGGCTTGCGCATCTCGCATATGGGCGAGGACTGGCTAAGAGCCGGTTTTGCCGCCTCATTTGGCCTTTTGCAGCACGCAATCACTTGCATGCCGGGCCAAACCCGACGATAGTTCGCGCGATCGCACCAGCGAGGGGTAGGGGCGAGCGAGACGAATGAAACGTCAGAACGACAGGGAGCTTCGCGATGAACTCGTGAAGCTGCGGGCCGAGCATCGAGAGCTCGACGACGAGATCGTGCGTCTGGAATCCTCCGCCACTGCGGACCAGCTGCTGGTCAAGCGTCTGAAAAAGCGCAAACTGCAGCTCAAGGACCAGATCACGTCGGTCGAGGACCAACTGCTCCCCGACATCATCGCCTGATCGGCCACCCTTCTGCAACGCCTAGCCACCAATCTGCTTGCCAACGCCCGCACGCCTCGCTTAAGTCCGCGTTCCTTTTTCTTCGCGCGCGCCGCGGTAATCCGGCACGGCCTCGCAGGACGACATGAGCAAAGCGACACCCCTCGTCGGCATCATCATGGGCAGCCAGTCCGACTGGCCGACGCATGCAAGCAGCGCCGCCGACGTGCTCGACGAGCTCGGCGTCGCCTACGAGATCCGCGATCGTCTCCGCGCATCGCACGCCGGACCGGCTGTTCGACTACGCCAAGACGCGCCAGGAGCGCGGGCTGAAGGTCATCATCGCCGGCGCCGGCGGCGCGGCGCACCTGCCGGGCATGACCGCGTCGATGACGCCGCTGCCGGTGCTCGGCGTGCCGGTCGCAGACGCAAGGCGCTTGCCGGCCTGGACAGCCTGCTATTCGATCGTGCAGATGCCGGCCGGCGTTCCGGTCGGCACGCTCGCCATCGGCGAGGCCGGCGCCACCAACGCCGGTCTGCTCGCCGCCGCAGATCCTGGCGCTGACCGATGCAGCAGCTTTCCGAGCGGCTCGTCGCATGGCGGACGGCCAGGACCGCGGCGGTCGCCGAGAGCACCGAAGGACGAGTGAACGCGCCGATGACTGCGCTTCCCCCGGCTCGACGATCGGCATCCTCGGCGGCGGCCAGCTCGGCCGCATGCTGGCGCATGGCCGCGCCCAGCTCGGCCTCCGCTGCCACATCTATTCCGACGTCGCGGCCCCGCCTTCGACGTCGCCGCCGGCGACCACTCGGGCGCTTTCGACGGACGTCGAGGCGCATCGCGGCGCTTCGCCGGCGCGGTCGACGTCGTGACCTACGAATTCGAAAACGTGCCTGTCGAGCCGCCGACGGCCGCCGACGCCATCGCGCCGGTGCGGCCCGGCGCCGAAGGCGCTGGAGGTCGCGCAGGACCGGCTCAAGGAAAAGACGTTCATCGCGCACTCGGCATCCCGGTCGCCGCCGTTCGCCGAGCGTCGACAGCCGCGACGACCTCGACGCCGCCTCGCCGACGCTCGGCACGCCGGCGATCCTCAAGACGCGCCGCCTCGGCTACGACGGCAAGGGCCAGGTGCGCATCGCCGATGCCGGCAGACGCAGCTGGCCGCGCTCGACGCGATCAGAGCGCGCCGGCGGTGCTGGAGGGCTTCGTCGCCTTCGCGTACGAGGTGTCGGTGCTCGTCGTGCGCGGCGCTCGACGGCGAGACCGCGTTCTACGACTGCCGATCAACACGCATAAGCGCGGCATTCTCGACACCTCGCGCCGTCCCGTCGCCGCCTGCCGCCGGTCGCCGCTGGCGCGCGCCCGCGAGATCGCCGCCGCGATCGCCGAGGCGCTCGACTACGTCGGCGTGCTGGCGGTGGAGATGTTCTACGTCGGCGAGCAGGCGGCCGAGCCGCTCGTGGTCAACGAGATCGCGCCGCGCGTGCACAACTCCGGCCACTGGACCATCGACGCCTGCGCCGTCGAGCCAGTTCGAGAACCACATCCGCGCCGTCGCCGGCTGGCCGCTCGGCCCCACCGACCGCCATTCCGACGCGGTCATGACGAACCTGATCGGCGACGATGTCGACGCTTGGCCCACGCTAGCTCGCCGAGCCGGGCCGGCGTGCACTGCGTGCACCTCTACGGCAAGAACGAGGCCCGCGCCGGGCCGCAAAATGGGGCACGTCAACCGTACTGAAGCCGACAATCCCACGGCTGATGCCGAAAAGCTGGCGTTGTCGATGGACAATTTAACTCGCCGCTTGCTAAGACGACGCCCCAGCAATGCTCGATGGCGATGCGCGCTCGGACGTATGTCAGCGGCAATCGTCGTTGTTCGCTTTCCAGATTAGTCAGCGCTAGAGGATTGAACACGCGTGCAGGTTCTCGTTCGCGACAATAACGTCGATCAGGCCCTGAAGGCCCTGAAGAAGAAGATGCAGCGCGAGGGCATCTTCCGTGAGATGAAGCTCCGCAATTATTTCGAGAAGCCGTCCGAGCGCAAGGCGCGCGAGAAGGCCGAGGCTGTCCGTCGTGCTCGCAAGCTCGCCCGCAAGAAGGCCCAGCGTGAAGGCCTCCTGCCCGGCAAACCTGCTGCTCCGCGCGGCGCGGCTGGCGCGAAGGCCGGCGGTCCCGGCCGCGGTGGTCCGGGCCGTGGCGGCGCAGGTGGCGGCGGCTTCGGTGGTGGCTCCAGCGGCGGCGGTTTCGGTGGCGGCTCGGGTGGCGGCGGCGGCTTCGGTGGCGGCTCCGGCGGCGGTGGTTTCGGTGGCGGCTCGGGTGGCGGCGGCGGCTTCGGCAACCGCTGATTGCTGAAACCCGTCGGCCTGAAATCCCGGCCAAACAGTTTTGCGTGAACGCGCTGGCCCTGCGGCCGGCGCGTTCTGCGTTTTGGCGCCGCTCGCTTGCTTTCTCGTTGACGGGCGGTCAAGCGAATGGTGTACCAAGGCCTTATGGTCGAAGTCGTAAATCGCCGCCCAGCGCTCACCAACCTGCCCAACGTGCTGACCTACGGTCGCATCGTTGCTGTGCCGGGGCTGGTCGGCTGCCTCTACTTCATGCAGGGCGATATCTCGCGCTGGTCGGCCTTCGCCCTGTTCGTGGTCGCCGGCATCACGGACTGGCTTGACGGATATCTCGCTCGCGCTTGGGAGCAGCAGTCGACCCTTGGCCGCATGCTGGACCCGATTGCCGATAAGTTGCTGGTCGGCGCCGTGCTGATGATGCTGGTGCATGACAACACGATCGGCGGCCCCTCGATTTGGGCTGCGATCATCATCCTTTGTCGCGAGATTCTGGTTTCCGGCCTGCGCGAATTCCTGGCGGAACTCAACGTCAAGATCCATGTTTCCCAGCTCGCCAAATGGAAGACGGCCGTGCAGATGGTTGCGCTCGCCGTCCTGTTGGCAGGCCCCGCGGCCGATAAGATGGTTTCGGGAATAACGCAGCTCGGCCTGGGCCTGCTCTGGCTGGCGGCCTTGCTGACATTGTGGACCGGCTACGACTACCTCAAGGCCGGGATCGTCCACGCCATGGAGCGCTGACAATGCCTGGCGCCAAGTCCAGTCGCCTGAAGCTCGTCTATTTCGCATGGGTGCGCGAGCGCATCGGCTTGGCCGCCGAGGAGGTCGAGATTCCGGTCGCAGTTGCCACGGTATCTGATCTCGTGGGTTGGCTGACCGCTCGGGGACCGGAATACGCCTCCGCCTTTGCCCGGCCCGAAATCATCCGCGCCGCCATCGATCACACCCATGTCAAGCCCGCTGCGTCGCTGAGCGGTGCCCGTGAGGTCGCCTTCTTCCCGCCGGTCACCGGAGGCTGAGATGGGCGTCCGCGTTCAGCAGGCCGACTTCGACCTGGGTGCCGAGGTGAAGGCCCTGACGTCGGGACGAACGGAAGTCGGCGCCGTCGTCACGTTTACAGGCACCGTGCGCGAAGGTTCGCCCCATAAGCCGATCACGGCAATGACGCTCGAGCACTATCCTGGCATGACGGAAGCCGAACTAGCCCGCGTCGAAACCGAGGCGCATGAGCGCTGGCCGTTGCAGGCGAGCCTGATCGTGCACCGCGTCGGCGAGCTGAAGCCGGGCGACAACATCGTGCTGGTGATCACTGCATCGGCGCATCGCCGCGCGGCATTTGAGGCGGCTGAGTTCCTCATGGACTACCTGAAGACGCGCGCGCCTTTCTGGAAAAAAGAGACCACTCCCGATGGCGCCGGCACCTGGGTTGACGCCAGAGAGAGCGACGATAGCGCCGTGAAGCGCTGGCAGCACTCCAACCGCACAGCCACTGATTAGCGCGAAAGAAAAGGTTTACGCAGCGCGCAGCCCTTCCGCGAGCAAGTCCCCCAATCGCCGGGCATGTTCGCCGGCACCGCCCCGGACCCTGATCGCGAACTCGATCTGCCCCAGGTCCGGCAACTCCAGGTGCCTCGGCGCCAAGACAACCCCGGATCCGATCCATCGCCGCGTCCGCGCTGTTACCGCCAATCCGGCCCGTACTGCCGCACGGATGCCGCTCAGACTGGCGCTCGTCGCACTGATTCTGTGCCGCCGCCCCACCTGCTCGAGACACCGCAGGGCCGCATCGCGAAAGCCGCATGGCGGGTCAAGCAGCGCCAGAGGAACCTCGTCCCCTGTGCGGATCAGGCCATCCTCGGCGGCCAGCCAAACCATATCTTCGTCGAGAACCGCGATCTCGTCCGGCCCAGGTCGCCCACGCACCGTCAGCACAACGTCGACGCGTTGATCGGCCAACGCTTCGCCGAGTTCAGCGGACCTGCCAACCCTGAGATCGATCCGGATGTTAGGCTGATGCCGGGCAAAAATCTTCAGTAGCTGCGGCAAGGACGTATCCGCGAAGTCCTGCGTTACGCCGACTCCTATCCCCTGCTGGTCAGCAAGCGCGCCTAGGCTGGCCAATGCCTCGTCCTGCATTGCGAGCAGTCGCCGGCCATAGCCCACCAGCTGCTCACCCGCTTCCGTCAGCACGCGGCCGCGTCCAGATACCTGCAGGAGTGGCACACCCGCAATTTCCTCGAGCCTCTGCAATTGCGACGTCACTGCCGACGGTGTCCGCCCGACCACCGCCGCCACGCGCGCGAGAGACCCGGTATCGGCAAACACCACAAGCGCACGCAGGAGGGCTGGATCGATGTCTCTCATAATTCGATAATATCGAATCTTAATCCAAAAACAATTCGATTTTTCTTGTGTCCGACAAGGAGCACATACGGTGGCGTCCACCTCAGGAGAAACCCATGCCCATCCTCAACGTCTCTGTCAGCAAGACCGTCGACGAATCCCTCGCCGCCCGCATTGCAACCGACTTGACGAATCTCACCCATCGCTATTTGCGCAAAGACCCGACAGTCACGGCCGTCGCAGTCACCGGCATCGACGCCCATCACTGGTACGCAGGCGGACGCTCTTTGGCCTCTCAGCAGGCGGCCAGTTTCTGGCTCGACATCAAGGTCGTAGACGGCACCAACACGAAACAGGAGATGCAGGCCTATCTTGCGGCCGTGTACGCAGCGATGAGTGAGGTCTTGTCGCCTCTGCACACGGAAAGCTATGTGCTGGTGCATGAAGTTCCGGCTCATGCATACGGCTTTGGTGGCAGAACCCAGGAGTTCCGCTTCGTGACCAAGGAACTCGAAACCGCCGCAAAGTTAAGGATTTCTTAACCTCAACGCGGCGATAACCCTAATAGCACTGACGAATGGGGCTTTCTAAAAACAGCCACGTTCGTCAGGCAGCGTTGGGACTAGCCCGCACTTTGGACCGTATTGCGTAGACGGGGGTCGAACGACATGGTTCATGGACTATTGCGGCGCCTGGGCCTGTTCGCATGCCCGGCGCTCGCAGCAATATCTTTGTGCAACTTTTCGGCCAGCGCTCAGGTCATCGCAGCCGCGTCGCCTCCGTTGGCGGACGCTCGGCCCGACAACCACGCCGCGACCGCACTCGGGGGTGACCGGACGCGGACGCGCTTCGTGATCGGCCTCGACCATGCGGTAACCTTCCACATCTCGTCGCTGTCCAATCCCAACCGGGTCGTGATCGAACTACCTGAGGTCAAGCTTCAGTTGCCCGCAATGGCCGATGGCGCACCGGCGGTCGGTCTCGTCAAATCATTCCGCGGCGGCGAAGCCGGATCGGGCCGCAACCGCATCGTCATCGACGTGACGCAGGCGGTGGTGGTCGAGAGCGCCAAGCTCGACAAGGGTCGTGACGGCAAGTCTCACCGCTTGGTGCTGGACATCGTGCCCGTCGAGAGCAGCGCCAAGAAAGCCGCATTGAAGACGCAGCCCTTCGCGCTCGGCGCGGCGGGAATGCAGCCACCGCTGCCCAAACCGGCTCTTTCGCCGGCACAGCGCGCCGCCAAAGCGTTCCGTCCCATCCTTGTCATTGACCCGGGTCACGGAGGCCACGACAGCGGCGCTGCGCGCCACGGCACCGTTGAGAAGGAGGTCGTCCTCGCGTTTAGTAAGGTCCTTCGCGACAAGCTTATGGCGACCGGCCGCTATCGCGTTCTGATGACCCGCGACAACGACACCTTCGTCGAGCTCGACGAGCGCCGCGCCTTCGCTGAGCGCAACCAAGCGAACCTCTTCATCGCCGTACACGCGGACTATGCGCAGTCGCGCGCACGAGGCGCCACGATATTCTCTCTGCGCGACCGCGTGGCGGAGGAATTGAAGCGTTCTGCAGTTGGCCATGCACGCTCCGCCAATTTTCTCAGCGGCAAGCAGGCGGCTGCGATCAAGGAGGCCAACGGCGGCGAAGTCGGCGAAGTCGAAAAGATCCTCGCCGATCTTGAAGAGCGCGACATCTCAACGACCAAAGAGCGCACCAGCGTGTTCTCGAAATCTCTGATCGAGTACATGGGCGCCGAGACTGAAATGCGCAACAACCCCGATCAACAGGCAGCGTTCCGCGTCTTGAAGACCGCGCAGTTTCCATCCGTATTGATCGAACTCGCTTACGTGACCAATAAAGAGGATGCCGAAAATCTGAAGTCGAATGCGTGGCGGGACAAGGTCGCCGACTCGATCCTGACGGCGGTCGACAACTACTTCACCCATCAGCTCGCACGCCTGCCGATGTGAAAATTCGGCTCTATCGAGCGTCAAACACTGCAAAGAGAAGAAACGAGAAAGGCCGGCCCAACGGGACCGGCCTTTGATTATCTAGCCGCCACGCTGATCGGGTCGCACCCCCCGTGCCGGCCGATGCTCAGTTAGGCGATACTTGGAGGATGGGAGGGTTTGAGGCGCCAGAGGAAAAGATCCCACCAGTTGGGATCGAGCCGGGAGCGGCCCTCTGAGTGTGAATGTCCTGGGCAACGTGGCGACTTGAGATGAAGGCGCTTCTGCATGGGCCACTCCATCGTCCGGGGTTAGACCGCATCGTCGTCCTTGCGGACGGCCAGACATCGGCGCCAACACGATACGATCACGCTCGGACCGGGGTCGGTCCGACGCGATGAACGCGGCGGTTCGATGAGCTGGAGGTGATGCGGAAGGCGAGGATGGAAACGTTTGGAGCCGATCGGCTGAGAAATCGTCGGACGCTCCCTCGGGCGGAACCATCCCTGTCCGCCACGCGCCCGACTGCAGCATGTCAGTCGAATATGTCTGACCCAGAGTTCGCAAAGGGCTTCCTGCCCCTCCTCGGCTCTGACTCGCGCACCCGTCGAGCCCGCGTTCTCTGCCGTAAGGCTTCGAATTCGTCGCTCGCGGCGGGGATCGGCTCCCTCGCATGTCTCAAGCTAAGTGATTCGGACGACGGTAGTCGGGTGCAGCGCAAAAAAGCGGAATCTGAGGCTCAGCCAACACACACCGTTGAAGCAACTGGTCTCAAACGACTGCGCCATGCCGCGAAAACGGCATGGCGCTAGACTTGCAGAGGCTTCTCAAAGTGGCGGCCGGACTTCAGTCGGCGACGTGCTCTTCGACGTTCTTGGCCGACTTCTGAACCGCCTTCTGCACCTTCTCGAATGCCCGCACCTCGATCTGGCGAATGCGCTCGCGCTAGACGCCGAACTCTGCGGACAAGTCCTCTAAGGTGGCCGGGTCCTCCGCAAGCCGCCGGGCTTCGAAGATGTGCCGCTCGCGATCGTTCAAGGTCGAAATCGCCGACGACAGATAGCGACTTCCGCGCAGCCCCAACTCCTCGCCTTCGACGAGCCGCTCTTCTTGCGCCGGAGTGTCGTCGACGAGCCAATCCTGCCACTCGCCCGACTCCTGGTCGGCTCGAACGGGAGCGTTCAGCGAGGCGTCGCCGCCAAGCCGGCGGTTCATGACGACGACGTCTCCCTCCGAGACGCCGAGTTTCTTGGCAATGTCCTTGACCTGTTCGGGTCTCAAATCGCCCTCTTCCAGCGCCTGCATCTGGCTTTTTGTTCGCCGCAGGTTGAAGAACAGCTTCTTCTGCGCCGCCGTGGTGCCCATCTTCACAAGGCTCCACGAGCGGAGGATGTATTCTTGAATTGACGCGCGGATCCACCACATGGCGTAGGTAGCCAGACGGAAGCCCTTATCGGGCTCGAACCTTTTCACCGCCTGCATCAGCCCGACGTTACCTTCCGAAATGACCTCTCCGATAGGAAGGCCATAACCGCGGTAACCCATGGCGATGCGGGCAACGAGCCGCAAATGCGATGTCACAAGCTTTTCGGCAGCGTCAGAATCGGCGTGCTCCTGCCAACGCTTGGCGAGCATGATACTCTTCCGCCGGTTCCAGCATAGGAAACCTGCGGATCTCTTCGAGATACCGCGTTAGGCCGAGCGAACCGCCGGCCAACGTCGGAAGAGATTTAGTGGCCATTTCATTGCCAGCGAAGCGTTAATCCGACTTCCGGAAACCTCGCTGCCCCTTCTTTGCTACCCTCGGCACAACTTACGGAGGCGATAACTGTCATTACTACTAGTTGTATAAGGCCATTCCGCGAACTGCGCTAAACCCCGATACCTTCATTGCGATGCCCAGCGTCCTGAGGTCGGGTTGAAGCAACGGAAATTCAATAGCGCGGATTCAATACGGATCGACAACGCCGGATGTTTCTTCACGGTTCCACAGTGACGGAACGGGTGCAAGCTGTCCGTTCCGTCAGGGACCGCTGACACGATTTTGTGAGCCGCTACCGCCAAGCTACAACTACAGCAGCGCTCTAAGCCCGTTCGCCGCGCCGCCGTGGTCGCGCCGGGACGGTCGTCGCGAAGGACTGCAAGAGCCGCAACATGTCGGCCGGCAATTCGGACTTGAAATGCATGGGCTCCCCAGTTGCCGGGTGCTCGAAGCCTAGCTCTGCCGCATGCAGGGCCTGCCGGCCCAGCCCTTCGAGAGCCTCCCGCGCCATATCCGGCAACTGTGCCTCGCGCGTCTTGAACCCGGCCCCATAGGCAGCGTCACCCATGAGCGGATGCCCGATGTGGGCCATGTGAACGCGGATCTGGTGGGTCCGGCCAGTTTCCAGCACCAAGCGAACAAGCGCCGCCGCATTGGCTCGCTCTCCTGCCGCAAGCACACGCTCTGTCACATAATGCGTCACTGCATGCCGCCCGCCTCTTCCGGCCGGAACCGTGCTTATCTTCAAGCGATTGGCAGCACTGCGAGCCAAGTCAGCCTCGATACGGCCCGCCCGCGGCTGTGGCACGCCCCAGCAAACTCCGAGATAGGCGCGTTCCATGCGCCCGTCGGCGCCGTGTGCCGCGAATTGCTCGCTGAGACCCTGATGTGCAGTGTCATTCTTCGCCACCACCAACAACCCTGACGTATCCTTGTCGAGCCGGTGCACGATTCCTGGCCGGCGCACCCCTCCGATCCCGGACAGGCTGTCGCCGCAGTGCGCGATCAAGGCGTTGACCAGCGTTCCCGTGGCATGGCCAGCTGCTGGGTGCACCACGAGCCCTGCCGGTTTGTCGATCACGATAAGGTCATCGTCCTCGTAGACGACCGCAAGGGGCATGGGCTCGCCTTCCGGAACCGGGGGCTCGGGCGCAGGTACTCGGATCTCACAGGCCTCGCCGCGTTTGACCCTGGCACCCGGGTCTCCTATCGTCCGGCCGCCCAACCGAACCTCGCCCACCCGGATCAACGCCTGGATCCGCGAGCGGCTGAGTTCCGGGAGCCGCCCAGCCAGGAACCGATCCAGCCGCACGCCGTCGTCCGCCTCCTCTGCCTCGAGCGTGTGCGAAGTCCCGTGCATCGGGGGCTCGTAATCGCTGATTTCGTCCTCGATGGCTTGATTCTCAGGTGGCATGGTTTCCGCCGCAGTTAGCTCGCATTATCCGAAGGTTACCCGCAATGAAGTCCCCGAAGAGCGCTCCCGCGATCTCCCCAAAAACGTCCGGCGATGAAGATGCCGCAACCGAGGAGACGCCGCAGATCCGGGCACTGCGCATGGCCGTTATCGGCATGTCCCTCCTGCTGATCGTGGGCTTCATAACGGTAATCGCTCGGATCATCTATCTCACCTCGCGTCCGGCCACTCCCGTTGCAGCTGCGACGACGGCCGGAACGCCGATTAAGCCAGAGGCCCTGCTCGACCTTCCGGCCAACGGCTCCGTCAAATCGCTATCGCTGTCGGGCAATCGCTTGGCGGTGCATTACGTATCGCCGCTTGGGGACGGCATCGCAATCCTCGATCTCGAGCAAGGCCGCGTCATATCTCGCCTCGCCGTGACCGCAAAGCCTTAACGGCGAGGGGATCGCATCAGTTTGGAGGTCAAAGCGATGTCGGCCTAAAGCTGAGAAGAGGTCGCAGATGTCGGGAATGCGGCACTTAGCGCGCGCGAATGGCGCCCCGTAGGGGTTTCGAACCCCTGTTCCCAACGTGAGAGGCTGGTGTCCTAGGCCACTAGACGAACGGGGCAGCGCTGAGAGAGCGCACCTATAAGTGACGCGCGGGCCGGGATCAAGCATCTTTTCAAGGAAGGTAGCCGAGGTCGTCTTCGACCATTTGAGGAGGCGCCACGGAGGTCCAGGCCCCCGATACCGCATGATTTGGCCGTCCACGGGAACCCGGCCTTCGAACGGCAATTTAGTGCTCAGCCGCGACGGGCGGCGCGAGGATGCCGGCATGTCCACCCGCACTGTAACCGTTATCGTCTCCGTTTGCCTAGCATCGGCTGCGACAGTCTCCGCCGATCCTCAGAATGTCCTGACTGGCGCGGCCGCCTTTGGCGACTGGACGACAAACTCTCCTGGAGTCCGTCGACACATCACCGTCGATGCAATGCCCCGGCCAAATGCCACCCGGTCGGCCAGCCGCGGCCCGCGCGTGGTGCGTCCGCCCCCCGGGGCAACTCCCAAGGTGCCGCCTGGCTTTTCCGTCTCGGTCTACGCGTCCGGACTTTCTGGCCCGCGGTTGATGCGGACCGCACCTAACGGCGACATCTTCCTCGCCGAGATGGAAGCCAACCGCATCCGCGTCCTTCGCAGTGCCGAGGGCCAAGGCAAGGCCGAGACCACCGAAATATTCGCGGATCATCTCGAACTCCCGTTCGGCATCGCGTTCTACCCGCCTGGCCCCGATGCTCGGTGGGTCTATGTTGCAAATTCGAGTTCAGTCGTGCGTTTTCCGTATCGATCAGGCGATTTGAAAGCCCGCGCTCCAGCCGAAATCGTGGTCCCAAGGCTGCCGTCCGGCGGACACGTCACGCGCGACCTCGTCTTCTCGCAGGACGGCGCGCGGATGTTCGTTTCAGTTGGTTCGGAAAGCAACGTGGGAGAGGGAATGCGGCGCAAGTCCGCGTCTGACGCGGCCAACTGGGATAAAGAGCAGGCCGCGATTGGAGCCGCCTGGGGCGACGAGAAGGAACGCGCCGACGTATTGTCGTTCACTCCCGAGGGCAAGGATCGCAAGCTCTTTGCCACCGGCATCCGCAATTGCGTCGGACTTGCCATGCAGCCGGCAAACGGCAACCTATGGTGCTCGACGAATGAGCGCGACGAACTGGGCGACAATCTCGTACCGGATTACATCACCCGCGTGCGGGAAGGCGCCTTCTACGGCTGGCCCTGGTATTACATCGGCGACCATGAGGATCCGCGACTGAAAGGTCAGCGTCCCGATCTCAAAGGTCGCGTCACCGTGCCCGACGTGCTGCTGCAGCCGCACTCTGCCTCGCTTCAGATGACCTTCTATGACAAGGACGCATTTCCTCCGAGCTACCGGGGCAGCTTGTTTGCAGCCGAGCACGGCTCCTGGAACCGCCGACGGCGCACCGGTTACAAAGTCATCCGCGTTATTATGAAAGACGGGTTGCCGACCGGCGAATACGAAGACTTCATGACCGGTTTCGTTTTGAATGAACGGGACGTTTGGGCTCGACCGGTCGGCGTTACGGTGGCGAAAGATGGCGCCCTGCTCGTCAGCGAGGACGGCAACGGTACGATCTGGCGGATAACCTACTCCCCTTCTCCTTAATGCGCGCGGCGGCGGCAACCTAATCGCCCGGTGGGAACCCCTACCCTGTGTCGTTGCGTTGTTAGCTATGCAGAGGAAATGCATCCAGCGCCTCGGCGGCGAAAGAGAGCGCTGGTAATTTGAATTCGTCAGCGCCGCTCAGGGGGATGATTGGCCAACCCGCTCGCAGACCGAGGTCTCATCGTCCGATCTTGTATCCTATTCGCCGGCCTTGGCACCGGCCTCGTATTCGTATTCACCGGTGAGGCAGCGGCAGCCGGTGCCCAATCCGTCTCCGAGCATGCTGACGTCGTTTTCGTAGCGCAGATCGTGGTGCTGCTAACCTGTGGCCGGCTGTTGGGAGAGGCCATGCAGCGCCTTGGCCAGCCGGCGATCATGGGGCAGTTACTTGCCGGAGTGATGCTTGGCCCATCCCTGCTCGGAGCGGTATGGCCAAGCGCAGAGCAGTGGCTGTTTCCTGCAGCCAAAGAACAGAAAGCGATGCTTGATGCAGTCGCCCACCTCGGCATCCTGCTTTTGCTGTTGCTCACCGGAATGGAAATGGACCTGAAGCTGGTCCGCAAGGTAGGCCGGTCCTCGTTCTTTATTGCATTGACCGGCCTCACGGTGCCGTTTCTCTGCGGTTTCGCATTGGGTTGGATGCTACCCGCTGGGCTGCTGCCTCGACCGGAGCTCCGGTTGGCCGCATCCCTTTTCCTCGGTACGGCGCTATCCATCTCCTCTGTCAAAATCGTTGCCGTCATCATTCGCGAAATGGACTTCATGCGCCGCGACATCGGCCAGATCATCGTCGCTGCCGCAATCATCGAAGACACCATTGGTTGGATCATTATCGCCCTCATCTTCGGCATTGCCGCCAATGGCAAGCTGGATGCGGCGGCGTTCTCCTGGAGCGTGCTCGGGACTATCGTATTCCTCGGCGCAAGCTTGACGTTGGGCCGGCGTCTGGTCGCTTTACTGATCCGCTGGGCCAATGACAGCTTCGTCAGCGAGTTTCCGGTCATCACGACAATTCTGATCTTGATGGGGCTGATGGCGCTCGCGACGGATGCCATCGGCGTTCACACCGTCCTCGGCGCCTTCGTCGCCGGCATGATCGTGGGTCAGTCGCCGATCCTAACAGGCCACATCGACGACCAGCTGCGAGGATTGATTACAGCTCTGTTCATGCCCGTCTTCTTTGCCGTGGCAGGTCTCGGCGCAGACCTGACGGTGTTGGCGGATCCGAAACTGTTGGCGCTGACCGTTGGATTGGTGGCAATCGCGAGCGTCGGAAAATTCGCCGGTGCATTTGCGGGCGGGCGCTGGGGCGGCCTCACGGTCGCCCAGTCGTTTGCAGTCGGCTCGGCCATGAATGCACGCGGTTCGACGGAAGTAATCGTGGCGAGCATCGGCCTCTCCATGGGCGTGCTGAGCCAAGACCTCTACACGATGATCGTCGCAATGGCGGTGATCACGACGTTGGCGATGCCGCCAATGCTGCGTTGGGCGCTTCTGCGACTGCCGCTCGAACCGAAGGAAAAGGAAAGGCTCGAACGCGAGGCGCGAGAGGCCAAAGGGTTTGTGGCGCAACTGGAGCGCATACTGCTCACTGTAGACAACGGGCCGAATGCGAAGCTCGCAGCCCATATCGCCGGTCTCATCGCCGGCTCCCGGGAAATTTTGACTACGGTGCTCCAACTCGACACGAAGCCCGCCAACGCGACAGTTGAATCCGTAGGCGAGGCGTCCCCGGAAGCTGTCGTCAAGTCGTCGGCACAGTCCGCTCGCGGCGTAGAGCCGCCGCAGGAGCGTTCACAACCGGGGGTGGATGTGACGACGCGCAGTCCCGAGAAGGCTCAGACGACCACACACACCGTCGAACGCGAGGCGCGAAAAGGGTACGATCTCATGATGCTAGGCGTCAGTCCGGTCAGCGATGCCGAGGGCACCATTTGCGGAAAGGTGTCGGAAGCTGCGAGCGCGTTTGACGGCCCGATTGCAATCGTTGCGGCGCGCGGCTCTCATTGCGACCAGCCGACGCCGCCGCGTTTCAATATTCTATTGCCGATCCGGGCGACGCACTATTCGCATCGGGCCGCTGAGCTTGCCATCGCGCTTGCCCATGCCAGCAATTCTCCAATCGAGGCCGTGTTCGTATCGGAGCATCCATTATCGGATCAGCAGACGGGCGCCGCGGCACTGGGACTCGAAGAGGACTCGGCGCTCAGGGACGTCATTGCGCTGGCAAAAGCCCAAGATGTATTCATGCGCATACTTCTTGAGCGCGATGAACTTCCGGCGACGGCGATCGTTCGTACGGCGGAACGCGCGCGTAGTGATCTCATCGTGCTCGGCGTCTCACGCCGGCCTGGTAAGAACATTTACTTCGGCAAGGTGGCAGCCGAGATCCTGCAGACGGCTCCCTGCACATTACTTCTTGTTTCATCTTGAAGCGGCTAGTTGTGCAGCGTCGGTTTTGCAACTCAAGAAAAGTTCATCAAGAGGCCCGCGATGCCGAAGACACTCACCATCACGATCCCGCACCAGCTTGGCAAAGAGGCCGCGCGGCAGCGCATCGACGCCAGCATCGCGCAAGTGTTTGAACCGCTAGGACGGCTAGCCTCGGTCGAGCGGAAGCAATGGGCCGGTGACCACTTGCAGTTCGGCATCCAGCTCGCCTCTCACCGAATGGACGGCCGCATCGACGTTGCCGAAAACCAGGTCCGGATTGAACTCGATCTGCCCTGGCTCCTGGCCACTCTCGGCGAAAGGGTCAAAGGGGCGATCCAAAAGCGAGGGCAGATCCTGCTGGAGAAGAAGTAGAGACCATGGTCAAGAAACTTGTCGATCATTGCTAACGAAAGGATGTTTCTATCGTGGGTGCGCGCGCAGGCCTTCGCTCCCAAAAAGCTCAGCAGGACGCGGCAGTCACTCAGCGGACTGATCCACCCTGAGTGCCTCTAATAGGAACCGGGCGACGGGGGCCGTGTTGAATGGCGGGAGCGGTGCGGTGGGGATCGGCCTCGGGAGAAATCCATGCTCAATCAAGAACGGACTGATACCGGCGCGTCTCTTGAGGACATTGACGCCGATCTCGACAACGCGCTTGAGCTGACCTTTCCGGCAAGCGACCCGATCGCAATCGGGCATCCCACTTCAAATCATCCGCGCCGTCCAGTTCATCGTCAGACGCCTGTCCTTGTGCTCGAAGTGGCGCCACAAGCGGGCCGCGACAAGCCATCGAAGCCTGGAGACGAGGCTCCGCCAGGCACCCCAGGCACCGGCGAAGATCTTTGCCCCAAATGCGGTGGAACAGGCCGCTCCAACGGCGAACCCTGTCCGAACTGCGCCGGCACGGGCAAAATAACGGAAGGCATCGGCGGCGCGTAGCGACGGTCGGCCAAGCATCGCGATTCGACGCCCGCCTACGCGACACCGATCAACTAATGAGTTTGTCGAGCTCTGGAAGCAAAATAACGCTTTCCTGCTCGTTGGGGTCGGTGCGGGTAATCACCGCCGTTACTGGCTCGTTCGACAGATTGGCCGGAAGGTGGGGCACGCCGGCCGGGATGTAGACCATGTCGCCGGCCTTCACGACGAGCATGTTCTCGAGCTTGTCGCCAAACCACATCTGACTTTCGCCACTGATCACAAACACGGCGGTCTCGTGATTGGCATGCATGTGTGCCTTCGCTCGGCCGCCCGGTGGGATCGTTAGCAGATGCATGCAAATCGCTTTCGAGCCCGCACTCTCAGCCGAGACTCCAGCGAAGTATTCGAGTCCCTGCTTGCCCGTGTAGGTCTCCGTTGCGCGGAAGACCTGACAGGTGTGTTTCCGTTCCGACATTGGAGTATCCCTGGAAATCGAACAGTTCGGACCATCGGCTCGTTACTGCGGCATCAAGCAAGACAGGCTATAATCTCCTCCTTCGTCGGGAAACGGTCGGCGGCGAGCTTGGAGAATGCAAGTCGCCCATCGACGCGGATTTCGAACACGCCACCGCCGGATCGACGCAAGCTCACTTGCGCCGATGGACGTGTCCTGAGTATGAACTCTTCCGCCTCACGGGCGAGCGGCTCGTAATTTCACTGACCGCAGTATTCGATTTCGACGCGCACCCGATTGCACCTCTCGAATAAGCTCTGGCGAACCCCCAATTTAGCGCCGGTCGAAGCCGGCGTCGAGCGTCGAGTGCCTGCAAGACAACTCCAGCAAGTCGAACCGGCTTGCCCTGGAAACGCCTGGGGAATAGCCTTGCATGGCGCACTTGGCCTGCTGGAGCTCTGGCCTGTGTCGGAGTTCCTCTGTGACTGCCCTTAGCTTGTGGAGGTTCATTCGTGACTCTTCAGATTGGCAGCGTTGCCCCCGATTTCGAAGCCGAAACAACGGAAGGCCGCATCCGCTTTCACGACTGGATCGGCGACCATTGGGCTGTCCTCTTCTCGCATCCCAAGGATTTTACCCCTGTATGCACGACCGAGCTCGGCTACATGGCGCGCATGAAGCCCGAGTTCGACCGGCGCAATGTCAAGATCATCGGCCTCTCTGTCGATCCCGTAGGCAGCCACGCCCGTTGGGCCGAAGACATCAAAGAGACGCAAGGAGTGGCGCCAAACTACCCGATGATCGGCGATGACGATCTGAACGTCGCGAAGCTTTATGGAATGCTGCCTGCCAGCGCGTCCGGTGATCCGGCCAAGCGCACCCCAGCCGACAATCAAACCGTTCGGAATGTGTTCGTCGTGGGTCCCGACAAATTGATCAAACTCATCCTCGTCTATCCGATGACTACGGGACGCAACTTCGACGAGGTCTTGCGAGTGATCGATGCGCTTCAATTGACCGCAAAGCATAGAGTGGCAACGCCCGCGAATTGGAAACAGGGCGAGGATGTCATCATCGCTGGCTCGGTGAGCGACGAGGACGCCAAGAAGCTCTTTCCTGAGGGCTGGAAAGCTCTCCGGCCCTATTTGCGGGTCGTCCAGCAGCCTAAATAGAAAGCCTGGCTAGAACTGAATGAGCCCGGCGACCGGCTCGGCAAACTCGGACGGCCCACATGATTTTCCGCCAGATGTTCGACAATGTGTCGTCCACCTACAGTTATTTGCTGGCCAGTCGGCGGGGTGGCGAAGCCCTCATCATCGATCCCGTCCTGGAGAGGGTTGATCGCTACATCCAATTGCTGAATGAGCTGGATCTGCGGCTCGTCAAGGCGGTCGACACGCATCTTCATGCCGACCACATCACGGGAATCGGCGCGCTTCGCGATCGGACGCATTGCATCACCGTCATGGGCGAGCAGACCAAAGCGGACGTCGTCTCGATGCGGGTCGTCGATGGCGAAAAGCTCGAGATCGAGGGCGTGAGCCTCGATGTGATTTATACGCCGGGCCACACGGACGACTCCTATTCGTTCGTAATGCCTGACCGTGTCTTCACGGGCGACACGCTTTTGATCAGGGGAACGGGTCGAACAGATTTCCAGAACGGCGACCCAAGGGCGCAATACGAGTTGATTTTTGAGCGCCTGCTCAAGCTGCCGGAGGAGACGTTCGTTTTCCCCGCGCACGATTACAAGGGCGATACGGTCAGCACGATCGGGGAAGAAAAGGCATTCAACCCGCGCCTGCAGGTCAAGTCCGTCGACGACTACATCGAGCTGATGAACAATCTCAAGCTCGCCAATCCGAAGATGATGGACATAGCCGTACCCGCGAACATGCGCGTCGGCCTGGCGCAAGAGGCCGTTGCCGCCCAGGGTTGGGCAATCCGCCCGCAGGATGCCCTCGCTTTATTGGCCCGCGATGACGTCGCGTTTATTGATTTGAGAGAACAGCCTGAGCGTCAGCGCCATGGCGAAATTCCCGGCTCGGTGCACGCACCCTATCCTGCTTTACAGGAGAATATTGCCTCCGGCGGGCCCTTACACGAGTTGTCGGCGACGAAGCGGCTCGTCTTCTTCTGTGCCTTTGGCGAGCGCTCGGCGATGGCGGTCCAGGCGGCTCGCGATACCGGCCTCAAATCCGCATTCCACATTGAGGGCGGCATCGACGCCTGGAAAAAAGCCCACGGGCCGCTCACCCATTAGGCTGTCGTCCGGACAATAATGGAAGCTGCATTTATTGCAGATTCTAGCTGATGGGGCGATGCCGGCGAGCCTCTTTCTCAGCACGACGAAGCCTTTACGAGAGGGATCGCGTCACAGCTGGGTGGGGGCTCCGCCGCCGTTGGGGGCTTGGGGGCAGCGGCGGAGCCATCTCTCACAGGCACGGGGGGAGTGCTTTGAGAGGAAGTTCGACTTTAGTACAACGGAGAGTGGCCGGCAAGAGACTTAATATCCCGTCCCCTGCCTAATATGACTGTGCACGGACTTACGTGATACGGCATATTATGATGTCACCGCATCGGCTGCATCTCAGCGCTAGCGGTATTTGCGCGGCGGCTTCGATCGCCCTGGGGGGAGTATCGTGGCCGCCGCGCGCTCATTCGCCCCTGCCGA
>CAWJZR010000009.1:0-51241 GCA_963847435.1 uncultured Alphaproteobacteria bacterium | reverse complement strand
ATGCCACCGCCGTGCACGTTGACGAGAACCGCCCTCACTTTCGGATTGGCGAGGATGAGGTCAAACCCGTAGGCGACGTCGAGGCTGGACGCGGTCGTGCGGATGTCCATGAAATTGGCAGGCCGGCCGCCATTTTCAACGATCATGTCGAGCGTGGCGAGCGAGAGGCCCGCGCCGTTGACGCAAACGCCGATGTCGCCGTCCATGCGCTGGTAGTTGAGATGGTGGCGGTCCGCCGCCAACGCCTCGGGGTCGCCTTCCTCGAGCTGGGTCGCGGCGCGTAGCGCGGCAAGCGCCAGGTGGCGGATCAAGGCATTGTCGTCGACCGTCATTTTTGCGTCGAGGGCCACGAGCCGGCCGTCGGCCATCATCGCCAGCGGATTGATCTCGACGAGCGTCGCATCGAGCGTCGCTGCGATCCGCGCGAGATTCATCATCAGCGCCGCCACCGAGTCGGCAAGCACACCCGTTAGCCCCATGCGCTTGGCAAGGCCCGCGAAATCGCCTTCCGGCTGTTGCCCCGACAGGCGAATCGGCTCTCTCAGAATGAGTTCGGGTCCGCAGCAGCCCGAGCTTCGATGTCGTCGCCACCTGCAAAGCTCGCCAACAGCATCAGTTCGCTGCGGACACGATCGAGCGAAACCGCGACGTAAAGCTGCTGTGCCGCGTCGACCGCTTCCTCGATCAGCACCCAGCGGACGCGCTCGCCCGCGGGCCCCGTTTGCGCGGTGACCAGCGGTTGCCCGACCAGCAATTCGGTAGTCGCGCGCACGCCGTCGGGGGAGGCGGCGAAGCGGATGCCGCCAGCGGCGCGGCGCTCGCCAGCCTGCACCTGAGCCTTGATAGCGAAGCGGCTGAATCCCAGTCGCCGGGCAATGCGCAGCGCTTCGTCCGCGTTGTCGGCCACTCGCCCGCGCGGGATGGCGATGTCGAACCGGGACAGCAGCTCTTTGGCCTGGAACTCGAGCAGCTGCATCGGCGGTTGATCTCCTGCCTTTTCGAGGTCCGCTCTACGCAAGCGGGAGTGGGTCTTGTTCCGGCGCATATCCGGCCAGGGGGCCTCCCAGGCTCGCAGTGGGTCCAGCTTCCACCCGTCTAATGCGGAAAAAGTAGACCAAAGTCCAACTTAATGTCGAGATTCGCGACGCTCCACCGACAGCGGTTACCGAGATTGCGGACTGAAATCTCATGGCCAAGCTTTCAGGTCGCATTCGCGCCTTCGGAAAGTCGAAAGCGCCGCCGGCTGGCGGCGCTTTCAGTCGTGTCTCGATCAGCTTCAACTCCGTCTAGCTTCAGGCCTGCCGCAGGACGCCGCCGACTGTGCTCGGGCTCTCCGGCATGGAAGCAGAGCGGGCGATGACGCGCGACCGCCATGGCTTCAACACCGCGATGGCGAGAAGAGCTGCGAGGATGTTGGCGCCAGCCGCGATCAGGAACACGCTGTCCCAGCTTCCGCTCGTCTTCTGGAGGGTGTTGGCGTACGGCACCAGCAGAGCCGCGGTTCCCTTGGCCGTGTAGAGCAGGCCGGCGTTGGTCGCCGCGAACTTGGAGCCGAAGGTGTCCGTGCAAGTCGACGGGAACAGCGAGTAGATTTCGCCCCAAGCGAAGAACACGAAGCCAGACAGCAGCACGAACCAAACCGGATCTTTGCCCCAGCAGATACAGCATGTAGATGCCGACGCCTTCCATCAGGAACGCGACGAACATCGTGTTCTCGCGGCCGATGTTATCAGAGACCCAGCCGAAGAATGGACGCGTCAGACCGTTCAACACGCGATCGATGGTGGCCGCGAACGTCAGCGCACCCATGGTAATGCCAAGCAGCGTCACCGGCACCTCGGCCACTTTGATGTCCTTGGCGATCGGCGAGAGGTTGGCCGTCACCATCAGGCCGCCGGCGCCGACGATCACGAACATCAAGTACATGAGCGTGAAGACGGGCTGCCCCTGCGACATGACGATGGCACTGCCGGCGATCAAAATCAGTCCGGCGAGAGCGAGTGGGATCCAGAAGCCGTAACCCATGTAGAACATGGCAAGGCCACCGACGAGCGCGACAACTGTGCCCGCGATCCAAGCCGAGGTCGGTCCGATAATCTCGCTCGGCGCGAACTGACGCCGCGACTGCATGACGTTAGCATTGGTGGTGACTTCGGGAACCTGGCCCTTGCGAGGCGCAAACATAAGGAACGCAAGGAGGCAGATGATCACGCCCTGGCCAATGCCGAAATACAGGAAAGTGTTCTGGAATCCGGCGTCCCGGATCATGTTCTGGATCGGCACGACGGTCAGCGCCGAACCGGCGCCGAAGCCCGCCGCGGTAATGCCGGCTGCTAAGCCGCGCTTATCGGGGAACCACTTTAATGCGTTGCCGACGCAGGTGCCGTAGACGCCACCGGCGCCGATACCGGCGAGGATCATGGCTGCGTAGTAGCCGTCGATGCCGCCGAGTGTGGTCGCGCGCGAGGTCATCCACCAGCCGACACCGCACAGGATACCCGAGATGAAGACCACGACGCGAGGACCGTATTGGTCGACGAACCAGCCCTCGATTGGAACGAGCCACGTCTCGAACAGAACGAACAGCGTGAAAGCGATTTGGATGTCAGCCCGATCCCACTTGAACGTCTTTTGGATCTCGGGGACGAAGAACGTCCAGCCGTACTGGTAGTTGGCGATCATCACCATACAGATCACGCCGATGGTGAGCTGTATCCAGCGATAACTATCACTAACCCTTTTTACTGGCGCGGTATCTGCGTTTGCCATGGGCGTTTCCTTGTTGCTTCTTCCCAGCAGTCCCAGTGAGTTATTGTTGTTGTTGTTATTAGCGTTAGTTTTTGTGTCTTTGTGCTGCAGGACTATCTTTCGCCCGGCTAACGGCTTACATTCCCGTCGCCGGCACCCGCATCCGCAGACGCTCGTCGCGGCTTTTCCAACCACAGCTCCGATCGTGGGATACCATATACCTGGGGCGCTTTGTCGCGCAACATTGAATTCGACTTTTGTCGAGCACGCTGACGCTTTTCGCTTGTGCAATGCACAACGTCAGCGGCTCGTCCTGCCAAATGCGATAACGGGCCTGCTTAGAGAAAATGCCCGCCAGTCGCGGTCGTTCCAGCAATTGAGCCAGGGAGGTAGGAAGCACCGCCACCCCCAGCGTCAATGACAGCGTTCGTTGTCGAGGAATAACGCGATCCCGTAACGATGGCTGCGTTGCTGAAAGTCATTCCGGAAATGGCCAGCATTCCGAGCATGTCGGCCTTTGCGGTCGCCGCTGAAAACGCGACCGTGCTGGAGAATGTCACCGTGCGTCCCGTTGCTTTGATCATCCCTTTGGCGCTGGCAAGCATATGTGCCGTCGCACCACCGGCAGCGGCGTAATTGCCCACCGCTGTAATGAGCGCATTCTCGGTGGCCCGTAGATGGGCTCCCGCGCAAGCGCCGAAACTCACGCTGTCGATATCGACGAATCCTGCACCCTCGGCGTTGACGCCGTGGCCGCTGGTCGTCGTCGCGATCTTGATGCCTTTCAAAAGCCACCGCGACCCGCCCAGACGAGCAGCGTAAAAAGCATCGGCGCCTGCCGCCGATACGACGACGTTGGCCGGGGTGGCGGCGTCACCCAGGATGGTGACTGTGCCGCGGCCGACCAATCGGCGCAGTACGTTGCCGCCGGAGTAGGCGCCGTTGGCGAGCTGGATCGTTACCGCGAAGGTCTTCAGATCGAGATTGTCGGCGACGGTATCGATCGCTTTTTGCAACGTGAGAAATGCGCCGTTCGCAGAATTGGCACGGCCGTCGTTGCTATCCGAGCCGTCGGTTCGGACGTAATAAGTGCGATTGGCGCTGAGAACCTCTCTGGCCGCGCCGAACGCAGGCGTGGCGGGCAACGTAACCTTGCCCGTGGTGCGGTCGACGACGATGGCCTCGGTCCAGGCGGAGCCGTCGGCGCTGACTTTGACGTGGAAGTCGTCGTCGCCCGTGAGGCCGATCTCCGCGCGGCCGGACCAGTTGTCCTGGTAGAGCAGACTTGCGTTCTGGTTGGCGGCAGCCTTGTTGAGCTTCAATTGGTGTCCAGCACCCGCGTGATTGAGCAATGTCGCCGGGCTCGACACCGCGAGCCGGTTGATCGCGTCGGGCGTGGCGTTGACGCCGAGTTGCGAGAACGTCGCCGCTTCGCCGGCCGGGCTCGAACTCAGAGCCACCCAGGCGGCTCCCGTCCACACCACGGCGATGTTTTCGTTCGCCACCCAAGCGATCCAGCCGGGGAGCGGCTCATAGAATTCCCAAGCACCGTCCTGCCAAGCCCCGATTTTGCCAGCGTTGCCCAACCAAACGCCGCTGCCGCCGGCCGCTATAATATAGCGAGCTCCTTCGGCAGGGCTGGCAGGAGGCGACGAGAGCGTCCGGTCGGCGACGCTGAGCTGAACGAGCGCATCGAGCGCTCGGATCGCCTCGTTGTGGGTGACGTGCTTTTGCGCCTGCGCGGCCATGATGTAGGGCAGGCGCAGGTTGGGCGTGTTATCCATAAGGGGCTTACTCCGATAATCGAGGGGATAAGGGAGCGCCAGCCTATGTTCGAGGTCCCGCGGCGGGGATAAGACAGCCCCTCACGTCCCGCGCGGCTTGGCCCGCGCGGTCGGAGCTGCCGAGGCGGGATCGTCGGGCCAAGGGTGGCGCGGATAGCGCCCTTTCATCTCGGCCTTAACCGCCGCCCACGATCCCTTCCAGAAGCCCGGAAGATCGCGCGTGATCTGAATCGGCCGGTGCGCCGGCGAGAGCAGATGCAGGGTGAGCGGCAGCTTGCCGTTGGCGATCGAAGGATGCTGCGTCAGCCCGAACAACTCCTGCACGCGGATGTGCAGGGCGGGTGCGCCCGCCGTCTCGTAGTCGATGGCGTGACGATTGCCCGTGGGCGCCTCGAAATGCGTCGGAGCCTCCTCCTCCAAGCCGCCGCTTCAAGTTCCACGGCAGCAGCGCATCGAGCGCGGCGCCGAGGTCATCGGCGCCGATCTCGGACAGCTTTGTCTTACCGGCGAGAAACGGCGCAAGCCACTCCGCGGCCGTCTCTGGCGAGCGCCGCATCGGTCGAGGTCCGGCCATTCGTCCTCTCCGGCCGCGCGCAAGAAACCAACGCGGTCGCGGAGCTGGATTTGCGCCTTGCTCCACGGCAGGCGGCGCATCCGAGCCTCGCGATGCCGTCGGCGAGCAGGCGCGCGGTCTCCTCGCTCGCCACTCACCGCGCGCGGCTCGCTTGCGAGCACGATGGCGTCGAGCCGGCGTACACGGCGCGCACCTCAGCGCCGCCGCGCCTGGATCGAATTCGATCTCGTCCGTCTCGCGGATGCGGTGGCCCGCGGCCGCCAGAATGTCCGCTTCATCGGCTGCGGCCGCGAGCAGGATGCGCGTCGACGCCGCCGATCCTGACAGCTCCGCCGCGACCAGGAAAGGCGATCGCGCCAAAGGATGCGTCGGCATCGAGGTTGGCGCCGCGGCCATTGGCGAGGAGGAATTGGCCGGGTGCGCCGCGTGCCTTGCCGATGCGCTCCGGAAAGGCGAGCGCCAGCAGCGCGCGATCGACAGTCCCTCTGTCCGAGGCGCCTTGCCCGAGCGACCGGCGCCTCGCCATCCGAGCCCAGCCGGCCGCCAGCTTTCGCATGTCGCTGGCGCGGCGCGAGCGGTCGCGGCGGAAACCTTCCAGCCGATGGGCGAGATCGGCATCGTTGCCGCCAAGTCCGCGCTCCACGATCACCGCGGCGATCTCGGCAGCCTCCTCGCGCGTGGCCGAGTTCGGCGGCGGCAATCACCATGCGGGCAAGCCGGGGCGGCAACGGCAGCGACCTCAGCCGCTTGCCCGATGGCCGTGATGCGGCCTCCGCGTCGAGCGCTTCCAGCTCGCGTCAGCTCCTCGCGCGCGGCGTCGATGGCGGCGGCCGACGGCGGATCGATCCAGGACAGCGAGCGCGGATCGGCCGCTCCCCACTCCGCGCAGTCGAGCAACAAGCCCGCAAGATCGGCGGAGCGGATTTCGGGCTCGGCGAACGGCAGGCAGGCTTTGCGTTTGCGGCTCGTCCCAGAGGCGATAGCAGACGCCGGGCTCGGTGCGGCCGGCGCGGCCCCTGCGCTGATCGGCGCGCGGCGCGCGACACGCGCACGGTCTCGAGCCGCGTCACGCCGACGTCCGGCTCGAAACGCGGCACCCGCGCAAGGCCGCTGTCGATGACGACGCGCACGCCCTCGATGGTGATCGACGTCTCGGCGATCGAGGTCGCCAGCACCACCTTGCGCATGCCCTTGGGCGCGGGCTCGAGCGCAAGATCCTGCGCCTTCATGTCCATCGCGCCGTAGAGGGGGGCAAGCATGATCGCCGGATCGCTGATGCGCTCCCTCAGCCGCTCCTCGACGCGCCGGATCTCGCCCTGGCCCGGCAGGAACGCCAGGATCGAGCCGGACTCCGCTCCGCAGGGCACGCATCACCGCGTCCGCCATCTGATCCTCGATGCGCGCATTGGCATCGCGGCCGAGATAGCGCGTCTCGACCGGGAAGGCGCGGCCCTCGCTGGCGATGACGGGAGCGTCGCCGAGAAGCTGCGCAACCCGCGCGCCGTCGAGCGTCGCCGACATCGGCAGGATGCGCAGGTCATCGCGCAAGCCGCGCTGGCAGTCGAGCGCGAGGGCAAGCCCCAGATCGGCATCGAGCGAGCGCTCGTGGAACTCGTCGAACAGCACCGCGCCGACGCCGGAAAGCTCGGGATCATCGAGGATCATGCGCGTGAACACGCCCTCGGTGACGACCTCGATGCGCGTCTTCGGCCCCGATTTCGAGACCATCCGCGCGCGCAATCCGACGCGTTCGCCGACGCGCTCGCGACAAGGTCTGCGCCATGCGCTCGGCGGCGCCCGCGCGGCGATGCGGCGCGGCTCCAGCACCAGGATCTTTCGACCCTTGAGCCAGCTTCGTCCATCAAGGCCAGTGGGACGCGCGTCGTCTTGCCGGCGCCGGGCGGCGCGACGAGGACCGCCGAGTTTCGCGCCGCCAGCGCGGCGCGCAACTCGTCCAGCACCGCGTCGATCGGAAGCGGCGTGGTGAACTGCATGGCCGCTGTATCGAGCGGGACCGGCAGTTTCGCAAGAGCAAGTTGGACCGCGAGAATAAGGCCTCGCGGTCCCTATAGGGGTTAATCGACGGTCGCGTCCTCGTCCGGCTCCTCGGGGAAAGTCGGATAGACCTTGGCGACACGCCCCATCTGCTTGGTCAGCGCCAGCACGATGTCGATGGCTGGCGTCTGGACATCGACGAGACGCCCCATCTCCTGCACGACCGTCAGTAGCGCATCTAGCTCGATTTGCCGTCCCTTATCGAGGTCCTGCAGCATGCTCGTGCGGTGCGCGCCCACTGAGGCGGCGCCATTGATACGACGCTCGATGTCGACCCGGAAATGGGCGCCGATCCGCCGCGCGATGATCTCGGCCTCTTCCATCATTTTGCGCGCGACCATGCGCGTGCCGGGGTCCGTGGCGACAACGTCGAGGGTGGCGTGCGTGAGCGCAGAGATGGGATTGAAGCACAGGTTTCCCCATAGCTTCAGCCAGATGTCGTTGCGGATCTCCGGATAGATCTTCGCCTTCAGTCCGCCGGCCTCGAATGCCCGCGCCAGCGCCTTGATGCGGTCGGTCTCCAGGCGCGTTGGCTCGCCAAGACCATAGCGGTCGCCGTAAGTATGTTTCACCACGCCGGGCGACACGATCTCAGCTGCCGGATAGACGGTGCATCCGATGGCGCGCTCGGGCTTCAGCGTATTCCACTGCCGTCCGCGGGGATCGACGCTCTCCAGCTGAAGGTTCGCGTATTGACCCTCGAAGCCGTAGAAGTACCACCAGGGAATGCCGTTCTGCGCCGTCACTACGGCTGTGTTTGGCCCAAGCAGCGGTAGCATCTGCTCGGCCGATTCCCACGCCTGATGCGACTTCAACGTGTTGATGACGTAGTCTTGCACCCCGAGCTCGGCCGGAGTGTTGGTCGCCGGCATCCGGGCGACCTTCTCCTCGCCGTTGATGATGAGCTTTAGTCCGTTCTGGCTGATGGCCTCCAGGTGGGCGCCGCGCGCAACAAGCGAAACATCGACGCCGGCGAGCTTCATGAGAACGCCGATATGCGCGCCGATAGCACCGGCGCCGAAGATGCAGACCTTCATTTAATCTCCTCCCGGGAGTCTTTTCTTAGTCTTTGGTATACCAGAGGGAGCGCAGATCCACGGCCCCGTCAAGTCTCGTCGTGCCCGGCTAGGCTGCGGCGAGCGACATCGCATCGCGAATGGTGCTTCCCACGACGCTGGCATTGGCTGCGATGCGAACCCCCGCAGCCTTGAGCGCTTCGATTTTGGCCTCCGCCCCGCCGCCGCCGCTCGTGGTGAGCGCACCGGCATGGCCCATCCGGCGCTCGGGCGGAGCATGGCGTCCAGCGATCAGCGCGACGATTGGCTTCTTCGGCTTGCGCGCCGCGATCAGCGCCGCTGATTCTTCCTCTTCGGTCCCGCCGATTTCCCCGATGACGATGATGCCGTCGGTGTCGGGGTCGGCAAGGAGCAGTTCGACGACTTGCGCGAGGCCCAGCCCGTGCACCGGGTCGCCACCGACACCGACCGTGGTCGATTGCCCAAGCCCAGCCCGCGTCGTCTGCATGACGATTTCGCTCGTCAGCGACGCCGACCTGGACACGATGCCAATCCGCCCTTTGCGTGCGTCCACGGTCGACATCACGCCGAGTTGCGCGATTCCGGGTGCAAGGATGCCTTGGCTGTTGGGTCCGATGAGCCGCGTCTTGGAGCCCGCCAGGGCCTGCCGCACGCGCACCATGTCGAGGACGGGAATGCGCTCGGTCACGGCCACGATCAGCGGCAGCTCGGCCTCGATTGCCTCGATGATCGCGGCTCCGGCATTGGCCGGCGGCACGAACAGCATGCTGGCGTTGGCCTTGGTCGCCTCGATTGCTTCGCTCAGGCGGTCGAATACGGGCACGTCGAGGTGATTACGTCCACCCTTACCCGGCACCACACCGGCTACCAGCTTGGTGCCGTACGACTGCATGCGGGCGCAGTGAAATGTAGCGGTGCGGCCGGTGATGCCCTGGCAGACCACACGAGTATTAGCGTCGACGAGAATGGCCATCACGCAGCCTCCTTGCGCACGAGTGCAACGACCTTGGCAGCCGCGTCCTCCATCGAGTCGGCGGTGACGTAGTTGACGCCGTGGTTGGCGAGCACTGTTTTCGCATAGGCGGCGTTGTTGCCGGCCATGCGGATGACAATCGGAATGGAGCGCGAGGCCTTGCGCACCGCGATTCCTAGCCCTTCCGCGATCGTATCGCAGCGCTGCATGCCGCCCCCATGCACGTTCACCAGAAGCGCCCGGACTTGCTGGTTGGCCAGCAGCATACCGAAGCCATAGGCGATGTCGAGCGTATTGGCAGTCGTGCGGATATCCATGAAGTTGGCCGGATGCCCGCCCGCATCCTCGATGAGATCGAGCGTTGCGAGCGCTAACCCGGCGCCATTGCAGGCCGTCCCGATATCGCCACCGAGCGTCACCAGATTGAGGTGATAGCGTTGCGCCTCGAGGTCGGAGATAGTGCGCGCTGCAACCTCGTTGGCGTGCCTGATGGAGGCGAGTTCTGCCCGCCTCGGCAGTGCGTTGTCATCGACCGTCATCTTGACGTCGAGTGCGACGAGGCGACCATCCGTGGTGACAGCAAGTGGGTTGATCTCGATTTGCGTGGCGTCGGTGGTAATAAGCGCGCTGACGACATTCCTAAGCACCGCCGTGAGCGCGAATTGTTGCGCCGGATCATCCAGAACCTTCGCGGCCAGCCCCGCGAAGTCAGCTTCCCCGCGCATGCCCACCAGCTTGACCGGCAATGTGTGGATCAGCGAAGGATCGAGCTTGGCGCGCGCTTCGAGGCGGCTTCCTCCCGCAGGGCTGGCTAGAAGCACTAATCCGCCGCTGGCACGATCGAGAGCGGCCGCGACGTAGAGCTCCTGCGCCGGTGCGAGGACCTCTTCGACGTAGACCTTGGTTGCCGGCGGCTCGCCGCCCGCAGCCTTGGTCCACATCGTGCCGTCGAGGCGTTGCGCGGAAAGCTTGGCGGCGAGAGCGCGAACGTCCGCCGGCTTTTGTGCGAACCCGACGCCACCGACGGCCTGCCGGTTCGCGACAGGGATTTGAGATTTGACCGCATAGCGCGAGCACCCGAGGCGGATTGCGACTTGCTCGGCGTCTGCAGCGTCGTTTGCAACATGCCCGAGGGGGACGTTGATACCAAATCGGTTGACGATGGGTTTTGCCTGATATTCGAGGACGTACATGATAGGTATTCCTCCCGCCCCCGTTGTTGTGCCGGCGCTCGTTGAGTGGCGCCGTGGTCGCAGGCAGTGAACCGCTAGGGGCTGACGGTCGAATGCCGCTGCCGCGCCCGAGGACGTCAGCAGAGTTTGATTATTGAGATGCTGGCATACCATATACCAACATGCGACTAAGGTCGAGTTATTTCACCATATCGCGCGGCTGCAGCGCTATTCAAAGCGCAGCCAAAATAACATTGTTGGAACTGTGAGTTAAGACACGAACTCGGACGTATCGCAGTCATCTTCGCGGGCGCAAAACGTTTCCGCACCCGCGAAGGAAAACGTCGTCAGGGGTTCAACCGCGCCACGACGACAATTCGCGGTCGACCCGCTCGAAGCGAGCGCGCACCTGGATATCCGGCCTCGGCATCTTCAGCTGCGCGATGCGCTCGTCAATCACCGCCCAGTCCCGATCTGTCAGCGTTGCGGCTGCGATGTCGAAGAAATTTGCTTCCTCCCAAGCCATGTGTCGGCGCTGGTCGAGAATAAACTCCGTGGCGAGCTGAGCGAATGCCGGAGCGCGCGTTGTCGGCTCCATCAGCATCTCGACGAAAGCTCGCGAGAGCCGCGCCAATTCCCCGGACTGCGCCTCGTGCTCGTGGCCGAGCCCGACCAGTGTCTGTGCGGCATCCGGATCGCGCCGGTTGATGGCGCGCACGATAAGGTCTTCCTTTGGATGATGGTAGACATCGGGAAAGGTGCGGAAATACTCGACGATCTCTTTGATCAAATCGGTGTCGGGCTCAAGCCCCTGATTGAGGAGCGCGACTTGTCGCTCGAAGAGATCGATCAATTTGGCGATCGTGCGATGTTCCTGATGCAATACATCCAACGCATGCGGCGACATGAGTGATCCTCCCGGACCTTATTTGTTTTTCTGGTTGGGACCGACTCTGGCGCGCATGCAGCGACATGCCTTGACCCGCATCAAGTGGATGCCAATGTGAGGGCGCTACCTCGAAGGTCCGGGATATCCTACCGAAGCGAAAGGACCGACGATGCAAGCTACCGGCGCGCCGAGCGCTCCCCTGGGTCACAACACACAAGGCGCCACGATCGCGCTCGAGGCTCGCTTCTTCAACTCGCTCGCCCGCTACAGCGGCACCGAAGGCCTCGTCCGTAAACTCGAGCTCGCCGCTGGCGCTACGATCGGCGATCTGATCCGCGAGCTCCGCTTGCCGATCCCCGAGATCTTCCTCGTGCTCCGCAATGGCCGCGACGTAACGCCGGGGATCTACCAGGGCGGCGTCGTCAACACCGAGGTCGCCCTCGACGATGGCGACGTGATCGCTTTCTCAGGCCCCGTCCCCTATAGCTGGGCTTACGGCGCACCTGTCGTCTGATCGATCCGAACCCCTTCCCGATCTGCGTTGTCGCCTAGGTCTGCTATTGCACGCATTTGCAGCACATGCTGTCGAAACAGGCAGTGGTGCTATTGTGCGCTCGTCTCATTGACCAGATTCCAGGCGACGGCGGTGTTGGCTTAGCATTTGCTCTTCCATCAGGAACCTTGCGGGCGCAAATCCTGGATTGAAGATGAGTGCTATGAGTCGCCAAACCGGCAGTGCAACGCGGGTCAGAGTTGGGGGACCTTTTCGCTTGTCTAAAGCTTTCGACGAGATGAATGGCACGGGCGGCGAAATACGCGCGCCCTACACGGCCGTCGCTGACTGGTTCAAGGGCCAGAAGCTCGAGGATCTGCGCAAGAAGCAGGGCGATGCCGAAGCCGCTTTCCGCCGCACCGGCATCACCTTCGCCGTCTACGGCGACGAGGAAGCGAACCGAGCGGCTGATCCCCTTCGACATCATCCCGCGCATCATTTCGGCTGCCGAGTGGCGCCGCTGTCAGCCGGCATCGAGCAGCGCGTGCGCGCGCTCAACGCCTTCATGTACGACATCTACCACCGCCAGGAGATCATCAAGGCCGGAAGCGTCCCCGAGGAGCTGATCATCCAGAATCAGCGCCTTCGTGCCCGGAGATGATGGCGTCGAGCCGCCGCGCGGCATCTACTCCCACATCATCGGCATCGACATCGTGCGCACCAGCGAGAACGAGTTCTATCGTGCTCGAGGACAACACGCGCACGCCCTCCGGCGTCTCCTACATGCTGGAGAACCGCGAGACGATGATGCACATGTTCCCGGAGCTGTTCGCGCAGCAACCGCGTGCGCGCCGTCGAGGACTACCCCGACAACCTGCGCATGACGCTGGAAAGCGTCGCCCCGAAAGGCCTCGACCGCGACCCCACGATCGTCGTGCTCACGCCCGGCATCTACAACAGCGCCTACTTCGAGCACTCGTTCCTGGCCGACCAGATGGGCGTCGAGCTGGTCGAGGGCCAGGACCTGGTCGTCGTCGACGGCGCGCTGCACGATGAAGACGACGCAGGGCCTGAGCCAGGTCGACGTCGTCTACCGCCGCATCGACGACGCCTTCCTCGATCCCGCTCGTGTTCCAGCGCGAATTCGGTGCTCGGCGTGCCCGGCATCTTCGACGTCTATCGCGGCGGCCGGCGTCACCATCGTCAACGCGCCGGGCGCCGGCATCGCCGACGACAAGTCGATCTACACCTACATGCCCGAGATCATCGAGTTCTACACTCGGCCGCCGCGCCGATCCTGAAGAACGTGCCGACCTACGTCTGCCGCAAGCCCGACGACCTCAACTACGTGCTCGAGCACCTCGCCGAGCTGGTGGTGAAGGAGGTGCACGGCTCGGGCGGCTACGGCATGCTGGTCGGCCCCGCCGCCATCCGCGACGAGATCGACATGCTTCCGCATGCAAGTTGAAGGCGCGGCCCGACAGCTACATCGCCCAGCCGACGCTGGCGCTCTCCACCTGCCCGACGCTGGTCGAGGCCGGCATCGCCCCGCGCCACCTCGACCTGCGCCCGTTCGTGCTGGTCGGCGACCAGGTGCGCCTGACGCCCGGCGGCCTCACCCGCGTGGCGCTGAGGAAGGCTCGCTCGTCGTCAACTCGAGCCAGGGCGGCGGCACCAAGGACACCTGGGTGCTGCAGGACTGAAGCTCTGCAGCAGGTGATTTCGATTTCGGAAAGGGCCGCCAGCACGCGACCGGCGGCGATGGAAATGCTGGGACGCACTGCCAACGACCTGTTCTGGATGTCGCGCTACATCGAGCGCGCCGAGAACATGGCGCGGCTGATCGAGGTCGGCTACCGCATCGCGCTGCTGCCGCGCGAGGGCGCTGACGCCAGCACGACGAATGGCGCTCGACCCTGCGCAGCGCCGGCTGCGCCGAGGGCTATTTCGCCAAGTACGAGGACGCTGAATACGCGCGACGTCGTCAACTACATGCTGTTCGACGCCGACAACCCCTCGAGCGTCTATTCGTGCCTCGCCACTGCGCGCCACAACGCGCGCGCCCAGCGCACGGCGCTGACGCGCGAGATGTGGGAGAGCCTCAACTCCGCCTGGATCTCGTTCTGCGACATCAAATCAGATCGCATCGGCCCCAACGAGCTGCCGCGCGATCCTCGACTGGGTCAAGGACCGCTCGGCGCTGTTCCGCGGCGCGCTGCTCAACACGATCCTGCGCAACGACACCTTCTACTTCAACCAGCTCGGCACCTTCCTCGAGCGCGCCGACAACACCGCGCGCATCCTCGACGTCAAATACTACGTGCTGCTGCCGCACACCGAGCTGGTCGGCGGCGAGATCGACAGCGTGCAGTGGGCCGCCATCCTGCGCTCGGTCTCCGCGCATCGCAGCTATCGCTGGGTCTACAAGGAGAACTACAAGCCCTGGCGCATCGCCGACTATCTGATCCTCAACCGCGCAGATGCCGCGCTCGCTGCGCTCCTGCTACGAGGAGATCGAGACCGCGCTCGGCGATCTGGCCAAGCTTTACGGCACCGAGCAGCCCTGCCACATAACCTCGCGCATGGTCGCGCGGCCGCTTGAAGAGCGGCAACATCAACGCAATCTTCCAGTCGGGACTGCACGAGTTCCTGGAGGAGTTCATCGCACCCAATAACCGCGTCGGGATGGAAATTTCCGAAGCCTACCACTTCGCCCTTTGACCGAGACGTCCCGCCGCCCATGCTGATCTCGATCCGCCACATCACCCGCTACAAATACGACCGCGCTGCCCGCTCACACGTGTTGAGCCTGCGCCTGACGCCGCCCAGCTTCGAGGCTCAGCGCGTCTTATCGTGGTCGATCAAGGCACCGGGCTATGACCGCTCGCTGCGCTTTCGCGACGGTTTCGGAAACATCGGTCACTTGGCCTCGATCTCCGAACCCCACTACGAGATCGTCGTCGAGGCCTCGGGGTTGATCGAAACCTGGGACCGCGTCGGCATCGCCCGCGGACTGGTCGAGGTGGCGCCCCGCCCGGTCTATCTGCGCCAGACGCCGATGACGGCGCCCGACGAAGCGATCCGAAAGCTCGCAGCCGGCATTGAAGCGACTGATCTGCTAGCGCGCTTGCACAGCCTCATGCAGCGCGTCCGCGATGAGATAGATTATGAGATTGGCGCAACCTCCGCGCATACGACGGCGGCCGAGGCGTTGGCGGAGAAGAAGGGCGTTTGCCAGGACCACGCCCAGGTCTTCATCTCTGCGGCCCGCGTACTCGGCTACCCGGCCCGCTACATCAACGGCTATTACCTCGATGGCGGCAGCGGCGAGTCCGAGGCCTCGCACGCTTGGGCCGAGGCTTACGTCGAGGGCATCGGCTGGGTGGGATTTGACGCCACCAACTGTCTGTGCCCGACCGACCATTACGTCCGCGTCGCCTGGGGCCTCGATGCGGTTTCGGCAGCGCCGGTGCGCGGCAGCCGATCGGGAGGCGAGAAAGAGGCGCTTGACGTCGTGGTCGAAGTCCAGCAGCAGAACAACCAGCAATAGCTCGAATCACGCGGTCCGTTGCAAAACCGCGGATCGTAGTTGAGGGAGAGGCGCATGACCTATGCGGTCGCGCTACGGCTGGACCGTGGCTTGGTATTCGCTGCCGATACCCGAACCAATGCCGGTGTCGACAACATCGCGCAATACCGCAAGCTGCATTTCTGGCGCAAGCCCGGCAATCGCGTCGTGGTGCTGCTGACGGCCGGCAATCTCGCCGTGACGCAGTCGGTCGTAAGCGTCCTGAACGAGCAGTTGTCGTCCGAGGACCCTGAGACCCCGAGTCTGTTCAACGTGCCGAACATGTACCGGGCGACCCGGCTCGTCGGTGACGCCATCCGCGAGGTGCGCCGCATCGACGGACCGGCGCTGGAAGCGAGCAAGGCCGGTTTTTCCGCTTCATTCATTTTCGGCGGCCAGATCGAGTCGGAGCGGCCGCGCCTGTTTCAGATCTATTCGGAAGGCAACTTCATCGAGGCCGCTGACGATACGCCGTTCTTTCAGATCGGGGAGCACAAATACGGCAAGCCGATCCTCGACCGCGTAGCGCAGGTCGGCATGCGACTGGGCGAGGCCGGCAAGCTCGTGCTCTTGTCTTTCGATTCCACGCTACGCTCCAACCTCTCGGTCGGCATGCCGATCGACGTTCTGATCTACGAGCGCGATACCTTGGACGTCCGGCGCGTCAAGCGCATCGAGCAGGACGACGAGTATTTTAAGAAGCTTTCCAACGGCTGGTCCGACGCGCTACGTGGCGCCTTCGCCAAGATCGACGAGTTCAAGCTTTAGCGCGGCTGCCGGGTGGGCAGCTGGAGCGCCAACCAAGAGCGCGGCTGCCGTGTGGGCAGCTGAAGCGCCAACCAAGAGCGCGGTTGCCTGTGGGCAGCTGGAGCGCCAACCAAGAGCGCGGTTGCTTGTGGGCAGCTGAAGCGCCAACCAAGAAGCGGGAAATCCCGGTTGCGAGTGGGCAACCGAAGCGCCAACCTGGAGCTCCATCGCTACTCAGGAAGTTCGGCGAAACACCCCGAACCGCATGCCGAGATAGCTCGTGCACATCGCGATCACGGAGGCGATGAACAGCGCGATGAAGGGCTCCGTCGCAGGCCGGGCCAGCAGGATCGCGGCATAAATCCCGTAGTTGATCGCGGACGACACCCAAGCCACCGCTGCGAATTTTGCAAACTCTTGCAGTGAGGGCGCGTGCGTGACTGCGAAAGTCAATCGCCGGTGCATCAGCCACGCGACGACCATGGCGCACGAGATTGCGATGACGCGGCCGACCAGCGGCCCGAGCCCCAGGACGCGGGTGGCGAACTCCAGCACCGCGGCATCGACTGCGAACGCGACGCCGCCCGAGGAGAGAAACCCGCCCCAATGGCGAGCTTGCGCGTGAATTAGCCGGCCTGCGGGTGAGCCATTCTCGCTTCTCATGCCGCCAGACACTCCGCTCGCCAGTCGATCGGTGGCCCATCCGGGCTGCGAGAGGGATGCCAAAGCCGCCGCTCCCATTCGGCATCGCGCATCAGAAGAGCAAACTCCGCGCGGCGCCGCTCGGTGACGGGATCGAGCGCGGCAAGTTCCGCGTCCGGGAACCCGGGATGGCACATGATGAGATGCAGGCGGCCTGGAGCGACGAGCCCACGCGTGAAATCTCGCTCTGTCGCCGCCACCGCGAAGTCGGACACGCCGGCGAAGCTGTCATTCTTAGGGAAACCCGCGCGTCGCACCGCCTTCCCGAAACCCCGCGCCAGCGCCGCCAGCGTGACAGCCTTCGAGACGGCATTTCCGCGCTTCAGGATGCGTCCGAGGGTGTCGCCAGGATCGCGGATCAGCAGGCGCCGTCCCGGATAGCGGCTCTTGATGGCGGCGAGAACCCCGGCGCGCACGAATGGCAGAGCGTGCACGTGCTGATGCCCGTCGAGGAAGTCCGGCGGATGACCGAGCGCGGTCTCGAACGCAGCGAGCTGACGGCCCGTCTCGGACTCGATCTCGGAGGCATCGATCGCCCCTCGCAGCGCGCGCGCCGTCAAGTCTGCGATTCTGGGCAACGCGCCGGACGGCGCGAGCTGTGGCATGGCGCCGAGCGGCGCGCCCAGAGTGAAATTCAGATGCAACCCGACCGCCAGCTTATCTCGTAGCCGAGCGATCCGCGGCGCGTGATCCAGCCAATGCCGTGTCGTGGTCATGACGCTTGTGGCCGACAGCCGCCCTGCCCGCGCCAGTTCCTCGATCGCCTGTGACACGCCATCGGTCAGCGCATAGTCGTCGGCGCAAAGCAGAATGCGTGACGGTGCCCCAGGCCGCGCCGGCGTCGCGTTTGCCACCTCGATCACACCTTGTCAGCGGTCGGGTGCTCAGGAAGGCGTTCGCCGTCAACTCGGCCTTCGAGCCCCAGCTCGTCGGCCACCAGGAACAGCGGCCGCGCCTTCACCTCGTCGTAGACGCGGCCGAGGTACTCGCCGATGATACCGAGCGAGATCATCTGCGCGCCCGAGAAGAACATGATCGACACGATCAATGTCGGGAAGCCTTTGATGTCGGCGCCGAAAATCAGCGTCTTCACCGCAAACGCCAGGGCGTAGCTGAACGCGAACAGCGAAATTGCAAGACCCAGGTACGACGACACGCGCAACGGCATCGTTGAGAAAGATGCGACGCCGTCGAGCGCGAACCGGGCCAGCGGGCGCAAACGCCAGCGCGAGCCGCCACCAGCAGCGCGCTCCGGTACGTCGAATGGGATGCCCTTCGATTTGAAGCCGATCCAGGCATAAAGGCCCTTGTTGAAGCGGGCCCGCTCGCCGATGCGATTGAGGGCGGTCGCGGCGCGGCGGCTCAACAGCCGGAAGTCGCCCGCACCCTTGGGCAGCCGCGTCCCCGACATCAACTTGAACGTCTTGTAGAAGACGCGCGCGAACATGCGCCGCGCAAAACTGTCGGCGTCTCGGTCGCGCCTCACGCCGTAAACGATGTCGTAGCCGGCGCGCCAGTCGGCGATGAAGTCGGGGATCATCTCCGGCGGATGTTGCAGGTCCGAAATCCATGAGGATCACGGCGTCACTCTTAGCGTATCTGAGGCCGGCCGCGACCGCGATCTCCTTGCCGAAATTGCGGCTTAGCGAGATCGCCTTGATGCGTGCGTTGGCGTCACGCAGCTCGGCGAGCCTGAGCAGAGTCTCGTCGGTCGAGCCGTCATCGACAAAGATGACCTCCCAGTCCGCCCCCGTGCTTGCTAGCACGGGCTCGAGCCGCGCGATCAACTGCCCCAGCCCGCGCTCCTCGTTGAGCACCGGAACGATGACGGACAGCGTGAACCCGCCGGCGGGTTGGGCGCCGGCGGTCGGTGGGATCTGTGGCTGCCATTGCACGGCTTGCAACTGAGCTCCGAAAGGATGTGCCGCGATCGACGGCGAAAAGGGGCGCCTCATGGTTGTGGGCGCGGATTGTGCGGACCTTATGGACTCACGGGGCCGTCCCCGTCCAGTCCCAGGGTCCAGGGACATGGGAGATCAATCGCGTCCGGCCGATGCCTTGACCGGCGTGTTGCGGGTCTTAGTGCCGCGATTGGCCTCCGATGAGCGCAACGGCAAGTACGCCGGCCCTTCGGCGGTGATGAATTGCAGCAGTGCATCGGCCGCAGGCAACAGCCGCCGGTCAGCGTGGCGGACGATGAACCACTGTCTCACGATCGGCAATCCGGCTACATCCAGCGTCACGAGCCGTCCGTCCGCGATCTCGGCCGCCACAGTGTGCGCCGACAGGAACGCCACGCCGAGCCCAGCCATTACCGCCTGCTTGATCGTTTCGTTGCTGGCGATCTCCATGCCGATGCGCGGCCGCACGTTCGCCTCAGCCAGCCTGTGCTCCATCAGTGTCCGGGTGCCCGAGCCCTGCTCGCGGACGAGGAACGTCTCGGCCCCCAGCGCGGACATCGGGATACGCGCCCTTTCCGCAAGACGATGCCCCGGCGCGGCGATGACCACGTGAGGATTGTCGCCCAGCACGTGACTGGCGACATCCAGCGTATCCGGCGGGCGCCCCATAATCGCGATGTCGACGCGATATTGCTCGAGAGCATCGACGATTTCGACGCGGTTGCCGATGAATAGTTTCACCTCGATGCCGGGATGAGCCCGGCCGAATGCGGCGAGCGCGAAGGGAGCGAAATATTGCGCGGTGGAGACCACTCCGAGCGTTGCCGAACCCCCTTCGAGGCCCTTCAAATGCTCGATCGCCGTGCCGCATTCGGACAGAATTTGATCGACGCGCGCCGCCGCCGTCAGCACTTCCCGTCCTGCCGCCGTCAGCTTGTTGCCCGTAGACGTGCGCTCGACGAGCGGCAGTCCGACGCTATCCTCCAGCAGTTTCAACTGAATCGTGACGGCGGGTGGCGTGATTCCGAGCGATTCGGCCGCCGCCACCATCGTGCGGCTGCGGGCCAGCATTGCAAACGTACGCAACTGCTTGAGAGTGGTATTCTTCATGTTTGCGGCCCGCTTAAAATAGCCTCGGCTCATTTAGCGGAGATTAATTCATTGTCGCACGAGTTAAAATCAGTTCTAAGAGCCTAGTCGGGGGCAATAAAGCCGACGCAGCACAGGAGCCGGGTCTGCGCGGCATGGGAGCTGACGGCGATGACGGTAAGACGGAGCCTTGAGCAGGAGCTCGCTTGCTGGGCTGGTGCGGAGGCGGACCGTTCGGCGGTGGCCAAGACGGTCGCGGGCGTCGCCAGAGCTGCCGGTCGCATATCTGAGTTGCTGGAAAAAGGGGTCCTGGCCGGCGATCTCGGCGCGCCCACCGGCCATCACGGCCTCATCGATGCGCAAAAGCAGCTCGACGTTATCGCCAACGACTGGATCATAGAAGCATTGCGGCCGGCGCCGGTGGCGTGGATAATTTCCGAGGAAGTCGCCGACCCCATTCTTCTGAATGCAGCCGCCCCGTTGATCGTGGCCATCGACCCGATCGACGGCTCATCCAACATCGAGACCAATTCCGCGATCGGCACGATATTCTCGGTGTTGCCAAGCCCGCCGTCCGGCCCAGGGCAAGCCGGACTGCTGATACCCGGCCGGCTCCAACTCGCCGCCGGCTTCATCGTCTACGGTCCACAGACGACGCTCGCGCTCACCTACGGCGACGGCACGCAGCTTTACACCTTGAACCGCGATACCAGCCACTTCGTTCTGACCGATCCCCATGCCGACATCCCGCCGATAGCGTCGGAGTTCGCCGTCAACGTCTCGAACTATCGCCACTGGGATGCCCCCGCAAAAGTGTGGCTCGACGATTGCCTCAGTGGCGCCGACGGGCCGCGCGGCCGTGATTTCAATATGCGCTGGACGGCTTCGCCCGTGGCCGAGCTCTACCGGATCTTGAGGCGGGGCGGCGTCTTTCTCTATCCTGCCGACCAGCGCCGCGGATATCTCAACGGCCGCCTTCGCCTCATCTACGAAGCCAACCCGATCGCCTTCGTCATCGAGCAAGCCGGCGGTGCGGCGACCACCGGCCGGGAACGCATCCTCGACCTCATGCCCAAATCACTGCACCAGCATGTGCCAATATTCGCCGGCGCCCGTGACGAGGTCGAGCACATCGGCCGGCTTCATGCCGAGCCGTTCGCGGCCGGCGACCGCTCGCCGTTGTTCAGCCGTCGCGGTTTATTTCGAAGCTGACGAAACCAATAAGAAACGACCGGAGCCAACCACGCTATGTCCGTCAAGCATCCGATCATCTCGGTTACCGGTTCGTCCGGCGCCGGCACCACCTCCGTGCGCAAGACATTCGAGCAGATCTTTCGTCGCGAACAAGTCGACCGCCGCCTATATCGAGGGCGACGCCTTCCATCGCTATGACCGCGCCGAGATGGTGCAAGGCCGCTGCGACGGCAGCCAGGCGCGGCAATCCGCAACTTCAGCCATTTCGGCGCCGACGCCAATCTACTTGCTGAGCTCGAAGCGGTCTTCAAATCCTATTCCGAGACCGGCACCGGCCGCACCCGCCACTACGTGCATGACGTTGCCGAGGCCGCGCAGCACGGCGCAGCCGGTCGGCACCTTTACTGAGTGGACGCAATTTCCAGCCGACACGGACCTTCTGTTCTACGAGGGACTGCACGGCGCCGTCGGTCACAGGACACGTCGACATCGCCCGGCTATGCCGACCTCAAGATCGGCGTCGTCCCCGTCATCAATCTCGAATGGATCCAGAAGATACATCGCGATAAGGACACCCGCGGCTACTCCACCGACGACATCACCGACGTGATCCTGACGCCGCATGCCGGACTACGTGAACTACATCTGCCCGCAATTCTCCGAGACCGACATCAACTTCCAGCGCGTGCCGACCGTCGACACCTCGAACCCGTTCATCGCACGCTGGATTCCGACGCCCGACGAGTCGATGGTGGTGATCCGCTTCCGCAACCCGCGCGGCATCGACTTCGCTTATCTGCTGAGCATGATCCACGACAGCTTCATGAGCCGCGCAAATTCGATCGTCATCCCCGGCGGCAAGCTCGACCTTGCTATGCAGCTGATATTGACGCCTCTGATCCTTCAACTCGTCGAACGCAGGCGCCGCTGCGGCTGAATCGGGCTTGGTCTGACCCCGAACGCGGCGCTATAATCCGTCATCCCTCTTTAGGAGAGTTCCACATGGCCAATCGCGAGCAGAAGAGCAACAAAGAGAAGCGCAAGCCGAAGGGCGACAAGCCTAAGGCGGCAGCAGCCCCCTCCTCGCCGGGTGGCAAGAAGGGCAAGTAGCGCGCGCATCTCTGGCGTCGCGTCTGGAAACCGATGCTGGGCACATCGCGGGATGGGATAGCGTGACGGCACTCCCCCGAGCCAGTATGGTCCGGTCGCGAATCCAACGTGACCTGGAGTAACCGCCCGCCATGCCGAATGCCGTCTCGCGCCCCGTGATCATCGCGCCCTCGATTCTTTCCGCCGATTTCGCTCGGCTCGGAGAGGAGGTGGCGACTGTCGACAAGGCCGGGGCCGACTGGATTCACCTCGACGTAATGGACGGCCACTTTGTGCCCAACATCACGTTTGGACCGCCGGTCATCAAGGCGATCCGTGGTGTGTCCCCGAAAACATTCGACTGCCATTTGATGATCACGCCGGCTGACCCGTTTCTGGCCGCCTTCGCCGAGGCCGGCGCCGACATCATAACCGTGCATGTGGAGGCCGGGCCGCATCTCGACCGTTCGCTGCAGGCCATTCGCGCGCTCGGCAAAAAGGCTGGCGTCTCACTCAACCCGTCGACGCCGGAAAGCACCATCGAGTACGTGCTCGACCGGTTGGACTTGATCCTGCTGATGACCGTCAATCCCGGCTTCGGCGGGCAGGCGTTCATCCCATCTGTGGTCGAGAAGGTCCGGCGCATCAAGGCGATGGTGGGCCGCCGGCCCATAGATATCGAGATTGATGGTGGCGTGACGCCCGAGACGGCACCACAACTCATCGCGGCCGGCGCTAACGTTCTTGTTGCAGGATCTGCCGTGTTCAAGGGCGGGAGCGAAGCAAGCTACGCCGCCAACATCGCCGCGATTCGCAAAGCCGCCGAAAGCGCTCGCGCGCCTGCGTAGAGTTCAGAGACCTTCGCTACTTCGCTGGCCCGAGTTGCTGCAATCTAACGGCTGCAGTGTCAACCGGGGCGCAGATGAACCCTGCCGGAGTGTTGTGTCTCGATTACACTCATGCATGCGACCAATTCTGTGAAAAGGTATGTTGCTCCTTGTTCCGCAATTTGTGACAGCCGGTCAGAACATCGTTTTATCATGGTATACCGCGTATCCGGCCCCGCCATTTACCGCCTTTGCCGTCTCGCCGGCAGCCAACCTCAATTGGGCAAAAATAAGGCATAGAAAAGTACGTGTTATGATCGACTTATCCAGAGTCCTCTAAATGAGCGAGAAAAGCTTGGGCACAGGCACGAAGCTCTTGAATGCCGGCTATCCACGGGTATGGTCTTGCGATGCCAAGGCATTGAAGGGGCGCTGGTTGGCCCCACCATTTCATGCCGCGAAGCATTTTTCCGAGCCGTTGCGGCCGTAGGGCGGAAAATCGGGGTGACCCGGTTTTCCGGTCGTAGCCAAGCTCGTCCGAAAAAGATGCTCTCGGCAGCGGGGGAAGGCTGCCGGCCGAGGTTAAGCCTCCAGGCCGGCAGTCTTTTTTTATTTCGGCACTCCGGGTGGGGGATTACACTAATTCGACTCGACTGCTGCAGACGGGGGCGCAAGTGGGAATTCGACGCGAGGGAGCGGTCGCAGCGCTGCTGCTGATGGCGGCAGCCTTGTTGGTCGTGGGGCCGGACGCTGTGCAGGCACAGTCCTCCCGTCGGGGACCGGCTCCCGCGAAGCCCAAGGAAGCGCCGCTCCCGTTGAGCTATGAGGAAGATGTAGCCCGGTGCGCGCCGCAATATTACGCAGCACTTCAGTCGCTGCTGACGGCCAATCCGCAGCCGCTCGCAACCGTCAAAGCCTCACGACAAGCCTTGCCGCAGTTGAAAGGGCGCTGGGTGTTCCACCAGACCGGCGAGCGGCGCCGTGAGCGCGATGGCCAGGGCCGTCGCGTCGAAGGCAATCAGGTCTGCGTCGAGGAAATCCAGCACGGTGGCCGCTCGCGATGCGCACGCTGGGAGCCTTTCGTGGCACCGCCGGTTCGCGCTTCTACAGTGCCGACACCGCCGCCGAGCCGCGAAGAGGGCAGGCTGATCGCCTTCATCGCCGAATTCGTCTCCAATAGGGGCTCGCCGCCGGAATTCCTGAGCAACGGCCGCTACACGATTTTGACTGATCGCGTCGCGGGCGACTTGGAGGCTTATCTGACCCAGCCCGCGCACCCAGCGATGTGTGCCGGAGCGCCGGAGTTTGCCGAGTTTCTTACAGACCAGCTCGCAATTTTGAAGAAGCGAACCACGGACGTCTACGAGACGCGGGCGAAAGCCCACCAGCTCGTCGGCACTCGCGTCGCCGCCCTGCGCGTCGCGGTCACCGCACCGCCGGAAGCGATAGCCGCCGCGCCAAACCCCGAGCAGCCGTCTCCGCAACCTGTTTCAACCGCCGCGGCGTCGCTTGGACCCGAGGCCGCGGTCCGCGAAATCGCCAAGCTCGTCCTGACCCCCGCGGAGGCCGCCGCCGTCGGGTCCGAAACGTGGCTGCTGGGGGCGCTCGGCCGCATCAACGCCGCACTCGCCACCGATACCGAGTGCACCGCGCCGGACGCCATTCGCGCCGAGGCGCGCGCCGCATTGCGAACGGTTGAAACGGCCTATTACATTGATCTCATGGCTGGGCGCTACGTGCAGCTCGAATCCGCCCTCTTCGGCAATCTCGACGGCGTTCGCAAGGCTCACGAGGCGAACTGTACGTGCGGAAAGTGATCGCTGGCGCCGTCGCGTGATGCGGATCAAGGTTGCGGTCTTGCGCCTCGTGCCACAGTCGGTTGGAATTGCCAGAGTTCGCACATAATTGCGCGGGTCGGACCGAACCGGCTCCCGGGGAGCAAGCGGAAACCTTGGCCGGCCAGCATACGACAGCGAATTCCTCATCCGCTCCAACGCTGGAACTCGGCGTGAGCCCGTCCGGCTCTGCCGGCGCATCCGCTGCCGAGGCACCGCCCCGGCGGAAGGCACTTCGCCGCCGCGTCTACGAGATCCTGGAGGTCGGCCACGGCGAGGACATGGCCAGCAAGATCGTCGATGGCTTCCTCGTCGTTCTGATCATCGCCAACATCGCCGTGTTCTGCGCCGAGACCGTACCGCACCTCGAGCGCGACTACGGCCTCTACTATCACTGGTTCGAGATGTTCTGCCTCGGCGTCTTCACCGTCGAGTACATCGCGCGGCTGTGGATCGCGGTCGAAGTGCCGTTCCTGTCGCGCATGCCGCCGTGGAAGGCTCGGATGCATTTCGCCAAGCGTCCGGCCCAGGTGATCGATCTGCTGGCAATCCTGCCCTTCTACCTCGGCCACATGTTCGGCATCGATCTGCGCATCCTGCGCATGTTCAGGCTCATGCGCTTCCTCAAGCTGTCGCGCTATTCGCCGGCGATGCACACGCTGATCCGCGTCATCTCCAACGAGCGCCGAGCGTTGACCGGCGCTGGTCTGCTCCTCGTGATGGCGGTCCTCTTCGCCTCGACTGGCATCTGGTACCTCGAGCACGAGGCGCAGCCGGAGAAGTTCGGCAGCGTGCCGCTTTCGGCGTGGTGGGCCGTCTCGACGTTGACGACCGTCGGCTATGGCGACGTCACGCCCATCACTACGTTCGGCCGCGTTTTCGGCGGCATCGTCATGATTACCGGTCTCTGTATCCTGGCCCTCCCGGTCGCCGTCATCTCGACGGGCTTCGCCCAGGAGGTGAACCGGCGCGATTTCGTCGTCACCTGGTCGCTGATGTCGCGAATCCCGCTGTTGGCAGAACTCGACGCTGCGCAAGTCTCGACGATCATGCCGTTGATGCACGCCCACAACCTGCCGCCGAACGTCGAGATCATCAGTCACGGCGCGCCAGGCACGGCCATGTATTTCATCGCGTCGGGCCGCGTACGCATGCACGGCCGCACGGGCGACCACTTCTATTCGACGGGCGAATTCTTCGGAATGGTCGCGATGCTGGAGCACGATCTCAATCACGCCGCCTTCGTCTCGGCCACCAAATGCCGGCTCTTGAAGCTTTACCGCGAGGATTTCCACCGCCTGGAAGCCGCCAGCCCCGCGATTGCTGCCCACATCCGTCAGGTTGCCACCGCCCGCCACGCGGCCTATGTGGCCCAGACCAAGGCGTGAGGGGCAGACTGCAGAAGCTACAACTCAAGCTCACTGAGCCGCATCTATGACCGATAGAGGTCGGCGCGCGTCGCAGGCAGGGGCGGGCTGCCCTTGGCGTTTTGCGATGCGAGCGTCTGGAAGATACGCGCCGAGCCGCGTGCGAAGGCGAGTGAACAGCCGGCGAGATAGGCGATCCAGATGCGATAGGTCTGTTCGCCGACCAGGGCGATTGCCTCTTCTTGACGCGCCGTTAGCCGCTCGCACCAGAGTTCGGTCGTGCGCGCGTAGTGCCATCGCCAGCCTTCGACGTCGTGGACCTCGAAGCCAGCCCGTTCCATGGCCGCAACCGTGTGGCCGATATCGTCGAGCTCGCCCCCGGGAAATATGTAGCGCTGCAGCGCCTTTTGTTCGGCCCGCGCTGAGAACCGGCGCTTGTTTCTTTTGGCTCGCCGCGCGATGGAGTGGTTGAGAAAGAGTCCCTGGGGTGAAAGGATGCGGCGGACGGTTGTAAAATAAGTGTCGATATTTGCGAGCCCAATGTGCTCGTACATGCCGATCGAAGCGATCTTGTCGTAGCTGCCTTTCAACGTCGCATAATCGCGCAGCTCGACCGTGACCCGCTCAGAAAGCCCGCGCTCCGCAATGCGCTCCCGCACTTTCGCGAGTTGCGCCTCCGAAAGCGTGATGCCGTGCGCGGTGACACCGTGTTTCTCGGCCGCATAACAGATGAGTGCGCCCCAGCCGCAGCCGATATCGAGGAAGCGATCACCCGGTTTCAACCGCAGCTTTCGGCAAATCATTTCCAGCTTGTCGTGCTGCGCTTGATCGATGCTGTTGTTCCAGTCCGTGAAATAGGCGCAGGAATAAAGCATCTCGCTATCGAGAAAGAGCCGGTAAAAGTCGTTTCCGACATCGTAGTGGAATTGGATGAAATCGCGGTTTTCGCCCGCAGCACGTTCCTCGCCCCCCTCGTTGCCAGCGAAGGCGCGACCCTTGCCTGGCAAATCCGCGGGTACCCAAAGAAAGGGCCAAAGACCGCGGGCGAGCCCAGCTAAACCGATACCTCTCAACCGCTTGCGGCTGCCCCCTGCCGCCTCGATTGCCCGCCCGAGATCAATCAGCGATCCGCCAGTCAACCCGATATGGCCTTGCGCATAATGCCGGATGAGACGATCGAGCGTTGGGTGGCGTACCAAGGATGCAACGACACCGGGCGACGCAATCGTAATCGCCAAGTCAGTGCGCCCGCGGGCGCCAAGCGGCACGGTGCTGCCATCCCAGAGCCGTACGGCCACATCTGCATCGAGCGACCGTCCGATCTGCTCGGCGACGGCGCGTGCGGCCGCGAGAGATTTGTCATCTATCGTCGACATGCCTGGGAACCGACCACGCCCGCATCCGCAATGCAAGAGCGGCTCGCTGGGTGTGCGTCAGTCTTTATTTGTCGGCCAGCGCCTCACACCGCCCGGACAGCAATCACGGTGGCGTTGTCCTGGTGGGGGTCGCGGGCGAGTTCGATGGCGCGGATGAGCGCGTCAGCGACGGAGTCGGCGCCGTCCGGCCCGTAGGCACTGACGACGCGTTCGATCTCGCCGACGTCCAGGGTCTGCAAGCCGTCGCTGGCGAGGATCACATAGTCGCCGGGCTCGAGCACGAGCGGCTTGCGCGGTCTGTCGATCAGCTCGATCTCCTCCCCGGTCACCGCGGATCGCAGCATGTGCCGGCGATGGTCGGTTCGCGCCGCCTCATATGTCATGCGGCCGAGCTCCGCGAGCCGGTCGAGTTCCGGGGCCAGCGAATGGTCCTCGTTGAGAACCGCGATTTCGCCGCGGCGGAACAAGTAGAGCGGGCTGTCACCGACGCTGACCCACTGTAGCCCATCTGCGTCGAACACCACGCCGATCATCGTCGTCCCCATGCCGGCGAGCATCGGGTTCTCTTCGATCTTGGCGGCAATTGCGGTATTTGCGCTGTCGAGAGCGCATAGAAGGCGCTCGGGCGTTGGCGCCGGATTATCCGCGAACGCCGCGAGAAATGTCTGGCATAGGATGCCGCTCGCCATGGCGCCGCCAACGTGGCCGCCCATGCCGTCGGCGAGCACGGCGACGAACGGCTCGGCCCAACCCTTGTCCGCCGTCGGCTTCGGCACGAACGGGCTGGAGTTTGCCGAGACCGCCGCGTTGTCTTCCTGGTAGGGGCGCGCGCCCCGGGTGGCGCGCGCGGCATGATCGATTTCAAGCATCAGTCGATATCAATTCTCGGCCGCGTGCATTCACTAGCCGTTCTGCGCGTCGGCGATCTCGGCCCAATCGAAGTCGGAGCCGCAGAACGGCACGAACACCGCCTGCGTCCGGCCGATCGTGATCACGTCCATCGCCGCCAGCTCGACGGCGGCGGTCGGCCGCTTGTTGTTGACGGAAACCACGTTGGTCTTAGCAAGATTTGGAACGAAGAGGAACGACCGCTCGGCTGAATTGTAGCGGATGAACGCCTGCTCTTCAGACGAAATGGCCTCGTCGCCGAAATCGAGCGGGATGCGCTGGCTCGAAGAACGGCCGATGGTGTTGTTGCCTTCGTAGATCGGGCGGAACGCGCCCATGCCGAGGCCTCCGACGATGACGAGCCATCCGACGACGGGGTCCTGATGGAACTGTCCGCGCTTCACCTGTTGCTTGCCCCGGACGAGTTGGGTGCGCGCGGGCGCCTGTGGCTCTGGCGCTCTCTCCGGCGCCTTGAGAGCGGCGCGCAGTACTTTCGTGGTCGGCGGCGCTTCGAATTCCTGGTGACGGTCCGATCCGGAGCCGCGAACTTCGCGCGCGGCCTCGGCGGCGCTGAGGGATTGCGGAGCTTGGGCGACTTGCGGCGGCGCCAGCTTCGCAACTTCAGGCTCGCCGGCCGCTACGATCTCCGTGACAGCGACCGCTCTGCTGGCGACCGGCTTGCCGGTCTCGTCACGGCTTGCGGCGGCAAGGGCGTCCTTCAAGGAGCCGAGAAACCCGCCGCTGCGGCCTCCCGCCTGAGCCCCGCCCTCGGGCGGCCGTCCGCGATCTTCACCTGCCATGTTTGCCTCCTTGTTCCGATCCCACCATATTCACATATGCCCCACGCGGTCAGCCAGCGTTTGCGGCTTCGGCGGAGCTGGCAGTGGCTCTGCGATGAAACGCATCACCGCGGCGCCGAGCGCGACCGTGTCGCCGCTTCTCAGCGCGGCGTGTTGGATGCGACGGCCGTTGATGTAGACGCCATTGCCGCCGGGTCCCGAGAGATCCGTGATCGTGATGCCGTCCGCAGACTCGCGCTCGATCAGCGCGTGATAGCCGTGGACGGTGCCGTGGTTGAGCCGCAAGTCGTTGTCGCCCTCACGTCCGATGCGCATCGCGCAGTGCCCGATGGCGACCTTGACCGTGCCTTGCTTGCGAGCGGGCAACACGAGCACCGCCTCACCGACCGGCAGTGGCGCGACGTCCGCCGCATCTTCCGCTTTGCAAGCTTCGGAAGCGGGCGGTCGCCTGCGCATCAGCCTGGCCAGCGAACCGGCCAGCATCAGCGGAGGAATCGCCGCTAGCACCGCTAAGCTGAGAAACAGCGCTGGGATCTGCCGGGCCTGCGCGAATGCAGCCGCGCCGACGACCTGAGCCTCCGCGATCCAGTCCCCTGACGGAGCCACGGCCGCGGTCGCATCCGCTGGGTCCATCGCGATGAGCACGATCGTCAGCGCGATCAAGCTGGACATCGCCAGAGCTCTAGCCATAGGCCACTGCCATCAGGTTGTGCGTCTCACCGGTTTTGCGTTTATGCGCGCAAGGCGCGTCGGTAGTCGGATTCGCGTGTCAGACTGCGGGCGTTGTGAGGCAGCAACATGGCCGGCGGACGGCAGCAGAGCGGCGGCAATGAATTGTTCATGTCTCATTCATCGCCCGCGCGCCCGCCACATTCCTGCTCCATAGAGCGAACGGATTGGCTCGATTCGGAGTAGACATATGGTGGCGGGAACGGCCGCACGCCTCGATCCGAGACCCAAACAGCGAGCGGGGATGGGAAATCTTTTCGCGCTACCCGAAGGGACCGAGCTCGTTGGAGATTACCGCATTCAGCGGGTTCTCGGCGCCGGTGGCTTTGGCGTCACGTATCTCGCCGATGAAATCGCGCTGGGCCGCGCCGTTACGATCAAGGAATATTTTCCGTCGGACTTTGCCGCCCGCTCAGTCGAAATGGAGGCAGGCCCGCGTTCGCAGGACTGCAAGGAAGATTATAAGTGGGGGCTCGACCGCTTCCTCGATGAGGCGCAAACGCTCGCCCGCTTCGATCACCCCAACATCGTCCGCGTCTATCGCTATTTCCGCTTGAACAATACCGGCTACATGGTTCTCCAGTTCGAGGAGGGCCATAGTCTCAAGGGCTGGCTGAAGAGCCTCGGCCGCGCGCCCCGCCAGAAGGAGCTTGATGCGATTCTCGCGCCGCTTCTCGACGCGCTGGAGCTGATCCACAAATCCGATTTTCTGCATCGCGATATCGCCCCGGACAACATCATCATCCGCCGCAACGGCGAGCCTGTGTTGATCGACTTTGGCGCCGCCCGGGGTGAGATCGCCGCGCATTCCAAGACCGTTTCGGCGCTGGTGAAGCCCGGTTATTCGCCTTACGAGCAATATGCCGAAACGAGCCGTCAGCAAGGCCCGTGGTCCGACATCTACGCCCTCGGCGCCACGCTCTATCACGCGATAACCGGACGCCGCCCGCCCGACGCGCCATCGCGGATGGTGAAGGACGAGCTCGTACCGGCGCGCGACGCCGCGCTGTCATCCTATCGGGCGTCGTTTCTCCGCGCGATCGACCGGGCCTTGGCCCTCAACGTCGAGTCGCGCCCGCAGTCAGTTGCCGCTTGGCGCGGCGACCTGTTGGCCCCGGAGCCTCCCAAGCCTGGTTGGCTGACGCGGGCACTCGAAAAGAAGCGCGACAGCGAACCGGAGCCGTTTATCGGCGCAGCGTCGCGGGTCGCCGTCGTGCCGCCACCGCCGGATGCGCCGGGGCCGCACGGGGGAATGCTCGATTTCGTCGAAGGCCTCAAGCAACGCAACGAGTCACCCGCTTCGGTAAATTCGCCGAAGGTCACCGAGGTGCTCACGGTCGAGCCCTCGGAGGCACACGCGGCTGCGGAGAAGCCCGACACGGCTCCGCCACCGGCGCCCGCGTTCCTGCGCGGTAAGGACAAGAAAGCCAAGAGTGGTCCCCAGAGCGGGCCCAAAAGCGGGCCGAAGAGTGGCGCGAAGAGCGGTCCGAAGAGTGATCCGGCCATGGCCGCCGCAGCGGCGAAAATCAGCGACTTGGTGCCCGTCGCGGAACCGGTCGAGCGCCGCAAGCCGCCGCGCCCGAAGCCGATCCGGGGCGAACGCAGCAGGTGGCGTCCGCTCCTGTTCAAGCTCGCAGTCGGCGTTGGCGTCGCGAGCGCTGCGGTGTTCGTGCAGGACCGCCTTCCGCAGGGCGAAAAGCGCACCAACGCGATGCCATCGAGCCAAACCGCCGCGGTCGCACCACCGCTTGCGCCGCCGGTGCTCATATCGCAGCTGAAGGGCCACAAAGGCGCGGTCGGTGCGCTGGCTTATAGCGATGACGGCCGTCTGATTGTTACTACCGGTACGGACGCGACCCTGAGGATCTGGAACGCCAGCGCCGCCACCCTCCTGCGCACCATCGATATCGATGTGGGACCCGCCACATCTGTCGCCGTCAGCGGCAATCGCGCCGTCACGGGACATGCCGATGGCCGCGCGGTGTTGTGGGACCTCGCCCGCGGAGAGAAGCTCGGCAGCTATCGCCGCAACGAGGCAAGCGTCTGGTCGGTGGCCTTCGCCGGTTCCCCGGACCGTTTTGTAACCACTGGCCATGATTGGAAGGTCGCTCTCTGGGACGCCAAGAATTCGTCTGCACCGGCCCACGTATTCGAGGGCCACGAGAGCGCCGCCCAAGCCGTCGCCTTCGATCCCAAGGGCACCCTGTTGGCGACAGGCGGCGCCGACAAGACCGTACGTCTTTGGAACCTCGAAACCCTCGATCTCGTGCGCACTTACAAGGGCATGAAGGATTACGTGACCGCGGTCGCCTTTTCACCGGACGGGCGGATGATAGCCTCGTCGAGCCTCGACGGCTCCATCAGGCTGTTGTCGACCGTGTCGAGCCGCCATTTCCGAACGCTGCTAGGCCATAAGAGCCGCGTCGGCAGCTTGGCCTTCGCGCCGTCCGGCGAATATCTCGCCTCGGCCGGGGAAGACGGTACGGTGCGCGTGTGGGACTTCAAGCGCGGCCGCACCGCGCGCACTTTCCTCGGCCATCAGGGTCCGGTGAAGACGCTCGCATACTCTCCCGACGGCAGCCGCATCGCCTCGGCCGGGGAGGACGGCACCATTCGCATCTGGTCCGCTCAGATTACGAAGCGGGATTGAGACGGCCGACATGCTGGTACGAGCGACGCGGCCGGACGATGCTGACGCCATATGGTCGATCATCGGTCCGGTTATTCGCGCGGGCGAAACCTATGCTCTCGATCCGGCGATGAGCCGGGAGGATGCGCTCAATTATTGGAATGGTCCCGACCGCGAAACCTTCGTCGCCGATGACGACGGCCGCATCGTCGGTACCTACTATTTGCGCGCCAACCAGGGCGGCGGCGGCAATCACGTCGCCAATTGCGGTTACATGACCGCCGCCGATGCTGCAGGACGCGGCATCGCCCGCGCCATGTGTCAGCATTCTCTGCATCGCGCCCAAGCCGGCGGCTTTCGCGCGATGCAGTTCAACTTCGTGGTGTCGACCAACGAGCGCGCTTTCCGCCTCTGGACCTCGATGGGCTTCGAAATCGTCGGCCGCCTGCCCCTCGCCTTCGTGCATCCAACAGCCGGCTCCGTCGATGCGCTGGTCATGCACCGTACGTTGGAGCCGGTCGCCGGGAATTAAACATCAGCGCTTCGGCGCGTTGCCGTCGATGCGAAGCATCGCTTTTGCGATGACGGGGCAACCCAAGCGCCAGTACGGCGCGTTGCCGTCGATGCGAAGCATCGCTTTTGCGATGACCGGGCAACCGAAGCGCCAGCTACGGCGCGGTTGCCGTCGATGCGAAGCATCGCTTTTGCGATGACCGGGCAACCGAAGCGCCAACTAAAAACTCTTCCGCTCGAAGCGGTCGATGTGCTCGGCAAGGTCAGCGTATTCCGCGCAAGTCTTGCCGCAGCGTTGCGCGATCTCGCCCAACTGCTCCTTGGCTTTCGCGGGCTCGCCCTTAGCGAGGAATCCTTCTCCCATGTAGGCCCGCGCGACCGAGTAGTTCGGGTTCATGGTCAGGGCGCGATTGTAGAAGCCCATCGCCTCGTCGGTGCGGCCGAGCTTGCGCGTTGCAAAGCCGATGTAGGTGAGGATGCGCTCGTCGGGTGTCTTGGCGCGATTGAGATATTCGAGCGCATCCGCGTAGGAGCCTGTGCGCGCCAGCCAATAGCCGGCATAGAACAGCTCGGTGTCGCTCGCAGCGGCCTGCGCCTCACCGGCGCACGCCTTCCAGGCGGCCGATGTCTTGGCGAGTCCGTCGCACGCGGCGCTCTTCGGCCCCTGGTCCTTGAACGCGATCGCGGAGCCGCTGGCCATTCCGGCCGCGAGAACGATCGTCCCCGCAAGTCGCGAGAACGCGCGCAGTTTTCCCGTCATTCCTCACCTCGTCCCGTTTCTATCGTTGATGTCGTTAGAGGCTGCCGGGCTGCGTCGGCTGCCCCTGCCCGAACCTGCTGATGTGACCTGCGAGCTCCACGTACTCCACGCAGGCTGTACCACACCGTTGTGCAATCTCGCCAAGCTGTTCGCGCGCCAGCGTCAGGTCGCCTTTCTGCAGGAACGCTTCACCCATGTAGGAGCGCGCGAGCGTGTAATTCGGATTGATATCGAGCGCACGGCGGTAATAGACGAGCGCGCCATCGACGTCGCCGAGCTTGCGGGTGGTGAAGCCCATGTAGTTGAGGATGCGCGGATCGGACGGATTTGCGGCCTTGAGCAGCAGGGCACGTGCGTCCGCATAGTTGCCCTGCTTCGCCATCCAGTAGGCGGCGTTGTAGATCTCGTCGTCGACGGGATCACGGTGGCTCTTGCACGACGGATGGCTCTTGTTTGCTTTCTTGCTGCAATCGACCCGCCTGGGTAAGTCGCCGAACGCGGATGCGGGCGAGGTGGCCGGCAGCGCTAAGAAAGCGGCGGCAGCACCGAGAACGAGACCTTTGACGAGAACCGGCTTCAGCATGACGAACCTCGAACGACACAGGGGAGAGGGACGGCGTCGATGGAACGTGGCCCGCAATAGTGTGCAAGTAGGCCGAAAGTCTAACCTCGTCCCGCTGCGCCGTCCACGGTCTACGTTGGATGCCCCGAAACGGCATCAGCAACCTAGCAGGGGATGATCCGATCCAGAGGGTTGCATTGAGCCCAAGGGCTGCCATCATTGCGCTGCACGGTGACCGCGTTTTCGTAAAAGATTCGGATGTCGCGGCGGTCGGCCTAGGCAGCATGGTAACCATGCCGCACGGTATCGGCGGAACCGGCAATCCCAGGATGAACAACTTGGGGGGTCGCAGTATGTTTGGATGGCGCAAACGGCAGGATGGCTTCGAGTGGCGCAAATACGTGCGCACCACCATTCTGATCCGGCGCGAGAAACGCCGGCAGCGTATTGACGACGCGCGCATCGCCGCGATCGATGGGTTGAAGGACGCTGGCCGCAAGGGCGCGGCCGTCGGCGCTTCGGGACTGCAGCGGGCGTTCGACACGGCCATGGCGGCCATCGGCAAGGTCGTCCCCTCCTTCAAAGCGGCCGTCGATCGAGCCACGCCGCGGCTCAAGGCCTTCAGTGAATCAGTTGCGGAACGCGTCGGGCCGGCCTTATTGGCTCTCCCGCGCCCCGGCACGCGTGAGCTGTTGATTGCCGCCGGAGCCGTCGTAGCGCTGACTGCGGCGCGATATGTCCCCTGGTCGAACATCGAGGTCAGCGCGCGCACCGCTCCCGTCTTCGCAGCCAGCGCGGCGTTGATCGCGCTCGCTGGGATGCTGCTCACCGGTCGCCCGATCCGTCTCTACAACGAGCTGCGCCGTTTGGGGCGTCGCGTGGCCCAACTGCCCGGCATCGACCTGGTAACTCCCAAGTCTGCCGCAGCCGCAACACTGGCAGGCACGATTGCTGCGGCGGGCTACCTGATCTGGACAGATATGAATGCCTCGGGGCCCGTCGCAAGCCTGACGGCGCGTGCCTCCACCTCGAGCCCAATGCCCTCCAAGCTTGTCGGCCGTGCCGTAGTAGGCACAGGCGACACTCTTAGACTCCAGGGCACCTCCGTACGCTTGTCCGGCATCGAGGCGCCGGACCATGGCCAGCAATGCGTGCGTGACGGCTCCAAGCACTGGAAGTGCGGCCTCGCAGCCAAGCAGGCGCTGGCGAAGCTCGTCAGCGGCCAAACGGTCGCTTGCGATATCAGCGGCCGCGATAGAGCCGGCGTTCCGCTCGCCACCTGCTACGTGAAGGACAAGGACCTCGCGGCCGAGTTGGTCCGCGCCGGTCACGTGTTCTCGTCTGGCGGCCTATTTTCGGGCTATTCAGGCGTCGAAAGCGAGGCGAAGTCGTTGAAAGCCGGCATCTGGGCCGGCGAAGCGCAACGCCCGGCCGATTACCGCGCCAAGCGGTGGGAGGAGGCCAAGCGGGCCGCGCCCGACGGCTGCCCCATCAAGGGCTCGGTCTCATCTGGTTCGCGTGTCTACGTGCTGCCCTGGTCGCCGAAATACGACCACGTCAAGATCAAGTCGGCCAAGGGGGAACGCTGGTTCTGCAGCGAGCAGGAAGCGCAGTCCGCGGGCTGGCGGCCTGTGGAGCAATCATGAGCGTAGCGGATGGCTGGAAAACGAAAGAGCCCGCGGCCGGGGGAGGACCGCGGGCTCAAATGTCGCGGCGCTATTTGGGGGGGAAGGTGGGACAGCACCGCGTCGGACACCTGAAATATAATACGACGTGAGGCCTATTGGCAAGTCCCTAGCAAAAGAACTTTTCCAGATTGTTTATAATCCGTAGACAAGCGGATTATACAGTGAGCGGTGTGACGCAGCAACGCGACACAATCGAGGCGTGCCGCCGCCCTATCGCCAGGAAACGACAGGCTGGGAAACCCTGAGCGTGCCGGTCGTCTTTGCGCCATGCGAGTTGATGTCAGAGATCATTCCCGTGATTTTCACGTCCGACCGCCGCCGCCACATGATGTCCTGCGTCTGCGAGACGAGCTTGCCGTCGAGCCATAGGCGATAGAGCCCGTCAGCCTCGCCCGCCCGATTGAGCACAACCTCCTGCTCGAGGTTGACCCAGCGGCCGCGCGGCAGCACGAAGCCTCCGCCGACGGTGCCGCCAATGCCCTCGGGACCGCCCGGAAAAGCTCCGCCGACGGCGCCCTCGCCGTCGGCCCCCCAAACGATGCGGGCGGCGAACCCGGCTTCCGCCTCCTGCGGAGTGCGCGTGGTGAATGTCGGGCGATGGCCGCCGTAGAGGCCGGGCAGGGTACCCATGCTGCCGAAATCGAAGGTCTCGGGCATCCACACGCTGTAACTGAGGCAAGCGGCATCGGACCCGTCGAGCGAGGTGGGCAGCCAGCTCATGCGAACGCCGGTGAAATCACCGCCATGTGGCTCGTCGTCGTGTCCGAGCTTGGCCAGCTTGACCTCCAGCGCCAAAGGCGTCGGCGCACCCGGCGTTGCGACAACCCTTGCATTCTCGAGCACGCCCCACTCGCCGGAGCCCGCCCGCGATTGCAGCTCGATCGGCGTCAGCATCTTGCCCGACGCGGAATTGAGCGAGAGCTGGGTCGTCTTCATGTATCGCGCCCCACACGCCGCCGCAGGCTTCTCGGAAGCGAAGTGATTGAACACGTTGTAGCCGACGACGACCACGCCGATGAGCACGCCGGCGGCGTTGAATAGGAACTTGTTGAGATTGAGCGACGACATTTGCAGACTCTCCGGGGAAATTCGTCAGCCGCGAAATGCGCGGTTGATGTTGCGCATTAGCGGGTCGAGAAGCTGGTCGAGAAGCGTCCGCTCGCCTGTCAGCAACAGAACCTCGGATCGCATGCCGGGCAGCAGCGTCATGCGCTTGGTGATGTCCGCGCGAGCTTCGGAAAGCTCCACGCGCGCGACGTAATAGGGGGAGCCGGTCCGCTTATCCTCGACGCTGTCGGGCGAGACCCAGGCGAGGCGCGCGCGAAGCGGCCGCTGTTCCCGCCACGACAGGCCCGTCAGCCACACCTTGGCGGGCATCCCGGGCTTCACGTTCTCGATCTGATTGGGCGCAATTCGGCCCTCGATCACGAGACGGCCGTCCTCCGGCACCAATTCGGCGACCGTGGCGCCCGGCTGCACGACGGCGCCCTTGCCGGCGACCGCCAAGGACAGGATGCGCCCCGAGAATGGAGCGCGGATCTCGGCGTTGGTGATCTCCTGCTGAGAGATAGCGATCTTGGCGGAGAGCGCGGCCGCTTCCTTCTCGATCTCGGCGACGGTCCGCTCAAGCGTCAGCACGCGGCTCTTGGCAGCCAGTTTGCGCTCCAGCAGGTCCGCCATCGTGGTGGCCTCTTGACGCGCCAGCGCCAGTTGCTTTTGCGCCGCCTCGGCCTGCGTTTTCAGCGCCGCAATCTGCTCGTCGACGGCCGCGGTGTCGAGACTGACCATCAGGTCGCCCGTCTTCACGTCCTGTCCTTCCGAAACGTGGACGCGCGCAACGACACCGCCGCGCTGGTGCTGCACCGGCTTCAGCTTCGATTCGATGATGATCGTGCCGGGCACGCCTACGCCCTTGTCGATCGGCGCATAGGCCGCGCTGCCCAATCCGGCGCCGAAGAACAACGCGATCGTGGACACGCCGAGCCATAACGGCCCGCGCAAGTCCAGCCGGGGCACGATGCGCTTGGCTACAAGACGGGAATGAGCCGGAGGAGCGCTTTCAAATTGGTTCGACATTTAGTGCAGCCCCTCGCCGTTCGCCGCCTGTCGCGCGCCGTTCATGCGCCGCGCCAGTTCCGCGCTCGGACCTTGTGTCTGCACGGCGCCGTTATTGAGCACGACGATCTTGTCGGTGAGCGCCAGCAGCCGCGGATCCTGCGTTGCGATCGCGAAGCCGATTCCTTCGGCCTTCAGGTCTTCGAGCACTTTGATGAGACGGCGCACACTGACACCGTCGAGTCCGATCTCCGGCTCGTCGAGCACGACAAGGCGTGGCGAGCCGTGAATGGCGCGAGCAAGCGCCACAGCGCGCCGTTCGCGTAGAGCCAGACCGCTGCCGCCGGGCCCGACAGGCGTATCGTAGCCGGACTGCAGACTATGCAGCGTCTCGTGCACGCCGGCACGCATGGCCGCCTGCGCAACCGAGATGAGGCTTGCATCGCCGAAGCGAGCGATATTTTCGTGGATCGAGCCCTCGATCAGCAGCGGATCGTCGGGGAAATATCCGACGGGCGGATCGCCGTCGCCGCGCTGCCATTTGGCGATCGGAATGCCGTCGAGATCGGCCGCGCCGGAAGTCGGCAGGATCGCACCCGCGATGAGCGCGGCGAGCGTAGACTTGCCTGCGCCGTTGGGTCCGACGATACCCAGGCATTCGCCCGGCGCGAGATTGAGCGAGACGCCCCGCAACGCCGGCGTTTTGCGCGTCGGGTAGTAGAATGCGACATCGACAAGCGCGATTTCGCCGCGCGCCCCCGGGCCGTCGTCGGCGACGCGCGGCACGACGGCATCCGCCGGTAGTGCTTTCAGTCGGCGATAAGCTGCGAATGCCGCCTGCGCGGCCTTCATTGTCCCGACGAGTTGCTCGAGCGGCGCCAGCGCACGCGCCAGCAGAATGGCCGAGGCGACCAGCACCCCCGGCTCCATTTCGGTCCGCACGATCAGCCAAGCGCCGACGCCATAGATCGCGATCTGCGAGCCGATGCGAATGGTGCGCGACAGCGCCTTGACCAGGCTCGTGCGTTTGCCGAGCGAATAGGCCGCGGCGATATGCGCGCGGTTGAACGTTTCCCACTGCTGCGCGGAGCCTTTGGCCAGTCCCAACGCTCCCGCCAATTGACCGTTGCCCGCGACGGTCATCCACCACTGCTCGGAACGTTCGTTGGCGCGGCCGCTCTCCTGTTGTAACCGGCCGGTGAGCGCACCCTTGGCGAGGGTGACGATAATAAGCAGCAGCGCCGCGATCGCCGCGACGCCGCCGATAATCGGGTTGAGGAAGACGAGCAGCGTCAGGAAGATCGGAATCCACGGCGCGTCGAACAGCGGCGTGATCGCGGAGCTGGTCACGAACGCCTTGAATTGTTCGAGTGCGCGCGCGTCCTGCCGAAGCTCGTGACCGGATACGCCGAGCTTCAGTCCATTCTCGAGAATGTGCTGTCCGAGTTCGTGATCGAGCCACAACCCTGCGCGCAGCAGCACCATGTCGCGAGCGATCTCGATCAGCGCGCACGCCAGAATCGCGCCGCCGGTGATCAAGGTGAGGATGACGAGCGTCTCGATGCTGTCGAGCGGCACGACCGACTGGAAGACTTGCAGTGTGTACAGCGGCGTGGCCAGCATCAGAAGATTGATGCAGCCGCTGAAGATGAACGCGGCGAATAGCGCGCGTCTCACCTGCTTCAGCATCCGCCTCGAAGTACGCATGAACAAACACCCGATGCGACGCCAGATCGGCGCCAGGCCCCACAATGCGGGGCAGAGCCTGGAGCCTATCCGAGGAACCTAAATGATTAGCGAACCCGACGAGACGAGATGTTCGATATCGAGGCCGTGAACGCCATCGAGCAGCACGACGTCCATGAAATGACCTCCGCCGACATCGGCAGAAACCACCGTTCCCGCCGCCGAAATCGGTCACATGCACCACCGATGCGGCCGAGGCGAGGTTGTGGTTGCTGACGACGCCGGAAAAGTCGAGCTTGTCGCCGGCGCCGAAGTCCGTGATGTGATCGAAACCGGCCGAGGTGCCGTTGGGGTTGACGACGTCCGCTTTGACCCAGGTGAACGTATCGTTGCCGAGCGAGAAGCCGTCCTTGAACTGGCCTCCGGTCAATGTGTCGTTGCCGGTCCCCCCCGAGATCGTGTCGTTTCCGCCGTCGCCATAGATGTTGTCGTTGCCTGCCCCGCCCGCGACGGAGTCGTTGCCGCCGCCGGCGAATATGCCGTCGTTGCCGGCGCCGCCGGAAATAGTGTCGCTGCCAACTCCCGCGTTGATGGAGTCGTTGCCACTGCCGCCGATGAGCGAATCGTTGCCGGCACCTCCGTCGAGGCTGCTGCCGCCGTTGCCGCCGAGGATCGTGTCGTTGCCGTCGCCGCCGATTAGCGTGTCATGGCCGCTACCGCCGATGAGACTATCGTCGCCGACGCCACCATCCAGCCTGTTGCCACCATCGCCTGCGATCAACGTGTCGTTGCCGAGGCCGCCGAGGAGGGTGTCGTGGCCAGCCCCACCGGTGAGGTTGTCGTTGCCGCTGCCGCCGTCGAGATAGTTGTCACCACTGCCGGCAAACAGCTTGTCGTTACCATCTCCACCGAGAAGCGTGTCGTGACCGCTGCCGCCGGTGAGAGTGTCGTCCCCTGTGCCGCCGTCGAGGAGATTGTTGCCGCCGCCTGTTGCGCTCGTCAGCCTATCGTTGCCGTCGCCGCCATAGAGATAGTTGTCGCCGGCGCCACCATCCAAAATGTCGTTGCCTGTTCCGCCATACAGGGTGTCGTTGCCCGCGCCGCCGGTCAGGACGTCGTCGCCTGTGCCGCCGTCGAGCCGATCATTGCCCGTGCCTCCATCGAGCACGTCGTTGCCGTCTCCGCCGGAAAGATCATCGGCTCCGTCGCCCCCGTACAGAGTGTCGTTGCCGAGGCCCCCATCGAGCCGATCGTTGCCCGTGCCCCCATCAAGGAGGTCGTTGCCGGCCCCACCCAACAGGGTGTCGTTGTCGGCGCCGCCATAAAGCCGGTCGTCGCCGTCGCCGCCGTCGAGCAGGTCATTGCCGCCGTCGCCGCTCAGATAGTCGCTGCCGAGGCCGCCTTCGAGCGCATCGTCGCCGCCGCCGCCCCACATGGCATCGTCGCCCGCACCGCCTTTAAGCGTATCGCGGCCGGCATCGCCGACGAGCGTGTCGGCGAGGTCGCCGCCGACGATGAGATCGTCGCCCGCGCCGCCGTAGATCGTGTTGATGAGATTGGTTTTGCCGACCAGGATGTCATTGCCGAGCGTGCCGTCGACGCGCGGCGCTTTGATAACGGTACTCATGCACAATCACCCCACAAAACGGCGAGGGTCGTTGCGCGATTCAAATCGCGGCCGCGCCGATCGCCAACGCAATTCTTCAATGTCAGCCGCGCTGCCACGCGGAATCCGACTTGCCGGTCCGTTTTTGCGCGGAACCGGCAATGCTCAGCGTTAGCGAATCTTGTTTAAGGTCGGATTAAGCTTGCTAGACCGTAAAGCAATATCACGGCCGCCATCTGCATGGTTTGCACCATGGACGGCGGCCGCGTGCTCATGTCGTAGGCTCCTGCCTAGAACAAGCGTCTTGCGCGAGCCTGACCTAGCCCTGACCCCGCCTTTGCATCCTTGAAAGCGTGCCTCGTTCGACTGCTGCAAAAGCGGAACGGTTCGCGGCGGCGATGGTTGACCGGGACGACTCCTCGAACAACAAAAGGAGATGAGGCATGATCAAAACTCGCATCGCAGCCGCTCTGCTGGCTGTCACGCTTCCCGCGGCCGCGACCATGTCGACCGCCGCAAACGCACAGATGATGGAACCCCCGCCGGCAGGCGTCATCGCCGCTCAGGATGAAGCGATGGAGCGCTGCGCGGCGCAGTTCCGCTCTTTCGATCCGGAGACGGGAACTTACACGTCGTATTCGGGTGAAACGGTAGTGTGTCCCTACCTGCGGTCCGGCATGGATGACGATATGGACCAATAGAAGTGAGTAACGGCGCATTGCGCCGATAATTCTCGCTTGGCTCAGCCAGGCTATCTCTCAACCGCAGAGTTGGACGAGATGCCGGATCGAGCAGGGCCGATACGAGGAGTGCCTCGGCACGCGTTCAAGGCGGCTCGCGGACCCGCGGCTTCTCTATCGAGCAGTCGCTGAGGAGGCTGATGCCGATCGCGCGCAAACGGCATCAACGCATGCGAACATCCTGCGCCTCTCGCGCGACTTCGAGGGCAGGCAATCGGATCTGCTGCTGCTGGCGGTCCCCCGCGGGACTCGCTCCAGTTCGCCCTGCCTTTGACGAACAACGCAGTCAAGTCGTGATGGTTTGAAATAGCGCTGCAGCGTCGCGCCCTGCGCGCAATTTCGCCAACACCTCGGGATCGCGCAGCTTGCGCGCAGTAGCCGCGAGTGCATTCAGCTGATCGAGCTGCGCCGCCGCCGGAAGCAGCAGAAGAAACACGATATCCACTGGCTCCCCGTCTACGGCGTCGAATTCGACCGGCTTCACAAGGCGGGCGAAAACGCCGACCGTCTTTTTCACCTCGCGCAGCCTGGCATGCGGGAGCGCGACCCCCTTGCCGATCCCTGTCGAGCCGAGTTCGTCGCGTTTCCTGATTTCGTTGGTCACGAATTGAACCGGCAGTCCTGCCGCGACCGCCGCGCGTCGCGAAAGCTCGCCAGCACGGTCGCCTTGTCGACCGCCGGCGCATCGATGATGACGCGCCCCCTGGTGAGAAAATCCTTGATGTTCATCTGGTTTATGCGCCTCGGCCAAGTCGCGGGTTGATTCGCGGCGGCCGCGCTCATGGTGACCGCAGGCGGTATCCGATGCCGGTGTCGGTCAGGATGTATTGCGGTCGCTCCGGATCTGCTTCGATCTTGCGCCGCAGCTGCCGCACGTAGACACGAAGATACTGCGTATCGGTCGGTTCGTCCCACAGTTCCTTCAGCAGAAACCTATGCGTAAGCACCTTTCCCGCATGCTGCACGAGCAGCCGCAGGAGATCGTACTCCTTCGGTGACAGCTTCACCTCTCTGTCGCCGACTTTCACAATCCTCCGTACGAGATCGACGCATAAATCGCCGGCCTGGAACACAGGCCGCTCTCCCTGCGCTTGCAGCTGATGGCGAAGCGCCGCCCGGATTCGCGCGAGCAACTCATCCATTCCAAACGGCTTCGTCACATAGTCGTCGGCGCCGAGATCGAGCGCAGCGACCTTACCCGCCTCATCTCCCCGGCTCGACAGAACAACAATGGGCAGATTGCCCTGGCGGCTTCGGATCTGCCGCAATAATTCGAGGCCATCGATATCCGGTAGACCGAGATCGAGAATGACGAGGCTCGGCTTCTTGTCGAGCAGCTCGAGCGCGCTTTTGCCATTTGGAGCATCGAGAACGTCGTAGCCGTGGGCGCCAAGACCCCATGCGCAAAAGTTTGCGGATTGGCGGCTCGTCGTCGACGACAAGGATCCGGACGGGCGCCGTAGTCATGCGGGAACCTCATCTTGACGTACGGCGGAGAACGATTTCGGTAGGCTGATCGTAAACATGGCCCCGCGTCTGTCGCTGCGGTTGGCGGCCGTGATGGTTCCGTGCATTGCCTCGATAAACCCGCGCGAGATGGCGAGCCCCAGCCCGGTGCCCGCGCGCACATGATCCGATTTATGCACGCGGTGGAACTTGTCGAAGATCGGCTCCAGCTGGTGGTCCGGAATCCCTTCGCCTTCATCCAGGACTTGCAGCTGGACAATGTCGTGCTCGCTTGAGCCCAGAATGGTCACGGTCGTCTCGGGCGGCGCATATTTGGCCGCGTTATCGAGGATGTTGAACAAGACCTGCTCGAACAGCACGGCGTCGACGTTCACCATGGGAAGATCGGGTTCAAGGCTGACGGTGACCCGGTGCCGCGAGAGAATTTTGCCGGCGCGTTGCAGAGCCGTCCCGACGATCTCCCCGAGGTCGTGCGGCGCAAGGTTCGGGACGATCGCGCCCGATTCGAGCCGGGTCATGTCGAGCAGATTGGCGATGAAGCGGTTGAGCCGTTCCGATTCCTCGATGATGGTGGCAAGCAGGTCGGCCTTGGCGTCATCATCGAGCGATTTGTCGAAATCCCGAATTGCGCCGGCTGACCCTAGTATTGCGGCCAACGGCGTCCGCAGGTCATGCGAGATCGACGTCAGCAGAGCTGTACGGAGACGGTCGGTTTCGGCAAGCCGGTCCACACGTTCGATGTCCTCGACGAGATGCACCCGCTCGATCGCCAGCGCACCCTGGTTAACGAGCGCGTCCAGGAGCGGACGCTGGCCGGCGCTGAGCAATGTGTCGGGCCCGTCCCGGGTGATGCCGACGATACCCATCGCGCCCCGTCCGGTCCGCATCGGCAGGAACAACCATTTCGCCCCCGGAAGAGTATCCGAATCGCGGCCGGCGACTTGGTTCTGGTCCCAGGCCCATTTTGCCGCAGCCAGGTCCGACTCATCCAGACGATCCTCAGGCGGGTAGCCGGCCCTGACCGAGATCTCGCCCGCCTTGGGCAGCAACACGGCAGAGCGCACCTTCAGCATGGAAGCGATCTGGAATGCGGTCGCCCACAGAACATCGTCCAGGGTGCCCGCACCCGCGAGCTTACGGCTGAAACCGTAGAGCGACTCCAGCGAGCGCACTCGCTCCTGAGCGGCGACGGTATCGGCGCGTCCGCGTGCCGCTAGATTGGACACGATGACCGACACGAGCGTGAACATGACGAATGCCGCAATGTTGGTCGGTTCCGTGATCGTGAAGGTGTGGACCGGCGGCAGAAAAAAGAAATTGTAGCACAGCGAGGCTGCAACACATGCGGCTACCGATGGCCATAGGCCGTAGCGCACGGCGATCCCGATGATCGCCGTGAGAAAGACGAGATCGACGTTCTCGATGCCGATCAGCGGCCGAAACAGGAGGCAGATGGCGAGCGCCACCGCCACTGCCGCCAGGGCTACGATGTAAGGCACGGGGTCGGTGACGGGCGGGGCCGCCGCCACGACTGGTGCCGGGCGCGTCATGGACTCGGCCATGTCGTCGCCAGCGATGACGTGGACGCTGATGTTGCCGGCCTTACGGATGAGATCGTGCACCAACGACTGATCAAACAGCTCCCTCAAGCGCGAGCGCGCCGAGTTGCCGACGACGATGTGGGTGACGTTGTATCGTCTCGCGAAGTCGATAATGTCGTCGGCGACCCGCCGCTGTCTGGGTGGGACAGTCAGAGCGTCGCCGCCGAGGCGTTCTGCGAGCCGCAGCGTCTCCGCGACACGCAACCTCTCGGCATCCGAAGCCTGGAGGCTCTTCGCGGTCTCGAGGTGCAGCGCAGTCCACGGCGCATGCAGGCGATCCGCCAGCCGGCTAGCGTGCCGAACCAATGCGGGCGACCTCTCGTCGGCACTGACGCAGACGAGGATCCGGTCCCCGGCAGCCCACGGCCCCGGGATGCCGCGCGCCTGCATGTGCTGCAGCAGCTGTTCATCCACGCGTTCAGCGGTCCGCCGCAGCGCCAACTCCCGCAGCGCCGTCAGGTTGGCAGGCGAAAAGAAGTGCTTCAGCGCCCGCTTGGCCTGATCGGGAACATAGACTTTGCCTTCGTTCAGCCGCTGGATCAGGTCGTCCGGCGTCAGATCGACGAGCTCGATGGCGTCGGCCCGGTCGAGCATGGCATCGGGAACGATCTCGCGGACGCGCACACGCGTGATCTGAGCGACCACGTCGTTGAGGCTTTCGATGTGCTGGATGTTGACGGTCGTGTAGACATCGATCCCTGCGTCCAGCAACTCCTCGACATCCTGGTAGCGCTTGGGGTGCCGGCTTCCTGGCACGTTGGTGTGGGCGAGTTCGTCGACGAGAATCGAGCTGCGGCCGGCGCTTCAGTGCGGCGTCGATATCAAACTCGCTCAGGATCTTGTTCACGTAGATGGTGGGTTTCTTCGGAAGGCTTTCCAATCCCTCCAGCAGCACCTCGGTTTCTTTGCGGCCGTGCGTCTCGACGACGCCCGCGACGACATCGACCCCGTCGTTCAGCTTCGCTCGCGCGGAGGTCAGCATCTCGTACGTCTTGCCGACGCCAGGCGCCGCGCCGAGAAAGATCTTGAGACGGCCGCCGGCCCTGGTGTCGCGCTTGTGCTCCGCTAACAGGGCATCCGGCGACGGCCGCTTCCCGAACTCACCCGTCTCTTCGATCATCAACGCGCCGGCGTGCATCGGCCGGTCTCCTTCATTCGGTATCAATGGGCTGCGGAACGGTCGAGCGCGAGATTGAGAGCAAGAACATTGACGCGGGGCTCGCCCAGGATACCAAACAAGCGTCCCTCCGTATGCTCGGCCACGAGCTGACGGACGCGATCCTCGGAACGCCCGCGTGCCTTGGCGACGCGCGGGACCTGGAACAGCGCCCCTTCCGGAGAAATGTGGGGATCGAGCCCGCTTGCCGAAGTGGTAACCAAATCCTGCGGCACGGGCGCGCTCGGGTTCTCCGTCACGAGTTTCTCGACATCGCCCTTGATGCGCTCGATCAGTGCCTTGTTGGTCGGCCCCATGTTGGAGCCGCCCGAGTTCGCGGCGTTGTACGGCGCCTCGACCGTCTTGCTCGGATCCTTGGGATCGGGAGCGGTCGTTGCCGACGGCCGTCCGTGGAAATACTGGTCGCCGGCGAACTGCTGCCCGATCAGCTCAGAGCCGATCACCTTGCCGTCCTTTTCGATCATGCTGCCCTTGGCCTGATGCGGGAAGAAGATGTAGGCGAGCCCTGTCGTCACCATTGGGTAGACGAGGCCCGTGATCAGCGTCAGGGCGACGATCAGGATGATGGCGGGGCGTATTTCTTTGATCATGACGGGTCTCCTCAAGCGAGGTGGAGCGCGGTGACGACAAGGTCGATCGCCTTGATGCCGGCGAACGGGATCAGGATACCGCCGACGCCATAAATGAGCAGGTTGCGCCTGCAGCAGGGCTGCCAGCGCCGATCGCACGGAAGGCGACGCCCTTTAATGCGAGCGGAATTAACGCGATTATGATGAGTGCATTGAAGATGATCGCCGAAAGAATGGCGCTCTTCGGACTCGACAGTCCCATGATGTTCAGCGCCAGCTAACTGTGGGTAGAACGCGGCGAACATCGCCGGGATGATAGCGAAGTACTTCGCCACATCGTTCGCGATCGAGAACGTGGTCAGCGCGCCGCGCGTCATCAACAGCTGCTTGCCGATCTCGACGATCTCGATGAGCTTCGTCGGATTGCTATCCAGATCGACCATATTGCCGGCCTCGCGCGCGGCCACCGTGCCGGTGTTCATGGCGACGCCGACGTCGGCCTGGGCGAGTGCCGGCGCATCGTTGGTGCCGTCGCCGCACATGGCGACCAGCTTGCCCTTGCTCTGCTCGTCGCGGATGAGCCGCAGTTTGTCCTCAGGCGTCGCCTGGGCGAGGAAGTCGTCCACGCCAGCTTCAGCCGCGATGGCCGCCGCCGTCATGGGATTGTCGCCGGTGATCATCACGGTGCGAATGCCCATGCGCCGCAGCTCGGCGAAGCGCTCGCGGATGCCACCCTTGATGATGTCCTTAAGATGGATGACGCCGAGCAGCTTGCCATCGCGCGCGACCGCCAGCGGCGTCCCGCCGGCCTTGGCGATCTTCTCGGCAAGCGCGTGGATCTCGCGCGCCGCCTCGACGCCAATCGCGGGTTTGACCGCGACCGTTGCATTCGCGCCGCCCGGCCATTGCCGACTTCGCGGGACCATTGAGGAAGCTGAGGATCGAGTCGACCGCGCCCTTACGCACCCAGGATTGGCCGAAATCGACGCCGCTCATGCGAGTCTGCGCCGTGAAGGGAATGAAGTGCGCCTTGACCTCGTGCATCTCGCGGCCGCGAATGCCATACTTCTCCTTCGCCAGCACGACAATCGATCGGCCCTCCGGCGTCTCATCGGCGAGCGAGGCGAGCTGCGCGGCGTCCGCGAGCTCCTTCTCTGTCACGCCACGGACCGGCTTGAACTCAGTCGCCTGGCGGTTGCCGAGCGTGATCGTGCCGGTCTTGTCGAGCAGGAGGGTATCGACGTCGCCGGCCGCTTCGACGGCATCGGCCGGACATCGCCAGCACGTTGAAGCGCACCAGGCGGTCCATGCCGGCGATGCCAATCGCCGACAACAGAGCGCCGATCGTGGTCGGGATCAGCGTGACGAACAGCGCAACCAGCACCACGATCGAGACCTGGCCGCCGGCATAGGCGACGTAGCTCGGGATCGTCGCGGTGGCGAAGATGAAGATGATCGTCAGGCCGGCGAGCAGAATGTTGAGCGCAATCTCGTTCGGCGTTTTCTGCCGCTCGGCACCCTCCACCAGCCGGATCATGCGGTCGATGAAGGTCGATCCAGCCGCCGCCGTGATGCGCACGCGAATCCAATCGGACAGCACGATCGTGCCGCCAGTGACCGCAGACCGGTCGCCGCCGGATTCGCGGATGACCGGAGCCGACTCGCCCGTGATCGCCGATTCATTGACCGACGCGATGCCCTCGATCACCTCGCCGTCGGAGGGGATCGTATCGCCCGCTTCGACGAGCACGACGTCGCCGACCTTCAGGCTAGTGCCTGGCACGAGCTTGTAGTCTTTCGCGGTGGCCGCCTTCAGCAGCTTGGCCTGCGTCTCGGTGCGCTGCTTGCGCAACGAATCGGCCTGCGCCTTGCCACGTCCCTCCGCCACGGCTTCCGCAAAGTTCGCGAACAGCACCGTGAACCATAGCCACAGGATGATCTGGAAGGTGAAGCCGAGGTCACGTCCGCCGCTGACGAGATCCCTGAAGAGGATGACCGTCGTCAGCACCGTCACGATCTCGAGCACGAACATCACCGGGTTCTTGATCAGCACCCGCGGGTCGAGTTTGACGAAGGCCGACGTGATGGCCGGCATGATGATCTTGGCATCAAGCAATGCCGAGACCGGCATGCGTTTGTTGAGCACCGAGGATTCCATGGGGCTTTGCTCCAGATGGTTGCGCTCAGAAGACCGTGCCGGCTCGCATCGCCAGATGTTCGACGATGGGCCCGAGCGCGAGCGCCGGGAAAAATGTGAGGCCGCCGACAATGAGGATGACGCCGACGAGGAGGCCGACGAACAGTCCGCCCGTGGTCGGGAACGTGCCGGTCGACGCCGGCACGGTCTTCTTGGCGGCGAGCGAGCCCGCAATCGCCATCGCCGGGATGATCATCCAGAACCGGCCGACGAGCATCGCGATGGCGCCGGTGATGTTGTACCAGAGCGTGTTGCCGGTCAGCCCCGCGAACGCCGAGCCGTTGTTGCCGGTCTGCGAGGTGTAGGCATAGAGCACCTCGGTGAAGCCGTGCGGGCCGGCATTCGCCATCGACGCGACGGCCGACGGGATCACCACTGCGGCCGCCGTGAAGCCGAGGTACATCAGCGGCAGGATGAGGATCGCCAGCATCGCCATCTTCACCTCCTTGGCCTCGATCTTCTTGCCGACGTATTCGGGCGTGCGGCCGACCATCAGCCCGGCGACGAACACCGACAGGATGACGAACAGCAGCATGCCATAGAGGCCGGCCCCGACACCGCCGACGATGATCTCGCCAAGTTGGATGTTGATCAGCGGGATCATGCCGCCGAGCGCGGTAAAGCTGTCATGCATGGCGTTGACGGCGCCGCACGAAGCGGCGGTGGTGATGACGGCAAACAGCGATGAGGCGACGATGCCGAAGCGTACCTCCTTGCCTTCCATGTTGCCGCCGCTGAGCCCCATCGCCGTGAACGCGTCGTTGCCGTGCGCCTCCGACCAGTAGGTCGACGAGCACGCCCGCCAGGAACAGCACGCCCATCGCGGCGAGGATTGCCCAGCCCTGGCGCTCGTTGCCGACCATGCGGCCGAACACGTTGGTCAGCGCCGCGCCGAGCGCGAAGATCGAGATCATCTGCACGAAGTTCGACAGTGCGTTCGGGTTCTCGAACGGATGCGCCGCGTTGGCGTTGAAGAAGCCACCGCCGTTGGTGCCGAGCATCTTGATGGCCACCTGCGAGGCGACGGGGCCGACCGCGATCGTCTGCTTCGCCCCCTCGAGCGTTGTCGCGTCCACATATGGTCCCAGTGTCTGCGGCATCCCCTGCGAGACCAGGAACAGCGCGTAGACGACGCAGATCGGCAGCAGGATGTAGAGTGTGCAGCGGGTGATATCGACCCAGAAATTGCCGACCGTGGCGGCTGAGGCGCGGGCGAAGCCGCGGATCAGCGCGATCGCCAAGACGATGCCGGTGGCGGCGGAGAGGAAGTTCTGGTGCGTGAGGCCGAGCATCTGCACGAGGTAGGACATCGTGCTTTCGCCGCCGTAGTTCTGCCAGTTGGTATTGGTGATGAAGCTGACGGCAGTATTGAAACTCAAATCCGCGGGCACTGCCGATTGTTCGGCAGGGTTGAACGGCAATGCGCCCTGGAAACGCATGAGCGCATAGAGAATGAGAAATCCGCCGACGTGGAAGAACAGCATGGCCACCGTGTAGCTGAGCCACGACTGCTCGCGCTTCGGGTCGACCCCGGCGAGGGCGTAGAGCTTCGTCTCGACCGGCAACAGCGCAGGCGAAAGAAGCGTGGGTTCGCCGTTGAAGACACGCGTCATGTACCAGCCAAGCGGCTTTACGAGCGCGACGACGATAGCGCAGTAAAGCGCGATTTGAATCCAACCGATGAGGGTCATAGGGCCTGGCTCCTCAGAACTTTTCCGGCCACAACAAGGCGAAGATCAGGTAGGCAAGGAGCAGCGCGGTGACCGCGCCTCCCAGCACGTAATCCAGCAGCATGGCATCCTCCTCTAGAGCCGGTCGCAGCCGACCGCATAGGCGACGGAGAGGGCGAAAAAGCCCAACGCCGCGGCAATCAAGATCACATCCAGCATGAAAGCTCCTGACTGAATGGGAGCTGCGTCACACTGCACCCAGCTGCTGCCGCCTAGGCTCCCGATGCTGAAATTGACGGGACGCGCATAAAGAATCCAGATCGAGCCCGCGCCATCTTATAAAAGTTGCTTTATGCTCATGCAAGATCATAGCCTGATCGATGTCCAGTCGCATTAGCGGCTCGCATCGAAGGCCGCATATATATTTTGTTTATGAAATAGCACTTCGATCCTACTCGAATTTTTATGCGGCAAGGGCGAATGT
>CAWJZR010000008.1:0-53199 GCA_963847435.1 uncultured Alphaproteobacteria bacterium | reverse complement strand
CGCGCGATATGACGGTTGTCCTGCGTCCCGCCTGCGGGAAGATGGTCGTGCATCGTTGCATCTGCTGGCACCCCAATTGGGGTAGCGTCCGTTAATCTCGGAAGAGGAGACCGATGCGAAAAGAGCCGGTTCTCTGAAAAACAGATCATCTCGAATTTGCGTTAGCAGAAGGCGGGCAACCCGAGGATGTTTGCCGACGGCATGGGATCAGCGGCGCGACTTTGTACAGGTGGTGAGCGAAATTCGGTGGCATGGATGTGTCGGAGGTCACGCGCTTGAAATCGCTTGAAGACGCGGACGGGAAGCTGAAGAAGGGGAGCGATGCTTAAATCATTCTGGATGCAATCGACTGGTCGGCGGTGCCCCTCGCAGAGCTGCGAACGACGCGCGGGGGACAAAGGCCATCGGCGGCGGTGGCGGTAACTTCGGTGCGGTTGGGATCCAGAACGGCGTCGGCATCGCCTTCGATACCTGGCAGAATGCCAGTCTCGGAGACATGGCCTCTGAGTGGAGGAACGAAGGGTCTCAGGTCACACGGCATCTAGCTCGCGCGCCACGCGCGCTCCGGACAGCGACGTGTCCGCAACCAGCGCCAGGCACTCGCGTGTGAAGTCGAACCCTATTTGCGTTCAAGATTTCTCAGTTAAGCAATTGATAAATCAAAAAGCCAGTCAGGCGGCCGCGGTAATGATACACTTATCAGGAACGCGTTATTTGCTGATTGAGGCTCAACGATGAACACAGCGAAGAACTACCTCGCTCTCGGCTTTGCCATATTGATCGGACTGATGGCGGGCGTCTCCGTCGCTGACGCTCGTGGTGGCGGTCATGGTGTCGGTGGCCACGGCGGTGGCGGTCATGGTGGGGGCGGCTATGGCGGTCGTGGCGGCATTGGAGGGAGGGCTTTTATCGGTCCTCGCGGTGGCGTGGCTGTTGGTCCTCGCGGTGGCGTGGCTGTTGGTCCTCGTGGTGGCGTGGCGGTTGGTCCTCGCGGTGGTGTTTATGTGAACCGCAACTACGGTCGTCGTTACTATGGCAACTACGGTCGCCGCTATTATGGTGGGTACGGTGTCTACGGAGGGTATGCGGGATACGGCTACTACGATGGCGACTATTATGGCTACTATGGCGGTGGGTGCGGCTGGCTCTACGCCAATGCTGTGAACACGGGCGACCCATATTGGTGGAGCCGCTATAATGCGTGTATTGGCTACTGACCCAATTGCATAAACTCGGGAGACTGAGCGGTTATGAGCGCTCAGTGTTACCTGCGTGCGCAATCGTGGGACCAGTCGCGACAGCTCCGATTGCAAACAGCAACGTGAACACGAATTGTCCGAAGAAAACCGGAGGCGTTGTCGCGGAGCAGAGTTGTTGCGATGATCCGGGGCGTTAACTGTCCGCTCGCCGACCTGAATGGCGACTAGCATCGAGCCGAACGTAAAGACAATGGAAAGGGCTAGAGTAATCATCGTCTGAACGGCCCTGGCTGCTACTGCCTCTCGGATCGTCAATAGCAAAGTGGTGTTGTCATGAGGCGCAACGCGGTTTCGCCTTCAGTGCTGCCCTTCTTTTCGGTATTGCGGCAGGGGTGTCCCAGGCAGATGCGAGAGGGCGCGGCGGCGGCGGCTTCCACGGCGGTCGCGCGGGTCACGTTGGCCGTGTCGGTCAAGTTGGCGGTGTTGGTCAGGTTGGCCGGGTGGGTCACGTCGGCCGCGCGGGTCACGTTGGCCACAGGGTCGTCGGCGGCCGGTACTATGGCGGCGTTTGGTATGGGACCGGCAGACGTTGGTACAACGGCCGCTGGTGGGCCTATGGCGTGGGCTCGTGCTGGCGGATGACGCCGGACGGCTATCACGTCTGGGTTTGCGGCTGACCTTCGCGATCATCGAAGCCGGCTCCGACGGTACCGTCGGAGCCTTCGCTTTTGAACGTTTCATACGCGATTGGCCGAAGCGACGTGATCACGCTGCTTTCAGTCTGCGGCTCACTCACCGGCAATCCTACATAATTATCTTTCAGTTACCTCCATAAATGCGGCCGCAGTCTTCTTAGTCCTCGTTTTGTTCTATTATTTGACAGAACCTATTGAGGAAGCGCGCTTCCAGGCGCAAGGTCATGGCGCTCACCTCTGGAGGTCGACATGCCCATGCATCCAGCGCTTCCGTTCTTGAAGTCAGCCGAGAAGGGAAAGATTGTGTCGGCGGTCGAGGCCGTTCGACTCATCCAGAATGGGGACACGGTAGCAACCGGAGGTTTCGTCGGGATTGGGTTTGCCGAAGAAATTGCGATTGCCCTCGAGGAGCTTTTTGTCTCCACAGGAGAACCAGGTAGCCGAGGCCAACCTCTTAACCTGACGCTGGTCTATGCTGGCGGACAAGGCGACGGCAAAGAGCGAGGGCTAAATCATCTGGCTCATCGGGGGCTCGTCTCGCGCGTTATCGGCGGGCATTGGGGGCTGGTGCCGAAACTCCAGAAGCTGGCACTGGCGAATGAAATCGAGGCCTACAATCTGCCCCAGGGCGTAATTTCTCACCTCTTTCGCGATATCGCCGCCCACCGGCCAGGGCATTTGACGAGCGTCGGACTCGGCACCTTCGTCGACCCTCGGAATGGTGGCGGCAAACTCAATCCTCGCACGACCAAGGATATTGTCGAGCTCGTCGCTATCGGTGGACAGGACTACCTATTCTACAAATCTTTTCCGATCAACGTCGGCATTATCCGGGCAACTACAGGGGACTCGGAGGGTAATCTGACCATGGAGAAGGAGGCCCTCACTTTGGAGGTGCTGGCCATCGCCATGGCAGTGCGAAACTCGGGTGGGGTCGTCATCGCCCAGGTTGAGCGGCTTGCCGAAAGCAATAGTCTTGCGCCCCGTCAAGTCAAAGTACCGGGCATCCTGGTCGACTGCGTCGTGGTCGCTCAGTCCGAAAACCATTGGCAGACGTTCGTGACACCCTACAGTCCGGCATATAGTGGTGAAATTCGCGCTCGTACCGGATCGCTTCCACACGCGCCTATGAGCGAGCGCAAGATCATTGCCCGCCGCGCGGCCATGGAGTTGCGCGCGAACAATGTGATCAACCTCGGCATCGGGATGCCGGAGGGCGTCGCAGACGTCGCAAACGAAGAAAAGATTCTGGATTTGCTCACGCTCACGGCCGAGCCGGGCGTGATCGGCGGCATACCGGCAGGCGGCCTGAATTTCGGTGCGGCCGTCAATGCCGCAGCCATAATCGATCAGCCTTACCAATTTGATTTCTACGATGGCGGCGGGCTGGACCTTGCCTTTCTCGGTCTCGCCCAGGTGGATAGGCATGGCAACCTGAATGTCAGCAAATTCGGACCAAAGCTCGCAGGTGCCGGAGGTTTCATCAACATCTCACAGAACGCCAAGAAGGTTGCCTTCCTCGGGACGTTCCTTGCCGGCAAAGGAACTATCGCGATTGCTGACGGCGCATTGAAGGTCGACGACACCCGCTGCGTCCCCAAGTTCATCGCCGACGTCGAGCACACGACGTTTAGCGGCGATTATGCTCGCCGACGCCAGCAGCCCGTTCTCTACATCACCGAGCGCTGCGTATTCCGCCTCGGGGAGGAGGGCCTGGAGTTGGTCGAGGTTGCACCGGGCATCGATATGGAACGCGATATCCTCGCCCACATGGGTTTCCGACCGATCATCCGCGATACGCCCTTGCTGATGGACGAGAGAATCTTCCAGGATACTTCAATGGGTCTTCGGGACATTCTGCTTGGCCTGCCGCTCGACGACCGCTTCTCATATGACGCGGCTCAAAACCAATTCTTCATCAACTTCGAAGGCATGACGATCCGCAGTCCGCAGGAGATCACTGCGATCCGGCGCATGGTTGAGGGACGGCTGGCGCCTTTGGGGCACAAGGTCTACACGATCGTCAATTATGACAATTTCAGCATCTCCCCGGACCTGATCGACGAGTACACGGCGATGGTGAAAGACTTGGTCGACCGGTTTTATTCTGGCGTCACGCGCTACACCACGTCGAGCTTCATGCGTATGAAGCTGGGCAAGGCGCTCAGAGAGCGGCATGTCGCGCCGTACGTGTTCGAGAGCGCCGAGGAGGCAGAAGCTGCACTGCATAAACTCGAAGCAGGGTCCAAAAGTGGAACGGCGGCAGCGTGAGCTAATTGTTTGGCGGGTTGTCAACGGCCGTGAAGACCCAAAGGCGGTAATGGCTCTGGGTTACAGCGGTAACAATCAGGGTGGAAAATAGTTATGGCAGCAATTGATCCAACGACTTTTAAGCTCCTCAAGGGAAAAAAAGCGCTTGTCACCGGTATCGCGAACGATCAGTCCATCGCCTGGGGTTGCGCGAAGGCTTTTAGTGCGCTCGGTGCTGAGTTAGCGGTCACCTACCATAGTGAAAAGACAAAAAAATACGTCGACAAGTGCATTGGCGAGGTGAATCCGAGCATTTACATGCCGCTCGATGTTCAGAAGGAAGGCGACTTGGAAGCCGTCTTCCAAGCCATCGACCAGAAATGGGGCAAGATCGATATCGTCTTGCACTCCATCGCCTTTGCGCCCAAGGCGGACCTGCAGGGCAGGGTGGTGGATTGCTCCAAGGCCGGCTTCCTTATGGCGGCGGAGATCTCTTGCTGGTCCTTTATACACATGGCGAAGCTTGCTGAACCGCTGATGAAGGACGGCGGTACTCTATTCACTATGACCTATTACGGCTCTCAGATGGTCGTCGAGAACTACAACATTATGGGGCCGGTTAAGGCCGCACTAGAATCCGCAACCCGCTACATGGCAGCAGAGCTGGGGCCTAGAGGAATCCGGGTTCACGCGATCTCCCCCGGTCCGTTGAAGACCCGCGCTGCTTCCGGGATCGGCGAATTCGAGAAGCTACTGCAGAAGGCGCAATCGAAAGCTCCCACGCGTAGCTTGGTGTCGATCGAGGACGTTGGTGTCGCCGTGGCGTTCCTCGCCATGGATCCAGCGAAGCTGATCACCGGCGAGACGCTTTACATCGACGGCGGCTACCACATAATCGACTGACGGCTCGGTGGCAAACCAAGTCGGCCGTTCTCTTGCGACGGGAGCGGGGTGCTGCCGCGACCTCTACTAAGTACAAACCCAGACGTAATAGCCATCTGGCGTCAATCGCCAGCAGGAACCGACGCCGTAGGCATACCACCGACCATGCCAATATCGCCGAACGTGACCATAATAGGTTCCGCCATAGTAGCGGTGTCCAACAACAGCATGACGCGCAGCAACGCCGCGCGCAGCGACGCCACGGGCAGCAACGTGTCGGCCAGCGTGGACGCCGCGGTTGTCGCTAAAGTCGACTGCCAGGTGCGTGCGGGCCAGCAACGAGCCGTTACCTCCACAGGGGCCTACATTTTGGGCGACAGCAGTGGCTAGAGCAAATTGCCATGAGCAAATAGCAAGAGCATCACTGAGACTAGCCACGCGTGAGCAAGTAGCCCTTTGACGAGAGTGGTTTCAGCGCCTTCGACGCTGCTGGAGGAAACCATGAAAAAAGGAATTGTAACGGCGGTCGCTTTGTCTGCTGCGCTTGTCCTGACAGTTGCGACCCACTCAAGTCGCGCAGAAGCCCACGGCTGGGGTTGGGGTGTTGGGGCCGGGCTTGCCGCTGCGGTAATACTTGGGGGACTCTATCACCATCATCGTCACTATGGTTACTACAGCGGCGGCTATCCAGATTGTGGATATGGTTCTTATTATCGACCTTATCGCCATCACTACTACGGCCACCATTATCTCTATTACGGTGGCTACGGCCATCGCCATTACGCTCATTATGGTCGCCATTACCGCCGTCATTGACAAATGCACGCAGGAAGTATGATTATGTTGATCGGCAAACAGGGAGGTTTCAATGCTCGGAGTAATGCGTTACGCTGTATTCCTCGTCATGTTGGTTTGCTCGTACGCCGGTTACGCGGAGGAGAGCCAAAGCGACATGAAGCGTCTAACCGATTTGAGAGTCGGACTCGTCCATGCCGCATTGCAGCTGACACCTGAACAGGAAAAGTATTGGCCCGCGTTGGAAGAAGCGATCCGCGCGAGATCAGCGGGCCGTCTGCAACGATTGGCTGCCCTGGAGCGGCTCCGCGACCAGAAGGATGTTCCACCTCTAGACCTCTTGCGTCAAAGGGCCGATCATTTGAATCAACGAGGCACCGAGCTAAAAAAACTTGTCGATGCTTGGCAACCTCTGAACCAGACGCTTAACCCTGAGCAAAAGGAGCGAATGGGCCTTCTGATCGTTACCGTGCTCAGAGTCGTGAAACGAGGCGCACAGGCTCGCATGATGGAAATGGACGAAGATGACGAAGTCGAGGAGTAGCGCAGCTACTCTCAATTCGATAAGTTTTTGTAGATTGAGATCGATAACGTTTAACCGCGCAGTAAAGATCGATATGTTGCGGAGTGATCGAGAGATATTACCTGCCTGAATTTATTCAAATATCGAGCTCCAAATGCGGCGAATGAGTTTGATCATCGCCCGCCGGCTCCCAGATGCCCGGAATGACGCAGGTCGTTGTAGGTCGCCCTAATCGCTTCCTGTGCCACCGCTGAGGCAGGTCATGGTATCCAGCTTGCCAACGAGATCGCAAGACCTGCCCAATCCCAAGGTCGCTCATTAGTTGATAGCATCAACGGCTCCGACTATGCATTAAGGATGCGGGTCTGGACGCAGGCCGACCCTATGCAGCTGGTGCCGCCCCTTCGCTAGGAAGCTTAGCCCATGATCGACGCCGCAAAATATAGAGCCATCGATAAACTCAAAGACGGTACTCCCGTCGTTGTGCGAGCGATTCGGCCGGAAGACAAAGACCGTATTCTAGACGCTTTCCAAGGCCTGGACCGAGATTCAGTTTACACTCGGTTTTTTGCCTATAAAAAAGAGCTGACAAACTCCGACCTGAGCCGGATAACCGGCGTCGATTTCGAAAATGTCGTCGCTCTCGTAGTGATTATCCAGCACAAGGATGGAGAGCGCCTGATCGGGGGCGGGCGCTACTACCGTGAGGCAGAGCACAATAACGCAGAGATCGCGTTCATGATCGTCGATGCCTACCACGGATGCGGGGGCGCCAGTCTGATTTTGAGGCACCTTACGTCGATTGCCCGAGCGCAAGGCATCCGGCACTTCGAAGCCGAGGTCCTTGCGCGCAACGGAGGAATGCTCGCCGTGTTCAACCGTAGCGGGCTACCGATGAAAATCAAGAATGAGGGCCTTACAGTTCACGTCACCCTTTCACTCGCACACCCCGAACGCCGTGATGTCTCATGAAATCCCACTTTACCGATTTGTAATTGCGAGCAGATCACATCAATTCAACGCGCAGAAAACTGGGATTAGCAAACTCAACATGATCGCTGTCGTGGTTGAGGCAGATAATTCATATCAGCCGTAGCCCTCGCCCGCGTGGCTATTCATCTGGAAACTGTAGAGACAGTTTGGCTGGGATTTGAGTTTGATGAGCATTTAATCTGTTGCCGCTCCATTGTGGCTAAAGTGGCACGTTAGATCGGGGAAGAACCGCTCCGCAGTTGACGAAGCCGAATCAGTTCGCTTTCCTCCTTTGCGCGAAACGTTTGTAGGGGGCTGCGTTACTTGACCCCAGATGTCAGGTTAAAGGATTAGTGTCAATGCGGATGTTTTTACGCAATGCGGTTGCGGCAGTCGCGGCCGTCGTGATGGTTGGGGCAGCAGCCCAAGCTGCGGACCTGGGCGGTGCTCCGGTCATCTACCCCCAAGAAACCTACGCACCCCGCCTCTTTAATTGGACCGGCTTCTACGTCGGTGCCAATCTCGGCGGCGCGTGGGGCAACACGACGTTGAGCGAAGATATCACGGGCGCAAGCTGGGATATGGGTAGGAGCGGCGTGGCCGGTGGATTCCAAGCTGGCTACAACTATCAATTCAGCAACATTGTCCTGGGCGCTGAGTGGAACATCGACTGGACTTCAATGGGGGTCAGCGGCCCTGGCATTCTCGTCAATGGCGCTACCCTTCAGGGCTCTGCAAATACAAACTGGGTGACGACCCTTGCTGGCCGCGTCGGCTACGCGGCGGACAACTGGCTGTTCTACGGCAAAGGCGGCTGGGCCTGGGTTAATAATAGTGCGACGATCACGAACCTCGCGAACGGTAACTCGATCAGCGTGTCGCAATCCAACAATGGCTGGTTGGCGGGCGTAGGTCTCGAATACGCATTCACACGTAACTGGACCGGCAGAATTGAATACGATTATATCGGACTGGATAGCGTTTCAGGCGCGGGAATACTGGCGAACCAAAACATCACTGGCAGCCGGGATATCCAAATGGTCACTTTTGGGATCAATTATAAGTTCTAGGGCTGACCGGACACATTCGTTCTAGCATCGCACGATGTAGGCCTGGGGACGACCCCCAGGTCTTTTTCAATTTCATACCGCATAGTAGCCCACTCGGCAGCTATTGCAGGAACCGCCGCGCAGGCGCCGAGCCCAGCAAGAGAAGTGCGTCGCTTCGGCGGTAAACCGCCGCCGTGCGGGTTACTTCGACGTCTTTTCACGCCCCCGGAACGTGGACGAGAGGCAGAGAAAGCGGACGTTCGCTGGCGTGGTGGCAGATGTCACGCTCAAGACGTGCCGGTCGTCCGCTTTGCCCTCTATGGTAGACGACAAGGACGGGAGCGATTGGGCCAGTTGCGAGCCAGCTTCGAGCGGGCATCGCAGATCGCTCATTGGGGTTGATTGCTGACGGCAAGAGGAGCCTTTAGATGGCGATCTGGGTGCCGACGCCCAGCCCCAGACGTAGCGCGAAACGATCGTCGCGAGAATGACGGTCACGACCATGGTGCCGGTGACGGCGATGCCGTACGCCGAGGCGAGCGCGCTGGTGACCGGAATGCGCCGACCAGGAACAGCACGGCGATGAGCAGCATCCAGTTAACGGCTGGCATGTAGATCTGCCCCTTCTCGGTCTCTGAGGTGCGGAAAATTTCGAGCCGCGGCCATGCCCAATCGTCGACAGGATGCGGGAAAGCCGACGATCGGGTTTGCGGTAACTGTCCAAAAGCTACCGCCGCCGGTAGGATCCCGGAACGCGGTCACTTGGCAGAAATTGCGGACATCGATCACACACAACAATATCCTGGTCGCTCTCCTACCCTTAACGCCCGCTGTGCACTCGTTGGCAACCGAGCCGGGTCTCATGAGTCAAATGTAGGAACGTATTTGCCGCGCCGGAGATAGGTCCCTGAGAACAAACAATGCGATCAGGTGTGGGCCGGTTACCGCGCCCCAAGTTTTTGCTGTAGACGCTCCTTCGCAAAGTCGACGAAGACGCGCGTCTTGAGCGGCAGCAATCCCTGGCCGGCATACACTAGATTGACGGGTGTGGGCTCGGGCTCGAAATCGCCGAGGATGATCTTGAGAGTGCGTGCCCGGAGCGCGCCGGCGATCTGATAGCTCAAGACTTCGCGTCACGCCGAGGCCTGCCACCGCGGCATCGACAGCGGTCTCGGCGGTGTTGACCGCGAGCCGGGTTCTGATCGGGACAGAGATCTCAGCCTTACCGCTGAAGAATTTCCACACTGTCGGCGACATCAGCCCCTCGAACGTGATGCAGGCATGCGTCGCGAGATCGCTAGGACGAACCGGGGCTGGGCGATGCGCTGCGAGGTAGGCCGGGCTTGCGCACACGACGCTGCGCACGCTGCCAAGCCGCGTTGCGATCAGGCTGCTGTCCGGCAGGCTGCCGATGCGCAGTGCGACATCGACGTGATCCTCGATGAAGTTGGTGACGCGGTCAGTCAGCATGAGGCGGACGTCGATATCCGGAAAGGCCTTGAGAAATTCGACGACAACTGGAAGCACGTGCAGCCGGCCGAACACGATTGGCGCGGTGGCGACGATCTCTCCCCTCGGTGCCGCGTACTCGCCCGCTGCCGTGCGCTCCGCCTGATCCACAGCGGCAAGGATGTCACGGCACGCGACGACATAGGAGCGCCCGGCGGCGGTGAGCTCGAGACGCCGGCTCGTGCGAATGAGAAGCTTCGTGCGCAGGACCGCCTCGAGGTCCGACACTCTGCGGCTCACCGTGGCCAGTGGCACGCCGAGCTTGCGGGACGCAGCCGAAAGACTGCCGGCATCGATAGCGGCTAACAGGGTGGACATGGCTTCGAGGCGGTTCATAGGTTCTCATAAACTGGAAGGGTGGCTCTAAAAAATAGGGTCTCCATCTAGTTAATGGAAGCCCTTACCTAGGGAGTGTCAGCCATTGATTGATGCAAACCATCTTTGGGCCGACGCGCTGAGGATCGCCCGGGACTGAGCGCGCATGAAGTTTGAGGAGGTGACTGTGAACAGCACGCCAACATACGCGAGCGACGTTGCCTTTACCGGTTCGGTCAAAGCGCTCCAGGAGAGGAAGGGCTCACGCAAATCCTACGCGCGGATGGAGGCGAATGGTTCGTGGGCCACCACCATTACGCCGGACCTCGCCGCGTTCATCGCGGCGCAGACCAGCATCTTCCTCGCTACGGCCAATGCCGACGGCCAGCCCTATATCCAGCACCGCGGGGGCCCCGCTGGCTTCCTGCGCGTTCTCGACGACAAGACGATTGCCTTTGTCGACTTTGCCGGGAATCGCCAGTTCATCACGACCGGGAATCTCGCGGACAATCCGAAGGCCTATCTGTTCCTCATTGATTACGCGAACCGGCAGCGGATCAAGGTCTGGGGCACGGCGCGGGTTGTCGAGGGCGATGCCGAGCTAGTCTCGAAGCTCATGCCGGCGAACTACAAGGCGCGGCCTGAGCAGGTGGTGCTGTTCACCGTCGCTGCTTGGGACTCAAACTGCCCGCAACATATTCCGCAACGCTTCGAGGCCGGTGATGTCGCCGCTGCACTCGCGGAGCGTGATGGGCGGATCGAAAAACTCGAAGCCGTGGTCCGCGAGTTGAAAGGCAGGGTCAGTGGAGCCCAGGATCAGTCCGACGGTTGACGGGCCGGTGGGAATCCGGGTGCCCTCGGCTCGAATTCTTCGCGGCGGACGAGAGTGGTGGGAAGGGCTTCTGAGCAGAGGAAGCGGACATGAAGCCCGTCGTCTGCTGCTCCCGCGCCGCTGTTATCTCTAAGGTCCGCTTGCGATCCACAAGCCGCTGACGAGAACGGAAGCTGTCTGGGCCGAAGCCCACAAGCCAACGCTGGGAATGCCGTGCTTCTCGGATCAGCGCTTCCTCCCGCGCAACGGCGCACGCTTATCCGGAGCGACACAACATCGCGCCTTGGCCTCATCATCTCTCAGGCCGGCCTCGCCTTCGGTCGGCACCGCTTTGGGTTTTAAGGTGGTGGTAGGGCCCTTGCCGGTGGTGGGGATGCAGGCGTGGACAGCCCAATAGTTGACGCCGGCACAACCCGCTGGCGCGGGATGCCTCATGAGGCAAGGTCCCTGCTTCGCCGTCCGCCGCGGAGGACCTGCGCCGTTCGTTATTCATGGAATAACATTTAATGAATGATGCAGCTTTTCAGGCTTCCCGCAGTGCGGCTTTCACTTTCTCCGAGGTGTACGGCACCGACCGCATTCGCACGCCCGTGGCGTCGAACACCGCGTTTGAGATAGCGGACGGTATGACCGCGGCGGATGGCTCGCCGGCACCCCAAGGCTTCTCGTTGGGACGGTCTATAAGCTCGATAACGACCTCAGGCACATTGGGGAACGTCAGGATCGGATAGGTGAGCCAGTCGATACTTGTAACCGTCGACCGGTTGAACTTCAGCTCTTCCACCAAAGTTCTGCTGACGGTCTGCACGACATTGCCTTCGATCTGGTTCCTCAGACCGTCAGGGTTGATGATCTGACCGCAATCGTGGGTCACGTAGAAACGCTTGACCCTGATCGCACCGCTCGCAGACTGCACCTCGACTTCCGCAACTGCGGCGACGTAGGTGCGAACGAGCTCATACTTGACATAACTGACGCCACGTCCCTCGAGCACGGCGCCACGCGTATTTTTTTGAGGAGAAGCTCGGCTCTCCCATCGCGCGAGTTTAGCTACTCGCTCGAGCACCTCACGCCCTCGCCTATCGGCGGGGTCAAGGTACTTCAGGCGGAAGTCGATCGGGTCGGCGCCGGCCGCCGCCGCCAGTTCATCCATGAAGCATTCGTTGGCGTATGTGTTTTGCATGCGCCCCGGCGTTCGGATCCACGACGGCCGGAATGGAGTTGTTTCGAGACGCCTGCACACTGTTTTGATGTTGGCGAACTGGTAGGGGATATTCGAGTTCTGAAACACGTTGCCGGGCGCAACGACATCGTCCGCTGGTAAACCGCCAAGCGTTGCCGCCACGAGCGGCACATTGAAATTTTTCGGGGTTTGCTGCGGGATCAAGAAATCGCCCTCCCAGGCGATAACATTACTTTGGCTGTCCATACCCGCTCGCAGGTCTATGAGTGTTGGCGGTCCCTTGGGGTCCCAACCATGCTCGTCAGCGCGCGACCATTGGACACGGACAGGACGGCCCATGATCTTGGCGAGGAGCGCCGCATCGGCGGCGGCATCCTCGTGGCCGTTGCGGCCATAGCAGCCAGCGCCTTCTATATAGATGCAGCGCACGTCGCCAGGCGCGAGCGCCATCATCTTCGCCAACTGCTTCTGCAGAGTGTGCGTCGCCTGCGAGGCCGTCCATACGGTCAACTTGCCGTCCGAGATCTCCGCAACCGCGCACGACGGCCCGATCGAGCCATGGGTTTGGATGGCAAAGTCGTATGTGGCCTCCAGCCTTTTGATACCCTCTTTGGCCATTGCGGCAGCGGTATTACCCACCGTACCGGTCGCTTCGTCGGTAACGACCTTCGTCGCGCGAACATGCTCCCAAAGCTTCGCAGGGTCGGGCAGACCTTCCCAGCTTGACCAGCTCGCCTTGAGCTTGGCGGCACCTTTGATCGCACCCCACTCTGTGCCAGCGACCACCGCGAGGAAGTTCTTTTCTCGAACGACCTTGATAACACCAGGAATGCCGGCGACCAATTCCTCATCAACCGCTTTCAACTCCGCGCCGATGGCAGGCGGCCGCACGACGCGCGCGTGGAGCATGCCCGGCAGCCTGAAGTCTTGCATATAAGTGAACGAGCCGAACACCTTGCCGGGGATGTCGAGACGCGGCACGGATGTCCCGACAACCTTGAAGTGCTTTGGATCCTTGGTTACGACCGGCATTTTGGGATCGAGCGTGATCGAGAAGCTCTTACCCTGCATCAGCTCTGCAAACGTCACGCTCTTGCCGCCGCCGTTGATGACGCCGTCGTCAATTCTAAGATCGGTCGCAGCCACCCCTAGCGCGATCGCCAACTCGGAAAGAAGCTTGGCCCGGGCGGCAGCGGCGGCTTGGCGAATCTGCGCTCCGCCGATCTGGATCGAAAGGCTTCCCCACGTGGTGCCCTGGTCCGGCGTCAGGGCCGTGTCTCCCTGCACGATGCGGACCTTGCTCATCGGCAGATCGAGTTCGTCGGCTGCGATTTGCGCCAGCGCTGTCTTGACTCCGGTGCCGAGGTCGACCTTGCCGGAGTAGATCGTCGCAATTCCCTCCCCGTCGATGGCAAGGAATAAATCGACTTCGGTCGGCGCCAGAGGCTTCGACTTCGATGCCGTTTCGGCATGCGCTTCGAGCGGCCTGTCGCCGAGCGTAAACGCGACGACGAGCGCACCGCCTCCAGCCTTGAGCAGATCGCGACGGGAAACCTGGATGCTGTCTCGCATGGCTGCCTCCCTCACGTATAATCGGCTGCGCGCCGCACGGCGCGTATGATGCGAACATGAGTGCCGCACCGGCATAGGTTCCGAGCGAGCGCCTCCTTGATCTCGGCCTCGCTCGGCTTTCTGTTGCGGGCGAGTAAAGCGGCTGATTCCATGATCATGCCGTTGATGCAGTAGCCGCACTGGACGGCTTGCTCCTCGATGAAAGCGCGCTGCAACGGATGCGGCTTCTCTGGCGTGCCGAGGCCTTCGAGAGTGACGACATGGGCCTCGCTAGCAACCGAGGACAGCGGTGTTGTGCAAGATCGGACAGGCTTGCCGTCGATGTGCACTGTGCAGGCGCCGCACTGAGACAAGCCACAGCCAAAGCGCGGCCCATGTAATTGCAGTGCGTTGCGCAGAACGTAAAGCAGCGGCGTCTCGGGATCGTCGATTTGGACGGAAACGCGCGCACCGTTGACGGTGAGCTCCCGCGAAAGGGCCATCGCTAGCCTCCCTTGCGTTACGAGGCGCAGTGGCCCCGTATCTGCTGCGTGCCTCGTTAATCGGGCGCGCCTAATTTCCGACTATAGCACAAGAAATTCGGCATGAAGCAGACGCCCGCCTATAGCAGAGACCGAATTCTTGCTGGGGCATGGCTTTGTCAACGACAGTCGCGGTCTAAACCGCAGTACGACGCTCAATGCATCAGGATTGCGCACGATGAATGCCGCGTCGGGTTCGGGCTCCGGCTTTCCCTGCGCCAAGCGCGAGATTGCGCAAGCGGCCACTGCCGACTCACCCCCGGGCCGATGTCGCGGACGCGATCGAGGGCGTCTCGGTGAACGAGCCGCGGCCGCCGAACCTCGGTTGCGACCGTGACCGATGGCAATCGGCGCCCGCTGCGAGACGCGGTCACCACCTGACCACGCAGCTGCGTTGCTCGGCCTTCGCAGTCGCCCTCTCCGATTGACTTGGCCTCACCAGGGCCTTTGAATGGCGCTTGGGACGTTCCACACGGGCTTTCTTGAAGCCGAATTCCCGCCGGATGATCGGCGGCTGATTCCTCAAGTGCTACGTCTTCGCCGGAGCTTGGCAATGTCCGCATCGGACCTTGAGCGCCTGCAGCGCGCCTTCCTGGACAACGTGCCGGATATGGCTTGGCTGAAAGATCGGTCCTCGCGATACGAGGCGGTCAACGCCGCCTACCTCAATGCGTCCGGGTTTTCCGCTGAAGAGATCGTTGGACGTACACCGGCTGAGATCTGGCCCGCCGACATCGCCGCCACTTATCTCGAGACCGACCGCGCTGTCCTCAGCAGCGGCAAGCCGCGGCGCTATGAAGAGACGCGCACGCTCGCCGATGGCAAGGTGCATTGGTTCGACACCATCAAGTCACCGGTCCGAGATCCACATGGGCAAGTCGTCGGCACCGTGGGCATTTCGCGCGACATCACCGACCGCAAGGCCGCCGAGGCGGAGCTCGTCGCCTCGCGCGCCAAGATTCGAGCACTCTCAACTTTTCTCGAGACGGCGCGCGAGAATGAGCGGGCTCGAATGGCGCGCGAGTTGCACGATGAGCTTGGGCAAACGCTCACAGGCTTGAAGCTCGGCTTGCGCGCGCTGCGCGACGCGAAGAGTTCCAGCGTCGACGTAGCGGCTGCCCGGATTGACGCTCTGACCGGCATGGTCGATGCCGCCGTCGTCGACCTGCGCCGCATCGCCGCCGACCTGCGTCCGCTGATGCTGGATGAGCTGGGCCTCGGACCCGCAGTCGAGTGGCTGACCGGCAACTTTTCGACCCGCCACGCCATTCCCGTCTCGCTTGCGCTGGCGCAGCTTCCCCCCGAGATCAGCGGAGAATGCGCCACCGCCATATTTCGCATTCTACAAGAATCGCTGACCAACGTGGCCAAGCACGCGAACGCCACGGCGGTATCCGTGACCCTATGCAGTGAGCGCGGAGAGATCGATCTCGAGGTCAGCGACAACGGGGGCGGCATTCCAATGGCGCGCCGCGGACAAAACGCCGGGTTTGGCTTGCTCGGCATGGAAGAGCGAGCAATCAATATTGGAGGCACGTTGTCTCTCTCTAGCGCCCCGGGCCGTGGCACGACCGTGCGCGCGCGGTTGCCGTTGCGTCTGGAGCGGCGCGAGGAACGCGCATGATCGAGCTATTGATCGCCGACGACCACACCATGTTCCGCGAAGGACTTAAGCAGCTGCTCGCGGTTGCGAACCACGTCTCGATCAGTGGCGAAGCGCGTAACGGCGAAGAGTTGCTCGCCCATCTTGCTGGCCGCAAATGCGATGTCATTCTGCTTGACATGACTATGCCGGGGCGAAGCGGCGTGGTGCTGATCCGCGAGTTGCGCGCCAGATATCCGAACGTGCGAATTCTCGTTCTCAGCATGCATGAGGAACAGCAGTTCATCGTCGAGGCGCTGAAGGCCGGGGCGCACGGCTATGTCACCAAGAACAGCGCCCCCGATCAACTCATTCTCGGTATTGAGCGTATTGCGGCGGGCGAGCAGTTCGTCAGTGCCTCTGCATCGCAGGGGATCATTCGCCAGCTGTGCAGCGCCGCCCGAGCCGCACCGCATACGCGCCTCAGCTACCGCGAGCGACAGGTGCTGGACTTGATCGTCGCCGGAAACTCCGTATCCGCTATTGCCAATGCTCTCAGCATCTCGATCAAGACCGCCAGCACGCACAAGAAGAACCTGATGGAAAAGCTCGAAGTGTCCAGCACCGCGGAGATCGTGCGCTACGCGGTTCGCCACGAGCTATCGCCCTGAGCGCACTGCGCTTCCGAGTTCCGCTATGCCGCACTGCACCTAGGAATAGTCCTACGCCCGGCTCGGAACTCGCCGATGGTCGCGTTTTACATTCGAAGTTAGCGTCACCTCATCGACATGGAGGACGACGCGATGCGCCTGACACGCCCCGCATGCCGGGCCGAGAACGGAATGGTGGCAAGTGCCCACTATCTCGCTTCCACGGCCGCACTGGACATTCTGAAGCGCGGCGGCACAGCCACCGACGCCGCGATTTGCGCGGCCAGCGTTCTCGGCGTCGTGCAGCCGCACATGATCGGGCTCGGCGGCGATGCCTTCTGGTTGATATACGAGGCGAAGACGCGGACGGTGCATGCCATCAACGGCAGCGGGCCGTGCGGCAGTGCCATCTCGCTTGCGGACTACGCTGGCATGGCGTCGATCCCACAGCGCGGACCTCGCGCCGCCATCACCGTGCCCGGAGCCGTCGATAGTTGGCGTCTGGCACACGAGCGCTTCGGCCGACTGCCAATGGCCGATCTCCTCGCCACTGCCGTCGACCTCGCCCGGCGGGGCATGCCGATCAGCGACGACCTCGCAGGGTGGATTGCGGAGGACCGGGATGCCCTGGCGGCGGACCCGGGCGCGGCTAGCTTGTTCCTAGATGATGGCTGCGCACCCAAGGCTGGCGCGCGTCTGAGGCAGGCCGCGTTGGCCGAAACGCTCGAACTCATCGCCGACGCCGGACCGCGCGCCTTCTACGAGCGGACCGGTCGCAGCATCGCCGACTATCTCGCCAGCCGCGGCGGCAAGCTCGCCCACGCCGATTTTCTCGATTATCGGGCCCGCTTTGTTGCGCCGATTACGACCGAGTATCGCGGATACACGGCCTACCAGTTGCCGCCGCCGTCGCAGGGCATCGCGGGTCTGCTCATCCTGAACTTCCTGCAAGGCATCGACTTGGCGCGTCTGCAGAACAACACGGGAGCTTATTTCCATGCTCTCATCCAGGCGACGAAGTGGGCCTTCGAAAAGCGCGACCGCCATCTGGCCGATCCGAATTTCGTCGACGTGCCGCTTGCCGACTTGCTTGACCCCGCGCGGTGCGATGCCGAGCGCAAGGGCTGGCTGGACGGCCCGGTGCAGATGACGGCGACGGCGCCGACGGGCAGCGACACAACCTTTATCGCCACCGCCGACGCCGAGGGCAATGCCGTCGGCACGGTGCAGAGCCTCTACTTCGACTTCGGCGCCTGCGTCGCCGATCCAATTAGCGGAGTCATGATGCAGAACCGCGGTAGCGCGTTCTCCCTCGATCACAACCATCACAATGCATTGGCGCCAGGCAAACAATCCGCGTCGACGCTGATGTCTGGCATGTTGATGAAAGATGGTCTGGCCTACGCCGTCTACGGCAGCCAGGGCGGCGAGGTGCAGCCGCAGGCTCAGACCGCTTTCATCACACGTCTCGTGGACCATGGGCTCGACGTGCAAGCCGCGCTCGAAGCTCCGCGCCTGCTGTACGGCCGCTCGTGGGGGGACGACGCCAACAAGCTCTGGCTTGAGCAGACGGCTCCCGACGTAGTGTTCGCAACCTTGCGCGGCCGCGGCCACCCCGTCGAGCCCGTTGGCTGGCCGCATACGCGCATGGGAACCGCCCAAGCCATCCGCTTGAAAGGTCCCTGGTCGGGCTTCCTGGAAGGCGGAGCCGATCCGCGTGGGGAAGGCATCGCAGTAGGTTACTAGGCAAAGCAGACCGAAATCCAATCCGAGGAGCGCCCGATATGGACCTCGTCATTCGCCAGGCACGGATCCGCGACGACCATCCCCCGGTCGACATAGCGATCAAAGATCAACGCATCGTCGCCATCGAACATTTCATTGAGGAAGTCGGTGAGGTCGAGATCGACGCGCAGGCGCGCGCCGCGGTGCCCGGCTTCGTCGAGCCCCACATGCACCTGGAAAAGGCGCTGCTGCACCGTCGCCTGCCGCCGCGGCACGGCACGCTGGAGGAGGCGATCCGCGTCACCGGCATCTTGAAATCCAAGCAGGAGCGGGCCGACGTGCTGGAGCGCTCCCGGCAAGTTCTCGATATGGCGGTGGCCAATGGAACGACCGCTATTCGCGCACATCCCGACGTCGATCCTATTCAAGGGCTGATCGGCGTCGAGACCGCGCTGGAATTGAAGCAGGAGTACGCGGATCTGCTCGACCTGCAGGTCGTGGCGTTTCCGCAGGAAGGTCTACTGAAGACTGCCGGCGCTATCGAACTTATGCAGCATGCGCTCGACCTTGGTGCTGATGTCGTCGGCGGCTGCCCGTACAACGAGTTGTCATGGGACGACACGCGCGCGCACATCGATCGCGTCTTCGCACTGGCGCAGCGGTACAACCGCGACATCGACCTGCACGCCGATTTTGCCGACGATACCAGCGACCAGCGCTTTGCCGCCACGGCCTACATCGCGGAGAAGACTATCGCCACGGGCTGGCAGGGACGTGTGGCGCTCGGCCATGTCACCAGCCTTGGGGCGCTCGAGCCTGAACGTCTCAAACCGATCATCGACAAACTTCGCGACGCCGACATCAGCATCGTGACGCTGCCGGCAACCGATGTTTATCTCGGCGGTCGGCGGGACGTCATCAACCAGCGCCGCGGCTTGACACCCGTGCGGGCACTGTCAGCCGGCGGTGTCAACGTTGCGTACTCCTCCAACAATGTGCGCAATGCGTTCACGCCGTTCGGCAAGGCCGACCCCTTGCAGATCGGCAACTTGCTCGCGCACCTCATCCAATACGGCACGCCTGAGCATCAGGCCGAGATCCTGCGCATGGGCACAGAGAACGCCGCGCGTGTCATTGGGATCACCCGCGATTACGGCATTGCCGTGGGTAAACAGGCCGACATCGTCATTCTCGATACCTTCCTGGTCGCCGATGCGCTGCTCGACATTCCTGCGCGTCTTTGGGTCGTAAAGCGCGGCCGCATCAGCGTCGTCACCAGGCACCAGACCAAGATCTGCCGCGCCTGCGGGTATGCCCACTCTTCCCCACAACCAGACAAAGAGACCGTGCTATGAAAAAACTGCCTGCCGAGATCGTCGCGTCGGCTCTCGCTGTGACGACCATTTTCGTCACCCTGCTGCCCTATCACTTGCCCCCGTGGGCGATCTTCATCACCTGGGCCGGCACGTTTGCGGCCGGGGGTCCCACACCTGGGGTGCTGCGTAAGATCTGGCCGGCAATGTTCGTCGGCAATTTTTTCGCTTTCGTCATCGTGCTCTGCTTCCGCTTTGCCGCTCAGCACTTGACCGGCAACGGGCTGATCGCGGCGGAGTGCGTCATCCTGTTCACGCTCAATGCCACCATGATGTCGCTTGGCCGGTTATCCGTACTGAGTTTCATTCCCGGCATGTTCTTCGGCTTCGCCTCCTACTTTGCCACCTACTTCGGCGGCTTCGGCCCGGTCCCGCACGATCCGGTGTTCGCGCTCGGAGCGGTGATGCTGATGAACGCTTTAGGACCTTTATATGCTTGGCTGACTGCTCGCTTCGGCGAACACCATCACGCCCGCGGCAGCGATCAAACGCCGGGCTCCATCGGTCACACCATTGCGCGGGAAGGCGCTTGCTAGGGGCACTTTATCCGCGAATTGCTATCTGACGTAATACTTCGTCAAGCGGACCTGATCGGCGGCGGCCTTTTCGCCGCCGATTATCAAAACGCCAAGGCGGTTGCGGCTTGAGATCACAAATCTGCCACTCAGAGGTCATGTACCGATGCGCCATCCCACCCCCATGGCGCCGCTTCTTGGCGTTGTCTCGAGCACATTGGGGATTTGTGCCAGTACACCGAGCACGATCCGCGCCTCAGATTACCTCTCCTCCTTGAATGCGACGCTCCGCTTCTTGTCGCTTGAGTTATGGAATTTGGCGCAGGCTCTCGTAGAGCGACTTGAAATCGGTCGAATTGGCCGAGGTTTCCATTAGCCATTCGTGAGCAGCTCGGCGAAGTGGAGCAAGCACTGGATTGCTGAGCAGAACTCCAGCCGGGCCGAGATCACGCCCGAGCGAGTCGCCGCGTTTGCGAGCCTCATGCGTGAGAAGCTCGCATATGGCGACATCCAAGCACGCAAGGCCTACCTGCGTTCGATCATCTCCGGGATCGAAGACGATGAACGAAGGATCCGAATCATCAATGATAGGGCATCGCTGGCCGATGTGGTCGCCGGCAGCCAAGCACGCGCAGGGAGAGTTCGTGGTTTTGTACGGAAATGGCGCACCCGAAGGGATTCGAACCCCTGGCCTCTGCCTTCGGAGGGCAGCGCTCTATCCAGCTGAGCTACGGGTGCCTGGCCAAGCGTGGCCACTGATACAGCATTCCGCGTCCACCCGCAAACGCTTGCTTGATGCCGCCGCCCGTCAAAAATTTGGTCGGATGAGCGGTGTTCAGTTCTCTAGGATTGTCTCGGGTATACAACTCGTGCGTGCGGCTTGCTGTGCCCCGTCAGCGCCCTTGGCCTGGAGTACAGCTACTCCGCCGCTAGCGGAATGCTATCCGGAATCTCCTCCGTAACAACCTCGAAACGCCGCAGTATATGCGTTCCATAGGTCGTCACCATCGGCACGTCCATAGCGTCGCGGCCATAGCCGATGACGATGCGGCCGATCCGCGGACGATTGTGGCGGGCATCGAATGCAACCCAACGTCCACCGATGTACGCCTCGAACCACGCGCTGAAATCCATCGGAGCCGGGTCGCGCGGCACGCCGATGTCGCCGAGGTATCCGGTTGCGTAGCGGGCCGGTATGTTGAGGCAACGGCAGAGCGTGATCGCGAGATGTGAGAAGTCGCGGCAGACGCCGACGCGTTCCTCGAAGGCTTCCTTCGCGGTGCGCGTGGGGCGGGCGCGGGCGTAGTCGAACGTCAGATGCTGATGTACGAAATCGACAACCGCCTGGACCTTGCCGTAGCCGCCTGCGATGTTGGCGAAGCGGCTCCAGGCATCGTTGCCGAGAAGATCGACCTCGCAATAGCGGCTGGCTTTGAGAAACACTAGCACGTCCGGCGGCAGTTCCGGCACCGGATGCGCAATTGCGCCGCGGTCGAAGGTCTCATAGGTGCCTGGATCGCGAATGACGCCGCGGCAGAAAAGGTGCACGGCCCCGACGGGAGCATCAAATACGCGGGTGACGTTGCCGAAGTCGTCGGTAAACAAACGCGATGCGAGGGGAGGGGTCGTCTTATTGGCGACCTCCACGATGTCACCGAGACGGGACGGGTGAACGTCGGTGACGGTCTGGACGGCGCTCGCTGTGGCGAGTTCGACTTCGATGTCGTAGCCGAAGCGTATCAGCATCGCATTTTCCGTTGAATGATTTATCGGGATGATCTCTGGCATCAAAATGCACAAGCTAATGAAAAAGTTGCGCAGTGCAAGAAAACCGTTGCACAGCTGAAGTGCGGGCTTCGCCACCTTATATTGTTTATCGTCATGGCGTAAGCGCAACGGGCCATAGGCGACGCAGCGCGCTTCCAGCTAGACGAGTCCTGACGCGTTCTGTGACTGCACCGCCAGCTTGACTGTAATCGGAGCTTCATGCCCGCCGCTGAGACGTGGCTTTATCCCACTCCCGCCGGCCTCTTTTGCGAGGCGGGCCAGTTCTTCGTGGACCCGCATCGGCCGGTCGATCGCGCGCTGATCACGCATGGCCACTCCGATCATGCCCGAGCAGGCCACGGCTCCGTTCTCGCAACCGCGGAGACAATCGCCATCATGCAGGTTCGTTATGGGACCGAGTGCGCCGGCTCTTTCGAAGCCGTCAACTACGGCGAGGCAAGAACGATCAACGGCGTCGCGGTTCGCTTCGTCCCCGCCGGCCACATCCTCGGCTCTGCCCAGATCGTGCTCGAATGGGGTGGCGTCCGTGTCGTCGTCTCCGGCGACTATAAGCGCGCCTTCGACCCTACATGTGCCCCTTTTGAGCCGGTAACCTGCGATGTTTTCATCACGGAGGCGACGTTCGCACTCCCGGTGTTCCGGCACGAGCCGGCTGAGCGGGAGGCGGGGCGTCTCGTCGAGTCACTCTCGCGCAATCGCGACCGCACGCATCTCCTCGGTGTGTACGGTCTGGGAAAATGTCAACGCATGTTGCGCCTGGTGCGGGACGCCGGATATCAGGAGCCGATTTACCTGCACGGCGCGCTCGCCGCTCTGACAGAGCTTTACCAGCAGTTGGGGCATGATTTCGGTGACATCCGCCCAGTCGGTCCGCAGGAAAAGCACGCTGGAGCGCTGGTCTTCTGTCCCCCTTCGGCGTTAGCGGACCGCTGGTCGCGCCGTTTTGCCGATCCCGTGGCGGCCTTCGCCTCCGGGTGGATGCGCGTGCGCGGCCGGGCGCGCCAGCGCGGCGTCGAACTGCCGCTCGTCGTTTCAGATCACGCCGATTGGCCCGATTTGCTGCAAACGATCGTCGAGACTGGCGCCGAGGACGTCTGGGTAACCCACGGTCGAGAGGACGCGTTGGTGCATCAGCTGGCCCTGTTGGGGCGGCGCGGGCGTGCCTTGTCGCTCGTCGGCTTCCAGGAGGAGGCGGACTAGATGAGCATGCAGCGTTTTGCCGACCTCATGGACTGCCTAGTCTACACACAGAGCCGAACGGGAAAGCTCGCGCTCCTCGAGCACTACTTCCGCACGTCTGGCGATCCGGACCGCGGCTGGGCACTCGCGGCGCTGACGGATGGATTGCCCTTGCGCCTTCCATTGCGGCGTGTTCTCGAAAAGCTGATGGCGGAAAAGGTCGATCCTACGCTCTACCGCATGTCGCGCGATTACGTTGGAGACACTGCCGAGACCGTCGCCCTGTTGTGGCCCGATCACCCTGAACTGGCAGACGGCTTGTCGCTCGATGGCGTCGTCACCGCGGTCAGTCATGCCAGCCCGGCCGAATTGCCCGGTGTCATCGGCGCCTTACTGGATCGCCTTGATGCGCGCGGCCGCTGGGCGTTGCTGAAGTTGATAGGTGGGGCGCCGCGTGTCGGCGTCTCGAGCGGTCTTGCCAAGACCGGTGTTTCCGCTGCCATCGGTATTCCAGTCGCGGAGGTCCAGGAAGTCTGGCATGCGCTGGGCCCGCCCTACACGGCGCTGTTCGAGTGGGCTGCCGGCCTGGCCCCGCGGCCGGACGCATTGGGAACCCCGGTTTTCCGCCCGTTGATGCTTGCAACTCCGATCGAGGAGCCGGACTGGGCTGCGCTCGATGCCGCCGATTTCGCGGCGGAATGGAAGTGGGACGGCATTCGTATCCAGGTCGCGGCTGCCGCCGGCACCGCTCGCCTGTTCTCACGCTCGGGGGACGATATCTCCGGTGCCTTTCCTGAGATCGCTTCGGCTTTCGCCGGGCGCACGGTGACCCTCGACGGCGAGCTTCTCGTCGTCCGCGAGGGTGTCGTCGCTCCGTTCAACGATCTGCAGCAGCGGCTCAATCGCAAGGTGGTGAGTGCGCGTCTTCGCGGCGCTCATCCGGCCCATGTGCGCCTCTACGATATGCTCGCCATAGATGGCGAAGACGTTCGCTCGCTCCCCTTCGTCGCCCGGCGAGACCGGCTTGAAGTCTGGCACGCGGCGTCGTCACCGCCTCTCACCGACATCAGCCCTCTCATTCCATTCCAAACCTTTGAGCAGCTTTCGCAGGTTCGGGCTTCAGCCCGCGCGGCCGGGATCGAAGGCTTGATGTTAAAGCGCAAGGATAGCCCTTACCTCGCGGGGCGCATCAAGGGCCACTGGTTCAAATGGAAGCGCGACGCGCTAACGCTGGATTGCGTGTTGATGTATGCGCAGCGCGGTTCCGGCAAGCGCTCTTCGTATTATTCGGATTACACGTTTGGGGTCTGGCGCGAGACCGCTGGCTATGAGCCGGAGTTGGTGCCCGTCGGCAAAGCGTATTCCGGGTTTACGGATGAGGAATTACGCCGGCTCGACAGCTTCGTTCGCCGCCACACGCTTCAATCCTTCGGACCGGTGCGTGCTGTGGAGCAGACGCTCGTGCTCGAGGTCGCTTTCGACGCGGTGCAGGCATCGGCGCGTCACAAATCGGGCGTGGCGATGCGGTTTCCGCGCATTCATCGCATTCGTTGGGATAAGCCGGCCGCAGAGGCCGACACCCTTGCCACCGTTAAAGCTCTGATCGACGGAACCCGGTCCGACAGCGCGGAAGTCGATGCTCGATCGTGAGCCGCGCGGAGCTGCTCCAAGCCTCTGAAGTATCTCGTGTGATGCCCTAGACGTCGCCTTGCCCGCCCGGAACAAAGGTGAACGTGCGGCGTTCCTCGCTCAATGTTGGATGGGCACGAAATATCGGAGGCCGCATGGGACAGCAAATTCGATCTCAGTACGATCCGGATGCCGATCCGGAAATCGAATTCGAAAAGCCGGCAGCTTTGGCCCAATCGCTCGAGCTCAATCTTGCTGAAAAGCGCGATGCGTTGATGCGCTGGGAGGATCTGGTGCGGCGGCGGCTCGAAGCGGGTGGCGAAGGCATGCCGACCAACGGCAAAGCCTGCGCGGACGCGGACCTACTCCAAGAGATTGGCAAGCAGCTCCTGGAACTCGAACACCGGCGCGGAATAATCGACAAGTCGCGTCGTAAGCTCGCGGTTAAGCAATCGGACCCGAAGGAGAACGCCGCGGACGCCGCTAGCCCCAAGCCGGGAACGGAGGCGCCTGCTGGTCTGCACGAGAAGCGTACCGGGCCCTACGACGATCCCCCGCGCCGCCCATCGTAGTTCTTTCTAGCGGAGAGCCGGCAATGCCTCGCGGCGATAAATCGAAATACACCGACAAGCAGAAGCGCAAAGCTGAGCACATCGAGGAAAGCTACGAGAGTCGTGGTGTTTCTGAGGGTGAAGCCGAGCGGCGGGCCTGGGCTACCGTGAACAAGGACGATGGCGGCGGCAAGCGCGGCGGGTCTGGTGAGGGCGTGGAAACCGGCCATCCTGCCGCCCACAAGGGTGGGCGCATTGGTGGACATGCTTCTGCCAAGCGCTCGCATGCACAGCGGTCTGCGAGCGCAAAAAAGGCGGCCGCTACCCGCAAGAAACGCGCGATGCACTGAACGCCTGCTCAAGGCGGAAAGCGAATTATCCAATGGACGAGCAGTATCGCGAACAAAGAGACCAGGCGCAGACGGCAGTCCCGCAGCCGTCGCGCCGGCATGACACCTTTCGTGCGCTTCTGTTCGCGCTGATCTTGTCGGGCGGCGCGTTCTCTTTCCTTTATTCCGTGTTCTACGATCGCGAGCAGCTCGCGTCTGCACCGCCGATCGAGGCTCCAAAATAAGGGGTCTGTCCCGTCAAATGATGGAGAATTCATGCGGCTAACCGAACACGTGTTAAGTGCAACCGCGGCGGCAGTCATTTCTCTGATGACGGTTGGGGTCGCTGTGGCACAAGTGGTGCCGTCGCCTGTACCCGACCCTAAGAAGACGATTCCCGAAAAGACCGTTCCCGATAATTCACTGCCGCGGCAGCCCAACCCGTCGCCAGCCCCGCAGGACACGCCGAGCGTCAATGCCGAGCCGAAAAATGGTGTTCTGACGCCGCCCAATTCCGAAATGGACACAGGCATTCATGCGCCCGCCCCGGTTCCGGAGCCGAACACGACGCCGGTGATTTCGCCGCCCGGCTCGCCGGGTGGCGATCCCACCGTCAAACCCAAGTAACCGCACAGGGCGCTATCGGCGCCCTTCTTGCCGTTCAGGCAGCTCTTACTACTGACGTGCGGGCACGCCTTCGAACTCGACACTCTCAGCGTGTTCAACGAGGGCGCGGCCAAGTTCGGCAGCGTCCGCGGCATGGAGCCCGTAAGGCGTATCGTTTTCAAAGCGAACGAGTACAACCGGTTCATATCGGGCGGTGCCGACCGCGAACCCCTTCGGCATCTTCGTAGCGGCCGGGCCGGTCCGGGAGGGCCTTTCCACCAGGTGCTGCAATGCGCTGAGAAGGTCCCGCGCAAGGCCGTCTCCTATATCTATAGTCAACTTCCGCCCTGTGGCGTCTGATAACGTCAATTCTCCCGAATTTCCGTTAACTGTCGGTTTCGTATGAGCAATCGCCGTAGCTTTGAATATCGCGTCCATTTTCGCCCCCACCATTGAAGGCAAGCATAGCGGAGCCCATGCAAAAGCACCGTGGCAAGGGTGCCACGGTGCTAAATGTATCCACAATAGTGTTCGAAAGGGCACCTCCTTTAGAGGAGCCAAATTCGATTAAAGGGTGTTCGACCAGCGATCGACCTCGTCTCGCGCCTGATCCTTGGCGTAGCCGTAACGCTGCTGAATGATGCCCTCGAGCTGGTCGCGACGACCGTTGATCTTGGACAGATCATCGTCGGTCAACTGACCCCACTTCTCCTTTACCTTGCCGCTGAATTGCTTCCAATTACCCTCAATGCGATCCCAATCCATCACAATGCTCCTTTTCGTTGGTTTATCACCCACGCTGGGGCGCTGGTTAAACGCCTTAACTGCTTTGGGGTTCCCTGTTCGGATAGTCTCGACGGGGACTTCGAAAATTTTACGCTAATCGCTCTATTTTGTGGGTGGTGGCTGGGTGCCGCCTGGGCCTTGTTTTGGCGGATCGCCCGGCTTCATCGGGGGAACTGCCTCGCCCATTCTATTCGTCGGTGCGTGCTCTGCGCCTTGTGTCTTCATATCCGGAACGGTCTTGTCCATCCTGTTGGTTGGTGGATGCTGCGCGTCCGGCGCAGGTTGCGCCGCTGGAGCTTGCGGTGCGGGCGTCGTCGTCTGGGCTTGTGCAGTGGTCACGGCCATCGCCGCCACCGTCGCAGCCAAGAGAAGGCGTTTCATCGTTTTCTCCCTTTTTTGTTTTGCGCGACGAAATGCGCTTGGTGGAGAGAAACAATCTGGGAGGGGCGAGGGTTCCGCCGTCCAAGCCGCCCGGTCACGCCGCGTGGGCGGAGATGAACTGCTGGATGACCGCGGCCGGGGCTGGTTTCTCAACGAAACAATGAGAGATTCGGCAAAGGGTCGCGTTCGTCTCGTTGGACCCCGACAGCACGATCACGCGACATCCGCGGCCGGCCAACGTGAATGCGACATCAGCGCCTGTTGCACCATCCGCGAGTGTCAGATCGACCAGCACGATATTCGGCTCGAGTTCCTCGGCTGCTTTAATAGCCTCGTGTCCATTCGAGAAAATGCCACAGACGCTCGCACCAGCCTGTTCAACCAAGCTCGCGAGATCGAGCGCCTGTAGCACATCGTCTTCACAGATCATTACACGCAACATTTTGTTCTTCCTATTTAACCAACAGAACTAAAACTGTCGGCGTGTGCGTGTGGTTCCGCAATGCAACATGCTACCTGCTCATCGTAACGTGCGCCGTAGCACCCGCGCCATTAAGAGAGGCCCGGAGCGTGCCGCCCTGCAGCACAAGACGTATGCTGCCTGAGACATTATATTCCTGATTATGGAATTCACCCGACCACGAATTCGGCCCGCTCTGGGTTACCTGTGCTGTCTGCACGGCGCGAGCCGCAGCGGTGGCGCAAACCGCGTTCATGGAATAGCGCGGGCCCGACCCTCTGAAAGTTGCGCGGCAACGGGCCTTCTCGACCTTGCCGTTGGAGAGGTTAACGGTACCCGATCCGCTCCAACTGCCGCCGAGCTTGCCCGTGTCAGCTTCCACGGGCGTTATCGCCAACCCGCATGCGACCGCGGCCAGCGCGATCACGCCCGTCCGCCACACCCTCTGCTGCATTTTCATGACGCTCTCCTGTCGCTGCAATCAACACTTGGCAAAACCTGAACACACGTAGCCCTCGGCCTCACTTGCTTTCGCGGTTGGTGAAGCGCGCATTGCCGAGGCCTGTCCCGATCGTCAACACGCCCCAATGCTTGCGCTTCTGTACTGACGGCAACTCGCTCAAACCCTGCACCACTGCGTCGTTGTGCATGACAACGAGCGTCTCGAGATCGCCAATCTTCGGCAGCTTCTCGCGAATGCAGACGGGAAGGTTGAAGCGGCTGCTTTCCCAGTTGCCCGGTAAGTTCTGCGCGCCGCGGTCGATCGATCCATCGCTATGGATGATCCCCGGGCAGCCGACCCCGACGACGGGTGCTAGCGACAAGTCGTTTTTCCTGGCCCATTCGACGAGGTCCTTCAGCATATCGACTAGCCCTTGAACGGCATCGTCGCGCTTCAAATCGTCATCGTCTGCGTGGCGCCAAATCTCGGACTTCACGACCGCAGCTTCGGCCAGGTCGCTGGACTTCTTGCAATTGAGCTGGACCACCCCCGTGCGGATATTGGTGCCGCCGACGTCAACGGCCACGATGCCGTCGTGTCCTTTCAACATCCATGGCGGCAGCAGGTGCGCGGTGCCGATCAGCCCCGCTTCATCAGGATCGTTGCGGATCGGTTCCAGATCAATGTTGATGCCGTCGGCCTTCAGCAGCACGTCTGCGCGTCCGATCGCCAGTTCGCCGATGCGGCTGGCTCGAAACCCGCCGCCGACGGCCAAGACCTCGGTATCTCGCCATTCCTTTAAGCGGATGAAGCGGCGGATCACGGCCGCCAACTCCTGCGCGAAGTCTTCGATGGCGCTGTGCACGACGCCGCCTGCTTGGTGATCGCCTTTCAGAAGGATCTCGGCGAGCCGCTTCTTTCCGATTTCTTGGCTGACACTGTCGCCTAGGGGATCCTGATCGAGCTCGCGCAACGGTTTGCGCCACTTGTCGAGGATGGCCCAAAACGCACTTTTGCTCGCTCGGTCTCCAATGAAACCATCGCCGTGCTCGATTTCCACATTGTAGCTATCGACGGTCACGCTGGGAAGCACGCGAGCGCCGTGCTCGGGCAATCCATGCTCAGGTTGGCGCGCTGGCGTGTCGCCGTTTTTCTTCCCCATCGGCCAACCCCTCCGATTTTTAATATTTGAATGGCGATCGCTTGAGGCTGCGACCGAGACGTCAGTCACGACAAAGACAACCGCCTGTGGATGCAGCCGGTTCCGTGGAAATCCTTTCAGACGTAACGAAATTATGCGGCAATGCGGTGGGCGCTTTCCCTACGGCCAATGCGTGCACGGCGTGGAACGATCAATTGGATGCCGCGTTGAGCCAAAGATATGGACCGGCGATCTGGTCTTGGTTGATATGATTGATCCCTCCGCCCGCCGCAAAGCCCTCCACGAAGCCGACCGCAAGGTCGCCGCGCGCATGGTTGTCGACTCTGCCGGTGGCGCTTGCGCCGGGGGTTTGGCCGTCTTGGCTGCCTTCGTTTTAGGGCCCAACTTCGAGCATCTGGTGCGGGGCCAGCCCGAGCCCACACTGGCGGTCGCCGTACTGGTGTGCGGTGCCGCCTGCCTCGGCGCCATGATGGGGTTCGTTGCTTCGGTCCTGGTTGATTTCTGCAGAGTTAATGCCGATTAGGCCGAGTTCAATACCGGTTGTCCTGTTGGTCTGACCTTCAGAAGTGAAGTCAGGGAACGTTGCGCCGCGCTATCCGTTTAAACCTACACGCGCTGCGGCCGCAGATCCCAGTGGCCGATACCTCACCCAAAAAAGCCAAAGGAGTGACGCATGGCAAGTCAATCGCCTTATGGAGCCCTCATATCCAGCGAGCACGTCGAAGGCACAAACGTATATTCCGCCGCCAAAGACGAGAAGGTCGGCGAGATTCACCACTTGATGATCGACAAGAGGTCTGGCCGCGTTGCCTACGCAGTTATGAGCTTCGGCGGCTTCCTGGGCCTCGGCGAAAGTCATTACCCGGTACCGTGGAACGCCCTGAAGTACGATACCCGGCTAGAGGGGTACGTCACCGGCATCACCGCCGAACAGCTGCAGAACGCGCCGGCCCTGAACGATGATCGCTCTTATGCCGATCGCGATTGGGAAACCCGCCTTCACCGGCACTACGGCGCGACCAATTACTGGGAGGGCGGATTGCCCGCCTAAAGGTTAGCCGAAATCACGGCCTAGAGATGGCCCGGAGCCCGAAATGCTCCGGGCTATTCTGTCAGGTGGCGGCCCACAATAGGGAGCAGGAGCCCTTTCGGGCCCCTGCTTAGCAATCCTAGTAGTCAAACTTAGTTGCCGGTCTTGGGAGTTCCGCCCGCGCCCGACTTATCCTTCGGTTCGGAAGGGGTCTTGGTGTCCGGCGGCTGGCTCGACGGAGTGGTCGTGGTCTGCGCTGTTGTACCACCGCTCGAAGGGGCGGGTGTTGGCGCGGTCGATGGACGAGCCGAGGGGGTGTCATTAGCAGCAGGGTCCGTCGGGCGCGTCGCGCTGGGGCCGGGGATCTGGTTGCCCTTGGCGGTCGGCGCATTCGGCGACGGGTTAGTCTGTGCCATTGCAGAAGCACCACCGATAATGCTTCCCATCAGGGCGATCGCTGCAAATTTTGGCAGGTTTCCAACCATCCTTACATTCCTCTCGTTGCGAATTATTTGTAATTGCTTGTGCGGTCTCAACGCAGCCGTTTTCATCCTGTTCCGCCAAATAAGTCGGCCCATCCAGCAGTTTTGTAGGATGTGCGGAAACAAAATTGTGTATGCGGCAATGTGAAATGCGACAGTGAATGCAGGTGGATCGATCATTCTTCTGGTGTATGATGACGGACGTGTCGGGCTTTCCTGGTTGTCGTTCAGGAGATCGGTTGCCAATGGATACCGCGGCGTTGGACTTGGCGCGATTTCAGTTCGCCTTTGTAATATCCGTTCACATCATTTTTCCGGCCATCACGATCGGCCTTGCGAGTTACCTCGCGGTTCTGGATGCAGCCTGGCTGTGGACGGGAGAGGACACCTATCTGAATGTTTTCAATTACTGGCTGCGCATTTTTGCCATAGTGTTCGGCATGGGCGTCGTGTCCGGTATTGTGATGAGCTATCAATTCGGTACCAATTGGAGCGTATTTTCCGACAAAACCGGCCCCGTGCTCGGGCCCTTAATGGGATACGAGGTGCTCACCGCCTTTTTTCTCGAAGCTGGTTTTCTCGGCGTCATGCTGTTCGGATTGAAGCGGGTCGGGCCGAAATTGCATTTTGTCGCAACTCTAATGGTCGCGGCCGGAACGCTGTTGTCCGCATTCTGGATCTTATCGGCGAATAGCTGGATGCAGACGCCGGCGGGCCACGCTGTCAACGCGCAAGGTCAGTTTGTGCCGGTCGACTGGTGGAGGGTCGTGTTCAACCCATCATTTCCCTACCGCCTCGTGCATATGGTGCTGGCGGCCTACCTCTCAACGGCATTCGTCGTCGGTGCCGTCGGTGCGTTTCATCTTCTGAAGGACAACTCCAGCGCATCCGCAAAATTAATGTTCTCGATGGCGCTGTGGATGGCGATTGCCGTAACGCCTGTCCAGATTATTGCGGGCGATCAACACGGGTTGAACACGCTCGAATATCAGCCGATGAAGATTGCGGCCATGGAAGGCCATTACGACACACACGAGGGTGCGCCGTTGATCCTGTTCGGGCTGCCCGACAACAAGCGCGCCGAGACGCGCTATGCACTCGAGGTGCCGAAGCTCGGCAGCTACATCCTCACGCACGATTGGAAGGGAAAGCTTCGCGGTCTCAAGGAGTGGCCAAAGAGCGATTGGCCCAACGCTCCCCTGATCTTTTGGACTTTCCGCATCATGGTCGGCATCGGACTCGCCATGCTCGGCATCGGCATATGGGGGCTGATCGCCCGCCGGCAAGGTGGCCTTGCGTCCGCGCGGTGGCTGCAGCGTGCATCGGTGGCGATGGGGCCGGCGGGTATTATCGCGGTGCTTGCCGGCTGGATCACGACCGAGTTCGGCCGTCAGCCCTACACCGTGTATGGCCTGTTGCGCACCGCCGATAGCGTCTCGCCCATCGCGGCGCCAGCCGTCGGCTCTTCGCTTGCGGCGTTCATGGTCGTTTACGTCGCAGTGTTCGGCGCCGGAGTGTTCTACATCCTGCGACTGATGTCGCGGCCACCTGCGCAAGGGGTGCAAGGCCCCGATCCTGGCACGCCGGTCCGCGCGGCCGGTATCACGCCAGGACCCGCGCAGGCCGCCGGCAGCCGCGAGTGAGGAGGCGAGGGCTATGGTGATCGATTTGCCGCTCGTTTGGGCTTTGCTGATCGCCTTTGCGATCCTGGCCTACGTGGTGCTCGACGGCTTCGATCTCGGCGTCGGCATCCTGTTCCTGTTCATCGAAGACACGGAGAACCGCAACACCGCGATGAATTCCGTCGCACCGGTATGGGACGGTAACGAGACTTGGCTGGTGCTGGGTGGCGGCGGCCTGCTAGCAGTCTTCCCGCTAGCCTATGCCGTCGTGCTGCCGGCCCTCTATGCGCCGCTCATCGCGATGTTGCTCGGTCTTGTCCTTCGCGGCGTCGCCTTCGAGTTCCGTTGGCAGGGCAATCGGACGAAGTTCCTGTGGGACTGGGCGTTCGCAATCGGCTCGACGGTCGCTGCTCTTGCGCAAGGCATTATGCTCGGCGCCCTGATCCAGGGCGTGAAAGTCGAAGGCCGCGCTTATGCCGGCGGGTGGTTTGATTGGCTGTCACCGTTCTCGATCGTGACGGGCTGTGCGCTCGTGGTGGGCTACGGGCTCCTGGGCGCGACGTGGCTGATCTGGAAAACACACGGCTACGTGCAGGAGCGGGCCTATAGATTGGCTTGGCCGCTTGCAATCGCGCTTCTGGTGGCCATCGGCCTCGTCAGCTTGTGGACGCCATTCCTGGTGCCGCAATATTTCGCGCGCTGGTTCTCCTGGCCAGCCATCGCAATCGTGGCACCAATCCCGCTGCTGACACTGTTCCTCGCCGCACGTCTAATTCTGGCTTTGCGTCAGAACCACGAAAGGGAGCCGTTTCTCGCGACCCTCGGGCTTTTCGTCCTCTGCTATTTAGGCCTCGGAATCAGCGTCTATCCAAAGATCGTCCCGCCGAGTTTGTCGATTTGGGATGCGGCTGCCCCCGACTCGAGCTTGCGCTTTCTCCTCGTTGGTGCCGCCGTCCTGATTCCGTTGATCCTCGCCTACACCGGCTACGCCTACTGGGTTTTCCGCGGAAAGGTGGATACGGAAGCCGGATACCACTGATAATTTATTCAGAAAGCGGCTTGTCCCGCGCGTAACACCGTCAATCATTGAGGCGACGGATAAGCCCTCCATTCGAAACCTTTTCGCGTGGAGGTTTGTCTTGAACGCTACCTTGAAGCTGACGATTGCCGTCGCCCTGGGGGCAAGCTGGTTAGGGGCCGCCGCCGGCTACGCTCTGCACTCTGTGCCGAAGACTGCAACGTCGGCGTGCCGAACCAACGCCAGCCCTGCTCAGCTTAGTCTGGCTCCGCCGGCCAATATGCGTCCCCAGCCCGACAGTGCCGCCGACGCCTCCTGGGACAAATGGCATGCTCTGACCGATTTCTGATGCCTGGCCGCCCCTAGATCGCCGTCTCCGCAGCCGCGAGGCGGTCTTGCGGCTGCAAAAGCGGTTGTTGTAAATCGCGTGGACATGTCTTCAGGGCCCAGCCCCGCATCGCGTCACCGGGCGTCAGTTGTTCCTGACTGGTGCGGCGGCGCAACACGTTCACAGGTTGGTACCGCTTCCGTTCGCCGCGGTGCAGCAACGTCGGCTATGATCGCCGTCCGCGGCATGCGTTGGGCCTCGTTCTGTCCGAGAGGGGCGGCCGACCGGAGGATCATCTACGCGCATGACGGCCGATACTGCAGAGACGCTGGCTGCTCCCGACGACGTTGCCGTCGTCGCGGAACCGGCCCTGCTCGGCCTGATGGACGCCACATTCCGGATAGCACTACCCGCGCCCGGGTCCGAGCGCACGTTCCGGCTGGCGCTGCTGGGCGTCGTGCTGGTCTATACTGCGCTGTTGTCATTGTTTCTGTTAACAAGTGCCGGCGCGCCGCCCGAGCCTCGCGGACAGGTGGAGGGGCCGCCTTCTATCGACGTCGAGATCGTCGAGGAGCCATCGCCCGAAGCAACGACGAAGCGCTCGCAGTCAGGGGTAGACGCCCCGGTGCAACCCTCGCCAGCCGAGATGCCCGCACCGCCTCCGCCGCCGCCCAGCCCAGAGGTCGCCGCAGCGCCGCCCCCCACGCCGCCCGCTCCACCGAAACCTGCGGAAACGCAACCCGCCCCGCCGCCGCCCGTCGAAGCGCCGCCGGTGGAAAAGGTCGAAAAACCGGCCGAGACGGCGGCGTTACCGCCTCCTCCGAGCGACGAGCCAGCACTGGAGCCAATGCCGGAGCCAGCCAAGGAACCGGTGCCCGAGCCACCAAAACCGGAGCCGCAGGCGCAGCCAAAGAAGCCTGAGCTGGCGAAGCCCAAGTCTCAGGCCGACCCGTCGCTGGAAGGTTTCGACCTCAGCATGGACAAGTACGCCGCCGCGGTCGACGCCGAGATCGAGCGGCGCAAGCGCGAGCGGCACGCCAAGGCCCAGCAACCCCAGCAGCCGATCCGCCCGGATATGTCGTTGTCCGGTGGCAGCATGCGCGTGCGGGGCGCGGCAAAATCCGGCAAGACCGACGAGTATTCGCGAAGTGTCATCGCGGCGCTGATCAAGACCAAGCCGAAGCCATTCGCTATCCGCGGTTCTGTGATGGTGTCGTTCGAGATCGGCCCTGGCGGCGCGCTGAAGTACGTGAAGCTGGTGGATTCGAGCGGCAATACCGCCATGGATGACGTCGCCCTGTCCGCGATTAGGCGCGCCATCTTCATGCCTCCGCCGCCCACCGCGACGCCCAGCGACCTCACCTACATCATCCACTACGTCTTCGACTGAGGCAGGCGCCTTCGGGCAGCGAAAACAGCGGCAAGGACAACGTCACGTCCAGCTCCGGTTCGCACTATCATCACACCCAGGGGCATGCACTCAATCCTCCGCGCCAGCCCCGCGGTTGCCATTCCTCCGTGCCACGCTATCGTGAAGGTTCGGGATGGGGAGGGATGAATGGTGAAGTCTCCGCTGCAGCAGCTACGGGACGGCGATCTGCCGGAAATGGTGAGATGGTACGATCCGCGCCTGCTGAGCCGGATCTTCGTGCGCACGCTCGTGTCCTCGCTTTTCGGGCAATACGCCGACCAGCGCATGACTCAGGCGGCCAGCGACTACGCCAGCCGCAAACAGTTGCTGGAGCGCTACGACTATAGCGACCCGGATTCGCCCGACCCCGCGCGCCGGATCGATGTGGCGCCGGACGGCAGCATCTGGGTCGACTACATCGCCGACGTCGGTGACGGCTTCGAAGCGACCTACACGATGGCATATCTGTTGGCGCAGCAGAGCCTCGAGGTGGGCGAGGGGCAGCCGCCGTTGCCGCCGGGCAGCATCCTGATCATGGGCGGCGACCAGTGCTATCCACAGGCGACACGGGAGGACTATCGCAAGCGATTGCAAGTCCCCTACGGCTGGGCATTGGACGTCCCACAGCCGACGCGCAAGCTGTTCGCAATCCCCGGCAATCACGACTGGTATGATGGCCTCAACGCCTTCGACAGCCTGTTCTGTTCGTCGCGCGACAAGCTGTCGGAAGTTCAGGGCACCCAGATCGGCGGCTGGCAATGCGTCCAGCACCGCAGTTATTGGGCGATGCGCTTGCCCCACAACTGGTGGATTTGGGGCACCGACATCCAGTTCTCGAAATACCTCGACAACAACCAGATCAACTATTTCGAGGCGATCGCCAGCCAGATGGGCCCGGCGGACAAGGTGATCCTTTGCATCGCCGAGCCGGCGTGGCTGCTGGCCGAGTTCCAGGGCCTCGACGAGGAGCAGAATTTCTACAAGATTACGACGATCGCCCGTCGCCGCGGCGCGCAAGTCTGCGCCGTCATCGCGGGCGATTGGCACCATTATGCGCGCTACTCGTCGTCCGAGCTTGGCGTGCATTTCTTCACCGCCGGCGGCGGCGGCGCCTTCCTGCATCCGACCCATGTGCTGAAGACCGAGCTCAGCGTGCGGTGGCCGGAGCCGAAAACCGCCGAGTCGCCGTCCCCGGCGGCGGCCGCCGATCCTACCGCCCGCAAAGTGACGGAAGGCTTCGAGCCCCATCGCTATGACGTGAAGCTCAAGCAGGCTCCGCGCGTGCCTCCCGCACCCGCAGCCGAGGCGGCCGACACGGTCAAGGAAACCGTCAGGGAAGCCGTGCGCGAGGTGGTCGCGGATGCCCGCGCCGCTGCACATCCGACCGCGCCCGTGAAGCGGACCAAGCCGCTGTCAGCTCGCGCGCCCGTGTGTTACCCGACGCGCTCGCGAAGCTGGATGCTGGGGCTGCGCAACCTGCTGTTCCCCATCTACAACTTTCCGTTCGCGCTGGGCATCGGCCTGATCTACTGGCTGATCACGTGGGAATTCCATTCGGTCGTGCGCCAGTTCGACGTATCCGCCGGAAAAATCGATGCGGTCGGCGTCGGGCAATCGATCGCCTCCGTGCTAGGCTGGATGCCGCTCTACGTGCTCCAGGCGACGCTCTCGATCGCGTTCTCGCTGATGTTCTTCGGGCTGTGGGCGGGGCTCGTCTATTACGTCGATGCCGGCGACAAACCAGGCCTGCGGCGCAGCCTCACCAAGTTCGTTGTCGGCACGCTGCACTTTGCGGCGCATGCAACCGCCATGTTCTCGTTATTCGTCGTGCTGCTGGGCTTCAATAACAACGTCTCGCCAATCATTGCCGGCGAGATCCAGGCCGTCCTCGAAAACCAGAAGAACTCCGGAGGTGGTGCGCGGCATCGTGAAGGAGTCGCTGGAGCCGCTATCGGGCCAGCGCAAGCAGCAACGCGAGAGCGCGCGCCGCGCCGAACCGAACCGCGCCGAGCGTCCGCTGCCGCCACCGGCGTCAACTGAAGCGGCGCCAGCATCCGGATCCGTGATTGATCCCCAGCCGGTACGGGAGATCGTCGGGCTGTTTTATCCTGTCGAGATGTTGATCGCGGGCAGCCTGATCGGCGGCTTCATCTGGGGTGCCTACTGGGTGCTCACCGGCGTCCTGGGCCGCATGCACGCCGAGGACGCATTCGCGGCCCTGCGTATCAAGCACTTCAAGAACTTCCTGCGGATCAAGATCGAGCCGCATCGCGTGACCATCTATCCGCTCGGCGTCGATAAAGTTCCGGGTCGGCGGAGTTGGGCGGAGGCGAAACCCGGCGATCCACGCAACCCGTCGAACTCCGCACTGGTGCCGAAGAAGCCCATCCCGGTGCATCTCATCGAGCAACCTGTCGTCATCGAGGTCGCCGACGGCGGACTTGTGTGAGGCGGAGGCTAAAGAGGCGAGGGACTAGGGACGAGGAATAGGGATTAGGGGATAGGGCTCGCCGCCTCTCCCCTAGTCCCTAAAACCTAATTCCTCACTTATCGCAGCGGCCTTCGAGCTTCTCGATGGCAGCCAGCATGGCCTTGCCGTCCTCGGATTCCGGATTGGTGTCGGCGCCGAGGTCCCAGGCCTTCTGGAAGTCCTCTCCCAGCGTGGACATGTAGCCCGTGATCTCCTTGTCGAGCGCCTCGGACTTGGCGGCGTCCTTCTCATCGTCCGTTGCCGACGCCATGGCCTTGCTCATCTGGCAGAACGTCTTCAGCTTGGCCGCATCTGCTTCAACCGCCGAGAACGTTTTCAGCGCGGCCTCGATCTTCGCATCGGCGGCGTAGACCGGCGCGGCGGCGACGAGCAGGAGCGCGGCGGCGGCGCCGGCAAAGAGACGAGTCATACGGGGCTTCCTTCGCTGTTGTTGATCGGAACTCGAAACGTGTGAGACGGACGGATCGTTGCGTCGGGCGGACCGGATACCGAGAACGCAGCGGTTTCGTGGCGGCCAGCTGGGCGCGCGCTGACATTTTGAACACGCCCGACCGTCACAACGGGCCGGCCGATCCCGATCCGTCGCCTGCGCTCGCGGCAGGGATATTTGGGCGCCGGTGCCGCCGTCCTGGCATCATTCGCTACCCGGGCGGTGCTCGACCCCGCCGGGAATCTGGTCGGTTCCACCGCCGCGTCCCGTGCTCGGCGCCGCGGGCGCACTGCGTTCGGCGGGAACTGGCCCCGTGTCATAGGCCTTGGGTTTCGGCGCTGATTTCTTGGCTTTGGGTTTTGGAGGTGCCGACGGATCTGCCGGTTCCTTCTTGGTGTCCGCCTTCTTGGCTTCTGCCTTCTTGGCCTCGCTCTTCTTGACCTCCGGTGCCTTCGATGGGGCAGGCGCCGGTTGCGCCAGGGGCGGCGGCGGTGGCGCCGGCCGGGCGGCAGCGGCGGGGGGAGGCGTCAGGCCGCGAGACCTGTAACCGGTTTCCGGTTCCGAAGGCCTCGCCTCGACGCCACCCGGCATCCGGTCGCTGCCGCCGGTCTGGGCGAATGCGCTGGGGCCGGCGAGGGCGGCGGCCAGTACAGCAGCCAGTGCTCCGATACCCACGGCGGCGGTCCTTCTCAGGTCGAATCTCGTCATGTCGGGGATCTCCTTTCGGGAGCGGTCGTCGAATGCAGTCCGGTTCTGAGGAAGCGCCCCGCCATTAGGCCTGCGAACCAGGCAACAGCCGCCAGCGTAAACGGCAACACCAACCGCAACTCGCGGTAGCAGATGGCATCGATGGCGAGCAGGATGGCCGTCATGACACCCCAGCTTGCATACTGTGCGATGCGCGAGTTGCCGAGCTGCCACCCGAGTGCGAACCCGACAAGCCCGAGCGCGACGAGAAGGAACCGTGCTTTCTGCAGCCCAAGCTCCGAAAATTTGCGTGAAGGCTCCAGCATCGGGGCCAGCATCTGCGCGTGGATCGTGACGCCCGGCATCAGCTCGCCCGTCAGAACGGTGAGCGGCACGCGATGCCGGTCGCGCAAAGCGAAGTCGCCGCCGATCAGCACGATCCGGTCTTTCAGCCGCGTTCCCAGATCGTGATCGGCGAGCAGGTCGTGGGCCGGCAGCGTGAAGAAAGCCGGGGTGCCGTCCTTGGCGTCGTCGAGCCACGAAATTGGGCGGCCGCTATCGGTTGCGGACGTTCCGGCAGCTTCGGCGAGCTGGCGTGCGAAGCTCTTGGGGAACGCACTCGCGGCTGCCGGCAGCGACGCGAAGCGGACGACATTGTCCGGGTCGTGGTGGATGTTCAGGTAGCCGGCCGGGCGTCCGGTACCTGCGAGATATGAGGCCTGGAACTCGCGCTGAAACGGTTCGAGCTGAGCGCGCTCGTCGGCCGCGCCGACCACGACCTTGGCCGCCGCCGTTTTCAGCGCTTCGGTCAACTCGCTATCGGCCGCCGGATCGGTCTTCTGAAAGAACAGCACGTCGAGGCCGATGGCGCGCGGACCAGCGGCGTCTACCGCGCGGACGATGCGCGCCAGTAGTTTGCGGTCGATCGGCGATTTGTTGACGTCGCGCAGCGTTGCATCCGTGATGGAGACAATCGCGATCTGCTCATTGGAATGGAGGGCGCGGTCCGCCAGCAGGGCGTTTCGCCAATCCGCGGTCCAATGCTCGATGCGCAGCAGCCAAGGCGTCAGCGCTGGCAATAGCAGCACCGCCGCGATGGTCGCGAGCGCCGCGAAACCGGCCAGTAGCCGGACCGCGCGCGAGGAACCCGCCGCAGAGGCGTCATCCGGTGTCCCGGACATCATGCCGTCCCCTCCCTCGATCAGCTCCGTAGCGCGACCTTACGGTTAGCACCGTGTGATCTCAAGAGTAAGGCGGCCGTGACCGCGGGCAACTCAGACGGCGGCCGGCCTCCTTCGAGCCCTCGAAATACCTGCGTCGAACCAACGGATTGCGGCAACGTGCGCGGAAGTCCTAGAAAAGCCGGAAAATCCGCGATACACGCCCGGCGGCACGGGTATGCCGGTCCGTTCTGCAACTCGGGTTCGAACGGCCAAGCTCGAAGATGGGGACAGCGAACGTCATGACGGCCAAACTCGATCGGCGGCAACTTCTCTCCGGAGCCACCGGCGGCGCCCTCGCCGCGATCTTCGGTCCCTCCGCCCGCCTCGCCGCCGCCGCTCTGACCGAGGAAACCGTGACGCTCGGGCCGCGCACGCCGTTTTCCTTCGACATCTTGAAGGAGATGGCGCGCGAGGCTGCCAAGACGCCGTATAAGAAACCTGACGGCGTCGTCTCTGAAATACTGGAACAGATCGACTACGACGCCTATCAGCAGATCCGCTACAAGGCCGACAAGACGCTGAAGCTGGATCGCAACGGCCGCACGCCGGCGCAGCTCTTTCACCTCGGCAAGTACTTCAAAGAACCGGTGCGGATGAGCCTCGTCGAGGATGGTATCGCGCGCGAGGTGAAGTACAGCGCCGACCTGTTCGACATGCCAGTGAACCACGTTGCCCGCACTCTGCCGGAGGGCCTCGGCTTCGCCGGCTTCCGCATCATGGCGCCGGACCTCCAAAGGGACTGGTATGCAGCGCTGGGCGCTTCCTACTTCCGTACCTCTGGTCCCTACGATCAGTACGGGCTGTCGGCTCGGGGCCTCGCCATCGACACCGGAATGCCCACGCCGGAGGAGTTTCCGCGCTTTTCCGCCTATTGGCTCGAAGGGTCCGAGCGCGACGGGGCCGCGCTCACCATCTGGGGTCTGCTCGACAGCCCGAGCTGCACCGGCGCCTACCGGATGAAAACCGAGCGCCTCACTGATAGCCGCGATATCCACCGCGTCATCATGGACATTGACGCAGAACTGTTCGCTCGCAAGACAATCACGCGGCTCGGAGTGGCGCCGTTCTCCAGCATGTTCTGGTATGGCGAGTACAGCCGCACGCAGGCCGCAGACTGGCGTCCGGAGATTCACGACAGCGACGGGCTCGCCATCCACACCGGGTCGGGCGAGCGCATCTGGCGGCCGATCAACAACCCGACGCGCGTAATGACCAGCGCCTTCATGGACAACAATCCGAAGGGCTTCGGCCTGCTCCAGCGCGACCGCGACTTCGTGCATTATCTCGACGACGGCGTCTTTTATGAGCGCCGCGCGTCGGTTTGGGTCGAGCCGCAGGGCAACTGGGGCGCCGGCGCGGTTCATCTCGTCGAGATCCCGACCGACGACGAGGTGCACGACAACATCGCCTGCTATTGGTGCCCCGCCGAGCCCTTCAAGCCTGGCGAGCAGCGCGCCTACAGTTACCGGCTGTCCTGGCTCGACGACATCCCATTCCCGGATTCGCTGGGCCGCGCGACGGCAACGTGGACCGGGATGGGCGGGCGTCCTGGACAGCAGCGGCCGCAAGGCGTCCGCAAGTTCGTCATCGACTTCCAGGGCAGCGCGTTTCAGGGGCTCGGGCGCGACGACGGCGTCGAGATCGTGGTGACGACATCGCGAGGCGAGGTGTCGAACGCCTATTCGCATCCGGTCGTCGATCAGCGGGAGCGCTGGCGCGCGTTGTTCGACGTCACTGCGACGGGCAAGGAGCCCGTCGATATGCGCGCCTACCTTCGCTACAAGGACCGCGCGCTGACCGAAACCTGGATCTTCCAGTATTTTCCAGAGAGTTGAGCCCCGGGCCGATTGCCGCACCCGCATCCAAATCAATCAGTCCGCCGCTGCCCTGGCTTCGAATGCGAATCGCAGACGGGGCTATTGGGCAGCGGGACACGGAATGCGCACGATCTTGGGCTTGATCTGCGGCGCGGTAGCGCTGGGCGCCTTGCCGGCGACCGCGGGCGACGTCCGCGAGAAGGTTGAACTGACCGTCTCGGAGCGCGAGCATCTGAAGGCCGGCATGCGCGCCTACCTGGACAACATCCAGGGCGTCGTCGAGGGTTTATCGAAGCACGATTTCAAAGCCGTATCACGCGCCGCGACGAAGTCTGGGATGGCGGCCGTCAAGAGCGTCCCGGTTGCGATGGCACTGCGGTTACCGCCGCAGTTCACGCTGATGAGCATCGACACGCACGAGAAGTTCGATGCGCTCGCCCGCGAAGCGGGGGAGAAGCGCACCAATCTTGCGGCCAACAAGGCGCTCAACGACGTGCTCGCCAACTGCACCGCATGTCACGCCATGTTCAAGTTCTGACGCGCGAGTTGCTCCTGGCGCGGCTGCTTATTTGTGGCTCAACCCAACATCCACCGCCGTAACTCGGTCGCCGTTTACCGGTCTAACCAGCACCTTGTGCAAAAGCTCTCATCGCCACTTTGGGCGGGGATCCAACCAGGATGCGGGTGCACTACGTCCCGCAAAACGTCTGGTGCACGATCTCTTCCGGGCGCGGTGGTTCGGCGTAGCGCTCACTGCCCGGACGCTCATCGAACGGCTTGCTGAGGGCATCGACGAGAGTGTGGAAGGGCGTGAAGTCACCATCCTGCACGGCCGCGAAGATGGCCTCCTGGATGCGGTGATTACGCGGGATGTAGGCGGGATTAACGGAGCGCATCGCGGCTGCCTTCGCTTCGCCGGTCGCGCCATCCGCCGCCAACCTTTGTCGCCAGAGCGGCAACCAATCATCCAATGCCGCCGGGTCCGCAAACAGCGAGCGCAACGCAACCTCGCCCTCGGGACGCGCCACAGCATCGGCAAGCCTGCGAAATGTCAGGGTGAAATCGGCGCCGTTAGCTGACATCCGGCGCAGCAGATCATGCGCGATGGGGAGATCTTCGGAACGTGTATGCGTGAACCCGAGCTTTGCACCCATTCCCGCAGCGTACGCAGCCTCGAAGCGTGGCGCGAAGCCGTCGAGCGCGGCATGGGCTTCGGCCATCGCCGCGTCATCGTTCTCGCCCATCAGCGGCAGCAGTGTTTCGGCGAGCCGCGCCAGGTTCCATAGGGCGATGCGCGGCTGGTTGGCGTAGGAATAGCGTCCGCCCCGATCGATGGAGCTGAACACTTTGTCGGGGTCGAACGCATCCATGAATGCACACGGGCCAAAGTCGATGGTCTCGCCCGCAATCGACATGTTGTCGGTATTCATGACGCCATGGATGAAGCCGACCAATAGCCACCGCGCGATCAACTCGGCCTGCCGCGCGGTTACTGCATCGAGAAGCGCCCGATAGCGATTTGGCGCAGCGGCGGCCTCCGGATAATGCCGGGCGATCACATAGTCCGCGAGAGTTCGCACGCCCGCCAAATCGTCACGCGCCGCAAAGAACTGGAACGTGCCGACACGCACGTGACTTTGCGCGACGCGCGACAGCACCGCCCCCGGCAACGCCATCTCGCGCAACACGTGTTCGCCGGTCGCGACAGCTGCAAGCGAGCGCGTCGTCGGAATGCCGAGCGCGGCGAAGGCCTCGCTGACGACGTATTCGCGCAACACGGGGCCGAGGGCCGCGCGGCCGTCGCCCGATCGCGAAAATGGCGTGCGTCCCGAGCCCTTGAGGTGGATGTCGCGGCGGATGCCGTCCCGCCCGATCACCTCGCCGATAAGGATCGCTCGGCCGTCGCCGAGCTGCGGCACGAACTGGCCAAACTGGTGGCCCGCATAGGCCATCGCCAGCGGCTCGCCACGCGCGGTGGTGCGATTGCCGGCGAGTACAGCGACCCCCTCGGGCGACGCCAAGGCCGCGACGTCGAGCCCGAGGTCGCGGGCGAGAGCTTCGTTCAGCCGGATAAGCTTCGGCGCAGCAACCGCCGTCGGCGACAAACGCGCGAAAAAGCGCTCAGGAAGCCGGGCGTAGCTGTTGTCGAACGGAAAGGCGGCAGCGTCAGTCGTTTCAGTCATCACGGGTCCGGGAAGAAGGGGCGTTGGAGCGAACGTGTGATCATGCGCCGGCTGAGACGTCAGGTCCACGATTGCCGATGAGGCACCTCTACATTGATATGGGGCTGGCAATTGGGCACAAACAGTCCTCCGGCCAAACGTTGCCGGACGAGCGAAAGTGCCATGGATTGGACCGAGATCATCCTACGATTGAGCGCTGCCACCGCATTCGGCGCCGCCATCGGTCTCAATCGCAACCTGCATCACAAGTCGACGGGGGTGCGAACGATGGGCCTCGTCGGCCTGGCCGGCGCACTGGCTGTGGTCGCTCCGCTGCCAGATCCCAGCGGCCAGACCGTCAGCCGCATTATCCAGGGGCTTCTGGCCGGCATCGGTTTTCTCGGCGGTGGTGTGATCATCCGGCGCAGCGAAACTCACAAGGTCCACGGCCTCACAACGGCGGCGTCGATTTGGGTGACGACGTTGATGGGGGTGGCATGCGGAATTGGCGCTTGGGTGCCCGCGGCGGTCGCGACAATCCTGGTCATTCTGCTGTTCGCGTTCGGCGGCCCGTTCGAGCGATGGCTACACCGCTGGCTCGACCAGAATGGGCCAACCGACAAATCCGATGCGGGCGGCGAGGGTGATTGAAGAGGCAAAGCCATCGCCACCGGCGAACAATATTTGGCCCCTTGCCTCCTATCGGCTATTGGCCATTGGCTAGTCGGCGCTTTCTGCGCTCCTCGGTCTCACATCATCTTGGGCCGCACCGCCGTCAGTTTCCAATCGCCGCCGGTGAAGCTCATTTCCAGGCGCGCATCGGCTTCGCTGGCGGCTTTGTCGCGGGCCAATCCAAACCAGATTGTCCGCCATCCGGCGAGCCCGATGCCCTTCAGGTTTCCGATGCCGCAGCAGTGCTTCGGCTCCGCAGGCGTGGACGCGGGAGCCGGTGCGGGCGTCTCCGGCTCGGGGGCGGGCGCTGACTTCTTGCCAAACAGGCCGCCGATGATCTTGCCCGGATCAATACCGCCCTTGCCATCGCCTAGACCATTGCGCTTCAGCATCTCGTGCAGGTCCTTGCCCTCGCGGTACATCCGAATGGCGCCTTCCGGCGTCACTACATTCCTGAGGATGGCGTCGACCGCCTTGGCCTGGAACTCGCCCTTAAGCTCGCCTGCCAACACGCCGCCGATGCCGCCGGACTCTTCCAGCTTGCCCATTGCCTTGCCGGCTTCGGCGGCGGCGAATGGTTTCAAGCTCTCGCGCACGCTGTCGAATTCGACTTTGCTCTCGAGCAGCCCGGCGTCGCCTTGCTGCAGTGCCGAGTTGATGCGGTAGAGGGAGAACGCCGGCCAAGCCACGTAGAAGGTGACGATCAGCAGGAAGGCAGCGAGAAGAATGCGCCGCATGTGCTTCGGCTCCTCTGGCAAAATGACGGGGTCCGCCGGGCGGGGTGCAAGTCAGCCTACGCGCGTTGTTAGCGCCTTTCCGCGCCGCCGTCACCGCGGATGCTCCTGATCCTGATCTAGAGCTGGTGATATCAGCTTCTACGGAGCGGCAGGGTTGGGGACATTACGTCTTCGCCGCAGCCCCAAAAACGCGAGCCAGAAACGCGAACGGCCGCGCTCGCGTTTTTCGCGAGCTGCGGCCGTTGCTGTCACCCGGGTCACCACAAGCATCAGGGGGACGGGAGCGGCTTCCCCGGGGCACTTTCAAACTGGCTGTGTCTTCGTCGCGGCGCAAGCATCCAGATCGTATTCACCAGGCTCCATCAACTCCGTTCAGGCCATCCGAGTTGCGCTCATTGTCCTGTTGCTATTGAGTCCTGTAGCTATTGAGTCCTGTAGCTATTGAGCCCTTTCGTCGAAGCGCGCCGAGACCGGAAACGCTTCAATCTCACGATCTTGAGGCTCAACGTAGCGGCGTCCACATGAACCCCGCCTGAACGCAAACCTCAAAGGATCGCGCATTCGCAAGAAGGGCCGCATCGGCAACACGTGTGCACAACTGACCCGCCGGCGGTCTGCAGCGGCGGCAGGCGTGCTGAGAATTGGCCTACAAGTTCCGCTTGCACATGCCAGCCGGGAATGTCCTGATGCCGCCTGCCTTAAAGCGCAAAGCCGATGCCGGCCGGCCAGGGGCCGATACCGCCATGGACTCCGCGCACCGCATTCTCGAAAGCACTTTCGGCTACAAGCGATTCCGCTTGCACCAGGAAGGCATTATCAAGGGCCTGTTGGCTGGTCGCGACGTGCTCGCCTTGATGCCAACGGGTGGCGGCAAGTCGCTGTGCTACCAGATCCCCTCGCTGGTGCGAGCCGGCACCGGCATCGTCGTCTCGCCGCTCATCGCGTTGATGCAAGATCAGGTCGACGCCCTTCGCCAGGTGGGGGTACGCGCGGCCTTCCTCAATTCGACGCTGAACTTCTCCCAGGTACAGGAGATCGAGCGCGATCTCACGCGCGGTGATCTCGATCTCCTTTATTTCGCGCCCGAGCGGCTATTGCAGGAGCGTTCGCTGTCGCTTCTTGCGCGAACCGACATCGCCCTCTTCGCAATTGACGAGGCGCACTGCGTCTCGCAGTGGGGGCACGACTTCCGGCCGGAGTATCGTCAACTCAAGGTGCTTGCCGAGCGGTTCCCCAGTGTCCCGCGCATCGCGCTCACGGCAACCGCGGACGAGCGCACGCGCGAGGAGATCATCACCGAGCTGCGGCTCGAGAACGCCGAGCGCTTCGTCGCGAGCTTCGACCGTCCCAACATCCGCTACACGATTGCGGAAATGGGCTCGATGGGCGCGCGCGAGCGACTGTGGAAGTTCATCGAGATCCGAGCATCCCGAGGACGCCGGCATCGTCTATTGCCTCAGCCGCAAAGCCGTCGACGAGACGGCTGCTTGGCTGTCGTCGAAGGGTCGCCGCGCGCTCGCCTATCATGCCGGCCTGCCGCGCCGAGGTGCGCCGCTCGACTCAGGAGAAATTCCTCGCCGAGGACGGCATGATCGTCGTCGCCACGATCGCTTTCGGCATGGGCATCGACAAGCCCGACGTGCGGTTCGTCGCTCACCTCAACCTGCCGAAGTCGATCGAGGCCTACTATCAGGAAACCGGGCGTGCGGGCCGCGACGGCGAGCCGGCCAACGCGTGGATGGCCTATGGCCTGCAGGACTTGATCCAGCTCCGCCAATGGATCGCTCAGAGCGAAGGATCGGAAGCCTTCAAGCAGGTGCAGCGCCAGAAGCTCGATGCGCTCATCGGTCTCGCCGAAATGGTCGGGTGCCGGCGGCAGGCGCTGCTGGCCTATTTCGGTCGAGCGCGATACGCAGCCGTGTGGCAACTGCGACAACTGCCTGTCGCCACCCGAGACGATCGACGGCACCGTGCTCGCACAAAAGGCGCTCTCGACCGCCTATCGCACGGGCCAGCGCTTTGGCGTCGGCTATCTTGTCGACATCCTGCACGGTAAGGCCGATGAGCGCGCCATCCGCAACGCCCATGACCGCCTCACAGTGTTTGGGATCGGCAAGGACGTCCCTGCCGCCGACTGGCGCGGCCTGTTTCGCCAGCTTGCCGCAGCGGGCTATCTCACCGGCGACGACGAGGGTTACGGCACGCTGTTGTTGACGGATCGCGCGCGGCCTTTGCTCAGAGGCGAGGAGCCGTTTCTGATGCGGCGTCCGCGAGAGGCGGAGCCGAAGAAGTCGCGGACCCGCAAGGAAGGGCGCTCATCGGGCAATGTTGCCGCCGACAACCAGCCGCTCTATCAGGCGCTGAAGGCGCTGCGCCTCAAGCTCGCCGTCGAGGCGAAGCTCCCGCCTTATGTCATTTGCCATGACACCACCCTCGTCGAACTGGCGGAGAAGCGGCCGCAATCGGAGGAAGCGCTGGCAGGGATCACCGGCCTCGGCACGTCGAAGATCAAGCGCTACGGCGCCGCGTTTCTGAGCACGATCGGGAACTTCAAGAAGCACCCGCTGCTCGACAATCGCCTTTCGGCAACAGTCAACCAGACTCTTGCCCTGCATCTTGCCGGTCATGACGCCGAGAATATTGCATCGGTGCGTAGCCTGGAGATCGGCACCGTCTACGGTCATTTCGCCGAGGCGGTCGAGGCTGGATTGATCGAGGCGCGCGCGGTGATCGGTCTCGAGGAAGCCGAAATCGACGAGATTCTCGCGGCGTTCGATGACACTGGAGCGGTCGACAGCGGCAAGCTCGGCCCCGCTCACGCAGCGCTTCAGGGTCAATACGATTACGGTATTCTGAAATGTCTGCTCGCGGAATTGGCTTAGGAACCGGACAGTCTTTGTCGAATATCAGCGTTGCCCATTTTGTTGCCCGATTTGTTTGGTATTCATCGCGCTCACTGTTATGGTGAATACGCTGGTGATAGGCTGACGAAATAATCCGGATCGACTTCATTCCGGACATGTCAGTAAGTGGCAATCCATCTGGGAATAAGTCATGAACCGCATATCGTTTGTTTTGAGCGCCGTGGTGCTGACTCTTTTTGCAGCCGACGCGAATGCGAAAGATCGGGATCGGGATCGGGACCGTGACCGCTGCAGGGCCGAGATTTCCGCAACTGGCACCGCCTCTCTGACCCAGGGCGGCGCCGAGAAAAGCGCCGAGGCAAACTGGCGGCGCACGGTCATTGCTCGTCACGGTGAGTTCTACTCGGACTTCGGCAAGGCGCTCGACTCGTCCAAGCAGTGCGGCAAAACCATGCTAAAGCTGACACGTTGCGAAGTTCGCGCCCGGCCGTGTCCGTCAGAGCTCAGCGCGCCGAGCGGGCAAGCTTCCTGCGCCGGTAAATCCGATCGTTGCGACGAGGGCGTGCTGGAGATCCAGCTCCTGTTGGGCAAGAAGGGATGCCCGCTCGAGAAGGAAGATGGCATCGAGGGTAACGATACCCGCAAAGCAATCCGCTGCTTCCAGGAAAAGAGCAAATTGAAAAGAACCGGTGAAATCGACGAGGCCACACGTGATGCGCTTGGCCTGAAGTGATTTCAAAGAGGTTTCTATAAAGGCTTGAAAAGTAATGTCGTCCGGGTTGCAGTTTTGCAGCCCGGACACGCTATTTCAATTGTCGCAGTCTTTAGCGGCGAAAATAAATGATCGGCAATTCCGGTTTTTAGGCGTCTAGGCGCCCGGTACGCCGAGACCATGCAGCCCGCGCAATGCAATAAAGCTGCCCACGGCAATCACGATCACGGCCGAGGCATAAGGCAGCCAATGCGCCGCCGCACTGAAGGCTGGATTCTTGTGCGCGGCCGCCTTGCGTCCAGCCCAGGCCGCGGCGATGCCGATACTGACCAGCGTCACCGCGAGGCCAACGCTGAACGCCGCGACCATTGCGATGCCGAGCCCGACCCGCTTCAGTTGCAGGCAAACGAGCAGCACCGCGAATGCGGCGGGGCAGGGGAGAAGGCCTGCGCTGAAGCCGAACCAGGCAATATCGGCAGTCGTGACCTTACGGCCCGCGAGTTCGTGCTCTCAGATGTCGGCGCTGCGTCCTCAAAGTCCCAGGCGCTTGAAGATGGCCGTTCGCGCGCTCATTGCGGCGCCGCTCCAGTTGGCGCCCCTTGCTGCCACCAGATTGGCTTGGCTCTTCAAGATAACGCCGTCGTCGAGAATCCGCAGCCCGTTGGCGCGTAACGTCTCGCCCGTCGTGGTGATGTCCACGATGAGATCGGCGGTTCCCGCGGCAGGCGTCCCCTCCGTGGCGCCGAGGCTTTCCACGATGCGATAGTCGGTGACGCCGTGTGCCGAAAAGAATTGGCGCGTCAGGTTCAGATACTTGGTGGCCACCCGCAGCCGCCGCCCGTGTTCCTGCTGGAACGAGGCCGAGATGGCGTCGAGATCGGCCATGGTGGCAACATCGATCCAGAAGTTCGGCACCGCTACGACGACATCGGCAAATCCGAAACCGAGCGGCTTCACGAACTCCACGCGGCTGTCGGCATCCGCCATCTGCTCGCGAACCAGATCCTCTCCCGTGACGCCCAAATGCGCCGATCCGGCCTTCATGTGCGCTGCGATTTCGGAAGCCGAGATGAACGCCACGTCGACGTTGGGGATCTCGGCGATCTCGCCGCGATAACCCCGGGCGTGGCCGGTTTTGCGTAGCGTCAGACCACCGCCGGCCAGCAACTCGGCCGTCTGCTCCATCAGCCGTCCCTTGGAGGGAACGGCGAACACGAGATTGCCGGTTGCGCTGCTTGTCGCTGCAGTCGGGATCGTGGTCATGCGCCTGCTCCCGCGACGGCGGCCAGCAGTCGCTCGGTGTGGATGGCCGCGCCGATGGCTGGCACCTCGGTCGGGGCGCCGACGGCCCGCATCAGGCTGTCGTAGCGTCCGCCGCCGGCCACCGGAACTCGAGGGCCCGAGACGCGGCGCCAGCACCTCGAAGACGAGGCCCGTGTAGTATTCGAGGTTGCGGCCGAACTCCGCGGCGAAAGCTGCATTTCGCATGTCGATGCCGGCGTTGGCGAGCATCGCGAGGCGGTGGTCGAAGCAATCGATCGCCGGCCTGATGTCGACCTTGTATTCGGCGACCAGTGCTTGGATTTGCGGCACTGCGTCGGGCGCCTTGGCGGTAATGGCGACGTAACGGTTGATCAACGCCGCGGTCGCCGATTTGAGCGGCTTTGCTCTGAGGTCTGCGGCGAACCCGAGCAAGCTCGCCGTGATCTCGGGCAGGGACCGTGTGCCGACCAGCTCGATCGACTGCGCCTCGAGATAGCGGCCGACGATCTGCTCGGCTTCCTCGGGTCTCGCAGGATCGAGTTCGGCGAGAAGCTCACGCGGCACCTTAGCGGTCGTGGCGCCCGGCTCGACGGTGAGCCGCTTCAGTTCGGCGCGGAAGGCATCCGGCCGCCAGAATTGATGCAACAGCCGCTGCCGCCAGCGCTCAGGCATCTCGACGGCCGCAAGCAGCGCGCGGAACAGCCCGAGGTCGCCGAGCCGCAGCATGGTTTCTTTCAGGCCTGCCTCACGTAGCGCTCGCAGGATGAGTTCGAGCGTCGCCGCCTCGGCACGCTCGCGTTCGTTGCCGCCGAAACTTTCAATGCCGGCTTGGCGGAATTCGCGCGGATGGTCCGCGCCGGCGCTTTCGGATTGATAGCGGAAGGCGGGGCCGTTGTAGCAGTACTTGGCTTGCGTTGTGCCGGCGGGATCGCGGGCAAGGTGCAGCCGGCAGGTCGGCACCGTCAGGTCGGGGCGCAGGCACAACTCGTGACCGTCGATATCGGTGAAAACGTAGGTGCGCGCGCGCAGGCTCTCGCCGATGCAGTCGAGGAACACGTCCGCCGGCTGGATCATGGCAGGCGCCACCGCCTCATGGCCGGCTTTGGTGAAAACCCCCATCAGCGTTTGCGCCTGGCGCTCCAGCGCCTCGAATTGCTTTGCAGTTTCTGCGGCCATTTCGGGTCCGTTATTAGTCGTCGGGGAGCGCTGTCACGTCCGCGCTTGTCTTGCTGCGTCGTCTTCTGCGTCACTCATTCCGTCTTCCCGGAAACGGACCGACGCTTGGTCGGGACGTTAACCGGGATCTTTCCCGATAATAACCGGGGAACGATCCCGGCTCTCGCTCGGTCGAATGCTGCTGCGCCACTGCAAGCTCGGTGGCCGGCTCGGACGGGAAGCGAAAACATTTGCTTCCTTCCGTGCCGTAAGAATGGGAAGAGGGGACACCGATTAAGCGTGCTGCGCGAGAATGCGTGCCACCTCGGCGACAAGGTCGGCTTCCTTCACCATTACTTGCGCTGGACGGCTGCTTTCCATTCCTTGTTGTCCTTGATCGCGGCGGCTGCCTTCGCGCCTTCGATCAAGTCCTTGATCGTCACCTCGCCCTTGGCGCGCTCGTCGGAGCCCTGGATGATCGCGCACGGGCGAATTGCGCTTGTCGGCGTATTTCATCTGCGCCTTCATGCCCGACGAGCCGAGATACATTTCGGCGCGGATGCCGGCGTTGCGCAGTGTCTGCGTCATTTTCTGATAGCTGGCGATCTCGATCCTTATCCATCACGAGGACGACGACGGGACCGAGCGTTTCGGCCTTGGCTTGGCATCGATCATGCGACGAGCGCCGCCTGCAACCGCGAGACGCCGATCGAGAAGCCGGTTGCCGGAACTTTCTCGCCTGTGAAGCGCGCGACGAGATCGTCGTAACGACCGCCGCCGCCGACCGATCCGAAGCGGACAGGTCTCGCCATCGTCGCCTTTGACCTCGAACGTCAGCTCGGCTTCGAAGACGGGACCGGTGTAGTATTCGAGGCCGCGAACGACGGAGGGATCGATTCGAATGCGATCGTCACCATATCCTGCTGTATCGCAACTTCGAAAGCCTCAAGTTCGCTCAGCCATCCGAACTCGATTGCCTTCGCAAATGCGATCGCTTGCTCGAATTCGCAGATCCGCGTCAGCGGGGTTGATGCTCGAACTCACTGTGCAGCTGAGCTCGGTTCCGACGCAATAGTAGGGATTAGCAGCAGCCTCTAGCCCGCTGCGCCGCTCGAAAACCTATTGAAAAAGCTATCGTTATAATTTCGTCGATTTGATCTTCGGTTAGCTCGGCGCCCTTGGTGAAATCGCCACTTTCGTCCTTGCGGCCCTTGCCGAGCAGAGCGCCACGCCTTCCACGCCGAACCTGTCGAATTTGTCGATGGCGCGAAAAACGGTCAGGCGGCGGCCGGCGTTCTCGTCTCCGGACAAACCGATGCTCTCAAGCAAACCATCCAGCAACCTTGCGGCTATTCACTTTGATCACGTAATCGCCGCGCTTGATGCCGAGCGCTTCCAGCGTATCGGCCGCCAGCATGCACATTTCGGCGTCCGCGGCGACGCTATCGGTTCCCACGGTGTCGGCGTCGAACTGCGTGAACTGGCGGAAGCGGCCCGGCCCCGGCTTTTCGTTGCGATACCATTGCCGACGCATAGCGGCGGAACGGCTTCGGCAGGGTGGCTGAAATTCTGCGCGACGTAACGAGCCAACGGCGCCGTGAGATCGTAGCGCAGGCTCATCCACTGGTCATCTTCATCCT
>CAWJZR010000007.1:0-102874 GCA_963847435.1 uncultured Alphaproteobacteria bacterium | reverse complement strand
GTCTGACGCTACGGTCCCACTGGGACCAACGAAATTCCGGCTGGCTGGTGCTTCAACGAGCGCCAAGCAGCCGGGATGGACCCGATCGTGATGTCCTTAGGGGCTGACGGATCGGGACCTGTCCGAGATTGCGGGTGTCGTCTCTTGAGGTTTTGCGACCGCAGGAGTGACCTAAGCCTCACTCTTTCGAGGGGCCTGCATGAGACAGGAGACCACCCGGAATTCGAACGCAGCTCCGTAAGGAGTGCGCCGCAGACCGGTTTGAGCCTTCTGGGTCGGCACCGAGCCGCTTTACTCAAGCGACCGGTAGGACAGGACAAACGTCGCCGAAAGCGCAGCCAGCATGTCTGGCTTTGAACGAGGCGGCAAGGTGCAACCCGCGGGAATGCCCTCAAAAGGGGCGGGCCCGCAGCTAGGAGTGACATTTAAGTGGATAGAGCCGCGAAACGTGAGCTCATCGCGACGCTCCACGACGTGTTCAAGGGCACGGGTGTGGTCGTTGTCGCCCACAATGTCGGCATGGTGGCTGCCCAATCCACGGAATTCCGCAAGCGCATCAAGGAAGCTGGCGGGTCCGTGAAGGTTGCCAAGAACAAGCTGGCAAAAATCGCACTGAAGGACACCGACGTCGCAGGCATTTCCGATCTTCTGACTGGCCCGACCATTCTGGCCTACTCAAAGGATCCGATCGCCGCGGCCAAGGCTGCCGTCGCTTACGCCAAGACGAACGACAAGCTCGTCATCGTCGGCGGCGCGATGGGCAAGACCGTCCTCGATGTGAACGGCGTCAAGGCGCTCGCAGAGCTGCCCTCGCTGGACGAACTCCGAGCCAAGCTCATCGGCCTCCTCAACGCGCCGGCGACGAAAATCGCCCGCACGGTCAAGGAGCCGGGTGCAAAGCTCGCTCGGGTCATCCAGGCGAAGGCATCGCAGGGCGAAGCCGCGTGAAGCCAAGGGCGGCGCTCGCCCAATTCAGGGCGCGCGCCATGAGCAATGTGCAGCTCCACTAGCTGCAGGACTGAAACAACCAGGTTCAAACCGAAGGAAGACATCACCATGACCGATCTCTCCAAGATCGTTGACGACCTCTCGAAGCTGACCGTTCTCGAGGCCGCCGAGCTCGCCAAGATGCTCGAGGAGAAGTGGGGCGTGTCGGCTGCCGCCGCCGTTGCCGTCGCCGCCGCTCCTGCCGCCGCCGCTGCTGCCGTCGAGGAGCAGACCGAGTTCGCCGTCATCCTCAAGTCGGGCGGCGACAAGAAGATCAACGTCATCAAGGAAGTCCGCGCTCTGACCGGCCTCGGCCTGAAGGAAGCCAAGGACCTCGTTGAGGCCGGCGGCAAGACCGTGAAGGAAGGCGTGTCCAAGGACGAGGCTGCCAAGATCAAGAAGCAGCTCGAGGACCAGGGCGCGACCGTCGAAGTCAAGTAAGTCCTTTCCCTCTCCCCGTCCTTTCACGGGGAGAGGGTCAGGGTGAGGGGCAATCGCGGCGTTGGTGCCGGTTGTTGCCTCTCACTCCGGCCCTCTCCTCATCGAATGAAGAGAGGTGGAGAGGGGGATTACTGACCAACGTCTTTCCGGAAGGCCTTTGCGGGGCGTGCGCGGCACCCCAAAAGGGCCTTCCGGTAAGGCGTTTTCAGGCAGAAGGCCAGGGGTTGGCGGCCCTTGACCCAAGATGATCGGCGCGGGCGCGTCACCCGCGGGCACATGAAGGAGCGGACATGGCTGACACAATCAACGGCCGCAAGCGCATCCGTAAGCAGTTCGGCTCGATCCTCGAGGTCGCGCGGATGCCGAACCTCATCGAGGTCCAGAAGAGTTCGTATGACGACTTCCTGATGGTCAAGGAACCCCCTGGCGGGCGTCCTGACGACCACGGCCTGCAGGCCGTCTTCAAATCCGTGTTTCCGATTTCCGATTTCTCCGGCCGTTCGACGCTGGAATTCGTGCGCTATGAGTTCGAGCCGCCGAAGTACGACGTCGACGAGTGCATGCAGCGCGATATGACGTTCGCGGCGCCGCTCAAGGTGAAGCTGCGGCTGATCGTGTTCGATGTGAACGAGGAGACGGGCTCGAAGTCGATCAAGGACGTCAAGGAGCAGGACGTCTACATGGGCGACATGCCGCTCATGACGTCGAACGGCACCTTTGTCATCAACGGCACCGAGCGCGTCATCGTCTCGCAGATGCATCGTTCGCCCGGCGTGTTCTTCGACCACGACCGTGGCCGCACGCATGCCTCTGGCAAGCTGCTGTTCGCCGCCCGCATCATCCCTTATCGCGGTTCCTGGCTCGACTTCGAGTTCGACGCCAAGGACGTCGTCTATGTGCGCATCGATCGCCGCCGCAAGCTGCCGGTGACGACGCTGCTCTATGCGCTGGGCCTCGATGACGAGGAGATCCTGGGGCAGTTCTACAAGCACATCCCGATCAAGGACGGCAAGCACGGCTGGAAGATGCCATTCGTGCCGGAGAAGATGCGCGGCATGACGCCGATGGTCGACCTCAAGGACGCCAAGTCCGGCGAGGTGGTGGCCAAGGCCGGCGAGAAGATCACGGCCCGCAAGGCGCGCGAGCTGAACGAGAGCGGCCTGAAGGAGGTGCTCGTCGCTTCCGAGGACCTGTCGGGCAAGTATCTCGCCGAGGATATCGTCGACCTCGAGACTGGCCGCATCTATGCGGAGGCCGGCGCCGAGCTTGACGCCAAGCTGCTCGCCGAGCTCAAGGACCAGAAGGTCAAGGAATTCCCGATCCTCGACATCGACCACGTCAATGTCGGGCGCGTTCATCCGCAACACGCTCAACATCGACAAGAACGCTAATCACGACGAAGCGCTGATGGACATCTACCGGGTCATGCGGCCCGGTGAGCCTCCGACCATCGAGGCCGCGACCGCGCTGTTCAACAGCCTGTTCTTCGACAGCGAGCGCTACGACCTCTCGGCCGTCGGCCGCGTGAAGATGAACATGCGCCTCGAGCTGGACGCGCCTGATACCATGCGCGTGCTGCGCCGCGAGGACATCCTCGAAGTCATCAAGACGCTGGTCGGCTTGCGCGACGGCCGAGGCGAAATCGACGACATCGACCATCTCGGCAATCGCCGCGTTCGTTCGGTCGGCGAGCTGATGGAGAACCAGTACCGCGTCGGCCTGCTCCGCATGGAGCGCGCGATCAAGGAGCGCATGTCATCGGTCGACATCGACACGGTCATGCCGCAGGATCTGATCAACGCGAAGCCGGCGGCGGCGGCGGTGCGCGAGTTCTTCGGCTCCTCGCAGCTTTCGCAGTTCATGGACCAAACGAATCCGCTGTCGGAAATCACCCATAAGCGCCGTCTGTCGGCGCTTGGCCCGGGCGGTCTCACGCGCGAGCGCGCCGGCTTCGAGGTGCGCGACGTGCATCCGACGCACTACGGCCGTATCTGCCCGATCGAGACGCCGGAAGGTCCGAACATCGGTCTCATCAACTCGCTCGCCACCTTCGCGCGCGTCAACAAGTACGGCTTCATCGAAAGCCCGTACCGCAGGGTGAAGGACGGAAAGGTGACGGACGAGGTCGTGTACCTCTCCGCGATGGAGGAGATGCGCCACCACGTCGCCCAGGCCAACGCCGGGATCGACGCCAAGGGGCATCTCGTCGAGGACCTCATCACCTGCCGGTTCGCCGGTGACGTGCTACTCGTGTCGCAGGAAAAGGTCGACTACATCGACGTGTCGCCGAAGCAACTCGTGTCGGTCGCCGCGGCGTTGATTCCGTTCCTCGAGAACGACGACGCCAACCGTGCCCTCATGGGCTCGAACATGCAGCGTCAGGCCGTGCCGCTCATCCGCGCCGAGGCGCCGCTCGTCGGCACCGGCATGGAGGAAGTGGTCGCGCGTGACTCGGGCGCCGCAATCGCCGCCCGCCGCACCGGTATCGTCGATCAGGTTGACGCGACGCGTATCGTTATCCGCGCCACGGAAGAGACGGATCCTTCGAAGCCGGGTGTTGACATCTACCGGCTGCGCAAGTTCCAGCGCTCCAACCAGAACACCTGCATCAACCAGCGTCCGCTGGTGAACGTGGGCGATTACGTCAAGGCCGGCGAGATTCTCGCAGACGGGCCCTCGACGGACCTCGGCGACCTGGCGCTGGGCAAGAACGTGCTCGTCGCGTTCATGCCGTGGATGGGCTACAATTTCGAAGACTCCATCCTCATGTCTGAGCGGGTGGTTTCCGACGATATCTTCACCTCGATCCACATCGAGGAGTTCGAGGTGATGGCCCGCGACACCAAGCTCGGGCCGGAGGAGATCACGCGCGACATTCCGAACGTCTCGGAAGAGGCGCTGAAGAACCTCGACGAAGCCGGCATCGTCTACATCGGCGCCGAAGTACATCCTGGCGACATCCTGGTCGGCAAGATCACGCCGAAGGGCGAGAGCCCGATGACGCCGGAAGAGAAGCTGCTGCGCGCCATCTTCGGTGAGAAGGCTTCCGACGTACGTGACACGTCGCTGCGCCTGCCGCCGGGCGTGTCGGGTACGATCGTCGAGGTGCGGGTCTTCAACCGTCATGGCGTCGAAAAGGACGAGCGCGCCATGGCGATCGAGCGCGAGGAGATCGAACGTCTCGCCAAGGACCGTGACGACGAGCTTCAAATTCTCGACCGCAACGTCTATGCGCGCTTGAAAGAGGCGCTGATGGGCAAGGAGGTCGCCAAGGGTCCGAGGGGTGCGCGCAAGGGCACCAACATCGACGAGGCGATCCTGGCCGACATCCCGCGCAGCCAGTGGTGGGAGATCGGCCTCAAGGAAGAGAAGAACCAGGCCGAGATCGAGGCCATCAACAAGCAGTACGAAGAGGCCAAGAAGAGCCTCGAGCGCCGCTTCGTGGACAAGGTCGACAAGCTGCAGCGCGGCGACGAGCTGCCGCCTGGCGTGATGAAGATGGTCAAGGTCTTCGTCGCGGTGAAGCGCAAGATTCAGCCGGGCGACAAGATGGCCGGCCGTCACGGCAACAAGGGCGTCGTGTCGATGATCGTGCCGTGCGAGGACATGCCTTTCCTCGAGGACGGCACGCACGTCGACATCGTGCTGAACCCGCTGGGCGTGCCGTCGCGCATGAATGTCGGGCAGATCCTCGAGACCCACTTGGGCTGGGCCTGCCGTGGTCTCGGCCGCGTCATCGAGGAAGCGCTGCAGAAGTTCAACGAGTCCGGTGAAGGCAAGGCTCTGCGCGAGGCGATGGACAAGATCTATCGCAACAACGAGATCAGCCCGTCGATCAAGGACGACGAGCTGGCCATGCTGGCGGAGCAGTTGAAAAAGGGCGTGCCGGTGGCGACGCCTGTGTTCGATGGCGCGCGCGAGCCCGACATCGTGGAGATGCTGACGGCCGCGGGCTTCGACAGCTCGGGCCAGGTGCGTCTGCATGATGGCCGCACGGGCGAGCCATTCGATCGCAAGGTGACGGTGGGCTACAAGTACATCCTGAAGCTGCACCATCTCGTCGACGACAAGATCCACGCCCGCTCGATCGGCCCGTACTCGCTCGTCACCCAGCAGCCGCTGGGCGGTAAGGCGCAGTTTGGCGGTCAGCGTTTCGGCGAAATGGAGGTGTGGGCGCTTGAAGCCTACGGTGCCGCCTACACGCTGCAGGAAATGCTGACCGTGAAGTCGGACGACGTCGCTGGCCGTACCAAGGTGTACGAGGCGATCGTGCGCGGCGACGACGCGTTCGAAGCCGGCGTACCCGAAAGCTTCAACGTGCTCGTCAAGGAAATGCGAGCGCTCGGCCTCAACGTCGAGCTTCTCAACTCCGAAGTCGCGGCCGCCGAGGCGGTGCCTGAGGAGCAGCCACGCGCGGCGTTGCCCCCAGCGGCCGCCGAGTGACGTGATCACCCTCTCCCCGTCAAAAGCGGGGAGGGGAACACAATTCGATGCGGGCGCGCGACTGAAAGCGTCCGCGAACTGAAGGCCCGAAAGGCCTGCACGACGCCGACTAGAAATCGGAACGCGAGTGGTGGCCGCCACCAGCCCTCGCCAGGAGAGAGCCGATGAACGAGATCACCAACCTCTTCAAGACGCAGACGCCGCTGCCGACGTTCGATCAGATCAAGATCTCGATCGCGTCGCCCGACGACATCCAGTCGTGGTCATTCGGCGAGATCAAGAAGCCTGAGACCATCAACTACCGTACGTTCAAGCCGGAACGCGACGGCCTGTTCTGCGCGCGCATCTTCGGGCCGATCAAGGACTACGAGTGCTTGTGCGGCAAGTACAAGCGCATGAAGTACAAGGGCCTGATCTGCGAAAAGTGCGGCGTCGAGGTGACGCTCGCAAAGGTTCGCCGCGAGCGCATGGGCCACATCGAGCTCGCCGCGCCGGTCGCCCACATCTGGTTCCTGAAGTCGCTGCCGTCGCGCATCGGCCTCCTGCTCGACATGTCGCTCAAGGATCTCGAGCGCGTTCTCTACTTTGAGAACTACATCGTCATCGAGCCGGGCATTACGCCGTTCAAGGACAAGCAGCTCCTCAGCGAGGACCAGTACAACCAGGCGATCGAGGAGCACGGCCAGGACGGCTTCACCGCCGGCATCGGCGCGGAGGCAATCCGCGAGATCTTGTCGGCGATGGACCTGCCGAAGATCGCGATCGACCTGCGTCAGGAGATCGCCGAGGCGACGACCGACCTGAAGCCCAAGAAGCTCGGCAAGCGCCTCAAGGTGATCGAGGCGTTCCTGGAATTGGGCAACCGTCCGGAGTGGATGATCCTCACCCACGTGCCGGTGATTCCGCCCGAGCTGCGCCCGCTGGTGCCGCTCGACGGCGGCCGCTTCGCCACGTCCGATCTCAACGACCTCTACCGCCGAGTCATCAACCGCAACAACCGTCTGAAGCGGCTGATGGAGCTGCGCGCGCCGGACATCATCATCCGCAACGAGAAGCGGATGCTGCAGGAATCCGTCGACGCCCTGTTCGACAACGGCCGCCGCGGTCGCGTCATCACGGGCGCGAACAAGCGTCCGCTGAAGTCGCTTGCCGACATGCTGAAGGGCAAGCAGGGCCGTTTCCGGCAAAACCTGCTCGGCAAGCGCGTCGACTACTCCGGCCGTTCAGTCATCGTGGTCGGTCCCGAGCTCAAGCTGCATCAGTGCGGCCTGCCGAAGAAAATGGCGCTCGAGCTGTTCAAGCCGTTCATTTACGCGCGGCTGCAGACGCTCGGCCAGGCGGCGACCGTCAAGCAGGCGAAAAAGCTCGTCGAGAAGGAGAAGCCGGAGGTTTGGGACGTCCTCGACGAGGTCATCCGCGAGCACCCGGTGATGCTGAACCGCGCGCCGACGCTGCACCGCCTCGGCATCCAGGCGTTCGAGCCGATGCTGATCGAAGGCAAGGCGATCCAGCTTCATCCGCTGGTTTGCGCGGCCTTCAACGCCGACTTCGACGGCGACCAGATGGCCGTGCACGTGCCGCTGTCGCTGGAAGCGCAGCTCGAGGCGCGCGTGCTGATGATGTCGACGAACAACATCTTGCACCCGGCCAATGGTCAACCGATCATCGTGCCGTCGCAGGACATCGTGCTCGGCCTTTACTACCTGTCTATCATCCGCGACCATGAGCCCGGCGAAGGCATGATGTTCGGGTCAGTCGGCGAGGTGCGTCACGCGATCGACGCCGGCGTCGTGACCCTGCACGCCAAGGTCAAGGGCCGGCATACGTCGGTCGATGCGGAAGGCAATTCCGTCACCGACGTCTACGAGACCACTCCTGGCCGCATGATCCTTGGTGAGCTGCTGCCGAAGCAACCCGGCGTGAAGTTCGCGCTGATCAACCAGTTGCTGACCAAGAAGAACATCTCCGGCATGATCGACGCCGTCTACCGCAACTGCGGTCAGAAGGAGACGGTGATCTTCTGCGACCGCATCATGCAGCTCGGTTTCCATCATGCGTTCAAGGCCGGCATCTCGTTCGGCAAGGACGACATGGTGATTCCCGAGACGAAGGAGAAAATCGTCGCGGCGACCACCGAAATGGTGCGCGAGTTCGAGCAGCAGTACAACGACGGCCTCATCACACAGCTCGAGAAGTACAATAAGGTCGTCGACGCTTGGTCGAAGTGTACAGATCAGATCGCCAAGGAGATGATGGATCGCATCTCCGCGACGTCGAAGGACAGCGTTACCGGCCGTGAGAAGCCGATCAACTCGGTCTACATGATGAGCCACTCGGGCGCCCGCGGCTCGCCGGCGCAGATGAAGCAGCTCGCGGGTATGCGCGGCCTCATGACCAAGCCCTCGGGCGAGATCATCGAGACGCCGATCATCTCGAACTTCAAGGAAGGCCTGTCGGTGCTCGAGTACTTCAACTCGACCCACGGTGCCCGCAAGGGTCTCGCCGACACCGCCTTGAAGACTGCGAACTCGGGCTACCTCACGCGCCGTTTGGTCGACGTCGCGCAGGACGCAATCATCTTCGAGGACGATTGCGGCACTGATGCCGGCATCAACGTTCAGGCAGTCGTCGACGCCGGCCAGGTGATCGTGACGCTGGCTGCGCGCGTGCTCGGCCGTACCGCCGCCGAAGACATCATCAATCCGTCGACCGGTGAGGTGATCGTCAAGACGGGCGAGCTGATCGAGGAGCGCCAAGCCGATCTCATCGCTAAGGCCGAGGTACAGGAAGTCCGAATCCGTTCCGTGCTCACCTGCGAGACGGTGTCGGGCGTGTGCTGCAAGTGCTACGGGCGTGACCTTGCCCGCGGTACACCGGTCAACATCGGCGAGGCAGTCGGCGTCATCGCGGCGCAGTCGATTGGCGAGCCAGGCACGCAGCTCACGATGCGTACGTTCCACATCGGCGGCACCGCCAACGTCGTCGACAGCTCGTTCATCGAATCGAGCTTCAACGGCAAGGTGAAGCTGAAGAACCGTGCGCTGGTGAAGAACAGCACGGGCCATCTCATCGCGATGGGCCGTACGATGTCGATCGTCATCGTCGATCAGGCGGGCAAAGAACTGGCGACCCACAAGGTCACCTATGGCGCGCGATTGCACATCGACGAGGGCGATGACGTCAAGCGCGGAACCAAGCTCGCGCAGTGGGATCCCTATACGCGTCCGATTCTCACCGAGGCCGATGGCGTCGTCGACTTCGAGGATCTGACTGAGGGCCTGTCGGTGCGCGAGCAGACCGACGAGGTCAAGGGCACCACCAACCGCGTCATCGTCGACTGGCGTGCGACGCCGCGCGGCTCCGAGCTAAAGCCGGCGATCGTGGTCAAGGACAGCAAGGGCAAGCCAATCAAGGTCGCGCGCGGCGGTGACGCTCGCTACCTGCTGTCGGTCGACGCCATTCTGTCGGTCGACCGCAACGTTGCGGTGAAGGCAGGTGACGTGCTGGCCCGTATCCCGACGTCGGCCGCCAAGCAGAGCGACATTACCGGCGGTCTGCCGCGTGTCGCCGAGCTATTCGAGGCGCGACGTCCGAAGGATCACGCGATCCTGGCGGAGGTGTCGGGCACGGTCGAGTTCGGCAAGGACTACAAGAACAAGCAGCGCATCACGATCAAGCCCGACGAAGACGGTGCGCAGCCGGTCGAGTATCTGATCCCGCGCGGTAAGAGCCTTGCGGTTCAGCACGGCGACCACGTGGAGCGCGGCGACTTCGTCTACGACGGCCATCCGGCCCCGCACGACATTCTCGCGATCAAGGGCGTCGAGGAACTCGCCAACTACTTGATCAACGAGATCCAGGACGTCTATCGTCTGCAGGGTGTGACCATCAACGACAAGCACATCGAGGTCATCGTCCGGCAGATGCTGCAGAAGGTCGAGATTACCGACACCGGTGAGACCGACATGATCAAGGGCGAACAGATCGATCGCCTCGAATTCGACGCGCGCAACGCCGAATTCGAAAAGAGTGGCAAGCGGCCTGCGACCGGCGTGCCCGTCCTGCTCGGCATCACGAAAGCGTCTCTGCAGACCCGGTCATTCATCTCGGCCGCTTCGTTCCAGGAGACGACGCGCGTGCTCACTGACGCCGCCGTCAATGGCAAGGCCGATACGCTCGAGGGTCTCAAGGAGAACGTCATTGTCGGCCGTCTCATCCCGGCCGGCACCGGCGGCATGTTGCGCCGTCTGCGCAAGGTCGCTGCCAAGCGCGACGAGCTCATAGCGAAAGAGAAGGCCAAGGGCGGCGATCGCGCTCTCTCGGGCCCCGGCGAGGGTGGTGTCGCTGCACGTCGCCGCCGCCGTCCGGAAGAAGCCGCGGAGTAGCGGTAGGTCGTCGATGTAGATCGCGAAGATACTGGCGGGCGCTCCGGGAACGGGGCGCCCGCTTTGATTTTCGCGGCTGATGCGACCGCCTTCGCTGGTGATCGGTTTCGACAGGCGCCTGCGAAAGACGCGCGCCAGTGTCAGCGAGCGCCAGTGTCATCTGCGATACTTTAAGAGCGCCGGCGATTGTTGTTCGGCACGGTGCGATGTACCCTGTTCGGATACACGGGGATTGGGGGCAGGCTCGTCATGAACAGGGTGTTGGCCGTCATCGTGCTGGCGATTGGACTCACGGTCTCGCAAGGGGCCATTGCCAAGAAGAAGGGTGGTGACCTCATCACCGCCGCCGACGTCGAGGCAATCGCCGAGATTGCTCGCGGCCACGGCACGGCGAAGGTCGAGACGGACCGCGACGGAGATCCACTGATCCGATGCAAGGCCAACGGCCTCATGTACTCGGTCTATTTCTATGGATGCGAGAAGGGCAGGAACTGCACGTCGATCCAACTGCAATCCGGCTTTACCACCGACGGCAAGGTCGACCTCGACACGCTTCTGCAGTGGAACGCCAAGAAGCGCTGGCTCAAGGCGATCCGAGACGCCGAAGGCGATCCCATCGTGCGCTACGACGTGATGCTGGCCGGTGGCGTCACGACAGAAAATCTCGACCGCAGCTTCAAAATTTTCGTCGACATGCTGGGTGACTTCGCCAAGGACGTCGGCGCGCGCGAATAGTTCGTCAATACTTGCTCAGAAACGGGGCCTAGTGCTCGACGGGCACTGAGGGGAACCCGCGTTTTTTGCCCGAAAAACGGTCGTTTCTGAACTCTTTCGACTTATGGCTGGGCCTGCGTGTGACGATTTTTACAGTTGCCCCGTACTGTAGGTGTTGACCCGCCTTAAAGCTGTGTATATAGCTTCGGCCACTCTCACGGCATGCCGTAGATCTTTTGGCCCGCATCGCCCCCAGCGGTTGGTGCCTCGGCTGATCTAAACGGTGCCGTCACGATAAAGCAGAGACGAGACTCTAGGCCAAGATCTCCGGTTCTCAGGACCGCAGATCCTCTGGTTGTTTTCGTGCCGGATCCCTCCGTGAGGTGGGGCTCGGCAGGTTCGGCTTGGTGCATTGCTTCACGCAGTGCGGCTTGCATCAAAGGATGGACGAGGCGTATGCCGACTATTCAGCAGTTGATCCGGAAGCCCCGGGAGCCCAAGACCTACCGCGAGAAGTCGCGCCACATGGAAGCCTGCCCGCAGAAGCGTGGCGTGTGCACCCGCGTGTATACGACGACTCCGAAGAAGCCGAACTCGGCCCTTCGCAAGGTTGCCAAGATCCGCCTCACCAATGGGTTCGAGGTGATCGGCTACATCCCGGGCGAGGGCCACAATCTCCAGGAGCACTCCGTCGTGCTCATCCGCGGCGGCCGCGTAAAGGACCTTCCCGGCGTTCGCTATCACATCATTCGCGGCGTGCTCGATACGCAGGGCGTCTCCGCCCGCCGTCAGCGCCGGTCCAAGTACGGCGCCAAGCGTCCGAAGTAATAATCCATCGCCGGTCCGCGACATCCGGTCAGCGGCACGGCATCGTCGAGATTTCGAAGCGAAGGGCTTTAGCCTCATGTCCCGTCGTCACAGTGCCGAGAAGCGCGAAGTCAATCCCGATCCGAAGTTCGGGGATATCGTGCTGACCAAGTTCATGAATGCCGTCATGGCGCAGGGCAAGAAGTCGGTTGCCGAGCGCATCGTGTATGGCGCGCTGGAGCGGATGGAGCAGAAGGCGAAGTCCGATCCGGTGCAGATGTTCCATTCCGCGCTCGAGAATGTCATGCCGGCCGTCGAGGTTCGCTCGCGGCGCGTTGGTGGCGCCACCTACCAGGTGCCTGTCGAGGTTCGCACCGAGCGCCGTCAGGCTCTCGCGATCCGCTGGCTCATCACAGCGGCCCGCGCCCGTAACGAGAACACGATGGTCGAGCGTTTGTCGGGCGAATTTCTCGACGCGGCGCCAACAACCGCGGCACGGCGGTGAAGAAGCGCGAAGACACGCACAAGATGGCCGAAGCGAACCGCGCCTTCTCGCACTACCGCTGGTAACTGAGCTTCTTCGAGGGAAATTCCATGGCCGCGCCAATACGACATCGAGGACTACCGCAACTTCGGCATCATGGCCCACATCGATGCCGGCAAGACGACGACGACCGAGCGCATCCTCTATTACACCGGCAAGTCGCTACAAGATCGGTGAGGTCCACGACGGCGCCGCAACCATGGATTTCATGGAGCAGGAAGCCGAGCGCGGCATCACGATCACGTCGGCCGCCACGACCTGCTTCTGGCTTGGTCGCGACGGCAAGAAGCGCCGCCTGAATATCATCGACACGCCAGGCCACGTCGACTTCACCATCGAGGTCGAGCGGTCGCCTGCGCGTGCTCGACGGCGCCGTGTGCGTCCTCGACTGCGAACCAGGGCGTCGAGCCGCAGACCGAGACCGTCTGGCGTCAGGGCGACAAGTACGCGGTGCCGCGCATCATCTTCGCCAACAAGATGGATAAGACGGGCGCCGACTTCTACATGTGCCTCGCCGACATCAAGGAGAAGCTCGGCGCTCGCGCCGTGCCGATGCCAGCTCCCGATCGGCGCCGAGAACAACTTCACGGGCGTCGTCGACCTGATCCGCATGAAGGCCATTACCTGGGATGGCGACGGCAAAGACGCCAAGATGGTCGAGGGCGAAATCCCCGCCGACCTCAAGGACAAGGCCGACGAATATCGCGCCGCCATGATCGAAGCCGCCGTCGAGATGGACGACGACGGCGATGGAAGCCTACCTCGACGGCAAGGAGCCGGACGAGGACACGCTGCGCAAGCTCATCCGCAGGCGACCATCACGCGCGCCTTCTATCCGATGATGTGCGGCTCGGCGTTCAAGAACAAGGGCGTGCAGCCGCTGCTCGACGCCGTCGTCGACTTCCTGCCCTCGCCCATCGATCGCGAAGCCTACAAGGGTATCGATCCGAAGACCGGCGACGAGGCGCTGCGCAAGCCCTCGGACGACGAGCCGCTGTCCATGCTCGCCTTCAAGATCATGAGCTTCGAGCACGTCGGCTCGATCACGTTCTGCCGCATCTACTCGGGCAAGCTCGAGCAAGGCATGGCGCTTGCCAACACGACGCGCGACAAGAAAGAGCGCGTCGGCCGCATGTATCTCATGCACGCCGCCGACCGCGAAGAGATCAAGGAAGCCTATCGCCGGCGACATCGTCGCTCTGTCAGGGCCTCAAGGATACGCGCACCGGCGAGACGCTCTGCGATCCGAACAAGCCCGTGATGCTCGAGAAGATGGACTTCCCCGAGCCCGTCATCGAGATCGAAGATCGAGCCCAAGACGAAGGCCGACCAGGAGAAGATGGCGATGGCGCTGCGACACATGGCGCTCGAGGATCCCTCGTTCCGCGTGTCGGTCGATCAGGAATCGGGCGAGACCATCCTCAAGGGCATGGGCGAGCTTCATCTCGACATCAAGGTCGACATCCTGAAGCGCACCTATGGCGTCGAAGCCAATGTTGGCGCTCCGCAGGTTGCCTACCGCGAGACGCTCGCCCGCACGGCCGAGATCGACTACACGCACAAGAAGCAGACCGGCGGCACCGGCCAGTTCGCTCGCGTCAAGCTTCGCCTCGAGCCGAACGAGACCGGCAAGGGCAACGTGTTCGAGAGCGAAATCATCGGCGGCACGGTGCCCAAGGAGTACATCCCGGGCGTCGAGAAGGGCATCAAGTCGGTGTGGGAGAACGGCGTCCTCATCGGCTTCCCGATGGTCGACATGAAGGTGACGCTCTATGACGGCGCCTTCCACGAAGTCGAACTCGTCGGCGATCGCGTTCGAAATCGCCTCTCGATCGGCGATGAAGGAAGGCTGCGACAAGGCGGGCGTGAAGCTCCTCGAGCCGATCATGGACGTCGAGGTGGTGACGCCCGAGGACTTCGTCGGCGGCGTCATCGGCGACATCAACAGCCGGCGCGGCCAGATCCGCGACCAGCAGATGCGCGGCAACGCCACCGTCATCCGCGCCTACGTGCCGCTCGCCAACATGTTCGGCTACGTCAGCCAGCTGCGGTCGATGAGCCAGGGTCGCGCGTCCTACACGATGCAGTTCGCGCATTACGCGGACGTGCCGCGCAACGTGGCCGACGAGGTGAAGGCGAAGTACGCCTGATGAGATAAACTGGGTGGGCCGTCGAGGCTCGCAAACGCAGAGATCAGGTCCCGATGGGAACGACAACTGAAGTAGGAGAGCCACAATGGCGCAAGGCTAAATTCGAGCGGACGAAGCCGCACTGCAACATCGGTACGATCGGCCACGTCGACCATGGCAAGACGTCGTTGACGGCCGCGATCACGAAGGTTCTGGCCGAGACGGGCGGCGCCACGTACACGGCCTACGACATGATCGACAAGGCTCCCGAGGAGCGCGAGCGCGGCATCACGATCTCGACGGCGCACGTCGAGTACGAGACGAAGAACCGCCACTACGCGCACGTCGACTGCCCGGGCCACGCCGACTACGTGAAGAACATGATCACCGGCGCGGCGCAGATGGATGGCGCGATCCTGGTGGTGTCGGCCGCCGACGGCCCGATGCCGCAGACCCGCGAGCACATCCTGCTGGCGCGTCAGGTCGGCGTTCCGGCGCTGGTCGTGTACATGAACAAGGTCGACATGGTCGACGACCAGGACCTGATCGAGCTCGTCGAGATGGAAGTGCGCGAGCTGCTGTCGTCGTACCAGTTCCCGGGCGACACCATCCCGATCGTCAAGGGCTCGGCGAAGGCAGCGCTCGACGGCGAGAAGCCGGAGATCGGCAAGAACTCCATTCTCGAGCTGATGAAGGCGGTCGACTCCTACATCCCGCAGCCGGAGCGGCCGATTGACCAGCCGTTCCTGATGCCGATCGAAGACGTGTTCTCGATCTCGGGGCGCGGCACGGTGGTGACCGGGCGTATCGAGCGCGGCATCGTCAAGGTCGGCGAGGAAGTCGAGATCGTCGGCTTGCGCGACACGCAGAAGTCGACGGTGACGGGCGTCGAGATGTTCCGCAAGCTGCTCGGACGAGGGCCGGGCCGGCGACAACGTCGGCGCGCTGCTGCGCGGCATCGACGCGGAGGGCGTCGAGCGCGGCCAGGTGCTGTGCAAGCCGGGCTCGATCAAGCCGCACAAGAAGTTCAAGGCCGAGGCCTACATCCTGACCAAGGAAGAGGGCGGCCGTCATACCCCGTTCTTCACCAACTACCGTCCGCAGTTCTACTTCCGCACCACCGACGTGACGGGCGTGGTGACGCTGCCGGCCGGCACCGAGATGGTGATGCCGGGCGACAACGTGACGGTGGACGTGGAGCTGATCACGCCGATCGCCATGGAGGAGAAGCTGCGCTTCGCCATCCGTGAAGGCGGCCGTACCGTCGGCGCCGGCGTCGTCGCGAAGATTACGGAATAATCGAAGATGGATCGGAGAGGCGCCCGGAATTGCGGGCGCTTCTTCCTTTTGGGAGAGTGCGGGATATGAACGGCCAGAACATCCGCATCCGCCTCAAGGCATTCGACCATCGAATACTCGATGCCTCGACGCGCGAGATCGTCAACACGGCGAAGCGCACGGGCGCCGAGGTGCGCGGGTCCGATCCCGCTGCCGACTCGCATCGAGCGCTTCACCGTCAACCGCTCGCCGCACATCGACAAGAAGAGCCGCGAGCAGTTCGAGATGCGCACTCACAAGCGCCTGCTGGATATCGTCGATCCGACGCCGCAGACGGTCGATGCGCTGATGAAGCTCGACCTCGCCGCAGGCGTCGACGTCGAGATCAAGCTTTAAGGGAATCCAGGGTCCTCTGTCCGTCCAGGCAAAAGCCGAAACGGTAAGACCCCAAACGTAGGGAAGGAATGCCTCGGATGCGTTCCGGAGTGATAGCACAGAAGGTGGGCATGACCCGCATCTTCACGGACGCCGGGGAGCACATCCCGGTCACCGTGTTGAAGCTGGAAAAGCTCCAGGTGCTCGGCCACCGCACCAACGATAAGAACGGTTATACCGCTCTTCAATTCGGTGCGGGCACCCGCAAGGCCTCGCGGCTGACCAAGTCGGAGCGTGAGAGCTTCGCGAAGGTCGAAGTCGAGCCGAAGCGCAAGCTCGTCGAGTTCCGGGTTTCGCCGGAAAACCTGATCGAAGTGGGCGCCGAGATCACGGCCGACCATTTTGTTCCCGGCCAGTTCGTCGATGTGACGGGCACCAATCAGGGCAAGGGCTTCCAGGGCGCCATGAAGCGCTGGAACTTCTCCGGTCTGCGCGCAACTCACGGCGTTTCTGTTACACACCGTGCGCACGGTTCGACCGGTCAGCGCCAGGACCCCGGCAAGGTGTTCAAGGGCAAGAAGATGGCCGGCCATATGGGTGACGAGCGCGTCACCACGCAGAACCTCGTCGTCGTCAAGACCGACGTGGCGCGTGGCCTCGTGATGGTGCGCGGCGCGGTTCCCGGCTCCAAGGGTGGCTGGGTGCTGGTGCGCGACGCCGTCAAAAAGGCGGCGCACAAGGATGCGCCGAAGCCCGGCGCCTTCAAGGCGAAGGCTGCGGTTGAAAAGAAGGAGCAGGCGTGATGAAAGCGGATGTCACGACGCTCGAGGCCACATCGGCCGGCCAGGTTGAACTCGCGGATGCGATCTTCGGTCTCGAGCCGCGCCCTGACCTGCTGCATCGCATGGTGCGCTATCAGCTGCTGAAGCGGATGGCCGGCACGCATCACGCACAGGACCGTTCTGAAGTTACCGTCACGGGCAAGAAGTTCGTGAAGCAGAAAGGCTCTGGCGGCGCACGTCACGGCGATCGTTCGGCGCCGCAGTTCCGCGGTGGCGGCAAAGCGTTCGGCCCGAAGCCGCGCAGCCATGCCATCGAGATGCCGAAAAAGGTGCGCGCACTCGCTCTGCGTCATGCGCTATCGGTGAAGGCCAAAGCGGGCGAGATCGTCGTCCTCGAGAAGGCCTCTGCGGACGGCAAGACCAAGGCGCTGAAGCAGCAGTTCGAGAAGCTCGGTCTCGCCAACGCCCTCATCATCGATGGCGCGGATCTTGAGGTTAACTTCACCCGCGCCGCGCGCAACATCCCCAACATCGATGTGCTGCCCGTGCAGGGCATCAACGTCTACGACATTCTGCGCCGCAAGAAGCTCGTGCTGACCAAGGCGGCCGTCGAGGCGCTGGAGGCGCGGTTCAAATGAACAAGCTCAAATCCTACGACGTGATCCTTTCGCCGGTGATCACCGAGAAGTCGACGCTAGTCTCGGATGCGAACCAGGTCATCTTCAAGGTGGCCCGCAAGGCGACCAAGACCGACATCAAGACCGCGGTCGAAAGCCTCTTCGGGGTCAAGGTGAAGGCGGTCAACACGCTCATCCGCAAGGGCAAGCTGAAGTCCTTCAAGGGCTTCCGCGCTCTGCAGAGCGACACCAAGAAGGCTATCGTGACGCTCGAGGAAGGCCATTCCATCGACGTCACGACGGGCCTCTAAAGGAGACGGGACAATGGCTCTCAAGACCTACCGTCCGACCACACCCAGCCTGCGCCAACTCGTGCAGGTCGACCGCAGCGGTCTGTGGAAGGGCGCTCCCGTCAAGATGCTCGTCGAGGGCAAGTCTAAGACGGGTGGACGCAACAACGACGGCCGCATCACCACCCGCCACATCGGTGGCGGTCACAAGCAGTCGTATCGCCTCATCGACTTCCGCCGCCGCAAGCACGACGTCGCGGCGACGGTCGAGCGTCTGGAGTACGACCCCAACCGGACCGCGTTCATCGCTCTCATCAAGTACAAGGATGGCGAGCAGTCCTACATCCTCGCGCCGCAGCGCTTGGGGGTCGGTGACCAGGTCGTCGCCGGTTCGAAGGTCGACGTGAAGCCCGGCAATGCGATGCCATTGGCAGCCATGCCGATCGGCACCATCGTCCACAACGTCGAGCTGAAGCCCGGTCGCGGTGGTCAGGTTGCCCGTTCCGCCGGCTCTTTCGTCCAGCTCGTCGGTCGTGACGCCGGGTGGGCGGTGCTGAAGCTCAACTCCGGCGAGACCCGCAAGGTGCGCGCCGAGTGCATGGCGACGGTTGGCGCGGTATCGAACCCGGACCACTCCAACCAGGTGGCTGGCAAGGCTGGCCGCACCCGTTGGAAGGGTACTCGTCCGACGGTTCGCTCGGTGATGATGAACCCGGTCGACCATCCCAACGGTGGGCGCACCAAGGGCGGCAAGCACTGGGCGACGCCGTGGGGCAAGCCGACCAAGGGCTACAAGACCCGCAAGAACAAGTCGACGGACAAGTTCATCGTCCGTGGGCGCAACAAGAAGTAGCCTGACGGCGAAGGAGCGAAACAGTGACACGCGCAGTCTGGAAAGGTCCGTTTGTCGACGGCTACCTTCTGAAGAAGGCGGAGAAGGTGCGCTCTTCGGGGCGTAACGAGGTCATCAAGATCTGGAGCCGTCGCTCGACGATTCTGCCCCAGTTCGTCGGCCTGACCTTCGGCGTCTACAACGGGCACAAGCACATCCCGGTGAACGTCTCCGAGGACATGATCGGCCACAAGTTCGGCGAGTTTTCGCCGACGCGGCTGTTCCATGGCCATGGCGGCGACAAGAAAGCGGTGAAGAGATAATGGGCAAGCCAAGCCGAGAGCGCAGCCTCGCGGACAACGAGGCGAAAGCGGTGGCCCGCAATCTGCGGGTCTCGCCCCAGAAGCTCAACCTCGTCGCGGGCATGATCCGTGGCAAAAAGGTCGAGCAGGCGCTGGCCGAACTCGAGTTTTCGCGCAAGCGGATCGCCGATGATGTGCGCAAGTGCGTCATGTCGGCCGTCGCCAACGCCGAGAACAATCACGACCTCGACGTCAACGAACTCGTCGTGGCTGAAGCCTACGTCGGCAAGAACCTGATCATGAAACGGTTCCACGCTCGTGGCCGGGGTCGCTCCGGCAAGATCGTGAAGCCGTTCTCAATGATCACCGTCGTGGTGCGAGAGAAGGCCGAAGACGCCGAGGCCGACAAGAAAGCTGCGAAAAAGGCGAAATCGCCCAAGGCCGCGAAGGAGACCGCGTAATGGGTCACAAGGTCAATCCCGTAGGCCTGCGCCTCGGCATCAACCGCACCTGGGATAGCCGCTGGTTCGCTGCACGTGGCGAATACGGCAAGCTGCTGCATGAGGATCGTGCGATCCGCGCGCACATCCTGAAGCAGCAGCGTCAGGCCGGTATCGCCAAGGTCGTCATCGAGCGCCCGCACAAGAAGTGCCGCGTTACCGTCTACACGGCGCGTCCCGGCGTGCTGATTGGTAAAAAGGGCGCCGACATCGAGAAGCTGCGCGGCGAGCTCGCGCGCCTCACGGCTTCGGAGGTTCACCTCAACATCGTCGAGATCCGCAAGCCGGAGATCGACGCGACGCTGGTGGCCAAGTCGATCGCCCAGCAGCTCGAGCGCCGCATCGCCTTCCGCCGCGCCATGAAGCGGTCGGTGCAATCGGCGCTGCGTCTCGGCGCGGTCGGCATCCGGATCAACGTCGCCGGCCGTCTGGGCGGCGCCGAAATCGCCCGCACCGAGTGGTACCGCGAGGGCCGCGTGCCTCTGCATACGCTGCGCGCCGACATCGACTTCGGTTACGGCGTTGCACGCACGGCCTATGGTGTCATCGGCATCAAGGTGTGGATCTTCAAGGGCGAGATCATGGAGCACGACCCGCTCGGCTCCGAGAAGCGCCTCAACGAGCTGCAGGAAGGCGGCGGCGGGCGTCCGCGTCGTGACGACGGCGAGCGCCGTGATCGTCGCGATCGTGGCGACCGTGGTGGTGATCGCGGCGGCGAGCGCGCGGCACCCGAGCAGGCCTGAGCCTAAATTCGAGGACTGAACCATGTTGCAACCGAAACGGACGAAGTTCCGCAAAGCCCACAAGGGCCGCATCCACGGCGCGGCCAAGGGCGGCACCGCGCTGAACTTCGGCTCGCACGGGCTGAAGGCGATCGAGCCGGAGCGCGTGACCGCGCGCCAGATCGAGGCCGCCCGCCGTGCCATCACGCGTCACATGAAGCGTGCTGGCCGCGTGTGGATCCGCATCTTCCCGGACCTTCCAGTGTCGAAGAAGCCGGCCGAAGTGCGCATGGGATCCGGCAAGGGCTCGCCCGAGCTGTGGTGCTGCCGCGTCAAGCCCGGCCGCATCATGTTCGAGCTGGATGGCGTGAACGACGTGGTGGCTCGCGAGGCGCTTGAGTTGGGCGCGGCCAAGCTGCCGATCAAGACGCGCATCGTCACCCGCATCGGCTGATAGCCGAAGACCAGGGCGCTGCGCCGGCGAGAGAACGAGTTAAGGATCGCGACGATGAAGGCTGAGATCAAGGACATGTCGCTCGACCAGCTCGACGACCAGCTGGTGAAGCTGAAGAAGGAGCAGTTCAACCTGCGCTTTCAGGCGGCTTCCGGTCAGCTCGAGAATACGTCGCGCGTGCGCCAAGTGCGCCGCGACATCGCCCGCATCATGACATTTGCCCGCATGAAGCGGGCCGGAAGCGCCGGCAAGGGCGCCTGAGGGAGATCGAAGAGATGCCGAAGCGCGTGCTGAGGGGAACCGTCGTTTCCGACAAGAACGACAAAACGGTGGTGGTCGAGGTGGAGCGCCGCTACACCCATCCGCTGCTGAAGAAGACGGTGCGGCGGACCAAGAAGTACCACGCGCATGATGAGACGAACGTTTTCAAGATCGGCGACCAGGTCGAGATCGAGGAGAGCGCTCCAATCTCTAAGAACAAGCGCTGGATCGTAATACCGGCCAAGGCTTGAGTTCGGTTAGCAGCCGTCCAGCATCGGCGGGACGGCAAGCGGGAGGGGTGGCTGCCTCACCCGTGACGACGTAAGGGCAGCCAGGGTTTTTCGGCCGGTTACGACATGCGGCCAGTGAAAGAAGGACGTGCGCGATGATCCAGATGGAGACAAATCTCGACGTCGCCGACAATTCGGGCGCGCGCCGCGTCCAGTGCATCAAAGTGCTGGGCGGTTCGAAGCGCAAATACGCCACCATCGGCGACACGATCGTTGTGTCGGTGCAGGAGGCGATCCCGAAGGGGCGCGTTAAGAAGGGCCAAGTGATGAAGGCCGTCGTGGTCCGCGTGGCCAAGGGTGTGCGCCGTCCCGACGGCTCGCTGATCCGCTTCGACCGTAACGCGGCCGTGCTCATCAACAACCAGGGCGAGCCGGTTGGCACCCGCATCTTCGGACCCGTCACGCGCGAGCTCAGGGCGAAGAATCATATGAAGATCGTCAGCCTCGCGCCGGAGGTTCTGTAATGGCTTCGCTCAAGATCAAAAAGGGCGATCACGTGATCGTCCTCGCCGGCCGCGATAAGGGCAAACACGGCGAGGTCGTCTCGGTGATCCCGAAAGAGAACCGCGCTGTCGTGCGTGGCGTCAACGTCGTTCGCCGCCACACCAAGCAGTCGCAGCAGACGCAGGGCGGCATCATCTCGAAAGAGGCGCCGATCAACCTTTCGAACCTCGCTCTCGAGGATCCTAAGGACGGCAAGCCGACCCGCGTCGGCTTCAAGCTGATGGACGACGGTAGCAAGGTCCGCGTCGCCAAGCGCTCGGGCGAAGTCATTCCGGAGAAGAAGTAAGCCATGGCCGAGAACGTGAAGCCGCAAAAGGGCGGCAAGCCGGCTGACAGCGCGAAGGGCGCCAAGGCGGCTAAGGTTGCGAAAGCCGACAAGGCCGCTCCAAAGGAGCCGGTGGTCGCGAAGCCGCGCCCCAAGGACTACAAGCCTCGCATGAAGACGCACTACGAGAAGGTGGTGCGCGAGGCGATGGCGACGAAGTTCGGCTACAAAAATTCGATGCAGATTCCGCGCATCGAGAAGATCGTGCTCAATATGGGCGTCGGCGAGGCCGTGAACGACCGCAAGAAGGTCGACAGCGCCTCTCACGACCTGTCGCTGATCGCCGGTCAGAAGCCGGTGCAAACCAAGGCCCGCAAGGCCATCGCAACCTTCAAGTTGCGCGAAGGCATGGCGGTCGGCACCAAGGTGACGCTGCGCGGCGATCGCATGTACGAGTTCCTGGACCGGTTCGTCACGATCGCGCTGCCGCGCGTGAAGGACTTCCGCGGGCTCAACGGGAAGAGCTTCGACGGCCGTGGCAACTATGCCTGCGGCTTGAAGGAGCACATCGTGTTCCCGGAAATCGACTACGACAAGGTCGACCAGATCTGGGGCATGGACGTGATCGTGTGCACGTCGGCGAAGTCCGACGACGAAGCCCGCGAACTGCTCCGCGCCTTCAACTTCCCCTTCCGCAGCTAGAGGACCTCGGGCCTCAACCCGAAAGGCCTTTGGAGAGACGATAAATGGCCAAGACCAGCTCGATCGAGAAGAACAACCGGCGCCGCCGGCTGTCGGCCCAGTATGCGGCCAAGCGCAAGCGGCTCAAGGGGATCGCCGACGATCTCAAGAAGCCCGCGGAAGAGCGCATGGCGGCACGCATCAAGCTTGCCGAGATGCCGCGCAACGGCTCGCCGACGCGCATCCGCAATCGTTGCGAGATCACCGGCCGTGCTCGCGGTTTTTACCGCAAGCTCAAGCTTTGCCGTAACCAGCTTCGCGAACTGGCCAGCCAGGGCCTGATCCCGGGCATGACGAAGTCGAGCTGGTAAGGGAGGGCTGCACTCATGGCAATGAACGATCCCATCGGCGATATGCTGACGCGCATCCGTAATGCGCAGATGCGCCGCCGTCCCAAGGTTGCGGTTCCGGCGTCGCTGCTGCGTGGCCGCGTGCTCGACGTGCTCGTGGAAGAAGGCTACATCCGCGGTTATGCGCGCATCGAGCCCAAGGGCGGTCTGCCGGAGTTCGAGATCGAACTCAAGTATTACAACGGTCAGCCGGCCATCAAGGAGATCGCTCGCGTCTCCAAACCCGGCCGGCGCGTCTACTCGCCGGTGAAGGACATTCCGACGGTCGCCAATGGCCTCGGCGTCGCCATCCTGTCGACCCCCAAAGGCGTGATGTCGGATGCCCGCGCCCGCGAGGAGAACGTCGGCGGCGAGATCATCTGCAACGTATTCTAATGACGGCCCGGCCTCCACGGCCGGTCGGCGAAGGGTTTGAGAGAACAGCCATGTCGCGCATCGGTAAAAAGCCTGTCGCAGTCCCGTCCGCAGTGACGGCGACGGTGGCCGGTCAGACGATCAAGATGAAGGGCTCGAAGGGCGAGTTGACGTTCGTTGCGCCCGAGGAGATCAAGGTCGAGAAGACGGGGGAAGGGATCGAGATCTCTCCCCGCGACGAGACCAAGAAGGCGCGTGCCATGTGGGGCATGGCGCGGACCCAGGTCGCCAACCTGGTCAAGGGCGTGACCGACGGCTACTCGCAGACGCTCGAGATCCAGGGCGTCGGCTTCCGCGCCGCGATGAAGGGCAAGGACCAGCTGCAGCTGCAGATCGGGTTCAGCCACGAAGTCAACCACACGATCCCGAAGGGGGTCGAGGTCAAGGTTGCCGGCGCGAAGCAGGAAATCATTCAGATTTTTGGCATCGACAAGCAACTCGTCGGGCAGGTCGCTGCCGACATCCGTGCCTATCGGCCGCCGGAGCCCTACCAGGGCAAGGGCATCCGCTACAAGGGCGAATATATCTTCCGCAAGGAAGGCAAGAAGAAGTAAGGACCGACTGTCATGGCCACCAAATCGCAGTTCGAACGGCGCGAGGCTCGCGTCCGCCGCTCGCTCAAGGCGCGGGCCTACGGGCGGGCGCGTCTGTCCGTCCACCGCTCCGGTAAGCACATCTATGCCCAGGTCATCGATGACTCGAAGGGGCAGACCATTGCTGCCGCCTCGACCCTCGAGAAGGACCTCAAGGGCTCACTGAAGACCGGCGCCGATAAGGCGGCCGCCGCTGCCGTGGGCAAGCTCGTCGCCGAGCGGGCCCTCAAGGCTGGCGTCAAGGAGGTCGTGTTCGACCGCGGCGGCTTCATCTTTCACGGGCGCATCAAAGCGCTCGCCGATGCCGCGCGCGAAGGCGGCCTGAGCTTCTAACGAAAGGACTTTCCCCGTGGCACGTTCCCCAGGCGGTGGTGGCAGAGATCGTGGTGGTCGCGACCGTGAAAAGGTCGAGAGCGAGTTCACCGATAAGCTCGTCCACATCAACCGCGTCGCGAAAGTTGTCAAAGGCGGCAAGCGCTTCGGCTTCGCTGCGCTAGTCGTCGTCGGCGATCTCAAGGGCCGCGTTGGCTTCGGCCACGGCAAGGCCCGCGAGGTTCCGGAAGCGATCCGCAAGGCGACCGAAGCAGCAAAGCGCGGTCTCGTGCGCATTCCGCTGCGCGACGCCCGTACGCTGCATCACGACAGCGAGGGCCGTCACGGCGCCGGCAAAGTCGTGCTGCGCTCGGCTCCGGCCGGTACCGGCATCATCGCAGGCGGCGCTATGCGCGCCGTGTTCGAGATGCTCGGCGTGCATGACGTCGTGGCAAAGTCGCTCGGTTCCACCAACCCTTACAACGTCGTCCGGGCTACGTTCGACGCGCTGAAGGGCCAGGAGAATCCGCGCACCGTCGCCGCGCGCCGCAACAAGAAGGTCAGCGAGATCGTGTCTCGCCGCCGCGACGGCTCGGTGGCCGCCGAGGGCGTGCAGACCGAAGGCTGATTTGTGCGTGAGTGGTGAGGGTTAGCCGTATCGGCTGACACCTCGGCGATCACTTACGGCTCACCACTCATGACTCACGACTTACGGGTGATTAGATGACCAAGAAGACCGTCACCGTCGAGCAGATCGCGAGCGCAAACCGGCGCCCGGCCAAGCAGACGCATACGCTGCGTGGCCTCGGTCTCGACAAGCTGCACCGCCAGCGCACACTCGAGGATACCCCGTCCGTGCGCGGCATGATCAACAGCGTTGCCCACCTCGTCCGCGTTGTGGACGAGAAGTAAGGCCCAGAACTTCAGGATCGGAATAGTCCCATGCGGCTGAACGAGATCAAGGACAAGGTGGGTGCGCGCAAGCTCCGCGTGCGCATCGGCCGCGGCATCGGCTCCGGCGTCGGCAAGACGGGCGGACGCGGTGGCAAGGGCCAGACGGCGCGTTCGGGCGTCGCCATCGGCGGCTTCGAAGGCGGCCAGATGCCATTGCATCGCCGGTTGCCAAAACGCGGCTTCAATAAGTGGCGCGCCAAGGACTTCAACGAGATCAACGTCGGCGACCTGCAGAAGGCGATCGACGAGAATCGTCTCGACGCGGCTAAGGCGGTCGATGTCGCTTCGCTGGTCGAGGCCGGCGTGCTGCGCCGCGCGAAGGATGGCCTGCGGCTGCTCGGCAACGGCGAGTTGAAGACGAAGCTGAACCTCACGGTCAACCACGCGACGGCTTCGGCCAAGGAAGCGGTGGAGAAGGCCGGCGGCTCGATCAAGCTGATCGAAGTGAAGGTTCTCGAGGCTGACGTCGCCAAGGCCAAGAAGACCGCGGCCAAGAAGGCCAAGGCTGCAGCCAAGAAGGGCGGCGGCAAGGCCGAGTAAAAGCAGGGCGCTTAGGCGCCCGCTTTGACAGCCGCTCCGCGTTTGAGACGCTGGTCGCGGGGGAATTGAAGCCGGGCGGGAATGGAACGGATCGCATGTCCGTTGCCGAGTTCCGCCCGTCGCACTATTAAGCGTCTTGAATAATCAGCGCCACGTAGCGCTGCGTGGGCCGGCGGCGATGACGCCGGGTTCCTGGTCGGGAGACGAAACAAGATGGTATCCGCTGCCGAGCAGCTTGCCTCAAATCTCAATCTCGGAGCCTTCTCGAAGGCCGAGGATCTGAAGAAGCGCATCTGGTTCACGCTGGGAGCCCTGCTCGTCTACCGGTTTGGCACCTTCATTCCGCTTCCCGGCATCAACACGCTGGCATTCGCGCAATCGTTCAAGACGAACGCGTCCGGCATCCTCGGCATGTTCAACATGTTCGCGGGCGGCGCCGTCGAGCGTATGGCGATCTTCGCCTTGAACATCATGCCGTACATTTCGGCATCCATCATTATGCAGCTCATGACCTCGGTCTCGCCGCATATGGAGGCGCTGAAAAAAGAGGGTGAGCAGGGCCGCAAGCAGATCAACCAGTACACCCGCTACCTCACGGTGCTGTTGGCCTCGTTTCAGGCCTACGGCATCGCGATCGGCCTGGAAGGGTCAAGCGGTCAGTTCGGGCCGGTCGTCATGGATCCGGGCTGGTTCTTCCGCATCTCGACTGTGGTCACCCTGGTCGGCGGCACGATGTTCCTGATGTGGCTCGGCGAGCAGATCACGCAGCGCGGCATCGGCAACGGCATCTCGCTGATCATCTTCGCCGGCATCGTGGCCGGCCTGCCGATCGCCATCGCCAACCTGTTCGACAATGCCCGCACCGGTGCGCTGTCGACCGGCCTCTTGCTGGCGCTGATCGCGCTGATGTTGGCGGTCGTTGCGGCCATCGTGTTCATCGAGCGTGCACAGCGCCGCCTGCTGATCCAGTATCCCAAGCGCCAGGTCGGCAATCGCATGTTCCAGGGCGACAGCTCGCACCTGCCGCTGAAGCTCAACTCGTCCGGCGTCATTCCGCCGATCTTCGCCTCGTCGCTGCTTCTGCTGCCGATCACCGCTGCGCAGTTCACGGCCGGACAAGGCCCGGAGTGGCTCAATACGATCGTGGCTTCGCTCGGCCGCGGCCAGCCGTTGCACATGCTGGTCTATATCGCGCTGATCCTGTTCTTCGCCTTCTTTTATACGGCGGTGGTGTTCAACCCGCAGGAGACGGCTGATAATCTGCGCAAGTATGGCGGCTTCCTGCCCGGCATCCGCCCTGGGCAGAAAACTGCCGAATATATCGACTATGTGCTGACGCGCATAACCGTGGTTGGTGCGATATATCTCGCAGCCGTCTGCGTCCTTCCCGAGTTCCTGATCTCCTACGCCGCGGTGCCGTTCTATTTCGGCGGCACTTCATTGCTCATCGCGGTGAGCGTGACCATGGACACGGTGGCACAGATCCAGAGCCACTTGCTCGCCCATCAGTATGAGGGGCTGATCAAGAAGGCGAAGCTGAGGGGCGCATCTTCCAACAGGGGCGGTCGCAAATGAATCTCATCCTTCTGGGGCCTCCGGGCGCTGGCAAAGGCACGCAGGCGCAGGAACTCGCAGCGCGGCGCGGACTTGTACAGCTTTCGACCGGCGACATGTTGCGCGCCGCGGTGAAGGCGGGCACAGAGGTCGGCAAGCAGGCCGATGCGATCATGAAGGCGGGCGGGCTCGTCTCGGACGATATCGTTATTCGCATCATCGCGGACCGCATCGAGCAGCCGGACTGCGCCAAAGGTTTCATCCTCGATGGGTTCCCGCGCACATTACCGCAGGCGGCCGCTCTGGACGTTTTGCTCGCCAGCAAGAACAAGAAGCTCGATCAAGTCATCGAGTTGAAAGTTGACGACGGCGCGTTGGTCGACCGCATCTCCGGCCGCTTCACCTGCGCCAAGTGCGGCGCGGGCTATCACGACACCAATAAGCCGACGACGGTTCCCGGCGTTTGCGATAGTTGCGGCTCAACCGAAATGGTCCGACGCGCCGACGACAACGCCGAGACGGTGAAGAACCGCCTGATGGCTTATTATCGGCAGACGGCGCCGCTGCTCGGTTATTACTACGCCTACCAGAAGCTGGTCTCGATCGACGGCATGGCGCCCATCGCCGAAGTCGCCAAGCAGCTGGATGCAGTGGTGGCTAAGATCGCGGTCTGAGGGAATTCTGAAGACCGCGGAACACGGTGGTGCGGCGAATTATAACGCTTGGTGGAAAACCCCTTGACTAAGGGATTTTCGCCCACTATCAACCGTCACTTCGCGCGACAACGTGGTTTTTTCGCCTTGTCAAGAGGGCAACACCCTCACGCTTGACGCGCGTACGATTTCGACCCGCAAGGGCCGGCCTCCACCGGACGCGGGATTCTTGCAATTACCGGGGCCCTGAGCCTTCCGGCAACATCATGGAGTGAGACGTGGCACGTATCGCAGGTGTCAATATCCCGACGCAGAAGCGCGTCGTCATCGCTTTGCAGTATATCCATGGCATCGGACCCAAGTTCGCCCAGGAAATCTGCGAAAAGGTGAAAATTCCGGCCGAACGCCGCGTCAACCAGCTCACCGACGCCGAAGTGTTGCAGATCCGCGAGGCCATCGACCGCGACTACCTCGTGGAAGGCGATCTGCGCCGCGAAGTGGCAATGAACATCAAGCGTCTCATGGACCTCGGCTGCTATCGCGGCTTGCGTCATCGTAAGGGCCTGCCCGTTCACGGCCAGCGTACGCACACCAACGCGCGCACCCGTAAGGGTCCCGCGAAGCCGATCGCCGGTAAGAAGAAGGCCTGATCACCTGATACCGGGGCTGCGCTTCATTGCCGATACCGGCGCGCACCGCCTCGATCCAGTTTCGATGATTGCACCCGCCGAACGCGGGATTTGGAGTTCGACGCGAAATGGCAAAAGAAGCAGCTCAGGGGCGCGCTAAAGTCCGCCGCCGTGAGAAGAAGAACATCACCTCCGGTGTGGCGCACGTCAACGCCAGCTTCAACAACACCATGATCACCATCACAGACGCACAGGGCAACACGATTGCCTGGTCGTCGTCGGGCACGATGGGCTTCAAGGGCTCGCGCAAGTCGACGCCGTACGCCGCGCAGGTTGCGGCCGAGGACGCCGGCAAGAAAGCCGCCGAGCATGGCATGAAGATTCTCGAGGTCGAGGTCTGCGGTCCGGGTTCGGGCCGTGAGTTGGCGCTGCGTGCGCTGCAAGCCGTCGGCTTCCAAATCACTTCGATCCGCGACGTTACGCCGATCCCGCATAACGGCTGCCGTCCGCGCAAGCGCCGCCGCGTCTGACGCGGGGCATTTGTGACCCACTAGAGTCGGCGGTTGACAGGCTCGCGTTCCGCGGGCCTTCGACCGTCTCAAAGCCTACCCCGGTGGACGAACGCTCGGCTGATTTGGCCAATCAGGCCGATGCGACAACCTTGATGAGGTATCCCGTGGCGAATGTGCTGCAGAAGAATTGGCAAGACCTGATCAAGCCGAACAAGCTCGAAATCACGCCGGGACGCGACCGTAACAGGGTGGCGACTGTCGTGGCAGAGCCGCTTGAGCGCGGCTTCGGCATGACGCTCGGCAACGCGCTGCGTCGCGTGCTGCTGTCGTCGCTGCAGGGCGGCGCTATCAAGACCGTGCATATCGACGGCGTGCTGCACGAGTTCTCGTCGATCCCCGGCGTTCGCGAGGACGTGACGAACATCATCCTCAACATCAAGGAAATCGCGCTTCGCGTCCACTCCGAGGGCGTCAAGCGCATGGTGTTGAAGAAGGAAGGTCCGGGAGCGGTCAAGGCCGGCGACATCGAGACCGGCTCGGATGTCGACATCCTGAACCCCGACCACGTGATCTGCCATCTCGACCAGGGCGCTTCCATCCGCATGGAGTTCCAGGCCGACATGGGCAAGGGGTACGTGCAGGCGGACCGCAACCGCCCCGACGACGCGCCGATCGGGCTGATCCCGGTCGACAGCCTCTACTCGCCGGTGAAGAAGGTCTCCTACAAAGTCGAGAACACCCGCGAGGGCCAGATTCTCAACTACGACAAGCTGACGATGACCGTCGAGACCGACGGCTCGGTCAAGGCCGAGGATGCCGTGGCGCTGGCCGCCCGCATCCTGCAGGATCAGCTCGCGGTGTTCATCAACTTCGAGGAGCCGAAGAAGGCCGTCGAGGAGATGCGTCATCCGGAGCTCGCCTTCAATGCGGCGCTGCTCAAGAAGGTCGACGAGCTGGAGCTGTCGGTGCGCTCGGCGAACTGCCTGAAGAACGATAATATCGTCTACATCGGCGACCTCATTCAGAAGACCGAGGCCGAGATGCTGCGCACGCCGAACTTCGGGCGCAAATCGCTGAACGAGATCAAAGAGGTTCTCGCCTCGATGGGCCTGCATCTCGGCATGGAAGTGCCGAACTGGCCGCCGGACAACATCGAAGAGCTGGCCAAGCGCTTTGAGGACCAATACTGAGGTTAGGTTTTAGGGACTAGGTTTTAGGGACTAGGGAAACCTAGTCCCTCACTAACGAGGCGAGGCCGCAGAACCTCCCCGTAACAACCACAGCGAAACAAGAGAGATAGACACATGCGTCACAAGAAGCTCGGCCGTCGCTTCAGCCGCGACAGCTCGCACCGCCAGGCGATGTTCTCCAACATGGCCGCCGCGCTGATCAAACACGAGCAGATCATCACGACCCTGCCGAAGGCCAAGGACCTGAAGCGCGTCGTCGACAAATACATCACGCTGGCGAAGCGCGGCGATCTCAACTCGCGCCGTCTCGCCGCTTCGCGGCTGCGCGACGAGGACATGGCGAAGAAGCTCTTTGACGTGCTGGCCCCGCGCTATAAGAACCGCAATGGCGGCTACACGCGCGTCATCAAGGCCGGCTTCCGGTACGGCGACAGCGCGCCGCGCGCCGTCATCGAACTCGTCGATCGCGACGTGTCCGTGAAGGGCAAGGAAGACCGCGAGCGCCACGAAGCCAAGATGAAGGAAGAATCCGCCAACGCCTGAGGCGCTGGAAGTTATCCGGAATTTCGATGCCCCGTGCGGATAACCGCGCGGGGCTTTTTCGTTGTCGAGGGCCCGCCCTGAGCCTGCCCTGGCTCAGAGAATGGACCGCCGTGGTTCACGACCCGATTTCTGGATCGTCGTGCTCGGGCTCGACTTGGCCGCGGGATTGGAGCCAGAGCATCGCTAGCCAAGAAATCATTGCCCAGGCGGAGCCGAGAGCCCAGCCGGCGAGCACGTCAGTCGGCCAATGGACGCCGAGGTAGATGCGGCTCAAGCCCACGATCAGCGTCAGAAGCGCGGCGACGCTGAGGATATAGAGCTTAACCCGCTGAGCATGCTCGGTGCGGGCGAGCAGCGCACCCAGCGTGAGGTAGACGACGGCCGACATGGTCGCGTGTCCGGATGGAAAGCTCGCCGTGTAGATGCGGCTGCCATGCGGTACGAGCTCGGGCCGGGGACGCGCAAAGCCATGCTTCATCAAGCTGCCGAGCAGTGTTCCGGCAATCACCGAGACCAGCACGAGCAACGCGGTCTGGCGGCGGCCGGTGATGACCAGGAATCCGGTGACGGCGAGCACGACGAGGCCAAGCACACTGACGCTGCCCAACGAGGTGATGTCGCGCACGCTTTCCTCGAACCAGGATGGGCCGATCGGATCGGAGAGGTCGGCGGGGTTGCGAAAGGCAAGTAGAATGCGGGTGTCGAAGCCGCGCGTCTCGCCTTCAAAGACTTCTTCAGCGAGCTTGATGAAGGCGAAGGCCATGGCCGCGACGCCGCCAAGCACGACAAGCGTCAGCTTCTCGAACTGGCCAGCTGTGGCGAGAAGGCGCCGGAAGACGGTGACTGGGTGCCAGCGTTCGGAAAGTGAGCGTTGCGGCATGAATACCTCCGGTCAGAACGGACTGACGGCTGGCTTGCTCAGCATGAGCCATACAATAGCGAGAACCGAGAAGAACGCCGGGAAGCCGCACGCGAACCATATGCCGAACAGCCGGTAGTAGGCGGCGGGGAGTGAAACGTTGGCGGCAGCCGCCGCGCCGGCCATGTCGCGCAGGCGGATCTGGATCCATACGACGGGCAGCCAGAAGAGGCCCGTGAGAATGTAGAGCGCGATGGAGGCCCAGATCCAGAACTCGGTGAAAGAAAGGCCGAGGTGGCGGATCAACAGCGTCCCGGTGATGGGTTGGGCGACGACCGCGGTGGCCGTGAAGAGTGCATCGGCGATGACCACGGTGGATGCAACATGTTGGATGAGGCGCGGATCATGCGTCCGGTGCGCCATCAGCATGAAGAATGCGATCCCGGCGCCAGTGCCCAGGAGCACGGTGGCCCCCAAGAGATGCAGCCACTTGGTGATCTCGTAGGCGAGCATCAGCGCTCCTCGGCGATGGCGAGAGCGACGAGGGCGAGGATGGCGGCGGGGATGGTCTTCACGTAGACGCCGAGCGGGTCGAGCCACAACTCGGGCGCGAGCAGCGTGCCGCCGGCGAGGTAGGCGGCGGTGGTCGCGATCATGCCGAGGAGGGCGAGCTTGTGCGTTCGCTGGACGAGTGCGCCGAAACCGAGGGCGATGTCGACAACGGCGGCGATGGCGACGACAGCCGTGGCGAGACCCGAGTGTGCTCCCCGCTCGGCGAGGAGTCCTGCCGCCGCGCCGAGGCGCGCCAGACCTACCCAGCCAGAGACGATCCAGAACAGGGCGAGCGTGCCGACGATGACAGGTTTCAGCAGCCACATGCTCGCGAACCAGCGCTCCTGCGCGCCAGCGGGAACGCGGCGAAGTATTTCGGCCAGTGGCGTGAGATGTCGCCCGGTGATGCCGATCCAGGGTTTGGGGTCGCCCGTGATGCCGGCTTCCAGGGACGCGAGCGCGGTCGTGCGAACCGGCGGGCGCCAACCGAGCAGGCCGAGTGCGTCGCCGGCAAGGAAGGCGATTCGTCCCAGCCAGCGCGGTACAACAAGCGTGCGGGCGGGCGGTTCGCCGAGCCAAGCGCGAAAGGCGGCGACGACGGCGGCGAGGCTGTGCGCCTCGTCCTCGACGAGGTCGTAGCAGCCGTGCTTGGCGCGGTGTTCGATGCCCGCGAGCACCGCGTAGGCCACGTCATCGACGTGGACGCATTGAATTCGGGCGCTGCTGGACATGAGGGGCGTGATGCGCGGGATGCTTGCGAGGGCGCGCAACAGGCCGGTCGCGCCGTAGGAGACGGGCGAGATGACGAGGCCGGGTCGGAGGATCAACCAATCGAGACCGCTCGCCATCAGGGCTGCGTCGGCCTCGGCCTTGGTGCGCATGAACTCGGTCGGGGCAGCGCTGGATGCGCCGGCGGCGGAGATTTGAATTATGCGCGTGGGGCCATGAGCTTTACAGGCGGCGTATAGCGCAAGCATCGCGGTTACCTGCAACGCTCGGACGTTATCGCGGGCGCCGTCCTGCAGGGCGCCGGCGCAGTTCACCACGGCATCGATGCGGGCGAGGTGGGGTTGCCAGCTTTCGGGCTTTACCAGCTTGGCAATGTCGGCGGCGATCCACGTCATGTTGGGACGGCGGAGGCGCGCGGCCTCAACCGAGCGGCCCATTCCGACGATCTCGTGGCCGGCGGCGGCAAGGCGGTCTGCAACGGTCTGCCCGATCAGGCCGTAGGCTCCGAGGATCAGGATGCGCATGCAGCGTGGCTCCGGCTATCTCACCACGCGAGGTTAGTCATTGCGGCTAGCGGGCGTTCAGGACGGCCGCTGAAAAGCTCGGTCAGCGTTGCGGAATTGAGTGAGGTGCCGGAGGCCATGTTTACGGCGCTGGCGATGTAGACGGAATTGACTCCCGCGGCGTGGGCGCCCTTGATGTCGGTGTTAAGGCCATCGCCGATGGCTAGCGCTTCAGCGGTAGAAACGGCTTTGCCGCGAAGTTTGCCGAGCAGCTCGAAGGTAGCAACGTAGACCGGGAGGTAAGGCTTGCCGGCGTATTCGACGGCTCCGCCGATCTCCTCATACGCGGCGGCAATAGCGCCGGCGCAGTAGATGATCTTGTTGCCGCGCTCCACCTTGATATCCGGGTTGGCGCAGATCATCGGCAGCTTGCGAGCGGCGAGGCCGGCCAACTGCGCTGTGTAGTCGGCTGGCGTCTCGGTGGCGTCATCCCAGAGGCCGGTGCACACGATGGCGCGGGCATCTTTCTCGGCGACGAGCCGCGTTCCCAGTCCGTCGAACAACGGAAGGTCGCGCTCGGGACCGATATGGAAGACCGGCGTGTCGCCAAGCTGTGCGATGAGGCCGCGTGAGACGTCGCCGGAGCTGACGATCGCATCCCAGGCGGTGCGCGGCACGCCGATCCTGTCCAGCGCTTCGGCGACGCTGGTGTGAGGACGTGGGGCATTGGACAGGAGCACAATCGTGCCGCCGCTGTCGCGGAAGCGGTGGCAAGCCTCGACAGCGGTTGCGAAGGGAGCCACGCCGTTGTGCATCACGCCCCAAATGTCGACGAGCCAGGCGCACTTATCCTGACTCAAGGGAGCAATGGAGGAGACGATCGGGATGGGGGAGTGTTGTCCAGCATGCCGTTTAGTAGCGGCCTGCCGGACAACACTCAAGCTCATGAACCATTACAGCGCGCCACGGTCGATCATGCGGCGGCGTGCGCTGACGGACGCGGACGGGCGGCCGCTGCGGCTTCCGGCTTGACCAGGCGTGGCCCACCAAACAACTGACCCTGCCCGAACAGAGCGCCAAAGCCGAAAATGCGGGCGAACTTGGCTTCGTCGTCGATTTTGCCGACGATCAGCGTCAGCCCGAGTCGGGCAAGGTAACGGCAGATATCTTGTGCCGGGACGGTGCCGCCGGTCGCCGGCAGACCTTCCAGGAACACATCGGCATCGAGCTTCACGAACCCGAAGCCGCGGGTCCGCAACTGCTCGAAATCCATGTCGAGGTCGGTGATGGATTGCAGCGCGAAGCGGAAGCCGAGGTCACGCATGTCCTCCAGCGTCGCCCACTCACGAGTGGCAAGTGCGCGGATCTCTGCTTGCGTGAAGGTCAGGACGAGCTGGCCGGCGAAGGTATCGCGCTCGTGGTACGCGTTGGCGAAATCGTTGAGGAACTGATCGTCGGCCAATGACTCGCTGGAGAACTCGGAGAACACGGCCTTGCCCTGACTGCGGTCCGCGAGACGACGGGCGACATCGGCTACGCGGGCGATGCGGGTGCAGTCGAGCATCGGCAGCAGACCCGTTTCGCGCAACTCTTCGATCAGACTCTCAGATTCCAACGGCGCGCCAGATGCCGACTTGAGGCGGAGTAGCACCTCGTAATGTGCCGGACGCTGGTCCTCGAGGCCGAGGATCGGCTCCAGTAAGACATCGGCACGGCGAGCGGAGATGGCCTCCGAGAGTGCGCTGATACGTGCCTGGGTCTGACGCGACGTCGAGATTGGAGCCGGCCATGGGGCTAGGTCGCTCAATGGCGGCGGGTTCTCCATATTCGAACCCGGCATAGGCGGCGGCGAGTACCGCACCGGCGCTTCGGCCGCGCGGTGCGCAGCCTGCTGCTGAGGCTTTGCGGACGTCGAGCTGTCGCGCATGGTGTCGGCAGTGGCGCGCAGGGCCTCCAGCGAGGTTTCGATGGCCGCTTCGGTCAGCTTCGTGGCTCCCGACTGCTGCGGAGCAGCTTCGGCGGCGTTGACCTCGTCGGCGAGCTTCTTGATGAGGCCCTGGATGACTTCGACATCGGCGTCGCGGATCGAAGAGGCGGCCGTAACAACCGGACGATCGAGCGCCGGTGCCGGGCGTTCAAGCGCGGGCGGCTCGGCCGAGCGGATGCTGGCGGCGATGCGGTCGATGGCCGGGTCCACTTTCAGTGGGATCGGCGGCGGCAGATCGCCATGAGCGGGGGCGAGGTGGGGATCGGCGGGACGGAAGGACCAGGGCTCGTGTGCCGGAACCGGCGGCGGAGGACTGGCTGGCCTTGCGAATGCAGGCGACGCGGGGGCCTCGGACGCAGGCGCTTGCGGGCGAAGCGGTGGCGTCGGGGCTGCGGGTGCAGCTGCCTGTGGAGCGGCCGGGAGTACCTCGCTGGTCTGGCGTGCGTGTGTCGCCTGCGGGTGCTGATCGGCGTGCCGTGCTTCCGGCGGGCGCTTTTCAGTCCCGGGAGGCGAAGGCGGCGCGGAGGCCGCGACGGGGGGAACAGGCTTCGCCGGCGTCAGCGGAGGCGGCACCGGTGCACGAGAGGCCACATGAGAGTTGCGGTTTTGAACGGCAGAGTGGGCAGGGTTCTGACCGGTAATCCGTGCAATCTCGACCTCGAGGCGGCGGATCTCGGAATTCAGGGACTCGACTATGTCGCTACGCCGCACGAGAGCGTGCAGCGTGAGCAATGTGACGTACAGCGAGAGTGCTGCTATGAAGGTCAGCCACAGCGTCAGGCCGACCTGCATATAGAGGGCAGCGCCAAATGCGACGGTGACGACGCACATTGCCGCCATCACCAGAGTTTCGCTCAAGTGGCGGCGCGGTTTCCCGTCAGCGGAGAGCGGGATATCGTGAGACGTGATGTCGGCCATGGCTGCGACAAGCTCCGATTCGTTGTCACAACAGCTTTTCCAGGGAATCGTATCGGCGCAATTCCGTCCGACCAGTTTTGGACAGGAAATCGCGTGTTGCGCGGAGTTTGAGTCGGCACGACGTGGTGTTTGGGCACCTTGCCCAGTGATCTAGAGCAGTTCCTGCAACAGGTGCCGGATATTGTCGCGGATCAGTGCCAGATCGTCGGACGTGGCAATGAGCGGTGGGGCGACGATGATGGTATCGCCACCGACACGGATATACATGTCGAGCTTGCGGAAGGCATGCTCGGTGATTGCGAGGCCGCGTTTGCCGGGTGCGCCCGCCAGGGGAGCGATGTCGATGCCGCACATCAGGCCAACCGGACGGATGTCTTCGACGCCGGGCGCGCCCTTCAGGCTCAACATCAGCTCGGCGAATTCGGCCTCCAAGTCGCGGGCTCGCTCGAACAAGCCCTCGTCGCGGTAGACGTCCAGGGTGGCGAGCGCGGCCGCGACGCCGAGCGGGTGGCCCGAGTAGGTGTAGCCGTGGAAGAGCTCGATCGCGTGGTCGGGGCCGGTCATGAGGCCCTGATACAGCGGGTCGCGAACCAAGACGCCTGACAGCGGCACGGCGCCGTTGGTGACGCCCTTGGCGAAGCAGATCATGTCCGGGACGACGCCGTATCGCTCGGCAGCGAAGGCGTGGCCGAGGCGTCCGAAGGCGGTAATCACCTCGTCGAAAATGAGCAGGATGCCGTGGTCGCTCGTAATTTTGTGCAGGCGGTCGAGGTAGCCTTTGGGCGGGGCGATGCAACCCGTGGACCCGGCGACCGGCTCCACGACGACGGCGGCAATGGTTTCGGCGCCGTGCAGCGAGATGAGGCGCAGCAACTCGTCGGCAAGCTCTGCCCCCCATTCCGGCTCGCCGATCGAGAAGGCCTGTTTGTCGCGATTATAGGTGGTCGCAAGATGATCGACGTGCGGCAGCAGCGTGCCGAAGGCCTTGCGGTTGTTGAGGATGCCGCCCACCGACATGCCACCGAAGCCGACGCCGTGATAGCCGCGCTCGCGACCGATGAACCGCGTGCGGTGGCCTTCGTTTTTCGAGCGGTGGTAGGCGAGCGCGATCTTCATCGCGGTGTCGACGGCTTCGCTGCCTGAATTGGCGAGGAAGACGTGGTCGAGGTCGCCGGGGGCGAGAAGTGCCAGTCGCGAGGACAGCTCGAACACCTGCGGGTGGGCGAACTGGAAGCTTGGGGCGTAGTCGAGACGAGCGGCTGCGGCCTGGATCGCCTTCACGATCGGCTCCCGGCAGTGGCCGGCGTTGACGCAATAGAGACCGGAAGTGGCGTCGATGACGTTGCGGCCGTCCGGCGTCGTCAAATGCATCCCGTGGGCGGATGCGATGAGGCGCGGCGAAGCGCGGAAAGCGCGGTTCGCCGTGAACGGCAGCCAAAAGCTTTCGAGCTCGTTGGGGTTCATCTCGCGCGTGGTCATGGGAACTCCGGAATCTGGAAGGCGCAAGCTTACTGCGGATCGCGTCGGCTCAGAAGAACGGGGCGACCGAGCGCCGCAATTGCGCTACCTTTGAGCCGCAGGCGCGACCGAATCTCCAAGCCATTTAGGTCTCGTTAGTCGAATCGGGATGGTATCGGGTTCGGCCGGGCGAGACCTCGAAACACCCGGCGCCGAGGGAGATCAAGCGCGATGTTCATGAGCGTGGTTGCCGGGGAGCGTGGTGTGTCTGTGCACCCTGAGATTGCGGGTAGCCGAGTGATGATCACCGGGTTGACGCCGGCGATGGGCGTCGATGTCGCCCGAGCTTTCGCCGACCATAAGGCCAGCCTCGTCATCCAGGCTCCCGAGAGCTGCCCGGAGATCGATACGCTCGCGGTGCTGCTCGCCGAGACGGCGAGCGACCTGCGGCTGGTGACTGAGCGGTTCGCGGACGGCGATGCGGCCGTTCGATTTACGCAAGGCGCTGCCAAGGCAGCCGGCGGGTTGGATGTCGTCATCAATCTGGTGTCGGTGTCGAGGGCCGACATGCGGGGCAGGAGCAGCGAAGACGACATCGAGGATCTGGTGTCCGAAAAGCTGCTAGCCGCGACGCTGATCACCCGTGTGGCCGCCAACCGCATGCGGCTCACTCTCGGCACGGGCCTCGTTCTCAACGCCGTGCTAATGCCTGAGCCGGAAACGGCTGCCGAGGCGGCGATTACGGGCGTGATGCGCTCCGCGCTGGCGGCGATGACGCGCGGAGAGGCGCGTCAGTGGGCCGATCAGGCGGTGAGGATCAACGCGATCGGGCCACGCTCGCTTGCGGGGATCAGCAACGGCGCGTGCCTCACGTCCGAGCCGGACATCGCGGCACTCGCACTGCATCTAGCCAGCAAGAAGGGGCGCCAGCTTTCCGGCCACGTCTTCGACGCGGCCGGAGTTGCCAGGGGCTGCTGAGCTAGCGCCGCTCGGGCATACCAGTCTCGTGCGAAACGAGCACTTCCTCCGGCATATCGGCTTCGGCGTCGGTCTCGCGGTTGAGATGACGGGTTAACTGCGCCATGTCGACGGCGTTCTCCCAACGGGAAACGACGACGGTGGCGACGCCGTTGCCGATCAGGTTGGTGAGAGCGCGGGCTTCCGACATGAAGCGGTCGACGCCGAGGATCAACGCGATCGAGGCGACGGGGATGGTGCCGACCGAAGCAAGCGTTGCAGCCAGCACGATGAAGCCCGATCCCGTGACGCCCGCCGCGCCTTTCGACGTCAGCAGCAAGATACCGAGAATGCCGAGCTGCTGAGTTAGCGTCAGGTCGGTGTTCGTCGCCTGCGCGAGGAACAGCGCGGCCATCGTCAGGTAGATGCAGGTGCCGTCGAGGTTGAACGAGTAGCCGGTCGGGATGACGAGACCGACGACGGACTTTTCGCAGCCGAGATTTTCCATCTTGGCGATCATGCGCGGCAGCACGGACTCCGATGACGACGTGCCGAGGACGATCAACAGCTCTTCCTTGATGTAGCGGATGAACTTGAAGATGTTGAAACCGGCCAGCGCGGCGATCGAGCCGAGTACGACGAAAATGAAGATAAGGCAGGTGGCGTAGAACGCGGCCATCAGTTTGCCGAGCGACAGCAGGGTCGCGATGCCGTACTTGCCGATGGTGAATGCCATGGCGCCGAAAGCGCCGATCGGCGCGGCGCGCATGACGATGGCGACGATACCGAAGAAGGTGTGCGCGGCCTGGTCGATGAGGCCGAGCAGCATGTGGCCGCGGCTGCCGAGGTGATGCAGAGCGATCGCAAACAGGATCGCGAGGAACAGCACCTGCAGTATCTCGCCCTCGGCGAAAGCGCCGACCACCGTGTCGGGGATGATGTGCATGAGATGGCCAACGACCGACTGCTCCTTGGCCTTGGCCGCGTAGCTGGCGATGGACTTGATGTCGAGCGAGTTCGGGTCGATGTTCATGCCCGCGCCGGGCTGCCATACGTTCGAGATGATGAGGCCGACGGCGAGCGCCAGCGTGGTCACCAGCTCGAAGTAGACGAGCGCCTTGATGCCGACACGCCCGACCTTCTTCAGGTCGCCCATGCTAGCGATGCCATGCACGACGCTGCAGAAGATGATCGGCGCGATCAGCATCTTGATGACTTTGACGAACGCGTCACCGAACGGCTTCATGGCCTCGGCCCAGCCGGGAGTAATGCGCATCCAGTCGGGGATCCAGGCCGGCGTCAGCTCGGGCTTGGAGGGCGAGATCAGCCCAAGGAACACACCGATGGCGATGGCACAGAGAACTTGCACATAGAGGTGCTTGTACCAGGGGCCGTGGTGTGCGGGTGCGGATGATGCCGCAGTCGGGCTTGCCATTGAGCGCTCCTACCCTTTGCGAAGTGAAATTATTGGTTGTTATTGGACTGCTTGCTGCTCGGCTTCCTCGCGAACGGAGGCCTCCACGGCGGCGAGCGCGGTCATATTCACAATACGGCGTACGCTCGCTGTCGGTTCCAGGATGTGGGCTGGTTTCGCCGTGCCGAGAAGGATCGGGCCTACGGTGATGCCGTTGCCGGCAGCGACCTTCAGGAGGTTGTAGGCAATGTTGGCGGCGTCGACGCTCGGCATGATGAGCAGGTTGGCTTCCCGCTTCAGACGCGAATCCGGCATCACCTTTTTGGAGTACGGCGCGCGACAGCGCTGCGTCGCCTCGCATCTCGCCATCGATCTCGAGCTCCGGCTCGAGCTCGGTGATGCGTGCGTACGCCTCGCGCATGGTCTGGGCGTCCCAGTCTTCCGAGCTGCCGAAGCTGGAATGCGAAAGCAGGGCGACGGACGGGATCAGGCCGAAGCGGCGTACTTCCGCCGCAGCCAGCAGTGTCATCTCCACGACCTGGGCGACGCTCGGTTGGCGGTTGACGTAGGTGTCGCAGATGAAGAGCTGCCGATCCGGCAGCATCAGCATGTTCATGGCGGCGAGCGTCGAATTGCCGGTGTGCGGGCCGATGGCGTCGCGGACGTAGCGCAGGTGCTCGTCATAGGTGCCGCGTACGCCGCACAGCATCGCATCCGCATAGCCGCGGCGGACGTGCATGGCGGCGATCAAGGTCGTGCGGGCGCGCATCTCCTCGCGCGCCATGGCGAGGGTGATGCCCTTGCGCTTCATCAGCTCGTAGTATTCTCGCTCGACGTCCTGATGCTGGTGATGGCTGACGCCATGCACGACCTCGATGTCGGTGCCGGATTTGAGGCGGAGACCGAGCGATCCGATGCGGGCCTGGATGACGTGCGGACGGCCGATCAAGACGGGATAGGCGATGCCTTCATCGACGACGATTTGCGCGGCACGCAGCACGCGCTCGTCCTCGCCCTCGGCGAAAATGACCCGCTTTTTCTCGCGCTTGGCGGCGTCGACTACCGGCTTCATGCTGGGGCCGGAATAGTAGACGAAGCGGGCAAGCTGCTCGCGATAGGCTTCGAGGTCGGCAATTGGCCGGGTTGCGACGCCGCTGTCGGCGGCGGCCTTGGCGACGGCGGGGGCGATGCGCTCGATGAGACGCGGGTCGAACGGTCTCGGGATCAGATAGTCCGGGCCGAAGCTCAAGTCCTCGGCACCGTAGGCATTGGCGACGACCTCGGAGGATTCGGCGCGGGCCAATTCCGCGATGGCGTTGACGGCGGCGCGTTTCATTTCCTCGGTGATGCCGGTGGCGCCGGCGTCGAGCGCGCCGCGGAAAATGAAGGGGAAGCAGAGGACGTTGTTGACCTGGTTCGGATAGTCCGAGCGGCCTGTGCAGATGATCGCCTCGGGCCGGACTTGCTTTGCGAGCTCAGGACGGATTTCCGGCTCCGGATTGGCGAGCGCCATGATGATCGGCTTCGGCGCCATCGCCTCCAGCATCTCGGGCTTCAGGATGCCGCCTGCGGAGAGGCCGAGGAAGATGTCCGCTCCAACCAGGATCTCGGCCAGCGTGCGCGCGGACGTCGGCTGCGCATAAATGGCCTTGTACTCGTCCATCAGTTCGGTGCGTCCTTCGTAGACGACGCCCTTGATGTCCGAGATGAAGATGTTCTCGCGCTTGAGGCCGAGGCTGACGAGAAGGTTGATGCAGGCGAGGGCCGCGGCGCCGGCTCCGGAGCCGGCGAACTTGACCTGGCCGATGTCCTTGCCGACGAGCTTCAGCGCGTTGAGGATAGCGGCGGCGACGATGATGGCGGTGCCGTGCTGATCGTCGTGAAAGACCGGAATCTTCATGCGCTCGCGGCACTTCTTCTCGACGATGAAGCACTCGGGGGCCTTGATGTCCTCCAGGTTGATGCCACCGAACGTCGGCTCCAGCGCAACGATGACCTCGACGAGCTTGTCGGCATCGCGCTCAGCGACCTCGATGTCGAACACGTCGATGCCGGCGAACTTCTTGAAGAGGCAGGCCTTGCCTTCCATGACCGGCTTGCCGGCGAGCGGGCCGATATCGCCGAGACCGAGCACCGCAGTGCCATTGGTGATGACGCCGACGAGATTGGAGCGCGAGGTGAGTGTGGCTGCTTCGGCTGGGTCGTCCTTGATGGCGAGGCAGGCGTAGGCGACGCCCGGAGAGTAGGCCAGGGAGAGGTCGAGCTGGTTGGTCAATCCCTTGGTCGGCGTCACCGAGATTTTGCCGGGTGTCGGCAGGCGGTGGTACTCGAGCGCAGCTTGGCGCAGCTTTTCTTCCATGGCGTGGTCCTTTTCCTCCTCGCCCAATACCCCGCTCTTGAAAGGGGAGAGGGCCGGGGTGAGGGAAAGACGCTCCCGCTGGAGCTGGTTTTGCCCTCACCCTGGCTCGCTCCCCGTAGAGGACGGGGAGAGGGATGTTACTTCTTCTTCATTGGCGGCAAGTCGGTGCAGGTACCTTCGAAGACCTCGGCGGCCATCCCGATCGACTCGCTCAACGTCGGATGCGGATGGATAGTGTGGCCGATGTCGCCGGGCTCGCAGCCCATCTCTACGGCGAGGCAGATCTCGCTGATGAGGTCGCCCGCGTGTGTGCCGACGATGCCGCCGCCGATGATGCGGTGTGTCGCTTCGTCGACGATCAGCTTGGTGAAGCCTTCGTCGCGACCGTTGGCGATGGCGCGGCCGGAGGCCGCCCACGGAAACATCGACTTTGCGAACTTGATGCCTTTCGCCTTTGCTTCGGTCTCGGTGAGGCCGGCCCAGGCGATTTCCGGATCGGTGTAGGCAACGGACGGAATTTGGCGGGCGTCGAAGACGCTCTTTTGTCCGCTCGCGACCTCGGCGGCGACATGCCCTTCATGCACAGCCTTGTGGGCAAGCATGGGCTGGCCGATGACGTCGCCGATGGCAAAGATGTGCGGCACGTTGGTGCGCATCTGCTTGTCGACTTCGATGAAACCGCGCTCGGTCACGGCGACGCCGGCCTTTTCAGCATCAATGAGCCGGCCGTTGGGCGAGCGGCCTACGGCGACGAGCACCATGTCGTAGCGCTGCGGGTCCTTCGGTGCGGCCTCGCCTTCGAAGCTGACGTAGATGCCGTCGGGCTTGGCTTCGACAGCGACCGTCTTCGTTTTCAGCATGATGTTGTCGAAGCGCGGAGCGTTCTTCTTCTCCCACACCTTGACGAGATCGCGATCGGCGCCCGGCATCAGTCCGTCGAGCATTTCGACAACCTCAAGGCGGGTCCCGAGGGTCGAATAAACGGTTGCCATCTCGAGGCCGATGATACCGCCACCGACAACGAGCAGCTTGCCGGGGATCTTGCGCAGTTCGAGCGCGCCGGTGCTGTCGACGATGCGGGGATCGTCAGGGATGAAAGGAAGCTTCACCGCTTCCGAGCCTGCCGCAATGATGGCGTTGGCGAAGCGCACGGTCTTGGAGCCGGAGGAGCCGTCCGACATTGCGACGCTGAGGTGATGTGGATCGAGGAAGCGGCCGCTGCCCTGCACGACCGTGACCTTGCGTGCCTTAGCCATGCCAGCGAGGCCGCCGGTCAGTTTGGCGACGACCTTGTCCTTATGGCCTCGCAGCAGCTCGAGCGAAATCTTCGGCTTTTCATAGACGATGCCGTGGGCGCCAAGTGTCGCCGCCTCGTCCATGATCGCGGCAACGTGGAGCAGCGCCTTGGAGGGAATGCAGCCGACGTTGAGGCAGACGCCGCCGAGAGTGGGGTAGCGCTCGACGAGAACGACTTTCTTGCCAAGGTCGGCGGCGCGGAAGGCGGCCGAATAGCCGCCGGGTCCGGCGCCGATGACGAGAACCTCACAATCGAGATCGGCGCTGCCGGAATGTTTGGCTGCGGTGGGCGCTGGCGTCGCCTGTTTCGGCGGAGCGGACGGGGCGGAAGTGGACGTGGCGGTGGGTGCGGCGGTGGCACCGGCCGCGTCCAGCGTGACGATGACGCTGCCCTCACTGACTTTGTCGCCGACCTTGATCTTGACCTCGGCGACCGTGCCCGCCTCGGGCGCAGGCACCTCCATCGTCGCCTTGTCGCTTTCCAGCGTTACGAGCGGGTCCTCGGCCTTGATCGTATCGCCGGGCTTAACGTGGATCTCGATCACGGGGACGTTCTTGAAGTCGCCGATGTCGGGGACGCGGATCTCTTTGCTCATAGCCTCATGTCCTCCGCTCGATCACAGCACCAGTTGGCGTACGTCGCCGAGGATGTCGGCCAACCGCTTCGTGAAGCGGGCCGCCAACGCACCGTCGATAACGCGGTGATCGTAGGAGAGACAGAGCGGAAGCATGAGCCGCGGTTTGAACTCCTTGCCGTCCCAGACCGGTTTCATGGTCGAGCGGACGACGCCGAGGATGGCCAATTCCGGCGCATTGACGATGGGCGTGAAGTTGGTGCCGCCGATGCCGCCGAGGGAGGAGATCGAGAATGTTGCGCCCGATATATCGGCGGGTGAGATTTTGCCGTCGCGCATCTTCTTGGAGACGGCGCCGAGTTCCTGGCTAAGCTCCAGGATGCCCTTGCGGTCGACGTCCTTAATGACGGGAACGACCAAGCCGTCGGGCGTGTCGACGGCAACGCCGATGTGGTAATATTTCTTGTAAATCAGCGCGTCTTTCTCGGGACTGAGAGATGCGTTGAACTCCGGGTGTTCTTTCAGCGCGACAACTGAGGCCTTCATCAGGAAGGCGAGCATGGTGACGCGATAGCCTTTGTCCTTGGCCGCGCCGTCGAGCATCTTGCGGTAGGTCTCGAGCTCCGTGATGTCCGCTTCATCGGTGTGGGTGACATGGGGGATGTTCAGCCAGGCGCGGTGCAGGTGCGGGCCGGACAGCTTCTTGAGGCGTGACAGCGGCTTCGTCTCGATGGGACCGAATTTGGAGAAGTCTTGAGCCGGAATTTCCGGAATGCCTGCGCCGCCGGTAGCAGGTGCGCCACCGGTGCCGCTGCCGAGGGTTTTCTTGACGTCTTCCTTCGTGATACGGCCTTTTTCACCGGTGCCTCTGACCTTGGTGAGGTCGATGTCCAGTTCGCGAGCGAGGCGGCGGACGGCAGGGCTGGCGTGGACGCCGCCGAAATCGGAGACGAGTGGCGGTTTCGACGTGGGCGGGCGTTCATAAGTCCCGGAGGTGGCTGCAGTTCCGGAAGTGGCTGCGGGCGCTGGGCCGGAGGAAGGGGCGTCGGGCTTGCCGGCGGAGCGCTCCTCTTTGTCGGCATCCGAGGCTGCGGTCTTGATCGCGCCATTGGATGCGGTTGCGGATGCGCCGGCACCGTCCAGCTTGACGATCGCCGAGCCCATCGAGACCTTGTCGCCGATCTTGACCAGGATCTCGGAAATCTTACCGGCTTCAGGGGCCGGGACTTCCATCGTCGCCTTGTCGCTTTCGAGCGTAATGAGCGGATCGTCGGCGTTGATGGTGTCGCCCGGCTTCACGTGGATTTCGATGACAGGAATATTTTTAAAGTCGCCGATATCGGGGACGGTCACGGTGGTCATGGGAGAAATCTCCGGGTCTTGATGGGCGTTGCACCCACGGTCGGGGGGAGGAGCGGGGAGAAAAATGCGAGGGCCGGGGAGACCCTCGCGGCAGGAATCACGCCTTTGCGGGGCTCGGCTTTTCAGGGTTGATCCCGTACTTCGCGATGGCCTCGGCGACCTTGGTGGAGGGGACCTTGTTTTCGTCAGCTAGTGCTTTGAGGGCGGACGCGGCGACGAAGTGGCGGTCGACCTCGAAGTGGCTGCGCAGTTTGCGGCGATAGTCGGAGCGGCCGAAGCCGTCGGTGCCGAGGACGCGATAGATGTTGCGGCCGGCAAAGGGCCGGATCTGCTCGGCGAACAGCTTCATGTAGTCGGTGGAGGCGATGACCGGGGCCTCGCCGCGGGACGCGAGCTGGGACGTGATATAGGGCACGCGCGGTTGCTCGAGCGGGTGGAGCAAGTTCCAGCGCTCGCACTCCTGCGCCTCGCGGGCGAGCTCGGTGAAGCTCGTCACGCTCCAGATGTCGGCGTGGACGCCGAAATCCTTCTCCAGAAGCTCGGCACCCGCGATGATCTCGCGCAGGATGGCGCCGCAGCCGAGGAGCTGAACGCGATGGCCCTTGGCCTCCGCGGGTGCTCCCTTCAACAGATACATACCCTTGACGATGCCTTCCTCGGCACCGGCTGGCATGGCGGGGTGGGGATAATTTTCATTGAGCAGGGTCAAGTAATAGAACACGTCCTCCTGTTCGGCGATCATGCGGCGTAGGCCATCACGAACGATGACCGCCACCTCGTATGAGAACGTCGGATCGTAGGAGACGCAGTTCGGGATCGTGGCGGAGAGGATATGGCTGTGGCCGTCCTCGTGCTGCAGGCCTTCGCCGTTCAACGTCGTGCGGCCGGAGGTGCCGCCGACGAGGAAGCCGCGGGCGCGCATGTCGCCGGCAGCCCAGGCGAGGTCGCCGGTGCGCTGGAAACCGAACATCGAGTAGTAGACGTAGAACGGGATCATCGGCTGGTTCGACACCGAGTACGAGGTGGCGGCGGCGATCCAGGCGGACATGGCGCCCGCTTCGTTGATGCCTTCCTCGAGCACCTGCCCGTTCTTGTCCTCCTTGTAGTACATCAGCTGCTCGGCATCTTGCGGACGATAGAGCTGGCCGACCTGGGAGAAGATGCCGAACTGACGGAACATGCCCTCCATGCCGAAGGTGCGGCTCTCGTCGGGGACGATCGGCACGATGCGCTTTCCGAGGCTCTTGTCGCGCATCAGCTTGGTCAGCATTTGCACGAACGCCATCGTGGTCGAGATCTCGCGCTCGCCCGATGATTTGAGCTGCGCCTCGAACTCAGAAAGTGGAGGCACGACGAGCTGGACATCGCTTTTTGCGCGCCGGTTGGGGAGGGCGCCGCCGAGCGCCTTGCGGTGCTCGCGCAGGTATTTCATTTCCTCCGAACCCTCGGCGAACTTGATGAAGGGCATGCTCTTCAGCTGTTCGTCGTCAATCGGGATGTTGAAGCGGTCGCGGAAGCCGCGGAGCGCATGCTCGCCCATCTTCTTGGCCTGGTGCGCGATCATCTGACCTTCGCCGGCCTCGCCCATCCCATAGCCCTTGACCGTTTTTGCCAGGATGACCGTCGGCCTGCCCTTGTTCTCGACGGCGGCCTTATAAGCGGCGTAAATCTTCAAGGGGTCATGGCCGCCCCGCGTCAGCTTCCAGATCTTCTCATCCGGCCAGTCTGCGACCATGGCCGCTGTCTCTGGATAGCGGCCGAAGAACTTTTCGCGGATGTAGGCGCCGTCGCGGGCCTTGAAGACCTGGTATTCGCCGTCGACGCACTCTTCCATGAGCTGGCGTAGGCGGCCGGTGGTGTCGTTGGAAAGCAGTTCGTCCCAGCCGGAGCCCCAGACGAGCTTGATGACGTTCCAGCCGGAGCCGCGGAAGTCGCCCTCCAGTTCCTGGATGATCTTGCCGTTGCCGCGGACGGGGCCGTCGAGCTTCTGCAAGTTGCAGTTGATGACGAAGATGAGGTTGTCGAGCTTCTCGCGACCGGCGAGTGAAATGGCGCCGAGGCTTTCTGGCTCATCCATCTCGCCGTCGCCGCAGAACACCCAGACATGGCGGTTCTCGGTATCGGCGAAGCCGCGGTGATGCAGGTACTTGAGGAAGCGGGCCTGATAGATCGCCATCATGGGGCCCAAGCCCATCGAGACGGTGGGGAATTGCCAGAAGTTGGGCATCAGCCAGGGGTGGGGATAGGAGGAGATGCCCTTACCGTCGGTCTCCTGCCGGAAGTTCAGAAGCTGTTCCTCGGTGAGGCGGCCCTCCAGGAAGGCGCGGGCATAGATGCCGGGCGCGGAATGGCCCTGGAAATAGATCAGGTCGCCGCCGTGGGCCGGGTCGTCCGCGCCGTGCCAGAAATGCTGGAAGCCGGTGTCGTAGAGGGTGGCGGCGGATTGGAAGGAGGCGATGTGGCCTCCGAGCTCTGAGCTTTCCTTGTTTGCTTTCAATACGATGGCTGCGGCGTTCCAGCGGACGGCGGCGCGGATCTTCTGCTCGATCTTGCGGATGCCGGGATGTGGCGGCTCCTCATCGGGCGTGATGGTGTTCATGTAGGCCGTATTGGCCGCGAAGGGGATGCGCGCGCCGGAGCGACGGGCGGTTTCGACAGCCTTGGCGAGAACCTCGTCGGCACGATGCGTGCCTTCGAACGCAATCACCGAAGAGATTGCTTCCGACCACTCCTGCACCTCGGCTGCGCTTTCATTGGCGAAATCGTCTTGCATGGGGGGCATCCTCGAGCTTGCATGATGCGGCAATTTGTCAATTGTGCACTTTTGGAGGAGCGTTGCCACGCTCTTCCAACGTGTTGCGGCAAAGAAAAATTCGTAAAGGCAGATGCGACCGGACGAGCCGGCCGCATCCGAAGCTCACAGCATCCCGAGAAGGCGCGGCAGCCAAAGCGACAGCTCGGGCACGTAGGTGACCGCGACGAGGAAGCAAAGCATCGTCAGCAGCCAGGGCCAGACCGCGATGGTCAGCTCCGTGATGCCCATCTTGGTAATGCCCGAGGCGACGTAGAGATTGAGGCCGACCGGCGGGTGGCACATGCCGACCTCCATATTGACCACCATCATGATGCCGAAGTGCACAGGGTCGATGCCGAGCTTGACCGCCACGGGGAACAGGATGGGCGCCATGATCAGCACGATCGAGGACGGCTCCATCACGTTGCCGGCGAGCAGCAGCAGGATGTTGACCACGAACAGGAAGGCGACCCAGTTGAGGCCGGTTCCGGTGATCCACGCCGCCATCGCCTGCGGGATGTTCTCGTGTGTCATCAGGAACGAGAACAGCACGGCGTTGGTGATGATGTAGAGCAGCATCGCCGACATCGAGGCCGACTGCAGCAGCACGCGTGGCACGTCGGAGAGCTTCAGATCCTTGTAGACGAACACCGCGATGATAAAGGCGTAGACCGCGGCCATGGCGGCGGCTTCTGTCGGTGTGAAGGCACCGGTGTAGATGCCGCCCATCACGATCACGATCAGGAACAGGCCCCAGAACGACCGCTGCAAGGCAGCAAGGCGCTGGGCCCAGGTTGCCTTGGGTAGGCGCGGGTAATCATTCTTCCAGGCGCGATACCAAGTGGTGACGCCGAGCAGTGTCGCGAGGATCAGACCCGGCACGACGCCCGCCATGAAGAGGGCGCCGACGGAAGCCGAGCCGACCTTCTCGCCGTTGGGGCCTGCGACGATCATGCCGGAGGTGGCGACCGCGTACATCACCATCACGATCGACGGCGGTATGAGGATGCCGAGGGCGCCCGAGGTGGTGATGACGCCTGCGCCGAAGCGGTTTGGAAAGCCCTGCTTGACCATGGCCGGCAGGATGATCGAGCCGATTGCGACGACGGTAGCGGGAGAGGAGCCGGAGATTGCCGCGAAGAGAGCGCATGCGAGAACGCCGGCGAGACCGAGGCCACCATACCAGTGGCCGACCATGGCGGAGGCAAACGTGATCATACGTTTCGCCACGCCGCCGTGGGTGAGGAAGTTGCCGGCGAGGATGAAGAACGGGATCGCCATGATCTCGAACTTCTCAATGCCGGTGAACAGCTTCAGGGCGACCGAGTCGATTGGAACCTCGGTCAACGTGAACAGGAAGGTGAGCACGGTAAGGCCGAGCGCAATCGAGATCGGCATGCCGGTCAGCATCATCGCGACGAGCAGCCCGAAGATGAGACCGATGCGCGCGCCGGCGCCCAGCGGCAAATAGCCGAGCTTGCTGAGGAGGCACACCATCACGAGTGAGGCGGGGAGCAGAATTAGCAGAATGCCGGTAAGGCTCGAGCCTTCGCGCGGTGCGCGAGAAGGGCCGCCGACGGCGAGGGTCGGGTTCAACGAACTCATTGCTTGCCCTCCAGGATCTGGGCGGGGCCCGGAACGGTGATCGTTTCGTCGTCGAGGCCTTCGACGTGGCCGTGATCGTGATGGGGAAGCTCACCCGTGCGGGCAAAGCTCCAAGCGACCTGGAGGAAGCGGAAGGACATCAGATAGGAGCCGAGGGGCACGGCGAGATAGACCAGCCACATCGGCAACTCGAGGTCGGCCGAGGTCTGCTCGGTGTGCGCGATGTGCCAGACGAAACGGGCGCCCAGCGAGCCGACGATGAATGTGAAAAGGGCTCCGCAGCCGAGACCGAACAGAACGACCCAGTGCTTGGAGGCAGTGGTGAGGCGGGCCAATGCGACGTCAACGCCGACGTGGATGCCCTGGCGGACACCGAAGGCGGCACCGAACTTGGCCATCCACACGAACATGTAGATGCAGAGTTCCTGCGCCCAGGTGAAGCTGAAGCTTTTTAGAAAGATGAATAGTGAGCGGCAAGTTTGGAACAGCCAGTCGAAGCCCTGCGCCTTGCCCCAGTTGGCCAGCGAAATCGCCATGCTCATACTGTAGCGCTGGGCCACAGCGACGAAGATCAGCAGGGTGGCCGCACCCATCAAGGCGGCAATGATGAATTCTTCTATGTGGTTGAGGATTTTCGTGCTCGGCAGAACGGCGGCGAGGCCGATCAAAATAGCCGCCCAGATCACCATGGCGATCAAGGGGCTGTCGAGCACGAGCGAGGGCAGCCCATGCATGAGATAACTCTCCCTAGCGTCCCTTGGGCTCTCTCATTGAAGTCCGCCGATTTCCTCGATGAGCCTGACACGGCGTCACCGGAATATCGTCGACTGGCCCGATGGGATCTAATTATTCACGAGGCGAGGAAGCCCCGGCGCCTTCGACGCCGGGGTAATCGGCATCACTTGCCGAGATCAGAGCCTGTAGCCGCGTAGATGGCGGACAGCAGATCTTTGCCAATGCGGCCGGCGACCTCCTTGTGAACGGGGCGGGCCGCGTCGATCCAGGCTTTGCGCTCGGCGTCGGTGGGCTTGTAGAACTTCGTCTTGCCCGACTTGACCATCGCTTCCATGGCGCCGTCGTTTTCGGATTGGGCGATGTCGTTGGCGTAGGCGGTCGCCTCGGTCATGGCCCGCTCCAGACCAGCGCGGACAGGAGCCGGAAGGCCATCCCAAAACGCCTTGTTCACGATCACCGCGTATCCGAGATAGCCGTGGTTGGTCAGCGTTGCGTCGGACTGCACCTCGTGCATCTTCTGAGTGTACATGTTGGATGGCGGGTTCTCGGTGCCATCGACGACGCCTGTCTGGAGGGCTTGGTAAACCTCCGAGAAGGCCATGACCTGCGGCACGGCGCCGAACGCCTTCATCTGCGCTTCCAGCACTTTCGACGACTGGATACGCATCTTGAGGCCGAGCATGTCGTCGGGCGACTTCAGCGGCCTCTTGGCCGACATGATTTTGAAGCCATTGTCCCAGTAAGCGAGGCCGATGATGCCTTTCGACGCCAGCTTACCCAGCAATTCCTTGCCGACGGGGCCTTCGGTGACTTTCCGCAGCGCGGCCTTGTCCTGGAAGATGAAGGGCAGGTCGAACGCCTCGAACTCTTTGGCCCCGAGCGGTCCGAACTTGGCGAGCGAAGGCGCCAGCATATGCACGGCGCCGAGCTGCAGAGCCTCCAGCTCCTCCTTATCCTTGTAGAGCTGCGAGTTCGGGTAGACCTCGACCTTGACCTTGCCGTCGGTGTACTTCGCCGCGAGTTCCTTGAACTTCTCCGCGCCCTTGCCCTTCGGCGTGTCCGGCGCCACGACGTGACTGAACTTGATTACAATGGCGTCTTGGGCCTGGGCCATCGTGCTCGACAGTGAGGCAAGAACTCACCGCACCGGCCAGCGCCAGCGCTGCGAAAAGTTTATTCATCGTCCCCTCCAGTGGTCTTCTCAAATTCAATGGCTTAGCTTGCGACCCGACGTCGTGGGGACGCCGGATAATCGGTGCGTTCAGGACGGAAGGCTGCGCCGCGTAGTGCGCATCCGTCGGCGATCCTGGCACTCGTGATGTTGGCTTCCGTCCTGGTTCGTGGCGACCGGGTGGGAAGCGGGTCTGCTGACGGATTCAGCGTTCGTCAGCAGGGCTCAAGCCATCACAAGCGTTATGGAGGAGGGCTCGCGGGCGCGCTATTGTGGTTTTCCGTATATCCATCATTCAGCGCGGCCGTGCGGGCGGACTTTCGCGCACGGACCAGGAGATGCGAACTGAAGTTCGGGCAAGGGAAGCTTGCGGCAGGGTTGACCGGCGTCTACTTCCGCGCGGCCACGGGCGAAGAACGTGCGCGGTTGTGGCCGGCACGGGCGGGAGCGCTGGCCTCGGCGGCGGTTGCGTTGTCGCCGCTGCTGGCGATCCTGGCGATCTTCTGCCTGCTCGGGGTGCTGTTGTGGTTCACCGACAAGGACGAGCGCAAGACGCAGCGCGAGGAGCTGATCCGTGACGCGCTGTGGGTCGAGCAGGCGATGCAGTTCCAGTTCACGAGCGAGCGCGACCGGCTGGAGCGGTTCGCGGCCGACCTCGTCAAAGGCGACCTGCAGGCAGAGCAGTTCGCCTCCCAGGCGCGCCAGCTCGTGGCGATCAATCGCGAACTCGTCGATATCGTCTGGCTCGACGCGTCGCGCGCCATCGTCGCCTCGGTGCCGCCGCACACCCCGATGTCCGAGCCACCGCCGCGCGCCGTGCTGCAGGCCGCGGACCCACTGCTGAAGTCGGCGGAGAGAGGCACGTTCACCGCGCCGTTCCGGTTGGCCAATGGGCAGTCCGCTGTTGCGCTCGTCGTACCTATGCTGACCGATCAGGGAAGCAAGCTCGGCAACGTCGTCGCGGCGTTCGGGCTCGATGCGCTGCTCAACGAGCATGTTCCGTGGTGGATCGCAGTGCGGCGGGCGGTGCACTTCGCGGACGGGTTCGGCAACGTGTTGGCGAGCCGCTCACGGGTGGCGCCGGATGAGACGAGCCCGTCCTACAGCGTGCAAATCGGGCCGCCGATGACGAATATGTCGATCACGGTGGTGAGCTATCGCGAGCAATCGAGCCTGGCGCAGAATGGGCTCGTCGGCGCGATGGTGGCGATGGGCGTTTTTGCGGCGGCGGGGTTGTGGGCGCGTGAACGGCAGCTCAGGCGGCGGCGGGCGGCGGAAGAGGCGCTCGATGACGAGCATGCGTTCCGGCGCGCGTTGGAAAACTCGACGATGGTCGGGGTGCGGGCGCGCGATATCGAAGGCCAACTGCTTTACGTGAACCCGGCTTTCTGCCGGATGGTCGGCTACACGGCGGATGAGCTGATTGGATTGAAACCGCCCATGCCGTACTGGGCGCCGGAGGATTTGGAGCGCACTCAGCGGTTGCACGACGAGATCCTGGCGGGGCGTCCGGCGGCAAGCGGTCATGAGTTCGCCTACCGGCATCGCGACGGTACGCGGTTCGACGTGCTTATCATCGATGAGCCGCTGATGGATCGGCAAGGCCAGCATCGCGGCTGGATCGGCTCGGTGCTCGATATTTCCGAGCGTAAGCGGGCGCAGGAGCGCGAGCGCGAGCAGGCAGCCCGGCTACAGCACACGGCCCGGCTCGTCACGATGGGTGAGATGGCGACGCTGCTGGCGCATGATCTCAACCAGCCGTTGGCAGCGATCCAGAGCTTCCAGACGGGACTACTCAATCGGCTGGCGGGCGCAGGGCCGACCCGTGAGGACTTCGAGCCGGCGCTGCAGGCCATCGGGCGTTCGGCGGAGCATGCCGGCCGTATCATCCGGCGCGTGCATCATTTCGTGAAGAAGAGCGAGCCGCGGCTGGAGCCAATCGAACTTGGCGACGTGGTAGCCGAAACCGCCGCGCTGCTCGAGCCGGAATTGCGCAAGGTCCACGCGCATCTGGAAATTGCGCTCGAGTCGGGGTTGCCGCGGGTGCGCGCGGACCGAGTTCTGATCGAGCATGTGCTGGTCAACCTGATTCGCAATGCGATGGAGGCGGTCGCAGGGCTGCCGGTCGAGAGGCGGCGGGTCCGCGTGGAGGCGACGCCACGAGCTGGACGGATCGAGGTTCGAGTGCGCAACTCCGGACCGGGCGTGCCGGAGGTGGTGGCCCAGAACTTGTTCTCGCCGTTCGTGTCGACCAAAGCGGGCGGCATGGGGATGGGGCTTTCGATCTGCCGTTCGATCATAGAGGTGCACGGCGGTCATATGCGCTTCGAGCCGGCCGAGGGCGGCGGGGCGGAATTCACTTTCACGCTCGAAGAAGCTGGGAGCGATGGCGATGGCTGAGACGGCCCCTCGCGTTTACGTGGTCGACGATGACGCGACGCTGCGGGAGGCCCTGGTTTTCCTGCTGGCGTCGCGGGGCGTGAGGGCAGAGGGCTTCGCGTCCGCAGAGGAGTTCCTATCCCGGTTCGACGGCCAGTTTCGGGGATGCGTGCTGACCGACATGCGCATGGGCGGAATGTCAGGGCTGGAGCTGTTCGACCGGCTGGCGATTGCCGGATCGCAGCTCCCGTGCATCGTGCTGACCGGGCACGGCGACGTGCCGATGGCGGTGGAGGCCCTGAAAAAGGGGGTCTACGACTTCGTAGAGAAGCCGTTCGACGGCAACGCGCTGGTCGACAAGCTGATTGCCGCGCTGGCCGTGGAGGAGGAGCGCTTCGAGCGCGAACGGTCGCGGCAGTCCGGGCTCGACCGGCTGGCGACGTTGTCGCAACGCGAGCGCGACGTGATGCGGCTGTTACTCGCCGGCAAGCTCAACAAGGTGATCGCCGACGACCTCGGCATTGCCATGCGGACCGTCGAGGTCCACCGGGCCCGGATTCTGGAAAAAATGGGCGTCAAAAGCGCGGTGGAACTGGCGACGCTCCTTGCTTCGCTCGAGCGTTCCTAAGCGGCGAGATATTCGACGGTGCCATCGTCGAGGTCGTAGCGGGCAGCGACGATCTTCAGATGCCCTTCGGCAACTAAACCGCTGAGGATGGTGCTGTTCTTCGCCAGCAAGGCTGCGGTCCGGCGGGCGCTCTCTCGAACCGTGTTGTCGATGAAGTCGCCCGGCTTGTCTTTCATGGCAAGGGCCACGGGCACGATCGGCTCGACCATGGGGCCAATCGCACCTGGCAGTTTGGTGTGCTTCGTCGCAACATCGCAGGCAGCGGCGACGGCTCCGCAGCGCTCGTGGCCGAGCACGACCACGAGTGGAGCACCGAGCTGAGATGTGCCGTATTCGACGGTGCCGAGCGTCGCGGTGTCGACCAGGTTTCCAGCATTGCGGGCGACAAACAATTGTCCGAGGCCGAGGCCGCCGAACAGCAACTCCGGCGGTACGCGGCTATCGGAGCAGCCCACGACGACAGCCCATGGCGCTTGCGACTGGGCAACGCTTTCTCTCGCTTTGGCGAGATCCGCCGTGCACGTCTGGGGGCTCTCGACGTAACGCCGGTTGCCCTCCTTCAGTGCGTTGAGCGCCTGATCCGGCGTCATAGTAGAGCGGGGGCCGTCGTGACCGGCGGCTCTGGCGGGTGCGGCGCCCACGGCCATCCCGACGGCGGCAGTGATGCCGAGGCCGGCAAGGGACAAAAAACGGCGGCGTTCTCGCGAAATGCATGTGTCACACATTGCCGTCGTATTCCTCTACTAGTTGAACACCGGCATCGACCAAACGCATATCTGACTTGAGAGTTGGAGTTAAGCAAGGTCAGACAGCTCCGGTGGGCCGGATATTGTTGCGATGTGAACGCATATTTCCGATACCAGACGGCTCCCCACGAGCTTCTTGACAGGCGATGGCCTCCCGGCGTACCAACCCATCGCTTGGCACTCGAATATTTTGAGTGCTAACAAGCTCATTCTTTCAGGAATCTCAGGCCGACCGTCTCGCACGGTTGTCCGAGGTCCGGACGCAAGCCTCGCAATTGGAGCAATCAACCACATGAAGTTCCGTCCCCTGCACGACCGCGTCGTCGTCGCGCGCGTCGACAGCGAGACCAAGACCGCCGGCGGCATCATCATTCCCGACACCGCCGCCGAGAAGCCCCAGCAGGGCGAGGTCATCGCCGTCGGCCCCGGCGCCCGCGACGAGACCGGCAAGATCGTCGCCGCTCGACCTGAAGAAGGGCGACAAGGTGCTGTTCGGCAAGTGGTCGGGCACCGAGGTCAAGATCGACGGCCAGGAGCTCCTGATCATGAAGGAGAGCGACATCATGGGCGTGCTCGAGAAGTAGTCGCACGACCCATAGCGATCGGCGCTGGGAGCACGCGGGCTCCGACACGCTGCCGACATTCGCACTGCCCGCGATCGCTCAGAGGCCACCGTTTCAAGTTTCAGGAGCTTACCCATCATGGCTGCCAAGGAAGTCAAATTCGCCGCCGATGCCCGCGAGCGCATGCTGCGCGGCGTCGACATCCTCGCCAACGCCGTCAAGGTCACGCTCGGCCCCAAGGGCCGCAACGTCATCATCGAGAAGTCCTTCGGCGCGCCGCGCACGACCAAGGACGGCGTCACCGTCGCCAAGGAGATCGAGCTCGAGGACAAGTTCGAGAACATGGGCGCGCAGATGGTGCGCGAGGTCGCCCAGAAGACCAACGACATGGCCGGCGACGGCACCACCACCGCCACGCGTGCTCGCCCAGGCGATCGTGCGCGAGGGCATGAAGTCGGTCGCCGCCGGCATGAACCCGATGGACCTGAAGCGCGGCATCGACAAGGCCGTGGCCCAGGTGGTCGAGGAGATCGCAGAAGCGCGCCAAGAAGGTCAAGAACACCAGGCGAGATCGCCCAGGTCGGCACCATCGCCGCCAACGGCGAGAAGGCGATCGGCGACATGATCGCCGAGGCCATGCAGAAGGTCGGCAACGAGGGCGTCATCACGGTCGAGGAGGCCAAGAGCCTCGAGAGCGAGCTCGAGGTCGTCGAGGGCATGCAGTTCGACCGCGGCTATCTCTCGCCCTACTTCATCACCAACGCCGACAAGATGATCGCCGAGCTGGAGGAGCCCTACATCCTCATCCACGAGAAGAAGCTCGCCGAGCCTGCAGCCGCTGCTGCCGGTGCTCGAGGCCGTGGTGCAGACCGGCAAGCCGCTGCTGATCATCGCCGAAGAGGTCGAGGGCGAGGCGCTGGCGACGCTGGTCGTCAACAAGCTGCGCGGCGGCCTGAAGGTCGCGGCCGTGAAGGCTCCGGGCTTCGGCGATCGCCGCAAGGCCATGCTGGAGGACATCGCCGTCCTGACCAACGGCCAGGTGATCAGCGAGGACCTCGGCATCAAGCTCGAGAACGTCACGCTCGACATGCTCGGCCGCGCCAAGCGCGTGCGCATCGACCAAGGACAACACCACCATCATCGACGGCGCCGGCAAGAAGAAGGACATCGAGGCCCGCGTCGCCCAGATCAAGGCGCAGATCGAGGAGACCACCTCCGACTACGACAAGGAGAAGCTGCAGGAGCGTCTGGCGAAGCTCGCCGGCGGCGTTGCGGTGATCAAGGTCGGCGGCGCCACCGAGGTCGAGGTGAAGGAGCGCAAGGACCGCGTCGACGACGCGCTCAACGCCACCCGCGCCGCGGTCGAGGAAGGCATCGTGTCCGGGCGGCGGCGTGGCGCTGCTGAAGGCCGCGCAGGCCATCACCGCCAAGGGCGACAACGACGACCAGGACGCCGGCATCGCCATCGTCAAGCAAGGCGCTGCAGGCTCCGATCCGCCAGATCGCCGAGAACGCCGGCGTCGAAGGCTCGATCGTGGTCGGCAAGGTGCTCGAGGGCCGCGGCGCTGTCGTTCGGCTACGACGCCCAGAACGACGAGTACGGCGACATGTTCGAGAAGGGCATCATCGACCCGGCCAAGGTCGTGCGCACCGCCCTGCAGGACGCGGCCTCGATCGCCGGCCTGATGATCACCACCGAAGCCGGCGTCGCCGAGGCGCCGAAGAAGGACGATGGCCACGGCCATGGCCACGGCGGCGGCATGGGCGGCATGGGCGGCATGGGCGGCATGATGTAAGTGTTCGCGACCATCGCAGAGGTTGACGGAGGGCGGCCCTGGGCCGCCCTTTCTTTTGCGGCAGCCGCCCATGCATTTTTGCAGGCGAAGTCGGGCAGGACCGACTTCAGATGGCGGCATGATGTAAGACGCCTGCCAAAAGCAGGCTCCGCCTGCGGCAGCCGCGCCGACCAAAAGAAAATATCGAGTGCCTTTGCAGAGGGCGGTTCGAGAGAGCCGCCCTTTCGTTTGCGGGTTTCGCCCATGCCTGTTGGTAACGAAGTCGGGTAAGGCTTCGCGTGGCGGCCTGATCTGGCGCTTCAGGTGGCAGGTGCGCCCTAGGCAGCGCCCGGGGCCCCGGCCAACTCCGCGCAGGTGGGGTTGGCTAGCGGCGATCGGGTATGCATGACGTCTCCAAGCAACAAGGGCGGCTCGTGAGAGCCGCCCTTGAAGCTTCGGGGGGAGTGTAGGAAGCGGCGACCTTTAACCGGCCGTCCAGTAGAGGGCCTTGGCAAGCTCCTCAGACGTCCAGACGTCGTCCGTATTCGGGATCGTTCGAGCCGCCGTTTTCCCAGCGGGCACGACCTTGAGGTGCTCGGCGCGGCTCGGCTCTGCCTCAGGCAGCTGGGCCCAACGAGCATCGGCAGGTTTCTGCGAGGTGTTGCGAACGGTTTGCATGGCCAAATTCCTTGCTCATGACCGCGGTCGCTTACCCGCGACCGGTTCGGCTGATTTATCTCTCCATCGCGGCGATGAAAGGTTGTTTCAATACCGCGATAGGCTGGCCCTAAGATGGAATTTTATCCTATGAAAGGTCAAGCAGCAGCGGAAAATAAGAGGCAAAAACCACCATTGCCAAGCGCGGCCGCATTTCTGTGCTCATTCTTCGGAATTGGCGAAAGCGAGATTCTGCTCGCCGGGTGCAATCCGACAAGGGAGGGCACGGAGGTTGAGGGCTAGGAGCGGACCTGGACCCTCACCTAGAGGGCACGACTCGTCTCAGGTGTGCTCAAGCCGCTTCCAGCTTTGGAGCCGGCGCGCCGCCTCGGCCATGTCTTCGGTGTGGCCGGCATAGGAGAAGCGGATGAAGTGGCGGCCTCGGGCGCTGTCAAAGTCCACGCCTGGGGTGGCGGCGACGTGCGCCTCCTCGAGCATCTCGCGCGCAAAGGTCAGACTGTCGCCGGTAAAGGCGCTGACGTCGGCGTAGAGATAAAAGGCGCCGTCGGCGGGCACGATCTTGTCGATACCGGCTTTGGGCAGCTCGGCCAGCAGCAGATCGCGGTTCGCGGCGTAGACGCGCTTGTTGGCTTCGAGTTCGTCCGTTCCGTCGAAGGCACCGAGGGCGGCGACCTGGGCGGCGGTCGGCGGCGAGATGTAGAGGTTCTGGGCCAAGCGCTCGATGGGATCGATGAGGCGAGGCGGGGCGATCATCCAGCCGATGCGCCAGCCGGTCATCGAGAAGTACTTCGAGAAGCTGTTGACGACGATGGCGTTGTGGCCCCCGCAGGCGGCTGCGGTCGCCTCCGGCATGCCGTAGGTCAGGCCGTGGTATATCTCGTCGGAGATGAACCAGATGCCAAGGCGCTCGCACAATGTGGCGATCTCGGCCACGCGTTCGGGCGAAAGCATGGTGCCGGTCGGATTGGCGGGGCTCGCGATGACGATGCCGTCGAGGCCACCCTCGGCGGCTGCGCGCTCGATCTGTCCCGCGGTCGGCATCCAGCGGGTCTCGGGACCGGTTTCCAGGATGACGGGGTTGATGCCGAGCGCCGTCAGGATGTGACGATAACAGGGGTAGCCGGGGGAGGGCAGGGCCACGCGGTCGCCCGGATTGAACGCGGCAAGGAAAGCGAGCACGAAAGCAGCGGACGATCCCGCCGTGACGACGACGGTATCCGGGTCGACGTGGCAGCCGTAGTGGTCGCGATAGTGGCGGGCGATGCGGGCGCGCAGGTCAGGGCGGCCGAGAGCGCGGGTGTAGCCGAGGTTCTCGCGGTCGATGGCGGCTTTCAGGGCCTCGCGGGCAGCACGCGGAGCAGGCGTTGCCGGTTGGCCGACCTCCATATGGATGACGTGGGCGCCTTTGGCTTCCACGACGGCGGCGCGTTGCATCACGTCCATGACGATGAAGCTGTCGATGCCGCTGCGGTGCGACGGGGGACGGGGGGCTGGCGCGGCTGAGCCGGGCTTTGAGGCTAGCTCGTCGTCGTTTGCCATGCGTGGTCTCCCGGCTCCGTCGAAGTGCCTTGCTTCAGCCAAATTGCGCGATATTGATGAAACGGCCCGCGTGAACCTCACGGATGGGACACCTTACGCGCGGGCGTCTTCGTCAGGTGTTATACCGCTGCGACGGTCGAAGCCAGTGTCTCTCGTTGACGGTCCGTAAGCATGGAATTACGGTCCGGCGCGTTCAGTCAAACCGCCGCCGCTGGGCCATGCAGCGCCAAGGAATTTGGGCGATTTCAACACGATGAAGAACGCTCTGACACGTGGCTTGGCTGGAGCCTTGGGCTGGGGAAAAGCCTCGGGCGTGAGAAGCGCTTTCGCGGGCGTGGCGGTGCTCGGCGGGCTGACGACGGCGCAGCCTGCGGCGAGCCAGAACCTGCCCTTGATCCGCGATACCGAGATCGAGAACCTGCTGTCGGACTATGCCAAACCCATTTTTAAAGCGGCCGGGCTCGGTTCGGGCCGGGTTTCCATGCGCATCGTCAATCACGACAGCTTCAACGCCTTCGTGATGGATGGCACGCACGTTTATATCCACACCGGGGCCCTGACGCAGGCCCAGACGCCCAATGAAGTCATCGGTGTCATCGCGCATGAGACGGGCCATATTACGGGCGGCCACATGGCGGCTCTGCGGCTGCGGATCGCCAAGGATCAAACGCGCGCACTGCTGATGCAACTTCTCGGCATCGGCATGATGGTGGCGGGCGGCGTACACGGTGGCGACAGCGGCCGCGAGATCGGCGGCGCCGGCACAGGCGTGCTCTATGGCGGCAACGAGCTGATCATGCGGTCGCTGCTGTCGGAGCGGCGCTCGCAGGAGTTGGCCGCGGACCAGGCGGGCATTAAGTTCCTATCGGCTACTCAACAGTCGGCGCGCGGGATGCTCGAGACGTTCGAGCGTTTCGCCCAACAAGAGTACATCGGCGCGGCGAGCCAGGATGCGTTCTATCGCAGTCATCCCGTTGCGACGGACCGCTTGGCGCGGCTGCGTCAACTCGCGGAGTTGAGCGCGTATTTCAGCGCTAAAGACACGCCGCAAATGCAGCTTCGCCACGATATGATGCGGGCCAAGCTGTCGGGCTACATTGACCGCCCGGCGGTCGTGTTCAACCGCTATCCACCGACCGATACAACGCTGCCGGCGCGTTATGCGCGGGCCATCGCCAGGTATTTCCAAGGCGGGCCGAACGCGCTCGAAGCCTCATTGGTCGAGGTCGATGCGCTGATCCGTGACAAACCCGACAATCCCTATTTCTGGGAAGTGAAGGGGGATCTCTTGATGCGGAACGGGCGAACCAAAGAGTCCGTTGGTCCGCTACGGCAGGCGATGAAGATGCTGCCCGACGCTGCGCTCATCCGGGTGCAGCTTGCGACGGCGCTGCTGCAACAAGACGACAAATCGGCCAATACAGGGGAGGCCGTGGAACTATTACGCAAGTCGCTGATCGAGGACGCAAATCCGCGCGCCTACACGCTGTTGGCTGATGCTTATTACCGTCAGGGACGGGAGGCGGAGGCCTATGCGATGACGGCGCAGGCGCGGTTCCTGGAAGGCAACTTGAAGGAAGCGCAAATTTTCGCCAAGCGAGCGCAGGTCAAGCTGAAGCCTGGCACGCCCGAATGGACCAAGAATGACGACATCCTGAACTACAAACCGCCGCAGACTTGATAACAGTTCCCGAGCGCAAGGCTGAGCTGAGCCACGCGAAGGGCAATCGCAGATCCGAAGGAGAGAGCATGCAATTCGATATCCGGCGCCGCCTCGGGCTCGCCAGTCTTTCGCTGGCCACCACTCTGATGCTCGGGCTCGCTGTCCTGAATCCGTCGGGCCGGCCGGCGCTAGCGGAAGGCGCGGCTCCGTCCGCCGCCGACGCAGCCTCTGCAGCCGAAGCCGCCAAGGCGTTCACGCCTGCGCAGCGCAAGGCGATCGAGTTCATCATCAAGGATTACCTCGTCGCCAATCCGGATGTCTTCCTCGAGATCCAGCAGGCGCTCGAAACAAAGATGGAGAAGTTGCAGTCCGAGAAGCTGAAAGTCGCGATCACCGAGAACGCGGCGGAGATTTTCCGTAAGTCGGACGCTGCTCTCGCCGGCAACGAGAAGGGCGACGTTACGGTCGTCGAATTCTTCGATTACAACTGCGGGTACTGCAAGCGCAGCTTCCCATCGATGACGAAGCTGATCGCGTCGGACCCCAAGCTGAAGGTCGTCTTCAAAGAGCTGCCAATTCTCTCGAAAGGCTCTGAGGAGGCCTCGCGCGTGGCCCTCGCCGCTCGCATCCAGGGCAAATACTGGGAGGCGCATCGCGCGATCTTCGAGATCAAAGGGCCCATCGGAGAGGCGAGCGCCTTGAAAGCGGTCGAGAAGCTCGGCCTGGACATGGCGAAGCTCAAAGCTGACATGGCCGGACCTGTAGTCACCGCCGAGCTCGCCAAGACCAAGGAACTCGCCGCCAAGATGGGCATCAACGGGACGCCGCATTTCCTCGTCGGCGATTACTCGATCCCTGGGGCGCCGGAAAATCTGATCGAGCTCATCAATAACCACGTCGCAGAGCTCCGCAAGACCGGCTGCAGCGTCTGCTGATAGCTGTTCACTAAAGCGGCCCCGGGTTGCCCACCTGCAACCGCGCCTTAAGCTATGCGTCCGGCGCAGCCGTCAACACCCTTGACGGCTGCTGCCCTTTCCCCCCTGGGGAAAGCTGTTACACGGGTTTTTCAAAATTCCGGAGCCACCCCACCTCGGCAACGCCATGATCGGATGATGACGAAGCCCGTTTACGTTCTCAACGGACCCAATCTCAATATGCTCGGCTTGCGCGAGCCGGCGATCTACGGCCGTGACACGCTTGCCGATGTCCAGCGCAGGGTCGAGGCCCGCGCGGGAGCGGTGGGGCTCAAGACTGACTTTCGGCAGACGAATTCGGAAGGGCAGCTTGTCGATTGGATCCAGGAAGCCCGAGACAAGGCTTCCGCGATCATCCTGAATGCCGGTGCCTACACGCACACCTCGATCGCGGTGCTCGATGCGCTGCAGGCGGCGGAGTTGCCGGTCATCGAGGTACATCTTTCCAACATTTTCCGGCGCGACACCTTTCGCCAGCATTCCTACGTCTCGCTGGCCGCTACAGGCGTGATCTGCGGACTGGGTGCAAAGGGATATGAGCTGGCACTGGAAGCGATGGCCGGGATTCTCGCGCAACGCGCGGAGGTTAACTCCAAGGCTTGATCGTATTGGACAAGATTCGCATTGAACAAGATGGCAGCCGTCGCGCCACATCGGCGGTCGGGACAAAGAGGGGCCTCAAGCGCATGACCGGTAAAGAGAAGGACGAGAAAGGCAGCTCCGAGCAGAAGCTCATCCGGGAGCTGGCCGAGTTGCTGAACGAGACCGGGCTGAGTGAGATCGAGATCGAAAAGTCGGGCCTGAAGGTGCGGGTCGCGCGGACGCTGCATGTCGCCGCGGCCGTGCATTCAGGTCCGATCCACGCCGCGGCGGCTTCGGCTGCTGGTGCTCCAGCTGCTGCGGCCGGCGCCGATCCCTCGAAGCACCCTGGCGCCGTGAAATCGCCGATGGTCGGCACTGCTTACCGCTCGCCCGAGCCCGGCGCTGCGGCATTCATCGAAGTGGGTGCCCGGGTCAACGCCGGCGACACATTGCTGATCATCGAAGCGATGAAGACCATGAACCAGATTCCCGCCACCAAGGGCGGCGTGGTCACCGCAATCCTGTTCGAGAACGGCCAACCGGTCGAGTACGGCGAGCCGCTGGTCATCATCGAGTGAATGCTGTTGGCGGCATGAGGATCGACCGGCGACTAGCCAAGGGCTATAGCCAGTGACCTCGGTCCCCAATGGCTGTTTGCAACTCGCCATTCGCTATCGCATCCAACCGAGCGCCCTCACATGTTCGACAAGGTCTTGATCGCAAACCGGGGTGAGATCGCGCTGCGCATCCAGCGTGCGTGCAAGGAGCTCGGCATCGCGACGGTGGCGGTGCATTCGACGGCGGACGCCGATGCCATGCACGTGCGGCTGGCCGACGAAAGCGTGTGCATCGGCCCGCCGGCGGCGACCGACAGCTACCTCAACATCCCGCGGCTGCTCGCAGCATGCGAGATTACCGGCGCAGACGCCGTGCACCCGGGCTACGGCTTCCTATCGGAAAACGCGCGATTCGCCGAAATCCTGGAAGAGCACAACATCACCTTCATTGGCCCGACGTCCGAGCATATCCGGATCATGGGCGATAAGATCGAGGCCAAGGAGACGGCCAAGAGGCTCGGCATTCCGGTCGTGCCAGGCTCCGACGGCGCAGTGATGAACGAAGCTGCCGCGCTGAAGGTCGCCAAGGACATGGGCTTCCCCGTGCTCATCAAGGCGACGGCCGGCGGCGGCGGACGCGGCATGAAAGTCGCCAACAATGCCGCAAGAGCTGCCGATCGCATTTGCAACGGCGCGCATCGGAGGCCAAAGCGGCATTCGGCAACGACAGCGTCTACATCGAGAAGTATCTGCAGAAGCCGCGCCACATCGAGATCCAGGTGTTCGGCGACGGCCAGGGCAACGCCATCCATCTGGGCGAGCGCGACTGCTCCCTGCAGCGCCGCCACCAGAAAGTCTGGGAGGAGGCGCCTTCGCCCGCGCTCAACGCGGAGTCGCGCAAGAAGATCGGCGATATCGCGGCCAAAGCGATGCGGAAGATCAAGTACCGCGGCGCCGGCACCGTCGAGTTCCTCTACGAGGACGGCGAGTTCTACTTCATCGAGATGAATACCCGCCTGCAGGTTGAGCATCCGGTGACCGAGATGATCACCGGTATCGACCTCGTGCTCGAGCAGATCCGCATCGCCTCGGGCGCGCCGCTGATGCACACGCAGCAGAGCGTGCAGTTCTCCGGCCACGCCATCGAGTGCCGCATCAACGCCGAGAACCCGCGCACCTTCCGGCCCTCGCCGGGGCAGATCACCTACTGGCATCCGCCGGGCGGCCTCGGCGTGCGCGTCGACAGCGGCGTCTACCAGGGCTACCGCATCCCGCCCTACTACGACAGCCTCATCGGCAAGCTGATCGTGCACGGCAAGAACCGCAACGAGTGCCTGATGCGGCTGAAGCGCGCGCTCTCCGAGTTCGTCATCGACGGCATCGAGACGACCATTCCGTTGTTCAATGAGCTGATCCGTCAGCCCGACATCGCCAACGGCCTTTACGATATCCACTGGCTCGAAAAATTCCTTGGCAAACCTTAAGTTAGGTTAGTCGGCATGAGACAACCGGCGGTCGGGGGTTCCGATTGCCGCCGTCGGGATGCCCAACGCCTTCTCCAAGGGAGCCAGCTTGATGGCGTCGCGCGACGACATCATCATCGAGATCACGCCGCAGGTGCTCCTGAAGGCGTATAGCTGCGGCATCTTTCCCATGGCCGAGAGCGCCGACGACCCCGCGCTGTACTGGATCGAGCCGCAGCAGCGCGGCATCCTGCCGCTCGATACGATGCACGTGCCGAAGCGGCTGGCGCGGACGGTCCGGACGTGTCCCTACGAAGTCCGGATCGACAGCGACTTCGAAGGCGTGATCACAGGCTGTGCGGCATCGCGGCCGGGGCGGCGTTCGACCTGGATCAACGAGCGTATCCGCGGGCTCTATCGCGACCTGTTCGAGATGGGCTACTGCCACACGGTGGAGGTGTGGGCGGACGGCAAGCTGTCGGGCGGGCTCTACGGCGTGGCGCTCGGCGGCGCCTTCTTCGGCGAGAGCATGTTCTCGACCGTGCGGGATGCCTCGAAGATCGCGCTGGTGCATCTGGCGTCGCGGCTGTTGCCGGCGGCTTCACGCTGCTCGATACCCAATTCGTCACCGACCATTTACGGCAGTTCGGCACGGTCGAGATCGACCGCGACGACTTTCAGCGTCTTCTGGAGGCGGCGTTGCGGGTCAAAGGCAATTTCCTGCAGATGCCGAAGGCAGCCACGCCTGCCGAGATTTTGGCAGTGCTGGATGAGCGTTCTCAAACCGCGTGACGCTGGGCTGGGCTGAGCCCGTTCCGATTTTCATTGAAGCGAGCACGTATGCCGGCTTGTCACGCGCGGAACAGCGCTTGGCGGGGGGCTGCCGCATATTGGCGTCATCGAGGGCGGCGATGGCAACTGAAGACGCCGAAACCGCCCACCAACAGGACGCAAAGGAGCCCCCGTTCTCACTTTCGCTTCTGACGTTTTCCTCCCTTCCTTCCCCCGCTCGGGCCGGTCCCCTCCTCCCCCCGACGCTCCCGGACCGAGCTTCACTGGAGCCCCTCATTGCGAGGGGCTCTTTTTTTGTCTGGCATCAGTGGTCGCTTACGCAATTCACTTAGACGGAAGCAGCAGGCTCGGACGACACCAAGCAGCCATGATCTCGGGCCAATCGTTTCAGCACCCCTGTCCTGTAAGACCTAACTGCTGTGGGTATCCTGTCACTGTTTCCCGGGCACGCTTGATGCGGGTGACGGCAGTCTCCATCCTGCCTCGAAATCGAGCGAGTTGGCGCAATAGCGTACGACTCGTTTTCATGGCCTCAATGAGCCGTTCGGCTCGATCCGGTGACAAGAAATGAAAAACAAATCGGCGGGTCTGGCACGATCGCTCGCGATCAGCGCGGCGGCTTTAGCTGTGGTGCTCGGCGGATGCAGCAACGGCGTCAGCTCGCTGAACCCATTCGGCGGCAGCGGCGTCTCGGATGTCGAGACGGTGTTCCTGGCCGCCGCGGGCAGTTGGGACCGCAACCATGACGGCATCGTGACGTGCGATGAGTGGAAAGCCTACGCGGGCGAGCTGTTCGACTCCGCGGATGCCGGACACAAGGGTTTCATCTCAACCGACGAGTTCGCCACCATCATCAAGACCGACCGCATGTTCGAAACGGCCGACTTCAAGTATTGGGACGCCAACCGTGACGGCAAGGTCACGCGGGCCGAGTTCGTCGACCGGCAAAATCCGGCTTTCGCATTGCTCGACAAGAAGAAGGAATGCGCGCTGACCTCGACGGAGCTTGCGGGCGGACGCAATCTGTTGGTGCAAAAGAAGCCGTTGGTGGGGCCGCCGCCGGACACGCAGACGCAGACGAGGCCCGGGCGCTGAGGCATCCCCTGGCCGCGTGACTATGCGCGCTCGTCAACGCGACCTCCTTGCTCGTCTTTCAGTTCGACATGCCGGATGCGGCGAGTATGCTGCTCGCTGAATCGCGGCTGGTGCACCCCCGTTCCCGCCGTATTCGGTTCTACGCGCAGGGAGAAGCACCGCCATGAAGGGCGAGAAGGACGTCATCGACATTCTGAACGACGCGCTGAAGCACGAGCTCGGCGCCGTCAACCAGTACTGGCTGCACTACCGCATGCTCGACAACTGGGGCTTCACCAAGCTCGCCAAGAAGGAGCGCGAAGGAATCGATCGAGGAGATGCAGCACGCCGACAAGCTGGTCGACCGCATCATCTTCCTGGAGGGCCTGCCCAACCTGCAGTACATCGCGCCGCTGATGATCGGGCAGAACCTCAAGGAGGTGCTGGAGTGCGACCTCAAGGGCGAGTACGACGCGCGCGATCTCTACACGCAAGGCGCGCGGCATCTGCCGCAAGAACGAAGACTCGTGACGATGCAGCTGTTCGAGGACCTGCTGAAGGACGAGGAGAGCCACATCGACTTCCTCGAGACCCAGCTCGACCTGATCGACAAGATCGGCGTCCAGAACTACGGCCAGCTCAATGCCGCGTCCGCCAATGAGGGCGACGGCCATTGAGCCGAAGAACAGCTCGGCGGTCGACGGTTGCGGGCATAGGTCCGCGCTCTCGTCGGCCGCTGAGTAGCCACCCGTCTCGTTGGCAGACGGAACTGTGAGTGGGGCAGGGCGTTTCTGAGGCAAGGACAGCTTGATCAGCGAGGCGCCCGTGCATCAGAGCTATGAAGTTGAAAACGATACGCCCGTGCGACACGGTGCGACGTTTCAGGACCCGACATTCCAGACACCCGGCGAACGGGCAGCCCGTGGCGAGCCCACCCGCGCTCGTTCGGATCAGCACGTTCGCGGAAGCGAGCCGACGCTCTATCAAAGCGTTATGGGGGCGGTTGAACGCAACCCGTTGCTCGCTTTGGCTGCTGTCGGCGCCATTGGCGCAATTACCGTAATGGCACTGAGCCGCAACCGGCGGCAGCCGAGCCGCTATGAACAGATGGAGCGGGGCGTACGCCGGCAGGCGGACATGCTCGAGAAGACGCTGCGCGACGAGATGCGGCGAGCGCGGGTCTCGGAGCGTTTCGACGGCCTGTCGGATGCGATAGCGCGGGGTATCGGCAACATCGACTTCAGCCGTTTCGCGTGGATTCCGCAAGCCGGCGCCGACCTTTACGATAAGGCGAAGACAAAGGTCGAGAAGGCGGTGAAGTAGAACGACCTGTCGATTGAGAATATAGGCCGGTCACCCTGTGACCGGCCTTTTTCGTGATCAGGCGGCGTTTACCGGGCGTGACGGCGGGTGTGGCGGTGATGCCGGTAATATCGCCAAGGACTGGCGTATCCGTTGGTCGGCATCCCATACTTGCGCAGCAGCTCGGCATCGCGTGCGTTGGTAGGGCCGCCTGCGCGAGCGTTGGCTCGGGCTGCTTCCACTTCCATGTAAGAGTCGGCAGTGGCAGGAGCCGTCGATGCAAAAAGCATCGCACTGAGCGTGAGAAAGGCGGGGGTGAGGGAGTTTCTGGTCAATCTGACCTCCATGGGAACCGTACGGGCGAGTTTGCAGGCTTCTCGATCGCGAACATGGCAACGCCCGATGCAGTTCCCATCACGCTGACGGCCGCGAATCAGCGGCGATGGTGTCGTCGTCCGTAGCGCGGGCGATAGGGCGTGCCCGTCGTCAAGGCTCCGAAGCGGCGGAGCAAATCGGCATCGTGGCTGTTTGTCGGGCCTCCGGCGCGGGCATTTGCGCGTGCACCTTCGACTTCGGAGGGAAGCTGAGCCTGCGTCGCGGTGGTGGTGAGCGCGAGAAGTCCGGCGGCGCAGAAAAGTTGGGTAACGGCCAGTGCTTTCATTGTTGAGGCCCCTGTGGTGGGCGCTATCAAACACGCTGCGGAAATCGGGACGCGTATTATTGCGTTCCGGCTAAGGTAGCGCACTTCTCGGTGCGCCGACAGGAAGTTGCAACTCCGCGGTGAAGAGAATGCGCGCGATGGAAGCCGCTCTACCGCCCCGTCGCGGGATTGCAGCCTAAAGAGCGGGGCGCACGGATCCTTGCACTGATCCTCCCTGCCAGGCCGGCAAGGTCACACGAAGCTGCGGCCTGCCGGCGCGCGCCGCTCACTCCCACTCGATGGTGCCGGGCGGCTTCGAGGTGATGTCGTAGACGACGCGGTTGATGCCCTTGACCTCGTTGATGATGCGGGTCGCGGTGCGGCCGAGAAAATCGTGGCTGAAATCGTAGTAGTCGGCCGTCATGCCGTCGGTGGACGTGACGGCGCGCAGCGCGCAGACGTGATCGTAGGTGCGCGCGTCGCCCATGACGCCGACGGTGCGCACCGGCAGCAGCACGGCAAAGGCCTGCCAGATCTTATCGTAGAGCCCGGCCTTGCGGATCTCGTCGAGGTAGATGGCGTCGGCCTTGCGCAGGATCTCGAGCTTCTCGTCGGTGACCTCGCCCGGCATGCGGATGGCGAGGCCGGGCCCCGGGAACGGATGGCGGCCGATGAAGTGCTCGGGCAGGCCGAGCTCGCGGCCGAGCGCGCGCACCTCGTCCTTGAAGAGCTCGCGCAGCGGCTCGACGAGCTTCAGGTTCATGCGCTCCGGCAGGCCGCCGACGTTGTGGTGCGACTTGATCGTGACCGACGGGCCCGCCGGTGAAGGACACGCTCTCGATCACGTCGGGGTAGAGCGTGCCCTGGGCGAGGAAACCGGCGCCGCCGATCTTGCTTGGCTTCCTCCTCGAACACGTCGATGAACAGCGCGCCGATGGTCTTGCGCTTCGCTCTCCGGGTCGGTGACGCCGGCGAGCGCATCGAGGAACAGCTTGCGCGCGTCGACGTGGACGAGCGGAATGTTGTAGTGCTCGCGGAAGAGGCGTCACGACCTCCTCGGCCTCGTTCATGCGCAGCAGGCCGTGATCGACGAAGATGCAGGTGAGCTGGTCGCCGATCGCCTCGTGGATCAGCACCGAGGCGACCGCGCAATCGACGCCGCCTGACAGCCCGCAGATGACCTTGCCCTTGCCGACCTGCGCGCGGATCTTTGCGATCTCCGCCGAGCGGAAATGTGCCATCGTCCAGTCGCCGGGCAGGCCGGCGATCTTGTGCACGAAGTTGGCGATCAGCTTCGCGCCGTCGGGCGTATGCACCACCTCGGGGTGGAACATTGTCGTGTAGATGCGGCGCTTCTCGTCGGTCGCGACGGCGAACGGCGCGTTCTCGCTCGTCGCCTTGACCGTGAAGCCCTGCGGCAGCTGCGTGACGCGGTCGCCGTGGCTCATCCAGACGGGGTAGCGCTTGCCGACTTCCCAGAGGCCGTCGAACAGCGCGCTCGCCTCGCGGATCTCGACGTCGGCGCGGCCGAACTCGGCGGCGTGGCCGCCTTCGACGGTGCCGCCGAGCTGCGCGGCGGTCGTCTGCTGGCCGTAGCAGATGGCGAGAATCGGCAGGCCGCGAGGCGAAGACCCAATCGGGCGCGCGGGGGCTACCGTGTTGCGTGACGCTCGCGGGGCCGCCGGACAGGATGACGGCCTTCGGCTTGAGCCGCTCGCGCGCCGTCGGCCGCGTTGTTGAACGGCACGATCTCGGAGTAGACGCCGGCCTCGCGCACGCGACGCGCGATCAGCTGCGTCACCTGGCTGCCGAAGTCGATGATGAGGACGGTATCTGTCATTCCCCAGGCGTTAAGCCAAAGGGCGCGATGAGGCAACCGGGGAGTCTTGCCGTGCCTCAGTTGCGCATCTTGGTTGGCGCTTCGGTTGCCCAGTCATGCATAGAAGTCTCTCCGCAGGTGCCAACGGGCTCAGGTGTTCAAGCGCCAGACGGCGAAGTTCAGAGCGGCCGCGAAGGTGACCCACGCCCAGTAGGGGAGGAAAAGGAGGGCGGCGGCCCGGCTCCAGCGCTGAGCGGCGACGACGTAAGCGGTGATGGCGAGCCAGATGCCGACGATAGTGACAAGGGCCGCAAAGATGTGGTGCTGCCCGAACATCCACCAAGACCAACTCGCGTTGAGGGCGAGTTGGAGGAACCAGATCAGTAAGGCGGCGCTCCAGCCGGCTGCAAGCCAGACCAGCCACCCCGAGATCGCAATCAGCACATAGAGAATTGGCCAGACGATCGGGAAGACGGAGTTCGGGGGCGTCCAGGCCGGTTTTGCAAGGCCGGCGTACCAGACGCCGGGCATGAAAAGCGCGCCGATCGATGCAGCGGCTACGGTGATCGCGAGGAAGACGAGAAGGGCGGCGAGCTTCGACACGCGGGGCGCTCCAGCGTTGCGGATTTGAGGACAGTATGTGAACGCAAGATCGCGCCGGGCAGTTCACCCTGCGGTGGCTCTGATCTCAGCGGCGATCTCGGTCAGGACCTCTTTGATGCGCCCGAGGACCCAGAAGTGGCCGGCTCCTTCGACGCGAACCAACCGGCACGTAGGAATGCGGTCGGCGAGGTCGAAAGCGACGTTCTTCGGCACGACGTGGTCGGTGGTGCCTTGCCACAGAATTGCGCGGGCGGTGATGCGCGAATATTCGACGCGCCATGGCCTAGCGTAGATGTCCAGATCGGCCAAGCCTCCCTCGATGCCGTGCGCGACGGCCGAGCGCGTCATGGCGATCAGGCTGTCGGCGATTGTGCGCTGGGCAAGGACGCGGTGATCATCGCGGCCGAATGCGAAGGACAGGGCGCTCTCGACCGTTCGAGGGTACTTCAGGAACGTGCTGCGGAAAATATTACCGCCATAAACCAACAGCCAGCGCCGCCGTAGCGGCCAGCGCTGGAAGAAAATGCTGTGGCCAAAGGCGACCTGGGGCCGTTTCGGCGGCGATTCGGCGAGGCATTCGGCGATCGGCCCCATGGGGCTGACGAGCGCCAAGTTGGTGACTCGCGAACCGAGGCGGGCGGCGAGTGCTACTGCATAGGGTGCTCCGCCCGAGACGCCGATCACGGCAAAGCGGTCGAGGCCGAGGGCATCGACAAGTGCCACGTGCTGATTGGTGCGGCTCTCCAGCGTCGGGTCGGTGTCGAGTGGAGACAGGCCGTAACCCGGGCGATCCGGTGCGATGATTTCCAGGCCAAGACGCCTGGCGGGTTCATCGGCACTGGCAAACATGAGACGGCAGGCCGGCGCGCCATGGAATGCAAGCAGCGGCGTACCGCTTGGCAGGCCATAGCGAGCGAAACCAAGACGCTGGCCGGACGGAAGATCGAGCGTCGAGGCGTCGCCACCCTGCGGCAGGGTACTCGCGCCAGACCACGCTGCGACCATGCTCGGCGACTCCCCTGATTCCGACGCCATACGAAAGCGATGAAAGCCGCCGTAATGTTAGCGGCGAGCGGAACTCCTGGAGCTGCGGCAGGATGGCTCAGGACTTACTGAGCCGCCTCCGAGTGCGCCCCATTTTGGCCGATGACCTGGGGCTTGCCGACGACGCCGAGGCGCTCGACGGCGGCCTGCAGGATCTGGCCCAGCAGCTCCGAGTAGCGCATGCCCTGGAAGCCGGCCATGATGTTCATCTTGCCGTCCCAGCACCAGCCGGGGTTGGGATTGACCTCGAGCAGCTTGATCTCGCCCTTGGCGTCGGCGCGGAAGTCGAAGCGCGCGTAGTCGCGGCAGCCAAGGCGCTCGAACAGCCGCGAGGAATGGTCGATCAGCTGCTGCTGCTTCTGTTCGGCCAGCGTCGCCTCGCGATACTCGGATCTGCGTCCAGTAGGGGCTGTCGGGCTCCCACTTCGAATTCGTAGCCGAGGATCTTCGGCAGCGTGTCGATCGAGCCTCGAGTAGTCGACCTCGAGGATCGGCAGCGCCCGCAGGCCCTGGTCGGGATTGCCGATGAGCTGCACCGAGTATTCGGCGCCGGTCAGGAACTCCTGCACCAGCACGCCGCGCTTGCGGGAACATCCGCGCGCAGCCGGTCGAGATAGTCGAGCAGCGCCTTCTCGTTGTTGACCACCGAGTCCTTGGTGATGCCCTGGCTGGCTGTCGCCGTGGTTGGGCTTCAGCAGCGCCGGGAACACGGACGGCAGCGTCGCACCCTGGTCGCCCGGGCGCACGTAGCTCTCGAGCGGCACCGGCACGTCGAGCGTCATTGCGCCACCGCGCGCACCAGCCCCTTGTCGTAGCAGGCGGCGAGCGCCGCCGGTCCCGCGCCGGTGTAGGGCAAGCCCAGCACCTCCAGCAGGGCCGGGACGTGCAGCTCCTTGAAGGGATCGTTGTTCCAGCCCTTCGTCGCACAGATTGAACACGAGGTCGGTGCGCAGCTCAGAGAGATCGCGCTCCAGCGTGGCGTGATTATCGAGGTAGCGGAACTTGTAGCCGCGGCAGCTCCGCCAGCGCGTCCTGCAAGCGGCGCACGGTCTCGAGGTCCTCCGGATTGAAGGTGCCGCCGCGCTTGACCTGGTCGGGCAGCCGCGGGTCGCCCATGAGCACGGTGACGTCGATGCGCCTGCAGCCTTGCCCTTGGCCCTTGCGGACCGGCAGTCTGCGGCGCGTCGGCGGTCAGCAGGATGCGCCGCGCCATCATGCCGAGGTCCTGGTCGCGATCCGACAGCGCCTCGGCGTGGCCGTGATGGCGGACGTTGCGGAAGCCGCGTCTTCTCCAGCAGCTTGGCGATGCTTTCGCGCGTGTAGAGCCGCTCGGCATAGAACTGGTCGGCGATCACGCCCATCTCGTCGTGCACGATCACCTCGCGCGAGATCAGCCGTTCGCCGTCCTGGCTGATGCGAGCGCTCGCGGCAGACGAAGTGGTGCTCGTCGATCCACTCCCACGAGCGCTTGTCGAAGTGCTCGTGCATGTGGCCGCCGTCGGTGATGTCGAGCACGAGCTGGCCGCTGGGGCGCAGGATCTTGCCGACCGCGGTCAGGACCTTCTCGTCGTCCTGCTTGTTGGAGAAGTAGCCGAACGAGTTGCCCATGATGGCAACGCAGTCGCATGCTGTTCTCGGCGAGCCGCGGGTTGCGCGCGTCGCCTTCCTTGAACAGCACCTGCAGGCCTTCGCCCTGCGCCCGCTTCTTGGCGAGCCGCACCAGATAGCGCGAGCGGTCGAGCGCCCATGACATGCTTGAAGCCGCGCCGGGCCAGCTCCAGGCAGTGCCGGCCCTGGCCGCAGCACAGATCGAGGATGTGGCTGTGCGGCTGGATCGCGGCGGCCGATGACGATGAAGTCGACCTCGCGGCGCGTGTTCTCGCGTGTTCTCGACGACGTCGCCGTCGGTCTTCACGTAGAGGGCGTTGAAGAGCTTGCGCCACCACTCTTCGGGGAGATGCGCCTCGAGGTCCGCAACCGGACCGAGGCAGGAGCGCGTAGCCAAGCGCTTGGGCCGCTTCGCCTTGGAAGGCATTACCATGGTGGACGACTGTCCTCCGCTAACCGGAAAGCTCCGGGGCCGCCAGTTGATTGGCGAGGGGACCTCTCGGCCCCGTCGCTGCCGGCTGCAGCCGGTCAACTTCACCGAGACTCCGTGGTCTCAACAAAGCGCGATCCTTAGTTACCGGTTCCACGTCAAATTTAATCTGTGGACGATGCGGAAATCGCCCCGCATTCTCAGCCGTCGGCGCGATCGTGCGGAAGCGTGTGCGCAATCATACGGGCGCGGACGAAGCACGCGATGAAGAAGCCGTCGGTGCCGTGACGAGCCGGCGTCAGGAGCAGCGTGTCAGTCGCTGCCGTCGGCAGAGGCCGGCGGCTCGGACACTCGGCCGACGCTCGTGCCAAGCTTCGCGCCAGGGGCGACGTCGCGAAGTCCGGATGTTCCGCGAGGAACGCTGCGACCTGGTCGCCGTTCTCCTCCGGCAGCACCGAGCAGGTGACGTAGACGAGCCGGCCGCCGGGCTTCACGAGCGCGCGCCGCGAGCGACAGGACGGTGCGCTGCTCGGCCTGGCGCTGGGCGAGGTTGGCGGGCTTCAGCCGCCACTTGGCGTCGGGCCGGCGGCGCCAGGCGCCCGTGCCGGTGCAGGGCGCATCGACAAGCACGAGATCGAAGCGGGGCCCGAGCGCCGTAAGCGCGCCCGTATCGCCGCCGTTCAGCACCTGGACATTGCGCACGCCCGCCCGCTTCAGCGCTCGAAGATCGGGCGCAGCTGCAGCTTGTCGTCGTCGTAGGCGTAGACTTGGCCGGTGTTGCGCATGGCTGGCGGCGAATGCCAGCGTCTTGCCGCCGGCGCCTGCACAAATATCGAGCACCTGCTGGCGCGGGCGGCGCCGGCCATCAGCGCGGCGATCTGCGAGCCCTCGTCCTGCACCTCGTACCAGCCTTTGCCGTGCCCGACCTCGGCTTCGACGTTGGGCTGCCGGCCCGGCCCCTCGGGCGCCGGCAGGCGGACGCCGAGCGGCGACAGCGGCGTCGGATCGCGCCGTAGGGTGGAGCGCCTTCAGCACCTTGTCGCGGTCGGCTTCAGCTGTTGACGCGCAGGTCGACCGGCGCGCGGCGGCTCAGGGCGGCCCCCTCCTCGGCGGCGCGCGCCGAAGGCACGCTCGAACGATGGCTCCAGCCAGTCTGGGAAGTCGCCTGCGATGTAAGGTGCGGTCTCGGGCGGAAGCGGGCGGACGAGGGCCGCCTGCTCATCGGGCGACAGGGGATCGAGGGCGTGCAACGTCCGTCAGCCGCGGCGGCGATGTCGTCTGGCGACATCGAGAAGGCGGTGGCGGCTGCGCCGATCGCAAGCGCGCGAGGACTATCGGAGCCCATCTGAGCGGCGATCGATCGGCGGCGGCGCAGGGCGTCGTAGACGAGGTTGCCGATGGCGGAGCGGTCGCCCGAGCCGGCGAAGCGATGGCCTTGCCCCAGTCGGCCAGTGCGGTGGAGGCGGGGCGGTGCCGGTTCAGAACGTCGTCGAGCACCTCGGCGGCGGCCTTGATGCGGGCTCCGGGCCGCATGACATCAGAACGCGGGTAGCGAGCAGGATCCACATGGCCAAGAGAATAAGCACACCGGCGAGGAAAGCATGAAGCGCTGCATCACGTTGTTGCGGGTCGACGTGGATGGCGGCGTGGAGCAAACGGGTGAGGACGAACGCCCAGGCGAGCACGACCATCGGCGTGGCGTAAGATTTGGTGATGAGCGCGAGGACGACGACTGCGTAGAACAACACCGGCAGTTCGAACTGGTTGTGGAAGCAGTTGGCGATCTGGGTCGTCGGGCTGGCCACGCTGGCTGGCGCAGCGCGATCTGACCGAGCTTGAGATTGCCCGAGCGCAGAGCAGAAGCGCGGCTCGATCCCATCATGATGAGTAGGGCGAAGGTCAGCGCGACCTGGACGAACAGCGGCAGCAGCAGTTCGCGCATGAGTGGTGGCTCGCCCGAAGGGTTGTCATGTCCTTGGCTTCAAGCCAAGGACATATCCATCAGCTCAATGCTGAGGTGATCAGTTCGAGGTCTGGAAGGCCAAACCGGGGCCACAGTATGCTGCACACACGGTCAAGGACAAGCCTCTGCAGACTAACCGGTCATGCCGCGGTCTCAGCCGCCGCCGGGGTAGTTGGGGCTCTCGCGGGTGATGGCGACGCCGTGGGCGTGGCTCTCACGCATTGCGGCAGGTGAGATGCGGACGAATCGGGCGCGCTCGCGCAGGTCAGCCAGGGTCCGGGCGCCGATGTAGCCCATGCCGGCGCGCAGGCCGCCGACGAGCTGATGCAGCACGGCGTCTGCCGGACCCTTGTAGGGCACCTGCCCCTCGATGCCTTCCGGCACCAGTTTCAGGGTGTCCTTGACCTCCTGCTGGAAGTAGCGGTCGGCGGAACCGCGCGCCATCGCGCCGACGGAGCCCATGCCGCGGTAGGCCTTGTAGGTGCGGCCCTGGTAGAAATAGGTCTCGCCAGGCGCCTCGTCCGTGCCGGCGAGAAGCGAGCCGATCATCACGCATTCGGCGCCGGCGGCAAGCGCCTTGACGATGTCGCCGGAAAACTTGATGCCGCCGTCGGCGATGACGGGAACGCCGTGCTTATGGCCCTCGTTAGCGCAGTCCATGACGGCGGTGAGCTGAGGCACGCCGACGCCTGCGACGATGCGGGTGGTGCAGATGGAGCCCGGTCCGATACCGACCTTGACAGCGTCGGCGCCGGCATCGATCAGCGCCCGGGTGGCTTCGGCGGTGGCGACGTTGCCGGCGATGACCTGCATGGAATTCGACAGCTTCTTGATGCGGGTGACAGCCTCCAGCACGCGGGCCGAATGGCCGTGCGCCGTATCCACCACGATCATATCGCAGCCGGCGGCGATCAGCCGTTCGGTGCGCTCGCAGCCATCCTCGCCTACCGTCGTCGCGGCGGCGACGCGCAGGCGGCCTTGCGCGTCCTTGCAGGCGTGCGGATGCTTCTCCGCCTTCTCGATGTCCTTCACGGTGATGAGGCCGATGCAGTGGTAGTCGTCATCGACGACCAGCAGCTTCTCGATGCGGTGCTGATGAAGGAGCTTTCGCGCTTCTTCCTGGCTGACGCTGCGCTTCACCGTGATGAGGCGCTCTTTCGTCATCAGCTCGGAGACGGATTTTTCCAGATTGGTGGCGAACCGCACGTCGCGGTTGGTGAGGATGCCGACGAGCTTGCCCTTGTCGCCCTTCTTCTTGGCTTCGACGACAGGAATGCCGGAAATGCTGTTGTCGGCCATCAGCTTCAGAGCCTCGCGCAGCGTGGCGCCAGGATGGATCGTCACCGGATTGAGCACGATGCCGGATTCGTACTTCTTCACCATCGCGGCCTGACGGGCCTGCTCCTCGGGTGCGAGGTTGCGGTGAATGACGCCGATGCCGCCTTCCTGGGCGATGGCGATCGCCATGCGGCCCTCGGTTACGGTGTCCATGGCCGAGGACAGGATCGGGATGCGGGTGTGGATCGTCTTGGTCACGCGCGAGGAGACGTCGACCTGACTCGGCATCACGTCGGAGGCCATCGGCACGAGCAGCACGTCGTCGAACGTCAGGGCGAGCCCCGAATCGGAAGCGATCGGGCTGAGGGCCATGGGCATCTCCTCGGAGGCTGGATGTGACGAAGCGCGCCTGGAGCATGGCCTTGCGGCGACCCCGGCGCGAGTTTGTCGGGAGCCCTATAGCACCGGGGACGGGGGGAGGGAAGGGGAGGGGTCGATTGCCGAGAGCAGAGGCTTGCGCAAGCTCACGCAGCCGCTCATGGCGCTTAGGCGAGGACGTGATGGTCCTGGCGCTGCCTTCCTATCAGGCAGGTCAGGCGGTAGCTCATGAGACAAGTGCCGTCAGCACTTTCGAAGTGAGGCTGAGAGTTCTTTGATTTGGTCGGCTTTGACGGGAGTGAGTTTGACGTCCTGGGCGCAGTCGCTGCCGGCGACGGTCATGCGAGCGGCAAAGAACCGGCCGGATAAGAAGATCTCGAACCCCTGGGGCGTCACCTTGCCGTGGACGTCGCCGGTCAGAGAATTGGTGCGCTCCTCCCATTGGCCCGAGACGATGCCGTTCTCGAAGCGGAGCGTGGTTGCGGCGTCGAGGCGATAATTGGGGCTCGAGCAGCGCAGATTCTGCTGCATATGGCTGCCGCCTGCGGCGGCGGTGCCTTTGCCGTCGCTCGGCCGGTAGGTGACGATGCAGCGGAACTGCTCGGAAGGGCCGGTGGCCGGGGTCACGGTACCGGTTCCGGACCAACGGCCCATCAGTCGACCGAGGGCGTCCTGTGCGGTTGTCGCAGCGGGCGCGACGGCGGCAATGGCAAATGGCGCAATGGCGAGCGTGCATGCGGCGGCGGCCGCGAGGCGTGTCCTGCCCGGCATGGGATTCCCTCTCTCTTCTTTTCTTTGCGGCAACTGACGGCGCGGCCGACCGCTGCCCCGCCGACAATGGCGAGGTGATCGTAGCTCGCGGCGGCCCGCGCCTGATGCTGCTGGCTTGTGTTCGATCTCTAAGGCCGCGGGCCCCGCTATGGGAATCTCGAGCGGCGAGGAGAAACGTGCGCGACAATAGCGTCAACTTCTTGGCGAAAATCGAAGAATCAGCTCCGCTTGCGCGAATTCAGCGACGGGCATTCGAATGTTCTCGGCGCATTTGGGATGCTCACTCATCCACGATCTGGCCGCCGTCGTAGCCGCAGGCGATGCGGCCGAGACTAGCGCGAGCCGCATCGGTATCGAGAGACGCGGCGAGGGCCGCGATTTGCTCTTCGGGCAGTCTGCGGGCGCGGGCCAGGAGCGTTGCGATTTGCTCGCGCTCGAGCAGCGGAAGGCTCGCCCACAGGCCGCGGGCCAGTTCCTTGGCGAGAGCGTGGTCGGGGTGGGCGGCGTTTTCGGGAGCGCGGCCGATCTCGTACATATGGCGGGCGCTGTCCCACGGTGCTCGCTGGGAAGGCAGGCGGGCGAATACGTCAGGGTGCTCGTCGGCGACGTAGAAGCGGTTCAGCGTATCGTCGAGGCGGAAGCGGTAGCCCTGGGCGAGAAGGTAGGGCTCCCATGCAGCGAACGAGGGCTCGCCTGTCAACGGGGCGACGGCTTCGGCGACGACGACCTTCGGGCGGTATCGCTGCCAGTCGTTGCCGGCAAGCACGTCGGCCTCGGCGCCTTCAACATCGATTTTCAGGAAGTCGATTTCGCCCGTCCCATGACGCGCGCACAATTCCGCCAGGTTCACTATCGGACGCCGTTCGGTACGGTACTCGGCATTCCATACCTTGGCGCCGTCCGCATGGCGCTGCACAGTGGTCGAGAGGCCATGCAGTTTGTCGAAGACGTGAAAGTCGACGTCGCCGGCTTCGCGCCCGACGAGACCGCAGAACACGATGTCGCGCGGGCGCAGGCGTGGATAAAGCGCTGCAAGCGGAGCCTGCGGCTCGACGACGAGGCCAGACCAGCCGCGCTCGTAGAACCACATCGAGACGTTGTCGGCGATGGGGTGCCCGCCGCCGACGTCGATGTAGAAGCCTGTAGGCTGACCGGCGAAAGCCAGCGACAGGTGATAGTCCTCGAGGTTCTGCGTGTACGAGAGGTCCATGTAAAATTCTTTGCTGGCGCTTCAGGTGCGGATCGCGCTCGGTTGTTTGCATTCAGGTGCCGACTTGGCACCCGCGCTCGGTTGTTTGCGCTTCAGGTGCCGACTTGGCACCCGCGCTCGGTTGTTTGCGCTTCAGGTGCCGACTTGGCACCCGCGCTCGGTTGTTTGCGCTTCAGGTGCCGACTTAGCACCCACGCTCGGTTGTTTGCGCTTCAGGTGCCGACTTGGCACCCGCGCTCTCTTGTTTGCGCTTCAGGTGCCGACTTGGCACCCGCGCTGTCAATTGGCGCTGATCGTACCCCTCCGCAAGCAGTATAGTTTGAAGCCCAGTGTTAACCGCGCAACTCGACGGATTGGCGGCGGATTGGCAGGGTGTCGCCATCGCCTGATTCGACGCGAGATTACTTTTGGCTTTGAAGCGCACCACTGCTCTCTCGTCCTGCCGCGCACCGGCTTCCTTGGCGAAGGCGGCGGACGCGGAGGTGACGCTGTGGACGACGCGGGACGGGCGCGAGATCCCGCTCGAGGAAATGACGGACCATCACATCCAGAACGCGATCGTGGCCTTGTCACGGTGGCGGTCGCAAATCCGGCGCGAGCCGGGCCACGAGGAGACCGTGGCCAAGATCGCGGACGCTGTCGCAAGGTTCAAGCGAATGCTGCGCCGTCGGGCGAAGGCGAGCAAGGCGCGGGTCTGAGTTGGGCGGCGCCCGGTCCTCAGCCGTGGCCGCAAGATCACGCTGTTTGCTCGATTGCCTTACGGATGAAGGATGCCAGATCGGCTTGGCTATAGGGCTTGCGGAGGATGTCGAGGCGGGGGCCTACCGGCGCGCGCTCGGCGCTCAACTCGACGGGGAAGCCCGAGGTGAGCAGAGCGCGCTGTGTCGGCCAGCGTTCGCGGATGCGGCGGACGAGGTCGATGCCAGACAAGCCGCCGGGCATCATCAAGTCGGTGAAGACGAGATCGATCGAATCGCGCGGAGCTTCCTCGATCGTGGCCATCGCACCGGGGCCATCGGTGCTCTCATAAACCTTGTAGCCGAGGCGAGCCAGCCGCTCGACCGTGACGCGGCGGACGTCGGCATTGTCCTCGACGACGAGGATGGTCTTGTCGGTTGCGGGCGGACTTTCGAGGGGCTTCGTTGCGACCTGGCCCGCGGCCAGCCCGGCATTGGCGGCTGCCAGCTCATCGCGGGATTGCGACAGGCGCGGCAGCGATATCGTTACCGTGGTGCCCCGTCCGACTTCGCTTTCGATGGCGACGTGGCCTCCCGATTGCTGCACAAAGCCATGGACGGTCGCAAGGCCGAGGCCGGAGCCCTTGCCCATCTCCTTTGTGGTGAAGAACGGCTCGAAGGCGCGCGCCAGAACTTCGGGCTGCATACCTGAACCGCTGTCGGTGACGCGGAGCTGGACGCAGGGGCCAGTGGGTCGGGTCTCGGCGCAGTTTGGACCACTATCGTCGAACTCCGCGTTGCTCGTGGCTATGCACAAAGTGCCGCCGGTCGGCATGGCATCGCGCGCATTGAAGGCGAGGTTGAGCAGCGCGCTCTCCATCTCCGTCGGATCGATGGACACCAGGCCGGCTTCTGCCGGGAAGTCGGTTTTGACGACGATCTGGTCGCCGAAAGAGCGGCGGATGAGTTCCACGATCGAGTTTGCGAGCTGGTTCAAGTCGGTCGGCGCGGGGGCCAACTGCCGCTTTCGCGCAAAGGTCATCAAGCGCCGGTTGAGCCGCGCGCCCATCGCAGCGGCGCGCTCAGCCTCATGCAGGTAGCGGCTGAGCCGCTCGTTTTTCTGGTCTCGTAGTTCGTCGCCGATGAATTGGAGATTCCCGGAGACCACGGTCAGCAGATTGTTGAAGTCATGCGAGATGCCGCCGGTGAGCCGGCCGACAGCCTCCAGACGCTTCGACTGCTGCAATGCCTTCTCCCGCCGGATTTCGTCGGAGACGTCGCGAATGAGGGCGATGTAGCCGAAGTCATCGCCACCCTCATGACGCAGAACAGCGCCGGTGATGACTCCGGAGAACGTGGTCTCATCCTTGCGCTTGAACGCCAAAACTTTAGGCGGCATCACGGGATGTCGTGCGTGATCGGCGGCTACCCGAGCCACCGTCTGGAGGTCGCCGTAGTCAGCGTAGAGGGCTTTGGTGGCGACGCCGGCGAGTTCGGCGGGCGTGTATTGGAATGTCCGCTCGAAGGCGGGGTTGATGCGGAGAATCTTGCACGACATGTCGGTAACAAGGATTGCGTCAGGCGCACACTGGAACATGCTTTGGAACAGCATGCGCTGGTGACGAGCTTCGGCTTCGGAGGCGGCAAGGTCCGCGAGGAGCAGCTTCTGACGTTCCTCGGCCTCTTTGCGATCCGTGATGTCGGCGATCGCGCCGATAGTGCGGACCGGCTTGCGGGCGCTGCCGATGCCTTCAAACTGGGTCTGGGCACTCAAGGAGATCCAGCGCACAGTTTTGTCGGGCCGGACGACACGGTGTTCGGCGCGGTGGATGCCATTGCCTGAAGGATCGTGAGCCTTCTCGATATCCGTATCGATGCGCTGCCGGTCGCGACCTTCCAACTTGTCCAGCAACTCGGCGAGAGCGATCGGGCCCTCTTGAGGCAGGCGTGCGAGTTCCCGAAAACGAGGCGAGGCATGAAATTCGCCGGTTACGAGATCGTGGTCAAAAAGCCCGAGATCAGCGACTTCGAGCGCGTGCTGCAGGCGCATCCGGTCGCGCTGTGCCCTACGCTCCGCGAGCTTCCGCTCGGTGATATCGTAGACGAAGCCCTGCCACGTGACGGTTCCGTCAACCGCTCGCTTGGGCTGCCCGCGCCCCTCTGCCCAAACCTCTCCACGCTCCGGATGTATCAACCGGAATTCGAAGTGGTAGGGAGTGAGATGCTGGGCGGAGGCGATAAACGCTTCGCGCACGGATTCGCGATCGTCAGGATGAATCGCAGCGAACAGCGGTGAAAGGTCGTCAGTCAGGGATATGCGGTTGCCGCCGCTGACTACGCCGTAAGCGGACATGATGTCATGCGAGGCGTACGGCATCCGCAGCTTGCCATCGGTGCCGAGCTCAATCGAGCAGACGGTGCCCGGTAGCGAAGGGGCAATCATCGCCAGATATTGTTGGGCGGTGGCCTGTCTCGCTTGAGCGTCCTGTACCGCATCATCCGCCGCAATTGCTTTCTGGCCGGCGCGGCGCCGAACGCTAAACCGGCCCAACAGAAAGGCCAGCGTAAATGCCAAAAGCAGCGCAATCAGAAACAACGATGAAGATATTTCATTATCTGTCCTAATCCGCAGGCTGTCCAAACTTTGCGCGAAGCACGCTACGGCATCAGCCTGCAGAAAACATACGCCAGACAAAATTTGAAGACAGCGCTTCAGGCAAATATCGCTTTGCCCGCTGCACTCTAAGAGGACTTCAGACAGCATCCCACCCCGTGACCGATCGACTTTCTTGATCCGCGAGATCGTTAGTACGATCTGCCGAATGCTGGAAGTGCAAAATGTTGTGCCAAATTGACAGTGCGACCGCGCTGCCCAGCATTGCAGCAGGACCGTGGGCAGCAGCCCATCCTGGCCCCGCCGGGATTGCGAACTTATTGCCGGAAAAGATCGTCGTTTAAGAAATGCACCGGCTAATGCGATCTTCTTCCTGATGATCTGTCGCGAAATTATTGGTTGGCGTGAGAGCGAGTTTAAAACTCAGAGCCAGCCTTTGCGACGAAAATAGAGGAAGGGAATGAGGGCCGAAACGAACATCAGCGCGAGTGCCATCGGGTAGCCTCGAACCCATTCAAGCTCGGGCATGTGCTTGAAATTCATGCCGTAGATCGAGGCGACCAGCGTCGGCGGCATCAGCATCACCGCCATCACCGAGAACAGCTTGATGATCTTGTTCTGCTCGATGGTAATCGAGCCGAGTGTGGCGTCGAGCAGGAAGCTCGTCCGCGCGGTCAGGAAGCCCATATGGTCGGACAGCGATTTCAGGTCGCGGTGGATGCTGTCGATGCGATGGAGGATCTCCTGCTCGTCCTTACGCTCGCGCGCGGCATGCCCGAAAAAGTGTGCGGCACGGTCGATCGATGTCGCGCTTTCCTGGGCTCGCGACGTGAGGTCGCCTTCGCGTCCGATCGCCCGCAACAGTGCATCGAGGCGATTGCCCCGGGTCTGCTGGCCGCCCTTGATGTCGAAAATGGCGCGCGCCGTTTTATCGACCTCGTCCTGGATGCGCTCGATGACGTCGGCTTTGACCTGGACGATGCTTTCGAGCAGTCCGCAGAGGATTTCAGCCCCATTGCGGCAGCCGGCGTCACCTTTGTCGACGCGGGCCAAGAAAATGGACCAGGCTTTCGGCTCACCGTAACGCACGGTGATAAGACGATCGCCGGCCAGGATGAAGGTCACGGCCGAAGACGAGTTGGCGTCACTGTCGGAGCCTGTCGCGACGTAGGCAGTCATGTAATAGGTGCCGCGGTCCTGGTAGAGCCGGTTGGAGGCCTCGATCTGGCGCATCTCGGCGCGGGTCGGGATCTCGATGCCGAGCGTCTTTTCGGTTTCGGCATCCTCCTCGGATGTGGGGAAGTTGAGATCGATCCAGACAGTGTCGTCGGTGACAGGGCTTTTGCCATCGCTCCGGTTCAGGCAATTGGCCGGCGTCGGGGACACCGTGCTTTTGGCGGCGCGATCAAAGCTCGACAACATGCATGCACTCCTGACTGCCTCGTCTATCCCACGAACCATGCGAACCTGACGGTGCGCTGACATTGCGGCGGAGCAGACGATCTTCCTGTAACATTCAGCGTGCATCGGCAGGCTGAGGACGAGGAGCAACTAACCATGCGGCGATGGAGCCGGCTCATTGGAAAAACGGCAGTGGCGTCGTGCGGCGTCCTGATGGCGACGACGGCGCAGGCGCGGATTATCTGCGAAAAGGGCCTGCAGCGGAGCGGCGGCCGATTGATCTCCACGCCCTACTGCGAGGACAACTACCTAGCGCAGGTGGCACGGGAGTACGGTCTACGGCACTCGGCGGAAGCCATTCGCAACAATCCCAACCTCAAACGCGATGTGTGCAGGTTCGTGGGGCGCGACATCCGGGTGCAACACAATTGCCCGGATGAGGGCTCTCCGCGAGGACGGTTCTGAGGGGCTCTGGCGCGTCACGGCGGCCAAGGCCGCCGCGGGCAGCCGGGTCTCGATCAGGCTGGGCCAAACTGGTTGGGATCGAGATTCGGCGTGATTTCCGCATTGTCGCGAGCGCGGCGAACGTTGCCGTCGAAATGCGCGCCTTCCGCGATCACCAGTGTCATCTTGATGATGTCGCCATCGACGCGGGCCGTCGAATGCAAGGTGATCATGGACGCCTTCAGCGCTCCAGCAACCTGGCCCCGAACTTCGACCGACTGGGCGGTGATGGTGCCGGTGACGCGGCCCGACTGGCCGACGATGACTTCGCGGCCGTTGACGTCACCGCGGACCTCGCCGTCGATGAGGAGACGGCTCTGCGAGACGAGGAGCACGCGCTGCCCGATGACCGTCAGGTCACTGGCGAGGGTCGAACCACCGGTCATCTGCGCGGGCGCGGCCATGGGCATGGCTGGCGGCATGGCCATGGGCGGCGGAGCTGGCTTCGGGAGATCCGGAGCCTTTACTTCTGAACTCGACGAACGACCGAACACAAAAAAACCCTCCCCCACGACGCTTTGCTGCAAGCGTACTCCGCTCGCGGGCGGCATCATGGTCGCTGGGCTTCTCAAAGTCGAGTACGGAAGGCGCAATGAACGCTGGTGGTTGCTCAAAAAATAACGGCCGGTGCATCTGAGGCACCGGCCGCTCATGCCATCCGCTGTCGGGACTGTGTTTGGAGTTACCGCGGGACCCAGACGCTGACGAACGGGGCGCGGACGTGGACGCCGCGGCGGGGATAGTAATAGGGGTCGTAGCGGCGGGTCTCGACGTAGGTGAAGGGCGCATCGACGATGACGCCGCGGTGGCGGTGATAGTGGCGGCGGTAATGTACCTGTGTCAGGCCGGGGGCCTCCACGGCGTGGCCAGCGCGCGATGGCACCAGAGGTGCTGCACCGGCGGCCGTGGCGGTGACGGCGGCGAGGGCCGCGCACGACGCCAGCAGCTTGGCAAAATCGATCGACATGAGGAATACCTCCTACCTGTTCCTGTCTTACTACGGCGGCGGACTTTCTACGGGTTAACGCCCTGATGCAATGAAAAAGACCGGGCAGCCGGAGGCCTGGGGACAAAGCGCGGAGAGTTGGATGCGTTACAGAAATACCGCTTTCGGATGCACTGGACACGCACTGACATGTGCTAAAAAAGTTAGCAGTTTTTCTTGGTAGGGGAGGGGTGCGTCCCCATGTAGGGTTGGTCGTGCCGGGGACTTGATCCCGGCCGCGGTGATTTCGCTCACGGCTTGCGCCGCGTCATCAAACGCTAAGGCATGGAGACTGCTTATGAAAACGATTGTTTGCGATGCCGCTGTCATAGCGGGCCGGCAGCATTGTTGCCGGATGCATGGGTCCTGGTGCTGTTGCTGAGGCGGCACCACTTAACGCGGCGGTTCAGCCGCGGCGACTGAAATCACAATCCACGGACTGCAACGACGCCGGCGACCCCGGCGGAGGAGGATTAATGTCTGACGCATTTGCCATCGAAGTCGCCGACGAGACTGTCGGCATCGTGGTCCGGCAGGACGGTGACCGGGGCTATCGGTTCCATGCCGCGCTGCGCTCGGTGCATGCGCTCGACGGCCACGTGTTTGCGAACGCCCTGGCGGCGGAGCGGGCAGCACGGCTGCATCTGGAGCCGGCCCGGCGCAGGGCTTCCTGACGCGATTACGTTGATTTGACTGCGCGTTCTTCCTGTACTTGAACTGCTCTCCTGAAATTTGGCCGGCGTTCCGCGATGCCGGCCTTTTCCTTGATGTCGAAACGAGAAACGGCGAGGCAGGAGCCTCGCCGTTGTCAGTTTCAGGTGGTGTTCACTACGGGGTGCCGCTGGCCCGCACCGATCGGAGTGGAGATTTCGGCATCTCGTCCACGTCCGCGCCCTGCGGGCCAGGGTCGTCGGGGGCGTGACCTGCCACGAAGATGTTGGGCTGTGCAGGTTTCACACGTGCGGCCTCGGAAGCGGGCTTCGAGCCGAGTTTGACCGCCGTTCCAATGGGCTTCACCGTCGTGTCAGTCATCGGCGCCGGCTTGGCTGATGCAACCTTGGGTGCGGGGACGGCCGTCCGGTTTGGCTCTGGACGCGTGGTGACGATGGACGCGGCCGGCTTCGCGGCCTCTTTGGCGGCAGGCTTCGCCGTCACGACCATCGGTTCGTCGTCGGGCTCGGGGGAGATGTAGTCGCTGACGTCGGCGGTTGGACGGCCCGTGCCGGGACGCTTCGCCGGCTCGACTGGCTGGGCCACGTTATGGATTTCGACAGTCGCCGTCTTGGCTGCGAGGGGCGCCAGCACGGGAGCCGCGGCCTCGGGCTTCACAGGCTCCGGCTTCACGGGGCTCCGGGCTTCACGGGCTCGGGCCTAGCGGGTGCCTTCGCGGGCTTGGCGTCGATGATCTCAACCTTGGAAGCCGGGGGGGCCGCGGGCTTCGCTGCTGCGGGCATTACGTCAGGCTCAGCTGCGATTGGAACGATCGGTGCAGGTGCCGTGTCGAGGATGCCCGCGTCGATGATTTTCTCCGCTGCCGCGGCGACATCGGGGGCACCGAGCGCGACAAGTTCGTCGAGCTTGCGGGCGAGCAACTCGCCTTCGCTCTTTTCCATCTGCTCGACAGGTACGCGCCACTCGAACGCATCAAGCTTGCCGGTGACCGGCGAGACCGGCTGCCAATGGTCGGATGTGACGCCATCGGCGGTCCAGGCGGGATCGCGCGGCGCGTTGACGGCGCGAGCGAACCACTCGCGGACGCGACCCTTATCGCCGTGCTGCTCGCCCTCAATTCGGGCCATGAGGAGGCAGATGCGGTGGGTCAGCCGGCCATCATTCAGCGGCTCGAGCGCCTTACGGGCTGTCTCGAAATCTTTGGCTTCGATCGCCGTGGTGGCGATCGCGATGGGGCTTTCGATAGAGTTCGGCGTGAGCGATGCGAGCTGACGCACGCGGTCGAGACGGTCGCGAGGACTATCGCCGATCCGCGAGTAGGCATAGGCGTGCGCGAGGTCGGGATGCGGTGACCGGCTCCAGGTCTTTTGGATGATCTTGGTGGCGCGAGGTGTGTTGCCACGCGAGGCGAGAAGGCGGGCGGCAATCGCGGCGGCGGGGACGAGATCCGCCGCGAGGTTATTCGGCCTCCATCGCTAACGAGAGCGCCTTCTCAGGATCGCCGTCCTCGGCTGCTTGCGCCTGGGCCGTCAGCAGCACAGCCCGACGGCGGTCAGAGAATTTCTTGTCGACGTGGCCGTTCTTGCGGGCGACCGCGAGCGTATCGAGCGCCGCGCGCCAGTCTCTCTGCTTGCACTGCAGATCGAAGAGGGCATCGACGGGCCATGCGAGCTTGGGGTTGAGGCGGACGGCGCGTTCGGCGAATTGCCGCGCAGCCTCTGTCTCACCCTCATGCTCGGCTTCGAGGAAAAGGCCGCGAAGGCCGAGCTGCTCGGTATCGGGAGAGCCGAGCATGGCTTCGAAGATGCGCCGGGCCGTGGCCTTGTCGCCTGAAAGCTGAGCGGCTTGGGCGCGTAGAAGGTGCGTCAAGGGCTCGTTCGGCAGTGACCTGCGGGCCTGGATGGCGTACCGCGTGGCCGTCGAACGGTCGCCGGCGCCAATGGCGATCATGCCGGAGGACAGCGCATCCAAGCCGCGCTTCTGGCGGCGGCGGCTGAGGTAATGGCCAACGGCGGCCGGGCTCTGCCAGATCTGGCGCGCAATCGAGAACACGAACACGGATAGCGCGAGAATCGCGGAGAAGATCACGACGGCGCGGAACACCGTCGTCTGAACCTCGTAGCCTTCCCAGTTGAGGACGAGGTCGCCGGGGCGGTCGGCGAGCCAAGACAGCCCCGTGGCCAACGCCGCGATCGCAAGCAGGAACAGGATAACTCGTACCATGACGCCTTGAGTTCCCTTACTTCTTCTCAGGTGCGGCTGGCTCGATACCGGAAGCCAGCGATGCTTTCAAACTTGCCTCGACGCCACCGATCGCGCGCTCGACGGTGTTGCGAGCCTCGACCTTGGTCAGCCAATCCTGGGCGGGGACCGACGCGCGGCCGGACAGCTTCTTGGATTCGGAGAGGACGTCAGCGAGACGGCCTTCCTTCACCGCAGCTTCCATGCGCGCGACTGTTGCCTCGACGCCGGTGTCGGACGCATCCTGGCTCACTTTGCGAACGCGGACGACGGACTTGGCTCCGGAAAGCAGACGGTCGATCACTCCCGCGTTGGCGGGCTCGCCTTCAGCGTCGATAATGCCGTTAGCGATGGTGCGGAACTCCCGCGTCAGATCGGCAAGCGTCGCGACTCCCTTGTCCTTGAAACGGTCAAGAGCCGAGAGGTCAATTTTGTTGCCGCCGGCCTTGCGGACTTCGGCCAGCTCGGCTGCGAACGGCGACCCGCGATCGATGACGCGTTTCAGATTGCCAAGTTCCAGACTTAGCACGATGCGCTCGGCATTGGCCTTGCGGCTGTCCTCGCTCTTGACCACGGCGGCGACGTTACCCTCGAGCGCGGCCAGCTTTCCGGCGACCGGCGCGACGGCGGCGGACACGTCAGCGGGCTTAGCGGCGGCGCGTAGCTTAGCGTCGACGTCAGACTTCAGGGCTTCGAGCGAACCGCGCATCCCGGCGGTGTCTTCCTGTACGATCTTCAGCGCAGCGGCGGTGCGCTCGCCGTCGGAGCGGAGACGTGCGGTCTCTGACTTGAGGCCGGAAACGTCGCGATCAATGCGCTGGGCACCCGCCTTCGCGGCTTCGCTGGCCTCAGCGACGCCGCCGACGCGGGCGTCAATCTGCTCGGCTATGGATTTGCGGACGGCGGCCATCTGGTTGTTCACCGTGGCTTCCAGATCGCTGACCTTACCCATCAAGGCCGCGAGTTGCGGGATGCGGCCCTTCTGAGGGTCGGTCTCGGCGGCAGCGGAGAGGGCGGCGAGCTTTTCCTCGAGCTTGACCACGCGTGCGTCCGCGACGTCACCTCCGGTCTGCTTGCCGACACGCTCGGCGAGCGCGCGAGAGTCCTCGACAAGCTTGCCTTGGGTCTGGCGGACCTCTTTGAGCGTGGCTTCGGTGGCGGCAAGCTTCGATGCGAGGTCGGCGGCCCGGCCTTGCTTCACCGACTGCTCTAGCTCGGCCATCCGGGCCTGCAGCTTCGAGGTGGTCTCGTTCAGTGCGGCGGACCCGCCCGCGGGCAGGCCGAGCTCAGGCAGGTACTGGTGCAGTTTCTCGCCGATGGTATCGGCGCCGAGCAGAGCCAGGAATCCGCCGACGATGCCGGCCGCCATGTGCGTGAAGAAACCGCCCACGCCGGAACCCGAACGCTTGGGAGCAGTCGTTTCAGCGACCTTGGACTTGGCAGGATCGGTTTTCGGGTCGGGTTTAGCCGCTGCGGCCTTCGGGTCCGCGACCTTGGGGTCAGTCGGTTTTGCGTCCCCGGGTTTACCCGCCGTCGCCGATGCGGTGGTTGCCTTGGGGTCGAGGGGTTTGGCGTCGCCGGGTTTCGCCCCGACGGGCGGAACGGATTGGGCGGCCTTGGCGGCAGCGTCCTTGGCCGCATCGGCTGCTGCCGACGGCTTGGTCTCGGACTTCACTTCGGTGGCCTTCAAGTCAATGGTGGCGTAAGGCTTCTTCGACGCGGTGTCACCGCCTTCGGCCGGCCGGCCAGAATCCTTGCCCGGACCATCATTCTTCGTATTCATGGGACGTGGAGCCTCCAAACAACGCACCCCTGGCGCCTAGCCGTCATCGCCGCGGCGCAATTAGCGATGGCGGGCGATACAATCCTGACGGTTCGAGCGGCGGTGAGGGTCTTTACGACTTTGCGGCGGATAGTGCCGCTTTCCGGGCGATTAGGGCAAGCATTTCTTCCGAGTTAGGCTTCGCGGCAACCTCTAACCGTTTGGGTGCCAGGGGTACGAGCCGGCCAGCCACCGCCTCTGAGAGGCAAACATAGAGCAGGCCGCGTGCGGCATCATTGAGGCCCGCACGGTGCATCAGATCGGTAAAGATTTCGCCAGTCCTGGGCGACATCAAGATGACGGCGTCTAGGCTGCCGACGCGGATGGCGGCGCCGGTCTCGGCTGAGAGTGCGGCGGCGGGAACCGACCGGTAGATCATGGCTTCGCTAACGGCAAACCCGCGAGCTTCCAGGTCTGATTTGAGGTCATACGCGACGCGATCTCCGCGCATGTGCAGAAGGCGGACGCCGTCTGGGGTGACGCGGCCGGCTATCAGGGGGGCGAGGTCTCTTGCGGTGGCTGTGCCGGCGATGATGTTGCTAAAGCCAAGATCGGCAGCCGCGCGGGCTGTGCCAGGGCCGACGGACAGAGGTCAAGCAGTCGGCCTGCCCGGGACGTGGCCCTCGCCGACGAAGTACGCGCAGTTCGCGAAAGCGGCGGCGAGGCGCTACAGCGGGACGTTCACTCCCCCGGATCAGACCGAGCCCTTGCCGCGGGTGCGATACTGGCAGGCGTGGAACGAGCCGAACGCTGGGGCTAACCTCGCGCCCCAGCGTATCGGCGGCCATGCGGCATCACCCGCCCATTACCGGAAGATGGTCAACGCTTTCGCGGGCTCCGTCAAGGCCGTGGCATCGGGCAACGCGGTCGTCGCCGGGACTCTGGGGCCGTTCGGGCACGACTCGAAGGACATCCAGGTCGTCGCGCCGATGGAGTTCATGAGCGACCTGCTCTGCGTCTCGCAACAGCCGCCGCACCGCAGGACGTGTTCGATGAAGACGCACTTCGACATCTGGGCTCACAACCCGTACACGAACGGCGATCCGACGTGGAAGGCAAAGCTCCCGGGCAGCGTGTCGATCGGCGAGTTGCCCGAAATGCACGCGCTGCTCAGGGCGGCGAAGCGCCAGGGCACCGTCGTCTCGTCGGGCCAGCCCGTTTCTGGGTGACCGAGTTCAGCTGGGACACGAAGCCGCCCGACCCGAGGGGTGTCCCCGTAAAGCTGCACGCGCGCTGGGTCTCCGAGGCGCTCTACCGCATGTGGCGGGCCGGGGTGAGCACGGTGATCTGGTTCCGGCTTCAGGACGATCCTCTCCGGCTGAGCCCGTACCAGTCGGGGTTCTTCGCGACGAACGGCCAGGCGAAGTACTCGCTCGTCGCCTTCCGGTTTCCCTTCGTCGCCTTCGAGCAGGAGAGTGGCGTCTCGATCTGGGGCCGGACGCCCTTCGGCAAGTCCGGTTCGGTGATCGTGGAGCGAAAGACCGGGAACAGCTGGATCAGGGCCGCACGCCTCCGTGCAGACCGCTACGGCATCTTTTCGGCGCAGCTCGCGGCCCCGCCGCGCGGCACGACCGCCTTCCGCGCAAGACTTGCCTCCGACGCCGAACTGTCGATCCCGTTCTCGCTGACGGTCCCGCCGCCGCGCCCCGTCGCCCCCTTCGGCTGCGGCGGCGCGATTCCCTGCTCGGCGGGTTGACCACGCAGCTGCCTCGAGCGCTACCCGTCGAACGGTCTTCGTGCAAACTGGGCGGCGCCGGGTGCGGCGTTGCGAATCGAGATGCTGCGGCTATATGCTCGAGCGGTGCTGCATCGGGGAACGCTGAAAGCCGAGGCGGCCGGCTTGACGACACTGGACGCTCCGGGGACGAGCGGCGGAACATCGCGATGCGACCTGCAGCCTGGACGTCGTGATCGTCTCGTACCGGTGCCGCGACCATCTCAGCCGCTGCCTCGCCAGCGTCGAGCGCTACGCCCCAGCCGGGACGAGCGTCTGGGTCGTCGACAACGACTCGCGCGACGGGACGGTCGAGATGGTGCGCGACCGGTTCCCGTTCGTCTCGCTGATCGAAAGCGCAGAGAACCCCGGTTTCGCGCGCGCCACGAACCGCGGCATCACCGCCGGCAGCGCCCTGTACGTGCTCGCACTGAACCCGGACACCGAGCTCCACGAAGGCACGCTCTCCGGACTCCTCCGGCTGATGGAGGAGCACCCCGAGATCGGGATCTGCGGCCCCCGTCTCGAGCGGGCGGACGGCACGTTCGACCACGCGTCGCGCCGGTCGTTCCCGACCCCGCTCGGCGCACTCGGGCATTTCACCGGCATCGGCAGGCGGCTCGGAGCGCGGTCCGCTCGCGCAGTACCGCGCGCCGGAGGTCGAGCGCGGCCCGGTCGACGCGGTCAACGGCGCGTTCATGCTCATCCGCCGGCGCGCGCTCGAGCAGGTCGGCCTCTTCGACGAGGGCTACTGGATGTACATGGAGGATCTCGACCTCTGCTACCGGTTCGGGGAGGCGGGCTGGGTGACGTGGTACGAGCCGAGCTCCGTTGCTCTTCATCTGAAAGGCGGCTCCGCCGGGCGCCGATCCCCGCGGCTCGAGCGTGCCTTCCACGCTGGGATGTCGCGGTTCTATGACAAAGCACTATGCTCCGAACGCACCGCCCGGGAGTCGCCACCGTGGTCCGCTTTGGAATTCGCACGCGGATGCTCCTTGTTCTCATCGCCAGCGCCCCGGGACGGGCATGGAGAGGTCCTCGTGGAGGTAAACCAAGAACTCGACCCTCTAGCCGTCGATCAAGGCCTCGCGCCACGCGCCGTCCTCTCCTTGGGGGAAGTCTATGTGCGTCCTGATCACCGGATCCCTCGGGTGTGTGGCGCAGTCGTTGATGAGCGAGCTGCGGCGGGAGCCCGCCGCCGGGCTCGTCGGCCTCGATGCGGGCTGGCTCGCCTCGGGCCTCGTCGGAGACGGTGGCGGCGCCCTCGGTCATTCGATGGCGAATGTGGGTCGTTCCAACGCGCTCCCCGCTCGCGATCCGGACAAGGATGTGTCCTGGCCCGACTTCGAGGTGGGATGAGATGAGAAGATGGCTCTAGACACCACCCCGATGTTCTCGATCGTCACGCCCGTCTACCGGACGCCGCTCGAGTATCTCGAGGCGTGCATCGCATCCGTGGAGTCACAGACTTTCGACGACTGGGAGCTCCTCCTGGTCGACAACGGGAACGACGGCGAGATCTGTTGACTGGCTGAATCAGCGAGTGACATCCGACGAACGCCTGCACGTCTCCATTCGCCTCAGAATCTTGGAATCAGCGGCGGCTCACAACTTGGTGTTAGCAGGGCGACCGGCGAGTTCATCGCACTGCTCGACCACGACGACACCTGTCCCCGCTCGCTCTGGCGCGCATGGCGGAGGCAATCGCATTCGACCCACACAGCCGACTACCTGTACTCCGACGAGGACAAGATCGTCGGGCGCGACCCCTGGGTCTATGGCCTGCCATTCTTCAAGCCGGACTGGAGCCCCGAGCGGTTCCGCCATCAGATGTACACATGTCATCTGACCGTGCTGAGGACAAGTCTGGTTCGTGAGGTGGGTGGTTTCCGCCAGGGTTTCGACGGCAGCCAGGACCACGACCTTGTGCTGCGGGTCACCGAGCGGGCGCGCTCCATCGTCCACATTCCGGAGATCCTGTATCACTGGCGGGCGCATGAGGGATCGACCTCGTTGATATCGGACCAGAAGCCGTTCGCGAATGAGGCGGGAAGACGAGCCGTTCAGGATCACTGCGATCGAGTCGGGATTGACGCCGACGTCGATCACGGAGCCCACCCCGGTGAATACCGGGTACGCCACCGCCTCTCTGGCGAGCCGCTCGTGAGCTTCCTCTTGCCGACTGGCAAGAGCGCCTCGATTCGCGGCGGGCCCGAGGAGCCTCTTGTGTTGCAGTTCATCGAGAGTGTCGAAGAGAGGACTACGTACCGCAACTTTGAGTACGTGATCTCTTACGACGCGGAAATGGATCTGCAGATGTGCTCGCCGAGGCCGAAAGGCGGAGCACACGACCGGTGCACGTACGTCGAATACGCCAGACCATCTGAGGGCTTCAACTTTGCGATGAAGGTCAACTTGGCCGCGGCTCGGTCAAGGGGTGAATACCTGATCGTCCTCAACGACGACTTGGAGATGATCACACCGAACTGGGTTGAAGAGCTGATCGGACATGCGCAGGACATCACGGTCGGGGCCGTCGGCGGAATGTACTACTTCGAGGACGACACGATCCAGCACGCCGGCGTCGCATGTGCAGACGGTCCATGCCACCTCGCCTACGGGTTGCCACGCGGAACCGGTCTGTTCGGAAGCCATCTTCAGGTTGCTCGCGAGTGCACAGTGTGACTGGCGCGTGCCTCGCGGTACGCCGCGACGCATTCTTCACCGTCGGCGGGTTTACTGAGCGGTTGCCCGAACAACTTCAACGACGTCGACTTCTGCCTGAAGCTACGCTCATCTGGGCTTAGGAACATCTGGACGCCATTCGTCGAGATGTACCACTTCGAGTCGCGGAGTCGAATCAACACCGTGCACTCATTCGAACTTGCCTTACTGAGAGAGCGCTGGGGGCGCCGGCTTTACGTGGATCCCTTTTACAACCCCAACCTCAAGGAACTTAGCCGGCCTGGAGGCATTGCGACGACTGGGACGAGAACGACTCGCAGCTGGCCCATACTAGTCACGAACACGACCCAGCTCGACATGCCAGCATATCTCGAGATGAACCCTGACCTCGCCGCTGAGGTCGAACGCGATCCATCATGGGACATCATCGGCCCACTTCGCGGAGTCGGGGTATGACGAACATCGGCTTCAGTCGGTGCGCCATCCGCGCCACGAACAAGACCAAAACCTCTACGCAAATGGAATGCACCGCGTCCGGGCCACCGCAGATGGGTTTAACCGTGAGGGATATCTTCTGGCCAATCAAGATCTGTACGTTGTTGCTGCGAACAATCCGACTGGGATGCCTACGAGCACCTGCTCAGGCTCGGCATCGAGGAGAAGCGCTGCATGTACGTTGGCGGTACCCCACCCGGCGGTGATCGAACCGAGCGACTCGATCGAACGATGAGCCAGGCCTCTTCAACCGGGGCAATCGAGGAGCCCCATCGAGTAGTCCGACCTCCGACGTACATCGCCTTCATCATTTCCGCCACACCACCGCAGACACTGAGTCCCGACCTGGGCGCGATCAGGCCGGTCGCGACGCCCGCGGGGGAGGTGGTAGTCGTGCTCGGCATGCACCGGTCTGGGACGAGCGCTGTGGCAGGGCGCTCGTTGCGGCCGGCGCGTGGGCGGGTAAGCCTGAGAGCCGACGCCACCCCATCCGCAGAACCCGTTCGGCTATTCGAGCCGACCTCGACCGCTGCGGCGGTCGATGCCGTCCTCCACGAGCTCGGCGGTACGTGGTCGAGTCCGCCGGTGGACAATCTGCACGCCTCGCCCTCGATCCTCATCGGGTGGTTCTCCAGTCTGATCTCGATGTCGCGGCCCGGGCGCCGGCGGGCGCGCTGCCTCTCGTCAAGGATCCGCGTCTCTGTCTCTTCGCATCACAACTGGCCGGGTTTAGAGGACTCCGCGAAAGTGATTTTCTCGTCCGGCATCCGGTCGAGGTAGCACGATCGCTGCTCGAACGCGACTCCATCCCGATCCAGGTCGGACTCGCGCTCTGGGGTTTTACAACGTCTCGGTTTGTTCAGGTTTGCCGACCGCGAGTTACACGTCGTTCGGTACGACCAGCTCCTCGACGACCCGACGTCATTCGCCGAGTCATTGGGCAGGTCCTCATAGAAGGCGAAGTGCACGAAAACATCTACCAGGCTGCTGTTCAGTCCCTTTCGAGGGGGTTGCAACACCAGAGAGTCGCCGCAGGCGATGAGGAAGAATGGATGTCACTCGCGGTGACTGAGCTCTGGCGGAGGCTGGGTGAGCTGCCAGCCGCCGGGGACTCGCATTGATGGACGCGACACTCTCGCGGGGGTCGCGCGAACTCCTCGTAACAGGCGGTGATTTGAACCGGGTCGTGCCAGCGTCACCGAGGACACTGGAAGAGGCGCGCGCCGAGATCGAACGGCTAGGGCGTGCAGCTCACCGACCACCAAAATGAGCTTCGTGCCCTAGTGGCACAGCGTGACGCGCTTACCGGCGGCCTCGGAAGCTCGCGCGACGAACGAAACCCTCGGTAATGAGCTCGCCAGAGCCAGGGCGAGCTTTGCGGCGAGATCACACAGCGTGGAACACTCACTCGCGACCTCGAGGAGCAGCGCGACCAGCGAAACCTCGGCACCGAGGTCGCACGGCACCGGGCAACTTCGGCCGTACTGGCACAGCGTGACGCGCTTACCGGCGACCTCGAGGAAGCACGTACGACGAACGAAAGCCTCGGCGCCGAGCTCGCCAGGCACGAAGGCGAGCTTCGCGCCGTGCTGGCGCAGCGTGAGCTTCTGACTGGGGAGATCACCAAATCTCGCACCGAACATAGTCGTCTCGCCACGGAACTTGAGAAGCGGGAGGAGGCGCTCCGCGAAGCACTCGACGGAGCGAGAGAGGCTAAAGGACGAACTATCCGCGAGGATACAACAGGCGGAGGGTGAGCGCGACCGAGCGTTGGATGAGCGTGACGCGGCCGCTGACGCCTCAACGTGCTTCAGCGGCACGCGGACGAGCTTGCCGACGATGCTGGGACGTACCTTGAGAGGTCGCGACATCTGGAGATTGAGCTGACCCGTATTGACGAAGAGCTAGTGCAACGGTCGCAGAATTGACGGCTGCGCGGGTTCACAGAGAACGGCTTGCGGTTGATCTAGAGCAGAAGAATGAGGAACTAGCGGACGCGCTGCACCAGTCGCTCATCGCAATCGATCACGCCCGAGGGTTCGTCGAGTCTCTGCGCTCGGTCGTCGGCGACGTCAACCCTGACGCTGCGCTCGACTCGCTCGGCGAGGAGGAACTTGTCACGTGGGTGACTCTGGCGAGCCAGGAACGAGAGCGTCTTCGCGACGCCAACGCGACGCTTCTGAACGAGCTTGATGCCGTAAACGGACACCGCGAGGAACTGGTCGGTACCTTACGGCCATGAGGAGCAGCGAATCCTGGAAGATCGGAAGAGTACTCACATGGCCCCTCCGGCGTGATTCTGCGTCGGCGCCCGCAGCACACCGACACGCGGAGTTCGGAGAAGGCAGGGGAAGATGCAGGTCCCGAGCGACTGATAAGACGAGTGGTGGTGGACCTGGCGAAGCGCCCACCGATCTATTTTTTGGCCCTGGACGTTTTCGTCCCGCGGCAGCGTGAGCGGATCGTGGCTGGTTCGGATTGAGCTCGGCGCAGCGGCAGGGAGTAGCTGGCCTCCGGCCGTCGAGGGACTCGAACGGCGATCGGCTCATTCCCAACTGCTTCTTGGCCTGGGCCTGATCGCGAAGGTCAAGGAGAGCTATGGAGTTTGAAAAGTTCGAGCGTAGGCCGCCGTCCCCGCAGAACGCCTTCAATATCTTCCGAGGTAGGTGGGCCTCTGACTTTGCAGGCCTCATACCGGTTGAGACAGGAGGAGCTTCCCCGATTGCAACCGGCGACCCTAGACGTTCTCGCTAGTGATGCCTTAGGTCCCCGGAGGACGCCTCGAGGGTTTCTCGGTGCTCGAATTGGCCCCTTAAGCGGGACACACATTCCAGTTGGAGCAACTAGGCGCACGCGAGATTGTGGAGTCGCCATCCAAGCCAATGTCGAGGCGTACTTGAAGTGCCTGATCGTGAAGGAGGCCGTCGGTCTTAACCGTTCACGGTTCCTGCTCGGTGACTTCTGTGAATACCTCGGGACGACCATGATCGGTTCGACCTCGTATTCGCATCCGGGGGGACTACCACATGGCCGACCCGATCGGGCTGATCGAGTCGATCGCTCGTGTCACCGACCGTCTTCCTCTGGACCGATTACTACGACCCCGACGCCTACGCCGTCCGCCTCGAACCGCGAGCCGGACGCGAGAAGTCGGAGGATGATCCGTTACGAGCACCAATACGGTGACATGGATTTTGGACGTTTCTGGGCGGCAACGTCTCGCTCAACGTCTGGCTGTCACGTGCCGACATCCTCTCATCGTTCGAGTCCGCGGGTCTCCGACACATTAAGGTGCTCGACGAGTATCGGCAGCATGAGAACGGGGCCGCGTTCAGCTTCGCCGCGAGTCGGATGCCGTCGAATAGAGCATGCCTTTCACCTTGGTCGATCCCACTGGCGACTCGACCAATAGATCGCGACAGCGGTAGGCGTATCAAGACAATCTGCCATTTTAGGATGGCCGTTTGAGGGGGTGAGCTTTCTGCAGTGCTCGGGCACATCCTTAAACCTCTCTCACGTGTGCAGCGAGATCGCCCGTAGCGGACGGTGGCTCTCCGGTCCGACCGCCAGTCGGTGGTCCGACGTCACGGTGCCGACGATTGCGGCGACGCGTTGACGATCTTCTCGCCGACGTACGGCGAACCATCGCGGGGGGCGTACGGGTCAGCCGCCGAGATCGGCTGACCGAACCTCAGGCATGGCCAGCGACGAGATTCAGTCCTGCACGTACTGCTGATAACTGACGGAGCTAAGCTCGTATAGGTCCTGGAGGACCGCCGGCAAGGTCTCGCCATAGCCGAGGCCCTCCACGTGCCGGCTTTACGCCGTGGAAGTGAACGATGCGCGCGTCCAGGGATCTCCCCCAGTAAGGCTTCCAGTTGTAGATGGGGTCCAGCGGGTCAACACGCCCCTTATAGAAACCCCGCATGCGCCTTGGTCGTACGCATCCAGATCCGACAGGTTGGCCCGGACGAAGGCGATGAACTCCCTAGGTCGTCGCGGTAGTACTCCTGACGTTCATCACCATGACTTCGGTGTCGAAACCGGCATAGTCGTCCTGCTGAAATTCTGGCGCGCACGCGAACTGGGCGGCCGGTAGTCGTCGAGACTGACCTCGCCCGTGAACATCACGTCGCAGTCGGTGTAGAGCACGAAAAGGTCGTCCTCGATGACCGGTATCTCCGTTCGCAAAAAGGCGCCGGACGCGATTCTGAGGTAGTCGGGTCCGCCTTCATGCCGTTCAAACGCGTGATCCCCGAGCACCCGGTGACGAACGATGGTCACTCCCAGTCCCTCCAGGACGGGAAGAAAGGGGTCGTCGTCGCCGTCGAACAGCAAGTGGCGCGCCAAGTCGGTGTGCTGGCGCGCCGACCTGACAGCCGCAAGGATCCAGGTCGCGAAAAGTCCCGCTGTAGCTGCAGCGATAGATCGTTGATCGCCGAAGAACCACTTCATGCGCCCGCCATTCATCAGTCGTCCTCGGGTCGTCCTCTGTCCCGGCACGGAAAGTCCACTGTGCGGGCTTGCGAGGGAGCCTGGAGCCATCCCCGTCGGCGACGTCGACGAATGAGCGATTCGCTGAAGCCGTCATGGTCGACGCTGGCCACTGATTACTTGTGATATTTGCAAGGATGACGATAATCATCTTCGGAATGGCGGTGATTGTGAGCTTCATGGGTCCGACTTATCCTACGTCCCTGGGTTTGTTGGGGTCTTTGGGAGATTCGGATGAGCTCTCGGGTCTCTTAGCCGAATCGGGTTGGCCAGCCGGGCCGAGCCCATATTCTTGTTCTTAATGCCCATTCTCGCGCTCGAGTCAGTCAGCCCACGACGGGGGATCGGCGGACAGCATCTCGCGACAATACGACGCGTGGTAGTTGGCCAAGACTCTTTCGAGTTCTCCCTGCTCACGCACGCGCCCTTGATCGAGCCAGACGGCAGTGTCGCACTGGCTGCGGAGGAGATCGTCGCCGTGACTGGCCAGGACGACGATGCCGGCGGATGACATGAACTCGCGCAGCCGCTCGTCGGCACGCTGGGCGAACTCTGCGTCTGCTGTCCCGAGTCCCTCGTCGAGGAGCAGGATGTCCGGTCGGAGCGACGTCAGGATCGAGAAGCGGAGGCGGGCCTGCATCCCGGTCGAATACGAATAGACGGGGTGGTCGATCCGGGCCGCGAGCCCGCTGAACTCGGTCACGTCGTCGATCCGTCTCCGCATGGCCGCGGGCGTCTCGCCGAGCTGGACGCCGAGACTCACGATGTTGTCGCGACCCGTCGCCTCCTGGTCGAGGCCCTCGCCCGCGCCGCCGAGAAGCGCGAGCACGCGGCCGCGAACCTGGACGCTGCCGCTCGTCGGCGGCAGCACACCGGCCATGATCGCGAGCAGCGTCGACTTGCCCGCTCCGTTGGCGCCCACGAGCCCGAGCCGCGTGCCGTCAGGCACTTCGAGATCGACGCCGCTGAGAGCGTCGATCGTCACGGGTGGGGCCGCCTTCGGCGAATGGTCTCGACCACGCGACGCTTGATGCTGTAGTCGAGGACAGAGAGCAGCTCGTACTGGGCGCGAACATTGCCGAGGCTGATCTCGGCCATCACGCCACCCAGTACGGGAGCCGGGAACGAGCGCGCGTGAACACGGCGAGCCCGAGAGCGACATTGATCACCGTCACGATCGCGGTGCCGACGTAGTACGACAGCCGCAATGGCTCGCCGAGCAGGGGGGTGCGGAACGCCAGGATCAGGTACGTGAAGGGATTCAAGAAGAGCAAGACGTTCTGGATACTCGAGCTCAGGCTGTCGAGGTGGTAGAAGACCGGGCAGAAGAAGATGGCGACTCCGAGGATCGAATTGACAAAAGGCTGGAGATCGCGAAACCGCGCGACGGCGATTCCGAGCCACAGGCCGAGGAACAACCCGTTCACCGCGATGACCACCGCGACCAGCAATGCGATTGGGATCTCCGGGGTGAGCGGCACGAATCCGATTACCAGGAACACGAGATAGATCACCATGTTGTGGGCGAAGTTGATGAACTCCACGCCCACGTCCCGCAACACGAGGTTGCTGAGCGGCTGTCGCGTGCTCTTCAGGGTGCTGGAGCCCGCGATGAAGACACCGGCGCCGGTGCTCGTGAGGCCGCTGAGCAGGCTGAACGCGATGTATCCGAGCCCGACGTACGGCACGAAGGTCTTGAGGTCGGTGTTCAGCAGTTGCCCGAAGACGATGCTGATGCCGCCGACGAGGATCGACCATCTGCAGCGTCAACCGTACCAGGGACCAACACTGTCTGTCGGTAGCGATTCTTCACGTTCTCTACCGAAGAGGTAGCTCCAGCTCCGCCAGCCTCGCAGACCCTCTCGCATGTCGCTGACTGCCGCCTGTGACTGCACTCGCAGCTTTGCGTCGAGCGGCGCGTAGCCTGTCC
>CAWJZR010000006.1:0-95020 GCA_963847435.1 uncultured Alphaproteobacteria bacterium | reverse complement strand
GTGGCGGGCGAAGGAGAGCGTCCTCTCCTTTGCTCGTCAAGGCCTACGCGGCCACCGGCATCAAGGCGGGGAGCTCGGTGCGAAGCGACGGCTCGGTTGCTTCCTTCGCCTCGACGAGGCCGGCATGAAGCATACGGCTATCGTCACCGACGGCGGGCGTCCCGTCGATCCCCGCTCGGGTGACACGACCGTGCCTGTCAAATCGATCCTTCAACCCTCGCTTGATGTTTTCGAGCCAATCCATGCTTCCGACTTAACGCTTGGCCGGCCGATGTTTCCAGCGACGCCCGGAAATTAACCGCCGGCTCGATCAGGTCCAGAACTCGAGTTCATGTGTATGCACAACGATGATATGGAACGGGGTTTAGATGGCGGCCGGTTCGGTCGATCGTTTTCGTTTCGGACGGCGGGCCGAGGGGCAGCCCTACAGCCATATCCGGTACTGTTCGATGCCGGGACTGTGATTGCTGATGATCTGCTGCATCCCTGCTCCGCAACTCGACTGTAGGCCCGGCGCTGTACTAATTTCCTGTGCAGACCCGAAAGTCGCCATTCAGCCTCGCACCACCATGTGCGAAATCCCTCCGCACGGATAAGGTGGGGAAGCTTAGGCGCTAGCTTGAGGCCTGCTTGCACGAAATGAGGAGAACTAGATGAAAATATTATATTCATTTGTTTTAGGTGCCGCCCCAAAGTTCATCACGCAGGGCCGACTGTTTTTGTCAAACTTAATGGCTGCTGGTGTACCGCCCGAAATGATAGTGGCGAATGTGACGCCCGGTTGCGGAGCCGCGGGCTACTCTCTCGCTTCTGAATTCAATGTCCGAGGGGTGGAGCTGCAACCACAACTCGATGGGCGATTCTGCAACAAGATAAGTCAGCTGGTCACTGATAATAGACCCTCCTATGACGTGCCTGCGTCTGCGATACAGATTTGGCAATCACGCAGAAGCTGGACAGCATAGCGAGCCTGACGAGCGTTGAGCTAAACGGGTTAATGGCCCTAATCCACCAATTCACATTTTGGAATCATTTTGTTCACTTTTTGAAATCGGAATGGAACCGGAAATCGTCGGAACTACTTGCGAACCCTGGGAGAAGACCTATAGATTAAATTGTAACGGCGGCCTTATACTCATACCTAGGCAATACGTCGAATTGCTTGGCCGGGAGTGGCAGCGATTCGCTGAGTTAATCATTCGAGAGCGGGGGCGGCTGCTTCGCTGGACCGACAACATTGACCAAGTCGCTTGGGCTTTTGCAATGTTGCATCTTGGGCTGCCCTTCGATGTAATTTTCCGTCGAATACAATTTTCCGACGGTAATAGCCAATAACGTGCCAGCCGGCACTTATAAGAGACCCGTTGTCCTTCACCATCACAATGACCTAGATGATCTCGGTCGCATTCGGCTGACTAATATCCGCGAAGTTGATGTGGTCGTAGCTTACGCGAACGCATGCCTCGATTTATTCTCTAAAGACGGAAGCCTTGTCAAGGATAGACCGCACAGCCTGAAGCTCCTGAATAAAATCATCGAGATTCCGGCCTGGAGTTCTGCCTAGGTATTGCCTCTATAGATATTCAGCTCGTAATTTTACTCTTTGGCCTGGCGTGCGTGGTTCGTGATTTGGATGCGTGCTCGCAGATTACGATGCGCCGGACGTGCACGACTTATCTACTTACCTCGACCGCCATGTTGTGTATTCTACTCACATCAGATGCCTACTGTAAGCGAGTACGCAGCTCAAAGCCTACCGTATGGATTTTACCGGCATCTCTCCTCGATGAACGCCCCCCCCCCCCCCCCCCCGACGCGCAGCCCCCCCGACGCCACCGACAGCGCAGCCCGCCCGACGCCAGGAATCCCACCCGCTCCTCCGGCCCAGAAGACCGAAGAATTTGCCAACGAGATCCTCACTGCCCACAATGAGCTTCGCGCACGTCATGGGGCGCAGCCATTGCGCTGGTCGACGGAGTTGGCACGTACGGCCAATGATTGGGCGCTCTCCCTGAAGAGCAGAGGCTGCACCCCCAGCCACAGCCATCAGCTGGAGTAGGCGAGAATATTGCGTGGGATATGTTTTGGGAGGGCGACTATCTCGCAATCAATCTCAGACAGCGGTCGGAAAGGACGCTGTGTCTCGATGGTACGGCGAGGTCGGACAGTACGATTATCGCAATCCGGGGTTTTGCCCAGACGGGCCATTTCACCCAGGTCGTCTGGGCAAGCACAACTAAGCTCGGTTGTGCGATCGTCAGTTGCGGACCAAATGAGCAGAAGCTAGAGCCAGGTAAACCTTTCTCGGTCCCGGTTGTTGTTTGCCAATACAGCCCACCGGGGAATTATTTGGGAAGTTTTGCCCAGAACGTAAAACCTCCAGTCAGGTGACTCCACCAGCTCGCCTTCGCTGCAAGCGAGGCTCCGACTGGACAGTGGCCGATGCGTTGTTGCGCCAAATGTGCGAGCGCGCTGGCCGCCCCGAGCGTTCGCGCCCGGCGCGGTCACGCCCAAGGGCGAGGCTGAGCTCAAGCGCTGCCTCGGCTTCGATCTCATGGGTGTGCATCGAGTGCGCAGAGCTAATGCTGTCGCCGACCCCCTCCGCGGTTGAGGATCTCCATGGGAGGAATATCCGACCGGCTATTTGGTGGGGCTATGGGCTGGCCGTGCTCGACCCGCACCCGAAGGGTAGGAAGGACCTAGTGATCGCACACTAGGGATCCAGGTCCTTCCCGTTGGCTCCGTTTCCGACTAAAGCGCATCCATAAAAGAAGCCTAAACTGAAGGAAGTTGCCGAAGACCCAACGGGGCAGTGCGGAAGCTTGAACCAGCCAACAGGTAGCGGGCCGGCACGGGCGGCTGTCCTCGTCGCTGGCTTAGCGCTGGTCGAACACACCGGTTGGACGGCGTTATTTGCCTCTGGTCGTGAGGTCATTGGAATACCTTGCGCGGATCTTCGCGATGGCATCAGGGTCGTCGACCCATTCTTCAACGAAGCCGCACGAACCACACAAATAGCGCGTTACCTTCACACTGCTAAAGATGGTCTTTCCGACCATGATGTTATTGCCGGCGCCATAGGCGCTAACATTTCCAGGGATGAGGATAGTATCGGCGGACTGACACTTCGGACACCTTTTCGAATTCCACATTGCCATCTCCTGTTGCCCGTTCGCACGCGCGCCGCTGGCGTTTGCGGCATCAGGTCCGAACAAAGTCCCCTGCTCTATCGCGGAGCTATTTTTCGCTCTGTATTACGCGCACGCGACTTTTCCGCACCCGTAAAAAGCGCCGGAACGAATTTTTAACCGCCGTCTGCAATGGTAACGGTCCCTTTCCGACTAGCGGTCGAGCCATTTTCGCGTCTCGGCCGTTTTTTTTGGCGGGACATCCGCGCGCCCGGGGGTGAAGGGCTACTTGTTCCCCAGCTCATTCCCCACATTGTAGGCGTGCCTCCGCCTCGCTTCATCCCACCCGCCGTGCCAGTCCAGAGCCGTGCCTCCCAGCGCCCAGCATGGTCGCACGAGGTGAAGTTCGACGGCTGGCGCGCGCAGCTGCGGCAAGTTGCCGGCGTAACGCTGCTATCCAAGAACGGACACGATTTTTACCTAGGCGCCCGAAGCGGCGCCGGCTAGTGACCGTGATCGGAGGGGACATGCACGGGGATCTGATCGCCGCCGTGCTGCAATCATAGCATCCCTCGGTCTTCAAGGTCTTTCCAGAGCTTGCGGTTGAAAGACAGGCACAACAGTAAGAGGAAGGTGCGCAGATACGCTGACATTTTGGGCCTACAAAGTGTGCGGGTAGATCTCCCAAATAATACGCCACCATAGTCAACGAAGCGTATATCTCGACGGCGAGGGTGGGCTGTGTCCCGGCGGGTGGTGTAATTGCGGGTCCGGCGGCAGGGCCGGCTGATCAGAACGCCGCGATCCGCGCGACGTCGATGGATTGATCTTCGCAAACCTGGGCGACGGTTTCCAGGGTCATGTAGCGGCGCGATACGGCCCACTCGTCATTCTGTTCGAGCATCAGCGCGCCGACGAGGCGGATGATCGCGTCGTCGTTGGGGAAGATGCCGACGACGTGGGTGCGCCGCTTGACCTCCTTGTTCAGCCGTTCGAGCGGATTGGTCGAGTGCAGCTGGATGCGGTGCTCTCTCGGGAATGCCATGAAGGCGAGCACGTCGTCCTCTGCTTCTCGCATCAGCTTGGCGAGCCGGTCGGCTGGTTCGGCGAAGGCGTCGATGAGCTTTCGCCATTGCTGGCTCGCTGTGTCACGGCTCGGCTGATCGAAGGCGTTCCTGAGCGCGGCAGCGACCATCGGCCGGTTGCGTTTGGCGACGCAGGCAAGCGCGTTGCGCATGAAGTGCACGCGGCAGCGCTGCCATGACGAGCCGAGCACCTTGGCGGCGGCGGCCTTCAGTCCTTCGTGGGCGTCCGAGATGACGAGCTTCACGCCACGTAGGCCACGCCGCGTCAGCGAGCGCAGAAAGTCGCTCCAGAACGTCTCCGCCTCGGTCCAGGCGAAGCTTGGCTCCGCCAAGACCGGCATCACGGTGACGCCGATGATCTCGCGCTTGCCCTGCGTGTTGACGGCCACGGCAATTATCACGGCGACCGAGACGATCCGGCCGTTGCTGCGCACCTTCACATAGGTCGCGTCCAGCCAGAGATAGGGCCAATCGCCTTCGAGCGGCCGGTCGAGGAAGGCGTGCACGCGTTCGTCGATGTCCTCGCACAGTCGCGATACTTCGCTTTTCGAAATGCCGGTCATGCCCATCGCCTTGACCAGGTCGTCGACTGAGCGCGTTGAGATGCCATGAACATAGGCCTCCTGGATGACGGCGATCAGCGCCCGCTCCGACGTACGCCGGTGCTCCAGGAAGACCGGAAAATAGGAGCCCTTGCGCAGCTTCGGAATCTTGAGATCGACGGTGCCGGCGCGCGTCTCCCAGGCGCGATCACGGTAGCCGTTGCGATGGTTGGCGCGCTCAGCGCTGCGCTCGTGGCGGCCGGCATTGCACAGGCCGTCGGCTTCCAGCTCCATCAGCCGGTTGGCGGCAAACCCGATCATCTCGTTCAGCAGATCGGCGTCGGCGGTCTTCTCAAGCAGCGCCTTCAGCTGCATCCTCTCGTCGGTCATTGCGGGCGTGCTCCCGTTTGGTGCTGAGTGTCGCAACCCAACCCTACCGGGGAATCCGCAATGACCGCCTTACAGCGATCTGAATTTACACCACGTCCTGGGACGCTACCTGGTTGAAGGCCCTGCTTCCCGGCGCAGCCTTCGAGCGCGTGCTTCGCAAGGCGTTGGGACAATAGCGACCCACCCATCCCATCTAACATGTCCGATAAGCGGGGGCAGCCGGTCGAACTCGGCCCCAAGCGTGACACTTCAGACTTGACAATTCTGTGGCAGCAGGTGGTCGCGGCCCTTCCCTCCACGAGAAGCCGCAGCGACTGCAACGAGAAGCAAACGCCCCCGCGCTGTGCGATGACAGACCAGGGAGGGATGATCAGTCATCGATCGTGTACAAGCTTGTTCGCTGCAATCCGTGCAGCATGTTGGGGCCACTATTGGGACCCCTTGCTGAGGAGGTGACTAAATATCTGATTTTGCAATGTTGTTGGTGCCCAGGGCCGGAATCGAACCAGCGACACCGTGATTTTCAGTCACGTGCTCTACCAACTGAGCTACCTGGGCAAGGCTGCGAAAGCGGCGAACCGTCGTCGAAGCTCGGCCCTTATAGTGAGTAGATCCGGGCCTGTCCAGCCGCTTTCCGCGGCGCAACCACATTGGCTGGAAGGGAAGAGTTGGCTGCGCTTGGATCGCCTCTTAACCCTCTGTTACTGCGGTTCGAATGAGATCTGTTCGACAAAAGGACGAGCAGCAACGAGATGAGCAGGAGGACCTCTCCTGAAACGACGGCCCCCATCCTTGAATGCAACGTCGATGACGACGCACTGGACAGCGGAGGCCGCCACCGACTGTCAGTTCTTGTCTTCGGGCAGGACGGGCAGCGGCAGGAAGCTCACGCCCTCCTCGTAGAGGTCACGCGCCTCGGCGAGTGAAGCCTCCCCGTGGATGCCGCGAGGTTTTGCTTCCTTGTAGTGGATCTTGCGCGCCTCCTCGGCGAACTGGCGACCAACGTAATCGCTGTTGGCCTCGACCTCTCGGCGCAGCTCTCTCAACACGTGCAGCGCCTCCGCGGGCAGCGAAGGAGTCGCACGCTCGGGCTTCGCGGGCGCGGGTGCCGCTTCTGCCGCCGGATTGCGGATGCGGCTCGCCACCGCCGGCGCCATGATCGCTTTCGAAACGTCGTTGTCGCCGCAATGCGGGCAGACGATCTCGTTGCGCTTGGCTTGCAGGTCGTGGGCGTCGCTGTTTCGGAACCACGCCTCGAAATCGTGGCCTTTGGCGCAGTTCAGGCGATACTTGATCATGACCCCACCTCGCCGGAGCCGGGTCCGGCGCGAACGACATCGAATGGCCGATCGTGCGTCAGCGACGGCACCCGGCTCCTTGCTTCTATCAAAGCCGACGAATGAACATCGGCAAAGATCACCGAAGGGTGAACGCTTCCTTCCGCGAGAACTTCGCCCCACGGCGCCACGGCGAGACTGTGGCCGTAGGTGTCGCGGCCATGCTCATGACGCCCGCCCTGAGCCGCGGCGAGCACGAAGCATTGGCTTTCGATGGCGCGAGCCTTGATGAGCGTATGCCAATGCGCTTCACCGGTGGTCTTCGTGAAAGCTGCGGGCGAGGCGATGAACTTGGCGCCGTTCTTGGCAAGCGCGCGGTGAAGGTAGGGGAAACGCAGGTCGTAGCAGATCGTAAAGCCGAGGTCGCCCCAGGGCAGCTCGGCGATTACGGCGTGGCGGCCGGGCTCGTAGTTGCGGCTTTCCTTGTAGCTCTCGCCGTTCGGCAGCTCGACGTCGAACATATGGATCTTGTCGTAGCGCGCCGTCACGGTTCCATTCGGTGAAATCAGATAGGAGCGGTTGGCGATGCGGCCCGTCTCCGGCAGCAGCACTCCCATCGAACCGATGTGCAGCCAGATTTTCAAGTCGGCAGCCAAAGCAGTGAACGCGGCCAGCGACGGGTTGCCGGACTCCGGAAGAGTCAAGGCGAACAGACGCTCGCGATCAAGCTCCATGAGCGTCGTCACCTCGGGCGTCTGTACGTAGGACGCGCCGCCGGCCGCCGCCTCGCGAACGAGGGCGGTGGCGTCGCGCACGTTGCGCTCGACATCGCGCCCGGAGCACATCTGTACGAGCCCAGCGCGGAAGTGATCGTTGGTGTTGCCCTTGCTCATCTCGGCTGGTCAGCTTCCCAAATATCCATCTAACTGGCGAGCAGGCCGTCCAGGCGACCGGCGCGATCGAGCGCGTGAAGGTCGTCACAGCCGCCGACATGGTCGCTTCCGATCCAGATCTGCGGCACTGAGCTGCGTCCGCCGGCCTTTTCTGACATCGCGGAGCGCAGTTCGGGACGCCCGGTGACATCGATCTCCTCGTAGCCGATACCCTTCTTGCGCAAGAGCGCCTTTGCCATGTGACAGTAAGGGCAGAGACTTGTCGTGTAGATGGTGACCTTGCGCATCGTCGCCAACAGCTCGCTGTTCTAAGGACCCAAGCATTCGCCTCGTTGCGAGCTTAACCGCGGAGAAGCGCCCGGGCCAAGGCGACCTTTGCGCGCCCCGAAGGATAGCCGCGCACTGTTGCGATCAAGCCGTGACCGCGCCGGCATCGGTGACGAGGGCTAGAGCGAGGACATCGACCTGGACGGCCCCGGACCGCTTCAAGGCCCGTGCGCAGGCGCCGACCGTGGCCCCGGTGGTGATGACGTCGTCGATCAATACGATGCGGCGGCCATCGATCCGTTCGCCAGCGCCGCGCGCCACCGCAAATGCGCCTCGCACGTTGTCGCGGCGCTGATGGCGGGTCAACCCGAACTGCGGCACAGTGCGGCGAGTGCGAACGAGGCAGAGCGGATCATAGGCGACGCCCGTAAGACGGCTCAGTTCGTGCGCCAGCAGCGCCGACTGGTTAAAGCGGCGCGACAGCAGGCGAAACCGATTCAGCGGCACCGGCACAAGTAGCTCCGCATCGCCGAGCAAGTCGCGACCGAATTCCATCAGCCAACGGCCGAACAGATGCACCGCGTCATGCCGGTCGCTGTATTTGAGGGCGTGGATCATGTCCCGCATGACCCCGTCATAGCGAGCGACGGCGCGGGCGCGGTCGTAATCGGGTGGGGCGGCTGCAGCCGCGGCGGAGATCGTCAGGCCACCGGGGTCGAACGGCAGCGGTATGCCGAGACGATCGCACAGCGGCGGACGAATGAAATCAACTGTGCGCCAGCAGACCGGGCAGATGGCGTCTTTGACGGCCAGCGGCTCGCGGCAGGACAGGCACAGGGGCGGCACGACGGTGTCGGCGAGATATCGCAACGCCGCTGCGAGGGACGAACGCGCGCGGCTTGCAATTCCGGCCCTGAGCAGAGGTTCCTCGGCATCGGCATAGGGTTCGGTCGCAGGGGTCTCGGCATGGGGCATGGGGTAGACCGGACGGGGTCAAAATCTCGGACGGCCATGCTACGGTACTGGCGAACCTTTCAGCAAGAGCCGTCCACGGACACGAATGACCGAACCACCCCGCATTTTCGACCGCGAAATCCTGATCCGCCGCCGCGACCGGGTTGCTGTTAGCGCGGAAAAATATGACTTCCTGCTCGCCCGAGTCGCCGACGATCTCGCGGAGCGAACTCGCGATCGTGCAGCGCGAGTTCGCGGTCGCCGCCAATATTGGCGCTTATCACGGACTTCTGAGCCGCCGGTTGCGGCCTTTGCCCAACGTGGGGCTGATGTTCGACGTCGAACTTTCGCCGCGGCTGCTGGAGCGTTGCGAGGGTCCACGGCTTGCGGCTGACGAGGAAATGCTACCGTTCGCCGACGCGACCCTCGATCTCGTCGTGTCCGGGCTCTCGCTGCAGTTCGTCAACGACTTGCCCGGGGCGCTGCTGCAGATCCGGCGCGCACTGAAACCCGATGGTTTGTTCCTGGCGGCTATGCTCGGAGGGACAACTCTTACCGAACTCAGGCAAGCGTTCCTGGCCGCCGAGGCGGAGATAGAGGGGGGCGCCAGTCCGCACGTGGCTCCGTTCACGGACTTGCGTGATGCTGGGGCGCTGCTGCAGCGGGCGGGGTTCGCGCTGCCGGTGGCGGACGGCGACACCGTGCGAGTGACCTACGCGACGCCCTTCGACCTGATGCGCGAGTTGAGGGCCATGGGCGCGACGAATGCTCTGACCGCCCGCAGGCGAACACCGCTGCGGCGAGCGACCCTGATGCGGATGGCCCAAATCTACAACGAGCGCTTCGGGCTCCCCAATGGCCGTGTGCCGGCGACGTTCGAGATCCTGACGCTGACGGCATGGACGCCGCACGAAAGCCAGCCGAAGCCGCTGCGGCCCGGCTCCGCGCAAATGCGCCTTGCAGAGGCACTAGGAACCCGCGAGCTCCCAGCCGGAGATAAGCCGGGCGAGTAACTAAAAGCCGTTACGGCGAACGGCGCAGTGCCAAAGGCAAGCCATCTCACGAGAGAGGGCCGACCCCGACAACTTCTGAAACTGCGCGGTCGCGTTTTCGGCTCAGCGCTTGTATTTCTTATAGAGTTCGTCGCCCTTGACCGGGCTCGAACGGCTGATGCAGGCATCGCGTTGAGCGGCATCCATCTTCGAGCACTCGTCGATGGTCGTGGCTTTCGGCATTCCTGCGCCTTTCTTGGCGGCAGGCTGCCCCGCCTTCGGGGCCGTCGCAGCTGCGGCAGCCTTAGCCGGCGCCGTCGGCGCCGCAGCGGCAGCACCGCCACCCCACTTCTTATAGAGATCGGCGCCCTTTACCGGCCGCGAGTTGCTGATGCAGGCATCACGTGTGGCGGCGTCCATCTTGCCGCATTCATTAATGTCAGTGGTGCGGGCCGTGGCTGCCGCAGCAGGCTTGGGCGCCTGGCTGGACTTGACCTTTTTCTTCGCTGGGGCGGCATCGAGGGGAAACGCGAAGCCGCCAGCAAGCAGCGCGGCCAAGGCCCACCCGGTGAATGACTTACGCATTTTCTTTCTCTCCCTTACGCAGTTTTCCTGAAATGTTTCACAGGAAAGCATAAGGTGTAAAGAAGAAACACAATAGAGCGGTTGCATTCAGCCCGGGTTTTGGGCGGTTTCAAGTCAGATTTGTAAGCCTTCGCTATTCATGGGGATCCGGTCCACATTTTCGACACGGCGGTCGACAACGCACCCGACAACACACAGGGAATGCCGATTTCGGCCTGGCCGGTAACGCTCGCTGCCACGCAGCCTAGCGCAATAACGGTCGGTGCCGCCTGCACGCCAAAAGTGCTCCACGACCATTCCTTCACCGGCCCCTTGCGCTTCAACTCCTCGATCGCGGCGACCGCATCCTTGCGGATCTTGGCCGTCTCATAAGTCTCAGCGGCTTCGACGATTTCGTTCAGCGCCTTGGCGATCTCGGGCTTCTGGTCCTTGCGCGCTGCCTCGTCACGGGCAAGGTCCAGCAGGTCCTTGTCGCGCGAAGCGTTGGAGGCCAGCGTCCACTTCGCCATGCTGCCGATCGTCAGCTTGTTGACGTCGCTTTTCTCGGCCGCCCACGGCAATGCGGTCGTGATGCGCATCACCGGCAGGGCGGAACCGGTCGCGAAGTAAAAGCCCCAAAGCGCATCGATGGCGCCGGGCCCGCTGTCGAGCGCCAGCGCCATGAGGGTCGGCTCCTTGCCGAACAGGTACTTGTCGATGAGTTTGCGCCGGCCCGGCATCCTCTCGATGAAGGCGTTGAGCAACTGCTTCCACTCCGGGATGCCCGAGTAGGCGATCGCCTTGACGATGACGGCCTGTTCCTCTGGAGGGAGCGGGAACATTGCGACGACCATCCGTCCCGCTTCCTCTGGCCTGCTGCCGAGAACGCCGGCGATGAAGCCGATATGGATGCCGGCGGTATCGAGATCGCGGAAGAGGCCGAGATCGCTCATGGCCCGGACTGCCGCGGGCAATCGCTGAGGCTCCGGCTCATGACGGTAGCCGTTGATCCAACGCAGCACTTGCTCGGGAGAACTGAAGGCGGCGCTCGGCGTCGTGGCGGCTTGGCGCTTGGCCTTCGGTCCGGCAGCAAACGCCGTCAAGGAGCCAAGCACGAGAAGCGATGTCAGGGCCGCAGCCAATAGAGTACGCATCGAAACCCCCGTAAACGCCGGGTGCGTCTCAGCCATTCATCGCGCTGGCCGTTTTCGACCTCGCGGCGGCGGATTACAGAGACGACGGCATTGGACATAACGGCTTCGAGCATTGCCGTCGCTCCCTCGGGCGCGGCGACCGCGGATTAGCCGTCGTTGTTTCAAGAAACGGGGAAACATGGGTCATTTCAAGGCGCAATGACTCGAGCCGAACCGGGCGCCGAGTATAACCCTTGTGGCGGTAGGCTTCAGTTCGGCTTGGGAGCGGCCTGAGGATCGGAAGGCGCAGGTGAAGGCGTAGGCACAGGTATGGGCGCGGGTCCTGCAGCCGCGCCATTGCCCGGTCGCGTCAGCGCTTCCTGCAGACGCTTTTTCGCATCATCGAGCCGCTTCTGGGACTCGTCGAGCTGCGTCTTCAAAGCAGTGATCTCGTTGCCCAGCGCGTTGGCGCGGGTCTCGGCGTCGGTGCGTCCCTTCTTGGCCGCCTCCGTTTCCTGCCGCAGCCTGTCGGCGTCTCCCTGGCTCTGCCCCATCTGCTCCTTGAGCTTGGCCAGCTCGGCCTCCACGACTTTCGTGCGCTCCTGCGCTTCCTTCATCTGACGGCTGGCGTCGCGAGCGTCGTCGCGCGATTTCTTGATCTCGTCGGCGGCAGCGCCCTGCTTGCTCTTCAGCTCGTCGATCTGCTTCCGGCCGGCCTCCAGTGCGGCATCGACGCGCTGCTTGTCATTGATGAGCTGCACCCGCTCCCGCTCGATGGCGGCGAGTTGGCCGTTGACCTCGACCATGCGGTAAGTTGTATAGATTGGGATGGCGGCGATCGCTCCGCCCAATACCCAGGTCCACCATGGGGCACGCGAAAGGGTCGTTGCACCGGTGTTCGGAGCAGCGGTATTCCGGCTTGCGTGAGGGTCGACGGTCATCCGGTTTATTCTCGCTCACTGCCTGTTCGAATTTGTTCGGTCGTCAGCGCGCAAGCGCCGAGGCCAGACCGCACAGACCGCGTGCGCGGGGACGCGCACTTCTGGCCATGGCTGCGCCACAACACCACAGGCTGCGTAACCTGTCGATATTCCTGAAAGACGTTCTGAGTCGATTAATGCACATCCAAAGATCGATAAATCGGTTTTGCGACAGCCGTAAGCGGATCCGCCGTCAGCGGTAGCGTCCCGAGCGCTGCAGCACCTCGATCTTGTAGCCGTCCGGGTCCTCGATGAAGAAGAAGCGGGCGAGCGGCCGGCCCTGGTGCCCCATTTCCTTGATGTCCTTGGGCGCCAGTCCGGCGGCGGTGCAGCGGCTGCGGGCCGCCTCGAGATCGTCGACGCAAAACGCCAGATGACCGTAACCGTTGCCGATTTCGTAAGGCTCGGTGCGGCCCTTGTTGATCGTCAACTCGAGCTCGAAATCAGCCTCGCCGTTGCGCATGTAGACGAGCGTGAAGTCGTCGAAATCGAAGCGATCGGCCACCTCGAGAGCGAAGGCTGCGCGGTAGAAGGCGACCGACCGCGCCTCCTCCCCCACGCGGATCATCATATGGATGGCTTTAGCCATGCGCTGCTCTCCTGCGGTTCCGCCGGCACTCAGGCCCAAGGCCGAGCAGCGTGCGCCGTTTCTTCGAAGGCCTTGATCGATTTCTCTTTTTCGAGCGTGAGGCCGATGTCGTCGAGGCCGTTCAGCAGGCAGTGCTTGCGGAACGGATCGATCTCGAACTTGATCACGCCGCCGTCCGGGCCGCGGATCTCCTGCGTCTCCAGATCGACCGTGACGGTGGCGTTCGCGCCCGCGGCTCGCGTCGTCGAGCAGCTTGTCGACCTGCGCCTGCGGCAGCTTGATCGGCAGGATGCCGTTCTGGAAGCAGTTGTTGTAAAAGATGTCGGCGAAATCGGGAGCGATGACGCAGCGGAAGCCGAAATCGAGCAGCGCCCAAGGCGCGTGCTCGCGCGAGGAGCCGCAACCGAAGTTCTCGCCCGTGACCAGGATCTCGGCCTTGCGGTAGGCCGGCTTGTTGAGCACGAAATCCGCGATCTCCTTGCCGTCCTGGTCGTAGCGCATCTCGAAGAACAGCGACTTGCCGAGGCCCGTGCGCTTGATCGTCTTCAGGAACTGCTTGGGGATGATCATGTCGGTGTCGACATTGCGCATCGGCAGCGGCGCCGCGACGCCGGTGAGTTTCGTGAACTTCTGCATGGTCGGTGGTTCCTAAACGACAGCGCGACAGGCGAGCTAAGTGCGCAAGCCGTCGGCTAGCGCCCGGAAATAGCCCTCGGCGGCGACGATCCGGTCGACGCGCTCGAATGGCAGCGAGGCGGCGTCCAGTCGGCACGCCACCGGACAGCTGCTCCAGACGCCTTTTAACGCCAGCGAGCTTTCGTCCGTCAAGATGATGTTCGAGCGCTTCGACGATGTTCTCGACATAACCGGCGATGCGGCCGAACTCCCGGACCGCCTCCCGGCGCGCGCTTTCGTCGGCCGGGCTCGTTTTCAGCTTGACGGCGGCATCGGCGGCGCGCGCCAGCGTGGCGGCGATCTCGTCGGCATAGTTGGCGAGTTTCTCGCGGCGGCCGTTGTCGAGTCCGGAGAGGGCTCCGAGCCAACGGTATAGAGTTTCGGAAAGTGCCAGGATTCGGCCGGTGTATTCGGGAAAACGCATCGCCGGGGGCCGCTCCAGAGGCGGGGACTACCCGGAAAGATAACGAGAGGGTGCGTACGCGGGGACTAATCGATGGCGAGCATCCTATCCCGCCTAGCGGATACTCGGGTCCTCGTAGCAGCGGCGCATGTATTCGCAACGGTGCGAACCGGAAAAGTGCATCGAGTCGCCCTTGGCGGGGGTGATGAACTTGCAGATGTCGTCGAGCCCCTGGGGCGTCAGCCATTGCTGGCGGCGTCCGCGCTGGACGGCGAAGCAGTCGGCCGTCTCCTCGTCTGGACCGCGGAACTGGTGGCCGCACTCGTGCGAGTAGATCCACATCTTTACGGGAGTCGAGATGCGCGACATCAGTTTGGGATTGAGAATCAGGAAGCCCGGGTAGGCGGCGCCATAATCGTCGAGCTGGCCGTCAATGACGGTCGGACGCTGGCCGCAGACCATGGGCTGACCGTCGAGCTTCAGCTGCCCGGCAGCCACGATGCGGGCGTCACCGCCAACGTGGGCCACATACTCCTCCGGCGTCGGCACGCCTTCCGCGCGCGCAATCACGGCGAAAAGCCCGCAAGCAGCCATCAGCCCGGCTGCAGCCAGGGACAATCGGCGACGTGCTCTCATTCCGTTGTGTTCTCCCTGCCCAAAGGCGAGCCGAAGCACCTACAATGACGAACAAACACTAGTCTGACAAGGTGAGGCCCCGCAGACGTGATTCGCGCTGGCACCGGCCGGCCACAACCCCTGACCCCGGTCAGTCGAGACCACTCAGGCCGTGGCTTCCGCCTCGATGTCCTCCATATCGGCGTCAGAAAAGCCGAAATGATGGCCGATTTCATGAACCAGCACGTGGGTCACCAAATGACCTAGAGGCTCGTCCTCTTCGGCCCAGTAATCGAGGATGGCGCGACGGTAGAGAAATACCATGTCCGGCTCTCGCGGCGGATCGGACACGCTCTTCTTGTCGAGGCTGACGCCCTGATAAAGGCCCATGAGATCGAACGGGCTCTCGATGTCGAGATCGTTCAGGACCTCGTCAGGGGCGAAGTCCTCGACCCGGATGATCACATCGCCGCACATCTGGCGAAACTCAGCTGGGAGCCGTTGCCAGGCGATCGAGGCCAGAACCTCGATCTCGGCCAATGTGGGCGCATGCGCATAGCGCCAGTCCGTATTGCCTGCCATTGCCGTTCCCCTGCCCGCCCCGGCTTGTTCATGCGACCGGGTTGCGTCATTTGGCTGATCGCGGCTGCAAGCGCAAGCCTGGGCTCTCATAATTAAGCGACCGCGGCGGGACACAGCGGCTGGCGACCGCTAGCTTTCGCACTCGATCGCGCTCAACTCGCTGGCTTGCGCGCGATAACAACTGCTTCGGTCAGCGTGAAATAGCGGCCGCTCTCACGCTCCTCAGGCTTCAGGAAGGAAGTAAGCGCGGGTGACGCGTGATCGAGCATATCTTCGAGCGCCGTGATGGTGGCAGCGCCGCAGCCCATGCGTTCGGCCCAGGGCGTGAACTCCATCTCCTTTTGCATCAGTTCGCTCGCACTCACTCTGAGCCCGCTGCCAGTGATGATCTCCAGCCACTCGCCGAGACCTAGCGCCCGGCCGTGGCTCGGGTCGCGGAGCTTTTCGAAGGCGTTGTAGGTGTCAGCCGCAACCCGCGTTTCCGTGCCATCGATCCCCGGCAGCGTTGTTGCGTCGGGCGACACATTGTCCACGAGCGCGAACGTGCCGCCTGGCTTCAGCACGCGTGCGGCCTCTGCGACAAAGGCGGCTGGGTCGGGAAAGTGATGAGCCGCAATCCGGCATGTGACGAGATCGAAGCTCGCCCGTGCGAATGGCAACGCCCCGGCGTCAGCACGCGCCGTCTCCATGTTCGCAAGACCGCGCGAGGCCGCGAGCTTTGCGGCCTCCTGCAGCATCTCTTCCGTCAGGTCGGCGGCGATGACGCGGGCGACATGGGGAGCGAAGGCCGCAGCCGTGTGCCCAGCGCCTGTGGCGACGTCGAGCGCGACCCAATGCTTATCGGGAGCCGCCAACTCGACCATGCGCGGCAGGCTCGCCCCCTTGGCGTGAACCGCAGAGGTTGAATAAGCCGCCGCATTGGGCCCGAACTGTTGCTCCACCAGGGATTTGGGCATGAGACGTCTCCGCGTTTGCGTTCCGAAGTCCAACAAAGCTGACACGTCAAACGGGGAAGCAATCGCTGATAGGATCTGCCTCGTGAAAAAGGGCCGGCCAGCCTTGAAGCCAGCCAGCCCTCTATGCTGTCGTGAAGGCCTTAACCCGATTAGGTCCCCATCTTGCGCACATCGACGAAGTGGCCGGCGAGCGCGGCGGCAGCGGCCATGACGGGCGACACCAGATGCGTGCGCCCCTTGAAGCCCTGACGGCCCTCGAAGTTGCGGTTCGATGTCGATGCGGAGCGCTGGCCGGGCTTCAACTGGTCCGGGTTCATGCCAAGGCACATCGAGCAGCCGGGTTCACGCCACTCGAAGCCGCTCGCCAGGAAGATCTTGTCCAGGCCTTCGGCTTCGGCTTGCTCCTTCACGAGGCCCGAGCCCGGCACGATCATGGCGTAGTCGAGCTTGTCGGAGATTTTCTTGCCTTCGACGACCTTGGCGACCGCGCGCAAGTCCTCGATGCGGCCATTGGTGCATGAGCCGATCCAGATCACGTCGAGCGGGATGTCGGTGATCTTGGTACCCGGCTTCAGCCCCATGTACGCGAGCGCGCGCTGCATGGAGGCGCGCTTGTTCTCGTCGGCAACTTTGGACGGGTCGGGCACGGAGCCGGTGATGGCAACGACGTCCTCCGGGCTGGTGCCCCAGGTGACGATCGGCGGCAGGCTGGCGGCATCGAGCTTGATGACGCGGTCGAACTCGGCACCCTCGTCCGACTTCAACGTCTCCCAGTAGCGCATCGCCATGTCCCAGGCGGCCCCGCTCGGCGCCTTCGGACGGCCCTTGATGAAGGCGAAGGTCTTCTCATCGGGCGCGATGAGGCCGGCTCGCGCGCCGCCCTCGATGGTCATGTTGCAGACCGTCATGCGGCCTTCCATGCTGAGGCTGCGGATGGCCTCGCCGGCGAACTCGATGACGTGGCCGGTGCCGCCCGCCGTGCCGATCTCGCCGATGATGGCGAGGATGATGTCCTTCGCCGTGACGCCCGCGGGCAACTGCCCGTTGACGTCGACCCGCATGTTCTTCGCCTTCTTCTGGATCAGCGTCTGCGTGGCGAGCACATGCTCGACCTCGGACGTGCCGATGCCGTGGGCAAGGGCGCCGAACGCCCCGTGCGTCGAAGTATGGCTGTCGCCACAGACGATCGTTGTGCCGGGTAGCGTGAAGCCCTGCTCGGGGCCGACGACGTGGACGATGCCCTGGCGCTTGTCGAGCTCATGGAAGTACTCGATGCCGAACTCGCGCGCATTATCCGCCAGCGCCTGCACCTGCGTGCGGCTCTCGGGATCGGCGATACCGTGGCTGCGGTCGGTCGTCGGCACGTTGTGGTCGACGACGGCCAGCGTCTTCTCGGGCGCCCGGACCTTGCGCCCGGTCATGCGAAGGCCCTCGAAGGCCTGCGGACTGGTGACCTCGTGGACGAGATGGCGATCGATATAGAGCAGGCAGGTGCCGTCGGGCTGGCGATCCACGATGTGGTCGTCGAAGATCTTGTCGTAGAGCGTCTTTGCCTTGGTCTCGGCCATCGTCTTGCACCTTGTGACTGCGTGTGGCTCGTGCGGGTCGGATATAAGTCGGGTTTCCGGCCTTTGTTAGCGCCGCAGCGGTCGCGACGCAAATCCGTCATGCGGATTGGGTATGGCCGGGCGGCGCGATCGTTCATTGCGCATTCAGGTTGCCGACACATAGATCGCCGCCGGGACCATTCGGGCATACGTCCCGAGCGAACTCATGAGGGATAACCCAATGAAGAAACACGTATCGACACTGGCCGCCGTCCTCGTCCTTGCTGGCGCAGCAGCCACCGGCAGTGCCCAAGCCGCTCCGCTAACGGGCGCGATTCCAGTGCCGTCGGTTGGCGAAATGCTGGTTCAGAAGACGCAGTTCTATTACCAGGACCGCGAGTACTGCTGGTATCCGAACGGCTGGCGCGGACCGGGCTGGTACTGGTGCGGCTACTCCTGGCGCCGGGGCTACGGCTGGGGTGGCGTCTATGGCTGGAACGGCTGGGCGCGGCCGGGCTACGGCCATCGCGGCTACGGCGGCCCCCGCTTCTATCGCGGCTACGGCGGTCCCGGCCACGGCGGCCCTGGCGGTCACGGCGGTCCAGGGGGTCCAGGCGGTCCAGGCGGTCACCGCCGCTGACCCTATAAACACCTTTGAGAATGCAGAAGCCCGGCAGTGATGCCGGGCTTTTTGCGTCGTCGCTTCAAGCGCCGCCCGCACGCCCCCGTACGAACCCGCACAAATGCGGACAACCTGAAACGCCGTGTCCGGACGGCGGCGGGAATTGAACGCGCAATACAGTCCAAAGCTCCAGCATCGCGTGGGAAGCTCGGGTGCATCGGTCGACCCGTGACCGTCATCCATAGGAGCACCCATGAACAACGCCTTGACGCGCGGCGAACGAGGCCGGGTCAACTGCGCCCAGAGGGAAACCGCAACAGCGCCTCTGCAAGGGAATGATCCCGCCGGCGTCCTCGTTACGCGCGCTGACTTCGAGAATTGGGCTCGGCTGCTGATCGATGCGCGTGTCCGCCAATCTGCGCCCCGCCGTCCGACGACGACGAAGGTGCGCCCATGAGCGACCTTAAATCCAAATTCGACAGCGTTCGCTTCGTCCCTGTGCAGCCGACGCCGTCTCCGGCCGTGGGCTTCGGCCACATCCTGTTCGGCGTGATCTATCCGGCAAGCGTGGTCGCATTCGAGCTTGCCACGCGCATGTGCGCGAAGGACCTGTTCGATCCAATGCCGACGCTTTGGCACGTTTTCGCCGTCTGCCTCGTGCCGGCGTCCAATTTGTGGACTTGGTGGACGCTTTCAAGAGATTCGGACAGGCAGGCCAGACGCGTCGCCTTTGTCAATGGAGCAGCCATCGCCTGCGCGGCCTTCTACGCGCTGCTGTTCCTGCCGCTGATGCCGGTCGCGATTATAGCCATCCCGATGGGACTCGGCCTGCTGCCGCTGGCGCCGCTTTCGTCGTTGATCTCGGCCCTGCTGTTGCGGCGGTCCTTGAGACGCAAATATTCGGCGATCCCGACAGGCCGTCCCCTCGCGGCTGGGCTGGCCGGCGGACTGGTGTTGCTGCTCGCCTCCGATGTGCCCTCGGCTGCGACCCGTCTGGGGATGCAATGGGCCTCAAGCCCGGACGGCTCCGCGCGCGAGCGCGGCATACGGCTGATCCGGACTTTCGGTGATCGCGAGTTGCTGTTGCGACTCTGCTACGATGCCACCGCCCGCCCAAACGGTTTGCTCAGCGCCTTCGTACTGATCGGCGAGGCTGTCACATACCGGACCAGCACAGGCGAGCCGATCTCGACGACGGCGCAGGCGCGCGAGATCTACTATCGCGTCCACGGCGGCCGTTCAACGCGGTGCCGGCGCCGTTCGAGAAAGGCAAGCTGGGACCGCTTTGCCGACTTCCAGTTCGACGACGATCACGGCGGCACGCCAAGGTCGGTGGACGGCTGAAAGGCTTGACGCTTGCACGTTCGCGCATCGACGGCTCGATCAGCGGCGACGACGCGGTCGCCTATCTGGAATGGACGTGTCGAGTTCCGCAATTCGTGGCCTTCGTTGACCGCGAGGCGCGCGTGCAGCTCGCGCTGCCGCCGGGCGGCGTGGTGTCGCGCGCGACGTTGTGGGTCAACGGCGAGGAGCGCGAGGCCGCTTATGGCGGACGTGCGCGAAGTCCGCGCGGCCTATCAGCTGGTCGCCGTGCAGCAGCGGCGCGATCCCCTGCTCGTCACCACCAAAGGCGCCGACCGCGTTCTGGCGCAGGCGTTTCCGGTTACCGCGCAACGGCGGCACCATCAAGTTCAAGATCGGCATCACCGCGCCGCTGAGATGATCACGGACCGCCGCAAGGCACGGCTCGTGCTGCCGGCGATCGTCGACCGCAATTTTTCGTTCGCGCGCCGACGTGTGCACGGCGTCTGGATCGAGGCCAGCAGCGCGCTGGCGGTCACGGCCCGGGGCTTTCGGCAGTCGGATGTCGACGCCGCAGCTCTTCCGCATCTCCGGCGCGATCGGCGACCGCGACCTTGCCAACAGCGCCAGGCCATCGTGGCCGATCGCGCAATCCCGGACGACGGCCGTCCTGGCGCGCCTCGGCGACGGGCGACCCATCGTGCAGGAGACGATGCATCGCCCAGCGCCAGCCGGCCAAGGCGATGATGCTCGTCGTCGACGGATCGGCGCGCGCTGGCCGATTGCGGCCGACAGGCTGATCGCGGCGCTCGGACGATCGTTGCCGGCACCACGCCGTCGGCGCGATCATCGCGGCGGAACCCGACACGCTGCGGTGGCCGCCTGGTCCGACGCGCAGAAGCAGGCGCGGTCCGAAGCTGTTACGCTCCACACGACTTCGTCGGCGGGCAGGACAATGCGCCCGCGACTCGCCGACGCGCTGCGATGCTTGGAGGCCGAGCCGAACGCCACGCTGCTCTGGATTCATGGTCCGCAGCCGGTCAGCTTCCAAGGCGGCGCGGCCCGGCTCGAGCAGGCCGGACGCGCGGCTGTCGCGGCTGCCGCGCGTGAGTCTCTATGCCACGGAACCGGGGCCGAACGAGTTGCTGCCGGACGCGCCATGGGCCTGGGGGCCCGCACGCTGCCGGCAACGGGTTCACCGACCGATGATCTCGCGGCCTATGTCAACGCCGCGTTTCGCGACCGCCCCGAAGATCGCGGTCCGTCGCCGCCGCGCCGACACGGCGGAAGTTGCAGCGAAGGGCTCCGATCACATCGCGCGGCTGTGGGCGGCAAACCGCGTGCCCGAGCTGATGCGCGAAACCGGAAAGCGCGCAGACGCGGTGGCGCTGGCCACCGAGTTTCGGCTGGTAACGCCGGTCAGCGGCGCCGTCGTGCTCGAAACCAAGCAGCAATTCGAGGAGGCCGCCTGCACGCCGGTGCGCCAGGCGACGGTGCCGACGGTACCCGAGCCGCACGAATGGGCCATGATCCTGATGGCGATGGCCGCGATGACGTGGACGCTATGGCGCAACCGGCGGCGCATCGGGAGGGCGGCATGAGGCGTCTTCTGTTCGTTGGAACAGTCGCGCTCGCATGCTGGGATGCATGGCGATGGTATGCGCAGCGCATCTCAGCGACGCCGGAGGAAACCGTGTCGCTGGCCGCGACCGTCGCCTTGATCGCGGTGCTGGCGGTGATGCGTGGCCGAGCGACCGGAGTTTGCGCCCGCAGGACACTTCCGTTGGTCCCGGCGGTGTTCCTGTTGGTGGCCTACGCCTTCAGCCATCTCCTGACCCCGCCGATCGTTCGGTGTGCGATCGCGGTCATGGCCGTTCTCTGGTGCGGCTACGTCGCGGCGACCGATGAGCGGCCGCCCCTCGCCTTCTGGGGGCTTGCCGCACTGTCGCTGCCGGTGTTGCCGTCGCTGCAGTTCACTCTGGGATTTCCGATGCGAGTCGCTTCGGCGGCCATGACCGTTGGCTTGCTGCGCTTGCAGGGGCTGGCCGTCGAGCGCCAAGGCACGCTACTCGCGTTCGATGGCCGCAGCGTGCAGTTCGATGCACCCTGCAGCGGCGTTGCGATGCTGTGGGTGGCGGTGCTGGCGACGCTGATGGCTGCGACCGTGCACCGGCTCACATGGGTGCAACTCACAGCCGCGCTGTCGCTTGCGCTCGTCGCGACGAGCGCTGGCAACGTCCTGAGGACCGCCAGTTTATTCTACCTGGAGACCGGGCTGATCGGCGGACCCGCGTGGTGGCATGAGGCCATCGGCATGGCTGCATTTGCCGTCTCGGCCGGCGGATCGATGTGGTTCGCGGGACGATTGGCGACCACCGAAGCGCGGAATTCCAGTGTGGAGCCGTCATGCGCGATTTGACCGCTCATTCGAGTACAGCAGCCTTCATTGCAGCGGCAGCGCTGGCCACTCTCACCCCCTTCGCTACTGGTGCTCGACCGGCAGCCAATGCGACCCTTGTCGATCAATTCCCCGGTTGGCCTACGTCGTTTGAGGGCCTGCCGCTGACCTCTTTGCCGATGACGGAAAAGGAGCAGCTTTTCGGCCGCGATTTTCCTGGACGGATGGGCCGCTTCACGGACGGGCGGCGTGAGATCGTCATCCGCTACGTGACGGCGGCGACGCGAAAGCTACATCCGGCGACCGATTGCTTTCGCGGCATCGGCTACGCGATCAAACCGGTTCCAGCCCGCCGCGATGCCTTGGGCCACCCCATGAGTTGCATCGACGCTCACCGCGGGGAGGACGTTCTCACCGTCTGCGAGACGATCCGCGATGAGCAGGGCGCGAGCTGGGCCGACGTCTCGTCCTGGTATTGGAGCGCCTTATTCGACTCTGGTGGCGGTCCCTGGTGGTCGTTCGTGGTTGCGCAAAAGAATGAGGGCGCGGCGTTCACTGCCGCGCCCTCATCCAAGTGAATTCGGGACTGCGTGTTACTCGCCCTTCAGCTTCTTGTTGCAGGCGCTGTAGTAGCCGCCGCCCTTGCGGCCGATCCATACGAGCCCGCCATTGCCGCCGGTCGCCTTGTTGGCGCGGTACTGGTCGAGGCAGGTGTGCATGCGTGCCTTGCCGGCCTTCTCGCTGGCGAACTTGGGTGAGATCGCGGTGGGAAACACAGGGGCGCCAGCGGCAGCCGGCGCAGTAGGCGCTGCAGCCGTTGGGGCCGCGCCCGACGGAGCGGCGGCAGCCGGGGTGGCGCCCGCACCGCACTCGGCCTTACGGAAGTCGTTCCACTTCTTGTCGCCGAGCGTGCCGGCGGCCTTGGCGGCCTTGTACTTGGCGCTGCACTCGGCCGACGTCAGGCCCTTGGCGGCCGCGGTGGCAGGAGCTGTAGCGGCTGGGGCCGGAGCCGCTGCGGAGGGCGTCGCCGCCGCTTTTGCGGCGGGAGCCGTGGCAGCCGGGGCCGCGGCAGGCGTAGCACCCGCGGGCTTCGCATCGGCACCGCACTCAAAACGCTGGAAGTCGTTCCAGCTCTTGTTACCAAGCGTCTTAGCCTCCTGCGCGGCCTTGTACTTCTCGCTGCACTCCTTGGCGGTCAGCGCATTGGCAGGGGCGCCGAAGGAGAAGGCGATGAAACCCGCGGCGGCAACCGCCGCTGCGTTGCGGAACAGCATGTGACGTACTCCTTGAAAAGGATTGGAGGTTTCCCTCCGAATAATCTCGCGATCGCAGCCTCAAGCAAAGAGCCCGCGACTTGGCGGTAAAATTATCGCATCGTGCCTCCCCGCCCAACTCTTAATCCGTATCCTCTGCAACGGATCTGTTTTGCTGGTTAAAGGGGCTGGGTGGAGACTTGACGCCGCCTGGTCCTCATTCTCATCAGCCCTCACCGCCTCAGCGGGCGAGAAAAGCAGGCACTCGCGCGGTGGCATCGGCTCGGGCGGCCGGGTCGGTGCCGGTGTGAGCGGTGCCGCTGCCATCGCCGCTATAGGCAAGGCCGTGGTGAACGCGCAGCTTAAGTTGCGGGTGGTCGAAATCGTGGTAGGCGCGTGGATAGGCCTGGTACGTCACCGGTTCCCCGGCCTTATCCGCGGCAGCCGCAAGACGCTCGCATGGCGCGGCCGGCGTCCAGTCGTCAGCGGCGCCGATCAAGATCAACAGCGGCGTCGACGTGTGCCAATTGCCCCGCTCGGACGGCACGCGGCATCCGGGATAGAACGCAACGGCGGAGGCGAACCTCGCTTGCGTTTCCCAGAAGCCGTATTGCGCAGCACATAAAGGACGGTCGTTGCGCCGTTGGACCAACCGATGAGCGAAATGGCGTCGGCTTTGACGTCCCGTCGCGCCCGTAAAAAGATCATGGCCGCCAGAGCGTCGTCGACACGCTCTTTCCAAGCTCGTGCGACGCGGCCTTTGGTGCGGCATTGCGAGTCCGCACCTCGCGATCCGAAGCTGTCGACGAACAGCACGATGAAACCCGCGGATTGCAGCCGCACCGCCCAATCTGCGTGACGGGGGGAAAGGGTTCCATCGCGGCCGTAAAGACCACTGCAGCCATGCAGTGCGACGACCGCTGGAAACGGCCCTTCACCCACCGGCAGGAACAACTCTCCGCGTAAGTCGAAGCCTACCCCGGGAAATGAAACGGCCTCGCCGGAGGCAGCCATGGCGGGGGCCTCGAGCACAGTCATCGGCAATAGCGCCAACGCTACGCGCACTAGGCAGCGAAGACGGTTGACCCACGTCACCTTCATCGGCAAACCCACAGCGCCATCGGACGAGAAGTCATAGCATCGCCGCGTTGCCGCCACTAGGGTCGCGCAAACATCTGCAATGCGGGGGCAATCCGATGAACGTGCCTTTTTTTGCGCAGGACTGGTGGGAGGAGTTGTGGATGCGAACGAAGCTGGCCCGATGGATTTTGATGGCGGGCGTCCTGTTCGTCGTCATCTGCGGCGCAATCTGGGTCTCCCTGCAGGTCTGGAGACCGCAACCCGCCGGCAAGCTCGTCATCGCGACCGGGGGATCGGATAACGCCTACCATGAATACGGCGCGACGCTGCAGAAGGAACTCGCCAAACGCGGCATCGAGGTCGAACTGCGGCCAGCAATGGAGGGCATCGACACCCTCAAGGCGATGTTCGACGACAACTCGGCGATCGACGCCGGTTTGGTCAAAGGCGGCTTCGCAAGCACCCTGCAGGGCAGGCTCGCCACCGCGAAAGCGCGCGAGTGGCACGATAAGAACCTGCCCAAGATCCGTTCCGTGGGACGGCTCTTCTATGAGCCCCTATGGGTCTTCCACCGCGCCGACCTGAAGTTGACGAACCTGCGCGACCTGAAGGGCAAGCGCATCATGGTCGGCACCAAGACCAGCGGCACGCGCCGCGTCGCGTTACAGTTCCTGAAAGCCAATGGCATCGAAGGGCCCCCAGGCAAGGACCAACAGCCGACCCTCAACAATGCAACGATCATCGAGGAGCAACTCGGCGCCGACGGAGCCGCACTCGTGAAGGGCGAGGTGGACGCGGCCTTCCTGATCCTGCCGCCCGAAATCGGCCCGCGTTCAGGCTTTGTTGCATAACCCGAAGCTGAAGCTACTGAGCTTCGGAGCCGAGGCCGACGCCTACACCACCCGCTTCCCATCCCTCACCAAGGTCGTGCTGCATCAAGGATCAGTGGAGCTCTGGCCAGAGATCCCGGCCACCGACACCGTTCTGGTCGCCACCTCGACGGCGCTGGTCGTGCGCGACGACCTGCATCCCGCACTCATCAGCTTGTTGACGCACGCCGTGATCCGCGCCCCGAAATCAGGCTTCGACAAGGACGGCGAGCCGATCCTGTTCCACAAACCGGGCGAGTTTCCCAATGGCGCCGATCCCGAGTTCGAATTGGCGCCGGAGGCCCGGCAGGTCTACAAAACCGGCGAACTGCCCTACTTGTTGAGCAAGGCGGTCCCCGTCGCACAGCAGCTGCGCGTTCCCTTCGGCGTGGCGGCATTCGCCGACGCACATGGCGCACAGTCGGTCCTTCTACTGATCCCGGCCCTGACCATCCTCTACCCTCTCTTCAAACTGTTGCCGGTGCTCTACACTTGGAGCGTCCGCCAGCGCCTCCTCTACTGGTACCGCCAGCTCAAGGGGCTCGAATCGGGCCTGGATAGACCGCACTCGCCGGAGGAGATCGCGCAGCAATTGGCTGAAGTCGAACGCATCGACGGTGTGGTGCGGCGCATTCGCGTGCCACTGCATTTCACCGACCAACTGTACGACTTGCGCGGCCATATCGATTTCGTTCGTCGCCGACTGCAGTATTACTCGGGGCCCATACGGGCGGAGGCTGCCGAATGAAAGGGCCCTGAGCGGATAGGTTCAAGTCGCAGTCATCCGATCCGGCATCGTGCGCGTAGGAGCATTCGAGCGAGGATGATCCCCACGGTGGTGGCCGGATCGGCACCGGCCGCCTTGCCTTTGACCACGAGTGAGTAATGGCAACGGCTCAGGCGCAATCCGATCTCGTCACACTGCTAGCGCGCGTTGGAGCGGGAGACCGACCTGCCTTCGACAAGCTCTATTCCCTTACTTCGGCGAAACTTCTCGGCGTCGCGACCCGTATCTTGGGGTCCGGGGAGCTGGCGGAGGAAGCCGTGCAGGAAGCATATGTCCGGGTCTGGAAGAACGCCGCGCGTTTCGACGCGTCAGTCGCTTCGCCGGTCGCTTGGCTAGCGGCTATCGCACGCAACCAAGCTATCGACGTTCGGCGCCGCTCGTCACAGCGTCTGTCCGACCATGCCGCACCGCTCGACGACGAGTTGGTGTGTCCATCTCCCAGTCCGGCGGCCGAAGCCGAGCGCAATGACGAGTTGCGTCGGCTAATGGGCTGTTTGCAGGGGCTGCCGGAAGACCGCCGCCAGATGGTCTTGCTGGCTTACTACAATGGATGGAGCCGCGAAGAGCTGAGCGACCGCTTCCAGCGGCCGGTCGCGACCGTGAAGAGCTTGCTCCGGCGCAGCCTGGAGCTGCTCAAGGGCTGCCTTGATGGCTGAGCCGGGCGATCATAGCGACATAGATGGGCTCGCCGCCGAGTACGTGCTGGGCACACTGGAGTCGGACGAGAGAAGAGCCGTCGAGGCTCGGTTGCCGACTGACCGCGTGCTAAGCGAAGCAGTTGCGAGTTGGCAGCGCCGCTTGGAACCGCTACACGAGCGCTTCCCCTCCGCTACGACATCGCCTGACCTTCTAGCGCGCATCTGGGCTCGTATCGACGGCGTAGGTGCACACGCCGATCCCGGCAAGGTCATACGGCTCGAAGCGCGTCTGAAAGCCTGGCGCGGCGCCGCCTTTGCCTCCGGTGCCCTCGCCGCTGGCCTCGCCGCCATCGTGATCGGTCGCGAGATCAGCCGTCCGCCGGGTGGCAGCATGGTTGCCGTGCTGCAAGCCGACGGCAAGGCGCCCGCGTTCCTCGCTGCCGTAGACTTGTCCCGCGGCCTGATCGCGATCCGGCGCTACGGCGCAGAACCCGTCTCCGGACGCAGCTATGAGCTTTGGGCGGTCGGCGGCGGGCGCTCTGCGCCACAATCGCTCGGGGTGATCGACGCCAGCCTGCAGATCCCGGCCGACCGGCTGGGCCGTCTTGATAGTGCCGTCCTTGGGGACACGACGTTTGCGATCAGCGTCGAACCTGTCGGCGGCTCGCCCACCGGGGCCCCGACGGGGCCGGTCGTGTACAAGGGTAGACTACTACCCGTTTCGCGCTGACCCAGTAACGGCAGACCAGAAAAAAGGCGGACCGCTCGCGCGATCCGCCGAGACAGCAACCGCACAATCTGTCACCCGTTTCCCGATGAAGCGTGGCACGAAACACCGGATACCAGTCGACAAATCACACACCGTGTCCTGGCGCTAGATACGAAGAAAATCGAAATCGGTTTTACTCCCGGCACCTCGCAGCTGGCGGCTCACGAAGGCTTGAACCGGATTGGCGATTCGACAGATGCGTTGGTGCCTCACCTATCGCGGGCAAGACCGCCTCGTCGCGCCGAGTGAGGTGCCCACACCATAGGCCGCAACCGCGATCAGTACACCGGTTGGCATCGGACCAGCAGGGAATCCCGTCCACGTCACCCAAACAGCGGCGACCACCCACGCTACCGTCGCTGCGAGCGTCAGCGATCGTCGTTCGACAACACGAATTGGGTGCACCCACAGCGTGGGCACGAACGTCAGGGCTATGCACACAACGATCAGAACCCCGGCGGACAGCCGGCTAAGTCCGAGGGCGAAGACGTAGAAGGCTACGATGTTCCAGATGGCCGGAAACCCGACGAAGCGATAAGCGGCATCCTTGCCTTCCCTGTCGGCGAAGTGGAAAAGCGATGACAACAGCATACCGGCAGCCAGGACAAGACCCTCTAAACCGGCAATGAAGCCGTTCTGCAGCAGCGCCAATACCGGCACGAAAACGTAAGTGACATAGTCGACGACGAGATCCAGGACCTCCCCGCTAAATCTGGGCAGGCGCTCCCTGACATTCACCCATCGCGCAAAAGTCCCATCGATACCGTCGATAAAAAACGCCAACCCCAGCCAAGCGAAACCGGCCTGAGGCGCATGATCGAGAAAAGCCAGCGCCGCCATCAGAGCGCAGACAGCCCCCGAAGCTGTGAACGCATGCACCAGGGCGGCAGCGAAACGCACGATGCGGGATCCCATTGCAGTCCGAGACGATGTGTCTACACGCCACGATAGTACGCGGGCCTGAAAAACAAAGGGAGCGCTCCCGCGCTCCCATCGACTTGCTTGCTGCTTTCGGCAGTGATCAGAAGCGATGTTTTAGCGAGCCGCGAATAGTTAGGTCTTCGCTTGGGTCGCGGGGCGCCTGAGCCGGTGCCTTCCCCTCGTTCGCGCCGTACAGCAATTCCAGGCCAAAATCCATCTTCGGGAGGACCCCGAGCTTACCGAGACCGGGGATCCGGATCTCAGTGCCGCCCGCGGCAGCCGGAGCCGTTGCTGACGGACCCATGTTAGCTTCGGGCGCTACCGGAGCCGCGGCCCCAGCCGGTGGTGCAGACGGCGCAGCCGTCCCGGACTGCTGCTCCTGGAACGCGAGCGCAGCGCTGCTGATCAGCGCGATAACCGCTCCCATTCCGATCGTCCTAATGGCCTTCATAGTGTCTCGTCCCCGCAATCCGTAGCGGTCTTCCCGCAATCGAAAGATGATATGGCACGCAGTACGAAACAAGCATGTTTCCACCCCGGTTAAGCCCCGATGAACGTTTCCTGACAGGGGTGTGATCGAGATGCCATGTGGCCATATGGCCACGTTTTTGGGGATACGGCGTCTTCATTTCCAGAGGCATGGCGCGGCCTGATTGGCGTCAAATTGATGGGCGTCCAGTGCTGCAATTCGGCCGGGCTCTCCGCCCGTGGTGCCATCTTCAGAACCAGGATCAGGCTGACTTACACTCGCGACCGCGGTGCTAGTGGCGGAAACGCAAAAGAGCCGCCCGGATGGGCGGCTCTTGCGTTAGCTGTCGATCAGAAGCGGATGATGCCGCCGGCGATCACAGCCTGGAAGTCCTTCAGGCCAACGGCGCAGGCACTGGTAACCGACGCATTGCAGACGTTGGCGTCGAAGTCATAGTGCTGGTAGTTGACGTAGAGATCCATCGCAGCGGCATCGATGGACTGGTTGACGCCGAGACCCCACATGGACGTGTGCGAGGCGAGGATACCGGTCGCGGTCACGCTCGGCGGATTGCCGAAGGTCGCACCGGTGTCGGTGATGCTGTACATGGCGCCTTCAGCGAACAGCGTGGTTTTGCCGAGACCAAACCAATTCTTCTCGATACCGCCCTGCAGGTAGAAGCGGTCGGAAGTCTTGTCCGGAACCCGCGAGAGTTCGTCCCACCGGATGCCGTAGACACCGTGCAGGTAGAGGCCGCTGTCGACGTGCATGACGGCGCCCGAGAGACCGAGCTGCGAGCACTTACGATCGGCGCCACCACCGGCTAGGCCAGCAACGCAGTCGCGCTCGTCGGTTGTTGGCGTTGCGAACAGGCTCGCCGACGCGGCGATGGCCAGCAGGCTGGTCCTATAGCTGCACGCGTTGGGGAGCCTGCGGCTTAGTTCCAGACGCACACAGCACGACGTTACATTTTACTGGAAACGTCGAAGCGGTTACTCGTATTCCCCGGCCTACAGATGCCCGGTGGGCTCTTCCGTCGCTAGCTCGCGGAGTTGCGCAACCACCGGGCACATCCTAGCCGTCTGTGGCTGATTAAGTCCAATTTTGTCTACTTTCAACAGGCGCCCCCTCGCCGGTGGTGCGTCCGGCAACCAAAAGCCTGCCCCACGCCGCGCCGCCACGCGAAGCGCGGGACACTTCAAGGCTTCCCAATCAGCCCCCACGCGAATCCAAAAACAAAAGAGCCGCCCCTGAGGGCGGCTCTCTCGTTGACTATCGAGATCAGAACCGGATGATCCCACCGGTCATTACCGCCTGGAAGTCTTTATATCCGGTCACAACACCAGCGGTGCTCGTGGTGCTGATGTCATTGTAGTTGTGATAGAGCACATAGAGATCCATTGCGGCCGCGTCGATCGACTGGTTCAGACCGATGCCCCACATGTTCGTCTCGGCGCTCGCGAAACCCGCGACGAGGTTGGGGCCTGCGCCAGTGGCAGCCGGGCCCACCCTCCACTGCTGGTACTCACCAAACAGCGTGGTCTTGCCGAAACCAAAACAGTTCTTCTCCCAACCGGCCTGGATCAGCCATTGCGTGTCGTCGTCCTTATTGGCAGTGTTCAGCTGCTTCACATTGTCGTCATGCCGCCAACCGTAGACGCCATTCAAAAACAGGCCCGTCTCGACGTGCATGATAGAGGCCGACAGACCAAGCTGTTGGCAGCGCATTTCCGACTGCACCGACGGGTTATTGACCCACGCGCAGGCACGGTCCGTCAACTGAGTACCCGGAGCACCGCCCCCGTTCGGGTTGCCGTCCGTCCACTGCTCATAGCCGATGCCGAAGGCCAGCTTGAAGCCATGCATCTCACCCGCGTAGCGCAGGGCGACGTCCCACATGTCGTCCTCGCCGTACGAGGCCGAGGCGATGAAGCCGGCGTACGTCGGCGTCTCGTACTTCACGACGTTGAGGCGGTTACCCTCGCCGATCTGGGCGGTGTTACGCGCGTTCGGGGCACCGCCAAAAAACTGGTAGAATTGAAACGGACCCGGCACGGCCGTGCCGTTTACGACGGGCGACCAGCCGCCGATCATCGAGCCCGAATTCTGCGACGCGAAATGGCTGAGGTTGGCGAGGGTGATCTCGGTGATGCCGTCGGTCGCCTGCGACGTCTGGCCGAGCCACACCTTGCCGAAGTCCTTGTGCTGCAGCCACCAAGCGCTGTGACGGATGGCGATGACGCTGCCGCTCACGTCGTCGGCGTTGGCGTTGTTGCGATCCATCGACGGCGCCTCGGTGCCGATCTCGAGCAGGTAGCCAGCCGTTATGTCAGAATTGATCTTGGCCTGACCGACAAAGCGAAAACGCGTCTGGGCAACCAGGTTGGTGCCAATGTAGACGTTACGCTCGTGGCCGTCATCCCAGAGCATCATCTCTTCGTTGACGTGGCCCGAAACCGTGAGGCTGACCTTGCGGTTGCCCTTGCGGGCCGTGGTGGCCTCGAGCTCGGCAATGCGCTCCTCGAGATCGGCGCAGCAGTTGCCACCCAGGTCGGCAGCGGAAGCGCCGGTGGCGAACAGGCTCGCCGACGCGGCGATGGCCAGCAGGCTGGTCCTCGTCATGTATCCCCCAATCATGTGCATCTCCTAGGCAGAGTTTTAAAAGCCGGCGCGGACCGCGGGCTCGCGGGGCGCAATTCATCGCTCAGTGTCCAGGCTGAGCGGCACGCGCGCGGGCGCTTGCGGCTTAGACCAGACGCACAAAGCACAACGCTACTGATGGAGTACGGGTACTACGACGCAGCGGCCACTCAGGATTGCCCTGTGCAAGCTGGCGGCGCATGGACTGCGCGGCTCTCGCTAGTGCGGGCGGATCGACCGCTCGAACTCGTAACTACATTTCTCTGATAACCGACACGCTAAGGCAGAGCAAACGTCCGGCAGTGGAATTGGCGTGGTTGGAATGCCCGCTGTGGCGGTTTGGGCACATTTTTGCCAGTTTTCCCAAGTGGAGCCGCCCGCAATCCCCATCAAGGTCAATTCGGCAACGCCGGCTGACCCTATGACTCGTGCGCCACCCGCGATCCGGCGAATCACTTCCAACAACCGAATCGATCGTTGAGGGCAATTCCGTGCCCCAAGAACGAAAGACCTGCTGGTTCGAATTTATCTGCCTCGCTGTCAGATCAGAAGCGAATGATGCCGCCGGCGATCACAGGCTGGAAGTCCTTAAGGCCAACCGCACCGAAAGTCGCGCCAGTGGATCCATGTCCGTCGGCGTCGAAATTGCGCAGTACTGGTCAGTTGACGTAGCCGGATCCATTCTCCGCCGCGTCGATCGACTGGTTGACGCCGAGGCACCCACATACCGGTGTGCGAAGCGAAGATGCTGGCGGCGCCAAGTGCGCCAGTCGTAGCCGGAGGGCCAAAAGGCAAACTGGCGTCACCGGAATTTACAATCGATTTGAACATCTTAGGAAATGCAACGAGCAGCAGATCTGTAGGTGCAGCACTTGGTCGACAATGTGGTCAAATCTTAGCCTGCCCGCAGTTGCAAATGCAATTCGAAAAGCATGCCCCGGATATCAATTCACATCAGAGAGCGAAGGAGCCGCTCGGTTGCGCGGCTCCTCGCCTTTTCTCGCCGTTGGCGTCAGATCAGAACTTGATAATCGCGCCGCTCATGATAGCCTGGAAATCCTTGTAGCCAGTCCCCGCCCCCGCCGTATCGGTCGTGTGGATGTCGTTGTAGTTGTGATAGAGGACGTACAGGTCCATCGCAGCCGCATCGATCGACTGATTCAAACCGATGCCCCACATGTTCGTCCTCGCGCTCGCGAAAGACGGGACCCCGTTGGACGCGGTCCCCACGAGGTTGAGGCCATTGGACGGGGTGCCAGGGCCACTGGCACCCGGGCCAACACTCCACTGCTGGAACTCCCCAAACAGCGTGGTTCTACCAATGCCGAACCAGTTCTGCTCGATACCGGCCTGGACGAGCCACTGCGTGCTGTCGTCCTTGTTGGCATTGTTTGCCGCCGGCAGCAGCGTCTTCACGTTGCCGTCATGGCGCCAACCGTAGGCACCCGTCACGAACAGGCCCGTTGGGACGTGCATGAGAGAGGCCGACAGACCAAGCTGTTGGCAGTTCATATCCGAAGACACCGGGCGTTATTGACCAGCGCGCAGGAGCGATCCGTCAAACCGGTACCCAGGGCACCGCCCCCGTTCGGGTTACCGTCCGTCCACTGCTCATAGCCGATGCCAGCGGCGATCTTGAAGCCGTAGAACTCGCCGGCGAAACGCAGGGCGGCATCCCACATGTCGTCCTCGCCGACCGAGGCCGAAGCAATGAAGCCGAAAATGGCCGGCAACTCGTACTTGATGACGTTGAGGCGGTTGCCCTCGCCGATCTGGGCAGTGTTTCGGGCGTCCCTGTTGCCGCCGAACAGCTGATAGAACTGAAACGGACCCGGCACGCCGTACCCTTAACGACGGGCGAAAAGCCGCCGATCATCGCGGCGGAGTTCTGCGAAGCGAAGTGGCCAATGTTCGCGAGATTGATCTCGGTGATTCCATCGGTGGCCTGCGACGTCTGGCCCACCCATACCCTACCGAGGTCCTTGTGCTCCAACCACCACGCGCTGTGGCGGATAGTGAAGACGCCGCCGCTCACATCGTCGTTATTAGCATTGTTACGATCGATTTCCGGCGCACCAGTACCGATCTCGAGCAGGTAACCGGCCGTCACAACGGAGGTAATCTTGGCCTGACCGACAAAACGAAAACGCGTCTGGGCAACCAGGTTGGTGCCGATGTAGGCGTTCCGCTCGTGGCCGTCATCCCAGAACAGGACCTCCTCGTTGACGTGACCCGAAACCGTGAGGCTGACCTTGCGGTTGCCCTTGCGGGCCGTGGTGGCCTCGAGCTCTGCAACGCGCTCTTCGAGATCGGCGCAGCAGTTACCGCCCAGATCCGCCGCGTTGGCCGAAGCCGCACCCGCGAACATACCCATCGCCGCCAGCAACGCCAGACGACTGTACTTTCCCCCGACCATACGACTCTCCACTTCCACTGAAAACTCTCTCGGCACTCGACAACGTCGCCGGTACCACTTTCTTCTACTGCACCGGACCCACCGCATCTAAAGCGGCCGAGCCCAATACTGCTCGACTTGGACCTAGGCTTAGCTCATGGCTGAACGGTCCGTAAACTCGAATTGGCTTTATGACGGCTTTCTGCACCTAGCTCGTTGCCCAAAAGTCACGCAATTTGATTCGGCCACTAGGCTGATGTCTCAGGCTTAAATACTTGTTTCAAGTGTGGTTATTCTTTCGTTAAGCCGTCGATGTGCCGTAGTCACGGCCGGTTAGGCGTAACGCGACGGATCGCGCCTGACACGCTGTGCCCGCACAAACCCGAGTGCGCTCCGCTGTAACGGTGCGGGTCTTGCTGGTCACGCTCGAGACCGCTTGCGGTGATGTGAGCGCGCAGCACTCTATCCAGCGTCTAGCGTCATGCCACAGGGAGGCACTGATAAGTACCAAAGGTGCGGCAGCATAAGCGCTTGACGTCAGGGGCGCTGGGCCGCATCACCGCGGCACAACTGGCGGACCTGCGGCGGCGCTCGCGCAGCGGCTCTGGCCGTCACGAGACTGACCGCTCGGGGCGCATTCTCTTTAATGAAACCTCTTTCCCGACTCCGCGACTTGCAGTTCCGGCTCGAGTATCTGGTGCTCCGGCTGGTGATCACGCTTGTCCATGCTTTTCCATTGCGGATCGCGACCGCCATCTCATCTCGCGCTTGGCGTGCACTCGCACCCGTCATCAATCCCAAGAGGCATCAGCGAGCGCTCGACAACCTCGCCATCGCCTTCCCAGAAAAAAGCGAGCCGGAGCGGAAGGCCATCGCCATGGCGCACTGGGAGAACCTCGGCCGCGTGATGGCCGAAACCATGCTGATCGACCGCCTGCTCGCCGACCCCTCCCGGCATCGAGATCGTCAATCAGGAGATCTTCGAGCGCTACCGCGACAAGCTCGGGGCCGCCATCGGCGTCTCCTTGCACATGGGCAACTGGGAGCTCGCCGTCTGGCCGTTGACCTTTGCCAAGGCGAACCCGGCCGGCGTCTATCGCTCGGTCAATAACCCTTATGTCGACGCGTACATGCGCGAGCAGCGCAAGGACTTGTTCCCGGGCGGGCTGTTCGGCCGCGGCAAGGTGGAGGGCGATCACGGCGACGATCAGCGCACGGCGCGGATTCTCACGGATTTCGTCCGCCGCGGTGGACGCCTCGGCCTCATCTGCGACCTCTACGATCGTACCGGAGTCCCGGTGCCGTTCTTTGGCAAGGAAGCACGCACACAAGCCATTGGCGCGATGATCGCCCGCCGCGTCGGCGCCCGCATCTGGATGGCGCGATGCCTGCGGATCGGCACGCAAAGCCGCTTCAAGATCGAGATCAAGGAGTTAAGGGTGCCGCGGACGGCCAACCAGTCCGCCGACGTGCAGTGGATCATGACCGCCATGCAGGCGCAGTTCGAGGCGTGGGTGCGCGAAGCACCTGAACAGTGGATGTGGTCCAACCGGCGATGGAACTGACACTCAGGCGGGCCATTCGCTGAGGCGAGTGCCAGAAGCCTGCGGTAGCGACGCCGCCCCGTGCTTTGTGAAGCAGACCAGAATACAGGTTCTTGCCCTAGTGTCTTGCCGTGCCCGGCCACGACTTTGCCGGATCATGGCTTGCCCTGGTATCGGGACCCGTATCATCATAAGCATTGTCTAATGAGCGTTTTAGTCATCGGCAATGCAGTCACTGATCGTTCCTTCCGCGTGGACCGACTGCCGCGGCCGGGTGAGACGATGGTGGCGCGTGACAGTCGAGTGGATTGCGGCGGCAAGGGCTTCAATCAAGCTGTCTGCGCCGCGCGTGCCGGCGGTTCGGTCATGTTGCAAACTTCTGTCGGCGACGATGCCGATGGTCACGCTATTCTGGCCGCATTGACGAAGGAATCCATCTCCCTCCCGACAGATCCATTCCGCCCCGGATCCACCGACGAAGCCGTGGTGCTGGTGCTGCCGGACGGCGAGAACGCGATAGTCTGCTCCACCCATGCCGCGATGCACTCCGACCACCATCCGGGCCTCGCGGCCGTGCGCCAGTTCGCCGGCGGCGGTTGGCTGGTGTGCCAGGGCAACCTCGAGCGAGCGACCACCGCGGAGACCCTGGCCTGCGCCCGAAACAACAATCTTCACACGCTCGTCAATCCATCGCCCCACCTTTTCGACTATGCGGGCCTCTGGCCATTGATCGACGTCGTCATCGTCAACCTGCCGGAGAGCAAAAGCCTTACTGGGCTCGACGACTGCGACGAGGCGGCCGCCCTCCTCATGGCGAATGGTTGCCGTACCCTTGTCGTGACTACGGGAGAGGAGGGAGCGCGCCTCTATAGGGCCGGGCATACGGCCGCGCTCATAGTTCCTGCGCCGGCCGCTGTCGATGTCATCGACACCACTGGAGCGGGCGATACGTGCTGCGGAGTGCTTGTTGCTGGTCTCGACCAGGGCCTGGATCTCGAGGTTGCCCTGGCTTGGGGCGTGCGCGCTGCCGCGATCACGGTCAGCCGCTGGGGAAGCCTCGCGGCACTTCCTTCGCGTGAGCAACTCGCCAGACTGCGCGGATAGTCTTGCCCCAGCATCCAACACCCGCCGGACGAGCACGAACGATAACCGAGCGACCGATCGGAAGTGGCAGCGATCCCGTCGCCATGAATCCTGGCCAGTCAGACCTCCACCTCTCGCCGCGCACTTTACCGGCAGATGAGAACCGGCACAGTACTCAGACGTGACAACCTTATTGGCCTGGCTTCCAAGCAGCAGGCGCGTCAGGCCCCTGCGTCCATGAGAAGACATCACGATGATGTCGCAACCGTGGTCTCGCGCGGTCTCGATTATGCCCGCCGCAGCGAACTTGTCCTTCACGTGCAGCGTCTCGCAGGCGACGCCAGCGCGTCTGGCGGCTGCTTCCACGTCACGCAGTATAAGCGCAGCGCCCTCGGCAGCGATTTTGTCGTACTGCTCGATGGGAAAATCACCCGGCCCATATGGAGGCGCCACCGCAAACCAGGGCTCCGTGACCGTGATTACCGTGACTTTTGCATTCAGCGCCTTGGCCAAAGCAAGCCCTTGGTCGACGGCCTTCTGTGCCACCTCCGAGCCGTCGGTCGCGATCAGCACATGCTCGTACATGGCAACCTCTCTGGCAATTGTGTTGCGAAATCCCGCTGAGACCGTTTTCCTGGACTCGCTCCCAGCGAAACCGTCTGACTGGGATCACCAATCTGCTTCTGGCGCAAGTTCTCGCCTTGACTAGGATCACGGAAACAAACTTGTTTGTGGCGTTTTAATTGAACTCGGCATTAGCTCCGCCTTCTTGTTGCAATGCAATTGGAGACACTACGGATCGCAAAAGGCTAGGATTGTTCAAGACGATGTCACGCACAACGGCGTGAGAAAGGCCGGTTACAAATGAAACCAACAAAGACGTGGATCATGATTGCCGACGGCGCACGGGCACGCATCCTCGAAAATGAGGGTCCGGGTCGCGGGTTGAAGGAGGTGCCGAATATGACCTTCGCGGGTGACCATTCCGCCACCCACAATATAGTCGACGACCGGCAGGGCCGGAGCTACGAATCCAATAGTCCGGCACGCTCGGCCGTCGAGCCGCGCTCCGATCCGCACAGGGCACTGAAATCCAGTTTTGCGCACCATCTGGCGGACGTACTGGCCGAAGAACTGGCGAAAAAGTCGTATGATAGGCTGGTCATAGTCGCGGCCCCTGTGACACTCGGCGATTTGAGATCCGCAATATCAGATCATGTTCGCGCGAAGGTCGTCGGTGAAATCGCGAGCGATTTGACGAAGACACCCAATATCGAAATCGGTAGCCATCTTAAAGATGTGCTGATCACGTAGCAGTTCCGGCCACGCTTCCGGCGCGAGCCGCGAACGGGAGTACGCCCGATGACGAACATGAAAAAGCTGCGGGAGCAATTCGTTTCGCGGCAGATCGAATCCCGCGGCGTTCGCGATCCGCTGGTGCTTTCGGCCATGCGGACAGTTCGCCGCGAGTTGTTCGTGCCTAAGCACGAGCGCAACGAAGCCTACGAAGACCGGCCGCTTCCTATCGGCTCCGGACAAACCATTTCGCAGCCCTATATCGTGGCGTTCATGGTCGAGGCGTTGGCTTTGCGCGGCGGCGAGAAGCTGCTCGAGATCGGGGCCGGCTCCGGCTATGCAGCGGCTGTTCTCGCCGAAATCGCACGCGAAGTGTTCACCATCGAGCGCATCGGCCAACTCGCCGAAACCGCCGCCGACAATCTCGACGCGGCCGGCTTCGATAATGTCCACGTTCTCCACGCCGACGGCACCGAAGGATGGATCGACGAGGCCCCCTTCGATGCAATTCTCGTCTCCGCTGGAGCGCCGGATGTGCCCAGATCGCTGATGCGGCAACTTGCGATCGGTGGACGTATGGTCGTGCCCGTCGGCTCCGATCCTCACGCTCAGGAGTTGGTGCGCATCACGCGGATCGACGGTGACGAATACGAGCGCGAGGATATCGCTGACGTCCGGTTCGTCCCCTTGATCGGCAAAGAGGGCTGGGAGAGCCACGACAGCGACTGGCAAGCCAGCTCGCCGAGGGTCGTGCAGACGCGCCCCGCCATCAGCCTATCGATCCCGGCTCTTATTGCTCAGCAAGGCGAAGTCTTCGAGCGAGTGGAAAATGCCGACCTCGAGCCGTTGATGCGCCGTGTCGGCGACGCCCGCATCGTGCTCATTGGCGAAGCCAGCCATGGGACTTCGGACTTCTACCGTTTGCGAGCCCGAATTACGCAACGGCTGATCGAAACGAAGGGCTTCGGCATCGTCGCAGCCGAGGCGGACTGGCCCGACGCCTCCCGGATCGACCATTACGTGCGCCATCGCGAAGCCCCGCCTTCCGAGTGGCTGGCATTCGCGCGCTTCCCGACTTGGATGTGGCGGAATGCCGAGACGCGGGATTTCGTCGACTGGCTGCATGCCCGCAATTCGCAATTGGAGCCCCAACAGCGCACCGCATTTTATGGATTGGACCTTTACAGCCTCTACACTTCAGTGGCGGCCGTAATCGCCTACCTGGGCACCGTCGATCCCGATCTCGCCGAGATTGCGCGTCAGAGGTATGGGTGCCTGTCGCCGTGGGAGGCGGACCCTTCCGCCTACGCCCGTGCTGCACTGAAGCAGGCCTATCACAAGTGCGAGCAGGACGTGACGCACATCCTGGTGGAACTGCTGCAAAACCAGCAAGACTATGCGCTTCGGGATGGCGCGCGTTTTTTCGATGCAACGCAAAATGCCCGGCTCGTCGCCAGCGCCGAGAGATATTATCGCACGATGTATTATGGCTCACGGGCGGCTTGGAACCTGCGCGACAGCCATATGTTCGAGACATTGAAGAACGTTCTCGATTTCCACGGCAGCGGATCGAAGGCGGTCGTTTGGGCGCACAACTCGCACATCGGCAATGCGGCAGCGACGGAGATGGGCGGGCGCGGCGAACACAATATCGGCCAGCTCGTCCGAGAGCATTTCAACGGCGGTTCGTATCACATTGGGTTCGGCACCGACCACGGAACGGTAGCGGCGGCTGCATCCTGGGATGCACCAATGCAAATCATGTCGGTGCGGCCGGCGCACACGCAGAGCTATGAGCGGCTGTTCCACATGACTCATGCGCCGGCACTCCTGCTGCCGCTGCGCGATACTCGAGGCGCAGATCTGCAAAGCAAGCTGATGAAGCCACGACTGGAGCGCGCGATCGGAGTGATCTATCGTCCCGACAGCGAATTGGCGAGCCACTACTTTGAGGCCGTGCTGCCGCGTCAGTTTGATGAGTACGTCTGGATAGACACGACGAGCGCGATCAAGCCCCTGGAAACAGCCGAACTGCAGGGGCTACCCGACACCTATCCGTTCGGAGTTTAGCGCCGGCACTTTCAGCAACTGCACTTTGTCATGGGCGGGATCGCATGGAGTTCAAGGACTATTATAAGGTGCTCGGGCTCGAACGAACGGCGACGCAGGACGAGATCAAGCGCGCCTACCGTAAACTCGCTCGCAAGTACCACCCCGACATCAACAAGGAGGTGGGCGCAGAGGCGCAGTTCAAAGAATTGGGCGAAGCCTACGAAGTGCTCGGTGATGCGGAAAAGCGCGCGGCCTACGACCAACTCGGAAACGAGTGGAAACCCGGTCAGGAGTTCAAGCCGCCGCCCGATTGGGATGCCGGTTTCGAGTTTTCTGGCGCCCCTCCGCACGGCACCACTCACGATTTCAGCGATTTCTTCGAGAACTTGTTCGCCAGGACTGGCCGCGGTCCGCGATCCGCGGGCCCGGCGCACGAGTTTCATGCACGCGGCGAGGACCACCATGCCAAGATCCTGATCGACCTTCGTGACGCCTTCGGCGGTGCGACGCGGACGATTTCGCTGCGGATGCCCCAAATCGACCCGACGGGCCACGTCACGCTGAAAGATCGCAAACTCAATGTCACGATCCCGAAAGGCATCACCGAGGGCCAGAATATTCGCCTCAAAGGCCAGGGCTCGCCTGGGATCGGCCAGTTGCCAGCCGGCGATCTCTATCTCGAGGTCCAATTCAAGCCCGATCCGCTCTACCGCGCGGTAGGCCGCGATCTTTATTACGAGCTTCCCATAGCCCCGTGGGAGGCAGCGCTTGGAGCCAGCGTGCAGGCCCCGACACCGACCGGTCAGATCATGCTCAAGATTCCAGCAGGATCATTCCAGGGACGGGAATTGCAAATCAAAGGGCGCGGCATCCCAGCGGCGAACGAGCCCGGCAACCTTTATGCGGTGCTGAAAATTGCGCTGCCTCCCGCCGAGACGGAAGACGCGAAGAAAGCCTATGCAGACATGGCTCGCGAACTGTCTTTCGATCCCCGCGCCAACTTCGGAAGCTGAGGACCCATGGCTCGAACACCCTCCGAGAATACGCCCGAGATCGCCGGGAATTCCGCCCCCCTTTCCCTCGACGACCTTTGCCTGTCCTGCAACGTGGATGCCGATTGGGTTATCGAGTTGGTCGAGCACGGCGTCGTTGAGCCAGTCGGTGTTGACCGAACCCAGTGGCGTTTCGCCAGCATCAGCGTCGTGCGCCTCGCGAAGGCCAAACGGCTGCAGCGCGATCTTTCGATCAACCCGCCCGGCGTCGCACTCGCGCTCGACCTGCTCGATCAAATCGATGATCTGCGCGCGCGATTGAGGTTGCTGCAGTCGACAACGCCAGACTAAGATCGCTGAGCTTGACGAAACATCCTTGTTACGTCGCGCATTGGCGTAATTTTAACTGAGGATGTGATGCGCGGTCATCCGCGCTCTAACTCATTCAATGCCCCCAATTCACTCGGACACCAACCCACATTCTCAGAAATGGCCACTGTTTGCCGGAGCCGACCAGCCGGCGCGCCGCAGCCTCATGCTGCCTTCACGCATCAGCCCACACTCATCCGAAATTAGCGTCCGCGACGTCTGTGCCAGCCCATTTTGCACGCTGGTCGAGTTTTCGTGCCGAGAGGCCGCGAACCAGCCAAAGGTGCTGGTGGTGACGCCGATCTCCGGTCATTTTGCAATTCTGTTGCGCGATCTCGTGCTCGACCTGCTGCCGCATTTCCGCGTGTACGTGACCGATTGGACGAATGTCCGTCATGTTCCGCTTTCCGCTGGACGTTTCGATCTCGAGCGCAATATCGCGACGATCAGGGATTTCATTCGAACTCTTCACCCGGGCCTCTCGGTCATTGGAGTATGCCAAGGCGGCGCGAGCGCACTTGCAGCAACTGCCCTATTGGCGAAAGCGAGAGAGCCTACACCGTCGGCGCTGGTATTGATCGGCGCGCCTATAGACCCACAGGCCCATCCGACCCAAGTCGTGAAACTTTTGGGTTCGCGGCCGATCAATTGGTTCGACGCTAACCTGATCAGCGAGGTTGAGCCGCAATATCTCGGCTGCGACCGCCCTGTTTACGCAGCGCAACGGCAACTCACAGGACTGCTCGCGTATTTCGCGCGGCATTTCGGCGACGAATTGTGGGTCAAGCTTTGGGTCGACGACGGGCGCGATGCAACGAGCTTCCCGTTTGCCGATCTCGTCACCTCAATCATGGATATCGATGCAGCATTCTTCCTGGAAAACATTCGGCACATTTATCAGGAGCGCGCATTAGCCATGGGAACAATGGTCTGCGAGGGCGCAAGTGTCGATCTTCAAGCTTTGCGCGACACCGCGCTGCTGACCGTCGAGGGAACCTGGGATGACATAGCAGCACCGGGGCAGACGAGCGCCGCGCATATCCTGTGCACTTCGATCCCGTCGGAACTTCACGCCTCGCTGGTCGTCCCGCGAAGCGGGCATTTCTCGCTCTTTCACGGCCAAACATGGCGCCGCGACGTGCTGCCGGTCATCCGTGACTTCTGCTGCAGGTACGGCGAAAGGTAAACTCAGTGTGCTTTGAACGGTATTAGCCGCCATCGCCTTGCGGTCAATGGCTCGTTCCTTCGGAGAAGTTTATCTTGTTGTAGACGTTGTATTTGCCCGACGGTTTCGACATGGGAATGCGTTTCACCTCGGCGAGCGTCGCTACGTCGTAGATGACGAGCGCGCCGTCGTTCTCCCACACCGACACCAAGGCATATTTGCCATAGCGGTCGAACTCCACATGCGCAGCGGTCTTGCCGGGCGCGGGCGTCAGCGTGCGAGCGACCTTCAGTGTGTCCTTGTCGATGATCGAGATCGTATCCTTTTTCGGGCCCATCATGGCATCCGCCCAGATGGTCCGCGAACCCTCGTGACTGCGCATGAAAAAGCCGGGTCCGCTCGTGTCGATACGCGACACCACTGACCAGTCCTGCAGATCGACGACGCTGATCTTGCCTTCCTTCAGGTGTGGCATCGCCATGGCACGGCGGCCGTTTTGCTCGAACGAGATACCGGCGCCGAGATGCGGCATACCCGGCATGGGGATGGTCGCAATCGGCCTTCCGACATGAAGGTTCACGACGACCGCATTTTTCCCGTCGCGCGATGAGCCCAGCAGGTGGCGATAGCTCTGGTCGAAGAAGAAATCGTCAAGCGGCTCCTCGACCGCTATACGGCGCAGCGCGAACAAGCCCTGCGATGACGGCAGCGCCTCGACCATGCCCTTTTCGTGACTGTGGACGAGGCCCTTGTGAATCGGGGTTCGCATTAGGATCGGTCGCGATCTCCCAGATCTCGGAGACGTCCTTCAAAGCAACGATGAACGAGTTGCGGGGCGGAGCCTGATAGACCGCGCTCACGCGCGAGGTATTGCCCTTGGCGTCCTTGGCTTCGATGATCTTCTCGACGTGCAGGTCGTCCGCTGACAGCAGCACGAGCGTGTGCGGGAGGTAATTGGCGACGGCGATATGCTTGCCATCCTTCGACATCGCGATATTACGAGAGTTCAAGCCCGCCCGGACTTCCGCGATAACCTTCAGGCTCCACAAATCGTATTTCGTCACCCATCCGTCGCGCGACATGAAAGTTACGAAGCGACCGTCGGGAGAAAACTTCGGGCCGCCGTGAAGAGCGAACCGGGTTGCGAACCGCGTGATGGGCGTGAACGTATCGCCGTCAAGAATGGTAGCGTGATGATCTCCGGTCTCGACCACGACAAATAGATTGAGCGGGTCGGATGGGTATTGCGGCTTCGTCAATGGCAGAGCGGTATTGACGACGACGCGTGTGGCCTCGATATCGGCCGCGTCCCATTTGGGCGGAACGGCCAACGGCGCATAAATGTAGTCCGCCAACGATGCGATGGCCTCCGGCGCCAACTGATCCTTGAAGGCCGGCATCTGCGTCGCAGCACGTCCCTCGGCGATGGTGCGCGCCGCGGCCTCTTTCTTCAGGCGAACGAGTGATTCCGGAATGAGTGCAGGACCGGTCTGTCCGAGCCGGTCGGGTCCGTGGCAAGAGGCGCAGTTTTGCGCGTAGATCTCCGCTGCCGGCGTCTGAGCAGAAGCCGGCAGAGTCCCGGCGGCTAGACCAATTACACTCGTGAGAGCTGCCGCCAGTGCGGCGTTAGACTTGATGAACCGGCTCATGGCTCGCCCCTCGATAGATCGTCACCGGCACGCGCGGATCCGCATTTTCGACGCCGATCTCGGCGTCGGTTAGCGGACATGCCGGGTCCTCCGCCCAGGGATCCCCCGTCAATTGCAATGCGCGTACACGTGTATTGCCGCCGCAGATATCAAAATGCCGGCAAGCGCCGCAGCGGCCCTTCAATTGACGCGGCTGCTTCTTCAGACCGGCCATGACAGGATCGGACGTATCGCGCCAAATCTCGGAGAAAGGGCGCTGCTTCACGTTGCCGAGCGTGTAGTGCCACCACATAGTGTCGGGGTGCACATTGCCCAGGTTATCGATGTTGGCCACGTTGACGCCGCTCGAATTGCCGCCCCATTGCACGAGCTTGGCACGCAAGTGAGCAGCTTTCTCCGGAAACCGCCGCTCAACCCACTGGAGCAGAAGCACGCCGTCCGCATCGTTGTTGCCGGTGACGAACTCGCGCGCCTCACCGTTTTCGAGCGCTTGCCAGGCCGTGTCGAAAAGCCCGTCCATGATACGCCGTGTCAGCGCGATCGCCGCGTCATCTGCGCGATTCTTGTTGCCGCGGCCGGCATAAACGAGATGCGACAGGTAGAACTTGTCGACGCCTTCACGGGCGGCAAGCTCCATCACGTCGCCGAGTTCGGCATGGTTGTCGTGCGTAACGGTGAAGCGCAAGCCGACCTTGATGCCCGCCGCGCGCGCGAGGCGGATACCGTTGAGAGAGGCTTCGAAGCAGCCGGGCTTGCCACGGAAGCGGTCGTGCGTCGCGCCGATGCCGTCGATCGAGATGCCGAGATAGTCGTAGCCAATGGCGGCAATGTCGCCGATGTTTTTGTGGTCGATCAGCGCCCCGTTGGTAGACAGCCCGACGTAGAAACCTTTTTTCTTCGCCCGCTCCGAGATCTCGAATATGTCGGGACGCAGCAGAGGCTCCCCGCCGGAAAGAATAAGCGCGGGCACGCGAAATTCCTTCAAGTCATCCATCACCTGAAAGACTTGCGCCGTCGTCAACTCACCCGGAAAGTCGACGTCGCCGGAAATCGAGTAGCAATGCTTGCACTTCAGATTGCAGCGGCGAATGAGGTTCCAGATTACCACCGGGCCAGGGGGATTGCGGCGCGGCCCGGCAGGGGTCGGCGTGATGAGTTCTTTCATCATCTCGGTCAGTCGAAACATGCCGATCTCCTCAGGCCGCGAGCCGCAGGCCGGTCTTCTTCAGGATGCGCTTGGAGACGAGCACGTCGCTGGCGCGGCAGGCAGAGCCCAGTCTTGCCGAGATGAGCGCGATTTTGGCGGCGATCTCATCGTCCGATCGCCCGTGCACCATCGCGAACAGGTTGTAGGGCCAGTGCGGCAGAGCGCGTGGGCGGCGATAGCAATGGGTCACAAAATCCAGCGCCCCGATCTCGCGGCCAAGTCTGCTGACTTCGTTATCGCTGACGTCCCAAACGGTCATCGCGTTGCGGTCGAGACCGAGAGCGAAATGATTTGGAACGACCCCGATCCGACGGATCACCCCGGCTTCCAGCATGATGGCCAAGCGCCGCATCACCTCCGCGGCATCGATCCCTAACCGTTCGGCGACGGCGTGATACGGCCGCGGCGTCAGATCCAGGCCAGCCTGCGTTTCGCGAACGATGGCGCGATCGATGTCGTCGAGGTTGTGAGCAGTCATACGTCCACCTTGAGACCGACGAAATACTCTTCCTGCTTAGGAAAAGCATAGACGTCGAGCCCGGTCTCGCGCTTGATCTCGGATAAGACCTCGTCGATGCGCGTCGGCTCGTCGGTGGCAAGCACGAACCAGACATTCAACTGGTGGGCGCGCTCATAGTTGTGGGCGACCTCGGGGTGAGCGTTGATCAGGCCAACGACCTCGTCGAAGCGTTCCGACGGCACCGCCACCGCACACAAGCAGAAAGCGCCTCCCATCCGGTCCGCGTTGTACATCGGGCCGAAACGCGATAGCGCCCCTGCCGCCAGCAGGCGTTCGATGCGCGAAATCAACTCGCCCTCAGAGAGACCAAGATCGCATGCGGCGGCGGCGAAAGGCTGTTCCACGATCGGAAAGCCGCCCTGCAACGCATTGATGATCGTGCGATCGACGGCATCAGGCATCTGCGTGCACTCCCGGGGTCGGTCTCAGGGTCGGGCCCCGCTGCCGGAAGCAGCGGCGGCTGAACAGGACTGTGTGCCGCCGACCGCGCAGGTTCGCGAGAGTCGTGAGCGCCTCGATCTCGGCAAGCACCGTTGCGCGCTCGCGGCCATGGACCATACAAAAAAGATTGTACGGCCAATCCGGCAGGCAGCGCGGACGGCGGTAGCACAGCGTCACACATGGCTGTCGTGCGAGCAGCGCGCCCACGCGGTCGACGTCGGAATCGGCAATGTCCCACACAGCCATCGCATTAGAGGAAATGCCGAGCATGCGGTGGCGAACGATGAGACCGAGACGTGTGATGACGCCGGTTTCGCAAAGGCGCGCGAGGCACGAGATTACACCCGCTTCGCTCGCGCGTGCGGCTTCCGCAATCTTCGCATAGGGCCGCGGCACTAGGGGAAGCCCGTGCTCGATACTGGAAAGAATTCGCCGATCCACATCATCCAGCGGCGCCGCGACCGAAGCGGCGGGTTCGCGCATCGGCTTCTTTTCGCTTGGCCCGGAAGCGATCGGAAAGCCGAGATCGATGTAGTAGCTGCGCTCGAGGGGCAACTCCAGCACGCCGAGACCGGTCAGGCCGCGGATGCGGGCGAGCGAAATGTCGAGATCGTCCCGCGAGCCACCAGTCACGACAAACCACAAATTGTAGGCGTGCTCGCGTTCGTAATTGTGATTGACGCCCGGTTCGCCGTTGACGATGGCCGCGACCTCTTCCAGCCGATGCGGGGGCACGCGCATGGCCGCGAGGAGACTGGCTCCCGCCGTGTTCGGCCGCAGCGTGGCACCAACGCGCGAGACAACGCCCAACTCGATCAGCCGGCCCAATATGTCGAGAACTTCCGCTTCCGCAATGTCATGCGCGCGCGCCAGACTTGCGTACGGCCGCGTCGCCAGCGGAAATCCCCGCTGCCAGCGTTCAATCAAGGCGATAGCTACGGGCGTCAGGACGGGCAGAGGTCCGGTCATGACTATTGCCCCGTCTTGTGCGCGCGCGCCGTGAAAAAGATCCCGCTCGGAGCTTGGGCCGGTATCTCTGCCACCTTCGAGAACTTCCGCGCATCGTAGACGTCGATGCGATTGGCATCGCGCACCGACACCCACACCTCGTGGCCGCGAGGGGTGAATTCCATGTGCAGCACCGCCGGCCCGGGCTTCATCTCGTGCACCACCTTCAGCGAGGCCGCGTCGACGACCTGGATCGTGTCGTTGAGTGGATGAGCGAAATTTACCCAGGCGTGGCGGCCGTCCGGCCGCGAAACCGCGAAAATCGGCTGCCCATGCGTTGCGACGCGGCCGATTTCCTTGAATGACGTGGCGTCCACCGCCAGCAACTCGTGACGTCCGACCGCTGGCAGTAGGAAGCGGTCGCCCATCAGAGCCCAGCCTTCCAGATGCGGCATCTTGTAAACCGGCAGTGGCGCCTCCCCCTTGCCGTAACCATCCAGGATGCGGCGCGGCTTAGGGTTATCTTCCCAAAGATCGAGGTGAACGAGCCCGTCCTCGCCGAACAGGCCCGCGATGAAATGGCGCCCGTCTGCAGTGACGTTGGCGTCATAGGGCAGCTTCCCGATGCCGGGAAAGCGCGTAATCTTCGGCGCTTTTGGATCGGCGCCCGAAAAGTCGGCCATCCAGATCTCGCCGGCATCATAGAGACAATAGATAAACATGCGCCCGGGCGCATCGACCAGGCCGACCGTCTTGGAGCGCTTGGAGCCGGCGACTTCGGCCGGGATCTCGGCGACAGGCGCCAGCGTCGCGGCATCGAATACGCGCACCCCGCCGGGCTCGTAGTTCGACACCGCGACAAGCCTGCCGTCGTCAGAAATGGCTCCGCCGATGGCATTCCCGGCCTGCACCACGCGGCCGGCCTGACAAACGTTGAGTAGATCGATCTTGGTCAATCCGCCATCTCGGCCGAAAACGTAGGCGAAACGCTCGTCGCGGGAGAATACGGCTGATGCATGCGAAAGATCGCCCAGGCCATCGACACGGCCAAGCACAGTGCGCTCGGTCGTCTCGATCACGAGAACGGACCCTGTCGCGCGCTCGACGACGAGGCCGAGGTCACCGGTGCCCCGCACGGCGCACGGGGCCGCCGCCGCGCGAGACACGGAAGCTGCAGCGCCCGCTCCGCCGAGCAGTGCCGACTGCAGGAATGCGCGTCGTTTCATGGCGGAAATCCTTCCTTCAGCTTCGCGGCGATCCACTGCGTTTCGTCATGCGTGAGCAGTCCCTTCCAAGGCGGCATCGGCGTTCCAGGAAGGCCATCCTCGATGATTTGCGCAATCGTGCCCGTGTCCAATGCCGCGAGATCCTTCGGCAGTAGCGCCTTTCCGAGGCCGCCCTTCAGGGTCATGCCGTGGCACGAGCCACAATCCTGGCGAACGAGACGGACGAGTTCCGCCTGGCGTTGCTCGCTGACAGGCACGGCGGCTCGAACCGCCATTCCGGCCAGAACGACGAGGGCGGCCGCGCTACTCGGCAGCAGCCATAAGTGATTGCGCATGGATCTCGGCTCCGCCGTTCAGAACTTCCGCCACGTTGACGACCTCGCCGATGATGAAGATCGTCGGGCTTTCGAGGCCTGCGGTTTCGGCATCCCACGTGACGGCCGCCAGCGACGTCGCCAAGCGTTTCTCATCGGCGCGCGTGGCATTGGAAACAGCCATGACCGGAGTTGATGGATCGCGGCCGTGACCAATGAGCCGATCCGCAATCTCTCCGATGTTGGCAAGGCCCATATAGACGACGAGCGTCGTCGAAGCATCGGCTAACCCGTGCCAGTCGAAGTCGAGAGCAGCGTCGCCGCGGCAATGACCGGTTATATACCTTAGACCCGACGCCACTCCGCGGTGGGTCAGCGGAACGTTGCAACTCGCAGCGCAACCTTGCGCGGTGGTGATGCCGGGCACGACCTCGAAAGCGATTCCAGCCGCTGCAAGGGCGAACGCTTCCTCGCCACCACGGCCGAACAGAAAGGGATCGCCTCCCTTCAGGCGCACCACGCGATCGCCGGCAAGTCCGAGCGCAACCAATATTTCATTTATTTTGTCCTGCGGGACGGGATGCCGGCTCGCCTGTTTGCCGACGTCGATGCAGCGGGCGCCCGCCGGGATCAATGCGAGAATGTCGTCGGACACCAGACGGTCATAAACAACGATCTCCGCAGAAGCAATTAACCGATAGGCCTTCAAAGTCAGCAGATCGACATCACCGGGACCCGCGCCGACCAGATAGACTTTTCCGACCATGGTCTCCTCCCTCGAGCTTTGGAGCCGCTTCGTCTTTGACGTCTTGTTCGGGAAAAGGGGCGGATGGGCCGCCAAGAGGCTTTTGACGGCCCATCCAGGGTGCAACGACCTTAGTAGACGTCGTTGCGAGTGTTGAAGACGTTGAACTTGCCGGTCGGGGTGATCAGGCGCTTGTCGCGGATCACGGCCTTCTTGGTCAGCGTCTTGTCATCGACTACGACGATCGCCGATTCCTGCGTCTTGGTGTTCCACACCGAGAACCAGATCTCGTCGCCGTCCTTGTTGTATTCGCCCTGCACCACACGGCGCTGGCCTTCGGCAATTCCGGACCACTCGCCGATCGGCAACACTTGGTACTTGGGCTTGTCCTGCGTGAGGTCGGCGATCTTGAACACGGCGATCGACGACGACAGCTCGGCCACCGGATTGAGCGGAGTATCGACGTAGATGTTCTCGGACTTCGGATGGCTCTTGATGAAGAGCGAGCCGCCGCCCTGGCCTTTCACCGTCTGCACCACTTTCCAGGCCTGCTCTTTGTGCTTCTCCGGATCGGTGCCGATGAACGAGATCGTCTCGTCGCCGAGGTGGCTCGTCGCCCACACCGGGCCGAACTTCGGATGGGTGAAGTTGGCGCCGCGGCCCGGATGCGGTTTAACGCCGCCGGAGTTGATGACATCCACGAGCTTGCCGTCTTTGGTGTCGACGATAGCGATACGGTCGCGGGCATTCGCCGCAACGATAAAGTAGCGCCCGCTGCGGTCGAAGCCGCCGTCGTGCAAGAAGCGCTCGGCCTCGAGGGCCGTCACCTTCAGGTTCTTGATGTCCGAGTAGTCGACGAGAAGGATCTGTCCGGTTTCCTTTACGTTGACCACAAACTCCGGCTTGTAGTGTGACGCGGCGATCGAGGCGACGCGCGGCTCAGGATGGTAGTCCTGCGTATCGTAAGTCATGCCGCGGGTGCTGACGACCTTCTTCGGCTCGAGCGTTGCGCCGTCCATGATCACGTATTGCGGCGGCCAATAGGAGCCGGCAATCGCGAGCGTATCCTCGTAGCCCTTGTACTTCGACGTCTCGACCGAGCGCGCCTCGCTGCCGACCTTGATTTCCGCAACCCGCTGCGGCGGGTCCATGTAGAGGTCGATCAAATCGATCTTGGCATCGCGGCCAATGGCGAACAGATAGCGGCCGCTCGCCGACATGCGCGAGATGTGCACCGCGTAGCCGGTTTTGATGATGGTCACGATCTGTTTCGAAGCGCCGTCGATGAGGGCGATTTCGCCCGAATCGCGCAGCGTGACCGAGAACAGGTTGTCGATGTCGAGCTTGTTCTGCTTCGTGGTCGGGCGCTTGTCGACCGGCACCAGCAGCTTCCACGAGGCCTTGATCTCGGGCATGCCGAACTCCGGCGGCGCGGCCGGATCATTCAGCAGGTACTTGGCCATCAGCTCGATTTCATCAGGCTTCAACTCGCCAGATGTGCCCCAATTCGGCATACCGGCGGGAGAGCCATAGGTGATGAAATCGCGCAGGTATTCGAAGCCAAGCTTGCGGGTCAGGTCCGGAGTAAGGGCCTTGCCGGTCGCGCCTTTGCGCAGCACGCCATGGCAGCCAGCGCAGCGCTCGAAGAAGATCTGGTTGGCTTTCGTGAACTCTTCCGCGGTCAAGGCCGGGACGCCTGGCTTCGCGCCGGGCTGCTCGATCTTGGCGTCCTTCATTACATCCAGTGACGGCTCGTATTTGCCACCGGGCGTCGTCTTGTGCTTCTGGATTTCCGCCGGCGACGGCTTTTGCGCCATGCCCGGAGCGGCGCTCACGGCCAAACCAACAGCCAGTGCCGCGGCACCGAGCAGCCAGTTGGACCTTAGTGGGGCGATTGATGTCATGGGTTATCCCTTCCACTTCATGCGCGGTCACCGTAGCTGCCTGGAAAAACTCCTATCTTGACTTTTGTTAAACGGCTCCGAGGCTCTTTGCGTGCAAATTGGAGATCAACCGGGGGCAACAGCCTCAACTCCTTTCTTGGGCGAACGAGCATGCCAGTCGCCAGCGAGACATTCCACATCGGGCGCGCAACCGCGGGGGCGATCACCCAGTTCATCGTTGCGCTCACGCTCCTTTGCTGTGTCCAGTTGTGCTCGCCCTCTTACGCGGCGGCGGCAACCCCGGCGGACCTCGCCGGGCTCTTTGGCCTCGCAGAAGACGGAGTAGAGATCGGTCCCGAAACCGGCACACCTTCCGCTGTCGAGGTCCGGTCAAAAGGACGTCTTCTCGGCTACGCATTCTCGACCTGGACGGTGATTGGCTCCCTCGGGTATGCGGGAAAACCGCTGGATATTCTTGTCGGACTTTCGCTCGACGGACGGATCGCAGGCGCGAAGCTGCTGCAGCACGAGGAGCCTATCCTTGTGATCGGCGTATCGCCGGAGTTGCTTTCGGCATTCATTGGCAGGATGACGGGCATCGACATTCGCCAGCCGGTCACGCGTAGTAATGGCGGCCGCGTCGATCACGTATCTGGCGCGACTGTATCGAGCACCGTTTTCAAGGATGCCGTCGTGCGGTCCGCTCGCGCCGTCGCGCAGACCCGTGGCATCCTGCCCCCGGTGGGCACCCGGATCATCGATCGCTCGAGGTTCGTGCCGCAATCCTGGAAGCTGCTCGTCTCCGAGAACGCGATCGCCCACCGTCTCTTGACGCGCGGCGAGGTCGCAGCCGCGCTGGGGACCAGCACGACAGTGCCGGAGGCCACGTTCATCGATCTTCACGTGGCGCTCGTAACACCACCCACGATTGGGCAAAACCTGCTTGGCCGGCGCAACTACGAGGCGCTGACGAGCGGCCTTGCTTTATCGGACCAATTGATCGCCATCACGGGCAGCGGGCTTTACTCGTTCATGGGAACGGCCTGGATGCAAGAAGGCCGCTTCGAGCGGATACGGGTCGTGCAGGGTGCGCGCACCATCACGTTCGGCCGTGATGATGTGCATCACTTCGAGAGGCTGGCGGCAGAAGGCGCTCCGGAGGCGCGGGAAATCGCGGTGTTCCGCGTTGACGGTGCCACCGGTTTCGACGGGTCTGAACCTTGGCGCGCGGAACTGATCATTGAGCAGGACGGCAAAGGACCAGTTATCTTTCCGGTCGATTATCGTCTGCCGGAACGGTTTCTCCTCGCTGAACCGGGGGCCGTCGCCGCCGGTAGCGCACCGCAGACGCTCGCCAGCGAGATCTGGCACGCACGGACAGCGGAGATCATCGTTCTCGGTTTGATGTTGCTCGTCCTCACGATCACGCTTTTCTTTCACGATCTCATCGTGCGCGACGTTAAACGCTATCGCATTGGCCGGCTTGTGTTTCTATCGGTCTCGCTCGTCTTTCTCGGCTTAATCGCGGGCGCCCAGCTTTCCGTCATCAATGTGGTGACGTTCATACACGCGGTGCTCCACGGCTTCCGTTGGGAGCAATTTCTGCTCGATCCGCTGGTGTTCATTCTCTGGTGCTTCGTTGCCCTCTGCCTACTCTTCTGGGGTCGAGGCGTTTTTTGCGGATGGCTCTGCCCTTTCGGCGCGCTGCAGGAATTGTTGAATGCGGGCGCCCGTAAGCTTGGCATTCGCCAGATCGAAGTTCCGTGGGCCGTGCATGAGCGGCTATGGCCGCTGAAATACACGCTTTTTCTCGCCATCCTCGGACTTTCCTTCCAGTCGATGACCGATACGGTACGAATTGCCGAAGTCGAGCCATTCAAGACCGCAATCGTGCTGCGCTTCATGCGAGACTGGCCGTACGTGCTCTACGCGCTGGCGTTACTGGCCGCTGGGCTATTCATTGAGCGCTTCTACTGCCGCTATCTTTGTCCCCTCGGCGCGGCACTTGCGATCCCTGCACGGCTCAAGATCTTTGATTGGCTTAAACGGCGCCCCCAATGCGGCCGAGAATGCCGTATCTGTGCAACAACGTGCGGGGTTCAGGCCATCAATCCGATTGGCCAGATCGTGCCCAACGAATGCATCTACTGCCTGAAGTGCCAAGCCAACTACTTCGACGCCAATACGTGTCTGCCTTTAAAGCAGCGGGCCTTGCGGCGCTCCGGCGGAAACCGCGAAAACCTCGCCGTGGGAAAAAACGATGGCTGAAGCCGTTATCAACCGCAGATCATTAATTATCGCTGCGGCGGTGGGGGTACTCACCGGCGGGATTGGGCACTGGCGCCGTCGCGATGATTACGAATGGAACGGCACCGCGCTCGGCGCCGATGCACGCATCTTCTTGCCCGGAACCGCTGCAATTGCCGCCGAGCGCGTCGTCAACGACTGCCGATCGGAAATCGAACGCCTGGAGCAGATTTTCAGTCTCTACCGGGTAGGTTCCGAGATCGTCCGGCTGAACAATGACGGCTTCCTTCGCGAAGCCACGCCCGAATTACGCGCCGTCATCGCGATGGCTCGCCGAGTTCATGTTTTGACAGGGGGGCTTTTCGATCCCACGGTGCAACCAGTGTGGCAGGCGTATGCGAATTGGCACGCCCTCCACGGCGAAGCTCCACTGCCCGATCAGGTTCGCAAGGATGCGGTAGCTCGCATGGGCCTCTCGAGGTTGGTGTCCGCGGGTCGCAGCGTGCGTCTACCTGAAGGTGGCGCCATCACCTTGAACGGCATCGCGCAAGGCTTCATCACCGACCGGATTGCCGCTCTCTTGCAGCGCCATGGATTCGACAGCGTGCTCGTCGACATCGGTGAGGTTCGCGCTCTGGGAATGCGCGACGGCAGCCACCCCTTCCAGGTGGCGATCAAGGAAAGCGGGCAAACCCTCGATCTCGCCGAAGCGTCGCTGGCCACGTCTTCGGCGTCTTCTTTGACCTTTTCCAATGCGCAAGGGCTTGGCCACATCCTGCATCCCGCGACGGCTGCGACCCCCGGTTATTGGCGAAGCGCCACCGTGCGTCACGCCAGCGCAGCAATTGCCGACGGGTTATCGACGGCCTTGGCAATCGCAACCCCAGACCAGGCGCGGCACATCGTCAGCGCCACCGGCGGCTGCGCGGCCTGGATGCAGGATCGCGGCCGCATCACGTCACGGCTCTCGGCTTGACGCGCCTTATCGGTCCGGATCAATCACCGGCGCGACTAACCAAAGTCAAGGCTCCGAAGTCGCCAATTGTGGCCCACTCCGCGGTGTTGCTCATGATCACGTGAACACGCACACTCAAGGGGAAGCCAATGTGGGAAGCACTCACGAAATCGGCAGCCCGGAATATCTTCTACGGAGGCAGCGGTTTCTTCCTCCTGATATTCGTGGCTCTGACCGTACACAGCTGTAACTACGCAGTATCGAAATCAACCGACGCGAAGGGCCTCACCGAGAGCGTCGCACGCGGCAAGCACATCTGGGAAAAGAACGCCTGCATCAATTGCCACACCATTCTCGGCGAGGGGGCCTACTTCGCTCCCGAACTCGGCAATGTGTGGGTGCGCTATGGCGGCAAAGAAAACGCCGCGAACGCCCGCGAGGCGCTGAAGGCGTGGATGCAGAACCAGCCGTCGAACGTTCCCGGCCGCCGGCAGATGCCGAACTTCCATTTGAAGGATGCCGAGCTCGACGACCTCGTCAACTTCTTCGAGTGGACGAGCCGCATCGACACCCAGGATTGGCCGCCCAACAAAGCCGGCTAAGGAAAGGCTCGCTATGAAATATCAATCGCAGAAAGTCGCGTTCGCCTACTTCTCGGTGGCGATGGCGCTGTTTGCCGTGCAGGTCACCGTTGGCCTGCTGGCAGGCTACATCTACGTATTGCCCAATACCCTATCCGAGCTGCTGCCGTTCAACATCGTGCGCATGATCCACACGAACGCGCTGATCGTATGGCTGCTGCTCGGCTTCTTCGGCGCCGCTTACTATCTGGTGCCGGAGGAAGCGGAGCGGGAAATCGAGAGCCCGAAGCTCGCCTACATCCAGTTCGCGATCCTGGTGCTGGGCACGCTCGGCGTCGTCGTCACGTATATCTTCGATCTGTTTCACGGCAACTTCCTGCTCGGCAAGGATGGGCGCGAGTTCCTCGAGCAGCCGTTGTGGGTCAAGCTGGGCATCGTCGTCGCCGCGCTGATCTTCCTCTACAACGTCTCGATGACCGTGCTGCAGGGCCGCAAGACCGCGATCACCAACGTGCTGCTTCTGGGCCTCTGGGGCATCGCGATCTTCTTCCTGTTCGCGCTCTACAATCCGAGCAATCTCGTCGTCGACAAGATGTATCTGGTGGTACGTCGTCCACCTTTGGGTCGAAGGCGTCTGGGAGCTGGTGATGGCCGCCGTTCTCGCCTACCTGATGCTCAAGATGACGGGCGTCGACCGCGAGGTCATCGACAAGTGGCTCTACGTCATCGTCGCCTTGGCGCTCTTCAGCGGGCTGCTGGGCACCGGCCACCACTATTACTGGATCGGCACGCCGGCCTATTGGCAGTGGATCGGTTCGATCTTCTCGAGCCTCGAAGTCGCGCCGTTCTTCGCCATGGTGCTGTTCACCTTCTCCATGGTCTGGAAGCGCCGGCGGGATCACCCGAACAATGCGGCGCTGCTGTGGAGCCTCGGCTGCGCCGGTGCTCGCCTTCTTCGGCGCCGGCGTGTGGGGCTTCATGCACACGCTGCACGGCGTGAACTACTACACCCACGGCACGCAGGTGACGGCGGCCCACGGACACCTCGCGTTCTTCGGCGCCTATGTCTGCTTGAACCTGGCGATCATAAGCTACGCGATGCCCATCCTGCGCGAATCGCGAGCCCTACAATCAGGTGCTCAACATGGTGAGCTTCTGGATCATGTCCGGCGGCATGGCGTTCATGACGTTCACGCTGACCTTCGCCGGCGTGGTGCAGACGCACCTGCAGCGCGTCAAGGGCGAAGGCTACATGGACGTGCAGGACCAGCTCGTGCTGTTCTACCGGATGCGGCTGGGCGCCGGCGTGCTGGTGGTGATCGGAGCCCTGCTCTACCTCTACGCCGTGTTCGTGCCACGCAGGTCCGAGGTGATCGCTCGTCCGCGATGCAGCCCGCCGAGTGACAACGCAGAATACGAGAGGGCGGCTACCGCCCTCTCGCCTCCCTGCTCGACGTGCTCGAGCCGACCTAATTGTTTCGAGGATGACGCGATGAACGCCATGCCCAAGATCGAGGCACAGACGGCCGCTGCCGTCCCCTTTTACCGCGCGACCGGCAATGAGATCGGCGCTTTTCGAGACCGCCCACCGCGCTGAAGCTGCCGCTCTGCTCAAGGGGCCGACGGGTTGCGGCAAAACCCGCTTCGTCGCGCACATGGCGGCCCGGCTTGGGCTTCCGCTGTACACGGTCTCCTGCCATGACGACCTCACCGCAGCCGACCTCACCGGCCGCTACCTGCTGAAAGGCGGCGACACGCAACTGGTTCGACGGGCCGCTGACGCGCGCGGTGCGTGCGGGCGGCATCTGCTACCTCGACGAGGTGGTCGAGGCGCGCAAGGACGTGACGGTCGTGCTGCATCCCGCTCACCGACGACCGCCGGATGCTGCCGCTCGAGCGCACGGGCGAGCTGCTGACGCGCCGCCCGACAACTTCATGCTCGTGGTCTCCTACAACCCCGGCTACCAGAGCATCCTGAAGTCGCTGAAACCCTCGACCCGCCAGCGCTTCCTCGCGCATCGACTTCGATTTCCCGGCACCTGAAGCGGAAGCCGAGATCGTGGCTACCGAATCCGGACTTGCCGTCGCGCGCGTGAAACCTTTGATCCAGCTCGCCACCCGGCTCCGGGCGCTCAAGGGTCAGGATCTCGAGGAAGGCGTCTCGACGCGTCTCGTCGTCTATTGCGCGAGCCTGATCGCGGCCGGCATGAGCCATGAGCAGGCTGTGCACGCGGCAATGATCGAGCCGTTGTCGGACGACGCCGACGTGAAGGCCGGTCTCGTGCAAGTTGCAGAGGCGGTGCTGGGATGAGCCTGTTTCATCTTCTCGAGCCCGAGGAGACGATTGGCAATCTGTGGCATCGGCTGGTCGGAAACCGCTCCTCCGTTCCACAGTTTCCCGACGCCGCCGTGCATTTCATCGAGGCGGAACCGCGTCTGCGCGTGTTCTTCCGCGGTCTCGGCGGTGAACCCGGCGTCATCATCAAGCCGGCCGTGGCCGAGGCCTCCCATCACCGTCGGGCATGGCGCGCAAGGCTCGGCCGCGATAGCGAGCGCGTCGGCCGCGCGCGCTATGATGGCGAGCGCTTCATCGTGCCCGACGTCGTCGACACCTTTCCCGTCCGCCTTCTCAACGAGCAGCTCTATTTCTGGCTTGCCGCCTGGACCGCGGTCGGTCCCGAGATCGAAGCCCCGCAGGCGAATGGCGACGCCATGGCAGCCGACCTCGATCGCATCCGTTTCTCGATCGAGACCACGTCTGCTGTCTTGAAGCGCTTTCCTGGCCTCCGCCGCATCCATCGCGAGCTGGCGGCGGCGACGCTCGCGACACGTATCGTAACAGCTCTGCCGGAGTCCGAGGCTGCGGTCGAAGCCGTCATTCGCGGCTACTTGTCTGCTGCAGCGAACGGGGATGTCGTCGACGTTGCAGGCGTCGTCGCCATGAGTGCTGCACCCCTTGACTATAGGCCTTATTTGCCTGTGCCGTTGTGGGGCGAAATCGAGCCGACGGCTGCGCGCGAGAAGATCGTGCGCAATGACGAAGAAGCAGCTGGCGGAAGCAAGAGCCCCGACGGTGACGGACGCACACGCAAGGCTTCCCGCAAGAAGTCCGATCGTATCGAGAAGAAGGGTGGCCTCGTTGTCCACCGCTTCGAGAAGATTTTCGAGCTGGGCCGAGTTCATGAACCTCCACCGCGACGTGGAGGACGACGACGAGCAGAACGCGCGCAAGGCCGCCGATGATCACGATGAGATCGGCGTCACGCAGATGAAGCGCCGGACCGCCACACGGCTCAAACTCGACCTCGACCTCGCACCAGGCGACGCCGATGCCGAGCGAATCTCCGACGTGCACGTCTATCCTGAGTGGGACTACAAGCGCGGCATCTATCGCCCTCAACACGCACGCGTGCTGGAGCGCGTCGCGGAGGAGGCGCCCGCTGGCACCGGATGGAAGCCGGGGCCGGGCATGGACCGGCGGATCCGCGCCGTTCGTCGCCAGTTCGAGGCACTTCGCCCCAAGCGCGAGGTCATTGGCCGCCAACTTGATGGCCACGAGATCGACATGGACGCCGTCATCCGCTCGCGTGCCGAAATCATCGCGCGTGGCGAGGGCTCCGACCACCTCTACCGGCAGACACGCGAGCAATCGCGCGATCTCTCGGTTGCCGTGCTGGTCGACATTTCGCGCTCGACGGAAAGCGCTGTCGACGAACGCACCGTTATCGACATCGAGAAGGAGGCGCTGACGGCGATCGCGGAGGGCCTGGCCGCATGCGGTGACGCATGCGCGATCTATGCGTTCTCTTCACTGCGGCGCAATCGCGTGTTCGTGCCGAAGATCAAGGATTTCGACGAGACGGTGTCGCCTGCAGTGCGCGCGCGCATCAGCGGCTTGAAGCCCGGCTTCTACACGCGCCTCGGCGCTGCTGTTCGCCATGTGTCCGCTGCGCTCTCCAAGCGGCCATCGCGCAAGCGTCTGCTGCTCGTGCTGACCGACGGCAAGCCCAACGACCTCGACCACTACGATGGCCGCTATGGGATCGAGGACAGCAGACGCGCCATCGGGGAAGCGCGCAGGGCGGGACATGCCGTGTTCGCGATCACAGTCGACGCCAAGGCACATAGCTACGTGCCTCGAATTTTCGGCGCACGTGGGTTCTCAATCGTCAGCCGGCCGGAACGCCTGACTGCCAGCCTGCCTGTCCTCTATCGTCATCTCATTGGAACCTGATGGGTCGCCGCCGAGGTCAGGCGGTCAATCAGCGATCATTCGCGCGATGGCATCGAGATCGTGAACGAAGCGCTGCATCTCGCGCGTCTTGTCCGCGGGGTCGGGCAGGCGCAGCAACATCGAGGGGTGGATGGTCACGACTAACTGGCGACCGGGCAGGTACGGCATAGGCTTGCCGCGCGTGGCCTCGATCTTGACCGGCCTGCCGGTCAGCGATCGCGCCGCGGTAGCGCCCAAAGCAACGATGACCTTGGATGGAATGAGCGCCAGTTCGCGGTCGAGCCACCACTTGCAGATGTCGATTTCGCCTGCATTCGGCTTTTGGTGAAGTCGCCGCTTGCCCCGGATCTCGTGTTTGAAGTGCTTCACCGCATTGGTGACGTAGGTTTCGGATCTCTTTATTCCAGCCTCGGACAGCGCGAGGTCGAGAACCCGGCCGGCGGGACCGACGAACGGCCGGCCGGCGATGTCCTCCTGATCGCCCGGCTGTTCGCCAACCAGGATCAGTTTCGCATCCTGCGGGCCTTCCCCGAACACCGTCTGCGTGCCGAGCTTATAGAGCGGACAGCGCCGGCAGCCGGCAGCCTCATCCCTGACCTCTAACCACGCCTCGGCCGGGGCCACATCCTCAGGCACGGTCGAATGCCTTTCGCAACGCGGTTTTAGCTCGTTCCAGCACGCGCCGCCGCTTATCCGGCAGAGCGCGCCCGGCACGGTTGATGTAGAACGTCAGCATAGACATCGCGGAGCGGAAAGGATCGGCTTTGCGATGTTCACTTTCCTCAGCCGACTTCTTTAGAGATTCCGCAATCTCGCGCGGAGACTCCTTTTTGAATACGCCAGGTTCCAATTCCAGCGCACGGCTGTCGCGCGTGACCTTTCCTGACCACTTCTTGGTATCGCTATCCGTGTCTCGATTTCCAGGCATGATCGTTTCTCGCGTCACGGTGAGAAGTTACGCCCGTAATGTTCGTCGAGTTTGCGGGCCCAGATCTGATCGCCGTAGCCGTCGTCTGAGAACTCGGGAGCGTCGCGAACCGACTTCTCATCGATATTCGTGAGGTAGCCCTTCTTCTCGCAGGAATACTTCAGTGCATGCCACGGCACGGGGTAGTGACTTTGACCGAGGCCGAGAAAGCCTCCGAAGGTGACGACCGCGTAGATGACTTGGCCGCTCACGCGATGGACCATCAGGTGATCAATGGTGCCAATCTTCTCACCGTTGCCGCCAAACACGGGAGTGGACTCGAGATCTTCGCTCGAGAGAAGGACATTGCCGGTCTCCGAAGCAGCGATTGTTGTTGCGGTGGCCATTTAGGGCCTCCTTTCTTTCCAAACAAATTGGACGGGGCCGCCAAAAAGACAACGGCGATGCGGGTTCCCAGTTCCTGACGAGTTGCATGATCCAAGCATCGACCCTGAGATGCCAAAGTGCGTCCTGCGCCATAACAATTGATCCTAGCGCATCCCGCCGAGATGCTGATCCAACGAGGTTTTCTGGCCACAGCGATGCACCGCCTGAGTTTCAAATTGGCGCGGATATTAAATGTTCGGGAACGGAAGCCGTTTACGTTCTGCTTCAAGCAGTCGTTGGGTATCGCAGTGCCCGGACAGCTTAGGGGAGCACTTCAGCGCGCCATGACGGCGCAAGGACATGACATCATGACATTCGATCAAGCGGAGACGTTGCGCACCATCCAATCGACCCTTGCCGAGTTGGCCGCGCAGGTCTCTCACCTCTTAGCCGATTGCGGAACGCCCGTCGTGGCGGACGAGCCCGGCGCATTCTCAGCGGACGAGGCCGAGGGGCCTAATGCCGCGATCGAGCCAGCCGCCGCTATCGAGCCGATTGTTGCCGGTGACGACTTCGCCCGCATCAAGGGCATTGACGCCGTTGCGCGCTCACTGCTGGGCGACCTTTCCATCACACGCTATGCCGACCTCGCTGCATTCACGGCCGACGACGTCCAAGAAGTCGGCCGCCTGCTGCATGACGCGAAGCGGATTTCTCGCGAAGGCTGGATCGAGCAGGCCGCCGTGTTGATGGCCGGCCGCGAAACGGCTTACTCGAAACGTGCGGCCTTCGAGACCGCCGTCGTCGCTCACGTCTGCGGTGATGAGGGCGAGCCCTCGGATATGACGGTGGAAGTCGCCGCCGATTTCGCGCCGATTATGTCGGAGATACAGTCAATCGGAGAGATTGCGCCGCTCGGTGCAGCTACAGTGGAGCCGGCTGCCAACGCGGACGCGTTGGCGGGCATAGAAGCTCTGCCGCAGGTCACTCAAGAGGCGATCGTCCTATCGTTGCCACAGCTGCCTGCTCATCAGAACAAACGCCGCGGATCGTGGGTCAATGCGATGGCAACTGCCGCAGCCTGCATCGCTCTTCTCGCTGTCGGCGCCGCCACCTATCGCAGCCTGAACACGACCGGCGCCTTCAATTGCAAGACGTCCAGGTGCATCACCAGCGCCGCCGTGCACGATTAAACGGATCGAAATAAATCGAAAAAGAGATCGGCCGGAGCCCAGCTCCGGCCGATTTTTCATTCGGCTGCTTGCGGGTGCGGCGTTGGCGCCGGCTTTGGATGCCCGACAGACCAGCCGCGAATGACGACGTAGAAGATCGGCGTGAAAACGAGCCCGAACAGGGTCACGCCGATCATGCCCCAGAACACGCCGGTGCCGAGTGCAATCCGCATTTCGGCACCCGCACCCTGCGCGATGTAGAGCGGTACGACGCCGAGCGTGAAGGCGAGCGAAGTCATCAAAATCGGCCGCAAGCGCAACGTTGCGGCCTCGACCGCCGCGCTCACCCGGTCACTGCCCTGATCCTCCAACTGGCGGGCGAATTCTACGATCAAAATAGCATTCTTTGCCGCCAAGCCGATCAGCACGATGAAGCCGATCTGGGTGAGGATGTTGATGTCCTGACCGTGCAAACTGACGCCGAAGAGCGCGGAGAGCAGGCACATCGGCACGATCAGCATGATGGCCAGCGGCAGCGACCAGCTTTCGTATTGCGCGGCAAGCGCGAGAAAAACGAACAGCACCGACAGCGCGAACACGTAGTAGCCGGTCCGGCCTGCCTTCTTCTCCTGGTAGGACAAGTCCGTCCACTCGTAGGTGATGCCGTCCGGCAGCACGCGCGCCGACAGCTGCGCCATGGCATCGAGCGCCTGGCCCGAGCTGATGCCTGGAGCCGTGCCGCCCTGTACCTCAATGGTCGGGAACAGGTTGTAGCGCGGCACGCGATCGGGCCCGGCGATCTCCTTGAACGTCACGAGACTGCCGAGCGGCACCATGTTGCCGTCCGTCGAGCGCACCTTTAAGCGCGAGACGTTCTCGGGATCGAGGCGATACGCGCTGTCGGCCTGCGCAGTGACGCGCCAAGTCCGGCCGAACATGTTGAAGTCGTTGACGTACGACGAGCCGAGGTAGACCGACATGGCGTCGAAGATCGCCGAGACCGGAACTTTCAGCATCTGTGCCTTATCGCGGTCGACGTCGACGTAGAGCTGCGGCGTCGCAGTCGAGAAGGTCGTGAACACATTCTGGATGCCGGGCGTCTTGTTGGCCTCGGCGATGAACTGCTGCGCGACTTTTTCGAACTCGGCCGAACCAAGATTGGCGCGGTCCTGCAAGCGCATGGAGAAGCCGACCTGTCCACCCATGCCGCGAACCGGGGGCGGAATGAACACGAAGGACGCGGCTTCCTGGATCTGGCCCAGCCGCTTGCGGATCTCGCCCGCGATAGCGTTCGCGGTCTGCTTCTTGTGGGCGCGCTCCTCGGCGTCGTCGAGGATGACGAAGATGGCGCCCGCGTTCGTCGCGTTGGTGAAGGTAGCACCTGAACGGCCGGCGTAACCGGACGTGTGCGCGACGCCCGGGGTCGTCAAGATCGCGTCGTTAGCGGACTTGACCACGGCATCGGTGCGCGCGAGAGCGGCGCCCGCCGGCAACTGCAACGAGACGACCAGATACCCTCGGTCCATCGCGGGGATGAAGCCCGTAGGCGTCACCGTGACGAAATAGATCGCGGTGGCGATGAGACCCGCATAACCGAGCAGCATGAACTTGGATGCCGCAATGAGCTTGCGGGCAAGCACTCCGTAGCCACGCGCTAGCGCATCGAATATGCGATTGAAGCCCCGGAAGAACGCGTGCACGGGCTTGATCAGCAAGCTTTCGTGTTGCTCGCCGTGGGCATGGGCTTGCAGGAGTTTCGCGCAAAGAGCCGGCGACAGCGTCAGCGAATTGAAGGCCGAAATGATGGTGGCGGACGCCACCGTGACGGCGAACTGGCGATAGAACTGGCCGGTGATGCCGCCGACGAAAGCGGTCGGAATGAACACCGCCGACAGCACCAGCGCGATGGCGACAAGTGCGGTGCCGACCTCGTCCATGGTCACGCGCGCAGCCTCGACAGGTGACAGCCCCTCGGCGAGTTTACGCTCGACGTTCTCGACCACCACGATGGCATCGTCGACCACGATGCCGACCGCCAGCACGAGGCCGAACAGCGTCAGCATATTGACCGAGTAGCCCAGCGCCGCCATGACCGCGAACGTGCCGACAAGCGAGACCGGGATCGCGACCAATGGGATGAGCGTCGCCCGCCACGTCTGCAGAAAAAGCAGCACGACGACGACGACCAGAACGACGGCTTCGAGAATGGTGCTGTAGAGTTCCTTGATCGAGATCTCGATGAACTCGGTGGGGTTGTAGATGATGCGGTATTCGAGCCCTTTCGGAAACAGGCTCGAGATGCGTCTCATCTCGGACTTGATGGAGTTGGCCGTTGCGATGGCGTTGGACCCCGGCTGCTGCAGCACGACCAGCACGGTCGCCGGCGATTTGTCCTGATAGCCGTAGGTCGTGTAATTGAGCGCGCCCAGTTCGACGCGCCCGACATCGCGCATCCGCACGACGCGGCCGTCCGAACCGGATTTGAGCACGATGTTCTCGAACTCGTCCGGCTTCTGTAATCGCCCCTTGAGCTGAAGCGAGGTCTGGAATGCGCCCATCTTCTCGGTCGGCGGCTGGCCCAGCGCACCGCCGGCAACTTGCACGTTCTGGGCTCGCAAAGCCGCCATCACTTCATCGGAGGTCATCCCGCGAGCGGCGATCCGCTCGGGGTCGAGCCACACGCGCATGGAGTATTCACGCTGGCCAAACAGCGCGACGTCGCCCACGCCCGAAACGCGCGCAAGCTCGTCTTTCACGTTGATCAGCGCGTAATTCGAAATGTAGACCTGATCGTAGGTGCGGTCGGGCGAGATGAGATGCACGACGAGCAACAGGTCGGGCGAGTTCTTGCGAACTGTGACGCCCGTCCGCTTGACGTCGTCAGGCAGACGCGGCTGCGCCGTTCCGACGCGGTTTTGCACGAGAACCTGAGCGCGGTCGACGTCAGTGCCGAGCTCGAAAGTGACGCTGATCGACACGGTGCCGTCGCTGGTCGACTGCGAGTACATGTAGATCATGCCCTCGACGCCGTTGATCTCCTGCTCGAGCACGGCGGCGACGGTATCTGCGGCTGTCTGGGCGCTGGCGCCGGGATAGGTGGCGTTGACGGTGACTGTGGGTGGCACGATCTCGGGGAACTGCGCGACGGGCAGCGCGAAATAGGCGATCGTGCCGATGATCATGATGACCAGCGACACCACGATCGCAAAGATCGGACGAACGATGAAGAAGTGACTGAGGCGCATGGCGCTTGACCTCTATGAGCTGGAAAGCGCCCGCCCTTACGGCTTCTGGACCTTGACGCCGTCGATGCTGCCGGTCGGCGTGCCGGCTTCCGACATTTTAAGCGGCTCCTGCTTTGGCGCCACCTTCATGCCCGGCCGTATGCGCGCCTGCCCCCGCACCACGACCCATTCATCGGCCGAGATGCCCTCGCGCACGATGCGCATTCCATCGACCAGTGGCCCGAGCTTGATCGGCCGCCGCGTCGCAAGCCCGTCGTCACCAACGACGAGCACGTAGCGGCTCGTCTGGTCGGTGGCGATGGCGTCGTCGGGGAGCAGCATGGCCACATACTCGGCCGAACCCGCCAATCTCAGTCGCGCAAACATCCCTGGTGAGAAGAAGCGTTTCGGATTTTGTACCACGGCACGGGAACGCAGGGTGCCGGTCCCGGCATCGAGCCGGTTGTCGATGAAATCGAGCTTGCCCATGTGCGGGAAATTCGGCTCGTCCACGAGGCCAACGCCCACCTTGGCGCCCAGCATATCGCCGCCACCGGCCTTTTCGACCAGACGCTTGTACTTGATGGCGTCATTCTCGCTGACGTCGAAGTAGATGTAGATCGGATCCTGGCTGACGATCGTGGTGAGCAGCGTCGACCCCCCGCCACTGCCGCCACTGACGTAGTTGCCGACGGTGACGAGCTTGCGGCCGATCCGGCCCGCGATAGGCGCCGCGATGCGTGTGTAGCTGAGATCGAGCTCCGCGAGCTTTACCCTGGTCTCGGCCACGCGAACGGCGGCATTGGCGTCGCGCACGAGGTTCTCGCGGTCGTCCATGGACTTTTGCGAGATGACGTTGCTGCGGGCAAGGGGCTTGCCGCGGTCGACATCCAGCTCCGCGTTCGAGACTTTGACCCGCGCCTGCTCCAATTCCGCTTGCGCCTGGGCTAAAGCCCGCTCATACGGCCGTGGGTCAATCACGAACAACGGATCGCCCTTTTTGACATCTTGGCCGTCGACGAAATTGATCTCGGTGAGATAGCCGTTGACGCGGGCACGCAATTCAACCGCCTCCGTCGCGTCGAAGCGACCCGTGTATTCGTCCCACTCGATGATCGAACGCTGCAGCGCGCGACTGACCGAGACTTCCGGCGGAGGGCCTGCCTGCGGAGCGCCGCCTGCGCCCTTTGAGCGCTCTGTCGGCATCAGTTTTGCGGAAAGATCAGCGAAGACGCCGGACATCCCTCTGCCGTCTTTCAGGCCCCATGCGGTCAGCGCGGCAACTGCGACCGCCAAGCCCAACGCAATCCATCTCAATCGCATGATCCAATCCCGATCCCGCCGCCCCCGGGCCGGCTCGCAGCCGGCGGGGCAGAGTGAAGCCCCGACGCATCGAAACGCGAAAGGGGCCGCGCTTCCGTCGCGGCCCCTTCGAGGGGTGGCACGCAGGCGCGTGCCGAATGTCCTAGCAGTCTACAGTGGCAGAAAGCCAGCCGAAGAAATCGAGATCGGCACCGGTCGCGAAAACGTCAGCGGATCCGCACGAGGCGGCCATCCGGTGTGTAGCCGTAGACCGGCCGCGAGGCTTCGCGATAGCGCTGCTGCGGCTGAACGTAGACGACGCGGCGCTGCGGCTCATCCCCGCCAAACAGCTTGTCAAACGGCGACTGGGGCTGGGCATAGCGGTAGCCCGGGGGGACGTAACCCTGGCGGTAGCCGCTCATGCTTGCCGTGCGCGATCCATGACGCGACTCGCGCTCAGCGACCTCAGGCGCGGACCGCTTCGGCGACCCGTGCAACACGATCTTGGTGCGGTCCATGCCGTGATGCTGGACCATGCGGTAGAGCGTCGCGGCGTTAGAGGGAGCCAGCCGCACGCAGCCATGCGATGCGGGACGCCCAAGCATGCCCGTCGAGTAGGTCGCATGAATCGCGAATCCGCCCGTGAAGAAGATGGCGTTCGGCATCGGCGCGTTGTCGTATTTGCGCGAATACCAGGTCTTGGCCATCCACTGAGGACGGTAGGTGCCCGTCGGCGTGTAATAGCCGCTACGGCCGGAGGAAATCGGCCACGTGTACTTGACCGACCGGCCCTCGCTCACCGTCATGCGCTGATCGGTGAGATTGACGCTGATGACCACACTGGGCTGAGGCTTCGGTGCGGGGGCAACCGTCTTTCCGATCGTCTTCTCGGGGCCTTCGGTCGGCGCAGGCGTGGCGGCGGTGGTTTGAGAAGCCGGCGACCCCGCAGCAGGTGCCTCTTTCGTGGGCGCGGCAGCCGGGGGCTGTGACGACGGAGCCGGCGCCGCAGGGGCGACCGCCTCGTCAGTCTTCTCGCTGCGATTCAGCACGCGTGCCTGCGGCAGCGTAAGCGCAGGCTGAGCCGCCTCGGCAACCGTGATCTCTCTCGTGAGGTCTTCGACTGAAATCTTCTGGGCCGAAGCCGGAAGGCAAGTGAATAGCATGGCTGAGGCCACGCCGCAGTGAGCTAGCGCCCGCATCCTGACAACTCCAACGCAACGTTACTGGGAAACCTGCACTTGCGTTCTACCCCCCTGTTGGATGCGATTTGCTTAACTGCATCGCAAATTTTAGGCGAATTGCCGGAATCGCTGGTCCCGAACGGATCTGGTTCCGACTGGATCTCGCAGTGCACAACGTCACGGCACAACGTCACGCTGGCGGTAACGGTTCCGCGATTACGAGCTCGGTCGTGCGCCCTTGACGCGTTCAAAAGCGGCAAGCGCAGATATACGGGCGGCGGCATGGTCGACGATGGGGCGCGGATAGGTTTCGCCAAGCCGGATGCCCGCCGCGTTGAGGGTCGCGGCATCGGCTTCCCATGGGGCGTGAATGAAACCTTCGGGCAACTTTGCGATCTCAGGCACCCAGCGGCGCACGTAAGCCCCATAGGGATCGAATTTCTGCCCCTGCGTCACGGGATTGAAAATGCGGAAATAGGGGGCCGCGTCAGCACCGGAGCCGGCGACCCATTGCCAGCTTGCCGAATTGTTCGCCAAGTCGGCGTCCACGAGCGTATCCCAGAACCACGCCCCTCCGTCGCGCCAGGAGATCCGCAAGTCCTTGATTAGGAACGAGGCTACGATCATGCGGACGCGGTTGTGCATCCACCCCGTATGCCAAAGCTCGCGCATGCCTGCGTCAACGATCGGGTAGCCGGTGCGGCCACGCTGCCAACCCGCAAGCCCAACCTTGTCCGCCACCCACGGAAAGGCCGCGAACTCCGGTCGGAAGGGCTTCTCAGGCAATCCCGGCCAATGAACGAGCAGGTGATATGCGAACTCGCGCCAAACGATCTCTTTCAGAAAGACTTCCAGGTCGTTGTCGGAAGCGGCACCAGCGGCAACGGCGGTTGAGGCCCTTCGCCATAGCGTCGCCGGACTGATTTCGCCCCAATGCAGATGAGGCGAGAGACGCGATGTGGCGGGAACGTCGGGCCGATTGCGTTTCTCGGCGTAGCCGCGAAAGCCGGCAATGAAGGCATTAAAACGCTTCAGCGCCCCCTGCTCCCCCGGCTCCCAGGACTCGCGCATTCCACCGGTCCAATCGGGCTTGGCTGGCAACAGATTCCAGCTCGCCAACTCGTCGCCGGCGGGGACGCGGCCAGGAAAGGGGATCCGCGCTGGCGCGGCAATCGGCGGCGCCAGCTTCAACTTGCCCGATAACTCCCGCCAAAAAGGAGTGTAGACCTTGAACGGCTCGCCCGCCTTGGTGCGGATATCGTCCGGCTCGGCAAGCAGATTGCCGCCGAAACGCTTCAGTTCGACACCCCGCGTCGCGAGGACAGCGCGAACGTTCGTCTCGAGGCGCGAGGCCCAAGGCTCATAGGCACGGGTGCAATAGACGGCCGCGGCGGCGGTCTCGGCCGCAATTTCGCCGAGCACGTCCGCGGTCGCGCCGGATCGAAGGAGTAGCCGCGCTCCACGCTTCTCGAACTCCTGGCGAAGGGCGCTGAGGCTGCCGTGGAGCCACCAGCGCGACGCGGCGCCAATAGCCCACTCCCCAGCGGCTGGGTCATCCAGCACGAATACAGGGATGACGGGTCCGCCCGCCTCGATTGCGGCGGCCAGAGCGCGGTTGTCGGTCAGACGCAGGTCCTGCCGCAGCCAGAGGAGGATCGGTCTCTTGGTCATGGGCCCGAAACGTGCGGCAGCGGGCGATGGATCAATCCGAAGCCGTTCGCCGAGCCGTCAGTTGTTGAACAGAAGGTCGAAGATCGTTTTGGGTTTCCGGCGCGGCGCCTGGGCCACTGGACGCTCCCGCCACGGCTCCCAATTAGGCCGGTCGTCGCCCCGGCGATATCCGCCCTGCCCCTCGGACGGACCCTTGCCGACATTGCGCAACTGGAACTCGTCGGTGACGCCGTCGGCGCTCGCCACGATGACCTTGCCTTCGTCCCAGGTCCACGTCGCGATCTTATCGCCAAGGCGGTGCGGCTCGATGGCGATAACCGAGGCCGCGTTGGTGTCGATGATGGCAGCGAGTTCGACTTCCTCCGGGCCGGTCTTGCCCTGCATCCGGCCTCCAGAGAACCGCAGGACGCCGATCCCCCTGAGAGGTGCCTTCTTGGCTTCCCAATCGATAATGCGCGGCGTGCCTTCGCCGGACATTTCGAGCGGCACGCGCAACCGCGGGAAATCGTCGTTGACTGCGAAGTAAGCCGTGCCACGGCTGACGATGCGCCACTTCTCGACCGTCGGCCCGGGCACGGCTTTGTCCTCGGCGTCGACCGCGGGCGCGCCCAGCCGCACGAGACCGGCGGACGCTTGTCTCAGCTCTGGTTTGAGGCTCAGGGCTTTGCGCAGATCGGCAATAGCCTGATCGTTCTGGCCGCCAGCGGCCTCTGCCAACTCGGCGCGGGCCCAGTAGACCTCGGCGCAATTGGGATCGAGTTTGATCGCGGTCGCCAAGTCTTTTTGGCCGATGTCAGCCTGGTTGGCTTGCTTATAGACGACCGCACGATAGGCGAAAGAAACGGCCGAGCGCGGGTCGATCTCGATGGCCCGGTTGAGGTCCGCCAAGGCATCGTCGTAGGCCTCGGCCGAGCTGTTGGCGAGACCGCGGGCGCGATAGGCAGCAACGGAGTTTTGATCGATTTCGATGACCCGCGAAAAATCCTTGATAGCGCCGGCGGCGTTGCCGCCGGCGAGGTAGGCATCACCGCGCAACAAGTAGATCTCGGCATTGCCGCTGTCGAACGCGATGGCGCGGGAGAGATCCTCGATCGCCTCCTCGGTCCGGCCGATCGCGAGCTTCGCCTCGCCGCGGCTGCGATAGGCGGAGGCAAAACGCGCATCCGCATTGACGGCGCGGGAGAAGTCACGGATCGCCGCGTGCGGCCGGCCTTGCGACAGCAGCGCCTGGCCCCGGCCTGACAGCGGCGCCGGGTTGGACGGCGAAAGCTCGATGGCCTTCGTGTAGTCGCGGATTGCCTCGGCCTGTTGGCCGAGCTTCACATGGGCGCCGGCGCGGTTATTGAATGCGGCAACGTAGCCGGGCGCCAATACGATAGCGCGGTCGAAGTCCTTCAGCGCCTCTTTTGGGAGGCCGAGCGCAAGCAGCAGGTTGCCGCGATTGTTGTAGGTCGCCGCATACTCGGGAAAGAGTTGCACCGCCTTGTTGAAGTCTTCGATCGCCGCTTTGGTCTGACCGAGGCGAACGTAGGCCACGGCGCGGTCGTTGAGAATCGTGGCTTTGCGGTCGTTGGCCAGCGCGTTGTCCTTCAACGCATCCGTGTAGGAGCTCACAGCTTGGCCGGGATTGCCCCGTACCAGGGCCGCCGCGGCTTCCTGCACCTTGGCCTGCGTACCGTCCTGCGCATTTGCCGGCGCAGCCATAATCACCGCCAGCATCACGGTGGCGGCAAAGCTTGGGGTCGTGGTTTTCGGGCGCTCGCGCATCGTCCCCATCGTCAAGAAGCCGTGCCTAAGAGTACTCGCCATTGCCGGTCGCATCGAGCGACAGATTCGGAGCGCTCGATAAGGTGAATAGCCCGCAAACAAAGCCGCGCCAAGCGCTCGCCGGCCGCCTCCACGCAAAACTCATGGCAAGCATGCCCTGCCGCCTCAACGTTTGGCCGATGCAATAGTTGACGCTAACGTCAACAATCTTAATATGCGCGGCCGGTGCCATCGCCCGCGAGGACGTCATGAACCTGTGGCTGCGCATCCTGTGGTACTTGCTGCGCCTGCATGGAGAGCCCCGGCTCGAGATGCCGGAAGATTCGTCCGTCGTTCGTTTCCGCGTCTGGCCGACCGACCTCGACACCAGCGCCCACATGAACAACGGACGCTACCTGACGCTGATGGATCTCGGCCGGTTGGACGTGATGGTTCGCAGTGGGTTGTGGCGACCGATACTCCGGCACAAATGGACTCCGATTGCGACGGCAGTGATGATCCGTTTCCGCCGCGAACTGCGGCTGTGGCAGCGGTTTCGCCTGGAAAGCCGAATTGTGGCCTGGGACGAGTTTACGGTGGTGATGGAGCAGATTTTCCTGATCGACGGCGGTCCGCGTGACGGACAGGTTGCCGCCCGCGCCTTGTTCAAGGGCGGCCTGTACGACCGCAATCAGCGCCGGTTCGTCACCATTTCACGGCTGATGGCGGAGATCGGCGTCGTCGCAGAGAGTCCGCCGGCAAGCCCCGAAATCGATGCGTTTCTCCACGCCGATGAACAATTGAAGCAGCCGGGCCAAGCCTGAAGCCGCGTCAAGACACGGGCCGAGCCCGCGCCTCAAGGGCGGACAAAACTGCCGGCAGTTGCTCGGGCAGGTCCTCGGCGATGAGGCCGGGGCCAAACTGCGTTGCGCATTCGCCGTGCAACCAGACGGCGGCGCAGGCGGCCTCGAACGCGGGCATGTGTTGGGCGAGCAATCCCGTCACGAGGCCGGCTAGAACATCCCCCGACCCAGCCGTGGCAAGCCACGGCGGCGCGTTATCGTTGATCGCGGCACGGCCATCGGGAGCGGCAATGACGGTATCGGGGCCTTTCAGGATGACAACCGCGCCGCTTCGTTGAGCGGCCGCACGCGCGCGATCCAACTTGGATCCGCTCACATCAGGGAAAAGCCGCGTAAACTCACCCTCATGGGGCGTGAACACCACTGGCCTCGTCGGGTTCTCGGCGACGAGTGAGAACAAATGGTTCACAACAGGCTCCTCGTCGTCGTCCTGGTCGATCGTGAACGAGGTCAGCGCATCGGCATCGAGCACGGCCGCGGCATCGAATTCGAGCACGACCTGGACCAGCAGCCGCGTCGCGAGGGAAACGCCAGCGCCGGGACCGATGAGGACGGCATTCTTGCGCTCATCGCTCAGGATTTCGCCGAGCCCACGTGCTCCCTCGAACGGCTTCAGCATGATCGCAGTCAGCTGGGCAGCGTTGGCCGCGACCGCATCCATAGGGCTCGCCACCGTCACAAGGCCCGTGCCGACCCTCAAGGCTGCCCGCGCCCCCATCCGTGCGGCTCCGGTTGCGTGACCTGGACCAGAAACCGCGACGGCATGACCCCGGCTGTACTTGTGACCGTCGAGGCGAGGCCAGGGGTAGACGCCGAGCCATAGTGCTGGGGCGTTTGCCGAATATTTGGGCAATATTTCCCGCAACACCGAGGGCGGGATGCCGATGTCGGCGACGAAGATCTCGCCGCAAAATGCGCGGCCGGGCATCAGAAGGTGACCGGGCTTGCGCCGGAAGAAGGTGACGGTGCGTGTGGCCTTCACGACGGGCCCGCCGCTGATCCCGGTATTGCCGTCGAGCCCGCTTGGCACATCGACGGCGAGAACCGGCTTGCCGCTCGCGTCGACAGCCTCTACGAGCGCGGCCGCAGCGCCGTCCAACGGACGGCTGAGACCAGCTCCGAACAGGCCATCTATGACGAGGTCGGCGTTGGGAAATGCGTCGGAACTTTGCTGGATCTTCCCAGTCCATTGGGCGGCCATCGTCGCCGCATCCCCTTTCAACGCCGCTCGATTCCCGAGCAGGGAGAGGCTGACTTGGAACCCCCGCTCTGCCAGCAACCGCGCCGCGACGAAGCCGTCGCCGCCATTGTTGCCGGGGCCGCACAGTACGACGACGCTGGCGCCGGGGTCGACCATCTTGGCCGCCTCGTCGGCGACCGCGCGGCCAGCGTTCTCCATCAGCGTCAGCGACGGCACCCCGGCCGTTACCGCAAGCTGGTCGGCGCGAGCCATCTCCTCGGTCGTCAGTAATTCCAAGCCCGTCATGATGTGCTCCTGTCTTCGTCGCGAATGACAGGCTATTCGTTCGCAGAGAGAAACCCCATGCGGTTCCTCAAATCGGATGGACTATGCCTATTTTTAAGTCATTCCGCCTATTTTTCAGGCGCCAATTACCGACCCATCCGCCCGCATTTTAATCAGATCGCGATCAGCAGCTTGAAACCACACCGCTATTTTTCACGCTAACCAACTGGCACGCGGTGTGCTAACGGAATTGCCGTCCAGCCGACCATTTAACGACTGGTGAAAAATTATACGCCGCTGGAGGTCCAAGGACGCATGAAGAAGATCGAAGCGATCATCAAGCCCTTCAAGCTCGATGAAGTGAAGGAAGCCCTGCAGGAAATCGGCTTGCAAGGCATCACGGTGATCGAAGCCAAAGGCTTCGGCCGGCAGAAGGGCCATACGGAGCTCTATCGTGGCGCCGAGTACGTCGTGGACTTCCTGCCCAAAGTGAAAATCGAGGTCGTTCTGGCGGACGACATGCTCGACAAGGCCGTCGAGGCCATCCAAAAGGCGGCGAAGACGGGCCGCATCGGCGACGGGAAGATCTTCATCTCGACGATCGAGGACGCTATCCGCATCCGCACCGGCGAGCACGGCGCGACGCGATCTAAAACGAACACACCCGCGCCACATTCGGAAGCGACATGCGGCCGCGCGACTACTTCGTGACTGCTTCAGCTGCAGACAGGGGAGTGTCCATGAAGAACGCAAGTGACGTCCTGAAAATCATCAAGGACAAGGAAGCCAAGTTCGTAGATCTCAGGTTCACGGACACGAAGGGCAAGTTGCAGCACGTCACCGCAGACGTGTCGTGCGTTGACGAAGGCATGTTCACCGACGGATACGCGTTCGACGGTTCATCGATTGCCGGTTGGAAGTCCATCGAAGCGTCCGACATGATGCTGATGCCCGACCCGGCGTCGGCGCACGTCGACCCGTTCTTCGCGCAGACGACGGTCGCGCTGTTCTGCGACGTGCTCGAGCCCTCGACCGGCCAGCTCTACGAGCGCGACCCGCGCGGCATCGCCAAGAAGGCCGAAGCCTACATGATGTCGACGGGCGTGGGCGACAAAGTCTTCTTCGGCCCGGAAGCAGAGTTCTTCATTTTCGACGACGTCGTTTCTCGACCGACGTCTACAATTGCGGCTTCAAGGTCAACTCGTCCGAGCTGCCCTCGAACTCGGACACCGAGTACGAGATGGGCAACCTCGGCCACCGCCCGCGCATCAAGGGCGGCTACTTCCCGGTTCCGCCGATCGACAGCTGCCAGGACATCCGCTCCGAGATGCTTTCGGTGCTGACCGAGATGGGCGTCGTCGTCGAGAAGCATCACCACGAAGTCGCCGCCGCGCAGCACGAGCTCGGCGTCAAGTTCGGCCCGATGGTCACGATGGCCGACCACATGCAGATCTACAAGTACGTCGTCCACAACGTCGCGCAGGCCTACGGCAAGACGGCGACCTTCATGCCGAAGCCGATCTTCGGCGACAACGGCTCGGGCATGCACGTCCACCAGTCGATCTGGAAGGGCGGCCAGCCGATGTTTGCCGGCAACAAGTACGCCGACCTTTCGGATACCTGCCTGCACTACATCGGCGGCATCCTGAAGCACGCCAAGGCCATCAACGCCTTCTCCAACCCGCACGACCAACTCCTACAAGCGTCTGGTGCCGGGCTATGAGGCTCCCGTGCTGCTCGCCTACTCGGCGCGCAACCGCTCGGCGTCGTGCCGCATCCCGCACGTCACGAGCCCGAAGGCCAAGCGCGTCGAGGTCCGCTTCCCGGATCCGGCGGCCAACCCCTACCTCGCCTTCGCAGCGATGCTGATGGCCGGCATGGACGGCATCCTGAACAAGCTCGACCCCGGCCCGGCCATGGACAAGAACCTCTACGACCTGCCGCCGGCCGAGCTGGCCAAGATCCCGACGGTTTCGGGCAGCCTCGACGAAGCGCTCGACAGCCTCGACAAGGACCGCGGCTTCCTCAAAGCGGGCGGCGTCATGAACGACGACATGATCGACGCCTACATCGAGCTGCGTATGGAAGAGAACATGCGCTGCGAGATGACGCCGCATCCGGTTGAATACGACATGTACTACTCGGTCTAAGAACCGATCCTCTTCCCGCTTTAGGAAGGCGGCGTTGGAGTGGAAGGCAATCACCGGCACTAGCCCTGCGGTAAGCCTCACCTCCGACCCGCACTCATCGAAGTGAAGAGGCAGAATGCAAAAGGCCCGGGAGCGATCCCGGGCCTTTCGTTTACAAGAGCTTGTCGACCACGCCGGCCTTCTCATCGACGAGCTGGCGCCCGGTGAGCCAGGCGTCATCCCCGTGATCCCCTGGCGCATGCGCTCAGTATTCGAAAGTCACAGGCCGTCAGCAACGAACGAGGCGCCGCAGCTTGGTCGGCTGCAGCGCCCTTCGTTTCACTGCACGACGGTCGAGATCGTTTTCTTAGAATGGAATCTCGTCGTCGAGATGCTTGTCGAAATTGCCGCCCTTGGGCGCGCCGCCGCCCGACGGAGCACTTGACTTGGCCGGACGCTTCGCCGGGGCTGGCTCACCGTAGCCGCCCGCGTCACCGCCGCCGTAATCGGACTGCCCGGATTCCTGCATACCGCCGCCGGCGCGGCCGTCCAGCATGGTCAGCGTGCCGCCAAAACCTTGCAACACGATCTCGGTCGAATACTTGTCAGCGCCCGACTGATCCTGCCACTTGCGCGTCTGCAGCGACCCCTCGACGTAAACCTTCGAGCCCTTCTTCAGATACTGCTCAGCGATCTTGCACAGGTTCTCATTGAAGATCACGACGCGGTGCCACTCCGTCTTCTCCTTGCGCTCACCGGTCTGCTTGTCGCGCCAAGTCTCGCTGGTTGCGATGGTCAGATTGGCAATCGGGCTGCCGCTCTGGGTGCGCCTGATCTCGGGATCCTTGCCGAGATTGCCGATGAGGATCACTTTGTTGACTGAACCGGCCATATCTCGCTCCTTTGTCGTTGGCCACGGCGGCACAGCCGGCCGCGTCCTTGATGCCTGATGGACCCGGATTCGCGCAGCGGCGCAATCGGACCTCGTCACGCAATTCAAGCGTCGCATGACTCAAGTTGAGTGGACCCTACAGCGGCGCCTGCAAGCCACCTATCGTCTCGCCAGTCTTGTCCACGCCTTTCCACCCAGCAACTCCGCCGAGAATACCGGAAATGGCTCACCACCATGCGACAGCTTCAACCGCGCGTTCTCGTTAAGTTCCAATGTAGCGCGACGTGGTTGCGGGCACAAGCCCCGGTGGGAAAAGCCACGGGTGTTGAACACGGCGTGCCTAGTCCGCACGTAACTGTTCCGCGAATGTGGCGAAATCCTTCAAGAGTTGTTGCGGCATCGCCTTCCCCGCGGGGCAGTCGTCGGATCTCAGGCGATCGTAGATAGCGATCGGGTCTCCGCGAAACTGCTGCGCCTGGGAACGGCGCGCAATCCCCGCGGCAAGATTGCCAGTGCTCCAGCGTGGCTTGCACATCATCCTCGTCAACGCCTCTGTGAGCCGAGACTTGTAGCCGTTCGCCATTGAGGTCTGCGCGGCTTGAATGGCCGATTGCCACCGCGCGGCCTCACCGCCATTGCTCCACTTGTTGCGTTCGGCCGGGTCGTAGGCGATCGCCACGGCATCGCGTACGAATGCCTTGACGCTGTCCGCGCCAACACGGTCGATGGCGACTTTCAACCCGCTTCCAACTTTGTCGTCCATTGGACGCAGCACGATGTCGGTGAAGTCCGCGAGGCCGGACGGGTCGGAGCCTGGCGCCTGGGTTTGCCATACGAAAGCGCCATGGAAATCCGCGTTTGCAATGCGGGCGCCCGAGAAGTCGGCGGCATAGAGGGTTGCCTGTACCAGAGAGGCAGCCTCCAGGTCGGCATCCCGCAGTCTGGCGCCATCGAGACCGGAGCGCGCAAGGCTGACACCCTGCATTGCCGCACCGGTAAAATCGGCGGAGGTCAGGCGAGCGCCCGTGAGATCTGCGCCGGTCATCACCGCCCCCAGGAAATTGGCGCCCTCGGCGTGTGCTCCGCCGGTCAGCTCAGCTCGCTCAAGATGCGCAGAGCGGAAGCTCGCACCTGTCAGCACCGTTTGGGACAGATCCGCGCCGGTCATCTGGGTTTCGTCGAAGACGGACCCGCTGAGGTCGGCGCCAGCAAGTTTAGCACCTGTCAGTTGAGCCCGGGAGAAGTTGGCTTTCTGGGCGCTCGCGCAGCGTGCCACCTGGCGGTTTTCGGTCAGAAGCAACGATGTCGCATCCGCGCAAAGGAGGACTACCCCGCGCAGATCGGAGGCGACGAAGCTGGCGCCTTCCACATCGGCTCCGGTCATGTCGGCCCGGTGCAGATCGCTGCGATCGAAACGCGCGAACCGCAGATCGCGATATCGCAAATTGAGCGTGGCCTGGCCTAATCCGTCGGCCTTGTCGTCAACCAGGTCCTGGTCTCGAATATCAAGATTGCGTCGAAAAATACCAAGCAGACTGCCATCCGACCGTGCCAGACTGAAGGGCGCTGCGTATCCTCCGACGAATGCCTGGCTGCCTACGGGCGCCGACAACGGCAGCAACCCGCTCGCGGTACCGTCTAACCGCTCACCGGGAATGGTTGCGATGAAAAGCGAGACCAGAGCGACGAGCACGAGCAGTACGCTGGTGAAGAGAAAGGTGATCGGCCTCGATAGCGCATTGCGGATGAATGCCGTGCCGAACGATGTCTCTTTGCGCGCAAGGAACACACCGAGCAGCGATAACAGCCCCATGTCGACGAGAAGCGCCGCGCGGTGAATCCAGGTGATGGGGACGCTGTGGTACGGCAGGAAGACAGCTTGGATGTAGAGCAGCATCAACACCGGCAGGACGACGAGCGTCAGCCAAGACATGCCGTGCAGGAACGCACTCACCACGAGGCTGCGGTCCGGACCTGCGATGGCCTGGACGAAAAAGAAGTTGTGCAGTTCGAGCCGCAGGGGATGGTTGCGGCGATCCGATGTCTCGAGCAACCGCAGTGCGCCGTCGAACTCGATGATCTTGCGGGCGAGTAGAGTGAGCTGCGTAATGAGCCCCAGATGGAAGAGCACCAGGACGACCGGCGCGAACTGGAAAAACTCGGTCAACGGGATCTTGACCTGCAGGATGGGCAGTTCGACGGGTGTCTGGAGCAGCAGGTCCTTATGCGTGACACCTGTCACCGCGATCATAAGGTAGGTCATGATCGCCAGGAAGATCAGCCAGCCCATATGGGCATCGTCGCTGGTCTCATTGACGGCTTCGAGCAAGTTGTATGGGTTGACCGGCGTTTCCCCCTCGGGACCGATCCCACTCAAATCCGACATTACGCGACGCCTCTCTCCCCAATCAGTCCCAAAAAGCGCCAGACGATAGCGGAGAAAGTGTGGCCTGCAAAAACTCTTGAGCGCACAAGCCGGTCACGGGTGTGTACCTGTGGCCGCCGAGTTCGCAAGTGCGGGACTTGAGGCCGCGCCGCAACCGGTCCCTTGACGGCGCGGTCAATTCGGCTAAGCCTCGAAATCCGTCGGCCGCTCCTTAATGCTGGCCGTATTCGACATCGCGAGACCCAGCCTTGGCCCTTTACAATTGCCAGAAATGCCCTGGCTACTGCTGCTCGTACCCCGTGATCGCACTCGAAAAGAGTGACGTCGAGCGTCTGGCCAACCACCATGAGCTCGATTTCGAGACCGCCCGCAAACGCTTTACGCGAAAGGGGCACGGCCACGACTACATCATGCGTCGCAAGGACAACGAGCACTTTGGTCGTATTTGCCGCTTCTTCGACAATAAAAATCGCCGATGCAAAATTTACGAGGCGCGGCCAACCGTTTGCCGCAGCTTTCCGGGTAAAGGCCGCTGCGGCTACTACGACTTCCTCACTTTCGAGCGCAAGGCGCAATCCGACCCGGATTGGGTTGCATCGACCGACAACGGCGTGTGGGAGTAGCGACCGCCCGCGTCGCCGGTTGTGCCCGCCCGGTCTGGCTTAAGAGAACCTGTCATCAGTGTTAGCGTTGCCCCCTCATGATCACGCTCTACACATTCGGTCCCGCGTTCGGGCTCCCGGACCCCAGTCCGTTCGTGACGAAAGGTGAAGTGCTGCTGAAGCTTTCAGGACTGCCTTATCAGACGAAGCGCGCGGACGTCCGGAAAGCTCCCAAAGGCAAACTGCCCTACATCGACGATGATGGCACTGTCGTCGCGGATTCCACCTTTATCCGCTTTCACCTTGAGGACAAACACGGCATCGATTTTGATAAGGGCTTCCCCCCTGAGCAGCGAGCCGTCGCTTGGGCCGTCGAGAAGCTTTTCGAGGATCATCTCTACTGGGCTGGCATCGAAAACCGCTGGATGGAGAAAACCAACTTTGACAAGGGACCGCGCCGTTTTTTCGATCCCATTCCCTCGCCCGTTCGCCCGCTCGTGATCGCAATGGTCCGGCGTCAAGTCAAACGCAACTTGTGGGGCCATGGGATGGGACGGCACACCCGCGCCGAGATCCTCAGATTGTCCGCTAGAGGCATGGATGCGGTCGCGGATATTCTTGGCGCCAAGCCCTTCCTGCTGGGCGACCGCCCCTGCGGCGCCGACGCCACCGCCTTTGCATTCATCGCCGGGGCGCTAACCCCATTCTTTGATGATCCAGCACGAGACAAGGCAATGAAACGAGCCAATCTCGTCGCCTATCGGGACCGAGGCATGGCGGAGTGGTTTCCTCAGTTTGCCAAGAGAGCCGTCTCGGTTTGATGCGGGCGACAGCGGTAAATCACTCGGCCTACGGGCCGCGGTTACCCGTCACTCTCGCGATGCTCCTGATCAGAAGCGCAAATGTTTCGCGTTCGCGCTTCCGTATCAGCAAGTCGTCAACAGGATGAACTGCAGGCGACTTCCTCGCGACGATCCACCGAACCCTTCAATGGCGATACCGTTTCGCGATAGCACTTGCCGCCGTCTTTGATGATGCGGACGATCTTCTCGCCTTGCTTCTTCTGGCACATCACTTCCATGCCGGCCTGGGCAACATGGAACGAACCTGCGGGCAAACTGCCGCCGGCCGTCTTGATCGGCTCCAAAGGCTGGCCCGCATTCGCTGGCGATCCGAGAAGATCGAGCAGACCCGCGGCCTGCACCGTTGCCTTTTTCAGTTGGTCGAAGGCGATCCACTCGTAATGCGATTGTCCGCCGCCTCCCGACACCTTGATGGCAATATCACCCGTCTTCGGGCACGCGCCGACGTCGACCTTGCTGCCGCTGGCCGTCGACAACGCGCGATACTCGATCTTGCACTCGAGATTCTTCATCCAGAGATCATATTGCGTCAGCCGGTGCGACACCTCGTTGAACGGAATTCCGTGAGTCCACGAATAGTAGAGGTTTTGAGCCGTCGGGATCGCGGCAGCGACGGACACGATCAGCACGCCGGCCTTGATCAGTGGCAGCAACCTATTGACCGCCTTGCCGGCCGGCCCTGGAAGAGTGAGGATCGCAACTTCGTCATGCGCCTTGCTATTGGCCGGTTCGCTCATGGAAATCCCTCCCTTGTCGACGACTATCGCCACTCTCGTGGATCGCCGCATGTTAGCCTGTTTGCTGGGCATTACACCGGCGACTTTGAACCGCGGCTGAATGGCCTCGGGGCCGCGAAGCGCGGCCGCATTGCCGTCCGGACGCTCCTTCGCTACGTAAGGGGCGCCATGGCAAAAACACCCTCCAAGTCCACCGTCGTCCGCGCGTCCGATTTGCACCGCACGATTCACGTCCGCGGCGCGCGCGAGCACAACCTGAAGAACGTCGATCTCGAGATCCCGCGCGACGCACTCGTCGTGTTCACGGGGCTTTCGGGCTCGGGCAAGTCCTCGCTCGCCTTCGACACCATCTACGCCGAGGGCCAGCGCCGCTATGTCGAGAGCCTGTCGGCCTATGCGCGCCAGTTCCTGGAGATGATGCAGAAGCCGGACGTCGACCACATCGACGGCCTGTCGCCGGCCATCTCCATCGAGCAGAAGACGACCTCGAAGAACCCGCGCTCCACCGTCGGCACGGTCACCGAGATCTACGACTACCTGCGCCTGCTGTTCGCGCGCGTCGGCGTGCCCTACTCGCCGGCCACCGGGCTGCCGATCGAGAGCCAGACCGTCACGCAGATGGTCGACCGCGTGCTGGCGCTGCCCGAGGGCACGCGCCTCTACCTGCTCGCGCCGATCGTGCGCGGCCGCAAGGGCGAGTACCGCAAGGAGCTGGCCGAGCTGCAGAAGAAGGGCTTCCAGCGCGTCAAGATCAACGGCACCGTTCTACGAGATCGCCGACGCGCCCAAGCTCGACAAGAAGTTCAAGCACGACATCGACGTGGTGGTGGACCGCGCTCGTCGTTCGGCGCCGACATCGGCATCGCCGCCTTGCCGACAGCTTCGAGACAGCGCTGGAGCTCGCGGACGGCATCGCCATCGCCGAGTTCGCCGACAAGCCGTTGCCGAAGTCCGAAACCGAGGGCGCGCAACAAGTCGAAGAACGAGACGCACGAGCGCATCATCTTCTCGGCGCGCTTCGCCTGCCCGGTCTCCGGCTTCACCATCGACGAGATCGAGCCGCGGCTGTTCTCGTTCAACGCGCCCGCCGGCGCCTGCCCCAAGTGCGACGGGCTCGGCACCGAGCTGCGCTTCGAGGCCGACCTCGTCGTGCCGCGACCGATCGCTCAGCCTTGAGCAAGGGCGCCATCTATCCCTGGGCCAAGACCGGCAGCACCTCGCCCTACTACGAGCAGACGCTGGAGGCGCTCGCCAAGCACTACAAAGTGTCGATGTCGACGCCGTGGGAGCAGCTGCCCAAGAAGGTGCAGGTCGCCATCCTCTACGGCACCGGCGACGAGGACGATCGACTTCGTCTACGAGGACGGCGTGCGCAAGCTACACAAACCATCAAGCCGTTCGAGGGCGTGATCGGCAACATCGAGCGCCGCTTCGAGCGAGACCGACAGCGACTGGGTGCGCGAGGAGCTGTCGCGCTACCAGGGCGCGCACCCGTGCGAGGCCTGCGGCGGCTATCGCCTGAAGCCGCAGGCGCTGGCGGTGAAGATCGGCGGCAAGCACATCGGCGAGGTCGGCGATCTGTCGATCCGGGCCGCCAACGATCTGGTTCGCGGAGCTGCCGAAGCACCTTCACCAAGCAGCAGAACGAGATCGCCACGCGCATCCTGAAGGAGATCCGCGAGCGGCTGCAGTTCCTGGTCGACGTCGGCCTCGACTACCTCACGCTGTCGCGCGCGTCCGGCACGCTGTCGGGCGGCGAGAGCCAGCGCATCCGGCTCGCCTCGCAGATCGGCTCCGGCCTCACCGGCGTGCTCTACGTGCTCGACGAGCCCTCCATCGGCCTGCACCAGCGCGACAACGCGCGCCTGCTCGACACGCTCAAGCACCTGCGCGACATCGGCAACACCGTGATCGTGGTCGAGCACGACGAGGACGCGATCCTGCACCGCCGACCACGTCGTCGACATCGGCCCCGGCGCCGGCATCCACGGCGGCCAGATCGTCGCCCAGGGCACGCCGGACGAGATCATGGCCAACGCCGACGAGCCTCACCGGCCAATACCTCACCGGCGTGCGCCAGATCCCGATGCCCGAAGAAGCGCCGCGCACCGCACAACGGGCAAGGCGCTGACGCGTCGTCGGCGCGCGCGCGAACAACCTGAAGAACGTCACGGCCGAGATCCCGCTCGGCCTCTTCACCTGCATCACCGGCGTCTCCGGCGGCGGCAAGTCCACGCTGCTGATCGACACGCTCTACAAGGCCGTGGCGCGCCGGCTCAACAACGCGCGCGAGCACCCGGGCGAGCACGACCGCATCGAGGGCCTGGAGCACCTCGACAAGGTCATCGACATCGACCAGTCGCCGATCGGCCGCACGCCGCGCTCCAACCCGGCCACCTACACCGGCGCCTTCACGCCGATCCGCGACTGGTTCGCCGGCCTGCCCGAGGCCAAGGCGCGCGGCTACGAGCCGGGCCGCTTCTCCTTCAACGTCAAGGGCGGGCGCTGCGAGGCCTGCCAGGGCGACGGCGTCATCAAGATCGAGATGCACTTCCTGCCCGACGTCTACGTCACCTGCGACGTCTGCAAGGGCAAGCGCTACAACCGCGAGACGCTGGAGGTCAAGTTCAAGGACAAGTCGATCGCCGACGTGCTCGACATGACGGTCGAGGAGGGCGCCGAGTTCTTCAAGGCCGTGCCGTCGATCCGCGACAAGCTGGAGACGCTGGCGCGCGTCGGCCTCGGCTACATCCACATCGGCCAGCAGGCGACGACGCTGTCGGGCGGCGAGGCGCAGCGCATCAAGCTCGTCGAAGGAGCTGTCGCGCCGCGCCACCGGGCGCACGCTCTACATCCTCGACGAGCCGACCACGGGCCTGCACTTCCACGACGTCGCGAAGCTGCTCGAGGTGCTGCACGAGCTGGCCGACGCCGGCAACACGGTGGTCGTCATCGAGCACAACCTCGAGGTCATCAAGACCGCCGACTGGGTCATCGACCTGGGCCCCGAAGGCGGCGACGGCGGCGGCCAGATCGTGGCCGCGGGCACGCCCGAGGACGTCGCCGCCTGCCCCGCGAGCTATACCGGCCGGTACCTCAAGGATCTGCTGGGGACGTCCTGCCGGAGGCGGGCAACAGGCAACTGCCGGAGGCGCGCAACGGGAAAATGCCGGGGGCAGGCAATCCGAGAATGCTAAGGGCGCCGCTTCCGCGAAACCCGCCCGCAACGGCAAGCAAAGGGCGGCGGAATGAGGAGTTGCCGACTTCCAGCGTTGTCATCCCGGGGCTTGTCCCCGGGATCCATCCATCGGCTGGGGGCGGAGCTTACCGAACCATGGATCCCGGCAATGAATGCATTCCGGAACTGCCCGGCGTTCTGGCTTGCGGCGCGACCCGAACGGAAGCGATGGGCAAGGCCGAAGCGCTCGCCTTGCGTGTGCTGGCGGAGCGCGTGGAGCAGGGCGAAGTCCATCCAATGGCGCTTTCAATCACGGTCGCGGCTGCATGAGCCGGTTCGGCGCTGCAAAGGCACGCCGGGTTCTCGCGGCCCTTGAGCGCATCGGCTGGGTCGTCAAGCGCGCCGCCGGCTCACACAAGACGCTGTCGCGCGATGGCTGGCCCGACACCGTGTTTGCTTTCCACGACGACGAAGAAATTGGTCCTAAAAAACCTTGCACGCATCGCCAAGCGAACGGGGCTTGACCCCGAGGACCTGTATCGCCACCCGAAACTTTCGGATTACCGATCCTAGGATCGTCATTTCTGGACTTGTTCCCGGACAACAAAATAAACGGCTAGTCCTAGTGAAGATTGCAGTCATCTACATTCACGAGACTTTGTCGTGCGAAATAAGCCAACGAACAGTAGGCCGCGCCAGTCGTGACCATGACCACGGCGAAGTTGAATGTTGGAGGGTTAGGTTCCTGAGCGCCTTGCGCATGCCTGAAAAAGTGAGCGGCGCTGACCCACTCCTTAAAAAAGATCGGAGCATAAGCCGCGTGGCCTGTTTCTCCACGCCATCTAGATTTGCCGAAATCTTTGGGGCAAAATAATCGTCTATTTCCTCTCGTTCCTAGCCGCTGCACCCCTGTAGGGAACTGCAACTTAAAGACGGTCTCACACGCATCAAACACGCCGCGTATGGCATCGCTTGTCTCACCCGAGCATGTCAATCGATCTACGCCCTTTTCGAATACCAATCGGGCGGCCGCATATCGCGGCAAACCAAGCCCTGCGAGCGTCGACTGGATTTGATGGACGAACTCAGAGTCGATCGCGGGATGCATGCCGCCCCGATTGTCTAAGCAATACCTGATATTTTCCTCACGCAGCACATCAGAAACAAACATCAACCATTGAGAACTAGCAGTTGAGTACGGATTATCCCTCCTGATCAGCCCGTTAAAAATGAACGTGATTGAATTAAGCAAATCAACAAGCTCACACTCCTCGATGAAGGAATGCACATCATCTTCGTTTAATTTGGAGCCGGTATTAAGATTCAGGGCTTCGAGATGCGCGCCAACGATCTTCAAGCTGAAGTTTGCATTGCACATAAGCGCTTAAGCGCCGACGGAGGCGGATACTGTCTTCCACCGGCTGCCCCCGCGGCAGATAAACCTCGCTATATGGTCGACCAATCGGAGGCGATTCCGTCATTGAGCATCCTTTTTTAAGCAGTTAACTGCCTTGCACTGAAGCGCGACTTTTTTTGGGCGCCCGACCTTACATGCTCGTGGTCAGAATTTGTCATCCCGGGGTTTGTCCCCAGGCTCCATCCATCGGCTGGGGACTGAACTCGTTGAACCTTGGATCCCGGCAATGAATGCCGGGGATGACAAGCGGGGATGCACCACCAGCTACCATGCCCCCCCTCCCCGCCCGGATCCCGGAGCAAGTTCCAAACAGAGGGGAGTTCGAGGGGTCACCCCTCGACCGGGGTGTGGGGCGGGAGCCCCGCTCGCGCAGCGACCGGAACCCCCCACCAACCACAATCCCTGGCAGCCGCAAACTCGTTCAGGGAAAGGTGTTTCGTCCGACACCAGCCAAAGTTGGACTTTGTCCACAGGTTTTTTCGGTGTAACAAGGGGGCGCTCATCAGCACCCGTTCTTTCTCGGAACGGGGCCGTTGGGGGGAAGAATTGCTCGACCGGGGGGACCGTCTCGAGCGCATCCGTGTCTTGGGAGTACGGCTCGCAAATGGGCAACAAGTTCAATCTCGCAGTGGCCGCCGCCTGCCTGTCACTGGCGTTCGCGGCTCCGGCATTCAGCCAGAGCGTGGCCGGCGCCGCCGCCGAGGCCGCGAAGGCGAAGCAGGCCGCCGCAGCCGCGCAGGCGAAAGCCGATGCCGCCGCCGTCAAGGCCGATGCCGTGAAGGCGAAGGCCGAGGCCGCCGCGAAGGCCAAAGCCGAAGCTGCGCAGAAGAAGGCCGACGCAGCCAAGGCCAAGAAGGAAGCCGCCGCCAAGGCCAAGGCCGACCGCGCAGCTGCCGCCGCCAAGGCGAAGGCCGACGCGGCCGAGGCGAAGGCCGTCGCAGCCGCCGCCAAGAAGGAAGCCGCCGCCAAGGCCAAGGCTGCCGAGGAAGCCTCCCGCAAGGCCGCCGCATTCGCTCCGAAGAAGGCTGCACCAGCTCCCGTCGCGCAATAAAATACCCCGCGCGACATGCGAACCCGGCCCGTGACCTGATGCACGGCGCCGGGTTTCGCGTTTTTAACGGTGCATCAGACGATGTGTGGCGACCTCAGCGACGCTAGCCGCTGCGATTTCGCGCACCTGGCCGATGATCCGCAGAGCCACCAGCACGACGATCATCAATTGGACGCCGCTGAGAAAGACCGGCGCCAGCTCCAGCCATTGCAGCAGCGGCGGCAGCAGCGATACGGCGAGCAGATACACCGCCGTGATCGCCGTCAGGCGCAGGATGATGGTTTCCAGATAATCCGCGGTCTCCGCGCGCGGCACGCCTTCGATCGCAACCCCGTCCCTCTCAAGTCTCGCCGTGAGATTGCGCGGCCGGCAGAGCACGGCCGTCAGCAGGAAGGTCAACGGCGGGATGAGCGCGGCAGTGATGACGAGCAGCCACGTCCGGCTGGCGGTGAACGCGTTCACAAAATCGGCTATCGCGTCCACGCGTCCGAGCACAGCGAACAAGCCCGCCGCCAGCAACGCGGGGACCGACAGCGCGATCGTCGCGAAGGTAGCCGGCAGGATCGTCACATGATCGAGTCGCAGTTCGAGCGGACGCGCCGTCGCCTCGTTCGGATTGCCTTTTGCCGTCAGCCACACCCGCCGCCGCGCTCCCTCGACCCCGACGATCAGCGCGGTGAGTGCCAACAGCACTAGCGCCGCAATGTAGAGCCACTCGGGATGTGGCACGCGGCTCGCCTCCATCATCCGCGCGACGCCGGCGATCGTCGCCGGCAGGTTGGCCACGCTCTCCGCCGCCACCAGCAGCCAGATGCCATCGCCGAGCCCGCGCCGCGTAATTTGCTCGCCGAGCCACAGCACCAGCATGGTCCCGGCCACCAGCGTCAGCATCGCGGTCGCACGGAATGCGAAGCCTGGCTCCGCCACCACGCCCGTCACGCTTTCCATCGCCGAGGCCACGCCGTAAGCCTGGAATGCGGCGATTGCGGCGGTGGCATATCGGCGAACGCGATCTATCGAGGCGTCCCGGAAGGATCCTCGCGCCCATTCGCAGAACGCCCAGACAGCGACGAACGGCGTCAGGCCCAGCGCGATGATGTTGCCGCGGTTGATCATGCCGTAGCGGCTGAGGGTCGCTGCCATGACCTCCGGATCGATCCCCGGCAGCGGCACCAGATGCAGCAGCCGCCACAGCAGCAGCGCGCCGATCGTGAACGTGAGGCGCGCGCGCAATTCCCTGCTCTGCAGCACGCGATCCCAGCTGAGCCCCGCCTCGCTTGCCGGCGTGTCCATGCCCATGACGCGCTCCCCCTTCGCCCCTATAACGCAGATGCGCGCACTGACGTACCAAGACTACCGTATCGCCCGGTCGCCCGCCACGGCTGCCACACATCAATGTCACACGCTTATGGTGGTTGTGACGGCGGTGACAGCGCAGCCCGTCGCATCCACATAGGTTCGGCGCCCCAGTCCGCCCCCGTCTTGCGTTGCATTCGGGGCGCGGCTCGTTTATCGGCACCAAACAACGACACCACGCGCGACCTCAGCGTCGCTGGCTACCAACAGGGAGTTCAAGCCATGGACAATGTCCTGATCATCGGTGCAGGAGCCGCCGGCTCCGTGGTGGCGCAGAAATGCGCGATGAACCGCGACGTCTTCAAGAAAATCCACCTCGCCTCGCGCCGTCTCGATTCCTGCAAGAAGATCGCCAAGCAGTGCAAGACGCCGATCGAGATCTCGCAGGTCGATGCCGACAATGTTGCCGAGGTCGCAGCGCTCATTCGCAAAGGTCAAGCCCGACCTCGTGATCAACATGGCGCTGCCCTACCAGGACCTGCCGATCATGGACGCCTGCCTCGAGGCGGGCGTCAACTACATGGACACCGCCAACTACGAGCCGCGCGACGAGGCCAAGTTCACGTACAAATGGCAGTGGCCCTACCACGATAAGTTCAAGGCCGCGGGACTCATGGCCGTCCTCGGCTGCGGTTTCGACCCGGGCGTCACGAACATCTTCTGCGCCTACGCGCAGGAGCACCTGTTCGACGAGATCCACACCATCGACATCATCGACTGCAACGCCGGCAGCCACGGCAAAGCGTTCGCCACCAACTTCAATCCGGAGATCAACCTGCGCGAAGTCACCCAGCGCGGCAAATACTGGAAGAACGGCGAGTGGATCGAGATCGACCCGCTGAGCGTATCGACGCATGATCGACTATCCCGAGGTCGGCCCGCGCAAGTGCTACCTGATCTACCACGAGGAGGAGGAAAGCCTCGTCCAGAACATCCGCGGCTTGAAGCAGATCCGCTTCTGGATGACCTTCTCCGACAACTACATCAAGCACCTCGACGTGCTGCAGAACGTCGGCATGACGCGCATCGATCCGGTGATGTACAAGGGCACGCCCGTCATCCCGATGGAGTTTCTGAAAGAGCCTTCTGCCGCACGCCGTCGTCGCTCGGCCGAGAACTACAGCGGGCAAACGTCGATCGGCGCATCTTCAAGGGCAAAAAGGACGGCAAGAAAAGCGCGCCTTCATCTACAACGTCTGCGACCACGCCGAGACGCACAAGGAGGTCGGCGCACAAGCCGTTTCCTACACCACCGGCGTGCCGCCGGTGGTCGGCGCGATGATGCTGTTCAAGGGCCACTGGAAGGGCGACGGCGTGTTCAACGTCGAGCAGCTCCCCTCCAAGCCTTTCATCGACGAAATCGGCAAGCAAGGCCTGCCCTGGCATTGCAAGGAAATTTCAGAAGCCGACCAGGCCGACCTGTTCAAGGTGAAGACGTAAAAATCGAACCATGGACCTGACCGTCACGGGCGGCCCACGTGCCGCCCGTTTGCGTGTTCGTACGACCGCGTTCGCACCGTGATCACGCCACGCCTCACAAAACGTTGGCACCAACATCTGCGGAAACCCCGGCCAGACATTGCCCGCTATATTCGATGCGCCGCGAACGCGAACGACCGCTTTGCAGACATGAGCCGCGTCGCCACTGGGCACGAAGTCAGCGAGGCCGCTGCGAAGCCGCGCACTCAATAAGCGGTCGCGATCGGCTGGCACGGCCCTGCAGTTGATCTGCAGCCACCTGGGGCCGGCTGGCGCCACCCCGTATATCTGCAACTCCGTCAACCGACGACCGTCGGCAAAAAACTCAAAGACGGGGCTTCCCACCCAAAGAATCTGTGCTATAAGCCTCCCAGTCGAGCCGCCTCGAGCACGGGGCGGCTTTTCTTTCGGGTCAGCCGCAACCGGATGGTTGGCCCGCTCCTGGTGTTCCCGCTTGGGAAACCACCGGAGCATGTTGGTGACGCGGGGTGGAGCAGCCCGGTAGCTCGTCAGGCTCATAACCTGAAGGTCGTTGGTTCAAATCCAGCCCCCGCAACCACCCTAACGCCTTGCAAATTTCGAGCGAAATCGAACCGCCGCAAGGCGGTTTTTTCGTTTGTTCCAGAGGATTTGAGGCGTTCGAGCGGATTTCAAGTCTGTTCAACGAGTTATCAGTCGCCTTGCAACTGGTTCACAACGACTGTGGCTGGTTCGGCGTCCCATAACTGTCCCATGAAACGTCCTCTTTGTTCATGCTGCGTGCCCTAAGTGGTGGTTACGCAGTGAGAGTGTTGTCGCGAAGGTATGGATGGTTTCTTTGAGAATACCTCCCCGCTGACTGCGGGGCTGAGTGCGCAGCCCCAAATGCCCATCGGCGCGGCATAGAAGGCGATGAGATCATTGTTGCCCGGCTTGATCGGTTCAGCGCGATCCAGCGCTGACCTTCACTCCATCCTCGCAGACTTGAAGTCGAAAAGCGTTGCAGTCCGTTTCCTCGACAATCCGGCGATGAACCTGAATACAGCCCACGGCGAACTGCTGCTGGCCATCCTTGCGGCGACGGCTGCCTTCGAGCGGCGGCTAATCCTGACCCGGACTGCCGAAGGCCGGGAGAACGCCAAGCAGAAGGGCATCAAGTTTGGGAGGCCCGCCGTGGTGTCGAAGGAACTGAAGGCTCAGATCGCGGCGCTACGAGCCGAAGGCACATGGACGGCCAGACAGATTGGCGAGCGGCTTGGGGTGTCGCGGCGGACTGTCTATCGCGCTCTGGCATCGTGACGTGACCCAGAGTTCGTCGTGGTCGCCATGTCGGCCGATCTAGGCAACGAAGCACGTCTTATGCCGATCACTGCGTCAGCCAAAGACCCGGCAATGTCGTCCCGTTCGGGCCGAACGACTTCATGACCGTTTCGCACACGGCGTGCGGCCCGGATTCATCGGCGGTTTTCGCCAGCTCCGCCGCAGCTTGATCGACCAGCTCCGCCCAGTTAGGGAGGTTCAGGATCGGCTCGAACAGCGGCGTCAGGCGCGGCGAATTCGGCTCGACGAGCTGCCCGAGACAGTTTTCGCGGGCGTACCCGAGTAGGGCGAGCGCCCTGATCGACTCCAGTTGCTTGGCCGTTTGCGCAACCGTTGGCGTGGCCAGGAAGCATGCGCTGATGGTGGCGACGACAAGACGCCGCATATAACCCTCTCTCCACGCTGACCGTGTTCTCGATCTCGGCCTCGCTGTAAATTTCACTGACGGTTTGATTCGTCGATAGGCCGATAAACCTTACCCTTGGCCGTTCGCTTGCACGCCGTTTTCCACTCCGCCTTGCTCATATGGGTCCCCGCGTCCCAAGACGCCATGCACAGCTTCATGTCCCGAGCGGCTTGGTCTTTCGCACTTTGCGCCTTCTTTTCACTCGGCTGCGATGGCGGCGTCGATTGAGATTTTGTTTGGGCAAGCGCCGATGAGGCCAGGATCGGCGCAATTACGATCATCGCCAGCTTGTGAAGACGTGAAGGACATGGGACCATACATCGTGAGACATGAGGCCCTACATGTCAGCCTGAATTAGATTTATCGCCTTGATCCTGGTCAGTTACCCAGATGCGGGGGAGTTGACAATGCTCGCCGCCCGGCCTTGTGAAGGGCAAACACCGTGGTGGAACCGTGGGCAGTATGAGGTGGCCCCGCTTGTTCGGACAGTTTTTCCGCTTCGATAAGTGGATCCTCTGCCGGGGTTAGGCTGCCAAGCGGATCGGCGGCATGCTCTGGTGCCCGAAGTAGGCTTGATCGGGCGTCATGGTCGTCAAGGCTCGAATGCGGGCGGCGGCGATTGTAGAGATCGAGATAGCGCCCGATCCGATGCGCGCGCTCGCGCGACGCTGTCGTAGGCGCGCAGATAGACCTCCTCGTATTTCACGCTGCGCCACAGCCGCTCGACGAACACGTTGTCCCGCCAAGCGCCTTTGCCGTCCATGCTGATCTTGATCTCGTTCTTGGCCAGAACGCCGGTGAACGCTGCACACGTGAACTGCGAGCCCTGATCCGTGTTGAAGATCTCGGGCTTGCCGTGCTTCGCCAAGCGCCTCCTCCAACGTCTCGACGCAGAACGACGCCTCCATCGTGATCGACACGCGCCACGACAGAACGCGCCGCGAGAACCAGTCGAGCACGACGGCGAGATAGACGAAGCCCTTCGCCATCGGGATGTAGGTGATGTCCATCGCCCAGACCTGGTTCGGTCGCGTGACCTCCACGCCGCGCAGCAGATACGGATAGATCTTGTGGCCGGGCTCCGGCTTCGTCGTGCGCGGACGCCGATAAAGCGCCTCTATCCCCATGCGCTGCATCAGCGTCTTCACGTGACGCCGGCCGACCTTGCTCCCATTGGCAGCCAATAGACGGCGCAACATCCGCGCCCCTGCGAAGGGGAACTCCATGTGCAGCTTGTCGATCTGCTTCATGAGATCGAGGTCGGCCGCCGACACCGGGCGCGGCAGGTAGTACACCGTGCTGCGCGCGATGCCGACGACCTCGGCCTGCTTCGTGACGCTCAACTCGTGATCACGGTCGATCATCGCCTTGCGTTCAGCAATCCCGCCTTGCTGAGCGCGCCCTCTAAAAAATCGTTCTCCAACGTCAGCTCGCCGATCTTGGCGTGCAGCGCCTTCACGTCGACGGCCGGCACCGCTCGGTGCCGTGCCGCCACCGCCGAACACATCCGCCGCGCCGCCTTCCAGCTGCGCCTTCCAGGTCGTGATCTGGTTCGGGTGGACGTCGAACTGCTCCGCGATCTGCGCAATCGTCCGCTCGCCCTTGATCGCTGCCATCGCCACCTTCGCCTTGAAGGCCGGCGAGTGGTTCCGCCGTGGTCGTCTGCTCATCTGTCGCTCCTGATTCGCAGGCACAACCGTGCCCGCTGTCAGGCAGAAATTCCACTCATCGTACCGTCTGAAATTGTGGAGCCACTTCTATCGTCCACGTAGCAATCCACACCGGCGGTGAAACTGTCCACGGCGGCGCGGGTACCGACTACGTCTACCTCGACGGCCACACGAAATCGCAAGTGGTTTCGCAGACCACGACGGCAGGTGTCACCACGATCACCTTTGCGGGCGGCGAGAACGTCAAGGTTGACGGTGTCGAATGGCTGCACTTCACAGACGGCTTCAAGCACGTCTGATCCCGTATCTCGCAGTCACGACGACTTCCGGGTTGGCCTACTTAGGCCAACCCATTTTCATCTCTATCGAACCAACTCCTCGATTGCCCTTTATTGCAAGACCGTCCCGACCGAGCAGATCCGCAGGCCTCTCCCGCTCACGCTCGTGCAATTCCTATCCCCCGCAAATTCGCGCAGGTGCACGGATCACGTCCCCGAGTGAGGAAATTATACAGTCGCGCTGCGCTTGGCCTTTGACGTGCCGCGCACGCCGCAAATGGTTTAGAGACACGCGCCGCCTGGACGCACCGCCCCAATCACCCAGAAATGCGAATGCGCCTTGCGCAAATTCACCGTGTGCGAGCCTTGCCCGGGAGCAACGCTTGGGCGGTGCGCTACCTTGTCCAGATTCACTGCCCAAAATAGGAAGTATAATAAAACCGGTTACCTTGATCTTGGTCGCACTCAGGACCTCTGCCATGCCGCTGAAGCTCTGCCCCTCATCAGATACATAGACGGTGCCTCTCCAAGTTCCGTCCGACTGTTTCGCAAAATTGGTCACAACCTCTAGGCCACAGACAGGACGAGACCTCAGCCGCAGATCTGGATTCTTTACATCTCGCAGCGGCTGCCCATCTCCACCCAATGGTTGCTTCAACCAACAACCTTCCCGCAACGCGAACTGCCGCACGGCCCGATTTCGAGGATCACCTCGCCGTCGGAATCCATCCAGAAACCGTCAAAGTCTGACCGCGCCATTTCCCGCGGCACCGAAGATTGGTCGCGAAAAGGAGCGCGGCGACGGCCCCCACAAAACCAGTACGCTTCCGCATTAGCCCCCCGTCCGTCCCTCAATGCGGTTGAGCCTCGCGGCAACGCTACCGGATGTCAATAACGGTGATGGGGCATGGCGTTCTTCCGGCACTTCCACTGCGGGTATGCTCTTGAAGCGCGCGCTCCGTAATCAGTAATTTGTGTTTTTCGAAGTCGCGGGGCGAGTCCAGCACAGCGGATTATTTTTCCGGTGCTGCACGTCGAATGGGAACGGCCCCGCCCCTCTCGGTCAAACACACGAGCAAAGGCCTTTGGAATAAAGCCGGACGTGAGCATCATGCGCCGTGGGGGAAGCGATGGCCACCGTTGCCCATCAGCCGACCATTGAACACACGCCGCGACGGTTCGTGAAGCCTAGCGCTCGGCGGTCCAGCCTCTTCGCCATTGGTACTGCCCAGTTTCAGGTCAGCGGCAAAGGGGGGCGGCATGCGCACACACCCGTGTGATGCCGGGTAGCCGGGCAGGGCACCGGCATGAAGAGCAATGCCCGACCAGGTAATGCGCTGCATGAACGGCATCGAAGCGTCGTCGTAAAGGTTGGAGATAGAGCTCAGCCTCTGGCTGAATGGCGGCACCAGTCACGGAAGTGCGTCGGCTTTCATGCGCCGAAGTAGTCGGCACCGTCGTTAGTCCGATTGTTTCGTCCCAAATCGCGGGACAATTTTTATTCGCGCCACCGAAAGACGCTTGGTTGGATCCTAGACAGGTTACGGCAACGTTGACCTCAAGTCTTCAGGCCGCAAGTAGTGTTCAAGCAATGCAAAGCAGATGCGCACCGCAAAAGATCAATAGCGGGGCATCAAATGCACCGGCAAAAACGCTATTTTATTTTCTATTTTCTTTCCACCGCCTCAATGCGAACACCTTTGTGAATTAATTATTTAAATATGACTTGGGTCGCCATCCTCAATCGTCCCTCAATCGTCAGGTTGTAATTACGCGGCGACTTTAGAAGCGCCCTTGCGTAGATGGTCGCCCACTCCCAATCCATCGCGTCTGACATGCCAACATGGTTCGTACCACCCATCATCGTTCCGGCTGGCCTCACTCTCTTATTCGTGGCGTGGTTGCTTACCGAACCTTCGGTTGACAGCCGATACAGCGTAACCGCACTGCCACGGTCAAACCGAAGCCATTCCGTGGCTTCGGTCTTGCCTATCCTGCAATGTCTTCTCCGTGAACGGCGGACCGGAAGATGGAACGATCAACATTTCAGTAGTCAAGCAAGTTTTCCTATCACCCATTCCGGCTCAATGGAGTGAAGGCATTCAGCCGCCTGGCACCGATGAAGTTGAGACGGTGGAGCAAAAGCTTGGACCAACTTTCCTTTCTCCAGCTTACCTGCGGGTCGCCACCACG
>CAWJZR010000005.1:285000-317053 GCA_963847435.1 uncultured Alphaproteobacteria bacterium | reverse complement strand
GAAACAGTCTCCCAGTCTTCGTAGCCCTTGAACTCAGCGAACGAGAGCCCGCCCGGCACTTGCACAGTGTACTTGTCCTGCGCGGAGATGGCTGCTCCACACAACGCGGCGCGCCCTGCCCGGAATGATCACCATCAGCAAGTATGAAATTCGTGTCATCGCCATTCCTCCCTTCTTGAGCCAATGGGCTTGCAGTATGTGTGACATGATGAACCTCCCGGGTTTGACCCTGGAAATTTTCTCGCGGCCACTATGCTTACACAATCTTCAGTCTTGTACTTCGAGAACAAGCTCCAATTCGATCGGCATGCCGAGGGGCAGGCTTGCGACGCCGAGGACGACGCGACCCGAAAGCTTGTCCGCTCCGAAAATCTCTGCCAGAAATTCGGACGCTCCATCCGCAACTTTGGGGTGCTCCCGGAAATCGCCTTCGGTGGCGATGAACACACCGAGCTTGGCGACTCCGGTCACCTTGTCGAGCGATCCCAGGAAGGCTTTCGCCGCAGAGAGCGCGCTCAAGCAGGCTGTCGCGGCAGCCTTCCGGCCGTCCTCGAGCGTCAACTCTCCGCCTACGCGCCCGATGAACTGCGGCTTATGGCCGACGACCGGCAGCATTCCGCTCAGGAAGACCAGATTGCCGCTCCGTACCGCTTCGACGTAGGCGCCGAAGGGTGTCGGCGGCGGAGGAAGCGTGAAGTCGAGCTCTTCCAACCGCTGTTCTGCGCCAGCGGGGCGCGCCGTCACGCTTCACCATTTGCCCAAATGTGCGCCGCCGTCGACGTGCAGCACCTCCCCGGTTACGTGCGGCGCCTCGGTCAGGAAGACCACGGCGTCGACAATCTCCTGAACGTTGGAAATGCTCGCCATCGGCGACAGCGTCTTCAGGAACTCCTTCGGATTGTCCTTGTGCAACGGCGTGTCGACGATGCCGGGAGCGACCGTGTTGACCCGAATTCCGTCCCTCGCATATTCCATCGCAAGGCTTCGAGAGATCGCGTCGATGCCGCCTTTCGTGATCATCGCCACCGATGCGGTGAAGCCAGCGATCGGATGATCGACCAAGCGACGTCGTGATGCTGACGATGCTGCCGCCGGTTCTTTGCGCCAGCATCTGTCGGATTGCGAGCTGCGTCAGATGGATGAAGCCGTCGAGGTTGGTCGAGGAAAGCTTTCTGAAGTCTTCAACCGTGTAGTCGACGAATGGCTTGGCGACGAAGATCCCGGCGTTGTTGACCAACGCATCGATGGAGCCGAAGTTCTTGATTGCCGTTTCCGCCACCTTCTTCGCTGTTGCCGGATCGCCGATATCACCATCGACCAGAGCAAGGCGGCTCGACGCCTTTATCTCGGCGGACTGGCTAACGTGGCGCGACGTGGCAACCACATTGTAGCCACGCTCGACGAAGGTGTTGACGAGCCCCGCGCCGATGCCCTGAGAGGCGCCCAGTTATCAGGATTGTCTTGTGCTTTTCCATGTTGATCTCCGATGCTGAACCCGACCTCTTTCCTGTCTGCGTTCGCCGTGCGGCATATAATTGGCCAAAGCCCATTCCGTCGATAAGATAGGAAATATCTGGATACTCTTTTCCATCACATGGAAAAATGGGGACATGGCGGATCTGAACGACATCGCGGTTTTCGTGAAGGTGGCGCAGTTCGAGAGCTTCAGCCGCGCCGCGCGTGCGCTTGGCATGCCGGTGTCGACCGTCAGCCGAAAAGTGACGTCGCTCGAAGATCAGCTCGGCGTAACGCTCATGCAGCGGACGACGCGCAAGCTGAGCCTGACGGCTCAAGGCCGGGCCTATTACAATCAGTGCAGCGAGCCGCTCAGCCATCTGTTCGATGCTGAAAGCGCATTGACCCAGACGCAGAAAAAGCCCGAGGGCCTGCTGAAGATTTCCGTGCCCGTCATTATGGGTCAGGAGCCGTTCTACGAGTTTCTTTCCGCGTTCCTGAAAAAATATCCGCGGTATCCAAGTCGACCTTTTCATCACAAACCTGTTCGTCGATCTGGTTGCGGATAATATCGATGTCGCCATTCGGTTTGGGGAACTTGCGGATTCGACGATCATCGCAAAGCGGATTGGGAGGAGCGTTCGCTATCTCGTCGCTTCACCGGACTATCTGAAAGGCCGAACTCCGCCGGCGAAGCCCGAAGACCTAAGCGAACCATCAATGCATTCTGCTCAACGGCCGAAACAACGAGGCGGAATGGCATCTGGTCAATGGTCGAAAATCGGTGAAGCTGCATGTCTCTGGACCAGTGTCGAGCCGGGATTTCCAAAGCGTCAGCGCATTCACCTACAAGGGGCACGGCATTGGTCTTTTGCCGTCGAACTACTGCGAAGAGGAAATCAGGAGACGCGATCTCGTTCGCATCCTACCGGAGTGGTCCTCGCCGGAGATTTTCGTCCACGTGGTCTATCCGACACGTCGTTTCATTCCATCCAAACTTCAAGTTTTCCTCGATGAGCTAAAAGCATGGAAGAGCCCGTTGTGGCTTCCTTTGGCTTGACCGCTTTTGGCCCTAGGCTAAAGGTCCGAATTGCATTTTACCTCGACGCGACTGAAGGCCCCGCGGACAATTCTCGTTATGTTTTTGCAAGGAAGCTGCAAAGGGTCTAGCTGCCGCCCTCCGGCCACTTCTCGGTGCCTCCCCTTGATTACCGATTGGCCAATCGTACGGACTGGCGCCGCTTCTCGATCTGCACGCTATGGCTCGAACGGGCGGGTGATCGGAATGGCATCGCGTTCTGCTCCGCTAACATATCGCAAAAGGCTCTGGCAAAGCGTGGCAGCGGCCTAAGCCTCCGGAGGACGACGTTGCCGAGCTTCGCCCGCCCTGCTTGTTTCATCGCAGCTTCCGGCCTGTAGGGTGCAGCCCGCTGATGATCCGGCACAGGCTCTGCGCAATTCTCAAAGTTGGGTTGTGCGGTGACGAGAAGGGCGGCAACAATAGACCGTGTCGACAATCGCGATCTGAGGAGCGGCTCCGACGAGCGGGGTCGTTGCGGGTCTGAGCCAGCCAAGCTCGAGGGACACGCTGATGGATAAAGCTGCTTTCGCCAAACCGGAGGCGCGTCGCAATTCCAGCTTACTTGGAAAACGCGCCCTTACCGTTCTGGTGCTCGGCCTTGCACTGTTCTCGTCTCAAGGCGCGGCTGAAGCGCCGAAACCGCCTCCCCCGCCATCGGTTGAGGTCGCCAACCCCGTAGCGAAGCGCATCACGCTCTGGGACGAGTACTCGGGTCACTTCGAAGCGGTCGCGAGCGTGGAAGTGAAGCCGCGGGTCTCCGGTTTCATCGATGCCATCCTGTTCAAGGATGGCCAGCTGGTAAAGGCCGGCGACCCGCTGTTCCGTATCGACCAGCGCCCGTACGAGATTGCACTCGAGAGCGCGAAGGCCGACGTCGAGCGCTCGAACGCGCAGATTGACCTGCAGCAGAGCGAGGTCGCACGCGCCAGCCCCCTCGCCAAGAGCGGCGCATTGACCGAGCGCGAGTTGCAGACCCGCCAATCAAACCTCAACGTCGCCCGCGCCGCGCTTTTGAGTGCGCAAGCGAGCGTTCACTTGGCGGAGCTCAACCTCCAGTGGACGACGGTTCACGCCCCCATTGCCGGCCGGGTCTCCGACAAGCGCGTCGACATCGGCACGCTCGTCACCGGCGGACAGGCTGGGGCGACGCTGCTGACGACGGTTGTCACGCTCGATCCCACCCACTTCGTGTTCGATGTCTCGGAGACCGACTACCTCCGCTACGCGCGGCTCTTCCTGTCCGGTGACCGGCCCTCCTCCCGCGAGATCGCAAATCCAGTAAAGCTCAAGCTCGCCGACGAAAAAGACTTCGTCCACAACGGCCGCATGAACTTCGTCGACAACTCACTGAACCCGCGCTCCGGCACCCTTCGGGCCCGCGCCGTCTTCGACAACAAGGACAACCTGTTTCAGCCGGGCGAGTTCGCTCGAACTCCAGCTGTTCGGCGGCGACAGCGACGCGCTGCTTATTCCCGATGCCGCAGTCGTATCCGACCAAGCGCGCAAGATTGTCTTCACGGTCGGCGCCGATGACATCGTGGTGGCCAAGCCCGTCGAACTCGGCGTCATGCACGCCGGTCTGCGGATCGTGCTGAAGGGAATCACGACGAGCGACCGCGTGATCGTCAGTGGGATCGCCAATCCGGCCGTTCGCCCGGGGGCCAAGGTCACGCCAAAGACCACTGAGATCAGTGCAGCGGCCAACTAGCGGACCGCGAACAAACCGCTGCCCTCCTCGGCTGCGTAGCCCAGTTTTCTGGTGTCCCCATGCGCTTCTCCCACATGTTCATCGAGCGGCCGATCTTTGCAACGGTTTGCTCGCTCCTCATCACGCTCATTGGCTACATCGCCCAGCAATCACTGCCGATCGCCGAGTATCCCGAGATCGCGCCGCCGACCGTCAACATCTCTGCGAGCTATCCGGGCGCGACCGCGCAGGTGATTGCCGACACCGTCGCGACGCCCATCGAGCAGGAGGTGAACGGCGTCGACAACATGCTCTACGTAACCTCGCAATCGACTGGAGATGGTCGACTGACGATCTCTGTCACCTTCAAGCCGGGGACAAACATCGACCAAGCGCAGGTCCTCTTGCAGAACCGCGTTGCCATCGCCCAACCACGTCTTCCCGATGATGTGCGCCGGATTGGCGTCACCGTACGCAAGGCCTCGCCCGACCTGATGATGGTCGTGCACATGATCTCGCCCGATGGCTCGCGCGACCAGCAGTACATTTCCAACTATGCGACCCTCTACGTGAAGGACGTGCTGGCCCGCACCGACGGCGTCGGCGACGTCAACATTTTCGGCGCACGCGACTACTCGATGCGTATCTGGCTCGACCCCGCGTTGATGATGGGCCGCAACTTGACCGCGGGCGACGTCGTCAGCGCACTCCAGGCCGCCAACCTCCAGGTCGCCGCCGGCTCGATCAATCAGCCGCCCGCTACCTCGCCCGGCGCATTCACTCTGCAGGTGCAGACACTGGGCCGCCTGACCTCAGTCGAGGAGTTCAACAACATCGTCATCCGTGCCGAGCCTTCCGGCGCGGTGGTGCGGGTGCGCGACATCGCCCGCGTTGAACTCGGCGCGCAGGATTATACGGTCAACGCCTATCTCGACAATAAGACCGCGACGGCCATCGTCATCTTCCAGCGGCCCGGCTCGAACGCACTCGCCACCTCGGATGCCGTGAAATCGACCATGGCAGCAACTAGCCAAGGACTTCCCGCCCGGCGTCGCGTACACCATCGTCTACAATCCGACCGAGTTCATCCAGACCTCGGTCAACGCCGTCGTTCATACGCTCTTCGAAGCGGTCGTGCTCGTCGTGCTGGTCGTCATCCTGTTCCTGCAGACATGGCGGGCCGCGATCATTCCAATCGTCGCGATCCCTGTATCGCTAATCGGCACGTTCGCGGTAATGGCGGCACTCGGGTTCACCCTCAACACGTTATCGCTCTTCGGTCTCGTGCTGGCTATCGGCATCGTCGTCGATGATGCCATCGTCGTGGTGGAGAACGTCGAACGCTACCTGCGCGCCGGGGTCTCGCCGCGCGAGGCCGCACACAAGACCATGGACGAAGTTGGCGGCGCGCTCCTCGCCATCGCGCTCGTCCTCATCGCGGTGTTCCTGCCGACCGCTTTCATTACCGGTCTCCAGGGCCAGTTCTATCGTCAGTTCGCCATCACCATCGCCGCCTCCACGGCGATCAGCGCATTTGTGTCGTTGACCTTGTCGCCGGCCCTCGCCGCCCTCCTGCTCAAGCCGCACTACGTGCATCCGAACAGGTCGGGTCTCCTATTCCGCCTCGAGACGCCGCTGCGGGTCTTCTTCACCGCCTTCAACCGAGGCTTCGATCGACTCGCGAGCAGCTACGGGGCGTTCACAGCGCGCCTCATACGCCTCGGCATCCTCGTCGCTCTCGCCTATGGCGGTCTCTTGTTCCTGACTTATAACCGCCTCGCGGCTACGCCGACCGGTCTTATTCCCCAACTCGACCGCGCCTACTTCATCGCTGCCTTCCAGTTGCCACCGGGCGCCACGCTGGAGCGGAGCGATGCCGTAGTCCGCGCCGCCTCTGAGCTTATCATCAAGCGGCCCGGCGTACTGCACTCGGTCGCATTCACCGGTTTTGACGGAGCCACCCGCGTCAATGCGCCGAACACAGGGGTCATCTTCGTCGCGCTGAAGGGTTTTGAAGAGCGTTTGAAGGAAGGCCTCAGCAAGCAGGACATCCTGACCGATCTGCGCCAGCAGCTCTCGGGGCTCAGAGATGCCTACGCCCTCGTGCTCGAACCCCCGTCGGTGCCGGGCATCGGGACTGGCGGCGGCCTCAAACTCTACGTGCAGGACCGCGCTGGCCGCGGATCGCTGGCACTCGAAGGCGCTGCATGGTCGCTCGCCGGCGGCCTTAATAAAGTTTCCGGTTTTCAACAGGTCTTCACGCTCTTCAACAACAAGACGCCCGGCACCTACGCCGACATCGACCGCACCAAGGCCGAGCAGCTTGGTGTGCCGATCTCCCGGGTCTTCGAAGCGCTGTCAGTCTACATGGGCTCTGCCTACGTCAACGACTTCAATATCCTCGGCCGCACCTACCGGGTCACCGCCCAAGCAGACAACCCCTACAGACTGTCCTTGCGCGACGTCGCGGCACTGCGCACGCGCAACTCAAAAGGCGACATGGTGCCGATCGGCTCGGTCGCAACATTCCGCGACTCGACCGTCGCTTATCGCGTGCCGCGCTACAATCTATACCCGGCCGCAGAGGTGCAAATGGCGCTGGCGCCCGGCTTTTCGAGCGGCCAAGGCATCGCGGCCACGGAGAACCTCGCCGCCAAGGTGCTGCCGTCGGGTTTCGGCTTCGAGTGGACCGAGATCGCTCTACAGGAGAAACTCGCTGGGGCCACGGCGGCCATGGCATTTGGGCTCGCCGTTGTGTTCGTATTCCTATTGCTGTCCGCGCTCTACGAGAGCTGGCTGTTGCCGCTCGCCGTCATCCTAATCGTCCCGATGTGTATTCTCGCGGCCATGATCGGCGTAAACATCCGCGGGTTCGACCGAAACATTCTAGTGGAGATCGGCCTCGTCGTGCTGGTCGGCCTCGCCGCCAAGAATGCCATTCTGATCGTCGAGTTCGCCAAGCAGGCCGAAGAGCAGGGTAGGAGCCGCTTCGAGGCCGCTGCTGACGCCGCACGCACGCGGCTGAGGCCTATCCTTATGACCTCGTTGGCCTTCATCCTCGGCGTCGTCCCGTTGGTGCTCGCGACCGGCGCCGGCGCCGAGATGCGCCAGTCGCTCGGCACAGCCGTGTTTGCCGGAATGATTGGTGTGACGCTGTTCGGACTCCTCTTCACGCCGGCCTTCTATGTCCTGACACGCCGCGCTGCGCTCTTCTTTCGACGACAGCCGGACACTCCGCAGTAGTGGGACAAGCTTGGACTGCCAAGGGACGGCCCCACCGGCTGCGCAAGCGTTCCCGACGTGGTGCCACAAATGACCGTTTCTGTCGCGGTGACATATGCCCCGCTTGGCTGCGTGCTGCAATTACCGCCAAAAGGCCGCAGTTTGCCGAAGCATCACCGTGCTCCGGCCTCGATCACGCCAGCGGCGATCTTGTCGGGATGACCCGCTTCAACTCCAGCCCGGCCGAGGCCAAAAATCCAAATTGGCGCAAGGCCGGGCCGATTGAGGGAGGACGGCCATTTTGCCGGCTTCGCTCGCCTCCCCGATCTGGTCGCGCCTGCATGTCCCTGGCGCTGAAGTCCGGACAACAGGCGCGGTTCATAGCTGGCTCTTAGCTCAGCGCGGACGAGACAATTCCAAGCACAATAATCGCTACAATCAGGACCATGGCCCAGGATGCCGCTTTAACCCCCATGGCATAGAGCGCGAGAAGGAACCCAAACCCGGTGCAGAAGGCTAAGACGTTGCTCCGGAATGACCGGCCCAAAACGTGGGACGCGATCAGCTGCCCCCAAAACGGTGTAGATGACGTGCGCAGCGGTCACTGTGTCGCCCTGCATGATCGGCCTCCGATCCTATCCGAAGGCAAACCTTGCCGAAACCTCCCCTGCGGTATCCACTTGCCCGAACCTTGCTATGTGTAACGCCGTACGCGTGTTTTACGGCAGCGGAAAATACCGCCCCAGTTACCGGCCCGGCAGGGGCGCGGCTGCACGGTGATCGAATTGCGCCTCACCATCTGGTTCCTGTAGCTTTATTCGATTTCAAAATCGAAACTGATGGTCTTTTTGTCGTGGGTTGAAGATCCCCTTTAAGTCACCCAAAACAAAACGGCGGCCCGCTGGGGACCGCCGTCGGAAACGCTGCACAATAGCGAAACTGGATGTTTCGTCTCGGGCTTCGACACGCCGCGCCGAGCGATCGTGTTGCGGTCGGTTACTGCCGGGATTGCAGCAGCACGATCACAGATTTGCTTGTCCGCTCTTTTACCGTCGTAATCGGAACCAACAAACCCTATAATTCCTCAGCGGATTTCGCTGTATGGCGCATTTCCGTTACGAGCTCCGTTTTTTATGACGTCATCTGCGGTTGCGGTTGCGGTTGCTCGTGAGAATACGATAGGTCCGACAGTGCCCAGAAGATCAACCCAATGGAGAGTTCCATGAATAAGCTTTCTATGGCCGCCATGGGAGCAGTGCTCGTTGCCGGCATCGCGCCCGCTCATGCAGCCGACTGCAACGCCGAATACAAAAACTTCTTCGAAAAGCTGCAGCTCAACGGCAACGGCAAAATGAGCGGTGATCAGTTGGCCGAGGCCTCGCGCAAGGGCGTCCGCGCGTATGACGCGTGCAAGTCGGGCGACACCTTTACGGTGCATGGCGTCTGGGATCAGATCGACGCCGATAAGAAGAAGTGAGCCTAGCGCCTTGAGCGTGAGCTGCGAGCAGGCTCTTGGAGGTGTTCACTCTCGAGAGCCTCTTGCGCCGCCTCCACTGACCACAAGCCCCGTTTACACGGAGCCATGCCATGGCAACCGGAGGTTTCCTGCGAGCCGGCATTCTGTTGTTGTTCTTGGGGCAGGCTTGCCTCTTTCTACCATGCTCGGCACAGGACGCCGCGGCCGCTGACAACGCCCGAGTGGACGTGGTTCTTACGCATCTGCCGGGACGCGAGACCCACGGCTACAGTCGCTTGCATATCACCGCGGGCCGGCCGCGGCAGGCGCCGCTGACGATGACGCATTCGGAGGTTTGGCGCATCCCACAGTCGCGGCTCCTGGCGCTGCGAGCGATTGCGCGCCAGCATGGCGTAACCATCGAGACCGTCGGGGCCGATGGCGCTCAGTTGTTCGCGCCGATGTCGCGCGAACCCACAATGACGGCCAAGCAACGGCAGATGATGACGCTCGACATGGGGTCGCGCGCGACGATGAATGTCGGCATGGCTCGGACTAAGGCCGCAGCCATGACCGAGTATGCGCTAACGATGCGCATGCAAGAAACGGAGGCACCACCGCCGATCCTCAAGATCCCGTTGAATACCAATACGAGCGTTGCGGTTCGTCGCAAGAGCCTTGTCAAGGCCGCTAACCGCTATGTCTGGCGCGGCGAGGTGGAAGGAACGGACGAGCCCGTGACATTGCTGTGGTGGCCGGACGGGCACGTCTCGGGCACCATCCGGCACGACGGCCGTCTCTTCATCGTGAAGGGCGCCACCGGCGGCATGCACGAAATCGTCGAGGTTGCCCCGAAGATGCTCCCGCCGGATCACGCGCCGGCCGGTCTCGACCTGCTGCGCAGGATGAACATGCAGGATGACCCGCTCGTCAGGCAGGGTGACGCCACGATGATGCGGTCCGCCATGGAGAAAGCCGGCATGGGCGGCGCTAAGCCGCATTCGACCCATCCGGAGATCGACAAGCTCAAGGATGCCCCGGTAACGCCGCGCCTCGATGAAGGCGGGATCAGGACAACGCGGCCGAGCATCGATCAGTCGCGACCGGGCGCGTTGCGCCCCGACATCGTAATCACTCTGCTCGCTGCGTACACGCCTGCCGTCGCGCAGCGATATGAGGATCCAGCGCGCGACCTTGTTGAACTCGCCGTCGAGGAGGCCAATCAATCATTTCGCAATAGCGGATTGGGCTTCATCCGCTTGGAGCTCGTGCACGCCTACGAAACCAATTATGTCGAGTTCGGGCAGTCATTTCGAGCATGTCTGGCGCTTTGCCGACAAGGGCGACGGATACATGGAGGAGGTGCACGCGCTGCGCGACAAATACAAGGCCGACGTCGCGGTCCTCTTCGTGCATGATCCGATGGGCTGCGGTCTTGCGACGCGAGTTGCGGCAGAAGCGGACGAGGCGTTCGCAGTCGTGCATCACGAGTGCGCAACCTCGATGTATTCGCTGGCGCATGAAATCGGTCACATCATTGGCGCGCGCCACGATTACGCGCTCGATAGCACGGCGGCCCCATTTCCGTTCGGCCATGGCTATGTCTACGGCGCCCAATGGCGGACGATCATGAGTTACAAGGACACCTGCAATGATTGTCCGCGCCTGCCTGTCTGGTCCAGTCCTTCCGTCAAAGTGAAGGGCGTTGCCCGCGGGCTCGGACCGGCACGACAACGCCAAGGTGATTGCGGAGCAGGCCGCACGCGTCGCGGGGTTCCGATGAAACCGCTAGTGCACTACTTCATTGCAGTCCTGTTCGCGGCTTCGGCCGGAGGCGATGCGGCCAGCGCCGCGGAAACCCGCGCCCAGCAATTCAGGTTGGAAAACGGGCTCGAAGTGATCGTCATCCCCGATCATCGGGCGCCGATTGTCACTCACGTCATCGCGTATCGGGTCGGCAGCGCCGATGATCCGCCCGGCAGCTCCGGGATTGCGCACTTTCTCGAGCACCTGATGTACAAATCGACGGCGCGCGCTGCTGCGGGCGGCTTTGCCCGGGCGGTCTCCCGGCTTGGCGGTCGCGAGAATGCAACGACAACTCACGATACTACGATCTATCACCAGCGCGTGCCCAAGCAGAGCCTCGCCAAAGTGATGGCGCTCGAGGCTGATCGCATGAGCGGCCTGCGCTTCGACCCCGATGAGGTGCGGCTCGAGCGCAATGTGATCATCGAGGAGCGCCGGCAGCGGATCGAACTCAGTCCGATCAATCTGCTGAATGAGCAGATGGCCGCAGCCTTGCATCTCAACCATCCCTACCGCGCCCCCGTTCTGGGCTGGGCGCACGAGATGTCTCGCCTGACGCGCGAGGATGCGATGGCGTTCTATGCGCGTTACTACGCTCCCAATAATGCGCTTCTGGTCGTCCAGGGCGATGTCGAGGTTGGAGACGTTTTGCGCCTAGCACGCGAAGCCTATGGCCCCATTCCGCCAGGGCAGATCGTGGATCCCAAAGCTCGACCACGCGATCCTGAGCCTCGCGCTGCTCGCCGCGTCGAGCTGGTCGATGGTCGCGTCACCAACGCATCGCTTTTCCGCTCCTATTTCGTGGCCATCGACGCCGGCGACGATCCGGCGGGCGAGCGAGAGGCGCTTGAGATCCTTGTCCGCGTGCTGGCGCAAGGAGACACCAGCAGGCTGCACAAGCGCCTCGTCGAGCGAGACAGGTCCGCAATTCTCACTGAGGGCGGCACGTCGACAACGCGCGACGGCACGCGCATTGCGCTCTACGCCGTCGCGGCAATCGACGAGAAGCTGGAGCCGATCGAGCAGGCGATCGAGGATGAAATCCGCGACGTCGCAGAGCCGGGGCATCGACGAAGACGAGTTGTCGCGGGCGCGGGCGGTGATCGAAGCGGCCGACGTGTTCGACGGCGACAATCAGCTGACGCTCGCGCTGCTCTACGCGGAGGCGATCGCCAACGGCCGCTCGATCGCGGATATCGAGTCGAAAAGAGAGCGTCTGGCAGCGGTAACGAGCGAGAGCGTCCGCTCGGCGGCTCGCAGGCATCTGTCGCGCGAGCGATCGGTCACCGGTCTGCTGCTGCCGCCGCAAGCGGCGACCGCATCGCAACCATCCGCATCGGGAGCAGTGCGATGAGGCGAACTCCGTCCGCGATGGGCCCATCTCCGAGCCTTTCGGCATCGCTTGCCGTCGTGCTCCTTACGCTCGCGGCGGCGTCGTGGTGCCGGCCGGCTCTCGCGAGCGGCATCCAACGCGTCACCAGCACGGGGGGCATCACGGCGTGGCTGGCCGAGGACCACGCCTCGCCGCTGTTGTCGTTGCGTTTCGCATTCATCGGCGGCAGCGCGGCCGAGCCTTTGAGACAAGGAGGCGTGTCGCGGGTGCTGGCGCGCCTACTGCTCGAAGGCAGCGACGAGCCCGACTTCAAAATGCGGGTGCAGCGGGCGGGTTTGCGCATCGGCTTCCAATCCGGCCGCGATGCGCTGTTCGGCAGCGCCGACTAACGCTTGTAGTGGTTCGAGGCCAGGCCTCAAAATGAGGAACGAGAGCAAACCCGTCGGTGCTGAACACTTTCAGAACCGTGTGGTCGGGCCGACCTGCATCTTGTACTGCGCATTGGCCCGACAAATAACGGTATCGGACACCTTGAAATGAACTCGATCATGGACTGCTCGATTGTACCGCTGCTTCAGACACGGCACGGCGCACTGATCAGTCGATCTCCCAACGGCCTTCTTCGGCTTTGTAAACGTACTGAGAACAAACGAGCCAACCCTTTATCGGCCGAAGTAGCAGCAATGTAGGCAGTATCAGAATTGGGAGCGTCGTTACAAGGTGGACCCAGAACGGAGGCGCGTAACGAAACTCAATCCATAGCGCGAACACCATCGCCGGCAGACATCCTGCCCATTGGGCGAAGAAGGCCGGGCCGTCTGCAGGATCGGCAAAGCCGTAGTCTAGCCCACACACACCACATCGCTGCGCTAGTCGGAGCCAGCCCGCGAAAAGCTTGCCGCGCCCGCAGCGCGGGCACCGACCGCGAACGCCAAGCGTGAATGGCGTCTCGCCCGCAGGAAGCTCGGGAACTTTCTGCTGTTCCATCATTCGAGCCCGATATACCGCCTGAGCCTTCTTTTATACTGCCAGAGCCTTCTTTGTCCCAGCCTGCTTGGAGGGCGTAAGAGTCCAATGGGATCTCCGAAGGACAGCATAATCGCACGCCGTCCAGCCGCGAGTGCGAGATCCGACAACCCAGGCTGCTTCGCTCAAGTGATGAAACCAACCCTGAAGCGGGCTTGACTGCGAGCAGATGCGCGAGAGCGGCAAGCTCGTGCTTCGGCCAGGCCTTTTCGCCGTAGCCGCCGCCCAAAATGCCGAGCCCGCCGGCCAGACGAACAGCGGCCGTTAAGCGCGCCTGAAACAATTTCCATAGGAGCGAGTAGATGGATGCTTGATGCCAAATGCGCGGGTGATTCGGTGCGCAGTGCCATGAGCGCAGTGCTCACTGTTTTCTGACCTTGCGATTGTTTCGACAGTTGCTCGCTGCGGCGGGATCACGCGAGCTGCTGGCAAGTGCAATCGCGTGCTGTCCTCGTCACGCGACTGTACCTCTGCGGAGTTGTCGGTGCCTATAACGGGTTTCACGAATATTTCCGCGAGGAATGCTCCGCTGACTGGGACCGCGCTCAGGCCGTGAGGAGCGTTGGCAAAGCTAAAATTCATGCATGGACAGCCTTGGATCGAGAGAAAATTCGTGGGCCAGGTAGTCGATGATGGCGCGCACTTTGAGGGGGACGAAGCGGCTGGACGGATAGATCGCGTGCATCGGGAGTTGTTTAGGCTCATAAGCTTTCAGCAGAACCGTGACGGCTCCCGACTCCAATTCTCGGAAGAACGCGAAAGTCGGAATGACGGCAACGCCGAGACCGCCGAGGACGGCCTCGCGCACTGCCTCCGAATTGTCAGCGCGCAAGCGGCCGTTGACCTCGACCGTGAGCGGCCCGTTCGGCCCCTCGAATAGCCACCGGTTGCCGGTCGCGAGCCGCGTGTTTACGATGCACTCGTGCTCGGCGAGATCCGCCGGCAATTGTGGCGCCGGCCGCTTCTTCAGATAATTCGGCGACGCGACGGTGACGCGCCGGACCACGCCGACACGCTTGGCAATCAAAGTCGGATCATTGACCTCACCCACACGGATGGCGACATCGATGCCTTGTTCGACGAGGTCGGTAAACGTGTCACTCATGGCCAAGTCAATCGACAAATCGGGGTGGCGCGCCAGGAACGCCGGCAAACGTGGCACGATATGAAGCCGGCCAAAGACCACGGGTGTTGCTAAGCGGAGCAGGCCCGAAGGATTACCGCGCCTTCGGCCGACGGCGCCTTCGGCTTCTGCTACGGCTTCAAGCACCCGTAATGCGTGGTCGTAGAAGGCCCGCCCGTCGTCGGTAATCGTCAGCGCTCGTGTCGTGCGGGTGAGTAACCGCGCGCCGAGGTGCTCCTCAAGAGCTGCAATCTGGCGGCTAATCGTGGGCTGGGTGGTGTTTTGTTCGGCTGCCACAGCGGTAAAGCTGCCGGCTTCCACCACACGCACGAACGTCTTCATCGGGGAGAGAAGATCCATGATCCATCCATACGGCCAGCGTATGGATGATATTAAAACAGGAGCAATTATTCAATTGAGGGCATGTGCGACGTTGCGATCGGAAGACGACCGCAACGTCTGCTGGCGTTCGGAGGGCGCGACGAGGGTATGCACAAGGCAGCTTCATGATCGACTCCAAGTGGAATCGCACGGAGCGATCGCACCAAGGCAGCCCGACCGGTCGCTACTCACCTGAGCCCGGTCGAATAGCCGGATGCCAAACACCATGGGGATGAACATGAGCACCCTTTGCACTCTGCGGATGTGGCCTTCTCGATGGCTCGCTTTCGCAAGCCCGCAAGCCACGGGCGTTGCCCTTGGTGTGCTTGCGGCCGTGATCTGGGGCTCCTACTTCGCACTCGCACGCGCTGGGGTCTCTGTTGGCCTTTACGCGACGGACATCGCCGCAATCCGCTACGGTGTAGCCGGCCTTATTATGCTTCCGTGGCTGCTACGCTCTGGGGCGATGGGCATGGCGGGGATAGGTCTCATGAGAGCTTGCGCCCTGGCGCTACTCGTCGGACCTCTGTTCATCATAATTGGCGTTTCGGGTTATAACTTTGCGCCTTTGGCGCATGGCGCAGTCGTTCAGCCGGCTGCACTGACCCTCGGATCGATCGGGCTGGCTTCGCTGGTCTTGCGAGATCGGCCGACGGTCGCCCGCATTATAGGCGTCACGATCATGCTTGCCGGTCTTGCCATCATTGCGGGGCCGGGACTTCTCAAGAGCGGCGCAGTCACACCAATCGGCGATGCAATGTTTGCCGGCGCCGGTCTGATGTGGGCTCTGTTTACGATCCTTTTGCGTCGCTGGGGCATCTCACCAATCGCGGGTACGGCCGTTGTTTCAGTTCTTTCCGCCGCTGTGTATCTACCAATCTACGTCGCAGGGGTCGGATTCGACCGTATAATCGTGCTTCCGATGCCAATGCTGATCGCACAGGTGCTCGTGCAAGGAGTGCTGTCTGGCGTAGTTGCGGTGATTGCGTATTCGAAGGCTGTCGAAGTGCTCGGAGCTGGCAAGGCGGCTGTATTTCCTGCTCTCATCCCCGCTGTAGCTATCGTGCTCGGCGTTCCGCTGACAGGCGAGGTTCCAACGACGTTGCAGTTATGCGGTCTCGGGTTCGTCAGCCTCGGACTTCTGTTCAGTGTCGGTGTGCTCCGCATCCCGTCGCTTCGCGTCCGGTCAGTTGCGGTACCAGCATTCTGCGATAATTGCGTCTAAACCTAATCGAGCTGGGATCTTCGCGATGCTGGCTCACGTCCCTAATCCGCGTCGGCCGGCGACGGAGGCTTTCGGACCATGCACCATGGGGGCGAGTAGTCGGTGCGGAATAGAACGTGGGCCTGAGACGGATAATATCGGCTTTCCGCCCGCCCAGTCTCTGTGCAATGGTCTGGGCATTCAGTTGGCCATCATTTGATCCGCCAGCTAAATTGTGTTTCGTCGCGCTAAATGGTATATGTTTCATTGTGTTTCTGCACGGCTGCTGCGCATTCCTGGCGGGTTTGCGCGCAATGGTTGAGGGTTGAACGGGGCCTCGCGCTCGGCCTGTCGGGTCGGGCGTTTTTCGATTGAAACCGACTTGGTGATCTTGAGGACGCGGCGCCGAGTGTTGAGGGCCTCGGCCACTTTACGACATGAAACTCCAAGCGACCAACGAAATAAACGCGGCCGTCCCCCTGCCGCCGCACGCCGAAGCCGTCAAGCGCGCTGTCCATCACCGTTTCATCTGACTCCAGCTTCTCGACGAGCGTGGTTGTGATCTTCGCCTTTCGAAAAGTTCCCATGTGATTGTCCACACGTTCGTTGATGCACTCGCGCTGGCCGAGACCCGCTCCGGCGGCGTAGTTTCCCAGGGCCCGGCCGTTCCACCTACCCTGTTCCGCGGCTGCCGTTAGGTGGCTGCCAAAACAGCTCCAAAGCACCAATCAAATGTCTATTTCGATTCCGATCTCGATGACCTGCGTGGAAGGGATGCCGAAGTGCGCGGCGGATCGCTCGGCGTTGCGCTTTATGAAAACGTAGATTTCCTCTCTCCATTTCGCCATTCCCGGTACGTGTTTGCACGGGATCAAGGTCTCGCGGCCCAGATAGTAGGAGACCTCGCGCGGTTCAAATGGTTCGATTGCACCACGAGCGGCCGCGAGTTGAAGCGCCTCGGGGACGTGGGGACTTTCCATGAATCCAAAGAACAGGATTATCCGGGTAATCTTGTCCGCCACCTTAACGACTTCAAACCGCTTTTCGAGAGGTTGGCGTGGAACTTCCGTCGTTCGGGTAGATACGAAAAGTATGCGTTCATGGAGGGCATGCGTGTGCTTCATGTTGTGTTTAAGAATTAAGGGAATACCGCTGGTTGCAGGGGTAAGAAAGGCTGCGGTTCCGGGGAGCCGCACGGGTCGATCGGCCGCGATGGACCGCACGAACTCGGCCTCGCCTTGTCTGAGATGAGATCGAGCTTGCTCTATGAGCCTCTGTCCGGTCCGCCACGTGAACATGAGGAATACGACAATCCCCGCAAGAAGAAGGGGAAACCAACCGCCTTCGAAGAGCTTAGTCGAATTCGCAGCAAAGAAAATCAAATCAACAACCAGGAAGAAGCCGTTGGCCAAAGCCACCAGGATAGGATTGTACCCCCACTTGAGCGCGATCAACGTGGCCAGTCCCGTCGTTATTGCCATCAACAAAGATACGGCGATGCCATAGGCACCTGCCAGCCTTTCCGACGAGCCAAACCCGAGGACCGCTCCAAGCGTTGTCAACGCGAGCAGCCAATTCACCAGGGGAATGTATATCTGCCCTTTCTCCTCGCTTTTCGTGTGCAAGATTCGCATGCTCGGCAAGAAGCCAAGCTGCACCGATTGCTGGGTGAGAGAGAATGCCCCGGAGATGATCGACTGCGATGCGATGACAGTTGCAGCCGTCGCAAACAGGACAAGCGGATAATGCATCCAACCGGGGGCAAGCCGGTAGAATGGGCTATGGATCGCCGCAGGCTCTGACATGAGCAAGGCCGCTTGCCCGAAGTAGTTGAGGGCGAGACTGGGAAGCACGATCCCAAACCACGCCAGCCGGATGTGGGTACGTCCGAAATGTCCCATATCGGCGTACATTGCCTCCCCGCCGGTCACGGCTAAAAACACGGCTCCAAGTACGGCAAAACTGATCGCGGGCGCCTCGTTTGTTAAAAAGTGCATGGCATAATAAGGACTGAGTGCCGCCAGCACGCGTGGCGCGTGAAGAATGTGCACTAGTCCCAGAACCGCGAGCAGAAGGAACCAAGCCAGCATAATCGGGCCGAACAGCTTGGCGATGAAGCCAGTGCCGCGGCTCTGGATGAGAAAAAGAGCAATAAGGATTCCTATAGTTATCGGGACAACGAGCGGCGTTAAGAACGGGGCGTCGTCCTTGAGCCCCTCCACGGCGCTGAGGACAGAGATAGCGGGCGTAATCACTCCGTCGCCGTAGAGCAAGGCAGCACCCAGAAGGCCGGCTCCAAGAAGGAAGCCCCGCCATGTCCGAGTCGATGCACCTCGAACGCCCAGGACCGCGATCAGGGCTACGATACCACCCTCGCCTTGGTTATCAGCCTTCAGGATCAGAATCGCGTATTTGAGAGAAACGATGACGATCAGGGCCCATAGGATCAACGAGACAATACCGAGGACCGATTGTGGCGTCGGGGGACCCCCTGCCGCCGAAACCTTTACGGCTTCTTTAAATGCGTAGAGGGGGCTGGTTCCGATATCGCCATAAACCACGCCGAGCGCGCCCAAAATGGCGCCCTTCTGAACCTTCGAAGGGGTGCTGTCCATCGGTTCTCCGCTTCGCCTTCTATTCCAGATGTCCCGTGGCACTGCATAGGTTTGCACCATCAAACCACGCTGGGAAAGCACGGCGTACGACTCACTCGGCCGACGTCTACTCCGACAGCGCTTACCGCTCGGCCGAAGCCGAGAGCGAATCTGAAAGCGCGCGGCTTGCGCGCCGCATCCATCTCCGCCCACTGACAAAAGCGCATGGCGGCGAACAAGGCCAAGAGCAAGATCCGCGGCATGTGTTTGGCGCTCAGCACCGGCCTCGTGCGCACCATCGGCATCGCGCGGGCGAAAGCCAAGATCGGGCTCATAAAACTCGTCTTCAACATCCGCCGGCTGGTGACGCTGGAGAAATGGCCGCCGCCTGGAAGGCGGACTTCGACCAAGCCGGAAAAGATCGTGGCCAAGTTGCGGCAGGTGGACGTGCTGACCGCGCAAGGCAAGTCTGTCGCGGATGCGATCCGGTCGATCGGCGTGACCGAGGTCGTGCCTCTGTAAAGTTTACCGACGGATCGAGTCATCGTCACCACCGACAGTCAGCCAAAGCGCCACCTGATCCCTGGGGCATCACCAACACGGCTATCGCTCGCGGCGGAGCCGCAGCCTGCGTCAAAGTGGGGCTTGGCCCATTGCACGCCAACCGCTAAATTGTGCAGTGCAACATCGCAACCGCGGTTTGCCGCATTCCTTGTGTGTTTCCTCCCTAGACTTGGCCGCATGAAGCGGGATTCCGGCTTACAAGCTGTCGATTCGAGGGGCTGCATACGACGCGTCGAATCTACTGCCCGTTACCGGGTTCCGACGCTTGGCGCTTCCCTGCAAAAGAATTGACGCTGAACCGGCTGCCAGCCCGTGACGGCGCGGGGATTGGAAAGGCAAAGTCCATGGCAAGCACGTTCGAGACCGGCACCATCGATCCGACCGACGTCGCGCCCGTGCCCGCGGATGCGCTCATCGTGCCGATGCGGCTTGCAATTGCGAAGGGGCACGGCTCCGCGCTGCTCACAGGGCTCGAAGAGCTCCAAGAGCAGGAGGTGCGCGCAATCGAGAGCGAGGTCTGGGACCGCTTCGCAGACGATCCCAAGACGAGGCTTGCGGTGGCACTGAGATTTCGGGCGCTCCTCGACGTGTTCCGCGCCCGCCGCCTCAAGGACGCGTTTCTCAATCAAGGCTTCAAGCTCATCGCTCGCGCGGTTCACGAGGCCGCGGCCCAGCGCCTAAACACGCGCTTCGGCTTCAGCGCGCAGAAGTTCCTCGGGGCGCGCCGGCGAGCACCATGACCTCCTCCGGCTTCGGCGCGGGGAGCACAATTAAACCTTGGCCGACGAGATTAACGGCGGGCCTGGAATGCGACCATGAATTTCAGCGGACATCGGCATCCGGCTCACAGTAGCAGCAGTGGTTGGCTGCATGATCGAACTCAACCGCTTCGCGCACCACAGGTTTATTGGCGTCAGAACCCTTGGACTAGTTTCCCTTGGTGCCGCCGCGCTCGTTGTGGCTGCATTAGAAACCGGGAGCGGCAGTGATCAACTTGCGGCGGCCAGCCGGATCATCCAGGGCTTCGTCACCGGGATCGGATTCATCGGCGCTGGCGTGATCGTCCATGGCGAACGCGGCCACAAGGTGCATGGGTTGACGACTGCCGCCACGGTGTGGGTCTCGGCCGTCGCAGGCATACTTTGTGGGCTCGGAGCATGGCGCGTGGCAACAATTGTCACCCTGTTGGTCGGCGTTGTGCTCTTGGCCGGTGGTCCAATCGAAAAGCTCTTGGTTCGCCGCTATGTATCGGATGCTGAGGGGGAGCATCCGGATTCGCAGAAGGGGGCGACCTCAGAGCCTTAGAGGGTCAGGGATCGAACCCGTCTTTTCAGATTGAAAATCTCGCGCCCCACGAAGTCGGACTCGTCATTCCATGAGCTAAGCCGTTGAGGGATTTAGTCTTTCGTGCGGCATTGGGCGGCATCGCCGGTGACTGCTCATCATGCGTAAACATTCCGGCTCTTGCGCCAACGCGGCACAATCTCACGACGGCTGAACAGTGAGGCCGCGGTTGCGCAATTCTGATGTGCACCACCGAGGTCGATTTCCCCGAAAATTCTGGCATTTTGTACTTCAAAAGGAAAGGTTCGGAAAATCAGCTCGTTCTGAACAACTTGGCTTTTCGACTTGGCTCAAGACCAAGGAGAGTAGCTGTCGAACTGAGTAGATCAATTTCAATGTTGCGTTCGGACTGACAAACGCCAAGTGCTGCGTCGACTGATTTACCGCGCCGCGAGGAGATTGATCTGGCCCCTGCTCACTTGGCACGCCTTCTACAGCTCGGTGAGCGAGGTGACCAAATACTCCATCTGCTCATCGCTGTGGGTCGGGCCGGGCGTCAGGCCCTCCGGGTTTCAAGCACCACTGATCCCAAGCGACACACAAAATTCAAAGAGCGCCGGATGCAGTGTCAGGATATGGTAAGCGCACTGCATCGCCAGGGCCCTAAGGCGGGATGCGCGTAAGAGAACCATGTAGGAGATGACTCGGCCTACACGCTCGCTCCGGCTCCCTTGAGCATCAGAACCGAGGCCGCATGCCGGGGAGCGGCGGCACGGCTCCCGGAGGCTCTACACTACGCGCAAGATCGGAAAGGCTGGTCGGCGGCAAATAGAGCCCCTCGATACGTCGCACCCACCAGTTTCTACTCGATGATGCCGGGGACGGAATCGCAAAATGATACTCGTAGAGTTGGGCCCTGACGAACTTCGGCGGTTGAGCTGGAAACGGGTTATCCGCAAGCAACTCAAGAACGGCCGGGTTACCTTCAAGCAGGCGCATTGCGAAGCGGGCCACCCAGGGGCTGTATGAGGCACTGTCGTAGCTTGCGAACCAGCTCTGCCAGTCGAGACGCGGTTGGTAGGGAATGTTCCAGCGCGGCGCCCGGTCGACGGGGCCAGGTGCGTAGCGGAAGGCATATTCGCGCCAGACCTTGCCGTCGTCGGAGCCTTCGAAGACGAGTTCCGGTCTGGTTGTCGTGACCGTTGCGAACAGCCCGTAGGGATTGACGATCTGTAGCGGCGTTAGAATTCGCGTCAGTTCGCTGATCATGGGGAGACCGGTGCCTGTCAATGGCTGCCAGATTCGGTCGATCCCGAGAGGCACGACGACCAGCGCCAGAATTGTCGCCGCGGTGATGGCGGTTCGCCCGGGCGGCGCGGTCTTAGCGTGCATCCGGAGCACCACGCGGGGTGGGATCAAGCGGCTCAATGCAGCGTCGTCAAGCAGCGGCAGGCAGAGCAGAATGGTGAGAAGATTGAAAAAGCCGTAATTGCCCGTGGCCATGATCGCCAGCTGCAACAGCAGGATTGCGGCGGCCGCCAGACACCGCGGGCGGCGCGGCAGCAGTGCTAGAAAAACCAAAACCAGCTCGATGACCAACACCGCCGCCGTCGCGCCTGCGAGCCCAATGCGAGGCAATTGCGCTGCGTACCAGGCGAGTGGGGTCGGCAGCGGCTGGGTCCAGAAGTGATAATCGAGCGCCGTCAGTTGGCGCCACGTCGGATCGCCCGAGACGAGCTTCATCAGTCCGGCAAGGAAGATGAAGCGGAACAACAGCCAGCGATACAGCCATATGACGATCGGCGGGCCGGTGGCCAGGAAAATGCCCAGGAACCCCGCCTCGAGCAGCAGCTGGTCCCATTGGTAGTCGAGGAAAATCTGACCTGCATAGACGAGCGAAAGGTAGAGCACGTACCCCGCGATGAGCGCCGGTGTCACCAAACGACCAGCGATGATCAGGATCCCCACAACGATACCGATTACCGTCGCCGTCACGAGCGCGCTGTCGCTGGAATCGAGCCAGAATAGGGTGGGCATGCGCCAGTAGGCCGCAGCGCCCCACGCCTGTCGAGCGGCAGCTAAGTCCTCGCTGAGAGGGAGGATGCCCGATTGGCCAACGAGCCCCAGAACCTGCACCGTGAGTGACGCAAAGGCTGCGACGTAGATTGCCCCCAACCCTTTCAAGAAAGCCCAGCTGATCAGAGCGTGCCGCGACGGCGTAGGGACTGATCCCCACATGAGGCGTGTCAGAGCAGCGAGCGCGCCGCGCCGTTTGGCCAAAACCGCATAGGCCCGCTCCGTCGCCGGCGCGAAGCCCGGCAACCGCCGATAGGCCCACCACCAACCGCCGTGGCCGGGCGCAAAGCTCAAGAGTTGAAACGTGGCCGCCGCTGCCGAGCACCGCGAACCGTTTGGCTCGACGAGCCAGATCGCGCGAGCGAGCGCGTCGCGTGGTATCTCGGGGAAATCGTCCGCCGCTTCCTGGTATGCACGATAGAGCACCTGCCCGCCGGTGAGCTGCTGCCAATAGCCGACCCACCAGCGGCAGACACCGCAGGCACCGTCGTAAATCAAAGTTGCCTTCAACTCGGACACCGGAAGCTTGGACCAATTCGCTCGCTCGCTCGATGCGGCTCTCTGGAGGCTGCGCTGCCATAACGTCACAAGTGTACTAGCCAATACGAGACCAAGCTGAGCAAAGTTGTGCCGCCCACTTTGGTTTGAGCACACCTGGACGGGCAAATTATCATAAACGCTGCACCCGCGCGGCCGGGCTGAGAACCGCAACGCGCATCGCGGCGGTTACGTATTCGGCGGCGAGCGAGTATACAGCTGGGTCGCCAACGGATTATTTCGATCGGGCGAGGAAGATGGCTTGCTCTCGCGGCCGCCCGCAGCCGGGGCAGGCGGCTAGCCGAGTGCAGGAATGAAGGGTCTCAGGTCAGTCTGACGGCAGCCGTTCCTGCGGTCCACGGCGATTAAGTGTCTTGCTGGCGATCCCACTTGTTCTCCGAATTGGCAGCTCGCCGGAGAGATCGTTCGCAACTGGCGACGGATAATATCTGATCTCAATCGAGCTTCACGTAGGCCCGGCGGTAGATCCACTCGGCCACCCGGGCTCCGGACCGCTCCCCTCGATCGCAGTCGAAATTCCAATGTACGCCAAGGTGCACGCGGCTGCGAGAATTGTCGCGAATCATCTGCTGGATGCTCTCGTAGCGTATTGGAACAAAGGGACGTGGAACGTTTCTAAAGTTGTCAATTGAGACGCCGTCCAGTTCGGCGGAAATGAAGGGGTCCGCATGATCGATGCGGTCGGGAAAACTTCTCGTCAGGGCTCGTTCGGCCCGCACCCTGCGCAACATGTTGAAGCAAGCCGCGCCGAAGCTCGCGTGACCTGAGGGATAGGAGGGGAAATTCGGGGTGAAGGCCGCTGACCTGTAGCTCAGCACGCCACTGGTAGGTGCGGGCAAAGAGCGGAACTCGCCTCCACCCATCATGCTTTGCGCCGTCGAATATGTCTGCGCGTTCTGATCAGACGCGAACTGAGCCGGGTTGGTGCGTGGCGCGCCGAATGGCAGCCACTCTCCCACCCGCTTGCCGAAAGCATAGGGAACGCCAAGCACTGGCCGCCAAATGTTATAATAATACTTTGCAGTCCAGCACACAGTGCCCGCATCTGCCATGGCAAGGTTGCAAAGCGCGAACAGCCGCGCCGTATCCGCTACAGACATGCCATCACTTTGAGCAACTTGACGGATGATTTCATTGTAAAGGCGTGGCGGGCTTCCGATCAACCGGGCACCGTCATAGGCCCAGAATAACCCGAGGTTCACCTGCTCGGGTGTCGGTCCCCCAGGATGCAGCATGCCCAACTCGGCGACCTCCCGCAGATCCCGGACATACTCACTATCCGTCTCTCGCGGTGGGGCGCCCGGAGCGACGAAAGCGAAGTCGCCGGACCGGAGCGCAAGCGGAGCGATCCGGCTCCACCTCGCTCCATAGAAACCCTGATCCGGATTGAATGGATCGACATCATGGCTGTGCGGACCGCGCGAGTAGAGACTGGGTGCTCCAACAAGAGCATAGTGGATGGTCGGCCAGTTCCAGCGGGAAATGTAAGTCTCGTTGAACGCAAACTCCAAGCCTGCATCCCAAGCCGTCATCGCCTCGCGGTCAAACTGCCCGAGGAAGCGTCGCCTCTGTGAAGCGATCAAATGTGCATGGGCTGGCGTATTGTAGATATATTGCAGCATTCCGGACACTGCACCTCCAATGAAGGCATCCGGCAAGCCACGCAACGAAACCTTCTGCCGGATGAAATATCCGCCAAACGGCACTGGAGAGACGCAGGCGAGAGCATCTGCCATGACGCAATGCACAAGGGCTAAGGCTCTTGCAGTTGCGCATGGACCAGGCGTGCGCAATTCCTTTGCATCAATACTGTGGTCAAGCGCCACAAGCTGCAAACTAGCGTCGTTCCAGAACAACACGGGATTGGGCGATAAAAGTTCATCACGGCCGATCGGTCCTCGCCCGTATGGATCCAGCAGCAAGGCCTGCCGGCCGCCCTCGGTTGCTGCGACTTCATTCGCGGGGAAATGAAAGACTGTGGCGCCGAGCGCTAACTTCAGGGCGGACCTACGATCAATGCGAGGCATATCTCGAACCGTCACCCGATACTACTAATCGCCACTGAGCTGGTTGCCCAGCTTCGGTGACTGCCTAACTTAAAAATATAAGTAAATTGCGACCAAATCTTGTAAATCAGAAATGACTGTTGCGCTTTGGCCAAAATATCAGGCTAAACTAAAACATGGCTAAATTGTCGCCACCGCGAGGCGTCAAACTAGCAACAGCACATCGGCCGCATGATCCGCCTGCATCCTCGCAATATTTCCGTTTCGTTTTTTCCGATGCGAAGATCTGCTTGGCGAACCCAGTTTCATATAATGAATTGGGAATGAATGACCGCCGCCGCACGCGGCATTCAGTCTCCGCACTTGCGACGCCGGCACGGCGCGGTGCAAGCGTACGTCACCGAGATCATCCTGCTTCCAGTCTTCGCTGCCTGTCCGCAGAGCGAGCACATTGCGGCGATCGGCGCGTCGGGGCGCTGATCAGCACGCGCGCCACCCCAACGACCGCCTATTGGGCCTTGCGCCCTCGGGCGTCATGACGTCGCCTTTTGTCGAACACAGGGTTGATCCATCCGGAGCGGGAGGACATTCCTCGAGGCCGGGCCCTCTCAATGCGGCCGCAGCTGACCAAGGCGATCGACCAGTTTGGCGATGTGAGCAAGGATTGTGATGCAGCCCTCGAGCTCGTCGGCGATCTCTTGCGCCAGCTGCCAGATCGGCTCCTCGCCGGTGACGGTCTGCGGAGCGCCACGCAGCTCATGGCTCGCCATGGCGTGCAGCCGCGCGAGGCTCGCGCGGAGCCGCCTCTCCCGTGCAGCGACCATGCCGAGCGTGTCGAGAGCCGCAAGCAGTTCGGAGGTGGCAAATTCCTGCTGGAGCTCTGCCAGCACATCGGCATCGACGGCGCCGTAGTGTGTCTCGACGGTTCTGCTCACGTGTGGGAACCATGTGTCATTCGCGCGACCGCGGAATTGGCCATACTCTGCAGGCCAATCGGGGCGCGGTCGCTAATAGCCGGCTAGATATCGTAATAGAGGTGGAACTCGTAGGGGTGCGGGCGCAGCGCAATGGCATCGACCTCCCTCTCCCGCTTGTAGCTTAGCCAGGTTTCGATCACGTCCTTGGTGAAGACATCGCCCCGCAGCAGGAAGCCATGGTCGGCCTCGAGCGCGTCGAGTGCCTGTCGCAACGAGCCCGGCGTCGACTTGATGTCGTGCGCCTCGGCAGGCGGCAGATCATACAGATTCTTGTCGATGGGCGCGCCGGGATCGATGTGGTGCTCGATGCCGTCGAGGCCGGCCATCAGCATGGCCGCGAATGCCAGGTAGCCATTGCAGGAGGGATCGGGCGTTCGGAACTCAATACGTTTGGCGCGCGGGTTCGAGCGAGTACATCGGGATGCGACAACAGGCGGACCGGTTGCGCTGCGAGTAGACCAGATTGATTGGCGCCTCGTAGCCCGGCACGAGCCGGCGATAGGAGTTGGTAGTGGGAGCGCAGAAGCCGCACAGCGCCCAGGCGTGGCGCAGCAGCCCGCCGATGTAGTTGCGACCGAGTTCGCTGAGGCCCGCGTATTGTATCTCGCTGTGAAATAGGTTGGTGCCGCCCTTCCACAGGCTTTGATGCACGTGCATGCCCGAGGCGTTGTCCTCGAACAGTGGCTTGGGCATGAAGGTCGCGGTCATGTCGTGTTTGCGCGCGACGTTCTTCACCACGTATTTGTACAGCATCAGGTTATCGGCCATGCGCGTCAGCGTGGTGAACCGCATGTCGATCTCGGCTTGGCCCGCCGTCGCCACCTCGTGGTGATGCGCCTCGACCTTGATCCCCAGCGCCTCCAGCGTCAGCACCATCTTGGTGCGCAGGTCCTGCATGCTGTCGACGGGTGGAACCGGGAAATAGCCCTCCTTTTGGCGCGGTTTGTGAGCGAGGTTCGGACACTCCTCCTCGCCGGTATTCCACGTCCCTTCCCTCGAATTGACCTCATGGAAGGCGTAGTTCATGCCCTGCCCGTAGCGCACATCGTCGAACACGAAAAACTCCGCCTCAGGCCCGAAATAGGCGGTATCGGCCACACCGGTGGTCTTGAGGTAGGTCTCGGCCTTCTGGGCGATGTAGCGGGCGTCGCGGTTGTAGCTTTGACCGGTCACGGGGTCCCTGATGTTGCAGATCAGGTCCATCGTGGTGTCAGCAGCGAACGGGTCGAGAATGGCTGTCGCCGGGTCGGGCACGACCAGCATGTCGCTTTCTTGGATCTCCTGGAAGCCCCGGATCGACGACCCGTCGAAGCCGATCCCATCGGAGAGCGCCGTTGCATCGAGTGCCCCCGAGGGGACCGAGAAATGCTGCCACGTGCCGGGTAAATCGGTGAAGCGCAGATCGACCATCCGTACGTCCTTGTCCTTGATGGACTTGAGGACGTCGTCAACGGTACCGCAATTGAGAAACATAAAGGTCACTCCCATCCGATTGCGCAGCACGATGGGGCGAGACTTCAAGCGCGGCGCAGAATACACGATAAGCGCCTGAGCCATTGCGCCCCTTTGGGCCCGGTGGGCCGAAAACAAGCGCGAAAGATTACTCTAGTCCTGCAAGGGGTGACACCCGATCAAATTCTCGCGATGTGAAAAGCCGAGAGCGCAGTCAGGTGACCAGCCGGTGGCGATACATAATCAGGTTTGTAGGCGAGACTTCCGCCGCCGCTCGGGGAGAGCCCGCTGCAGGCACGAGGCGAGCCTCACTGCCATGCACGCTCTGAGCACGCGGAAATTGCTGAGTGGATGGACGTCGCAGGCGATGGCCAGCGCCTCCGCCCGACGTGCTGCTATCGACCGCTGGGGCGTTGACTTAACTGTTCGAGCAGCGGCCGCAAGGCATCCAGCTCTGCGCCGAAGCCACTCCAGTCACCGGCTCTCAATCGCTCGAGCGCGCGATCGTAGTGGCTGAGGGCCTCCCGTGCTCGCACTGTGATGGCGTCGGCTGCCAACGCTCCTTCCGGCGCCGCCGGCGAATGAATGCCTGACGCGGCCTCCTTGAACAGCGCAGCCAGAGCTCCGGACAGTGTCTCCTCCATGACGACACGGTCACCGGAGGCCGCGATCACGCGCTTCAGTTCCGGGAGTTGGCCGGTGTCCGCGCGCAGATACAGGGGTGAGACGTACAACAGTGAATTCTCGATCGGAATAACGTGAAGATTGCCGCGGATGACCTTCGATCCATCTGGTTCCACAGCGAGATCTGCTGCGAGATCTCCGTGTTCTGGTGAATACGCGCCTCGATTTGGGATGGCCCGTAAACGAGCTTGTCTTTGGGGAACTGGTAGACGATCAGCTTGCCGTAGTCCGGCGGGTCGCAGCGAGCGGCCAGCCACGCGATCATGTTCTGGCGTTGGCTTGGCACCATGGGGAGCAACAGGAAGAATTCGGCTCGCTTCTCCCCAGGCGAACGCATGATGATGTAATAGGGAGACATCTCGGCAGCATCGGTGCCATCAAAACTAGTTGGTTCGCGCGGAAATTGCCAGAGATCCTCCCGGTTGTAGAAAACTTCGGGTTTCTCCATGTGATACGCGCGATAAACTTGTGCTTGCATCCGAAAGAGGTCTTCCGGATAGCGGATGTGTTTTCGCAAATCCACCGGCATCGCCGCGAACGGTTTGAACAGGCTTGGGAATATGCGCTGGTAGGTTGCCGCCATCGGTTCCGACGGATCGACCAAGTAGAAGTCGATGACCCCATTATAGGCGTCAATCACGACTTTGACCGAATTGCGGATGTAGTTGATCGTGCCGTTCGCTACGGGCGGGGCGGCGGAAGGAAACCAGTTGCTCGTGGTATAGGCATCCTGCATCCAATAGAGCCGCCCTTCGCTGATAACCAAGTAGGGATCTTGGTCGAGACGCAGAAACGGCGCGATCAGGCGCACCCTGTTTTGAATGTTGCGATGAAACAGGATGCGGGTTGATTCGGTGATGTATTGGCTGAGCAAGATATTCGGGTCTTCGAAATACCACGCGAAGAGCGCTCACCGCACCATGCTGCCGACCGCGGCGCTGTCGGAACGCGAAGGTTCTCGGCGGCGATGCCGCCCCTTGCAGCCCATCTTGTAGAGGCAATAGCCCTTGCGCGCCGCTTCGTCGTCCCAGGCCTCGACGAACTGGCCGGCGTCGAAATGCGGCGGCGATAGCATTTGTCGTGGATGCGCTGCGCAGTAGAACATCTTCGGCCGACCCTGGCGGTCGAGCTCGGGGAATCTGCTCGAACGTCGCCATGTACGTGACCACGGCGGTCATCACCTCGGGGATCGGCGGGCAGCCCGGCACCTTGATGATCGGCTTGTCCGTGATGACCTTGTGATCGGCACGGCCTGCGTCGGGTTCGGCTTGCGCGGCCTGCACGCAGCCCCATGAGGCGCAGGAGCCCCAGGAGATGATCGCCTTGCGTCCTTGGCGACGCGCTTCAGCTTGTCGAGGTAGGGCTTGCCGCCGATGATGCAATACATGCCGTCCTCGTTGAGAGGCGGATTGCCTTCGCAGGCAAGAATGAAGTTCCCTTTGTATTTCGCAATGATCTCGTCGACTAAAATCGGCGTGCGCGGCTTCGTTTCGAGTGCGTGCGCCATTGTCGGCGCGAGTTCCGGCACAAGCCCAGCGAGGCCGCCGTCAGCGAGCAGAATTTGAGGAAGCTTCGGCGCGATATGCCTTGCCGCCTCAGCACGTCGTAGAATGTCTCGGTCATTGCCGGCGTCCCTCCCATGATTGGCCCATGAATGCGCGGCCGGCGCAGCCATGGCTTATGGTTAGGCAGCAATTACCGGGCCATTACAGATTACCGAGAAGTTTCCGTAACTTGCAAACCCGTCACCGGCTCAACCGGACAACCAGATCTGCCGCGGGATGGAAAGATACTTTCCGGCATCCACCGGGCGGGAGGTAAAACCTGCATGCTTTGGCGCGGTAGGTTCTAACTCCAAGCAAATCGGAGCGCGTGCCATTTTCTCGAGTTAAAGTTGACCACCGCAAAAGCACTGCAAGGATCACTGCTGCGGCCAATTCTTGGCGGGACTAACCGATCCAAAACGGTCGCATTGCGACGAAACCTAAGGCGTCGAGCGCGGAACCCTCGTTGGCTACGCATCCTCTGGGAGTATCGGCGGTGCAATCCAACGAAGCTGGAGCGGATCCTTCTTGGAACTCCGTAGGGTGCAGGCGCGTCATCGTCGATTTGCCCAACAGGTCAATCTCCGCTGGGGTGGCCGCGGCCCGATTGCGAATTGTCGCCGGCACCGAATGATCCAGGAGGGTGTCTGAGGGAGCCCGATCAATAACTAAAGTGAGAAAGAAACCGCGCGGAAATAGATGTTCAAACGGCTTTGGTGTAACTACCAAAACTATCCCGGAAAGCAAAAACGCCGCCCGATTGGGGCGGCGTTTTTGTTTGGGTTATGAAGAGGGATCTGATTTGTTTCTCATTTCTCGGCAGACCTGGCAACGACCTACTCTCCCGCGTCTTGAGACGAAGTACCATCGGCGCTGGGGCGTTTCACGGCCGAGTTCGGAATGGGATCGGGTGCAGCCACCCCGCCATAGTCACCAGGTCAGCGGAGAAATGAGTTTTGACTTCTGGTTTTCGTTTGGTTTTCGTACTGCCCGGCGCGTTTTCGCGCCATTGTGATGAGCATTGCTTAATGAGAGCAATCAAGCCGATCGAGCTATTAGTACCGGTAAGCTGCACGCCTTGCAGCGCTTCCACACCCGGCCTATCAACGTGGTGGTCTTCCACGACTCTCGAGGGAGAACTCGTTTCGAGGTGGGTTTCCCGCTTAGATGCCTTCAGCGGTTATCCCGTCCGCACATAGCTACCCTGCTGTGCCGCTGGCGCGACAACAGGTCCACCAGAGGTGCGTCCATCCCGGTCCTCTCGTACTAGGGACAGATCCTCTCAATTCTCCGACACCTACGGCAGATAGGGACCGAACTGTCTCGCGACGTTCTGAACCCAGCTCACGTACCTCTTTAAATGGCGAACAGCCATACCCTTGGGACCTGCTCCAGCCCCAGGATGAGATGAGCCGACATCGAGGTGCCAAACGATTCCGTCGATATGGACTCTTGGGAATCATCAGCCTGTTATCCCCGGCGTACCTTTTATCCGTTGAGCGATGGCCCTTCCACACAGAACCACCGGATCACTATGACCGTCTTTCGACTCTGCTCGACTTGTCAGTCTCGCAGTCAGGCGGGCTTATGCCATTGCACTCGACGGTTGATTTCCGACCAACCTGAGCCCACCTTCGCACGCCTCCGTTACCATTTAGGAGGCGACCGCCCCAGTCAAACTGCCCACCATGCGCTGTCCCGGGACCGGATAACGGTCCGCGGTTAGACAACCATGTTCATAAGGGTGGTATTTCACATTTCGGCTCCACAAGAGCTGGCGCCCCTGCTTCAAAGCCTACCACCTATTCTACACATGCAAACACGATTGCCAGTGCAAAGTTGCAGTAAAGGTGCACGGGGTCTTTCCGTCTAACCGCAGGAACCCCGCATCTTCACGGGGAATTCAATTTCACTGAGGATGTGCTGGAGACAGTGGGGAAGTCGTTACGCCATTCGTGCAGGTCGGAACTTACCCGACAAGGAATTTCGCTACCTTAGGACCGTTATAGTTACGGCCGCCGTTTACTGGGGCTTCGATTCAAAGCTTGCACCTCTCCTCTTAACCTTCCAGCACCGGGCAGGCGTCAGGCCATATACGTCGTCGTTGGACTTAGCATAGCCCTGTGTTTTTGCTAAACAGTCGCCACCCCCTGGTCTGTGCCCCACGCCTCCTGGTTGCCCAGAAGCGATGGCCTGCTTATCCCGAAGTTACGCAGGTAATTTGCCGAGTTCCTTCAGCACACTTCGCTCAAGCGCCTTGGTATTCTCTACCAGTCCACCTGTGTCGGTTTCGGGTACGGTCTATGTGGGGGCTATTTCCTGGGACACTTTCGCTGCCCGGCCAATCCGATAAGCCTCGAACAACTATACAGCATCCGTCACTCACCCACTGGCCCACGAATATTAACGTGGTTCCCATCGACTACGGCTTTCGCCCTCGCCTTAGGGGCCGGCTAACCCTGCGCAGATTAACTTTACGCAGGAACCCTTGGACTTTCGGCGGGAGTGTTTCTCACACTCCTTTCGTTACTCATGTCTGC